>NZ_JAUEPL010000005.1 GCF_030406405.1 Streptomyces ficellus
CTTGAGAGGGTAAGGCTCCCAGTAGACGACTGGGTTGATAGGCCGGATATGGAAGCCCAGTAATGGGTGGAGTTGACCGGTACTAATAGGCCGAGGGCTTGTCCTCAGTTGCTCGCGTCCACTGTGTGGTTCCCGGGTTGCGAACAGTCGCACCGGTTGAACCAGTTTCACTTGCTTACTTAATTGAAAAGTGTGCTTGTTCGCTAGAACCCGATAGGGTTTCGGTGGTCATAGCGTTAGGGAAACGCCCGGTTACATTCCGAACCCGGAAGCTAAGCCTTTCAGCGCCGATGGTACTGCAGGGGGGACCCTGTGGGAGAGTAGGACACCGCCGAACAATCTTTTAAGGACCCTTGGTCCCAGCGTTCATGCTGGGACCAAGGGTCCTTTTTTGTGTTTGATTTCTTCTGAAGCGCGTCGGAGAGCCGACTGCGCGAGAATGACTGCGGTACCCGAAGACAGGAGCTCAACCCATGCCCACCAACTCCTCCGACGATCGTCCCGAGCGCGAGCCGCGCCGTAGTGACGGTGGCGACCGAGGCGGCTTCCGTGGGCCGCGTCGCGACGACAACCGTGGCGGTGGTGGCGGCGGCTTCCGTCGTGATCGGGACGACCGGGGCGCGCGTCCGGCGAGCAGCGGCGGCGGGTTCCGGCGGGATGACCGCCGTGATGACCGTCGCGATGATCGGCGGGGCGACCGCCGTGACGACCGGCGGGATGACCGGCCGGCGTTCCAGCGTGACGACCGTGGGCCGCGCCGCGATGACAACCGTGGTGGCACTGGCGGCGGGTTCCGGCGCGACCGGGACGACCGGGGTGGACGCCCGGCCGGCGGCGGTGGCGGGTTCCGCAGGGACGACCGCGACCGCGATCGGGGCGGGCGTCCGGCGAGCAGCGGCGGCGGGTTCCGGCGTGATGACCGCCGTGATGACCGTCGCGATGACCGGCCCGCGTTCCGCCGTGACGACCGGCGGGATGACCGCCGTGACGATCGGCGTGACGACCGGCCGCGTGGGCCGCGGCGGGACGACCGGCCCGGGTTCCGGCGGGATGACCGGCCTGGGTTCAAACGTGATGACCGGGCCCCGCGTCGGGATGACCGGCGGGATGACCGGGGCGGGTTCCGGCGTGATGACCGCCGGGATGACCGGCGTGACGATCGTGGGGGCTTTCCCCGCGACGACCGGGCGCCGCGTCGGGATGACCGGCGGGATGACCGCGGTGGGTTCCGGCGCGACGACCGGCGTGATGACCGCCGGGATGACCGGCGTGACGATCGTGGCAGCTTCCCGCGCGACGACCGGGCACCGCGGCGTGACGATCGGCGGGATGACCGCGGTGGGTTCCGGCGCGATGACCGCCGTGACGACCGGCGGGACGACCGGCCGCGTGGGCCGCGGCGGGACGACCGGGACCGGGGCGGGTTCCGTAGGGACGACCGCGACCGGGGTGGCTACCGTGGGCGCGACGACCGTGACCGCGGTGGGTTCCGGCGCGACGACCGGGAGCGGACGCGGGACCGTGAGCCGATCAAGCGGCTGCCGATCCCGGACGACGTCACCGGGGACGAGATCGACAAGGACGTGCGGCAGGAGCTGATGAGCCTGCCGAAGACGCTCGCCGAGGACGTCGCCAGGAACCTGGTGATGGTCGCCAAGGTCATCGACGAGGACCCGGAGCAGGCGTACGCGTACTCGCGTATCGCGCTGCGGCTGGCCTCGCGGGTCGCCGCCGTGCGCGAGGCGGCCGGCTTCGCCGCGTACGCGACGCAGAAGTACGCCGAGGCGCTGGCGGAGTTCCGGGCGGCGCGGCGGATGACCGGGAGCGTCGAGCTGTGGCCCGTCATGGCCGACTGCGAGCGCGGGCTGGGCCGACCCGAGCGGGCGATGGCGATGGCCGGTGAGCCCGAGGTGCAGAAGCTCGACAAGGCGGGCCAGGTCGAGATGCGGCTCGTGGCCGCCGGGGCGCGCAGGGACATGGGGCAGCTGGACGCCGCCATCGTGACCCTGCAGAGCCCGGAGCTGGCGTCCAACTCGGTACAGCCGTGGACGGCGCGGCTGCGGTACGCGTACGCCGACGCGCTGCTGGAGGCCGGGCGTGAGGCCGAGGCGCGGGAGTGGTTCGCCAAGGCGCTGGAGGCCGACAAGGAGGGCGCGACCGACGCTTCCGACCGGCTTGCCGAGCTCGACGGCGTCGAGTTCGTCGACGCCGCCGTGGAGGAGGACGTCGAGGAGGACGAGCGGCAGGACGAGGGCCGGGACGAGGGCCGGGAGGGCTGAGTCCGCGTAGATGAGGAGGGGCGGCACCCTTTGGGTGCCGCCCCTTTTTCGTGTACTTTCGCGTACTTTCGCGTCCGCGTCAGTCGACGTCGAGGCTGCGCAGGACCAGACCCGTCGCGGGCTTCGGGCCGAAGGAGGTGGACTTGCGCGGCATGGTGACGCCCTGGCGGGCGAGGTCGCGGACGACCTCCTCGCGTACCGGATGCATCAGGACCGCCGTACCGCCCCGGCGTTCGGCCTGGGTGACGGCGGCTTCGGCGTCGTGGATGTAGCTGATGTCCTCGGGGGCGTCGGGGACGCGCCAGATGTGCTCGATGAGCGTGGAGTGCAGCACCGTGGCGTCCAAGGTGCGCCAAGCCTCGGGGCGGTCCGCCGGGACCGTACGGGCCAGGAGGTCCGGGGCGGGGCGGTCGATGAGGTGGAACCGGCCGTCGCCGGCCAGGAGGAAGGCGTTGCCCTTCAGGGCGGCGGTGGCAAGGGCGTCCAGGGCGGCCGGAAGAGGGCCGTCGACCGTGCGTATGCGGAACGTCCCGCCGAGGGCGGCCAGCGCGTCGGCGACCGGGAGACGGTTCAGGAGCCGGTGTATGGCGCGGACCTGGAGGGGGTAGCGGGCCGTGTCGATGAGGAGGACGAGCCCGTAGTTCCAGGGGCTGGGCGACGGGTGCTCCTCGCGCAGCCGCAGATAGGTCGCCCAGCGGTGGTGGCCGTCGGCGATCAGTGCCTGGTGCCGGCCGAGGTCGCCGGCGACCTCGGCCAGGGCGGCCGGGTCGGTGACGGACCAGAGGCGGTGGCTCACGCCGTCCTCGGTGGTCGTGGCGAGGAGCGGCGCGCTCAGGACGGTGCGCTCGATGACGGCGGTCGCGCCGGTGGCGGTGCCGTTGCCGCGGTAGGTCAGGAGCAGCGGTTCCAGGTTGGCGGCGGTGGTGCGCATCAGGGAAGCGCGGTCCTCGACCACGTGCGGTATGACGTCCTCGTGGGGCAGCACGATGCCCTCGGCGGGGGTGGAGAGCTCCAGGCTGCCGATGAGGCCGCGCTGGAGCAGGTCACCCTTGCGTTGCTCGTACACATAGAGGGCGGGCTCGTCGTCGGCGGCGAGGACGCCCTCGGAGAGCCAGTCGTGGAGGGTCCGGGCCGCCTGCTGGTGGCGGGCCTCGCTGGTCTCGGCCTGAGGAAGGATCAGGCGGACGATGTTGTGCGGGTCTGCTGACTCCAGGTGGTGGACACCGTCGGGCCGCACGACCACGTCGTACGGGGGCGAGGTCACCGCGGCGAGGCTCCCCACCCGTTCCGGGACATAGCGCAGTCCACGGAAGGGGAGCAGGTGCAGACCGTCGTTGGCCACGGGACCTGTGGTGTTCATCTCTGCATCGTATGTGGGCGGAGGGTATGAGCGATGATCGGGGCAGTTGGCTGTGGATGGAGGAGTGCGGACATGGCACGGCAGCAGGGCAGGAACCGGCCGGACGGCAGTGCGGCCCCGCTGAGCGAGGCGTACGACACGGCGCTGCTGGACCTGGACGGGGTGGTGTACGCCGGTGGGGAGGCGATCCCGTACGCCGTGGAGGCGCTGGGGACGGCACGGGCGGGCGGGATGCACCTGGCGTACGTCACCAACAACGCCCTGCGCACGCCGGACGCCGTGGCCGCGCACCTGACCGAGCTGGGGGTGCCGGCGGAGCCCTCGGACGTGATCACCTCGGCGCAGGCGGTGGCACGGCTGATCGCCGATCAGGTGCCGCGCGGGTCGCGGGTGCTGGTGGTGGGCGGTGACGGGCTGCGGGTCGCGCTGCGCGAGCGCGGGCTGGAGCCGGTGGAGTCGGCGGACGACGATCCGGTGGCGGTGGTGCAGGGGTACGGGGGGCCTCAGTTGCCGTGGGGGCGGTTCGCGGAGGCGTCGTACGCGATCGCGCGCGGGGTGCCGTGGTTCGCGTCCAACACCGATCTGACGATCCCGGGCCCGCGGGGCATCGCGCCCGGCAATGGCGCGGCGGTGGAGGTCGTACGGATCGCGACCGGGGCCGAGCCGCAGGTGGCGGGCAAGCCGCTGCCGCCGATGCACCGCGAGACGATTCTGCGGACAGGTGCGAAGCGGCCGCTGGTCGTGGGGGACCGGCTGGACACCGACATCGAGGGGGCGTTCAACGGGGGTGTGGACTCACTGCTGGTGCTGACCGGCGTGACGGACGCCGGGCGGCTCCTTGCCGCCGTGCCGGAGCACCGGCCGACGTATGTGGACGCCGACCTGCGGGGGCTGCTGGCCGGGCAGCCGGACGTCGGCGGGACGGCGGACACCGGTTTCGTGTGCGGCGGGTGGAGCGCGTCGGTGCGGGGCGGTGAACTGGTGCTGGACGGGTACGGGGGCGGGGGCCGGGACGGCGAGGGGGGCGGTGCTCCGGGTGCGGCCGGGGGCGGTGGCGCGCTGGATGGGCTGCGGGCACTGTGCGCGGCGGCCTGGACGTACGCGGGCGAGGGCTCGTGCACCCTGGACGCGGGCAAGGCGCTGACCAGGCTGGGGTGGTGAGCTTCCGGTCGTCGGGGAGGTGCGCGGCGGCCGGTCCTGGAGGCCAGGCAAAGGTAGGCTAACCTAACCGGGTGTTGGTCGACAGTCCTCCCAAACAGAGCGCGGAACCGACAGCCGCAGCCGAGCCCCGTGGGCGCCGCCGTTCGGTGCGCGCCGCCGGGCTGCCGGTCGCCCTCGGTGTCCTGCTGCTGGTCTGTGCCGCGAGCATCATGGTCGGGGCCAAGCCGGTTCCGCTCGGGGACGTGTGGCACGGCCTGTTCCACAACTCCGGTACGGGCAACGACATCCTCGTCCAGGAGCTGCGCCTGCCCCGGACCATCCTGGGACTGATCGTCGGCGTCGCGCTCGGCCTGTCCGGTGCGGTGATGCAGGCCCTCACCCGCAACCCGCTCGCCGAGCCGGGCCTGCTGGGCGTGAACGCGGGCGCCTCGGCCGCGGTCGTCACCGCCATCAGCTTCCTCGGCGTCACGTCGCTGACCGGCTATGTCTGGTTCGCGTTCGCGGGCGCCGCCATCGTCTCGGTGGTGGTGTACGTCCTCGGCGGCAGCCGCAGTTCCACCCCCGTACGGCTCGCGCTGGCCGGCACCGCCGCGACCGCCGCGCTGTACGGGTACGTCAACGCCGTGCAGCTGCTGGACTCCGCCGCCCTGGACCGGCTGCGCTTCTGGACCGTCGGGTCGCTGGCCAACGCCGACATGGCGACGGTACGCGGCATCGCGCCGTTCCTCGTCGTGGGCGTCGTCCTCGCGCTGCTGATCGCCCGGCCGCTCAACGCCATGGAGATGGGCGACGACACCGCCCGAGCGCTCGGCGCGCACCTCAACCGCACCCGCGCGCTCGGCATGCTGTCGGTGACCCTGCTGTGCGGCGCCGCGACCGCCGCGTGCGGGCCGATCGTCTTCATCGGCCTGATGGTGCCCTACCTCGTACGCGCCCTCACCGGCCCCGATATGCGCTGGATCCTGCCGTACGCGGCGGTGCTCTCGCCCGTCCTGCTGCTGGGCGCCGACGTTCTCGGGCGGGTGGTGGCCCGGCCGTCCGAACTCCAGGTCGGGATCGTCACCGCGCTCGTCGGCGGGCCCGTCTTCATCCACCTCGTACGCCGCAAGAGGATGGCCCAGCTGTGATCACCAGGAGCAACAGGGCGATACGCACCCCTGGGGGCCTGTCCGTCCGGTACGAGCCGCGCGCGGCCGTCGCCGTCGTGGTGCTGGCCCTGGTGACCGTGGCGGCGGGCGTCGTCCTCATCGGCAGCGGCGACTTCCCGATCGCGCCCGGCGACGTCGTCGCCACCCTCCTCGGCGACGGCACGACGGCGCAGGAGTTCATCGTCCAGGACCTGCGGCTGCCGCGCGTCCTCGTGGCGATCCTCGTCGGCGCGTCGCTCGGCGTGGGCGGCGCCGTCTTCCAGTCCGTCTCCCGCAACCCGCTCGGCAGCCCCGACGTCATCGGCTTCGGGCAGGGCGCCACGGTCGGCGCGCTGACCGTGATCGTGCTCTTCGGCGGCAGTGCCACCGCCGTCGCGGGCGGTGCCGTCGTGGGCGGCGTGGTGACCGGCGTCCTGATCTACCTGCTCGCCTGGAAGCGGGGGGTGCACGGCTTCCGGCTCGTCCTCATCGGCATCGGCGCGGCCGCCATGCTGACCGCCGTCATCCACTACCTGATCACCAAGGCCAACCTGATCGACGCCACCCGGGCCGTGCTGTGGATGACCGGCACGCTCGACGGCCGTGACTGGGCGCAGTTCTGGCCGCTGCTGGCCGTCTGCGCCGTGCTCGTGCCGCTGGTGCTGGGATACGGGCGGCCGCTGCGGATGCTGGAGATGGGCGACGACGCCGCGTACGCGCTGGGCGTGAAGGTCGAGCGGACGCGGCTGGTGCTGATGGCGTCGGCCGTGCTGCTCGTGTCGGTCGCCACCGCCGCCGCCGGGCCGATCACGTTCGTCTCGCTGAGCGCGCCGCAGCTCGCCCGCCGGCTCACCCGCTCGCCGGGCCCCAACCTCGCCGCCTCCGCGCTCATGGGCGCGGCCCTGCTGCTCGTCGCCGACTGGACCGCGACCAACGCCTTCGGCGAGCGGGAGCTGCCGGTCGGTGTCGTGACCGGCGTCGTCGGCGGTGTCTACCTGCTGTGGCTGCTGGTCACGGAGCGCAAGGCAGGCCGGATATGAGCCCGGACAGCACCATCAGCAACGCCCGCGATTCCAGGAGTACGTCCATGAGCCCGTCCGTGAGCACGTCCGAGAGCACGTCGGTTGGTACGAATGTTGGTACGTCCGTTGGCACGTCCACGCGGCAGCGTCTGAGCGCGGAGTCGGTCACCCTCGCCTACGAGCAGCGGGTCATCGCCCGGGACCTCTCGGTCCGGATACCCGACAACTCCTTCACGGTGATCGTCGGCCCGAACGCGTGCGGCAAGTCGACGCTGCTGCGAGCGCTGTCGCGGATGCTGAAGCCGACGCAGGGGCGGGTGCTGCTGGACGGGCAGACCATCCACTCCATGCCCGCCAAGAAGGTCGCCAGGACGCTGGGGCTGCTGCCGCAGTCGTCCATCGCGCCGGACGGCATCACCGTCGCCGACCTCGTCGCCCGCGGCCGCTACCCGCACCAGGGGCTGCTGCGCCAGTGGTCCCCCGAGGACGAGAGGATCGTCCGGGAGTCGATGGACGCCACCGGCGTCGGCGAGCTGGGCGACCGGTACGTCGACGAGCTCTCGGGCGGGCAGCGCCAGCGCGTGTGGATCGCGATGGCCCTCGCCCAGCAGACGCCGCTGCTGCTGCTGGACGAGCCGACGACGTTCCTCGACATCCAGCACCAGATCGACGTGCTCGACCTGTGCGCCGAGCTGCACGAGACGCAGGGGCGCACCCTCGTCGCCGTACTGCACGACCTGAACCACGCGGCGCGGTACGCCACGCACCTCATCGCGGTACGGGGCGGGGAGATCGTGGCCGAGGGGCCGCCGTCCGAGGTGGTCACCGCGGAGCTGGTCGAGCGGGTCTTCGGCCTGCGCTGCCAGGTCATCGACGACCCGGAGACGGGCACGCCGCTGGTGGTGCCGGCGGCGCGCAGGGCGCGTGCGGCGCGAACGGCCGGCGCGGGTGGTGCAGGTGTTGCAGCTGGTGCGGCAGGTGATGCGGCGGGTGAGGTCCGGGTGGCGGCGGGCGCTCTAGAGAAGTGACCGCAGCCGCAGCAGGTCGCGGAAGCTCGCCTCCAGCCTGATCCGGCCGGAGGCCCACGCCCTCGCGAAGTTCAGCTCACCGTCCACCATCGCGACCAGGTCGTCCCCGGCCATCGCCAGCCGCATCTCCGCCCTCTCGCGCGGCGGCCCGTCGTGCCGGTCCAGCACCTGGATCCGGCCACCGGTGAGGCGGCCGGTGAAGGTGGTGTCGAGGTCGGTGATGTGGCAGCTCAGCGAACGGTCCAGGGCCGCGGCGCTGCGCACCTCGCCGTCCGCGTGCTGGAGGTTGTCGGAGAGTCTGTCGAGTGCGCTGCGGCACTCCTCGATCGTGGCCATCGACACCGACCGTACCTCAGCGCTTCGCGGTAGCGTCTGGGCATGAGCGACGTAATGCCGGAGGGCTGCTCGGGGGACACCTCGCAGGACGGCGAGGCCCTGGGAGCGCGGCAGGAGAGCCCTGACGGACCCGGCGGCCCGGAGGCCCCCGGGGCCGACGCGGACGGTGCGGACGGTGCGGACGGTGCGGACGGTGCGGCGGAGTCGTATGACCCGGCTGCGGCCGCGCCGCTCGGGGTGGAGCGGGTCGCCACGGGGCATCCGCGGGTGGACGCCGGGCTTGAGCGGCTGGGCGACGCCGAACACCTCCCGGCGGACGGACACCTGGAGGTGTACGAGGATGTACACCGGGAGTTGCGCGACGCGCTGACCGCGCTCGACGACCGACCGCCGAACCCTACGTACGACCACAGGAGCTGAACCGAACGTGGCAGGAGTGGCACGCCGCCGTCTCGACGCCGAGCTGGTACGCCGCAAGCTCGCCCGCTCGCGCGAGCACGCGAGCCAGCTGATCTCGGCGGGACGGGTGACCGTCGGCGGCAACACCGCCACCAAGCCCGCCACCCAGGTCGAGACCGCCGCCGCGATCGTGGTGGCGCAGGACGACGCCGACCCCGAATACGTCTCGCGCGGCGGCCACAAGCTGGCCGGTGCCCTGGAGGCGTTCGTGCCGCTCGGCCTGAGGGTCGAGGGGCGGCGGGCGCTGGACGCGGGCGCGTCCACGGGTGGGTTCACGGACGTGCTGCTGCGCGCCGGGGCGGCCCACGTGGTGGCCGTGGACGTCGGGTACGGGCAGCTCGCCTGGTCGCTGCAGAGCGATGAACGCGTCACCGTCAAGGACCGTACGAATGTGCGTGAGCTGACGCTCGACGTGATCGACGGAGAGCCGGTGGACCTGGTGGTGGGCGACCTGTCCTTCATCCCGCTGGGGCTGGTGCTGCCCGCCCTGGCGGGCGTTTCGGCGCCCGGTGCCGACCTGGTGCTGATGGTGAAGCCGCAGTTCGAGGTGGGCAAGGAACGGCTGGGCAGCGGCGGAGTCGTACGGAGCCCGGAGCTGCGCGCCGAAGCCGTACGCAAGGTGGCGCGGCAGGCCGGTGAGCTGGGCCTCGGCGTGCTGGGCGTCACCGCCAGTCCGCTGCCGGGCCCGTCCGGCAACGTCGAGTACTTTCTGTGGCTGCGGGCAGGGGCGCCCGCGCTGGATCCGGCGGATGTGGACCGCGCCGTGGCGGAGGGACCTCGTTGACATCGACGACAGCAGCACCTCGCACCGTCTTCCTGCTCGCGCACACGGGCCGGCCGGCCGCCGTGCGCAGCGCCGAGCTGGTCGTCCAGGGGCTGCTGCGCAGCGGCATCGGCGTACGCGTCCTGGCGGCGGAGGCGGCCGACCTGCCGCTGCCGCCGACCGTCCAGACGGTGCCGGAGGCCTCGCCGGACGTGCTCGACGGCTGTGAGCTGCTGATCGTCCTCGGCGGTGACGGGACCCTGCTGCGCGGCGCCGAGTTCGCACGCGCCTCCGGGGTGCCGATGCTCGGCGTCAACCTGGGGCGCGTCGGGTTCCTCGCCGAGGCCGAGCGCGACGACCTCGACAAGGTCGTGGACCGGGTCGTGACGCGGGCGTACGAGGTCGAGGAGCGCATGACCCTCGACGTCGCCGTGTACGAGAACGGCGATGTGCTGTACACCGACTGGGCGCTCAACGAGGCCGCCGTACAGAAGGTGTCGGCGGAACGCATGCTGGAGGTCGTCCTCGCGATCGACGGGCGGCCGGTGACCGGATTCGGGTGCGACGGGGTGATCTGCGCGACACCGACCGGTTCGACGGCATACGCCTTCTCGGCGGGCGGGCCGGTGATCTGGCCCGAGGTGGAAGCGCTGCTCATGGTGCCGATCGGGGCGCACGCGCTGTTCGCCAAGCCGCTGGTGACGACCCCGGACTCGGTGCTGGCCGTGGAGGTCGAGCCGCACACCCCGCACGGGGTGCTGTGGTGCGACGGGCGGCGCACCGTCCAACTGCCCGCGGGCGCGCGGGTCGAGGTGCGGCGCGGGGCGGTGCCGGTACGGCTGGCACGGCTGCACCACGCGTCGTTCACGGACCGGCTGGTGGCCAAGTTCGCCCTGCCGGTGTCGGGCTGGCGGGGGGCACCGCACTAGGGGGCGTCCCGCCGGGATGGCGGGCGGACGGGCCCTTGACGACTTGGCCTTTGGCCGGGGAGTCGGTGGCTGGGGGCTGGGGGCTGGGGGCTGGGGGCTGGGGGCTGGGGGCCGGTGCGGGGGCGCTGCGGCCCTGGGCGGATGACACGGCGCAGGCGTCATGGCGGGCTGGTGCGGTGAGGCGTCACGGCGTGCCGGTGCGGGCGAGCCGTCACGGCGGGCCGGTGCGGTGAGGCGTCACGGCGGGCCGGTGCGGGCGACGTGGGGCGACGGCCGGTTCGGCACTCATGGTGATCATGGTGGGGGCGGGCAACCTTGCCGGTCCTGGACGCTGCTCCCCGTATCGCAGGTGGGGACCACCCCACCCCGGCGGGTGACACCCGGCCCCTATTCCTCCGCCGCGACCTGCGGCTTCGGCGACGCGGGGCGGGGTCCGTCGCACACCGGGCCCCGGACCTCGTAAGGTCTTCTCCGTGCTGGAGGAGATGCGGATACGGTCGCTCGGAGTCATCGACGACGCGGTGGTCGAGCTGTCACCCGGTTTCACCGCGGTGACCGGCGAGACCGGCGCGGGCAAGACCATGGTGGTGACCAGCCTCGGGCTGCTGCTCGGCGGGCGCGCCGACCCCGCCCTGGTGAGGATCGGTTCGCCCTCGGCCGTCGTCGAGGGCCGGATCAGCGTGCCCACCGGCGGCGCCGCGGCGCTGCGGGCCGAGGAGGCGGGCGCCGAGCTGGACGACGGCGCGCTGCTCGTCAGCCGCACCATCTCGGCCGAGGGCCGCTCCCGGGCGCACCTGGGCGGGCGCTCCGTGCCCGTGGGCGTGCTCGCCGAGCTGGCCGACGAACTCGTCGCCGTACACGGCCAGACCGACCAGCAGGGCCTGCTCAAGCCCGCCCGGCAGCGCGGCGCGCTCGACCGGTACGCGGGCGAGGCGGTCGCCGGACCGCTCGCCAAGTACACCGAGGCGTACCGGCGGCTGCGCGCCGTCTCCGCCCAGCTGGACGAGCTGACCACGCGGGCGCGTGAGCGGGCGCAGGAGGCGGACCTGCTGCGCTTCGGCCTCGGCGAGATCGAGGCGGTCGCGCCGCGCGCCGGCGAGGACGTGGAGCTGGCCGCCGAGGCGGAGCGGCTCGGCCACGCCGAGGCCCTCGCCTCCGCCGCCGCGCTGGCCCACGGGGCGCTTGCCGGCAACCCCGAGGACCCGGAGGTTCTGGACGCGACGACCCTGGTGGCGGGTGCGCAGCGGGCGCTGGAGGCCGTACGGTCGCACGACCCCGCGCTCGCCGCGCTCGCCGACCGGATGGGCGAGATCTCGATCCTGCTCGCGGACGTGGCGGGGGAGCTGGCCGGGTACGCCGACAACCTGGACGCCGACCCGCGGCGCCTGGCGGCCGTCGAGGAGCGGCGTGCCGCGCTTACGTCGTTGACCCGCAAGTACGGCTCCGATGTCGCCGCCGTCCTGGCGTGGGCGGAGGAGGGCGCCGCCCGGCTCACCGAGCTGGACGGCGACGACGACCGGATCGGCGAGATGACGGCGGAACGGGACGCCCTGCGGGCCGAACTGTCCGTTCTCGCCCAGGCACTGACGGACGCGCGAACGGAGGCGGCGGCGCGGTTCGCCGACGCCGTCACGGCCGAGCTGGCCTCGCTCGCCATGCCCCACGCGCGCGTGTCCTTCGACATCCGGCAGACCGAGGACCCGCACGGCGTGGAGGTCGGCGGGCGCACGGTGGCGTACGGGCCGGCCGGCGTGGACGAGGTCGAGTTGCTGCTCGCCCCGCATCCGGGCGCGCCGCCCCGGCCGATCGCCAAGGGCGCGTCGGGCGGTGAGCTTTCGCGCGTGATGCTCGCCGTCGAGGTCGTCTTCGCCGGGACGGACCCGGTCCCGACGTACCTCTTCGACGAGGTCGACGCGGGCGTCGGCGGCAAGGCCGCCGTGGAGATCGGCCGGCGGCTGGCCAAGCTCGCCAAGTCGGCGCAGGTCGTGGTCGTCACGCACCTGCCGCAGGTGGCGGCGTTCGCCGACCGGCAGCTCCTCGTCGAGAAGACCAACGACGGGTCCGTGACCCGGTCCGGTGTCACCGTCCTGGAGGGCGAGGACCGGGTGCGTGAGCTGTCACGCATGCTGGCCGGCCAGGAGGACTCCGAGACGGCCCGTGCGCACGCGGAGGAGCTCCTGGCCACGGCCAGGGCGGACGCCTGACGGCATCCCCGCCTCGGCGGTGGGGTCGGGTCGGGTGTCTGCCCATAGGGACTGCTCGGGTTGCGGCGGCGTGGGCGGGGGCGGGGCGGGGGCGGTACGGTGCCGGGCTCTGCCCGGCCGGCCGGGAACTGCGCGGCTCCGGGCGGATTCGGGTGGGTTCAGGTGGGTTTGGGCAGCTTCGGGACGGGTGTCGTTCAGCTCGGTGCGGTGCGGTGCGGTGCGGTGCGGTGCGGTGCGGTGCGGTGCGGTGCGGTGCGGTGCGGTGCGGTGCGGGTCGTTCGCTGCCGGTGGGGGCGGGGCCCCTCCGGGCTCGTCTCCTCGGGGCCGGCGGCCTCGGGTCTCCTGATGGGGAGCCCCTGCTTCGCCTCCCCCAAGCTCTCGGCTTCACTCGAGCAGGGGGGACCCCCATCCCCTGCGGGGACGACCCTGCACGGCCCCACCCAGTGCCGGACGTCGGCTGCGGCGCTCCTAGGGTGGCGCACATGATCGAATTCTGTAGGAGCGCCGTCGTGGGCGCGGTGGCCGCCGGGGCCACGCGCGCCGCGTACGTGGGGTTGCGGCGGCGCCGTGACGAACGGTGGGAGCGGAAGAACCACGCCGGGCGGACCGTCGACCTGTACGCGGGGCCGGCCGTGGCGGCAGGCGTGGCGCTCGGGGCGCTGCCGGCGGGCGGACGGGGGCGGCGCGCGGCCGTGCTGGCCGGCCTTGCCGCGGGAGCCTGCGGGGCGTACGACGACATGAAGGGTGACCACCGGCGGGGTTTCCGGGCGCACCTGGGCGCCTTGCGTGAGGGAGAGGTGACCAGCGGGGCGATCAAGCTGTTCGGGATCGGCTCCGCCGGGCTCGCCGCGGGCGCGCTGCTCAAGGAGCGGCCCCTCGACAAGGTCCTCGCGGGCGTGGTCATCGCCGGTACGGCCCACCTCGTCAACCTCGTGGACGTACGACCCGGGCGTGCCGCGCTCACGGTGCTGGCGCTCGGCGCGCCCGGGCTGCCGCGCGGGCCGCTCGCCGCTGCGCCGATGGGCGCTGCGGCCGCCGTCGTCGCCGCCGACCTCGGTGAGCGCACCATGCTCGGCGACACGGGCGCCCACGCCCTGGGCGCGGCACTCGGCACCGCGATCGCCGCCGCCAACGGGCGTGCCGGACTGGTGGCCCACGCGGCCGGGCTTGTCGCCGCCGCGGCGTACGGCGACAAGATCAGCCGCCTCGCGGGCTCACCCGTGTGAGTGATCCACTCTGACGGCTTACGGCGCCCGACACGGCCGCTTCGCCCCGGCGGTACCGGAACGTGCGTACGGACTGGCATTCTTGGGCGCGTGACACAGCTGCGTACGGTCCAAGTGCTGGGCGGCGGCAGCGCGGGCAGCAGCGCTCACGTCAGATCACTGGCCGCCGGGCTCGTGGCGAGGGGCGTACGGGTGACCGTGTGCGCCCCGGCCGAACTGGACCACGACTACGACTTCCTGGGCACCGGGGCGCATTTCATGCCCGTGCCGCCCCGCAGCGATCCACTCGCCATCGGGGTGCTGCGCGCGGCGTGCATGGGCGCGGACGTGGTGCACGCGCACGGACTGCACGCCTCGGTACGGGCCGGGCTGGCCCTTGGCAGCCAGCGCGCACCGCTCGTCGTGACCTGGCACACGCGCACGCACGCGGAGGGCGCTCGGGGCCGGTTGCTCCGGCTCATGGAGCGAAAGACCGTGCGCACGGCGGCTGTTGTGCTGGGCACGTCGTCCGAACTCGTCGACCTCGCCCGGCGCAGGGGCGCGCGCGACGCGCGGCTCGGGCCCGTGTCGATCCCCGCCCCGCGCCACGGCGTCACCGAGGCCCACGCCGCCAAGGCGCGAGCGGAACTCGGCGCCATGGACCGGCCGTTGGTGATGGCCGTCGGCGCGCTGGAGCCGCACCGGGGATACCGGACGCTGCTGGACGCGTCGCGGGCGTGGCTGCGCCGTGACCCCGTGCCCTTGGTCGCCGTCGCGGGGGAGGGGCGGCAACGGGCCTGGCTGCAACGGCGGATCGACGCGGAAGGGCTGCCGGTGCGGCTGCTCGGGCGCCGCGACGACGTCACCTCGCTGCTCGCCGCCGCGGACGTCGCGGTGCTCCCCAGCCGCTGGGAGTCCCGCGCCCCGCTCGCCCAGGACGCGCTGCGCCTGGGCGTCCCGCTGGTCGCGACGGCGGTGGGCGGGGTGCCGGAACTGGTCGGCGGCGCGGCCGAGCTCGTCCCGTACGGGGACGCGGGCGCGCTGGCCGCCGCCGTGACGGCCCTGCTGGACGACCCGGCTCGGCGGGCCGCGCTGGCGGCGGCGGGGCGGGCGCAGGCGGGGACGTGGCCGACCGAGGACGAGACGATCGCGCAGGTGCTGAGCGTGTACGACGAGCTGTGCGCGGGCGGCTGACGGCGAAACCCGTTCCTCCGCGCCCGGCGGTGGCCGCCGCCCTCAGAGGGTGTGGCGGCGGGCTCTGAGGGCCAGCGAGAGGGCCAGGACCGTTTGGGGGTCGTCCAGGTCCGTGCCCAGGAGGTCGGCGATGCGGGCCAGCCGGTTGTAGAGGGTCTGGCGGTTCAGGTGGAGTTCCCGTGCCGTCTCCGCCTTGCGGCCCGCGTGCGAGAGGTACGTCTCCAGCGTCGGCAGCAGGGGCGGGCGTGACGTCCGGTCGTGGTCCCGCAGCGGGCCGATCGCCCGGTCCACGAACGCCGCGAGGGCCGCCTCCCCTCCGTGGTGGCGCAGCCTCCACAGCAGCAGGTCGATGTCCAGGCGCCGCGCGTCGTACCAGGCCCGGTCCGGCAGGCCCTGCGCCGCGGTCGCCGTCTCCGCCGCGTGCCGCAGGCCCGCCGACGCCGCCGCCCAGCCACCCGGGACGCCCACCACGACGACCGGCGGGTGCCCGCCCCCGCGCTCCAGCCCCGCGCGCGCCGCGCCCGCCCGCAGCGCCGCGGCCACCCGGTCGGCGACCGCCGTCCGTTCCGACTCCGTACGCAGCCCCAGCAGCAGCGGCACCCGGCCCTCGACGGGGCGTACGCCCAGCAGCACCGGGACGCCCACCGCGGACAGCTCCTCCAGCACCGCCCGGGCCAGCAGCGCCCAGTTGCCGGACGGGGACGGCTCCGGGGCCATCCGCATCACCACCGGCAGCAGGGGCCCGTCACCCGGCTTGAAGCCCAGCACCCGCGCCTGCGCCGGCGCGTCCTCCGCCGTGATGCGGCCCTCCGCGAGGTCGGTGAGGAAGTCGCCCCGCCCCCGCGCCGCCAGCTCCTCCTCCTGCCGCGCCTGCATCAGCACCACCGCCAGGATGCCCGCCGCCCGCTCCGCCGCCATGCGGTGCACCGGCAGCAGCACACCGGAGACGGACAGGAGCACCAGCCGGGCGCGCACCGAAGCCGCGCCGGGCCCGCCGCCCGGCACGTCCACCAGCACCGCGCCCGCCGGCGGCTCCGCCTCCCGCGCCGCCCGCCGGCCGCGCAGCCCCTCCCACACCTGGAGAGGATCGGCGCACGAAGGCCCCGATTCGGTGCCCGCCGCGTACAGAAGCCGGCCGTCCGCCGTCTCCAGGAACACGGGGTTGGCGGCGAAATCCGCCAGGATGCCCAGCACCTGCGGCACCCCGCCGCCGCCCAGCAGTGCTTCCGTGCACCGCCGGTGCACCTCCTCGGCCTGCCGCAGCAGCGCGTAGTGCCCGTTGACGATCTCGGTGTGGACCTCCTCCGTGACCGACACGAAGGGCACCTCCCGGTGCAGCTGGACCAGCGGCAGCCCCGCCGCCCGCGCCGTGTCCACGATCGTCGCGGGCAGCCGCGAGAACCGCGGCCCCAGCTCCACCACCAGCGCGGCGATCCCGCGCTCCGCGAGCTGCCGCACGAACGCCCGCTGCTCCGCCGGCCGCGTACCAAGCCCCAGTCCCGTCGTCAGGAGCAGTTCGCCGCCCTTCAGCAGTGACGCGATGTTCGGCACCTCACCGGCGTGCACCCAGCGCACCGTGCGCTGGAGCCGGTCCGCCCCGGCCACCACCTCCGGAAGCCCGCCGCGCAGCCCGGGCAGCTCCAGTGCCCGCTGCACGGTGATCCCGCCGTGATCACCCTGATCGCCATGACCGTTCATGCGGCCGGACGCTACCCCGCCACCCGTTCCGGGAACATCACCCGCCGATGACAGCTCCGCCCGGCCCTCGACAACTCGTCGCCCCGAGGCGTCATTTGCGCGACCGCATGTCGCTTGTGGCGTACGTCACGCCGGAGGAGGGTCTCGCGGCATGGCAGACAAACCCATCCCCGAGGTGCAGCGGCTCAAGGCGGACTCCGTCGGACTCGTCGGTGTTGTGTTCATGGCGGTCGCCACCGCCGCACCGATCACCGCGATGACCGGCAACCTCCCCATCGCGGTCGGCTTCGGCAACGGCACCGGCGCTCCGGCCGGCTACCTCTTCGCGACCCTCGTCCTGACCGTCTTCTCCGTCGGCTACGTCGCCATGGCGAAACGGATCACCGCGGCCGGCGCCTTCTACGGCTACATCTCGCACGGCCTGGGCCGGATCGCCGGCATGGCCTCCGGGATGCTCGCGGTCCTCGCGTACATCGTCTTCGAGGCCTCCATCGTCGGCGTCTTCGCCTACTTCACCCGGACGACCGTCGCCGACCAGCTGGGCGTGGACCTCCCCTGGATCCTGTACGCGGCGGGGATGCTCGCCGTCACCGCCGTCCTCGCGTACTTCGACATCAACCTCACCGCCAAGGCGCTCGGCGTGATGCTGATCGCCGAGATCGCGGTGCTGTTCGCCGTCGCCACGGCGGTACTGCTGAACGGCGGCGGCCCGGACGGCATACCCGTCGAGCCCATCAACCCCGCCAACGCCTTCACCGGCGCCTCCGCGGGACTGGGGCTCTTCTTCGCCTTCTGGTCGTGGGTGGGCTTCGAGTCGACGGCGATGTACGGGGAGGAGTCCCGCGACCCCAAGCGCGTCATCCCGCGCGCCACCCTCGTCTCCGTCATCGGTGTGGGCCTCTTCTACATCTACGTCTCCTGGATGACGATCGCCGGCAACGGCCTCAAGGGCGCGGTCGAGGCGTCCTCCTCGGCCACCCCCCTGGACCTGTTCTTCGCCCCGACCACCACCTACCTCGGCGCCTGGGCCGTCGACGCCTTCCAGTGGCTGCTGCTGACCGGTTCGTTCGCCTGCGGCATGGCCTTCCACCAGTGCGCCTCGCGCTACCTGTACGCCATCGGCCGCGAGGGCTTCCTCCACCCCGCCCTCGGCCGTACGCACCCCACGCACGGCTCGCCGTACATCGCCTCGTACGCACAGAGCGCGATCGCCGTCGTCCTGGTCGGCGCCTTCTGGGCAACCGGGCAGGACCCGTACATCCACCTCTACACGCTGCTGGCGATCCTCGGCACGATGGCGATCCTCATCGTCCAGACCCTGTGCTCGTTCGCCGTCATCGGCTACTTCCGCAAGAACCACCCCGAGGACCGGCACTGGTTCCGGACCCTCACCGCCCCGCTGCTCGGCGGCATCGGCATGACGGCGGTCGTCGTCCTGCTGGTGCTGAACATGGAGACCGCCGCCGGCCTCGCCGCCGACTCCCTGTTCTTCACGCTCATCCCGTGGATCGTCGGCGCCATCTTCTTCGGCGGCCTCGGCCTGGGCCTCTATCTGCGGGCCAGGCAGCCGCGGCGCTACGAGATCATCGGCCGGATCGTCCTGGAAGACGCGGCCGAGCGTGCAGACGAAGACCACCAGCCCGCCACTGTCTGAGGAGCAGACCCATGTCCCGTACGCCCCTGATGCACGCCCTGCGCCGACTCGCCGCCGAACACTCCGCGGCACGGCGGCTCAACCTCCCCGTGGAAGCCGTCCGTGGCTCCACCCGCCGCGAACTGCTCCAGCGCGCCGCCGCCCTCGGCCTGGCGGCGGGCGTGGGCACGGCGGTGGCCGCCCGCCCCGCCCCCGCGCACGCCGCGACCGCCCCGCGCATCGCCGTCGTCGGCGCCGGTATCGCCGGGCTCACCGCCGCCCTCACCCTGAAGGACGCGGGCCTGAACTGCACGCTGTACGAGGCCAACCCCACCCGCGTCGGCGGCCGCATGTGGACGCAGCGCGACCACTGGGCGTACGGCCAGATCTCCGAGATCGGCGGCGAGCTGATCGACACCAGCCACAAGAAGATCCTCGAACTGTGCCGCCGCTTCGACCTGCCCGTCGAGGACTTCCTCGGCGGCGGGCCCAACGGCGCCGAGGAGGTGCTGTGGTTCAACGGCACCTACTACCCGCGCCACCAGGCCGACGAGGACTTCAAGGCCGTCTACCAGCTGCTCCACCGGGACCTCCAGGAAGCCGGCGAGGTCATGTGGAACCAGACGACCCCGCACGGCACCGCACTGGACAACATGTCGATATACGAGTGGATCGAAAGCCGCGTCCCCGGCGGCCACTCCTCGCCGCTCGGCCGGTTCATCGACGTCGCCTACAACGTCGAGTACGGAGCCGAGACCACCGAGCAGTCGTCGCTCGCCCTCGTCCTGCTGATGGGGTATCAGACCAATCCGGGACATTTCAATGTCTGGGGCCTGTCCAACGAGCGCTACCACATCACCGGCGGCAACGACCAACTGCCGAACGCCATCGCCGCCTCACTGCCCTCCGGCACCCTGCGCATGGGCTGGTCGCTGACCGCCGTACGCGCGGGCGCCGACGGCACCCAGACCCTGACCTTCAGCGAGGGCGGCACCACGCGCACGGTCACCGCCGACCACACCATCCTGTGCGTCCCGCTGCCCATCCTCAAGCAACTGGACCTGACCCACGCGGGCTTCGACCCGCTCATGCGCGACCTGCTGCGCGACGCGCGCATGGGGTACTGCACCAAGCTCAACATGCAGTGCGGCACCCGTCCCTGGCTGGGCACCGGCCCCTGGCCGGGCGTCTCGGCGGGCGACTGCTTCACCGACACCGACGTCCAGCAGGCCTGGGACACCACCAAGATCCAGCCAGGCACCGGCGGCATCCTCATCCAGTACGCCGGTGGCGCGCTCGCCAAGAAGCTCGCCCCCGCCGGGCCGTTCTCCACCGAGTCCGACCCGTACGTACGCGACCTCGCCGCCCGCCGCCTGCGCGGCATCGACGCGTTCTTCCCCGGCACGTCCAGGGCGTGGACCGGCCGCGCCCAGCTCTCCGCCTGGCACCACAACCCGTACACGCTCGGCGCGTACTCGATGTGGCCCGTGGGCTATCTGCACCGGTACGCCGGGTACGAGGGCACCGCGCAGGGCAACATCCACATCGGCGGGGAGCACTGCAGCTACGACTTCCAGGGCTTCATGGAGGGCGGCGCCACGGAGGGCGAGCGGGCGGCCCGGGAGGTCATCGCGCGGGTCGGCTGAGGAGGGCCGGACTCCGGATACGGAGGAGGGGTTGCCGGAAGGGCGGGCGTCGCCCGCTGCACCAGCGGGCAGCGAAGGGCTACGGCAACCTCTCTTTTTCTCGGATGGCTGGATATGATCGGCGTTTCCGCACCCCGGACCGGCCATCCGCCACCCACGTACAACGCAGACGTCAGTCCGGGCCGTTGGCCTGTCCCGCCCTCTTCCGCTCACGAGGACTGATGACTCCCACAGAACCCGAAGGGCCACACCGACCCGAAGGGCCACCAGAACCCCGAGGGCCACGCGGGTCCGCCCCGAGCCGCCGAAGCCGCGCGGTGCGCCTGCGGACGCTGCTGATCTGGCTGGCGGTGGTCCCCACCCTGGCGATGGGCGCCCAAGTCGTCGTCACCTCCCACCGCTTGCTGGAGCAGGCGGAGAACCTCCGTGCCGACGTGGCGGCCGGCGAGCGGACCGGCACACCCCTGTACCGGCTCATGGTCGAGATGCAGGCCGAGCGCACCATGACGGCCGCCATGTGGGCCGGCACCCCCGTGTCCCCGGCCGATCTGCGCACCCGCCGCGCCGCCACCGACCGGGCCGACGCCGCGTTCCGCCGGTCCATCGACCCCGGCCCCGAGTCCGAGCGCGCGCACCGCTACCTCCACGACGTGGAACACCGCCTCGACGACCTGGACGCCCACCGGGAGCGCGCCGACGCCCGCAGCGGACCCCCGGACCGCACCATCGGCTACTACACCGGCGTGATCGACCAGATGATCCGCAGCTACCAGGAGTTCAGCCACCTGGACGACGCCGAGCTCACCTATGAGAGCCGGCCCGTGGTCGCGCTGCTCTCCGCCTCGGAGATCCTGGCACGCGAGGACACGATCCTCGCGTCGGCCGGCCCGTCCCGGGAGCTGACCGCCGCCCGGTTCGCCGAATTCACCAACGCCGTCGGCGCCCACAGGTTCCTGTACGACTCGTCGATCGTCCCCTACCTGCCCGCCGAGGACAGGAAGGCCTTCGAGGCGATCACCGGCTCCGACGCGTGGCAGACCAAGACCCGCGTCGAGAGCGCGGTCATGTCCGAGCACGAGGACACCGACTCCGGCGTGGTGCTGCCCCGGGAGGTACGGGGCTGGCCGGCCGCCCACAAGGAGTTCTCCGCCCGCCTCGCCGACCTCAACAGCGACCGGCTGCGCGGGGTGCTCAAGCACGCCGGGGCCAAGGCCGGGCAGCTGGAGAGAGACGTCGCTTGGCTGATCGCGGGAAGCGGCGCCGCGCTCGCGGTCGTCGTGGCCGTCGTCGTGTTCACCACGCGCTCGGTCCTGCGCCGCATGGACCGGCTGCACGAGCGCACGGTGACCATCGCCGAGGCGACGCTGCCGGACATCGTGGCCCGGCTCCAGCGCGGGCAGCGGGTCGACGACGACGCGCTGCCCCGGCCCAGCGGCGAGGGCGACGAGGTCGGACGTATCAGCGACGCGTTCGCGCGCGTCGTGGCCGTGTCCGTCGAGGGGCACCGGCAACTCGCCGAGGAGCGGGACGGGTTCAGCATGTTCGCCGCGGGCATCGCCTCCCGCACCGGGAACCTGGTCAGCCGGCAGCTGAGCCTGACCGAGGAACTCCAGGACACCTTCGGCCACGACGAAACGCTTCTGCCGCAGCTGATGAGATCCGACCAGCTGACCGTGGGCATGCGGCGGCAGGTGGAGAACCTGCTCATCCTGTCCGGCGGTGAGATCCCCGACCCGCACACCGAGCCCATGCGCGTCGCCGACCTGCTGCGCGAGGCCGCGTCCGAGGTGGAGGACTTCCGGCGGATCGAACGGCACGCACTGGACGAGATCAGCGTGGAACCCCGGGTGATCAGCCAGATCAGCCACCTCCTCGCCGAGCTGCTGGACAACGCCACCCGCTTCTCGCCGCCGAAGTCGAAGGTCGTCATCCGGGCCGAAGTCGTCGGCGACGGGCTGTCGGTGGAGATCGAGGACCGGGGACCGCGCGTCGCCCCCGAGAGCTACGAGGAGATGAACGGGCGGCTCCACTCCGCCCCGCCGTACGCCGTCCTGGCGCGCAACGCGCACCGGCTCGGCCTCTTCGTGGTCGGCCACCTCGCGGACCGGCTCGGGGCCACGGTCACCCTGCGCCGCTCGGCGTTCGGCGGGACGTCCGCGGTCGTGATCCTCCCCGGGGAGCACCTGGTGAGGACCGCGCCGAAGCCGGTACCCGAGCCGCCCGCCCCCGCCTTGGCCCCCGCCATGGCCGCCGTCATGGCCCCCGCCCCGGCACCACAACGCGCAGGCGCAAGCGCCCCCGTACTCGTCCCGCGCAAGGACTCCGCCCCGCTCCCCACCCTCCCCACCGGGCTGCCCCAGCGCCGCACCGCAGGCCACGAGCAGCCGGTACGCACGCGCGCGGCGGACGCCCTGCCGGCCCTCCCCGAGCGTGTCCCGCAGACCCACATCGCCCCGCAACTCCTCCAGCCCCGCACGCCGGAATCCAGCGGCGGCCAGGACGCGGCCACCCCCGAGGAAGTGGCCGACGCCTGGGCGGACTACGAGCACGGCACCGAAACAGCAGAAGAAGAGCTCCGACGGGAACAGCCATGACGACAACACCGAACGACGCGATCTACAGCATCCTGGACAACAACCTGAGCCGGATCGCCGGCATCCAGGGAGCCGTGCTGCTGTCCAACGACGGCATCAAACTCAGCGCGTACCTGCTGGAACGCGATCAGGCCGAGCGGGTGGCGGCGGCGTCCTCCGGCATCGCGGCCACCATGAAGGCGATATCCCGTGAGGTCGGCGGCGGCCGGGTGATCCGCCAGCTCGTCGAGATGGACGACCGGTACCTGTGCATCGTCGGCTGCGGCGAGGGCAGCACCCTCATCGTCGTGACGTCCCGCAAGGCACGGCTCGGGGAGCTCGGCGGCGAGGCGGTACGGGCCTCGCAGGCGCTCGGCGAGTGGCTGGGCACCCCCGAACGCGCCATGCCCCATCGGTAATGCCCGGCGAGCAGCAGCACGGAACGCGCCGCCGCGCGCGGCTGTACGCCCTGACCGACGGGCGTACGGCCGCTGCGCGCACCGTCCTGACCATGGACACCATGATCACGGCAACGGTGGCGGCGGACGACCATGGCGGCCTGTCCAGCGAGTGGCAGGCCATCCTCGCCATGTGCCGGCCGCCGAACGGGCGGGCGGTCGCCGAGATCGCCGCCCGGATGCACATGCGCCTCACCCCCATGACGGTCCTCCTCGGTGAACTCCTGGACCGCGGCCTGATCCACCACCGGCCGCCCCTGGAAGCGGCCGAGACCTCCAACGTCCACCTGCTGACGAGAATCAGGGACAGCCTTGCCCGAATATGACACCGCCGCCGAGGAAGAGTCCCCCGTCAAGATCCTGATCGCCGGCGGGTTCGGCGTCGGCAAGACGACCCTGGTCGAAGCGGTCTCCGAGATCGAGCCGCTGCGCACGGAAGAGCGGCTGACGGCGGCGGGCGTCGGCGTCGACGACCTGGACGGCATCGAGTCCAAGACGGTGACCACCGTGGCGATGGACTTCGGCCGGATCACCCTCCCCGACGCGGGCGTCGTCCTCTACCTGTTCGGCACACCGGGCCAGGAGCGCTTCTGGTTCATGTGGGACGACCTGCTGCGAGGGGCGCTGGGGGCGATCGTGCTGGTCGACACCCGGCGCCTGGACCGCAGCTTCGCGGCGGTCGACTTCTTCGAGAACCGCGGGCTGCCGTTCATCATCGGCGCCAACTGCTTCCACGGCGAACAGCCGTACACCGCCGAGCAGATCGGTGCCGCCCTGCACCTGAGGGACCCGGACACCCCCATCCTCATGCTCGACGCCCGCTCCCACGACGACATCCGCGGCGCCCTGCTCGCCCTGCTGGACGTGCTGATCGCCAAAGCGCGCGCTTCAGCCGCCGTCTGACGTCCCGCCCGGGCCACGACGGAGGCGGGGCGGGCCCGAAGACCCGCCCCGCCTCTCGGCCGCAGCCATCAGCCCCCGTACGCGCCCGACGCCGTCAGCCGCAGCGCCGTGTCGATCAGCGGCACGTGGCTGAACGCCTGCGGGAAGTTGCCCACCTGGCGCTTGAGCCGCGGGTCCCACTCCTCCGCCAGCAGCCCCAGGTCGTTACGGAGCGCCAGCAGCTTCTCGAACAGCTTGCGCGCCTCGTCGACCCGGCCGATCATCGCCAGGTCGTCCGCCATCCAGAACGAGCAGGCCAGGAAGGCGCCCTCGTCGCCGGGCAGGCCGTCCACGCCCTCCTCGGCGCCCTCGGTCGGGTAGCGCAGGATGAAGCCGTCCTCCGTGGACAGCTCCCGCTGGATCGCCTCGATCGTGCCGATCACGCGCTTGTCGTCCGGCGGCAGGAAGCCCATCTGCGGAATCAGCAGCAGCGAGGCGTCCAGCTCCTTCGAGCCGTACGACTGCGTGAACGTGTTGCGCTCCGGGTCGTACCCCTTCTCGCACACGTCCCGGTGGATCGTCTCGCGCAGGTCGCGCCACCGCTCCAGCGGCCCGTCCGCGTCCCCCGACTCGATCAGCTTGATCGTCCGGTCGACCGCGACCCACGCCATCACCTTCGAGTGCGTGAAGTGGCGGCGCGGCCCGCGCACCTCCCAGATGCCCTCGTCCGGCTGGTCCCAGTGGTCCTCCAGGTACCGGATCAGCTTCAGCTGGAGCAGCGAGGCGTAGTCGTTGCGCGCCAGGCCCGTCATGTGCGCCAGGTGCAGGGCCTCGGTGACCTCTCCGTACACATCGAGCTGGAGCTGCGCCGCGGCGCCGTTGCCGACCCGGACCGGGGCGGAGTTCTCGTACCCCGGCAGCCAGTCGAGCTCCGCCTCGCCGAGCTCGCGCTCGCCCGCGATGCCGTACATGATCTGCAGGTTCTCCGGGTCGCCGGCGACCGCGCGCAGCAGCCACTCGCGCCAGGCGCGGGCCTCCTCGCGGTAGCCGGTGCGCAGCAGCGAGGACAGGGTGATCGCGGCGTCCCGCAGCCAGGTGTAGCGGTAGTCCCAGTTCCGTACGCCCCCGATGTCCTCCGGCAGGGAGGTCGTGGGCGCGGCGACGATACCGCCGGTCGGGGCGTACGTCAGCGCCTTCAGCGTGATCAGTGAGCGGACCACGGCCTCCCGGTAGGGCCCGCGGTAGGTGCAGTGCTCCACCCACTCGCGCCAGAACGCGCTGGTGGCCTGGAGCGCCCCCTCCGGGTCCGCCACCGGCGGCTCCTTGTGGTGCGAGGGCTGCCAGCTGATGGTGAAGGCGACCCGGTCACCGGGACGGACCGTGAAGTCGGAGTACGTGGTGAGGTGCTCGCCGTGCGTCTCCACGTCGGTGTCCAGCCAGACCGAGTCGGGCCCGGCGACGGCGACCGTACGGTTGTCGACCTTGTGCACCCAGGGCACCACACGCCCGTAGCTGAACCGCATCCGCAGCGCGGACCGCATCCGCACCCGGCCGCTGATGCCCTCCACGATCCGGACGAGCTGCGGCGCGCCGTCACGCGGCGGCATGAAATCGGTCACGCGGACCGTGCCGCGCCCCGGCGTGTCCCACTCGGATTCCAGGATCAGCGAGTCGCCGACGTACCGGCGCCGGTCGGCGACGGGCGGTTCGGCGTCATCGGCGTGCGCCGGTCCGATCCGCCAGAAACCGTGTTCCTCGGTACCGAGGATTCCTGCGAAGACGGCATGCGAGTCGAAGCGGGGCAGGCACAGCCAGTCGGCCGTCCCGTCCCGGCAGACCAGGGCGGCGGTCTGCATGTCTCCGATGAGTGCGTAGTCCTCGATGCGCCCGGCCACGTGCAATCTCCAGTCGAACGGCAACGTTCGCCCCGTGGGGCGCTTACTGGGGTCAGGGTCAAGGATCGCCGACGAGCACGAAGTCCCGGTAGCGGGCAGGGGTGGTGCCGGTATGGGGGCCCGGCTCGGCGGCGAATGTCCGAGCAGGATACGACGCACCCCGGCCCTCCGTGTGATCGTCCTGGTAGAGGTGTTGAGTTGAACGGGTGACCTGCGTCTCCCCGTGCGAAACCCCCCGGCGGGCCGTGTGCCGCCCGTGTCCGCCCGTGTGCCGAGCGTGGCCGGAAGCGGTCACCCCGCGTCGCTGATACCCTGGTAGCCCGTGGACCGGTGGGCGCCGCACCTCGAATCGGCGGCCCCCGAACCGCAGCGACGGCACCCCCGGAATCCCCGGATCGGACGCCGGTACGCACCTCCAGACCGCGACCACGGGAGCCCCCTCTTGGCCATGCCGCCCGCTGCTTTTCGAAACAGCACAGCCACGACGACCAAGCACATCTTCGTCACCGGAGGTGTCGCTTCCTCCCTCGGCAAGGGACTGACCGCCTCCAGCCTGGGCGCGCTCCTCAAGGCGCGGGGCCTTCGGGTCACGATGCAGAAGCTCGACCCGTACCTGAACGTCGACCCCGGCACGATGAACCCCTTCCAGCACGGCGAGGTGTTCGTCACCAACGACGGAGCCGAGACCGACCTGGACATCGGCCACTACGAGCGCTTCCTCGACGTCGACCTCGACGGCTCGGCCAACGTCACCACCGGCCAGGTCTACTCGACGGTCATCGCCAAGGAGCGGCGCGGCGAGTACCTCGGCGACACCGTGCAGGTCATCCCGCACATCACCAACGAGATCAAGCACCGCATCCGCCGCATGGCGACGGACGACGTCGACGTCGTGATCACGGAGGTCGGCGGCACGGTCGGCGACATCGAGTCGCTGCCGTTCCTGGAGACCGTCCGCCAGGTCCGCCACGAGGTCGGCCGTGACAACGTCTTCGTGGTGCACATCTCGCTGCTGCCCTACATCGGCCCGTCCGGGGAGCTGAAGACCAAGCCGACCCAGCACAGCGTGGCCGCCCTGCGGAACATCGGTATCCAGCCCGACGCGATCGTGCTGCGCGCCGACCGGGACGTACCGACCGCGATCAAGCGCAAGATCTCGCTGATGTGCGACGTCGACGAGGCGGCCGTGGTCGCGGCCATCGACGCCAAGTCGATCTACGACATCCCGAAGGTGCTGCACACCGAGGGCCTGGACGCCTACGTCGTCCGCAAGCTGGACCTGCCCTTCCGGGACGTCGACTGGACCGTCTGGGAGGACCTGCTGGACCGGGTGCACAACCCGGACCACGAGGTCACCGTCGCGCTCGTCGGCAAGTACATCGACCTGCCCGACGCCTACCTGTCGGTGACCGAGGCGATGCGCGCCGGCGGTTTCGCCAACAAGGCCCGCGTCAAGGTCAAGTGGGTCACCTCCGACGACTGCAAGACGCAGGCGGGCGCGGCCAAGCAGCTCGGTGACGTCGACGCGATCGTCATCCCCGGCGGCTTCGGCGAGCGCGGCGTCAACGGCAAGGTCGGCGCCATCCAGTACGCCCGCGAGAACAAGATCCCGCTGCTGGGTCTGTGCCTGGGCCTGCAGTGCATCGTGGTCGAGGCCGCGCGGAACCTCGCCGGCATCGCGGACGCCAACTCCACCGAGTTCGACCCGGCGACCTCCCACCCCGTCATCTCGACGATGGAGGAGCAACTGGCGTACGTGGAGGGCGCCGGCGACCTGGGCGGAACGATGCGCCTGGGCCTGTACCCGGCGAAGCTCGCCGAGGGCTCGATCGTGCGCGAGGTCTACGGCGACCAGCCGTACGTGGACGAGCGCCACCGCCACCGCTACGAGGTGAACAACGCCTACCGGGCGGAGCTGGAGAAGAAGGCGGGCATCGTCTTCTCGGGGACGTCCCCGGACAACAAGCTCGTGGAGTACGTGGAGTACCCGCGCGAGGTGCACCCCTACCTGGTCGCCACCCAGGCGCACCCGGAGCTGCGCTCCCGTCCGACCCGGCCGCACCCGCTCTTCGCGGGCCTGGTGAAGGCGGCCGTCGAACGACAGCGGGAAGCGCGCGAGACGGGCGAGTAGTGCAGTAGAGATACGGTTGACCGGGGTACGGGCCTGATCAGGGCACGTGCCCCGGTTTTCTGTGTACGAAGCCCGTGCGAGGGAGGACGTCTTCCATGACCATCAAGGACACGCCCGAGGAGTGGCAGGTCACCGCCTCGACGGTGCCGTTCAAGGGCAACAAGACGAGTGTCCGCGCCGACGACGTGGTCATGCCGGACGGGACCGTCGTACGCCGCGACTACCAGGTCCACCCCGGCTCGGTCGCCGTCCTCGCCCTCGATGACGACGACCGGGTCCTCGTACTGCGCCAGTACCGCCACCCGGTGCGGCACAAGCTGTGGGAGATCCCGGCGGGCCTGCTGGACGTACCCGGTGAGAACCCGCTGAACGCGGCGGTGCGCGAGCTGTACGAGGAGGCGCACGTCAAGGCGGAGCGGTGGAACGTCCTGACGGACGTCTACACCACGCCCGGCGGCTGCGACGAGGCGGTGCGGGTCTTCCTGGCCCGCGGCCTGTCGGCGGCGGAGGGCGAGCGGTTCGAGGTCGCCGAGGAGGAGGCGGACATGGAGCTCGCCCGGGTGCCGCTGGATGAGCTGGTACGGGGCGTACTGGCGGGCGAGCTGCACAACACCTGCCTGGTCGTGGGCGTCCTGTCGGTCCTCGCGGCCCGCTCGGGCGACGGCCTGGACGCCCTCCGCCCCGCCGACGCCCCCTGGGCCGCCCGCCCCTTCGAGGCATAGCCCGGTGTGACGATCGCCTGATCCGATTGAGGGATCGTCCGTCGTGCTCCGCCGGGGTGGGCCCCGGGGCTGAACTACGCTCGGAACACCCGCCGGGATCCGGCGGGATCAGCACGTGCGCAGGCGGACGGGAGCGTGGCCCGTGACGGATCAGGCGGTGGACTTCGGCGGCGCGGAGGGGGCCGGGGCGCCCGGCGCCCGGGCGCGTGGTACCGGCCGTCCCGAGCGCCGGTTCTACGGGCGGGTGCGGGAGCTGAAGGAACTGCGGGCCGACATCGCCCGCGCCGGACTCGACACCCTCGCCGGGCGCCCCTCCCCCCGCTCCCGCATCCTGCTGATCGCCGGGCGGCCCGGCAGCGGGCGGACCGCGCTCGCCGAGCAACTGGTCGGCGACCTCGCCCGGGGCTACCGCGACGGCGTCCTGCGCGCCCGGCTGACCGAGCCCGGCGGCGAGCCGGTGCCCACCGAACGGATCGCCCGCGCGCTGCTCGACGCCCTCGGGGTCGCCGCCCCCGCCGGAGCCGACGCCGACGAGCTGACCCAGCGGCTGCGGGACGCCTTCGCCGAGCGCCGCGCGCTGCTCCTGCTGGACGACGCCGCGAACGCCGAGCAGGTCGACGCGCTGCTCCCGGACAACCCCGGCTGCCTGGTGGTGGCCGTCGCGCAGGGCCCGCTCACCGGCATCCCGGACGTACGGCCGTGCACGGTGGGCGGACTGGACGCCAAGTCGGCCATCGAACTGCTCGGCGGCTTCACCGGCTCGGTACGGATCACCGTCGACCCACAGGCCGCCGAGACGCTCACCGAGGTGTGCGGCGGCCAGCCCGCCGCGCTCGTGCTCGCCGGCGGCTGGCTCGCCGCCCGCCCCATGGCGTCCGTCGCCGACCTCACCAAACGGCTGCGCGCCCTGCCCGACGAGCCCGACCGCCCGGTCGCCACCCGACCGCTGGCCCGCGCCTTCCACCTCGCCTACGAGGCCCTGCCCGCCTCCGCCGCGCGGATGCTGCGGCTGCTCGCCCTCGCCCCGGTCGGGATCGCCGACGCCCACACCGCCTCCGCCCTGGCGGGCTGCTCGGTGTCGGCCGCCCGCACCGCGCTGGAGGGCTTCGCCGCCGCCGGGCTCGTCCACGAGGTGGACGCCGAGCAGTACGAGGTGCCCGGCTGTCTGGCGCCGCTGCTGCGGGAGCGGCTGGACGCCGAGGACCGCCCCGCCGAGGTGCAGCTCGCCCGCGCGCGGATGCTGGAGCGGACCGTACGGCTGCTGCACTCCTGCCGGGCGGTCACCGAACCCGAGGGCTCGCCCGCGCGCCGCAAGCTCGCCGGACTTCCCCGTGCGCTGCGCTTTGCGACCCCGTCCGCCGCCGCGGAGTGGCTGCGCACCCGCCAGCCCGCGCTGCTGGCCTCCGCCCGCCTCGCCGTCGCCGACGGGGAGCTCGACACCCTGGCGCGGCGCCTGGTCGCCGCCCTGGTCCGGGCGCTGGCCGCGCACCGGGGCGCCGAGGCCGCGGCGCCCGAGCTGTACGGGCTGCACCAGCTGGTCCTGGACGTCGCCGACCGGCGCGGCCTGCACCGTGAGCGGGCCGCCGCCCTGCTGAACCTCGCCGACCTCGACGCCCGCACCGGCCGCACCCGCGACGCCCTGGCCCGCTACCGGGCCGCGCTGGACGCCGGACGGCTCGCGAACGACCCGTACGCGATCAGCCGCGCGATGGAATCCGTAGGCGGTGCGTACCAGGAGCTGGGGGACTGGCAGCGGGCCGCCGACTGGTACGGCAGGGCGCTGTCGCAGCGGCTCGCCCGTGACGAGCGGGCCGACCAGGCGCGGCTGTACGGCCGGCTCGGCGCGGTCCACACCTACGAGGGCCGGTACGGCGAGGCCCTGAGGAACTGGCGGGCGGCCGCGGCCGGATATCGCCGCCTCGGTGATCTCGCGGGCCACGCGCGGGCGTTGAGCGAGGCGGCCCGGGTCCAGGAGTACGCCGGGCGGCCGCAGGAGTGCCTGCGTACCTGCGAGGAGGCGGTGGAGTGGGCGCGCAGGGCCAAGGACGTGCGGCTTCTCGCGGCGCTCCAGTTGCGGCTGGCGGACACCCTCGACCGGCTCGGCGACCCCGCCGCCGCCCGGCTCCACCGGGCCGCCGCTGACCGTCTGCTGGGAGCGGAAGGTTCCACCTACCAAATCCCAGCCTACGAAATCCGCAGTGCTTCAGCCAAAGATTAAAGCTTTGCAAGGCTAGACAAAGGTCGGCCCTTCAATAGACTGGGTGAGCCGCGATTGACTGCGGTGTATCCCGGTGCGTCCAGTGCATCCGGGTATGTATTGCATTGCCCCCGTACCCACAAAGCCAAGGACCGTGATCGACGTGAAGGTCGGCATCCCCCGCGAGGTCAAGAACAACGAGTTCCGGGTGGCCATCACCCCCGCCGGTGTGCACGAGCTCGTGCGCAACGGCCACCAGGTCTTCATCGAGCACGACGCCGGTGTCGGCTCCTCGATCACGGACGACGAGTTCGTCGCCGCCGGTGCGCGGATCCTCCCGACCGCCGACGAGGTCTGGGCCACCGCCGACCTGCTGCTCAAGGTGAAGGAGCCCATCGCGGAGGAGTACCACCGCCTCCGCAAGGACCAGACCCTCTTCACCTACCTGCACCTCGCCGCCTCCCGTGAGTGCACGGACGCCCTGATCGAGTCCGGCACCACCGCCATCGCGTACGAGACGGTCGAGACCGCCAACCGCGCGCTCCCGCTGCTCGCCCCGATGTCCGAGGTCGCGGGCCGGCTGGCCCCGCAGGTCGGCGCGTACCACCTGATGCGCTCGGCCGGCGGCCGTGGCGTCCTGCCGGGCGGTGTCCCCGGCACGCACGCCGGCAAGGCCGTCGTCATCGGCGGCGGCGTCTCCGGCTGGAACGCCACCCAGATCGCCGTCGGCATGGGCTTCCACGTGACCCTGTTGGACCGCGACATCAACAAGCTGCGCGAGGCCGACAAGATCTTCGGTACGAAGGTCCAGACGATCGTCTCCAACACCTACGAGCTGGAGAAGGCCGTCATCGAGGCCGACCTCGTCATCGGCGCCGTCCTCATCCCGGGTGCCAAGGCCCCGAAGCTGGTCACCAACGAGCTCGTCGCCAAGATGAAGCCCGGAAGTGTTCTTGTCGACATTGCCATCGACCAGGGCGGCTGCTTCGAGGACTCGCGTCCGACCACCCACGCCGAGCCGACGTTCACCGTCCACAACTCGGTCTTCTACTGCGTCGCCAACATGCCGGGCGCGGTGCCGAACACCTCCACGTACGCGCTGACCAACGCCACGCTGCCGTACATCGTCTCGCTGGCCAACAACGGCTGGGTCGAGGCGCTGCGCCGCGACGCCGCGCTCGCCAAGGGCCTCAACACCCATGACGGCAAGGTCGTCTACAAGGAGGTCGCCGAGGCCCACGGCCTGGAGCACGTCGAACTGGGCGCGCTCATCGGCTGACTGCCCGCGCGGCTCTCCGCCCGACTTGCCGCCCGACTCCGCGTCTGACTTCCCGTCTGAGGCGGCCGCTCGTCAACGGGCGCCGTCAATGTCACGCATCCGGCCGGACCTTGCTCGACGAGGTCCGGCCGGATGTGTGTCCGACCACGTCCCGACGCCGCTTCAAGTCGCCTCGAACGTAACCCTTTAACCGTTTCGCACACCCGCGAAACGTATCGATGAGCGGCCGTGCGCCCTTGACAGAGAGGTGTTCCTTTGCCGACACATCGGCTCGCGTCCGGGCGATTGTGTTGCTGCGGAGCGGTGACACGCCATAGAGTCGCCAACCGTCGGCATGGTGCCACGCTGACCTATCGATAAGTTTCCTGGTCCCGTCCAAGGAGGTAAGACGACTTGTGAATGAGTCGACATTTACTCCCGGGGGTGGTCAGCCAGGAAGGCCTGAGGCGGACCAGGTTCCCTCCTCCGGGATCGAGGCTGTCGGCTCCGTCGCTGTCCGGACCTTCGCGACGCACCAGCACATGACGACAGCCCACACGATGAAGATGATGGACGGCCAACACGTGAACGCCATGGCCGGCAACGAGAGTGGCCGAGAGTCCACCCACTTCGCCGCCTACGACGAAGTCCCCGAGGGGCACTTCTACGACCCTGACGCCGAGTACGAGCCGGACCCGGAGTACGCGGCCACCCTCGCCCCGGACGCTGCCCGCCAGCGCCGCGAGCGGATCGGCCCCACCGGACGGCCCCTGCCGTACTTCCCGATCCCGGGACCACTGACCGACCACGGTCCCGCCAAGATCATCGCGATGTGCAACCAGAAGGGCGGCGTGGGCAAGACGACGTCGACCATCAACCTGGGCGCCGCGCTCGCGGAGTACGGACGCCGGGTGCTGCTCGTCGACTTCGACCCGCAGGGAGCCCTGTCGGTCGGCCTCGGCGTGAACCCGATGGAGCTCGACCTCACCGTCTACAACCTGCTCATGGAGCGGGGCATGTCGGCGGACGAGGTCCTGCTGAAGACCGCCGTGCCCAACATGGACCTGCTGCCCAGCAATATCGATTTGTCTGCGGCGGAAGTGCAGTTGGTCAGCGAGGTCGCGCGCGAGTCCACGCTCCAGCGGGCGCTGAAGCCGCTGCTGAACGACTACGACTACATCGTGATCGACTGCCAGCCGTCGCTCGGTCTGCTGACCGTCAACGCGCTGACGGCGGCGCACAAGGTGATAGTGCCGCTGGAGTGCGAGTTCTTCGCGCTGCGCGGCGTCGCGCTGCTGACGGAGACCATCGAGAAGGTCCAGGAACGGCTCAACCCCGAGCTGGAGCTCGACGGCATCCTCGCCACGATGTACGACTCGCGGACCGTGCACAGCCGTGAGGTGCTGGCCCGGGTGGTCGAGGCGTTCGACGACCACGTCTACCACACCGTGATCGGCCGGACCGTCCGCTTCCCGGAGACCACGGTCGCGGGTGAGCCGATCACCACGTACGCCTCGAACTCGGTCGGCGCGGCCGCCTACCGCCAGCTCGCCAGGGAGGTGCTCGCCCGGTGTCACGCCGAGTGAGTCTGCCCGGTGCCGACGAGTTGTTCCGTACGACAGGGGGCATGGCGCTGCAATCGTCGTCCCCGCGACGGCCGAACGGCGAGCCGCGCGTCCCCGCCCCGGCGGGCGAGAGCGACCCGGCGGGCCCGGCGGCCCCCGAGGGCTCCGTCTCCCGGCCGGGCCCGCAGGAGCACGCGGCGGCCGACACGGAGGCCGCGGAGCCGCGCGGCCGGGCGGCGGAGGACCCGGCCGCGGGTGCCGCGTCCGCCTCCGCGAAGGCGGCGGCACCGGCACGGCGCCGGGGACGCTCGGCAGGCCGGCGGCCCAGCGGGCGTGAACGGCACGACGAGAAGATCACCGTGTACGTCTCCGCCGAGGAGCTCATGGACCTGGAGCACGCGCGCCTCGTCCTGCGCGGCGAGCACGGCCTGGCCGTCGACCGCGGGCGCATCGTCCGCGAGGCGGTCGCCGTGGTCCTGGCGGACCTGGAGTCGCGGGGCGACGCGAGCATCCTGGTGCGGCGCCTGCGCGGGCGCTGACGGTAGCCTGCGCGGACCGCCGCCGTTCCGTTCGCCCCTGGACCAGGATGCCCCCGACCGACCCCGCCGCCTCCCGTCGCCGCCCCCTGGGCCGCGGCCCGGGGCTCCCCCGGCCGGGCGCCCCCGACGCGGCTCCCCCCGCCGCCCCCGAGGACGCCCCGGCACCAGCGGAGCCGGCTGGTCCGCCAGCGTTCGAGGACGCCCCCGAGCCGGCAGCCCCCGAGGACGCCCCCGAGCCGCCCGAGGACGCCCCCGAGCCGGCAGCCCCCGCGACACCCGAAGGCGCCGGCGCGCCCGCGGCCCCCGCGCCGGCAGGCGCACCGGCCCCGGGCGGTGCGGCCGTGCCGGGCGGGGGGATCGAGCCGGTGGCGCACGGTGACGCCGGGCAGTCGGTGGGCGACGGGCGGTTCACCATTCGGCTGGCGAACTTCGAGGGTCCGTTCGATCTGCTCCTGCAACTGATCTCCAAGCACAAGCTCGACGTCACCGAGGTCGCCCTGTCCAAGGTGACCGACGAGTTCATGGCCCACATCCGGGCCATGGGACCCGACTGGGACCTGGACCAGACCACGGAGTTCCTGGTCGTCGCGGCGACGCTGCTCGACCTCAAGGCCGCCCGGCTGCTGCCCGCCGCCGAGGTGGAGGACGAGGCCGACCTCGCGCTGCTGGAGGCGCGGGACCTGCTGTTCGCCCGGCTCCTGCAGTACCGCGCGTACAAGCAGGTCGCCGAGATCTTCAGCGAGCGGCTGGAGAGCGAGGGCAAGCGGTACCCCCGTACCGTCGGGCTGGAGCCGCACCACGCCGAGCTGCTGCCCGACGTGGTCATCAGCATCGGCGCCGAAGGGTTCGCCAGGCTGGCGGTCAAGGCCATGCAGCCCAAGGCCAAGCCGCAGGTGTACGTCGACCACATCCACGCCCCGCTGGTCAGCGTCCGCGACCAGGCCGAGGTGGTCATCGCCCGGCTGCGGGAGCGCGGCGAGCTCACCTTCCGCGACCTCGCCGAGGACGCGCCGGACACCCTCACCGTCGTCGCACGGTTCCTGGCCCTGCTGGAGCTGTACCGGGACAAGGCCGTCACCCTCGACCAGGAGGACGCCCTCGGGGAGCTCACGGTCCGGTGGACCGGCGGGGACAGCGCGTCGGTCACGGACGAGTTCGACCAGGTCGTGAAGGAGGAGAAGGCGTGATGGAGCTGAAGCCGGCCCTGGAGGCCGTCCTCATGGTCGTCGACGAGCCCGCGACCGAGGAGCACCTGGCGAAGGTGCTGGAGCGCCCCCGCCGCGAGGTCGCGGACGCGCTGCGCGAGCTGGCCGACGAGTACGACGTACAGGGCAGGGGGTTCCAGCTGCGGCTGGTCGCGGGTGGCTGGCGCTACTACACGCGCCCCGAGTACGCGCAGGCCGTCGAGAGCTTCGTGCTCGACGGGCAGCAGGCCCGGCTCACCCAGGCCGCCCTGGAGACCCTCGCGGTCGTCGCGTACCGCCAGCCGGTGAGCCGGTCGAGGGTCTCGGCGGTACGCGGAGTGAACTGCGACGGCGTCATGCGCACCCTCCTCCAGCGCGGTCTGGTGGAGGAGGCGGGCGCGGAACCCGAAACAGGTGCGATCCTGTACAGGACGACGAACTACTTCCTGGAGCGGATGGGCCTGCGCGGCCTGGACGAACTTCCCGAACTGGCGCCCTTCCTCCCCGAGGCCGAGGCGATCGAGGCGGAGACACAGGAAGGGGTCCCGTCGTTCGATCCGGACGCACCTGATGCGCCGGATTCCGAGCACGCAGACGACAAGACGGAACTTTGATGCGAAGCAGCAGCGGCAGGAACAGCAGCGGAAACAACGGCGGGAGCCGTGGTGGCAACAGCGGCGGCCGCGGCAGCAGCGGCGGCCGCGGCAATTACCGGGGTGCCGGTAACAGCCGCGACGACAAGAACCCGCGCGGCGGCAACCCGCGCCGGCCCCGCCCCGAGGAGCGCAGCTACGACGTGGGCGGCGCCCCCGAGGCCGGCCCCAAGCGCGGCCGCGGCACCTTCGAGGGCGGCCCCAAGCGCGGACCCGGCGCCTCCGAGGGCGGCCCCAAGCGCGGACGCGGCCCCTCTGAAGGTGGCCCCAGGCGTGGGCCGGGCGCCTCCGAGGGCGGCCCCAGGCGTGGACCCGGCGCCCCCGAGGGTGGTCCCAAGCGCGGACGTGGCGCCGCCGCACGTGGTGGCGCCAAGGGCGGTCCCAAGCAGTCCCCGCAGCGGGGCGGCGGCCGGACGACCCCGGCGCGTCCGCGTGAGCTGGACGCCCGGATCGAGGAGCGCAACCGGGAGCGGTACGCGAACAAGCCGGAGATCAAGACCCCCAAGACCTTCGGGGAGCAGGAGGGCGAGCGCCTGCAGAAGGTGCTGGCCAGGGCGGGCATGGGTTCGCGGCGGGCCTGCGAGGAGCTGATCGACGCGGGCCGGGTCGAGGTCAACGGCGAGATCGTCATCGAGCAGGGCAAGCGCGTCGACCCGGAGAACGACGAGATCAAGGTCGACGGCCTGACCGTCGCCACCCAGTCGTACCTGTTCTTCGCGCTGAACAAGCCCGCAGGCGTCGTGTCCACGATGGAGGACCCCGACGGCCGCCAGTGCCTGGGCGACTACGTCACCAACCGTGAGACGCGGCTCTTCCACGTCGGGCGGCTCGACACCGAGACCGAGGGCATCATCCTGCTCACCAACCACGGTGAGCTGGCCCACCGCCTCACGCACCCCAAGTACGGCGTGAAGAAGACCTACCTGGCCGCCATCACCGGCCCCCTCCCGCGCGAGGTGGGCAAGCGGCTCAAGGAGGGCATCCAGCTGGAGGACGGCTACGCCCGCGCCGACCACTTCCGGGTGGTCGAGCAGACCGGCAAGAACTACCTGGTCGAGGTGGAGCTCCACGAGGGCCGTAAGCACATCGTGCGCCGGATGCTCGCCGAGGCGGGCTTCCCGGTCGACAAGCTGGTCCGCACCGCCTTCGGCCCGATCCAGCTCGGCGACCAGAAGTCGGGCTGGCTGCGCCGCCTGACGAACACCGAGGTCGGCATGCTGATGAAGGAAGTCGGCCTGTAGTAGCCCATATCCGTACGAAAGCCCGTGGCCTGCGGAAAGGCCGCGGGCTTTCGTGCTTGTGGGGCACCCTCGTCCGCCTTTATAGTCAAGATGACTCTTAAGGAGGCGGCGTTGCGATTCCCCATCACCCTTGCCACGTACGGCCGGTGGCCCTGGACCCACGGGGGTGGACCAGGCCCCCGCGCCTGCGCGGTCGGGGTGATGGGGGTATGAGCGGGCAGCGCGAGCCGCGCCCCGAGGGCTACGACCCGCACGCCTTCGAGCCCTTCGCCGTCACCGTCGACCTCGCCGTCTTCACCATCCGCGACGAACGGCTCCACGCGCTGCTCGTACGGCGTGGACAGGAGCCCTACCAGGGCGCCTGGGCGCTTCCCGGCGGCTTCCTCCTGCCTCACGAGTCCGCCGGGCAGGCCGCCCGCCGTGAACTCGCCGAGGAAACCGGCCTGTCCGGCACCACCGCCGCCCACCTCCACCTGGAGCAGCTGCGCACCTACAGCGACCCCGACCGCGACCCCCGCATGAGGGTCGTCTCCGTCGCGTACACCGCCCTCGGACCGGACCTCCCGGAACCGCGCGGCGGCGGCGACGCGGCCCACGCGCAGTGGCTGCCCTACGGCTCGTACGGGCCCCTCGCCTTCGACCACGACACGATCCTCGCCGACGCGCACGAACGCGTCGGCGCCAAGCTGGAGTACACCTGCCTCGCCACCGCCTTCTGCCCGCCCGAGTTCACCCTCGGCGAGCTGCGGCAGGTGTACGAGGCGGTGTGGGGCGTCGAGCTCGACCGCCCCAACTTCCGGCGCAAGGTCCTCGCCACCCCCGGCTTCGTCCAGGCCGTGGAAGGACCGCCGCGCCTCACCGGCGGACGGGGGAAACCGGCCGCTCTCTACCGGGCGGGGCAGGCCACGACCCTGCACCCGCCACTGCTGCGACCGGAAGGAAGGCAGGAATGACCATGGCCAGGACCCTCACCAAGCAGGCGGCCACCGGCTCGCTCATCGGGCTGGCGCTCGGCGACGCGCTGGGCTTCCCGACCGAGTTCAACGACGTACCGTCCATCCTCGCGAAGTGCGGGCCCTGGCGGGAGATGACCCTGCCCAGGCCCGCCATCGTCACCGACGACACGCAGATGACCCTCGCGGTGGCCCGCGCCGTACGGACCGCGCTCGCCCGCGGCGTGCTCGCGCCGCTGCGGCTGACCCGCCCCCTGCGCGAGGAGTTCGTCGACTGGTACCACTCGCCGGAGAACAACCGTGCCCCCGGCCGCACCTGCCTGGTCGCCTGCCGGAAGCTCGACAGCGCCCTGCCCTGGCAGGAGGCCAGCCAGGTCGGCTCCAAGGGCTGCGGCGCCAACATGCGGGTCGCCCCGATCGGCCTCGTACCCGGACTCAGCCAGGAACAGCGCGCCGGCGCCGCCCAGCTCCAGGCAGCTCTCACGCATGGGCACCCCACCGCGCTGGCCGCCTCCGACCTCACCGCGCGGGCGGTGTACCTGCTGTCGCAGGGCGCCGAGCCGCTGGGGCTGGTGGGGCAGCTGCGTTCGTACGCGTACGACAACCGCACCCGCTACCACGCCACATGGCTCGGCGACCTGTGGACGTACGCCGGCGACGCGACGCCCCAGCAGTTCATCCGGCGCGGCTGGGACGAGTGCCTGCGCGCCCTGGAGACCCTGGCCTCCGCCCTCGGCACGGCCAACCCCGAGAGCGACCCGTGCCTGCTGACGGGCGAGGGGTGGATCGCGGAGGAGGCGCTCACCAGTGCGCTGCTCTGCTTCCTGCTCTTCCCGGACGAGCCGGTGACGGCGCTTCGCCGTGCCGCCTGCACGGCGGGCGACTCCGACTCGATCGCGTGCCTGACCGGCGCCTTCGCGGGAGCGCACCTGGGCGCCGGGGCGTGGCCGAAGGAGTGGGCGGAGCGCATCGAGTACCGCAGCGAGCTGCTGACGCTGGGCGCGCTCTGGGACGCTTGAGCCCATGACCGAACTCCTGGAACTCCCCGACCTGGCCTCCGTCGTCGCCGAACAGCCGGACCCGCTGCTGTTCGCCACCGTCTCCGGCGCCCACCTGTACGGCTTCCCGTCCCGCGACTCGGACGTGGACGTCCGCGGGGTGCACCTGCTGCCGGTGGACGCGCTGATCGGACTGCGCGAGCCCGAGGAGACCCGCTCCCGCATGTGGCAGCGGGACGGCGTCGAGATGGACCTGGTGACCCACGACCTCCGCACGTTCGTGCGGCTCATGCTCCGGCGCAACGGCTACGTACTCGAACAACTGCTGTCCCCGTTGGTGGCCCACACCACCGACGCCCACGCGGAGCTCGCCGCCCTCGCTCCGGGTGTGGTCACCACCCACCACGCCCACCACTACCGTGGGTTCGCCGCCACCCAGTGGCGGCTGTTCGAGACGAGCGGGGAGCTGAAGCCGCTGCTGTACACGTTCCGGGCGCTGATGACCGGCATCCACCTGATGCGTACGGGCGAGGTGGTGGCCCACCTGCCGACCCTGCTCGGCTCGGTGCCGGCCCCGGAGTACGTGGCCGAGCTCATCGCGGCGAAGGCGGACGCCGAGCACTGCCCCGCCACCGGCGTGGACACCGAGCGGGTACGGACGGACGTCGAGGCGCTGCACGGCGCCCTGGACGAGGCCCGGGCGGCGTCGGCGCTACCGGACGCGCCCCTGGCGTACGACGCGCTGCACGACTTCGTGGTCCGCACCCGCCTGGAGGGCTGACGCCCGGCGCGTACGGAACAGGAAGTCTTCCACCGCCCGCCGGTCCGGCTCGGGCGGCAGCGGGGAATCGGAGGCGGCCTCGTCGGCCTCGTCGGCGAGGCGGGCCATCCGGGACACGACCTCCCGCCACGGCACCTCACCCCGCTTCACCGCCAGCAGCAGCTCGCGGTCGTCGCCCACGTCGATGACCAGCTCGCCCGTGCGCAGCAGGTCGCGGCAGCTCGACAGCAGGCGCAGGAGGTGCATGGCGGGTTTCCAGCGCGGCGCGCCGTACTGCCGGACGTCCGCCTCCAGCTTCTTGCGCCGGCCGGCCGCGTACCGGACGAAGGTCTGGTGGACCTGACGGGAGAGGAACGCGCCGCGCAGGGCCAGCAGTTCGCGGCCGGTGTCGTCGACCCGCTCGACCAGCGGGGAGTGCAGGCACTCCAGGGCGTTGGGGTTGGCGCGCAGGGCCAGTTCGCAGAAGCGCTCCAGCTCCCAGCTGAACTGCTCGTCCGCCGGGCCCTCCACGTGCGTGGGCGGCTTGTCGAAGCGCCACTGGAGCGGGGTGGGGGCGAGGAACACCCCGCGGCGGTCGGTGTCGCTGTCGTCCGTGGCCAGCCCGAAGGCGCGCGACCCCATGACACAGGAGTAGATCGTGTGGTCGCGCACCAGTTCCTCGGGGGTCATGCGGCAGACACTACGACCCTCGCGCGGCGGAGCGGCCACGCGGTGGCTCACCCCAGGGGAGCGAGCCCCGTGGCGCGGCCGTCCGCGTCCCGGCGTACCTCCAGGACCTCCGTGACGGCGGCACGGTCGATCGGTCCGTACACATGCGGGTAGGGCCCCTCCCGGCGGACCTCGGCGGTCAGCCGCTCCCCGTCGACGCGCAGCACCAGCAGCGGGCCGGCCGTCTCGCGGTAGTGGGCGTCGGCGATGGCGAGGGCCGTCTCCTCGTCCGGCGAGCAGTGGACGAAGCCCTCGGCGGCCAGGGAGCCCGGGCGGTAGGGGGCGGTGGGGTCGGCGGACCATTCGGCGGCCGGGACGACATGAAGCAGCATGCGGACAGTGTGACCTGCCGTTCTGCCCACCGGTCTCCCATGCCGGACAGTTCCGGCGACGCGCCCGCGGCTGACTAGGCTTGATACCAGCACTCGCGCATGCGGCACAGGTGAAGGAGCAGGACGTGGCGGTACGAGCGGTCCGAGGGGCCGTCCAGCTGGAGCGGGACGACGCCGGGCACATGCGGGACCAGGTCGGCGAGCTGCTCACCGCCGTGCTTGAGCGCAACGGCCTCACGCCCGACGACCTCATCAGCGTCTGGTTCACCGCCACGCCCGACCTGCACAGCGACTTCCCGGCCGTGGCGGCGCGCAAGCTCGGCATCGTGGACGTACCGCTGATCTGCGCCCAGGAGCTCGCCATCGAAGGCGCCATGCCGCGCGTCGTGCGCCTCCTGGCGCATATCGAGACCGACCTGCCCAAGTCCGCCGTCGCGCACGTGTACCTCGGTGCCGCGGCCGCCCTGCGCAAGGACATCGCCCAGTGAGAACCGCCGTCGTCATCGGAACCGGGCTGATCGGCACCTCCGCGGCCCTCGCGCTCACCGCGCGCGGCGTCACCGTCCACCTCGTCGACCACGACCCGGCCGTGGTCCACACCGCCGCCGCGCGCGGCGCGGGCACGGAGGAGGCGCCCGAGGGCCCGGTCGACCTGGCGATCGTCGCCGTCCCGCCCGCGTACGTCGCCGGCACCCTCGCCGAGGCGATGCGCGGCGGGGTGGCCCGTGGCTACCTGGACGTGGCCAGCGTCAAGGGCGGCCCCAAGCGCGAGCTGGAGGCGATGGGCCTCGACCTGACCTCGTACATCGGTACGCACCCGATGTCCGGCAAGGAGCGCTCGGGCCCGCTCGCCGCGACGGCCGACCTCTTCGAGGGCCGCCCCTGGGTCCTCACGCCGGCCCGGGACACCGACACCGAGGTGCTGAACCTCGCACTGGAGCTGGTCGCGCTGTGCCGGGCCGTCCCGGTCGTCATGGACGCGGACGCCCACGACCGGGCGGTCGCGCTGGTCTCGCACACCCCGCAGCTGGTGTCGTCGATGGTCGCCGCGCGGCTGGCGGACGCGGACGAGACAGCGGTACGGCTCTGCGGGCAGGGCATCCGCGATGTGACCCGTATCGCGGCCTCCGACCCCCGGATGTGGGTGGAGATCCTGTCGGCGAACCCGGGTCCGGTGGCGGACGTGCTGGCCGGGGTGGCCAGCGACCTGGAGGAGACGGTCCAGGCGCTGCGGTCGCTGCAGTCCGCCGACGAGGACAAGCGGCGTGACGGCGCGAGCGGCGTCGAGGACGTGCTGCGGCGCGGCAACGCCGGCCGCGCCCGGGTGCCGGGCAAGCACGGCGGCGGGCCGACCGCGTACGAGACGGTCGCCGTCCTGATCAGCGACCAGCCGGGCGAGCTGGCGCGGATCTTCGCCGACGCGGGCCGGGCGGGCGTGAACGTCGAGGACGTCCGCATCGAGCACGCGACCGGCCAGCAAGCGGGCCTGGTCCAGCTCATGGTCGTCCCCGCCGCCGCGCCCGCCCTCGCGACGGCCCTGCGAGAGCGCGGCTGGGCACTGCGCGAGTAGCGCCCCGGCCCCCGAGCCCGCGACCGCCGGCCCGCGCGGCCCCGGGTCCGGCGGCCCCCGGCCCGCGCGATCCCCGGGCCGGGGGAGCCCTCCGTGGGCGTGCGCGGACCGGGTGCTCCGAACGGGTGTCAGGGGAGGGACGCGGCAGTCGGTAACCTTGTGCAGGGCCCTTCGGCAACCGGCCGGCCCCCTCCCACCCACCAGGAAGGTGTCCGACACCGTGGAATCCGTGATCGTCGCCATCGACGGCCCCTCCGGCACGGGCAAGTCGAGCACCTCCAAGGCGGTCGCCGCCAAGCTGGGGCTCAGCTACCTGGACACCGGCGCGCAGTACCGGGCGATCACCTGGTGGATGATCAGCAACGGCGTGGACGTCACCGACGCCGACGCCATCGCCTCCGCCGCCGGCAAGCCCTCCATCGTCTCCGGGACCGACCCGTCCCACCCCACGATCACCGTGGACGGCGTGGACGCCTCCGGCCCCATCCGCGAGCAGGACGTCACCGCCAAGGTCAGCGCCGTCAGCGCCGTCCCGGAGGTACGCGCCCGGATCACCGAGCTCCAGCGGTCCATCGCCGCCGGTGCCGAGAACGGCATCGTGGTCGAGGGCCGCGACATCGGCACGACCGTCCTCCCCGACGCCGACCTCAAGATCTTCCTGACCGCGTCCCCCGAGGCCCGCGCCGCCCGCCGCTCCGGCGAGCTCAAGGGCGCCGACGTGCACGCCACCCGCGAGGCCCTCATCAAGCGGGACGCGGCCGACTCCAGCCGCAAGACGTCCCCGCTCGCCAAGGCGGACGACGCCGTCGAGGTCGACACCACGGACCTGACGCTCCAGCAGGTCATCGAGTGCGTCGTCACCCTTGTCGAGGAGAAGCGAGCCGCCACGTGACGCCTTCCTCGGCCTCGCCCTCGCAGAAGGGCGCCGCGGTCGGCCGGGGCATCGGCATCGGGCTGATGTACGGGCTGTGGAAGCCGCGCGTCCTCGGCGCCTGGCGCGTCCCGGCCACCGGGCCGGTCATCCTCGCCGTCAACCACGCGCACAACCTCGACGGCCCCATGCTGATGGGCACCTCCCCCCGGCCCGTGCACTTCCTGATCAAGAAGGAGGCCTTCATCGGGCCTCTGGGCCCCTTCCTGGAGCGGATCGGGCAGCTGAAGGTGGACCGGTCGGCCCCCGACCGCACCGCCATCACCGGCGCCCTCGACGTACTGGCGGGCGGCGGTGTGCTCGGCATCTTCCCCGAGGGCACCCGGGGCGAGGGCGACTTCGCCTCACTGCGCGCCGGCCTCGCGTACTTCGCCGTACGCAGCGGCGCACCGATCGTCCCGGTCGCCGTACTGGGAAGCACCGAGCGCCGCGGGCGGTTGATAAAGGCGCTGCCCCCGCTGCGCAGCCGCGTCGACGTCGTCTTCGGCGACGCCTTCCAGGCCGGGGACAGCTCCGGCAGACGCACCCGCAAGGCGCTGGACGACGCCACCGTACGCATTCAGGAGCGGCTCACCGCCCACCTGGAAAACGCCAGGCACCTCACAGGGCGCTGAGCGAGACTTGAGCTTTGAGTAGCGGATCACTCGATCCGCCGATGACGATGATGAACGAGGAACGGACTTCATGAACGACCAGCACGACCACGGGGCACTCGGCGACACCGAGTACGCGGAGTTCATGGAGCTCGCCGCCGAAGAGGGCTTCGACGTCGAGGACGTCGAAGGCGCGATCCAGGACGCCGGGCACGGCCCGCTCCCGGTCCTCGCCGTCGTCGGCCGGCCGAATGTCGGCAAGTCGACCCTGGTGAACCGCATCATCGGCCGCCGTGAGGCCGTCGTCGAGGACAAGCCCGGCGTCACCCGCGACCGCGTCACCTACGAGGCCGAATGGGCCGGCCGCCGCTTCAAGGTGGTCGACACCGGCGGCTGGGAGCAGGACGTCCTGGGCATCGACGCCTCCGTCGCCGCCCAGGCCGAGTACGCCATCGAGGCCGCCGACGCGGTCGTCTTCGTGGTGGACGCCACCGTGGGGGCCACCGACACCGACGAAGCCGTCGTCAAGCTGCTGCGCCGGGCCGGCAAGCCCGTCGTGCTGGCCGCCAACAAGGTCGACGGCCCCTCCGCCGAGGCCGACGCCGCCATGCTGTGGTCGCTGGGCCTGGGCGAGCCGTTCCCGGTCTCGGCGCTGCACGGCCGGGGCACCGGCGACCTGCTGGACGAGGTGCTGAAGGCCCTGCCCGAGGCCCCGGAGCAGACCTTCGGCACCGCCGTGGGCGGCCCGCGCCGCATCGCGCTCATCGGCCGCCCCAACGTGGGCAAGTCGTCCCTGCTCAACAAGGTCGCGGGCGAGGAGCGGGTCGTCGTCAACGAGGTGGCCGGCACCACCCGCGACCCGGTGGACGAGCTGATCGAGCTGGGTGGCAAGACCTGGAAGTTCGTGGACACCGCCGGTATCCGCAAGAAGGTCCACCTCCAGGAGGGCGCGGACTACTACGCCTCGCTGCGCACCGCCGCCGCTGTCGAGAAGGCGGAGGTGGCCGTCGTACTGATCGACACCACCGAGTCCATCTCCGTGCAGGACCAGCGCATCATCACCATGGCCGTCGAGGCGGGGCGCGCGCTCGTCATCGCGTACAACAAGTGGGACGAGCTGGACGAGGAGCGCCGCTACTACCTGGAGCGCGAGATCGAGACGGAGATGCAGCAGGTCGCCTGGGCCCCGCGCGTCAACGTCTCCGCCCGCACCGGCCGCCACATGGACCGGCTCGTCCCGGCCATCGAGACGGCGCTGGAGGGCTGGGAGACCCGCGTTCCGACCGGCCGCCTGAACGCCTTCCTCGGCGAGCTGGTCGCGGCCCACCCGCACCCCATCCGCGGCGGCAAGCAGCCCCGCATCCTGTTCGGTACGCAGGCGGGCACCAAGCCGCCCCGGTTCGTGCTGTTCGCGTCCGGCTTCCTGGAGCACGGCTACCGCCGGTTCGTCGAGCGGCGGCTGCGTGAGGAGTTCGGCTTCGAGGGCACCCCGATCCACATCTCGGTACGGGTGCGCGAGAAGCGCGGCCGCAAGAAGTGACCTCATCGAGAAGTGACCTCGTCGTCACCTCATGAGGACGGGGCCGGAGCGAATGATTCGCTCCGGCCCCGTTCGGCGTTCACCGGCCCCGGGCCCCGGCCCGGGAACCCGGCCCACATGACCCGGCCCTCGTGGACCTTGGCTCACAGTCCTCTGCGGGGAGCCGGTGGCAGCGCCGCGGGGAGGTGGTACCCGGAGTGCCGGCTGATGCCGACCTGCTGCCACCCGCCCGTATAGCCGCTGTGATGCGTCTGGTACGAGCTGCCGGAACCCAGCGACCCGAAGGACTTGAAGCCCAGGTCCTCCTCGCCGCTGCGGTCGCCGGGCAGTGTCCGGAACGACCGCAGGTACTCGGAGTACAGCGCGTCGTAGATCGGCGTGGCCGAGCAGCCCCCCGACGCGTGGCTCGACGGTCCGTCCTGCGACGGGCGCATGGCGGGAATCTGCTGGTAAGGCTGGCGGGAGGGCTCGTATGCGTGCACGTATGTGCCAACGACCTCGCCGCTCTTCGGATGCGGCCCCGGCCCGTAAAACGCCGGTCGCGGGACCGGGACCGGGACGGGACGCACGGCCGGGTCATGCCCCGCCCGGCCGTCCACGGTCCGGCCGTGGGCGGTCCGGGTGGGTGTGGACCCGGCTCGCGCGGTCCGGTCCCGCATCAGGTGCCGGCCAGCGGCATCGCGGCCGCCACCAGCCGGCCGTTGGCCGCCGCCTTCTCCAGCGCGTCACGCAGCAGGTCCTCGCGCGGCTGCTGGCCGATGGACCCGACCGGGGCGGCGAAGACCAGGACCCTGTGCGACTTGTTCGCCGCGGCGCGCCAGCCCTCGGTGACCTGGAGCGGCTGGTGGGCCTGCCACCAGGCGACCGGGCTGCCACCGCCCGTACCCGGCTGGAGGATGGCGTGCAGCTGGCCCATGGCGAGCAGCACGGACCAGCCGGCGATGGGGCTCGGCTTCTGGTTCACGTCGGTGACCGGCAGGAAGCCCTGCTCGATCAGCAGCGGAAGGAAGTCGTCGCCGCCGCTGCCGGTCGTGCCGGGCCGGGCGATGGGGGCGGTCGGTTCGACGACGAGAGCGGGGTGCAGCTCGTTGTCGATCAGTACGAGACCGCTGGTGACGCCCAGCACGGCCTGCTCGCCGATGGCCACGGGGGTCACGGGGGTCATGGGCGCCGCCTGCGGCTCCGCACCGGTGATGGACCGGACGGCGCCCTGGAGCTGGTCCTCGGCGACCTTGACGACCTGGGAGGGGATGCAGGTGGCGTGGGCGAAGGCGAGGACGGCGGTCTCCTCGCCGACGAACAGCACGGTGCTGGTGCGCTCCTGCTCGGAGTCGCCCGGGGTGCGGCAGGAGGTGCAGTCGTAGCTGCCCAGTGCGTTCTCGCCGGCGAGCAGCCGGTCGGCCTCTTCGTCGCCGATCTCGGCGCGTACGTCCTCGCTGACGTCGAGCATGCGGGGCACGGGTGGCTCCTCGGACTCGTTGCGTGCGATACCGGGCGGATCCCGGTTCGTCTCATGAAGAGCTCAACGGGTGATCTGCGGCCGGAGTCACGGTCTGCGTGCCGCCCCGGTGCGTGGGCCGACCGGGTGGGGCCCTCGCGACGCCCCGCGCGGCGGCGGCGAGGGGCCGCCCGGGGCCGCCTAGCGTGGGCCGATGCCGAAGATCCGCTTCTGGCCGGCCCTGCTGCCGGCCGTGGTGCTGCTGCTGACCGGGACGACGGGCGCGGAGGCTCACTCCGCGCGCGGCGTCGCCTATCCGCCGCCGCCCGGGCCCGGGCCGGTCTCCGCGTCGTACGCCGCGCCCGCCTGCGCCTCCGACCAGTGGCCGTGGGGCTGCGTCGCCGAGTGCGAGAGCGGCGGGCGCTGGGACCTCAACACCGGTAACGGGTTCTACGGAGGGCTGCAGTTCCGGCAGTCCACCTGGGAGGCGTACGGCGGCCTGAAGTACGCCCGCCGCGCCGACCTGGCGACGCGTAAGGAACAGATCACGGTCGCGCAGGAGGTGCTGCGGTGGCAGGGCTGGCAGGCCTGGCCCACGTGCTCCAAGAAGTACGGGCTCTCCGGCCGTGCCCACACCGTGCAGCCGGGCGACACGCTGACCGCCGTGGCCAAGCGGTTCAAGGTGCAGGGCGGCTGGAAGGCGCTCTACAAGGCCAACAAGAAGGTCATCGGGGACGATCCGCACCTGATCAGGCCCGGGATGATGCTGGCCCTTCCTCCCCTCCCCAAGTCCGGGAAGTGAACTCGGCGAGCTCGCCGCTGAACCGGAGCGAGCCGCGCCGCAGTTCGTGGACGAGCGTCCCGGGCGGCAGGCCGGCCGGCGGGCGCTGTTCGGCCACCACGACCGCCGCGTCCAGGGCGCCGAGGTGGCGGTAGGTGCGCGCCGCGACGGCGGGCGACATGCCGAGGGCCGGTTCGTCGACGAGGACGACGCGCGCGGGTGCCAGCACGGCGCGGGAGAGCGCCAGCATCCGCTGCTCGCCGCCGGAGAGGGTGCCGGCACGGCGGGGGAGGAGCGGGCGCAGCTCCGGGTACACGTCGAGGGCGGTCGCGACGTCGGGGCCCTGGGCGGCGAGTTCCAGGTTCTCGGCGACCGTGAGGGTGGCGTAGAGGGCGCGCCGGTCCGGTACGAAGCACAGGCCGCGGCGCGCCCGCTGGTGGGCGTGCAGCCGGGTCACGTCGGCGCCGCGCCACAGGACGCGTCCCGCGCTCAGCGGCACGGTCCCGGCGAGGGCGCGCAGGACGGTCGTACGCCCTGAGCCGTTGCGGCCCAGCAGCACGGTGAGGGTGGCGGCCGGGACGGGCAGGTCGATGCCGTGCAGGGCCTCCAGGGGGCCGTAGCGGACGCGGGCCGACCGCAGTTCCATCTCGACGCTCATGACACGATCCGCCCCGCCTCCATGACGTGCACGGTGTGGGCGATGTCCGCGACGAGGTCGAGGTCGTGCTCGACGACGAGCACGGCCGTCCCGTCCGCCGCGAGGGCCTTGAGTACGCGGGCGAGGGCGGCGGTCTCGCCCGCGTCGAGCCCGGCGGCGGGCTCGTCGAGCAGCAGCGTGTGCGGCCGCCCGGCCAGCGCCCGGGCCAGCTCGACCCGCCGCAGGGTGCCGGTGGACAGCCCGGCGGCGGGCAGGAGGCGGGCGCCGGTCAGCCCGAGGAGCCGCAGGGCCTGCTCGACCGCGCGCGGATCGTCGCGTACGCGGCCCTGTTCGGCGCCGACGCGTACGTTCTCCTCGACCGTCAGGGTCGGGAAGACGGCCAGCTCCTGGAACGTCCGGGCGATCCCGAGCCGGGTACGGGCGTGAGCGGGGAGCGCGGTGATGTCGGCGCCGTCGAGCGTGACGCGGCCGGAGGTGGGGCGCGTGGTGCCGGCCAGGCAGTGGAACAGGCTGCTCTTGCCGGCGCCATTGGGCCCGATGAGGGCGGTGATCCCGCCGGGCGGGACGAGCAGGTCGACGCGGTCGAGGGCGGTGAACCCGCCGTAGCGGAGGGTGAGGCGGTGGGCCTCCAGGCCGCGGGTGCGGGTGGGGGCGGGGGTGGGAGCGGGTGCGGCGGCTGCGGCCGGTGCCGGCCGGTGGGGGTGCGCCCGGCCCTCGGCCGGGCTGGTGTCCCTACCCGTGCGGGTGGGGAGGTCGGGTGCGGGTCTTCCCGTGGGTGGCCGGCCGCCGTCGGCGGCTGCGGGTGGCGTTCGGCCTCCGGCCGGGCCGGTGCCATACGTCCTTGGCTCCCGTGAGGCCGGTGGCCGGTCGCGGACCGGGCTGATGCGCGGTGGAGCACCGTCCTGCGCCGGGCGCCCGGCGGAAGACGGACGGGCTGCACGCGCGCGTGCCGCGCGCAAGGCACCGCCTCGGCCCCCGGCCATCCCGGCGCCGGGACGCTTTGCGGTACCGGGCAGCAGCGACGTCAGGGGCGGGAGGCGGGCTGTCAGGGCGGCCAGGAGGCCGATGACCGCCGCCGCCGCGCCGCCCCGTGCGCCCGCGTCCAGGCCGACCAGGAGCACCGCCGCCGCCAGCGGGGACAGCAGGCTGTCCGCGCCCAGCACCAGGACAGCCGCGAACCACAGCAGGCCGCGCACGGGGTCGTACGCCTCCGGGTCGAACGCGCGCACGCCCATGCCCAGCAGGCCGCCGCCCAGAGCCGCCAGGGCCGCGCCCGCCACGAAGGCGAGGAGCTTCAGGGCGGGTACCGGCACGCCCGCCGCCTCCGCGCCCGCCTCGTGGTCGCGCAGCGCGGCCAGCGCCCTGCCCGTACGCCCCCGGCGAAGCGCCGCGACGTACAGCAGGGCCAGGGCGAGGACGACCAGTTCCAGGACGTAGTAGCGGCGGTCCGAGGCGAAGCCGGCCGGGCGCGACAGGGACAGCCCCGCCGTCGCGTACGGCTGCGCGAAGACGAACCGGCTCGCCGCCACCCCCACCGCCAGCGTCGCCAGCGCCAGCGCCAGGCCGTGGCGGCGGATCGCCGGCCACCCGGTCAGCACCCCCAGCGGGGCGACCAGCACCACGGCCACCAGCAGCGCGGTCAGTTCCGGGAGCCGGGGCACCCCGGGGAAGCGCCCCGCCGCCAGCAGCGCCGTGAACAGGGCGCCCAGGCCCGCGTACGCCGCCTGGCCCAGCGAGATCTGGCCGCCCCGGCCGGTGACCACGACCAGGGACAGAAGGATGACGGCGAGCGCGGGCACCTGGACCGACGTCTGCAGGTCCGGGCCCGCGAAGCCCAGCGGCAGCAGGAACAGCACGCCCGCCACCACCCACACCCCCGCCGGCACCCGCGCCCCCGCCGTGGACGTGCGCGGCAGGGCGTCCCGCGCCCCCACGCCCGGCAGCGCCAGCGCGGCCACCAGCAGGGCCACGACGAACAGGTTCGTGGCGACGGCCTGCACCAGCGGGCCCGCCCAGCCCACCGGGTGGAACCGGGTCAGCTGCGCCTGGCCGATACCGATCGCCAGCGCGGTCACCACCGCCACCGGCAGGCTCCGCATCCGGGCGACCACCGCCACCGCGATCACCTCGACCACCAGCAGCGGCAGCCCGTACGGATCGAGCCGCAGGTACGGCGCGAGGAGCACGCCCGTCAGTCCGGCCGTGAACGAGCCGAACGCCCACCCCGCCGCCGACACCCGGTCCGCGTCGATCCCGCCCAGCGCCGCCAGCTCCCGGTTGTCCACCACCGCCCGCAGCTGGCGCCCCAGCCGCGTCCACCGGGTCACCGCGCCCACCGAACCGCCCACCAGGACCACCGCGGCGAGCTGGAGCCACGGGTCGTCGCCGAGCAGCACCGGCGCGTCCGCCCGCGCCCCGCCGCCCCACAGCAGCGCCGCGCCCCCCACGAGCAGTACGAACACGCCGATCGACGCCACCAGCGTCCGCGCCGGGTCCAGGTCGAGCACCGCCGCCGGACGGAACACCGCCCGGTCCAGCACCAGCCCGATGCCGGGGGCGACCACCAGCAGCGTCACGCACGCGGCGAGCGGCAGCGGCCAGCCCCACTCCACCACCAGCTGGCGCAGCACGTAGGCGCAGACCATGGCGACGGCGCCGTGCGCCAGGTTGAGCACGCCCGTCGCCCGGTAGGTGACGATGAGCCCGATCCCGGTCAGGGCGGCCGCACTGCCCACGGCCAGTCCCGCGAGGACCAGTTCGTACGTCAGGGAGGACACCCGGTCAGCTCCCGGGCTCGCACACCGGACAGGGCTCCAGCCGCGCGTCACCGACCGGAACGGCGTCCGGCTTGCCCGCCACCAGCGGGCAGTCCGGGCGGTGCGCCAGCGTCCCGCCGGGCACCCGCACCGGCGGTGCGCCGGAGGAGGGGCGGTCCTCCACGGCCTCCGCCCGCCCTGCGGGCCCCGTGGCCTCCGCGGGCCCCGTGGCCTCCGCCTGCCCTGCGGGCCCCTCGGGCTCCGTGGGCGGCCGGTGCGCCCCGGACACTCCCACCGCGGCCGGCCCCGGCGCCGCCCTGGCCAGCAGCACCGCGCCCGCCACGATCAGCGCCGCGCCCGGCACGGTCGAGGACGCCAGGTAGGGGATCTGCCGCTCGGCGAAACGTTCACCGGACACGCCGTACCAGCCCAGCACACACAGCACCGCGCCCACGGTGACGCCGACCAGTCCGCCCCACCACAGCAGTCGTGATGTCGGCATTCCCGGCCTCCGCTGGCGAGATGGGGTGATTCCTTGCACTATGCCCAAGAAGGCCCAAAAAGGCACAGACCCCGGAAACCGGCGGTGAGCCAGATGGTCCACACGATGCTTCGCAGTTCCCACCGCACCGCGGCACTCGCGGCCGCGGCGGCCCTGGTACTGGTACCGGTCGCCGCGGGCTGCGGCGACGACAACGGCGGCGAGCCCCAGCGGTCCCCCACCCCCACCGCGACCGCCACCTCGCCCGGAACCCAGACGCCGACCCAGAACCAGCCCGCCGACCCGGCGGCGGCCCGGCAGCAGATCCAGAAGAACTGGACGGCGTTCTTCAGCCCGAGGACCCCGGCAGCCGAGAAGGTCAAGCTGCTGGAGAACGGCCAGCGGATGCAGCCGGTCCTCCAGGCGTTCGCCCGGGACCCCAACGCCGCGCAGACGTCCGTGAACGTCAAGGACGTCGCCTTCACCTCGGCCACCCAGGCCAACGTCACCTACGACCTGCTGGTCGGCGGCAGGCCCGCCCTGCCGAACTCCAAGGGCACCGCCGTCGAGCAGGACGGGACCTGGAAGGTCTCCACGAAGACGCTGTGCGCGCTGGTGAAGCTCAGCCCCAATGCGACGGCCGTACCGGGTTGCTGAGGCCCTGTCGCTCGCGGCGCTCCTCACGCTGAGCGCCGCGTGCGGCAGCCGTCTGTCCGAGGGCGACTTCACCACCCGCCGGCCCGCCCCGACCACCGGCGGCGCCGAGCCCCTCCGTATCGGCGTCATCACCGGCGCCACGAGCCCCGTCGGCGGCGAAGCCCTCACCGGGCCCCGCGACGGGGCGCTGGCGTACTTCGACGCCCTCAACGCCCGCGGCGGCATCGACGGCCGCCGCGTGGAGGTGACCGTCTGCGACGACGGCGGCAGTGGCGTCGGCAACAACGAGTGCGTGCACCGGCTCATCGACGAAAAGCGCGTGTTCGCGCTGGTCGCCACCACCGCCCTGGACTACGCGGGCGCCCCGCGCGTCTCCGGGGCCGGCGTTCCCGACATCGGCGGCCAGCCGCTCGGCACCGCCTACGACACCTATCCGCATCTGTACGGGATCTACGGAAGCTCCGCCCCGCGCACCGGGGACGAGCCCGGCTGGAACGGCCTCCTCTACGGCGGCACCGAGGTCTACCGCTGGTTCAAACGCGAACACGGCGCCCGTACGGCGGCCGTCGTCTCCTACAACCAGGCGGCCTCCGCCGCGTACGCCCGGCTGGTCGGCGACGGGCTGAAGGCCGAGGGCTACCGGGTCGTCACCGAACAGGTGGACTTCGCGCTGCCCAACTACCGCGCCGTCGCCGCCGACCTGCGCGAGCAGGGCGCCGACCTCGTCTTCGACGCCCTGGACACGCACGGCAACGCCCAGCTGTGCGAGGCCATGGACGCCGTCGATGTGAACGTCACCGCCAAGGTCACCAACGTCCAGAACTGGAACCAGTCCGTGCCCCGCGACTACAAGGACGCGCCACGCTGCCGCAACGCCCTGTGGGTGACCGGCTCCAGCCGCAACCACGACGAACGCGACCACCCTTCCGTACGGGAATTCCGGCAGGCCATGAACGGCAAGCCGCTCTCGCAGTGGGCGCTGGAGGGCTGGGCCGCCGCCATGTGGTTCACGGACGCGGCGCGCCATTGCGCGAAAACCGGCCTCACGCGCGCGTGCGTCGAACGGTTCATGAACCGCGCCGAGCCCTACACCGCCCGGGACCTGCTCCTGCCCGTCCGCTTCGAGCGGCTGCCCGAGCCGCCGAGGACCCGCCACACCTGCCTGTCCGTCGCCCGCTGGCAGGACGGCCGCGGCTGGGTCTCCCAGGGGGAGATGACCAAGAACTGCGCCACCGTCCCCCAGCTCGGCTACCGGCCCTGAAGCCATGCCCGCCACCAAGTACAGTCCACTTCTGACGACCAAGGATCACCACCACCACCGACGACCAGTCCGGACCAGGGGGACGCGGCGACGCGATGCACATCTCTTTTCTGCTCCACAACGCCTACGGAATCGGCGGCACAATCCGTACGACGTTCAACCTCGCCCGAGCCCTGGCCGAGCGGCACGACGTCGAGATCGTGTCGGTCTTCCGCCACCGCGACGAGCCGACCCTCGGCGCCCCGGCCGGCGTGACCATGAAGCACCTGGTCGACCTCCGCAAGAACAGCCCCACCTACGACGGCGGCCACCCCGACTACACCAAGCCCGCCAGGGTCTTCCCGCGCGGCGACGGCCGGTGGAAGCAGTACAGCCGCCTCACCGACGCCCGGATCGCCGCCCACCTGAAGTCCCTCCAGGCCGATGTCGTCGTCGGCACCCGCCCCGGCCTCAACGTCCACATCGCCCGCCAGGCCCGCCGCGGCCCGGTCCGGGTCGGCCAGGAGCACCTGACGCTGGACAGCCACGGCTACCGGCTGCGCCGCGAGATCGGCCACCGGTACGCCCTGCTCGACGCCATCACCACCGTCACCGAGGCCGACGCCCGCTCCTACCGCGGCAAGCTCAAGCTGCCGGGCGTACGCGTCGACGCGGTACCCAACAGCGTCCCGGCGCCGACCGTCGAGCCCGCCGACGGAGCCGCCAAGTGGGTCGTCGCGGCCGGCCGGCTGACCCCGGTCAAGCGGTACGACCTGCTGGTCGAGGCGTTCGCGAAGGTGGTCGCCGCCCGGCCCGACTGGCGGCTGCGCATCTACGGCGCGGGCGACGCGACCGGCAACGAGCGCAACGCGCTGCGCGCCCTGATCGAGCAGCGCGGCCTGCACAACCACGTGTTCCTGATGGGCACGGTGAACCCGCTGGAGCCCGAGTGGGTCAAGGGCTCCATCGCCGCCGTCACCTCCCGCCTGGAGTCCTTCGGGATGACCATCGTGGAGGCGATGCGCTGCGGCCTGCCCGTGGTCTCCACCGACTGCCCGCACGGCCCGGGCGAGATCATCGAGGACGGCGTCGACGGACGCCTGGTGCCGGTCGGCGACGTGGACGCGATCGCCGACGCGCTGCTCGGCCTCATCCAGGACGACGACCTGCGGCGCCGCACCGGACGGGCCGCGCTCGCCGCGTCGGAGCGGTTCGACCCGGTACGGATCGCCGAGCGCCACGAGGCGCTGTTCGCCGAGCTGGTCGCCCGGGGCGGCAACGGCCGCTCCCGTGGCCGGGTCAGGGACGCCCTGCACCGCACCCGCGGCGGGGTGCTCGACGCCGTGTACGCGGCGCGGTACAAGGCCGCCGACGTGCTCCGGAAGGGGAAGCCCGCATGACCGACGCCACGACCCCGGCCCCCGTCCCGCCCCCCGGGCCCGGCGCGCCGCGCGCGGACTGCCTCGCCGACTCCGCCGGCGGGATCACGTTCGACATAGTGGTCGTCGACACGGCCGAGCCGGTGCTGGTGCTGCGCCGGCGCGGCGGCGCCGGCCCGGCGGACGAGGCCCGGCTGCCGCTCACCCCGGCGGGCGAGGGCCATATGCGCGCGGTGCTGCCCAGCACGGTGGAGCTGGCCGAGGGCCGCTGGGACGTGTACCTGGGCGAGCGGCCCGTCGAGCCCGGCATCCGGGACCTGCGCGCCCTCATCGACCGGGTCCCCGACGAGGAGGGCAGGGTCAACGTCCACCTTCCCTACCCCACGGCGGACGGCCGGCTCGCCGTCCGCAGCTGGGTGCGCGGCCCGCACGCCGAGGCCGGCGGCCTCACTTTCGGCGAGGGCACCTGCACGGTCGACGGGATGCTGTACGGGGCGGAGCTCGGCCCCGGCGCGGTGGCCGAGGCGCGGCTGGGCGAGCGGGTCCACCAGGTGCCGGCCGAAGGCGGGCAGGGCGGCTTCGCCTTCACCCTCGCCTACGACCCGCTCGCCGAGCCGCGGCCGGTCGACGGGCAGCGGCTGTGGGAGCTGTGGCTGCGCCCCGGCCCGCACGCGGAGCCGGTGCGGATCTCCCGCATCCTGGACGACGTGTGGGACCGGAAGAACGTCTTCGTCTACCCGCGGCACCAGGGCGAGGGCTACACGGCGGCGCCCTGCTACACCAGCGACAACGACCTGTGCGTACGGGTGACGCGCTGAGCCCTCATCGCGGACGGTAGCTGTCCGCGACCGGTGGCAGACTCGCGTCCATGTTGGAGACCTCGGCACGACTGCTGCGCCTGCTGTCCCTGCTCCAGGCGCACCGCGACTGGTCGGGCCCCGACCTCGCGGAACGGCTCGGCGTCACCCCGCGCACGGTGCGCCGCGACGTCGACCGGCTGCGCGAGCTGGGCTACCCGGTCAACGCCACCCCCGGCACCGGCGGCGGCTACCAACTGGGCGCGGGCGCCGCGCTGCCGCCGCTGCTGCTGGACGACGACGAGGCGGTCGCGGTCGCCGTCGGGCTGCGCACCGCGGCGGGCAGCGGCATCGAGGGCGTCGGCGAGACCTCCGTGGGCGCCCTGGCCAAGCTGGAGCAGGTCCTGCCCGACCGGCTGCGCCGCCGGGTCAGCACGCTCACCACGTTCACCGTCCCCATGCTGCGCGCCCCCGAGTCCCCGGTGGACCCCTCCGTGCTCACCGAACTCGCGGGCGCCTGCCGGGACAGCGAGCGGCTGCGCTTCGCGTACCGGGACCACAGCGGCGCGGCCACCCGCCGCACCGTCGAGCCGCACCGCCTGGTGTGCAGCGAGCGCCGCTGGTACCTCGTCGCCTGGGACGTGGACCGCCGCGACTGGCGCACGTTCCGGGCGGACCGGATCGTCCCCAAGCCGCCGCACGGTCCGCGCTTCGCGCCCCGTACACCGCCCGCCGAGGACCTGGCGGCGTACGTCTGCGAGGGCGTGTCCACGACGGCGTACGCGGCGAAGGCCGTGATCCGCGTGCACGCGCCGCTCGCCGAGGCCGCCCGGGCGGTGGGCCCGGCGGACGGCCACCTGGAGGCCGAGAGCGACACGACGTGCGTCCTGCGCACAGGGGCCACGAGTCTCGATGTCATGGTGATCCACGTCGTGCTGATGGGGCTGGAGTTCGAGGTGATCGAACCGCCCGAGCTGGACGCCCGCATCAGGGACATCCGTGACCGTCTCTCACGGGCCCTGGACCGGTCCGCGTAGCCCGATCGGGCGGTGCGTCCGGCGGTGGGTCCGGAGGTGCGCCCGGCGATGTGCCGGCGTACCGGGAATTGCGCGGGCGGCCATGAATTCCCGGTACGCCCTCCATTCTCGTGACGATATGCCGAAGGCTATTCGGAGGCGGGGGGAAATTCGCCCGTACGGCGGATCGGGGCGGGTCGGGGGACGTAAGGAATTCCCCCGGAATTGGCCACCGGCGGCTCGGGGAGTGAAGAGGGACGTACGGAACGCATAGCGAACGTATGTCGTGATCCTGTGACACAAGCGTGACCGGGGAGGTACGTGAGGGTGGTGTGGCCCTGTCCGGCGCCAGGCTTCCGTCACCGTCCGCGGCCGCCTACGGTGAAGGGCATGGCACCGATTCCGACCCCTCCCGCACAGCCCGACGACACCCCGCAGTCGTACGTCGGCCTCGACCGACACGGCGCGGAGGAACGCGCCCGCTCCCGAGGCTGGACCACGGTGCGGTCGCTGCCGCCCGGTTCCATCATCACCATGGAGTTCGTGGCCGGCCGGATCAACTTCGAGGTCGACGGGAGCACCGTCACCCGCTGCTGGGTCGGCTGACCCCGGAAGCATCCCCGCACGACGAAGGCCCCGGCCGTGGAAGCCGGGGCCTTCGCCATGTGCGCCTGGTCCTGGTCCGCCGTGGCGCTTCGACGGACCGTCAGCCGCCCGTCAGCGGGCGCGAACGCGGCGGCCGGCGGGTGCCCGCCGGGGTGACCGGCGTCCGCTCCGAGCGCACCACCGCGTGCGGCCGCGGTTGGGTGAGCGTGGTCCTGACCGGCGCCGGGCAGCCGGTGCCGCCCGCCGTTCCGACCGGCTCGCGCACCTCCTCCGGTCCCGTCAGCCGCGTCCGGTAGGCAGCGGGCCGTGGCCCGCCCGCCGCGACGGGAAGCGAGGGCGCCTGGCGGCGGCGCGCCCGCAACTGCTCGCGCACCGCGAAGACCATCGCCTCGCTACGGGCGATCAGCGGCTCGCACCAGGGCAGTCCGAGCAGGATCAGCAGACCGGCGGCCCAGCCGAGCAGGACGTCGCTGAGCCAGTGCGTACCGAGGTAGACGGTGGTCAGGCCGACGCCCAGGGCCACCACGGCGGACAGGGCCGACAGGTAGCGTCTGGCCCGCGGAGTGGTGGCGAGATACGCCAAAATGCCCCAGGTCACCACGGCGTTGGCGGTATGTCCGGAAGGAAATATATCGCCGCCCGCGAACATCTCGGCCGAGCCGATCCGCGTCGCGTAGTGGGGCCCCAGCCGGCCCAGGCCCAGCTTCACCGCACCCACCGTGACGTTCAGCAGCAGCAGCGCGGCGCCCAGCGCCAGCAGCGGCCGCAGCGTGTGCTGCCGCCAGGAGCGCCAGCCGAGCCAGGCCGCCACCATCACGGCGGTCGGGCCGCGCTGGCCCAGCACCACGAAGTAGTCCAGCGTCGCGTGCAGTTCCGGCCACTGCTGATACGGCCGGAAGAGCATGACCTTCCAGTCGAGGGTCACCAGCCACGACGAGACGAGCACGGCCACCACGATGGCGAGGTAGAACGCCGACGTCCCGCCGAAGAGGGCGAGACGGGTGCGGCTCATCCGCGGGATCTCAATCTTCGGCGGTTCCGGCTCCCGGTCCAGACGGGCAAAGATGTCGGTACGCACCCAATCGACGTTACAGGGAGTGAGTGTCAGCCCACGTCCATCCGGTCCTTTCGTGATGACGATGTGATGTGGAGTGCGTCTCAGTCCGCTGTTTATTCGCTGCTTATCCATAAACCTCGGGGGCCGTGGGCCCTATTGTCCGCGGGCCCCTTCCGCAAGTGTGTTTGTGTGTGGCGGGAAATGAGCGGGGTCGGGCCGCGACCCCCGGGTTACTCCCTCCGGGTGGGGCTCCGGCGGGCGGCCGGAGTGGCGTACGCCACACGCCCACTCCTGCCCCCGTGAGAGCTGGACCACGCGTCACAGGGCCGGACTCGCGTACGCTGACGGCTCACTCGCCCGTCGATGCCGGGCCGCCCCGGAGGACGTCCCCCTCCGGCCGGTGCCCACCGAGCGCGAGGGATTCGTCTGTGGGAGGTACGTACATGTCCGTGACGACCACGGCCGGAGCACGCCTGCGTGCCGCCGGCGGCGGTGGAAACCGCTGGGTCGTCCTCGTCGTCCTCTGCGTCAGCCTGCTGCTGGTCGCCCTCGACGCGACCGTCCTCCACGTCGCCGTCCCCGCCGTCACCGAGGACCTGCGCCCCAGCGCCACGGCGCTGCTGTGGATCGTGGACGCCTACCCGCTGGTCTGCGCCTCGCTGCTGATCCTCTTCGGCACGCTCGGCGACCGCGTCGGGCGCCGCAGGGTCCTGCTGGCCGGTTACGGACTGTTCGGCGTGGCCTCGGCGGTCGCGGCCTTCGCCGACACGCCCGCCGTGCTGATCACCGCCCGCGCCCTGCTCGGCGTCGGCGGCGCCATGATCATGCCCGCCACGCTGTCGATCCTCCGCGCGGTCTTCCCGGACCGGCGCGAACGCGCCACGGCGATCGGCATCTGGACGGCGGTCGCCGCAGTCGGCGCCGCCACCGGACCCGTCCTCGGCGGGTTCCTGGTCGAGCACCTCTGGTGGGGCTCGGTCTTCCTCATAAACATCCCGCTGATGGCGCTGATCCTGCCGCTCGGCCGCTGGCTGCTGCCCGAGTCGAAGGGCAGCGGCCAGGGGCCGTGGGACGTGACCGGCGCGCTGATGGCGGCGGCCGGTGTGCTCGGCGTGGTCCTCGGCGTGAAGCGGGCGGGCGCCGGCGAGTCCCTGCTGAGCATGGGGACCGCCGGACCCCTGCTGGCCGGAGCGGCCCTGCTGATCGTGTTCGTACGACGCCAGAGGCGCCGCGCGCACCCGCTCATCGACACGCGGATGTTCGCCCGGGCCGCCTTCACCACCTCCGTCGGCTGCATCGTCCTCGCCATGCTGGCGCTGGTCGGCCTGGAGCTGATCGCCGTCCAGTACCTCCAGCTCGTCCTCGGGCTCAGCCCGCTGGAGACCGGGCTGCGGCTGCTGCCGCTCACCTTCGCCGCGATGGCCGCCGGTGCCACCGGCTCGTACACGCTGCGGCGCGTCGGCCCGCGCCGGATGGTCGGCTGGGGCTTCGTCCTCACCGCCGGTGCCGTCCTGCTGCTGGTCCTGATGGGACAGCACGACCGGCCGCTGCTGCTCACGGCCGGCTTCGTCCTGCTCGGCTTCGGGCTCCAGACGACGCTGTTCGGGGCGTACGAGTCGATGCTGAGCGAGGCCCCGGCGCACAGCGCGGGCGGGGCCGCCGCGATCGGCGAGACGTCCTACCAACTGGGCGCCGGCATGGGCATCGCACTGCTCGGCAGCGTCATGAACGCCGCGTACGCGCCCGGCCTCGAACGGGTGCCGGGCGTGCCCGAGCCCGCCGGCTCGGCCGCCGCGAACTCGCTGGGCGAGGCCTACCAGGTCGCGGCCCAACTGGGCGGCCCGGCGGGCGACGCGCTGCGCACGGCGGCGCGGCACGCCTTCGTCCACGGGCTGCACGTCACGCTGTTCGTCAGCGCGGGGCTGCTGCTGCTCGGCGCGCTGATGGCGGTACGGCTGCCGCGCGTGATGGAGTGCCCGGCCGACCCGGATGCCCGGCTGGGCGCCGGCGGCGGGGCGGAGCCGGACGGCGTCCGGGCCGATGGGGTGCCCGGTCCGCGGCCCGAGGCCCGCTTCGGGGCGGAGCGGGAGACCCGCCGTGAGGGGTACGCGGCGGAGCCGGGGGCCCATGTGCCCGCGCGGCGCGCGCCCGCGGAGTCGGCCGGGTCTGGACGCACGGCACACTGAGCCGTAACGTCAGCGCCGAGCCGTGACTAACAGCGCTAGTTTTAGCGGCGTTTCAGCCGCCGGAGGCCCCGCCATGTCCGCATCCTCGAAGCAGCCCGCGCACCAGCCCGCGAAGCTCCCCTCCTTCGACCCCCGCGACCCCCTCGGCGTCGACGACCTGCTCGCCCCCGAGGACCTCGCCGTCCGCGACACCGTCCGCGCCTGGGCCGCCGACCGGGTCCTGCCGTACATCGCCGACTGGTACGAGAAGGGCGAGCTGCCCGGCATCCGCGAACTGGCCCGCGAGCTCGGCTCGATCGGCGCGCTCGGCATGTCGCTGGAGGGGTACGGCTGCGCGGGCGCGAGCGCCGTCCAGTACGGGCTGGCCTGCCTGGAGCTGGAGGCCGCCGACTCCGGCATCCGCTCGCTCGTCTCCGTCCAGGGCTCACTCGCCATGTACGCGATCCGGAAGTACGGCTCCGAGGAGCAGAAGCGGCACTGGCTGCCGTCGATGGCCTCCGGCGAGACCATCGGCTGCTTCGGCCTCACCGAACCGGACCACGGCTCCGACCCGGCCGCCATGCGGACGTACGCCAAGAAGGACGGCACCGACTGGGTGCTCAGTGGCCGCAAGATGTGGATCACCAACGGCTCGGTCGCCGGGGTCGCGGTCGTCTGGGCGCGGACGGACGAGGGCATCCGCGGCTTCGCCGTCCCGACCGACAGCCCCGGCTTCTCGGCGCCCGAGATCAGGCACAAGTGGTCACTGCGGGCGAGCGTCACCAGCGAGCTGGTCATGGACGACGTACGGCTGCCGGCCGACGCCGTGCTGCCGGGCGTCACCGGCCTGAAGGGACCGCTCAGCTGTCTGAGCCACGCTCGCTACGGCATCGTCTGGGGCGCCATGGGCGCCGCGCGGTCGTCGTTCGAGGCGGCGCTCGAGTACGCGAAGACGCGCGAGCAGTTCGGCAAGCCCATCGGCGGCTTCCAGCTCACCCAGGCCAAGCTCGCCGACATGGCGCTGGAGCTGCACAAGGGCATCCTGCTCGCCCACCACCTCGGGCGGCGGATGGACGCCGGCACACTCCGCCCCGAGCAGGTCAGCTTCGGCAAGCTCAACAACGTACGGGAGGCGATCGACATCTGCCGCACCGCGCGAACGATCCTCGGCGCCAACGGGATCTCGCTCGAATACCCGGTCATGCGGCACGCCACCAACCTGGAGTCGGTGCTCACCTACGAGGGCACCGTGGAAATGCACCAGCTGGTGCTGGGCAAGGCACTCACCGGCCTCGACGCGTTCCGGTAAGCGGCCCTGCCCGCTAGCTCTGGTTGAAGAAGCCGTCCTGGGCGCGGCCGGCGGGCTCTCCGTTGACGATCTCCGTGTCCGCGGGCGTCAGCAGGAAGACCCGGGTCGCCACGCGCTCGATCGAGCCGCGCAGCCCGAAGGTCAGACCGGCCGCGAAGTCGACCACGCGCTTGGCGTCGGCGGGCTCCATGGAGGTGAGGTTCATGATGACCGGAACCCCGTCCCGGAACAGCTCGCCGATGGCCCGGGCGTCCCGGAACCCGTCCGGGGAGACCGTCGCGATCCGGCGGCCCTCCTCCTGCGCGGCCTCGGAGGCGACCCGTACCCGGGGGTCGGTCACCCAGGCGTCGCTGCTGCGGTCACCCTCGGCGTACTCGTCGTCGTAGTAGCGCTCGTCGTTGTCCTCGACGAGTCCGAGCCATGCACTCGCCTTGCGCACCGATCCCATGGACGCCTCCTTTCAACGCGGTCACTGGTGGTTCCGCTATCCCTATGGTCGTCCATCATGCGGATCGCGCGCCAAGTGGATAGTCGCCGCGCGAGGGATTCGTGACGGTACTGGTGCAGAGGATGTGGCGATTCGTCAAGGTTCCCCGAGCGTACGGGGCCTGAGAAGGACCTCGCGTAACTCACATATGACATTCAGGCCGGACGGGTGAGCGTGCGGACGTACGGGTGAACGAACCACCTCGGTACGATGCCCGCCGCGCGGCGGAACGACTCACGGGGGAGCGCCATGTTCGGAATCGTCAGGCCCTGTACGCACCGGCTCACGGAGGGGCTCAAGGCGGAGTGGATGGCCCATCTGTGCGGGCTGTGCCTGGCACTTAGGGCCGACCACGGGCAGTTCGCCCGGATCGTCACCAACTACGACGGCCTGATCGTCTCGGTCCTGACGGAGGCTCAGGCCGAGCGGGACGGTGGGGCACGGCGCACGGCGGGGCCCTGTCCCCTGCGCGCCATGCGGACGGCGCCGGTCGCCCGGGGCGAGGGCGCGCGGCTCGCCGCCGCCGTCTCGCTGGTCCTGGCCTCCGCGAAGGTACGGGACCATGTCGCCGACCGGGACGGCCTGCTGGCGCGCCGTCCGGTGGCGGCCGCCGCACGCCGGGTCGCGCGAGGCTGGGACCGGGCGGGCGCCAGGGCCGGGCGCGAGCTGGGCTTCGACACGGCCGTGCTGGTCGACGCGGTGGACCGGCAGACCGGGATCGAGGCGCTGGCCGGGCCCGGTACGCCGCTGCTGACGGTGACCGAGCCCACCGAGACGGCCACCGCCGCCGCGTTCGCGCACACCGCGGTCCTGGCCGGCAAGCCGCGGAACGTGGCGCCGCTCGCGGAGGCGGGCCGGCTCTTCGGGCGGCTCGCGCATCTGCTGGACGCCGTGGAGGACCGCGAAGCTGACGCCGCGTCGGGCGCCTGGAACCCCCTCACCGCGACCGGCACCTCGCTCGCCGAGGCGCGGCGGCTGGCGGACGACGCGCTGCACGGCATACGGCTCGCCCTGCGCGACGCGGAATTCGTGGACGACACGCTGCTGCACGTGCTGCTCGCGCACGAGCTGCGGCAGTCGGTGGACCGGGCGTTCACCACGACGACCTGCACGCACCGGGGGTACCGGGGCCAGGGGCATGGCGCGCCGCAGCAACCGCCGGGCGGCGGGTACGGGCCGTACGGTTCGCCCAGCCCCTACGGCGGCGGGCACCCCGGCGGCCCGGGCAGGCTCGGTGGTCCGGCCGGCCACCCCGGCGGCCCTGGTGACGTCGGCGGTCCCGGCGGTCCCGGCCACGGCGGGCTGGGAGGTCCGGGTTCCGGCGGTCCCGGCCACGGCGGGCTGGGGAGGTCCGGGTTCCGGCGGTCCCGGCCACGGCGGGCTGGGAGGTCCCGGCCACGGTGGTTCCGGCGGTTCCGGCCACGGTGGTCCCGGCGGTTTCGGCGGTGGGATGCCGCCGGGCTTCGGCGGGGGCGGCGACCCGTCCAAGCCCAAGCCGCGCGGCTTCTGGGCCGGCTGCGCCGCCTTTGCCTGGCTGTTCTGCACCTGCCAGATCTGCTGCGCCAAGGAGTACGAGGGCCCCTGGTCCCGTAAAAAGCGCAGGGGCTGCTGCCGCGACGGGGACTGCAACTGCGACTGCGGAGGGTGCGACTGCTGCTGCCCCTGCGACGGCTGCTGACGGTCCGTAGAAGTCTGCGCGGCCATCCCTGAAGGGCGAAATTCCGGCCGCCCCGCGCAAGGGGTGTCCTCCTCGGGGCCCGGGTCACCTCCGCGGGGCGCGGGCCTGTGCCGATAGTTGCTCCTCCTCGGGCCGCTCGTTCCTCGCGGCCCCTTGCCGTGGTTCTCCAGGGCCAGGAACGGGCCCCGGGTGCGGCTGAAAGACACCCTTGCGTCGGTAGTTGAGCCCGCGAATACTCCGAGCAGCGCTTGTCAGGAACACGGCGTGTTCGCAATCCGGACACCGCCGGGTCACCTGGCCGCGACTCACGGGCCCGGCACCCCACGGCGGGCCCCCGATTCCCCTCGGGAGGAACGACAAGTGAGCACCAAGCGCACCACCCCCCGCAGCGGCGCAGCCAGACGCACCCGTCTGCTCGCCGTCTCCCTCGGTCTCATATCCGCCGCCGCCCTCGCGGTCCCCGCCGCGAGCGCCGACTCCCCGCGGACGTACAGCGCCGCCCAGCTGTCCGCCGCCGGCTCGGCCGTCCTCGAAGCCGATGTGGCCGGCACCGCCTGGCACGTCGACCCGAAGACCAACACCCTGGTCGTCACCGCCGACTCGACCGTCTCCCCGGCCGAGATCGCCGCGATCAAGCGCGAGGCCGGCGCCAACGCCGGGGCCCTGCGCATCGAGCGCACCCCGGGCAAGTTCACCAAGCTCATCTCCGGCGGCGACGCCATCTACGCCAGCAGCTGGCGCTGCTCCCTCGGCTTCAACGTCCGCGACAGCGCCGGCACCACGTACTTCCTCACCGCCGGCCACTGCACGGACGGCGCGGGCACCTGGTACGCCAACTCGGGCCGCACCACCGTCCTCGGCCCGACCACCGGCTCCAGCTTCCCGAACAACGACTACGGCATCGTCCGCTACTCCAACACCTCCATCTCCAAGCCCGGCACGGTCGGCAGCGTCGACATCACCAGCGCCGCCAACGCCACCGTCGGCATGTCCGTCACCCGCCGCGGCTCCACCACCGGCACCCACAGCGGCTCCGTCACCGGCCTCAACGCCACGGTCAACTACGGCGGCGGCGACATCGTCTACGGCATGATCCGTACGAACGTGTGCGCCGAGCCCGGCGACAGCGGCGGCCCGCTCTACTCCGGCAGCCGCGCCATCGGCCTCACCTCCGGCGGCAGCGGCAACTGCTCCTCCGGCGGGACGACCTTCTTCCAGCCGGTCACCGAGGCCCTGAACGCCTACCGCGTCAGCGTCTACTAGTCCGGCCCCAGCTACCAGTCCGGCGCCGGCCAGTCCGGCGCCGGCGCCACGGGCCCCCGACCGGATCGCGGTCGGGGGCTCGACGCCGTGCCCGCATTTGAGAGGATTGTGGGAGCGTCGGCCAGGAGAGCGGGGGCGGATGAAGCGCATCGGAGTGACCGGCCACAGGGACATCCCCGACCAGCTCCTCACCCATGTCCAGGCCGCGGTGCGGGCGGTCTTCCACGGCCATGACGGCTCCCTGGAGGTGTTCTCCAGTCTGGCGGCCGGGGCGGACCAGCTCTTCGCGGACATCGCCCTGTCCTGTGGTGCCGAGCTGACCGTCGTCATCCCCAGCGGGGACTACGAGGACGGCTTCGACGACCCCGGCGAGCTCGCTCGCTACCACTGCCTGCGCGAGCGGGCCACGCGCGAGGTGCGGATGGACTACCCGCACTCCACGGACGAGGCGTACTACGCGGCCGGCACCTACATCGCCGACCACTGCGACCGGCTGCTCGCGGTCTGGGACGGCCGCCCGGCCCGCGGCCTCGGCGGCACGGGCGACATCGTCCGCTACGCCCGCGAGCGGGGGACGCCGGTGACGGTCATCTGGCGGGCGGGTGTCGAACGGGCCTGAAGCGCTCGTCTCACCGCCGGTGCTGGACCAGCCAGTCGGTGTGCTGCGGCGAGACGATCCGCTCGGTCTCGTACACGGCCGCCGCCCACCGGTCCTCGCCGATCACCGTCTCCATCGCGGTGTGCATCGCCGCGAGGTCCTCCTCCACCAGGGAGTGCGCCGCGATGAGCGGCTGGTGACGGCGGATCTCGCTCCAGGCGACGCACGAGGCCGCCGCGGCCGACAGCAGCCCGGCCGCCACGGCCGACCCGCCGGCCGAGAAGGTCTGCAGCGCGCCCAGGAACAGGGCCAGCGCGGTCAGCATCGAGATGGTCACGGACCACAGTGTGGTCGCCCGGCGCGACACCACGGTCCGCCTGTGGTACCAGTTGCGCTGCTCGATCAGCCGGTCCCTGACGTACGTCTCCTTGCGTACGCGGAAGGGCTTGGCGCGCAGCATCCGCATGGCCGGGGTGATGAGCTCCGCCCGCGCGTCGGCCGTCCCCGACTCGCGCGGGTCGGCCCAGCCCACCTTCCGCAGCTCGCTCAACCCGTCCTCCAGCCGTGCGAGGAACTCTCCTTCCGGGTCGGGGCAGTTGGCGTCGAAGGGAGCCCCATGGACGGCGTACCGCCAGCACATCGACTTGATGAACTCGGCGGCGGAGCGGTTCAGTTGCCAATGCGACTTCGCTCGGCGTCCGGAGGCGCGGTACGTGGCCAGCAGCACGCCCGCGTACGCCACCGCGCTGAGCGCTCCGGCCAGTTGGAAGCCGGCACCGATCCGCCAGCCGCCCGGCACCGCCGCCAGGCAGGCGCCCAGCACCAGAAGCCAGAGCTGCAGACGGGTGTCCTGGACCGCCTCACGCTGCCGCGCGATGGCGGTCTCGTCGGATCGGTGGAACAGCGCCGGCAGATCCGCGTTTCGGAAGACCATGCTCTGCAGTGGGCCCTGAAACGCCGTCATGCGCACCCCCGTCTGCGGTTTTGTCTCACTCTTTCGATGGAATGGCTTGTTCCGGGCCGTTCGGGGAATGCCGGTGCAACGCTTTTCGTTCCCGCTCCACGCGCTGATTTGCCGCGGGTGGCCATGAGAGTAAAGTCGTGCCGCCAACACCGCAACGGTGCGGTTATCCCCAGACCGACCCACATCCCCCAAGGACGGCCGTCGTGAGCCTTCAGCCCCCAGTCGCATTCGCTGTCGCGAAGAAAAATCGCGTGGCCCTCCCCGAGATCGACGTGCGCGGAGCCACCGCCGCGAAGAAGCTCAGCCGCGTTCTTCCCTCGGTGAGTGAGCGTACCGAGCGAGTCCCGACGTTCAACTCCGCGCTCTAAACTGGCGGAATGACTGGACCGCTGGTCCCTTTTCGCGAGATCGTCCTGAAGGTCCACAGCAGGTGTGATCTCTCCTGCGACCATTGCTATATCTACGAACACGCTGATCAGAGCTGGCGTACCCGCCCCAAAGCAATCTCTGACCAGGCCATTTCCTGGACAGCTCTGCGACTGGCCGAGCATGCCGAGAAACATGCCCTGCCCTCCGTGTCAGTGATCCTGCACGGAGGGGAGCCTCTGCTGGCAGGGCCCGCACGCCTCAGGCGCGTCTGCGAGGAACTCACCGCCGCCCTCGCCCCGGTCACCGAGCTGGATCTGCGCATCCACACCAACGGCCTGCGACTCAGCCCCCGCTACCTCGATCTCTTCGACGAGTACGGCGTGAAAGTGGGCATTTCCCTCGACGGCGACAAGACGGCCAACGACCGCCACCGCCGCTTCGCCGACGGCCGCAGCAGCCACCCCCTGGTCCTGAGGGCGGTCGACCTGCTGCGCCAGAAGCGCTACCGCCACCTCAACCTCGGCCTGCTGTGCACGATCGACGTGGCCAACGACCCCGTGGCGGTGTACGACGCGCTGACCGCGCTCGACCCCCCGCGCATCGACTTCCTCCTGCCGCACGCCACCTGGGAGGACCCGCCGCCCCGTCCGGACGGCTCACCCACCGCGTACGCCGACTGGATCCTCACCGTCTTCGACCGGTGGAACCACCAGGGCAGGCCCGTCCCCGTACGCCTCTTCGCCTCCGTGCTGTCCACGCTCGACGGCGGCCCCAGCCTCACCGAATCCCTGGGCCTGGCCCCCACCGACCTGGTGGTCGTCGAGACCGACGGCACCCTGGAACAGGTCGACTCCCTCAAGAGCGCGTACGAAGGCGCCGCCGCCACCGGATTCGATGTGTACCGGCACTCCTTGGACGACGTCGCCGCCCACCCCGGCGTCCGGGCCCGCCAGCTCGGCCTCGCCGGAGTCGGTGACACCTGCCGGCGGTGCCCCGTCGTCCGCTCCTGCGGCGGAGGGCTCTACACCCACCGCTACCGCCACAGCAGCGGCTTCGACAACCCGTCCGTCTACTGCGCCGACCTCGAAGCGCTGGTGCGCGGCATCGAGGCCCGTACCGCCGCCGCCACCGCGCCCCCCGCCCTCACCGACCCCGGCGCGCTCCTCGCCGAACAGCACGAGCTGACCCGCGTCCTGCTCGCCGAACTGCACAGCGAGCTCGATGGACGCGGCGGCGAGCGGTGGGCCGAGGCCTGGGAGCTCGCGGGCGCGGTCGAGCGGCGCTCCGACGGGCTGGACGAGGTGCTCGCCCACCCTTATACGCGGACCTGGCTCCTCGACTGCCTGGACGCTCTGCGCGAGGAACGTCCCGGGGCCACCGGCCTGGCGGGGGAGCTGGCGCGGTACGTGGCGGCCGCGGCCGTACGGGGCGGGCTGGACGTGCCGGTCCGCGTCGCCCACCGGGGCGGCGCGCTGCATCTGCCGACGCTCGGGACGCTCCGGCTCGACGTGGCCGGTGACGCCGAGGTGTGGGCGACCGGGGACGGGTTGGCGGTACGGGCGGAGGGGACCGAGCGGCGCGTCGAGCGGCTCCCTGAGGAGGGCGCCGGCTGGCGGCCCGTGCGGCACGGGGCGGGCGGCGTCGCGCTCGACGACCTCGACCCGTACCGGCACTGCTTCGACGCGCCCGCCGCCGGGCGGCTCACGCGCGCCGAGGCGGCCGACTTCAGCGGGCGGCTGGAGCGCGCCTGGGCGTTGCTGCGCGACGCCGTACCGGAACAGGCCGGTGAGGCCGCCGCCGGCCTGCGCGTCCTGACCCCACTGGCCGGAGCGGAGCCCTCCGTGGGACGGCACGGATACGGGGCGCTCGGCCTGCCGCTGCACGAGGAGACCGGTGCGCTCGCGCGGGCCCTGCTGCGCGGCTTCCGGCGGGCCAAGCTGCGGGCGCTGCTCGACGTCGCGGACCTCTACGCGCTGGACGGCGCCTGGAGCCACCCCGCGCCCTGGCGGGAAGCGCCGGTGCCGGTGTCCGCCCTGCTGGCCGGGGCGTACGAGCGGGTCGGCCTCGCGGCGTACGAGGAAGGCCACGCCGACCACGCGGAAAGGGCGCTCGACCTGCTGGAAAGCGCCGCCGAACTCACCGTCGGCGGAAAACTCGTGGTCCGCGGGCTGCGTGAGGAACTGTCCCGGGCCCAGCCGTGCCGATCAAGAAGGCCGTCCGCCGTGCCGGCGCGTGGATGACCGAAAAGCAGCGTGGAATGACCGAACGCCATGGGAGTGGTCCGCAGCGCGCTCCGGAATGATTAATCAGCTCGTATCCTTCTCCTCCCGGATACGAGTGATCACATAGGACGGGGGTCGTGTGCAGGCGTCACCGCAAGCGCGAGCGGCGGACCATCGGCCGTACTTCTTCCTGAGTTATGCGCACACGCCGAGGTACGGAGCCGGCGGCCCCGATCCCGACATGTGGGTCGAGCGGCTCTTCCGCGATTTATGCGGCCATGTGATGGCCATGACCGACCTGCCCGCCGGAGCCTCCGCCGGGTTCATGGACCGGGAGATACGTTCCGGCGAAGGCTGGTCGGAACGGCTCGGGGAAGTCCTGGCCACCTGCCGCGTCTTCGTCCCGCTCTTCTCGCCCCGCTACTTCGTCAGCGAGATGTGCGGCAAGGAGTGGTACGCCTTCGCCACCCGGGCCATCTACCACCACGCCAAGCACAACAGACCCGCCGAAGCCATCGTGCCCGCCCTGTGGGTGCCCGTCCCGCCCGAGCAACTCCCCGGCCCCGCCGAGCGGTTGCAGTTCAACCACCGCGACTTCGGCGACCGGTACGTCACCGACGGGCTCTACGGCCTGATCAAACTCCGCGTATTCGCCGAGGAGTACGAACGGGCCGTATACGAACTGGCCAAACGCATCGTCTCCGTCGCCGACGCCGTCGCCATCAGCCCCGGCAGACCCGTCGACTACCGCGCCGCGCCCAGCGCCTTCGGCACCCCGGGCCGCGGCCCCCGGCCCCTGAAGGTCACGGTCGCCGCCCCCACCCGCCACGACCTCCCCGAAGGCCGCGACCCCCGGTTCTACGGCGAGATGCCGCAGGACTGGAGCCCGTACCACCCCGACGCCGCCCGGCCGCTCGCCTACGTCACCGAGGACCTGCTGCGCGCGCTCAACTACCAGGCGACCGTCTCCTCCTTCGACCATGACACGGGCCCGCCGGACGCCAAACAGCCCCCCGGCCGGCCCGAGATCCTGCTCCTCGACCGCTGGGCCCTGAAGGACGAGGAACGCCGCGAACGGCTCGCCGCCTTCGACGCGGAACACCGCCCCTGGGTCAGCGTCGTCGTCCCGCGCAACCAGGGCGACCACCAGACCCGGGCCGCCGACGCGGAGCTGAACGAGACACTCGAACGGACCATGCCCGTCAAGATGGGCCAGGGCCGCGCCGCCGGCCGGGCCGCCGCGAGAGGCGTCCCCAGCATGGAGGCGTTCGGCCAGATCCTGCCCCAAGTGGTGGAGGCGGCCGCCCAGCAGTACCTGCGGCACGCCGCCGTCTACCCGCCGGCGGGCGGCCGGCACACCGAGCGGCCGCGGCTGCGCGGCCCGGTGCCCGGCGAGTTCACCACCACGCACGTCAGACCGGAGACGCACCACAACGCGCCCGATGCGGAGGACTTGGATGACAGCCAGTCGTGACGGACGCATCGTCACCTTCTACTCCTACAAGGGGGGAACGGGGCGGACGATGGCCCTGGCCAACACGGCGTGGATCCTCGCCGCGAACGGCAAGCGGGTCCTGGCCGTCGACTGGGACCTGGAGGCCCCCGGCCTGCACCGGTTCTTCCACCCCTTCCTCGACCCGTCCACGCTCGGTGCCACCACCGGCGTCATCGACCTGATCACCGAATACGCCTGGGCCGCCACCAGTCCCGCGCAGCGGCCCGACGACTGGCACCGCGACTACGCGCGCATCCAGCCCCACGCCGTCTCCCTCACCCCGGAGAACCTCGGCTGGGAGTTCCCCGACGGGGGCACCCTCGACTTCGTCTCCGCGGGCAAGCAGAACCGCGAATACTCCGCCACCGTCTCCACCTTCGACTGGGACAACTTCTACGACCGGCTCGGCGGCGGACACTTCTTCGACGCGCTGCGCGACGACATGAAGGCCCACTACGACTACGTCCTCATCGACAGCCGCACGGGCCTGAGCGACATCGCCGACATCTGCACGGTGCACCTGCCGGACGCGCTGGTCGACTGCTTCACCCTCAGCGACCAGTCCATGGACGGCGCCGCCGCCGTCGCCCGGCAGATCGACGAGCGGTACGGCGGGCGCGGCATCCGGATCTTTCCCGTACCGATGAGGATCGACGAGGGCGAGAAGGAGAAGGCGGATGCCGGACGGGCGCTGGCGCGGCTGAAGTTCGACGGTTTCCCGACCGGGCTGACCGGGGAGGAGCTGGCCTCCTACTGGGGCGCGGTGGAGATTCCGTACCGGCCGTACTACGCGTACGAGGAGACCCTCGCGACCTTCGGGGACGACGCGGGGATCGCCAACTCGCTGCTGTCCGCCTTCGAGCGGCTCACCGCCGTGATCACCGACGGGCGCGTCACCTCCATGCCCACGGTCGCCGAGGAAGTACGGCTGCGCATACGTGACGCGTTCACCCGGCGCCGGCCCGCCATGCCCGCCGACCTGTTCCTGTCGTACGTCGCCGAGAACCGGATGTGGGCCGACTGGATCGAGTCGGTGCTCACGCGGGCGGGCTTCCGTGTCGTGCCGCGCGACGTCTCGGCCGACCCCGCGACGTCGGGCGGCGATGTTCTGCGGGCCGCCGAGAACGCCACCCGCACGGTGGTCCTGCTGTCCAGCGCCTACCTCAAGTCCGCGCGGGCGGTGGACGTGTGGGAGCGGGCCGCCGCCGACGACCCCGGCGCCGGGCGGCGCCACCTGCTGCCGGTGCGGGTCGGGGACGTCCGGCTGACCACCCCGTACATCGACCGCAACCCGGTCGACCTGTTCCGGCTCGACGAGACGCACGCCACCGCCGCGCTGCTGCGCGCCCTGGACCGGCCCGTCAAGCTCAACGAGGGCGTGCCGCCCGGGCCGCGCTTCCCCGGGACCGTGCCGAAGATCTGGAACGCGCCGCCCCGCAACCCCGGCTTCACCGGCCGCTCCGTGGTCCTGGAGCGGATGCGCGACCAGCTCGGGGGAGGGATGGCCGTCGTCCTGCCCCAGCCGCAGACGCTGTACGGGCTCGGCGGCGTCGGCAAGACCCAGGTCGCGCTGGAGTATGTGCACCGCTTCATGGCCGACTACGACCTGGTGTGGTGGATCCCCGCCGAGCAGACCGACGGCGTGATCGCGTCGCTGGCCGAACTGGCCGTCCGCCTCGGCGCCCAGGGCGGCGAGGACATGGCCGCCGCCTCCCAGGAGGCCATCGACCTGCTGCGGCGCGGTATTCCCTCCCACCGGTGGCTGCTGGTGTTCGACAACGCCGACGACCCCGATCAGCTGAAGCGGTTCTTCCCGACCGGTGGCCACATTCTGGTCACCTCCAGGAACCAGACGTGGTCGCAGTACGGCGACGCGCTGCCCGTGGACGTGTTCCTGCGGGAGGAGTCCATCGAACACCTCCAGCGCCGGGCCAAGGGGCTGAGCGTCGAGGACGCCGACCAGGTCGCCACGGCCGTCGGTGACCTGCCGCTCGCGGTCGAGCAGGCGGCCGCCTGGATCGCGGAGACGGCCACGCCCGTCGCCGCGTACCTGGAGCAGCTGGAGCAGGCCGCCGCGCGCACGCTGGCGCTCAACCAGCCGGCCGGCTATCCCGAGCCGGTCGCCGCGACCTGGAACGTGTCCATCGAACGGCTCAAGGAACGCTCACCGGCCGCCGTGCGGCTGCTCCAGCTGTGCGCGTTCTTCGCGCCCGAGCCGATCCACGCCAACCTGCTGTACAGCAAGGAGATGATCGAGGCGCTCAAGCCGTACGACCCGTCGCTCCAGGAGAAGCTGGTGCTGGGGCGGGTGATCCGGGAGATCGGGCGGTTCGCGCTGGCCAAGGTCGACCAGGTGTCCAACTCCATACAGGTGCACCGGCTGGTGCAGGCGGTGATCCGCTCGCAGCTGTCGGAGGAGGAGCAGAGGCAGGCCCGGCACGCCGTGCACCGCATCCTGGCGGGGGCGCGGCCCGATGACGACGAGCCGATCGACAACCCGGAGACATGGGGCCGGTTCGCCACCATCTGGCCGCATCTGGGCACGTCCGAGGCGCGGTTCTGCAAGGAGCCGGAGACCCGGCGGCTGCTCATCGACCGCGTGCGCTACCTGTGGAAGCGGGGGGACTGGCAGACCGCGTGGACGCTCGGCAGCGAGCTGCGCGAGGCGTGGAAGGAGATGCTGGGCGACCGTGATCTGCAGTACCTGTACCTGCGGTTCCACCTGTCCAACATCCTGCGCTCGCAGGGGCGGTACGTGGAGGCGCGTGAGCTCGACGAGGTGACGCTGGAGCGGCAGCGGGAGGTGCTCGGGCCCTCGCATCCGCACACGTACATGACGACGAGCGGCCTGGCGATGGACCTGGGGACGCTCGGGGAGTACGGCAGGGCCATGGAGCTGGCCACCGAGGCGCACGAGGGCTTCAGCGAGATCTTCCACGAGTCCCACCCGCGCACCCTCGCCGCCGCCAACAACCTCGCGCTGAACCTGCGCATGGTCGGGCAGTACGCCCGGGCGCGCGAGATCGACCAGGAGGTCTTCGACCGGCGCACCGAAGTGCTCGGGCCCGACCACCCCTACACCCTGTCTTCGGCCACCTCGCTCGCCCGCGACCTGCGGGAGGTCGGGCGGTACGAGGACTCGGTCGCCCTGCTCAGCCGTACGTACGCCACCTACAAGGAGACCCTCGGCCGCGCCTTCCCCGGCACGCTGGCGGCCGCCAAGTCGCTGGCCGTCTCCCTGCGCAGGGCCGGCCTGCTGGACGACGCGCGACGGCTCACCACGGCCACCCGCAACCGCTACCGGGCGAAGTACAGCTCGGCCAACCCGGACTCGCTGGCCTGCGACCTGAACCTGGCGGCGGACCTGTTCGCGGCGGGTGAGCCGGTGGCGGCGCGGGACCTGGCCCAGGAGGTCGTCGACCAGTACCGGAAGGTGCCGGGGGAGCGGCACCCCTACACGCTCGCCGCGATCAACAACCTGGGCATCTACCAGTGGGGGTGCGGAGCCCCGGAGAGCGCGGAGCAGCTCCTTGAGGGCGCGCTGCGGATCATGCGGGAGGTGCTCGGTGAGCGGCATCCGTACGCGCTCTTCTGCACCGTGAACCTGGCGAACGCCAGGGCCGACGTGGGGGAGTTCGAGGAGGCGCTGCGGATCGAACGGCGGACCGTGGGCGCGTTGCGGGAGGTGCTGGGCGGGCACCACCCGGAGGTGCTGGGCGTGGCGTCCAACATGGCCGTCACGCTGGGCGCGCTGGGGCGCAAGGAGGAGGCGGCGCGGCTGCGGGCGGAGACGGCGGCGGAACTGGCGCGGCAACTGGGCGACGAGCACGCGCTGGCCCGGCTGGCGCGGGAGGAGCGGCGCGTGCACCGGGACCTGGAGCCGTTGGCGGTGTGACGGGGCGGGGTGCGCTCCGGCGCCGGGCGCCGGGTGCGGCTCAGTGGTCGAGGAGCCAGGTGAGGACGCGCGGCAGGGCGTGCAGGGCGTCGAAGTGGGCGGCGGCCGGTTCCAGGACGGCTGTCGCGCCCGGGATGCGCTGGGCGAGCCAGCGGGAGTGGCCGACCGGTGAGAACACGTCCTGCTCGCCGTGCCAGAGCAGCACCTCGCCCGGAATGTCCGCCGGGTCGAAGCCCCAGGGGCTGCAGAAGGCCAGCGCGTCATCGATCCAGCCGTACGCCGAAGTGCGCAGCGCCTCCCGGTAGTTGCGCAGCAGCATGGATCTGACGCCCGCGTCCGAGACCACCATCCGGTCGGAGGCGGTCAGCTCCCGGCGCAGGTCGTCCAGGAGCCGCACCGGGTCCTTGCGGATCTCATCGGCGCGTGGTGTGAGGCGGGCGGCGACGCCCTCCGGGTCGAGCGTCGCGGTGGTGTACTCGGTGACGTTGGACGCCGCCATGCCCTCGAACCAGTCCAGCCCGTCCGCGTCCCGTGGCGCCAGCGTCACGAGCGCGGCGGTACGCGTCACCCGGTCGGGGAGCAGGGCCGCGCAGGCCAGTGCGTGCGGGGCGCCGCCGGAGCGGCCCACCACCGCGAACCGCTCCAGACCGAGGGCGTCGGCGATGTCCGCCACGTCCGAGGCGACGGAGGCGACGCTGCGCCCCGCCAGCCGGTCGGAACCGCCGTAGCCGGGGCGGTCGTAGGCGATCAGTTGCATACCGCGCTGGTAGAGCACCATGCCGCGTGGAGCCGGGCCGAGCCTGCTGCCGGGCGTGCCGTGCAACAGGAAGACCGGACGGCCCTGCGGGTCCCCCAGGCGCTCCACCATCAGATGCCGGCCGTCCGCAGCGCGCACCCGACGTCGCAAGCCCCCGCCTCCTTCGCTGTAGGTCCCTCGATGATTACCCATCAGGGTGCCCGTGTCTCCTGTCGTGACGTGTTCCGCGTTCGCAAACGGCAACCGCCCCGGAATGGTGGGTGCTCCGGGGGCACGGCGTGAAGGTCGCGTGCGCGTCCTGAGTTCGACCTTGTGTGCTACCGGCCGGTATCGGGATAGTGGGCTGCCCATCCTCCGTGTCCAGGGCACCCCACGCGCCCGGACACGGCCCCCACAGGAGGTCGAAGTTGAAGCACCGACGCATACCCAAAAGGCGTGCGGCGTTCGCCGGTGGAGCCGCGGTGGCTCTGCTGGGAGCGGGAATCACCTTCCAGACTGCGAACGCCAGCGAGGAACCGCCGCAGTTCACCGTGAAGACCCTGTCGGTGGCCGCGGCGGGAGATCTCGCCTCGACACTGGAGAAGACGCTCGGCGGCGACGCGGGCGGGTCCTATTACGACGCCGGGTCCAGGACGCTGGTCGTCAATGTGGCGGACGCGGCCGCGGCCGACTCCGTACGCACGGCCGGCGGTGAGGCGAGAATCGTCGAGCACACGCTGGCCGAACTGGGCGAAGCCCGGCAAACCTTGAAGAACCGGGCGACCATACCGGGGACGTCCTGGGCCGTCGATCCGGTGACCAACAAGGTGGTCGTCACGGCCGACCGTACGGTCAAGGGCGCGTCGCTGGACCGGCTGACGCAGGTCGTGAAGGGGCTGGGGACGAAGGCGGAACTGAAGCGCACGGCAGGCGAGTTCAGGCCCTTCATCGCGGGCGGTGACGCGATCCACTCCGGCGGCGGGCGCTGTTCGCTCGGGTTCAACGTCGTCAAGGACGGGCAGCCGCACTTCATCACCGCCGGCCACTGCGGCGACACGGGCAGCCAGTGGTCCGAGACCGGAGGCGGCCCGGCGATCGGCACCATGGTCGACTCGCAGTTCCCCGGCAACGACTTCGCGCTGGTCAAGTACGACGGTGAGACCGCGCATCCGAGCGCGGTGGACCTCTACGACGGCGGCACGCAGGCGATCACCAAGGCGGCCGAGGCCACCGTGGGGATGCGGGTGGTCCGCAGCGGGTCGACCACCCAGGTGCACGAGGGCAAGGTCACCGGCCTGAACGCCACCGTCAACTACGGCAACGGCCAGGTCGTCGAGGGGCTCGTCCAGACCGACGTCTGCGCGGAGCCGGGAGACAGCGGTGGCTCACTGTTCTCGGGTGACGCCGCGATCGGGCTGACCTCGGGCGGCAGCGGCGACTGCTCGTCGGGCGGGGAGACGTTCTTCCAGCCGGTGACGGAGGCGCTGACGGCCTTCGGGGCGCAGATCGGCTGAGTTCTCTTCCGGTCTTCCGGTCTTCCGGTCGTGTGCTCTGCCGGTCTGCCGGTCTTCCGGTCTTCCGGCGGGATCCCGGACTTCGGTCCGGGATCCCGTCGTGTCAGGCCCTGTCCTCTTTCCTGCGGACCGCCGACATCACCAGGGTGACCACGGTGCCGACCACCGCCCAGATGGCCAGGACCTGCATCGCGCCGGAGAGCGCGTTGCCCTTGAAGTACGCGATCGAGCGCGCCGCCCAGGTGCCCGCGCCCGGCGGCAGGGCCGGGCCGATCGTCCGCCAGAAGTCGGGCAGCATCGGGGCCGGGAAGGCCCCTCCGGCGGACGGGTTGCCCGCGATCACGATCAGCAGGACCGCCAGGCCGATGCCGATGACGCCGGTGAGCGCCTGGAGTGCGAGGGTGATCGCGCCCACCGCGAAGACGACCAGGGCGCCCAGGCCCCACAGCCCCAGCACGCTGCCGGGCAGGGCGCCGAGGAGGGGCCCGACGATGACCGCGCCGCCCAGGCCCCCGGCGATCGCGGAGAGCGCGATCACGGCGAGCCGGATGATCGCGCGCTGGGGGTTCGAGGGGCGGGAGCCCGCGCTGATCGCCAGGATCGACGCGCAGAGATAGCCGCCCACGCACCAGCCGACGACGAGGTAGAAGGCGGACAGGCCGTCGAAGTCCTCGGGGGAGGCCGGGGCCACGTCGACCGTGCGGACCGTGCGCTGCTGGGCCTGTTCCAGCTGGGTGGTGATCCGGGTCAGGGCGTTGGCGAGGACCGTTCCGCCGCCGGAGGCGACCAGCAGGGTGTCGGTCGTGCCGCGCGGGTCGATGATCAGTGCGCCGTCGATCTCCCGGTTCAGGATCTGGCGGCGCGCCTCGGCCTCGTCGCGGACCACGCGCGGGTAGAGCGGATCGCCGGGCAGGTCCGCCAGCCGTTCGGCGGCCTGGGTGGCGGCCGGGCCGGGGGCCACCACACCGAAGGGCACGTCGGTCGGCCTGGGCTTGTGCAGGGCGCCCACGTAGGACGCGATGAACAGCAGCTGCAGGGCGAGCACCCCGATGACCAGCAGGGCGGCTCGGGGCGTGACGGCGCTCTTCACCTCATCGACGAGCTTCATGCCCCCACGCTCGGGGGCGCTCCCCGTTCATGCAGGTGGGGTGGGCTGAATGGCGGATTCCTATCCTGTCGTACACCCGTTCGAACGTGGTCTATGGTGGTAGTGGGGGAGGTGAGACCGGATTGATCCAGGAGGTGCGGGTGCCAGGGTTCACGCATCTGCACACCGTTTCGGGCTTCTCCCTGCGGTACGGGGCCTCTCACCCGGAGCGGCTGGCGGCGCGCGCCGCCGAGCGCGGCATGGACGCCGTCGCCCTGACCGACCGCGACACCGTCGCGGGCGCGGTCCGGTTCGCCACGGCCTGCGCCAGGGAAGGCGTCCGGCCGCTGTTCGGGGCCGACCTCGCCGTGGGGGAGCGGGATACCGGGTCCTCGCCCACCGAGCGCCGCCGTACCCCCGTGCGCGGCGGTGCCTTCGTCGACGAGTCGGCGCCCCGTGTGGTCTTCCTCGCCCGCTCCCGGGAGGGCTGGGCCACGCTGTGCCGGCTGATCAGCGCCGCGCACGCGGGAGAGGGCTCCCCGCTGCTGCCGTGGGGGGAGAACCACGGCGACGGTCTGACCGTGCTGCTCGGACCCGACTCCGAGGTCGGCCGCGCGCTCGGTGCCGGCCGCCCCGACCGCGCCGCCCGGCTGCTGGCGCCGTGGCGCGAGGTGTACGGCGACGCCGTGCGCCTGGAGGTCGTCCACCACGGCCGCACCGGCACCGGCCCCGGCTCCCTGCGGCAGGCCGCCCGCACCCTCGGCTTCGCCGCCGAGCGGGGTATGCGCGCCGTGCTGACCAACGCCGTGCGGTACGCCGACCCCGGCCTCGGCCCGGTCGCCGACGTCCTGGACGCCGCCCGGCGCCTCGTACCGATCGACCCGCGCAAGGGGCTCGACAGCGGGGAGCGGTGGCTGAAGGACCCGGCCGCGATGGCGGCCTGCGCCCAGGCGGTCGCCGAGGCCGCCGGGCTGCGCCGCGACACCGCGCACCGGCTGCTGGCCATGACCGAGGAGACCGCCGCCGCGTGCCTGGTCGACCCCGAGGACGACCTCGGCATCGGCACCGTCCACTTCCCCGAGGCCCACCTCGTCGGCGCCGGCCGGCGCACCGCCGAGCGGGTGCTGCGCTCGCGCTGCGCCGCCGGGATGGTGCTGCGCGGCCACGACCGCAAGCACGCGTACTGGACCCGCCTGGAGGACGAGCTGCGCACCATCGAGCGGCTCGGCTTCGCCACGTACTTCCTCACCGTCGCCCAGGTCGTGGACGACACGCGGCAGATGGGCATCCGGGTCGCCGCGCGCGGCTCCGGCGCCGGGTCGCTCGTCAACCACCTCCTCGGCATCGCCCACGCCGACCCCGTCGAACAGGGCCTGCTCATGGAGCGCTTCCTGTCCGTGCGGCGGCCCGCGCTGCCCGACATCGACATCGACGTGGAGTCCGCGCGCCGCCTGGAGGTCTACCGCGCGATCCTCGGCCGCTTCGGCCCCGAGCGGGTCGCCGCCGTCGCCATGCCGGAGACCTACCGGGTGCGTCATGCCGTACGGGACGTGGGCGCCGCGCTGTCCATGGACCCGGCCGACATCGACCGGATCGCCAAGTCCTTCCCGCACATCCGCGCCCGGGACGCCCGCGCCGCGCTGGACGAGCTGCCCGAGCTGCGTGAGCTGGCGGGGGAGCGGGAGAGGTACGGGAGGCTGTGGGAGCTGGTCGAGGCGCTGGACGCACTGCCGCGCGGCGTCGCCATGCACCCGTGCGGAGTGCTGCTCTCCGACGCCTCGCTGCTGCGCCGTACGCCGGTGGTGCCGACCAGCGGCGAGAGCTTCCCCATGTCGCAGTTCGACAAGGACGACGTCGAGGAGCTCGGGCTGCTCAAGCTCGATGTGCTCGGCGTACGGATGCAGTCGGCGATGGCGCACGCGGTCGCCGAGATCCAGCGGGCGAGCGGCGAGGTCGTCGACATCGACGACCCGGCACAGGTGCGGCCCGGCGACCCCGCCACGTACGACCTGATCAGGTCGGCCGAGACGCTCGGCTGCTTCCAGATCGAGTCGCCGGGCCAGCGCGATCTGGTCGGGCGGCTCCAGCCGTCCACCTTCCACGACCTGGTGGTCGACATCTCGCTGTTCCGGCCGGGCCCGGTCGCCGCCGACATGGTGCGGCCGTTCATCGAGGCCCGTCACGGGCGGGCGCCGGTCCGCTATCCGCACCCGGATCTGGAGGACGCGCTGCGGGAGACGTACGGGGTCGTCGTCTTCCATGAGCAGATCATCAAGATCCTCGACATCATGACCGGCTGCGGGAGGGAGGAGGCCGACGCGGTACGGCGCGGGCTGTCCGACCCCGAGTCGCAGGGCCGGATCAAGGTCTGGTTCGAGCGGAGTGCGAAGGCCAAGGGGTACGCGGCCGATGTGGTCGCGCGGACCTGGGAGATCGTGGAGGCGTTCGGCAGTTACGGGTTCTGCAAGGCGCACGCGGTGGCCTTCGCCGTACCGACGTACCAGTCGGCGTGGCTGAAGGCGCATCACCCGGCGGCCTTCTATGCCGGTTTGCTCACGCATGATCCTGGTATGTACCCCAAGCGGCTGCTGCTGGCGGACGCCCGGCGGCGCGGGGTGCCGGTGCTGCCGGTGGATGTGAACCGATCGGCGGTCGCCCATCAGATCGAACTGGTGTCCGGTTCCCTGGGGAAGTGGGGCCTGCGGCTGGCCCTTTCGGACGTCCACGGCATCAGCGAGGCGGAGGCCGCGCGGATCGAGGCCGGCCGGCCGTACGCCTCGCTGCTGGACTTCTGGGAGCGGGCCCGCCCCAGCAGGCCCGTCGCCGAACGGCTCGCCCAGGTCGGCGCGCTGGACGAGTTCGGCTCCAACCGGCGCGACCTGCTGCTGCACCTCGCCGAACTCCACCGCCTCCAGCGGGGATCCGGCTCGTACGGCGACCAACTCCCGCTCGCGGGCGGCCGGAAGGCCGCGCCCATCGGGCTGCCTGACCTGAACGACGAGGAGCGGCTCAGCGCCGAGCTGGGCGTGCTGTCCATGGACGCCTCGCGGAATCTGATGAGCGATCACCAGGCGTTCCTGGCCGAGCTGGGCGTCGTGTCCGCGCAGCGGCTGCGCGGAGCGCCACACGGGCAGACCGTGCTGGTCGCGGGCGCCAAGGCGGCCACCCAGACCCCGCCGATCCGGTCCGGCAGGCGCGTCATCTTCACCACGCTCGACGACGGCACGGGCCTGGTGGACCTGGCCTTCTTCGACGACAGTCACGAGGCGTGCGCGCACACCGTCTTCCACTCCTGGCTGCTGCTCGTACGGGGCGTGGTGCAGCGGCGCGGGTCGCGCAGCCTCAGCGTGGTCGGCTCGGCCGCCTGGAACCTCGCCGAGCTGGTGGAGCTGCGGCGCGAAGGCGGCCTGGACGCGGTGGCGGCGCGCCTGGCGGAGCCGGTGGCGACGGCTCCGTCGGACAGCGGGCGGCGGATCACGATGCCGACCGGGTACGAGATGAACCCCTGGGCGGACCTGCGTCCGGCGGGTGAGGGGGCGGCACCGAAGAAGTTGTGGCACCAGAGTCCGGGGAGCGCGGGATGATCCTCTACGTACGATTCCGGCTGGAGCCGACTCCTGAAGGAGGAGGGACCGACGCCCTGCTTCCCCAACTGGTGGGCCTGCTGGGGCAGTTCACGCCGGTCGTCCAGGCGATCCCACCGGACGCCGCGCTCGCCGACGTGCGGGGAGCCGTACGGTACTTCGGGCGCGGCCCCGCCGAGCTGGCCGCCGTGATCCGGGTCCGGGCGCTCGCCCTGTACGGCGTGGACTGCGCCATCGGGGCCGGGCCCAACCCGCTGCTCGCCCGGATGGCGGCACGGGACGCGGCGCCCGGGACGACGCTGGTGGTGACCGACGCGGAAGCGTTCCTGCGGGACAAGCCGGTCGCCGAGCTCCACGGAGTGGGCACCGCCACCGCCCGGATGCTCTGCTCGTACGGGCTCGACTCCATCGGGCGCCTCGCCGCGGCCCCGCTCGCCGTGGTCCAGCGCATCGTGGGCGCGCGGGCCGGGCGCGAGCTGTGGGAGCGGGCGCAGGGCACCGACCGTACGGCGGTCGTGCCGAACGCCGCGTCCCGGTCGGTCGCCGGTGAGCGGACCTTCGACCGCGACGAGCTGGACCAGGAACGGCACCGGCGCGCCCTGCTGTCGCTCGCCGGGGAGCTGGGCGCGCGGATGCGGGGCGAGGACCAGGTGTGCCGCTCGCTGACGCTCACCGTGCGGTACGCCGACCGGTCGTCCACCACCCGCACCCGCACCCTGCGCGAGCCGACCGCCCACTCGGTGGAGCTGGCCGCCACCGCGTACGCGATGCACGAGGCGCTCGGGCTCCAGCGGGCACGGGTGCGCGCGATCGGGCTGCGCGCCGAGGGGCTGACGTCCGCCGAGAAGGCCGCGCACCAGCTCTCCTTCGACCCGGCCGACGACAAGGCGCGCCGGATCGAGGCGGTGGCGGACAAGGCGCGGGCCAAGTTCGGGCCGGGGGCGATCGTGCCGGGGTCGCTCGCCGCCTAAAGCGCGGCGGGAACCTGGAAGCCGACCTTCGCCAGGTAGCGCGCCAGGTAGGCCGGGTCCCGGGTGGCCAGGCCGATGTGGCCGTCGGGGCGGATCAGGAACAGGCCCCGGCCGAGCTCATCGGCCAGGGGGCAGTCGGTGACCTGGTGGGTGCGGATGTCCGACGGTGTCCCGGGCGGCGGGCAGCCCACCGCCAGCAGGGTGAAGTGCGGGCCCTTGAGCAGCTCGAAGAGGCGTCGCGTACCGCCGTCCGGGGTGGCGCACGGGAGGTCGGGAGCGCGGTCGCCGGCCTGGGCGGCGGCCGGGGAGAGCCGTTCGCGCGTCTCGGTGGACAGCGTGCTGTCGCGGTAGTGGGCCGACAACTGGTGCGTGACGCGGCCGCGTTCGCGCGCCTCGGCGCTGCCGCCCTCGGGCCGGCGGCCGGCCCGGTAGAGGCGGGTGCTCAGCTCCAGGACGGCGGCGGCCGCGGGCTGCCGCTCGGCCTCGTAACTGTCGAGCAGCGCGGGCGGGGCGTGGTGGCGGATGACCTGGCCGAGCTTCCAGCCCAGGTTGTACGCGTCCTGGACGCCGATGTTCAGGCCCTGTCCGCCGCCGGGCGGGTGGACGTGCGCGGCGTCGCCGGCAAGCAGGACGCGGCCCTCGCGGAACCGTTCGGCCAGTGCCGTACGGGGCCGGTAGCCCGAGACCCACCCCACATCGGTGACCGCGTCGGCGGGCAGGTGGGTGCGGGCGGCGATCAGGGCGCGTACCGCCTCCGGGGCGGGCTCGGGGTCCTCGATGTCCGTCCGGGCGGACAGCTGGAAGTCGTCCGTCCCGGGCAGCGGGCACAGCAGGAGCGGACCGCCCGGGGCGTCGGGCCAGATGTGCCAGTGGTCGCGGTCCAGGTCCCGGACGCGTACGTCCGCCACCAGCGACGGGCGCAGATCGTCCGCCCCGCCCTTCATGGCGACACCCAGCGACTCCCGTACGGTGCTGCGCCCGCCGTCGGCCCCGACCAGGTACGGGACGGTCAGCGTCCGGCGGCTGCCGTCGGGGTGCGCCAGCTCGGCCAGTACGTGCCGGTCGGTCTGGTGCAGGGAGGTGAACCGGGTCCCGTACTCCACCGATCCGCCCAGGGCGAGGAACCGGTCCCGCAGGATCTCCTGCGTACGCCACTGAGGGACCATCCACGGTCCCGGGTAGCGCGACGCCGGGGCGTCCGGGTCCTGCTCGATCAGCCGCCACTCGCCCTGCCGCCGGCCGTCCCGCCAGGTCTGCATGGGCGGGAAGGGGCCGCCGGCGGCCTGGAGCGCGGCCATGACGCCGAGGTCGTCGAGGACCTCCTGGGTGCGCGGCTGAAGGCCCTTGCCGCGCGAGCCGGGAAAGGGCCGGGCGGCCGCTTCGACCACATGGGCGCGCACGCCGCGCCGGGCGAGGTCGCAGGCGAGCGCGAGCCCGGTGGGGCCGGCGCCGACGACGAGAACGTCCACGGCGCCGTGCACCGATGCACCTCGGTACGTGTCGCTGCGCATCTCTCACCGCTTTCTCCCGGACGGCACGGCCCGGACATGCATCGCACGGCCGCCTGCCGCAATATGCGGAATATGCCCCTGAAGGGGATGGCCCCTTCGCGCTGTCGGCAACATCCCCCCGGTTGGCCTGATGACCGTACGCACACCTCGGAGCACACGATGGTTCCTCCCGGCACGGCTGTCACCTGCCCCTTCGACTTCAGCGACGCCCTGGAATTCGACCCGCTGCTGGCCGAGCTGATGTCCCGGGGCCCGGTCACCCGGATCCGGCTGCCCTACGGCGAGGACGAGGCGTGGCTGGTCACCAGCTTCGACGGGGTACGGCAGGTGACCACCGATCCGAGGTTCAGCCGGGCCGCCATCGTCGGCCGGGACTACCCGCGCCTGACCCCCGAGCCCATCGTCTCGCCGGAGTCGGTCAACGTCATGGACCCGCCGCACAGCGCGCGACTGCGCCGGGCCGCCGCGCAGGCGTTCACCAAGAGCCATGTGGACCGTATGGAGCCGGCCGTGCGGCGCGTCGTCGACGGGCTGCTGGACACCATGGCCGAGCACGGCCCGCCCGCCGACCTGGCCGAGCACCTCTCGACGCCGCTGCCGCACCACACCATCTGCGAACTGCTGGACATCGCCCCCGCCGACAGGCCCGTACTCCTGCGCCGCACCCAGGCGTTGCTGAACACGGCTCCGCAGGAGCGGCGGGCGGCGGCGGAGGCCAAGGCGAACCTGCGGGAGTACTTCACCGGTCTGGTCGCCGACCGGCGGCGCGCTCCGGGCGAGGACCTCATCAGCCTCATGGCCGGCGCGCGGGACGGGGAGGAGCCGCTGAGCGACGACGAGCTGGCCGTACTGGCGGTGACGCTCATCCTCAGCGGCAATGACACGGCGACCTGCCAGATCAGCAACATCGCCTACACCCTGCTCACCCGCCCCGAGCACCTGGCCCTGCTGAGACGGCACCCCGGGCGGCTGCCCGAGGTGCTGGAGGAGCTGCTGCGGTTCATCCCGTTCCGCAAGGGCGTCGGCATCCCGCGCGTCGCGCTGGCGGACGTGGAGCTCGGGGGAGTGCTCATCCGGGCGGGCGACTTCGTCCATGTCTCGTACCTGACGGCCAACCGGGACCCCGCCGTGTTCCCCCGCCCCGACGAACTCGATCCCGACCGGCCGCCCCGGCCCCATATGACGTTCGGCTGGGGCGGGCACCACTGCATCGCGGCGCCCTTGGCGCTGGCGCAGCTGAGGATCGCGATCGGGACGCTGCTGGAGCGTTTTCCGGGGCTGCGGCTGGCGGTGCCCGCGCATGAGGTGCGGTGGGACACCGGGACGATCCGGCGCTTTCCCCTCCGGTTGCCGGTGAGCTGGTAGGCACGGCGGCGCGCGGCGGTTATTCACCCGGGTTTACCCGGCCCCCGCCACCCCGGCGACCTGCGCCTCGGCATCGGCTGAGCGGCACGGCGGAGGGGCCCGTCCCCCCTGTGGACGGGCCCCTCGCCTTCGCCGCGGCGGGCGTCAGCGGGCCCTGCGGCGTGCGGCGCCGAACAGCACCGCGGCGCCGATGGCCAGGACGGCCGCGCCGCCGACCGCGAGGTACGGGGTGGTGCCGTCACCGCCCGTCTCGGCGAGGTTCCCGGAGGTGGTGGTGGCGGTGGGGTTGGTGGTGGCGGCAGCGGGCGACGGTGACGAGGCGCCGTTGGCCTCGGGGGCGTTCGCCTGCTCGGCCGCCGCGCTCGTCGGGGTCTCCGGCGTCGCCGGCGCCGACGGCTTCGCGGCGTGGTCGTCACCGCCGTGCCCGCCGTGGTCCACCGTCGACTGGCTCGCGCCGTCCTCGATCTGCTCCTCGGAGGGCGCCGACGCGGTCGGGGCCGGGTCGCTGTCCTTGCCGAAGACCACGTCGGAGCAGGTGTAGAACGCCTCCGGCGAGTCCGAGCGCTGCCAGATCGAATACACCAAGTGACGGCCGGACTTGGCGGGGACGGTGCCGTCGAACACGTAAGCCCCGTTCTCCAGCCTGGGGTTGGTCACCTTGGCGAACGGCTTCGCTTCCAGGTCCGACCACGTCAGCGCCTTGGCCGGGTCGTAGCCGTCCTTGGTGATGTACAGCTCGAAGGAGCCCTTGTGCGGGGCGGTCGCCTTGTAGCGGAACGTGTGGGGGCCGGAGGTGAGCGGTGAGGCGGGCCAGTCGGCACGGGCCAGGTCGAGGCCCTGGTACTTGTCGCGGTTGGCGCTGCACAGCTTGCCGTCCGGGATCAGCCGCTTGTGGTTCCCGGCGGCGTTGGCGATGTTCACCTCGTTCCAGTCGTAGAACGCCTGGGCGCCGCTCGCCGCCACCGCCGCCTTGCACGCCGCCGAGTCAGGGCTCTCCGGCCCCTCGGCGTAACAGGCGGACACCCGGCTGACCGGGTCGGTCATCGAACCGTGCGCGAGGGCCGGAGTGGCGGCCAGCCCGGCGAACACGAGCGGCCCGGCCCCGAGGACGACGACGGCGGCTGCGTGACGGCTGCGAGCTGTCATGGTGGCGTTCTCCTTCGACGGGAAAGCATGCGTGGGGGGTGTACGGAACGGGATCCGGCCAAGCGGTGCAGCCCCCCGGCTTCGGCACCGACCGGTCCGGACCAGCCCCGGTGATCAGCAAGCTAGCCCCTGGAAACCCTGAAATCCCCTGCTGGGAGCGGGTCATGGTGATCCTTATGCTCCGCTTAAGGCGACGCTAAGAGGCCGCTCAGGTACTCGCTCCCCGCGCGGCCGTCCGCCCTTGGCAGCGCGGTGGGTACTGTCCGCCGTAGTCCGCCGACGTCCGCCTGATGCCGTGGTTGGTGGCTCCCTGTATGGCCCCCACGGGGAGCCACCGACCGGTTGTGCCGCCCTCGGGGGAACGACCCTGGTAGCAGGGGAGCGTCCGCGTCCGGTCGACTTGCGCTTTGTAAGTTCGATCGGGGCGGCCTGACGGTCAACGTGGCGCGCCGCCACAACGCCCGGATAGAGCTGCTTGTGTCCAGCCCGGTCCAGCGTCGTTGATGTCAGCCGCGGATGTCCGAGCCTTCAGACCCGTAGTCCTGCCAGGATCGTCGGCGACGGTCATACCGGCCATCTTGGCGGGGGTGCTTGTTGCGATTGCGGCAAGCGTTGCTGTAGATGGCCTCGCCGACAGACGGATCCTGCCACCCTGGTGATGTGACCCTGCTACTCACTTGCGTTACACCTGCCTACGCCGTGCAGGCTTCAGACCGACGCCTGACGTATCTGGATGGAGAGATCGCCGAGGAGAAGGCTAACAAAGCCACCATTCTGGGGAATTTCGCCGCCTTTTCTTATACCGGATTGGCCAGATGCTCCGTAGGGGAGCCAACCGACGAACTACTGATGCGCTGCCTCGCGGCGCAGGGCAAGAATTTCTCTGGCCTATTGGACGAGTTGGCGAAAAATGCGTCACGAGACGTGCGCAATCTGCCTTTGCGTGTGCCAAAAGCGAATAAGAGAGCGGTGCGCAGGACGTCCTTTGTTGGAAGTGGCTTCGTGGGGCTGCGAAATCCCCAAGTTTTTAACAGGGAAAAGTCTAGCGATGACCTGCACCCATTTCTTGCCGTCGTCAGTAATGCGCAAGACCTAACGGAAGGCTGGAGAGCTGAAGCGGATCAGGAGTTTACTGCTCATTTGGGGTTCTTGCCCGAAGGTGCCCCATTCCTTCTCCATGCCGCAGGGCAGGCGCTACGCCCTGAGGAACGTGTGCGGCTAGAGAGAAACCTGCGTCGGGCGACCGAAAGGGTCTGTCACCCGCAGCCCATCGCCCGCCTCCTAGCCCGTGCCGTCAGGGAGGTGGCAGCTAGAAATGTCACCGTGGGGCCGAACGTCACTTGTACCCTCATAACAAGATCCACCGCCCTGCAGCCATTCGAATCAATTGCTGGCGGTATGGTGCCGATTGCCGCCGAAGTGCAAAGTGAAGCCGAATACTTCCGTCGCCCCCCTGCTCCGCAAGCCGATGATATGCGGTGGATTTATAGTCCAGCCGACCCTTCGGCAGCCTTGCATTACGGCCCTAATTTCGCCCTCAATGGGTTGATGATGAAGGGCTTCTTGTTCGGTCCAACGGACGTAGTGGACTCGTAGAGCCCATGGCGATAGAAACTAGGCACTGAGGTCGGTGGAGCGGCTTTGGGCGGGAGCTGCCATGGGGCGAGAGATCATGGCCCCGTAAGCTGATGCGCGTCGGGCAGTCTGTGGACCTGCCCGCTAAAGCACGACGTTGGGGCCATGAGCTTAGAGGCTCGCCCCATGGTGGCTGCCTAAAGCCGTGGAGCCGACCGCCCCAGCCACAGCGGTTTCCGCCCTTCGCCCGCAGCACGTGGCGCGCCGCCTGGCGCGGCCAGGCCGGGCGAAGACAGTGGCCGGGCCGCGCCGCCGAGGCGGCGCGCTCCCGCGCCGTGCGCGGGCCTTGATGAAGTAGAGATTTTGGGGCGCTCTTTCAATGAAGTGGCAGCCGTAACAAGCCGGTGCGGCTAGCGCAACAGCCACGCCGCGTGTTTGTCCCGGGCGGCCTGGGCGAGGACTCCGCGGAGTGCTTCCCTTGTCCGGCCGCGCGTCTTGACGGCGTGGCAGTTCGGGCAGAGGGCGACCATCTGTGAGGGGTGGTCACGGCCTCCGGCGGCGATCTCTTCTACGTGGTCGACTTCGAGGATTGGCCGCCCGTCGTCGGTCACGTCGTCCGGCTGTCCGGGACACCGGGGGTTCTCGCACCGGCCTTCGCATCTGATGAGTACGGCTTCGCGGGCTTGCGAGATGCGCACCGGGCGGGAGTTGATACCGCTGGAGCGCTTTCCTCTTGTGGCAGCCTCGCGGTGCTCGGCTGCCTCAACGAGTCTGCGGTACTCGGTGCTCCGGTTCGGATGCGGCGACCGGTCCGCGCGGGGCGGGGGCACGTCAGGCACTCGGGCAAGCCGCTCGCACTGAGCATGCCGAGATGCGCCGATGGGGACTCCGCCCTTGCCGCAGACCGGGCACGGCTTGTCGCTTGCGACCGGCAGGTCCCTTCGAGCTGCCGGAACGGTAGGTGACGTGTGTGCGGCCCCCTCTCTCGGGAGCCCTGCAGGTGTCTGGGGTAGATCGGGGGCGGGTTCGTCCGGCCGGGCTCGCGCCTCCATCTCTGCGCGGGCAGCGAGTTGGGCCCGGTAGACCTCGTCCAGTGCGCCCCGTGCGCGGCGGGGCTTCTTCATCGGCTGCTTCTGCGGCTTGCTGGTGAGAGGCGGGGTCTGGGCCTCGGGCTGATTTTGCTTCCGAGGCTTCTGCCCTTTCCCGCCTTCCGCCTGAGGCCTCCTGTTGATCCGGATGAGGTCGCGTCGCATTTCGCGGGTGACCAGCCTGCGCTTCGGCAGACGTTCGCCTTCAGGCGGTGCGGCTGCCTCACTCTTGCGGCTTCCGGCCTTCTCCTTGGCCTTGTTCAGGGCTTGACGGCGCACTTCGGCGCGCTCTGCGATGCGGGCGGCATCGCTTGCCCTTCTTGCTTCGACCTCTTCGGGAGAGAGTCTGGCTGCGCGGGCCAGGAATTCGGCGATTCTCTTGCTCGACGCCATATCACCTTCCTTTCGTGCCTTCCCCTGGTGTCGCACCAGGCTCACCTGAGTGGTCTCGAATGTGAGCGAAGGCGTTCCAACCATCCAGGCCCGCGCGGCGCTTTCGGATTCGGTGGCGAAGCCCCTCATCTCCTCTCATGCCGGCGGGATGTTGTGTACGGCCTCTATGTAGTTCTCAAGTATCAGCGCCTCGGGATGGGTCATGTCCCCCTGGACTGTCTTGCTTCAGTACCTAAATCTGGAGAGGCGCCGAGAAGGAACAGGGGTGCGCTCCAATCTGCGTCATTAGTCGGTGCCGTCATCATCTAGCGAAATGCGAGCCTTCTCGATAAAGGCATCTATCGCCTCGTCCAACTTCATCCAGCGGTCACGCCCCTTTTCAAATCTCACAGAAATGGGGTCTCCGCCGATAAGGCCGTGGTCGACGGTCATCATTGACTCCATTACATCGTGGGAGCAATCACATACAGAGCTTGCCACTTTACTCATCATTCCGGGGCCAGCCAGCCTTACTCGCACTGAGAGCTTCAATAGCTCCGTCCAAAGCCGATGCGATTCGTTCCACACGGCCTCCATGTCAGCGCCTTCTGACCCTCTGAGTGCAAGGGTGAGTCCCTCAGCGTCGGTTGGAACCGGAGCAAGGAAGAAGCGCGCAGCATGCGCCTCTTGGGCTGAAGCTGTAGAAATGAACTCCTCGTAGACCTCCTGCCGGGAGTCGCGGCGCTGTCGACGATGCTCGCCTCTCGCCGCAATCTTCGCCTGTTCCCGCGCTGACCATCCCGTAGCGAATGCCGCCCCCGTCGTGGCTACCGCACCCGCTAATGCACCCAATACCGCTGCAACCCCTGCATCCATTGAACGCAGATTAGCGGTAAATCGTGACTGGCACACTGACTCTCGCCTTACCCACCACTCTCCCCAGCTCCCATCCCGTCCGCCGTCGACCCACACGTCTGTGGAGCAGGCGCGGTTCCCTCTACGGCGCCGACGAGTGTGGTCACGCGACGACCATCGCCCATGCTGCGGGGTGCTTGTGGCGCCTTCCATCAGATGGAGGCGCAATGGCCAATGGGGACCATGGCAAGCTTGAGCCGGTGAGGTGCGAAGAGGGGAGACGACGTGTCGCAGCAGGCCAGCCCTCGGGGGACATTCCTGAAGATTGCCGATGCAGTGAAGACTCGGGTCGAGGCGGACCCCGACATGACGGAGCTGCCGTCTGCTGCTGATCTCATGCGCGACTACAAGGTCTCTCGGGGGGTCGCCCTCCGTGCGTTTGGTGCCCTTCAGAAGGAGGGCGTCGCCGAACCGGTGCCTGGTGGCCGGTGGCGCGTCGTACGGCCAGGCGAGCGAGCTGACCGGCGCCCGCTGGACGCCCGGATCGCCGCCATCATCGCAGATGAAGGCCTCGCGGTCGGGGCACCGTTCCCCAGTGCTTCCGTTCTGGCAGCGCGGTTCGGAGTCTCACGTCCTACCGTGACGAAGGCTTTGGACAAGTTGGAGGCCGCCGGCGTGTTGGCGAGCGGAGGGCAGGGCAAGGCGCGGACGGTCCGCGCCGTGCCGATTCGAGAGGAGCGTTCGTAGCTTGTCGGAGCTGACGGAGTGGGCGTACCCCCTGGCGGAGTCGCTGCTTGCTGAACCGTTGCCACGTCGCTGGAAGCACTGCTTGGGGGTCGCTGAGCGGGCGCGCAGCATCGCGCCCATCCTCGGGGAGGACGCCGAGCTGCTGGAAGCGGCGGCAGTCCTTCATGACATCGGGTACTCGCCAGACCTGGCCAAGACGGGCTTCCATCCTCTGGACGGCGCCCGCTACCTCCGGGACGTGGCACACGCCGACGAGCGGGTCGTGAACCTGGTAGCCCACCACTCCTGTGCCTGGATGGAGGCGGAGGCTCGGGGTCTGCGCGAGGAGCTGGAATCCGAGTTCCCTCGCGACAGTGCGCACCTGAATGACGCTCTCTGCTACTGCGACATGAACACCACGCCGGACGGTACGCCGACCAACCCGATCGATCGAGTCAACGAGATCGCCGGGCGGTACGGGCCCGAGAGTCTCATCGGCACGTTCATCCGGCGAGCCGAGCCGGAGATTCTCGCGAGCACGTCACGTGTCCTCGAACGGGTCGCCACCGCGAGGCGTCAGCCGATGTAGGGAGCTGTCCGCGTGCCATCCATGGCGTGCTCGATCCGGAGCCGCATGGTGGGGTGGACGTCCAACTGCGACAAGTCCGCTGGGTCGACCCAGCGGACTTGTGTCGTCTCGTTGCTCGTACGCAGCTCACCGCCGACGGGGCGTGCGCGAAAGCAGATGCTGAACTGCTGGCGGACCTCTCCGTCGTCGTACTGCATCACATGACCAGGGTCTGTGTAGATGCCGGACATGCTGACGACTTCGGCCTTGATGCCGGTCTCTTCCCAGACTTCGCGCACCACGGTGTCACTGATCGACTCGCCCGCGTCGTGGCCACCGCCGGGCAACGCCCAGCGGCCGTTGTCGGACCGCTGGATCATCAGCACCTGACCCGCATCGTTCTGTACGAAGGCCACGACTGACGGGACGACCGAGTTGGCCGGCGGGGCGTCGGGGTCGTGCAAGTAGTCGATGCGTCCCATGTTCAAGCTCCCATGATGTCGCGGTCCGTGATCTGGCGAGCGCCTCCCCAGGTCTGCTCGATGCTATTCGCATAGGTGTCGAACAGACCGCCACCCGGCATTCGCCGTAGGTGGTAGACCGGGGCCATGTAGGCGCCGATGCCGTAGACGTGGGGGTTGACGAGCATCTCGTCATCGGACCGGTAGATGGAGTTGTAGAGCGTGGTCGCGTGTAGCCGGAAGCGGATTTCCGGGTGGCTCTCGAAGAGGGGCCGATAGTTCACCAACGCGTTGCGGATCTTGCCGTCCATGATTCGGTGGCCCTCGTCTATGCCGCGCTGCCGGACCGCTTCGCAGTCGGGGTCCCCCAGCAGGATGCGCACCTGGGTGGTCTCCTCAGCCTTCTTCTTCAGGAGATCCAGGAACACAGGGTCCTCGGACAGGAAGAGCCCCGAATAGACGAGCACGTCAAGGTTCTTCTCCGCCCGCGCGTACAGCTCACGCCAGAGAGTGGGCGGCACAGTGTGTCGATGGGGGTAGACAGCGACGATCTCTGCTTTGGTCAAGTCCGTCGCAGTGTTGACCGCGCGGCTGTCGTCCCACAGCGTCGTGACGTCGACGTTGAGCGCTGCGGCCGTTGAGTACTGGTGTCGCCGGTACGGCACTTTCCCCTGCGTGATCCAGCGCTCAACCGTCTTCGGGTTGACTCCGATCTCGTCAGCCAACCCCTGAACGGTCATGCCACGGGCTAACAGAGCTGACCGCAGGCGTTCGTTGGACATCTGCACCCCCGATGGGACGTCTAGGGACTTCTTGACGGTAGCCAGAACTCCCTGAGCTGTCCATGTATGGGGTAACCAACTCCCCTCACCTGCACCGATGCTGATTGTGCGCCAGCAAGTCCGGCGCAAAGCCAAGCGGTTCCGTCGGTGTTACTTGACGGACCCCCATGCAGTACCTGTAAAACAGATACTGCATCCATGGGGCGCATCGCTCGGCTGGGTGGCGGCTGATGCCGCATGCGCAGAGGGCGGGGACGCTGCAATCCCGCTAAAGGCCAGGGGACAGGGCTTCGGCCCGACTGGCGAGGTGGCCCGGTGACCGCGAGCAACGGCCGGAGGGTGGGGACACAGGTCCCCCTTGCAGTGCTTTATCCCATCCGCCTCCGTGGAGAGGAGCGCCTGATGACCCAGCGAAGTACCTCGGCGTCGCTCGTGCTGGACCGGCACGACGGCTATGCCCACCGCGTCTCCCTGATCCGCCGCTCGGCGCACCGGGCTAGCCGGTGACTCGCGGAGTCAAATCATCTGCGCAGCAGTGCTGCGGCCGGTTGCCTCCTCCGCCCGTCTGGGCCCCTCGCGGGGTGCCGTACGGGCGGGGTTGAGGGGAGCCGGAACAATCCCGTTCGCTCCGTGAGGAGTTCTCATGGCTGTTGTTGAGATCGTCTCGTTCGGTTACCTGCACGGTGCGCCGCCGGAGGCGCACCTGACCATCGATCTGCGTCACCACTTCCGGGACCCGCACGTCAGCCCGGAGCTTCGGTACATGACCGCAGACGACGAGCCCGTTCGCGCCGCGGTGCTGGGCACGCCCGGCATCGCGCATCTGGTCGGCGCCACGATCGCCGCGGTTGCCGCGTTCGCCTCGGGCCCCAGCGCCGGCCGGGTGGTCGTCGCGGTCGGCTGCGCGGGCGGCCGACACCGGGCCCCGACGTTCGCCCGCGCACTCGCCGACTGTCTGCGCGGTGCCGGGCACAGCGTCACCGTACGGCACCGCGACATGCACAAGGCCGTAGTGCAGCGCTGACGGCTGGCTGCCTGTGGCCCCGGACCCTACGCCGGGGCTGCGGGGAGCCGGGCCGGATCGGCCGGCCGGGGCCCACACGCCAAGGAGTTCGCATGTTCGGCAAGAAGCCGCAGCAGCAGTCCTCCGACCTGACCTCGACCGCTGGGGTCAAGCGCAGTCAGAAGGTCTACGACCGGATCACGTCCGGCAAGTCCAAGAACGCCGCCGCTGAGCTGGACGCCGCCCACGGGCGTGGCAGCAAGCGCAAGTAACCCACTGACACCCGCACGGCGCGCGCCCCCGGAGCTGCAATCTCCGGGGGCGCTGTCGAGCCGTAGAACCTGCTAGGGAGACCACGACTCATGAAGCACATCGTTGCACTTCAGGCGGCTGTTACCGCCACTGCGTTCGAGGGTGAGCCCACGGATGCGGAGCTGGACGCGATCGAGCGCGAGATGCCCGTCATTCAGGCGGAGGTCGAGCTGCTGGATGCACAGATCACCGTCCTGGACCGGGTGCCGTCGCAGCTGGACACGCGGCGCATCCGCCGGGCGCGTCGCCGGGTACTGGCCGCGCGGCGGGAGCTGACGAACCGGGGCGTGGCGGGTTCGCCGGAGGTGGCCTGATGGCCGCCGGCACCTACACGGCGCAGATGGCCGTGAGCCGGTGGACAGGCCGCTGGCGCCTGTACGTGGCGCTGCTCGGTGAGCCGTCGTCGCAGTGGCCGGAGTACGAGTTCGGCGGCGCCGTGGTGCCGACGGTGGCAGCGCGTTCACGGGCGTTGAACGCCCTCGGCTACGTGTTCACGGACGGCGCCGAATGGACCTGGACCGAGGACAGCACGGTTCCTGACGACGCCGCCTCCCCGGTCCTGCTGATCGCCTCCGCAGCTGTGCGGGAGGCGGGCCCGTGAACGCTGTTCAGATCCGTTCAGCCGAGCGCGCCCTGTCGGCCGGTACCTGGCTGATCGTCTGCGGAGCGATGCTCTACTCGATCCTCACCGTCACCCCGCTCATGGCGAAGCACACGCCCGCCGCGTGGGACTGGACGGCACCGATCCTCCCGCTGGTGGTGGACGCCGCTGTCGTCATCGTGGTCCGCCTCGATGCCGTCCTGGCCCGTCTGGGCGGGCACGGTGGCCGGTGGCCGATCGCGCTGCGGTGGATGACCGGCGGCATGACCCTGGCACTCAACATCGCCGACTCCGCCCTGAAGAAGGACCTGGTCGGCATGGCTGTGCACGCGGTCGCGCCGCTGCTGCTGATCGTCACCGCAGAGACCAGCCTGGCCTACCGCCGCGCCATCACCGCCGCCCTTGCCGCCCTGGACGCCCGGCAGCATGCCGAGCAGATCGAGCGGGAGCAGGCGGCGGCACGGAAGCGGGAGGCGGAGGATCGGCGGGCTCGTGAGGAGCGCGAGCACGCCGCCTTGCTGGCGCGTGAACAGCGTGAGCATGAAGCCAAGTTGCTCCGTGAGCAGGCCGAGCGGGAGGCCGCCGCACGACGTGAGGAGGCCGAGCGTACGGCTGCTCGTGAGCGGGCGGAGCGGGAGGCTCGTGAACGCCGTGAACGCGAGCGTGAACAGCAGCAGCAAGAGCGTGAACGCCTTGAACGCGAAGCCGCCGAACGCCGTGAAACCGAGCGCCGACAGCGCGAGGAACGTGCGGCCCGTGAACGCGCCGCGCTCCTCGCTGGCGGTCCCGTGAACGAGAAAGTTGCCGAGGATCTGGCCCGCCGGATCGTCCACGCCGCGTTCCACGAGGGCCTGCCCGTGCGGTCCGCCGCCGACCTGTGCGGCTGGTCCATCGGCTGGGTCAGCACCCGCTACCAGGAACTCCGCGACGCCAAGATCACCCCTGCCCTTGAGGGAGTTTCAGCATGATCGCCATCGTCCGCGCCCGCACACTGCACAACCTCCGCACGGGCATTGCTGACGCTGAGGCGGCGACAGAGGCCGCCCGCAGTGAAGCCGAGCAGCGTCGTCAGGAAGCCGAGTGCGCCATCGACTCCGCGATCCGGGCGGAGACGGCCGTGGATGAACTGCGCGCCGCACTCGCCCGCGCCACCGCCGATGCCGCCCGACTCGAAGGCGAGCTGGAGACGCTGCGCGCCCAGTCCCTCCTGGACACCGAGGACCGGCAGGCGCTGCGAATGCTGCTGCGCATGACCCGCAAGCAGAACGGACCGGCTGACCGCGTCTACGTCCTCTTTCACTACGGGGAGCTGCACAGCGTGCACGCCACGGTGGACGCGGCAGAGGCCGCAGCCGAGGCCGAAGGCGCGCCCCGCTCGGGATGGACCGCGCACACGCCGGGTGCCGCCCTGCCTCCGGCAACCGAGGTCCTGTGGCGGGTACAGCCGCTGCCCCTCGGAGGTGTCCGATGAAGTCGCCGACAGGGGTGACGTCGTGAGCCCACTGCCGGTGTTCCGGTGGCGGCTTGCTCCCGACGGCTACGCCACCTACCGCCAGCTGCGGGCGATGGGGCTTCGGCCCGGTGGCCAAGACGTCGCCGCCCAGCTCGAACGCCCGCGCCGCCGCCGGGGTCCGCTGGTCGCCTACCTGTACCGGATCGACCAGGCCAAGCCCGTACGGCCGATGACCCCGGCTCGCTGGGCCGCGCTCCGCAAGGCGAACGCCGCTCAGCAGATCTGCCCTAACTGCCGCCGTGACGTCGGGTATCGCATCCCGCGCTCGCACGGCATGTGCGGGTCCTGCATTGCCCGCGAGGAACAGCGCGCTGCCTGAACTTACGCGTAAGGCCCGGACGCTGCCGGCCAAAGCAGTGCGTCCGGGCCCCTGACCTCCCGAAGGGAGAAGCCCAGCATGACGGACACCACCCTCACTCCGGTAGCGGGCCCGGAAGCCCCGCCGGACACCACCGCACCGCCCCCGCAGCCTGAGCCCACGGCCGCCGCACCGGCGCCGGTCGAGGTGGAGCACACGCCGGGCGGGTGGCCGGTCGTGCCCCTCGCGGTGACGGGCACGAACACCACGGCCTCCCTGCTGGCCACCGCATCCCTGGTCGGCGGCCCGGTCGCCCTGGCTCTCGCCGCGACCGGCGCGGTCGTCCTCGGCACGGCCGCCGCCACGCGCAAGAGCCGCCAGCAGACCAAGCGCGGGAGCGCGACCGGCCGCAGCACCCGGTCCTCGACGCTGCAAGGCGCTTCCGCCCGCGCTGGGATGCGTCGGGGGCTGTCCCGGGCGGTGCCCTCTCAGTCCCGTAACGGGAACGCCGGCGCCACTAAGGCCGCTGGTCGCAGTCGAGGCAATGTGGGAAGTGTCTCCGGTGGTCGGGGTACGTCCGGCCGCCGCTTCGCCACGCCTTCCAGCCTGGGAAAGCCCTCGTCTTCCCGGGGTGGAAGGAGCGGTCTCGCCCGCGCAGCCGGCCTGTCCTCGACAGCGCCGGGTAAGGCTCGCGGTGGCCGGGTCGGGCAGATCAAGGCGCTGCGGGACGCGGCCCGCTCCACGGCGCCGTCGCGTGCCGCGCAGCGAGCCCAGACCACCGCCGCCCGCCGCCAGATCGCCGACGCCCGGCGGGACGCCAAACAGCAGGCCCGCACCACCGGGGCCGCGAAGAAGGGCATGGTCGGCCGGGCGGTCGCGGCAGGGCTGAACAAGGCCGGGGCCATGCGCCGGGCCGCTGTGGACCGCGCCCGTAAGACGCGTGACCAGCAGACCGGCGGCACGGTCGCCCAGCAGCGTTCAGCGGTACGCAAGGCCCCCGCCCGCAAGCGTGCCCGCAAGGCGCTGTGGCGGTCCGCCGCGCGGTTCCAGGGTCGCCGCCTGCTGGCTGCGCTGCTGGCCGGCGCGCTCGGGCTGGTCGGTCTCATCACCACGCCGCTCGGCCGCAAGCTGCGGTGGGCCTGGCTGCAAAACCCCGGCCGCCGCCTCTACGCCCGCCTGATGAAGGCCGCACGCGACCAGCGCACGGCCCGCGATCAGGCAATTCGCGACGCGCAGCAGGACGAGGAGGCCGCCGCCGACGCGGAAGCCGAGGACGACGGCACCGAGCACATCGGGGACACGGTCGAGCGCCCGGCCGGTCTGCTCCCTGCCGCACCCACCACACCCACGCCCGCTAGTGAGGGAGAGAGCGTGTCTGGTTTCCGGTTCGAGGACTACGCGGCGGAGATGGAAGCCGCCGCCAGCAACTACGACCCCGACGGCTGCATGGAGATCCTCTCCATGGTCGAAGGCCTGCCGGCAGCGCTGACCAGCGTGGCGAACGTGATGAAGATCCTCGCGGAGCGGTCCGACAGCGAGTTCCCGCTGGAGAAGGAAGTGGCGGGCTCGTTCAACGACGCCTTCGGCGCCGTCATGGCCGCCGTCGCCGTGGCGGAGGACATGGGACCGCTGTTCCGCAACGTGCACGCCCAGGACATCGCCCGCCACGAGGACCCCCGCAACGGCCACCAGGCAGAGAAGGGCTGGAACGTCTGACCATGACCACCAACACACAGGCCAACACCGGGCCGGTGTGGGACTACAGCGCCGGTCACGGACCCGTGACCGGCGCTCTGTCCGCCACCACCGGAGCCTTCGCCGTCGCCACCACTGGAGCCGCCACCGGCATGCCCCCCACCTGGGCACTCGCCATCGGCACGGCCGGTGCGATCGGCCACACCATCACCAGCCTCCGCGACCGCCTCTCCGCTCGCACCGTCTCCATGCGGGCCGCATCGTGGCTCGTTGGGGCGGGTTGGACGACGTGGGCCATGACCACCGGCCCGCTGTCCTGGGCCGCGCTCGGGTCACTGGCCACCATCGGGGTCGGCATGGGGGCCGCCGCTCGCGCCACGCTGCTGTACGAGGAGGCGCGCGAGCTGGAGGCCATCGCCGCCGCTGAACGGCAGGTCGCTCGTGAACTGTCCACCGAGCGGCGGGCGATCGCTGCTGAGTGGGTGGACCGTATCCAGCGGGTGTGCGGGATCACGGTGCGGGTGGTGGCGGTGGAGATGTGGCCCACCGGCACCGGATTCACCATCGACGCCGAACTCCCCGCGGGCGGCACCACCTACGACCGCATCGCCCGCGAAGCCGCCCGCCTGTCCGCTGATGCCCGCCTGCCGCACGGCTGCACCGCCACCGCCTCCCAGGGCATCGACCAGGGCCGCGTCCTGATCGACGTGACCACAGTCAACGTCCTCGAAGCCGAAATCACCTACCCCGCCGACTACAGCCCCCTGTCCCTGCACACCGGCATCCCGTGGGGCCTTCGGACGAACGCGGACGAGATCCGCGCCTACCTCCGCGAACAGTGCGCGCTCGTCGTGGGGCCCACGGGGTCGGGCAAGACGAACATGGTCCACACGATCCTCGCGGGGTTCGCCCGCACCACCGACGTCCTCACCTGGGTCATCGACCTCAACGCCGGGTCTGCCGGCCTGCCGTGGGTACGGCCCGCACTCGAATCCAGCGGCCAGACCACCGACGGCATGCGACCGGGCATTGACTGGCTGGCCGCCTCCCACGAGGAAGCCATGGCGATGCTGGATGCGGCGGTGCGGATCGCCAAGCACCGCAAGATGGCCTACCAGGACCTGATGTCCCAGGCGAACACGGACCTGCTGCCCATCAGCGACCGGATCCCTCAGATCATGCTCGTGATCGACGAGGGGGCGGAGATCCTCGCCGCGCCGGACAAGCCCTCACGGGCCCTGGCAGCCAAGATCCTGGAAGTGATCCGGATCGCCCGCGCCATGGGCATCCGCACCGTCCTGACCGCTCTCGGGGCGACCGGGTCGGTCCTGGGAAACCTGATGATCCGCCGCGAAGCCAAAGTCCGTGTCGCGCTGACCGGTGGCGAGACCGAAGGCATGGACCTGAGCAAGCAGTTCCCCGGCTCACGCGGCCTGCGCGTCGACCAAGCCCCCTACAAGGGGTCAGGGTTCATGGGCACCCCCGAGTCACCGGCAGGGCTGTTCAAGTCGTGGCGGATCCTGCCCAACCAGATCCGCGACATCGTCGCCGCCACCTCCGACCGGCACCCCACCCTGGACGCCGTGTCGGCCAAGGCCGCCGGGCCGGACTACGCGCGCCGCTGGGACATGGCTCGCACCGCATGGATGCGCGACGACACTCTCAGCAGCACGCCGGCCGAACCGCAGACCCCAACTTCGGGCTACCTGGCGGGCGGGCTGAACCTGTCCGCCCTGCGTGACGAACGGACGCCCGTCGTGGAGACGGACGAGGAGGCGCTGGCGCGGAAGTTCCGGGAGCAGATCGACGCCCAGTTCGCCACCGCTCCCGAGCCCGGCACGGACGCTCCGTCGTCTGGGAAGCCGCCCACGGCGGGGCTGAACCTGTCCGCGCTCCGCAGCGAGGACAACGCCGCCAAGGAAGCCGCACTTGCGGTGCTGCTGGCCGCCGGGCCGGAGGGCACGGGGGCGTCCGCGATCGCCCGCGCACTCGCGGACGAGCACGGCACCACCCGGCAGACGGTCGTCGGCTGGCTCAAGACGTGGGCGGAAGAGGGGATCGCGGTGCGGGTCGGTGAGGGCACCAAGACCCGCTACGTGCACCACCGCCACGCCCCCGAGGCCCCGTGAGCAGAGGTGGGGGGTGGGGACACGGATACCAAATCCAGTCCCGAGCTGGCTGCCGGGGACCTTCCACACCCACCCCCCATGGCCGCGAGTCCCTAACGATCTCCGTTCCGGCCCAACGCTCCGCACAGTAACCGGAGCCACTGACAACGCCCCGAGAGATGACCTGCTGTCGGCTTGTCGCCCCGGCGGCTCGAAGGCCGCTGGGCTGCCCCGTGGGGACCGGAAACGGGCTTTGACCTGCAAGGCGACAAGCGACAAGACAAGACAAGCGACAAGCGACACGACAAGCGACACGACAAGCCGAGCACCGGGCAGCACCCCACCACGGGGTGCTGCCCGAGCTGTTGAAGGGACCACGTTGTGGACTCCGACAACCCGTACGAGATCACCGCCCTGACCGGACTGCCGCAGCCGATACCGCGCCCGGTGATGCTGCCGGACGAGATCCCGCCCGGGGTCGACTGGGTCACCCTCCCCAACGGGATGCGGACCCTCGCCTACGTCCAGCCCCCGGCCATGGCGCCGGTGGCGCAGCCGGTCGCCGCGCGGCCGGTCCCGACCTGGGCCAAGACCACGGCTTTGCTCACGCCGACGATCGGCGGCGGCATCGCGGCCGCCGGTATCGGCCTCTCCTACGCCGCACCGGGACTGATCGCCATGAGTCACGCCCTGTGGGCCGCCGTCGCCCTCATCGCTGCCGGCGCCGTCGCCCTCCCGGTCCTCCTCGGCGCCTGCCGACGAGGAGGCAAGGGCGGACCGGCGTACATCACGCAGAACATCACTGCCACCGGCCTGTTCGGCCGTGCGAGCGGAACCATCAACCACCACTGAGGAGCCCCGCCGATGCCGCGCCTGCGCATCCGCCATGTCATCTGGCCCCGACGCGCCCTCATCCTCGCCGACACCCCCCGCCCCGACTGCTGGGCGTGCGGCGGGGAGGGAGGCCACAACCGCGACTACGGCCACCCCGAAACCGGCGAGTACGAGGGCACCAACTGGGAGCCCTGCCCCTGCTGGGACGAACAGCGCCGCTGGACGGTGCTGCCCCTCCCGCGCCTGCCCCGCCTCCGCCGCCGCACCATCCCCGACCCGTGGGCCACCAGCGACCACAGCGACGAACCGCCGTTCTGACAACGCCGAAGGCGGCCCGCGTCTCGCCAAAGCCTCGGGCCGCCCTCGCCTGCCAGCACTCTCTACAGAACTGGAGACCTCCAGAATGACTCACCCGATCCCCATCCGGCGAGACGGCCCCCGGCCGTTACTGCTGGACCTGTACTCGTGCGCCGGCGGCGCCGCCATGGGCTACCACCGCGCCGGGTTCGACGTCACCGGCGTCGACATCGCGCCCCGACCCAACTACCCCTTCCCCCTGTACCAGGGCGACGCCTTGGAGTACCTGGCCGCGCTGATCGTGTCGGGGGAGATCGAGCGGTACGCGTTCGTACACGCCTCTCCACCCTGTCAGGCCAAGTGCGCGCTGAGTGTGGGCACGAACCGGTCCCAAGGCTGGGGCCGCACCCATGTCGACCTGGTCGCCCCGACTCGCGCTCTGCTGGACGTTACGGGGCTGCCGTACGTGATCGAGCAGCCCAACGGCCGAGCGAAGATCCGCAAAGACCTGTGGCTGTGCGGCGAGATGTTCGGGCTCGGAGTGCTGCGACACCGGAACTTCGAACTCGGCCGCTGGACCACCGAGCAGCCGAAGCACCCCCGGCACCGGGGCTACGTGCGCGGCTACCGACACGGCGTCTACCGTGACGGCCCCTACGTCGCCCCGTACGGGGACGGTGGCGGTAAGGCCACGGTGCCGGAGATGCAGACCGCCATGGGCATCACGTGGACCGACGTCCGCGAGGAGCTGACCGAGGCCATCCCGCCCGCCTACACCCAGCACATCGGCAAGGCTGCGCTCACCAGCCTGAGGCCCTGGACGGTGGCCGCATGAACAACCACCTGCTGCGTGCAGCGCTGGACGCAGCCGAACGCGGCTGGCACGTCTTCCCGCTCCGTCCGGGCAGCAAGCGCCCCGCGCTGCACGGAGAGGAGCGGTGTCCCCGCACTGGTGAGTGCGCCAGCGGGCACCGCAAGTGGGAGGAGCGCGCCACCACCGACCCTGCCCGCATCCACCGCGCGTGGTGCGGCCGGCCGTTCAACGTCGGGATCGCCACCGGCCCCAGCGGGCTGCTGGTGATCGACCTGGACATGCCGAAGAACAACAGCAGTTCGGACACGCCTAGCGGCGTGACGACCTTCAAGGCGCTCTGCGAGCGCGCCGGGCAGCGCGTCCCGACCACCCGCACCGTGCGGACTGCGAGCGGGGGCATGCATCTGTACTTCACAGCACCGCCCGGGGTTCGGCTGACGAACACGGCCGGCACGCTCGCCCCGCTGGTCGACACCCGGGCCGGTGGTGGGTATGTCGTCGCCCCAGGCAGTATCACGCCCGGTGGCTCGTACGTGGTGGTGGACGACCGGCCCGTCGCCCCGCTGCCCGGCTGGCTGTGCGAGGCGCTCCAGGGCCCGCGCCGGACGCCGCAGCCGGGCCCGGTGCCGCTGGCCACCAGCGCCTCGCGGTATGCCGCCGCAGCACTGCGCAATGAGACCCAGGCGGTCGCTACCGCAGCCGACGGCACCCGCAACCACACCCTGCTGCGAGCCGCACGAGCCCTCGGGCGGCTGATCGCCACCGGCGACCTGACCCGCGCGGAAGTCGAGGAGGCTCTTAGTAGGGCGGCGGCCGGCAATGCCACACAGCCGGAGCGCTACTACGACGACGTGATCCGGCGTGGGCTGGACTGGTCGATCGCCCACAACAGTCCCAGGCGGCCCGCATGACCCCGCCCCCGCCCTCTAAGAGCCTGGCCCCGACCACGGACCGGCCGCACGCCGCCGAACGGGGCACGCTACCGGCGGCCGTGGGCGACCGAAGGGGCGTCGCCGAAGGCGTCCCTTCTGCTCTTGGCTCTGACCCGCACCCGGGCGACGGGCGCCAGATCGTCGCCCTGCTGCGGGTCACCGCACCCGGACGCGGCACGGTCCCAACCGCCACGTCGTCGTGCGTGTGCGGACGGGACCGCAGCGCCGTCGGACACACCAAGGTGCTCGCCCTCATCGAGGAGCACACCGCCCACCGAGCCCCCTGCCCCCTTCGTACCGCTTCCCAGGAAGGGAGGACCGCCGCATGACCAGCACCAACCAGCCCGCGCCGTCCATCGACGGAGCGGCCCTGCTCGACGAGGTGGAAGCCTTCCACCGCCGCTTCAACGTCTTCCCGACCGAACACGCATACGTCGCCGTCACGCTGTGGGACGCCCACGCCCACCTCATCGACGCACTCGACGGGACCGCCCGCATCGCCTTCCTGAGCCCCGAACCCGGGTCCGGAAAGTCCCGCGCGCTGGAGATCATCGAGACGCTCACCCCTCGGTCCGCGACCACCGTCAACGCCTCAGCCAACGCCTTGTTCCGGCTGGTGGCGGCGGATGCGGGAACGCCGACGCTGCTGTTCGACGAGATCGATACCGTCTTTGGACCGAAGGCCGGCGGGAACGAAGAGGTCCGCGGGTTCCTCAACTCCGGCTACCGGCGTGGCGCGAAGTCCCTGCGCTGCGTGGGAGAGGGATCCGAGCAGAAGGCAGGCTGGTTCGACTCGTTCTGCGCGGTCGCCATGGCCGGTCTCGGCTCGCTGCCCGACACGATCCTGACCCGCTCCGTCATCATCCGCATGCGCAAGAAGGCTCCCAACGAGAAGTGCGAGCCCTACCGGCGCCGCGTCCACGAAAAGCAGGGCCACGCGCTGCGGGACCGGCTCGCGGAGTGGACAGCCACCATTCATGACCAGATCGCGAACGCATGGCCGGAGATGCCCGAGGGCGTCACGGACCGACCCGCGGACGTATGGGAGCCGCTGCTCGCGGTCGCGGACGCGGCCGGCGGGCACTGGCCCGAGCGGGCCCGCACAGCGTGCGTCGCACTCATCAAGGCCGCATCCGAAGGCGACCAGGCCTCCCTCGGCGTCAAGCTGCTCACGGACCTGCGTGACCGCGTGTTCTGCGGCGTGGACCGCATGCCCACCGCCGCCATCCTGGAAGTCCTCCTCCAGCTCGATGACGCTCCCTGGTCCGACCTGAGCGAGGACGGACAGAGCAGCAAGCCGCTCACCGCTCGCGCCCTGTCCAAGCTCCTGAGCCAGTACGTGCGGCCCGACAACACCCCGATCAAGCCCCGTGGGATCCGCGTCGGCAGCGCGACCCCGAAGGGCTACTACGCGGAGGATCTCAGCGACGCCTGGGCCCGCTACTGCCCCCCGGACCCCGGAGAATCCGCAACATCCGCAACAGCCGCAACACCGCAGGTCAACGAGGGCGAATCTGTGGCGGAAGACGGTTCCGAGGGCCGCCACATGTTCGCGGAAACCGACACACGCCAACTCCGCATCGTCGGCTGACCAGCCCCACCGACAGGTGCCGCCACGCCTCCGCGTGGCGGCACCTATCCGCAACAGAACCGGCATCCGCCACAGATTTAGGACGCTGACCAGCAATGTTGCGGCGTGGCGGATGTTGCGGATCCACCAGGAGGGAGCACCCCCTCTGAAACAGCACCGAAGGAGCCATGGACAGATGGAAAGGGTCCCTGCCGCCTCCACGGTCCAGCCCCGGCTTCACCGTGTCGAGGCTGCGGCCGAGCTGCTGGGAGTGAAGCGCACAGTCATCTACGAACAGATCCGCCTTGGGCGGCTGCGCACAGTCCGGCTTGGGCGTCGTCGGCTGGTGCCCACGGAGTACATCGACGAATACGTCGACCTGCTCAAGCGTGAGTCGGAAACGACGGCATCCTGACCAATTCCCCATGTGGGGCTGGACCGGTATCGGTCCAGCCCCACACTTACGCAACCACAGGGAATCCTCATGAGTGAGACCGCCGGTCGCCCCCGTAAGGCGGCAAATGGTGAAGATTCGATCTACTGGGACGCCTCCAAGAATCGATACGTGGGCGCCATTTCATTGGGGTACACCCCGGCTGGCAAGCGAAAGCGTCCCAAGGTGTCAGGCAAGACCAAGACCGAAGTACGTGCCAAGCTGCGAGAGCTTCGAGCTGAGCTGAAGCAGTCGGGTGCCAAGTCATCGGCCCAGTACACGGTGGGCCAGGCAGTAAATGACTGGCTGGCCAAGGGGCTTAAAGGAAGGGACCCCAACAGCATCAGCACCTATCGCAGCCTCGCGGACAATCACGTCATTGCGGATCTCGGCAAGGCGAAGCTGCGTGACTTGTCGGCTGACGCAGTTGATTGCTGGCTCGACGAACAGTCGGAAGTGCTAGCCACTAGTTCACTCGCGATGGTGCATTCGATTTTGCGGCGATCCATCACACACGCACAACGGCATGACAAGGTCTCCCGGAACGTGGCGGAGTTGGTCGAGACTCCCGAAGGTCAGGTCGGCCGCCCCAGTAAATCTTTGACGCTGGAGCAGGCGAAGGCTGTCCTGTCCGGCCCCGCAGAGGGGAGCTGGATCCATGCCTATGTCGTTGTGTCGCTGCTCGTAGGAATCCGTACAGAGGAGGTGAGGCCACTCAAGTGGAACCACGTGCATCTTTCGCCTGCTGAGGGAGTGGTGCCGCACATTGAGGTGTGGCGGTCCGTGCGCCGGCGGGGCGAGATGAAGACGCGTAAAAGTCGGCGAACCCTGGCGGTGCCGCGACAGGTCGTCACCGTGCTCAAAGAGCATCGGGCCGAGCAGCGACGAAGGAGAGAGGCCCTTGGGCTGGCCTGGGACCCAGAGGGGTTCGTGTTCGGGACAGACAGCGGCGATCAACGCACTGCGGACCAGGTTCGGCGGAGCTTCCGAGCGCTGCTGCGGCGCGCCGGCTTCGACCAGCCCGAGAAGTGGACACCGCGAGAGCTGCGGCACAGCTTCGTTTCACTGCTCTCCGATCACGGGATCCCGATCGAAGTGATCGCGCGAGTCGTCGGTCACAGCACCACGATCGTTACGGAGACTGTCTACCGTAAGCAGTTGCGGCCCGTCATCACGGAGGGAGCCGAAGCCATGGACGACATCTTTGATGGCGGGGGAGTTGCTAACCCGTAGGCGCCCGTGGGGGAGCTGAGCGGAGCCGTGGCTCCCCCTTTGGCTCCCCGGCCCGAGGATCCCAGTACTGGGCTGTCGGCCGTACACGCCCCGACCTGCAACGGCACAAGGGTGGTCGTGCCGCGCGTCGCTTAAGGCGACGCTAAGAGGCCGCTCAGAAAGCACACCCGGATGCCGCTGCCGGTGTCGCCGCCGGGCCCCCAGGACGGTGGACCCCCACGCAGGTCACCCCACCCGCCGGTACCGCCGTTCCGGGCGGCCCGTGCCGCCGTAGCGGAGCGAGACCTCGGCGCGGCCCGTTTCCGCGAAGTACTCCAGGTAGCGGCGGGCGCTCACGCGGGAGAGGGAGCCCGCCTCGGCGCACTCCGTGGCCGACAGGCCCGCGGGATGGTCGCGCAGGATGCGCTCCACCAGGTCGGCCGTGTGCGCGGCCAGGCCCTTGGGGAGCTCGCGGGAGCCGGGCGGGCGGGTGCCGAAGATCTGGTCGACGTCCTCCTGCCGCGCCTGGTCCAGCGTGTCCAGGCGGCTGCGCAGCGATGCCACGTGCAGCAGCTGTTCGCGCAGCGCCGCCTGGCTGAACGGCTTGATCAGATAGTGCAGGGCCCCGGCGCGCAGCGCCGAGCGGACCGTGCCCGCGTCCCGGGCCGCCGTGATGAACAGCGCGTCGACGCCGTGGCCCGCCGCCCGCAGGGCGCGCAGCACGCTGATCCCGTCCATGTCGGGCAGGTAGATGTCCAGCAGCACCAGGTCGGGGCGGAGCGCCTCGGCCGCGCGCAGCGCCTCGGCACCGCTGTGCGCCACCGCGACGACCGTGAAACCGTCCACCGCGGACACATAGCGGCTGTGCAGTTTGGCGACCATGAAGTCGTCGTCGACCACCAGCACGTTCGTCACGGCGCCACGCTAGGTCGCGACCACAAGGACCACAACGTCCGTTGATTGCGGAAGGGAGACAGGTTCTTAACGCGAGGGCAACATGTGGGCCACTTCACGTCCGAAAAGACACGGTCCGAAAGGCGGCACACGTGCGTTTGCGCACCCCTCTCGCCCTCCTCGGGGCGGCGCTGCTGGTGCTCGTCGGGCCGCCGCTGCTCTCTGCGGGCAGCGGCTCCGACACCGGCACACAGATCCCCGGTCTGCGTCTCATGGTGCCCAACACGCCAGGCGGCGGGTACGACATCACGGCGCGCACCGCGGCCAAGAACGCCGAGGACGCGGGCCTCACCCACAACATCGAGGTCTTCAACCTGCCCGGCGCCGGCGGCACCGTCGGCCTGACCCGGCTCGCCGGCGAGCACGGCAACGGCAAGCTCGCCATGTCCATGGGCCTCGGCGTCGTCGGAGCCGTACACACCAACAAATCCCCCAAGACCCTCGCCGACACCACCCCGATCGCCCGGCTCACCGAGGAGCAGGACATCGTGGTCGTCGCCAAGGACTCCCCGTACAACAGCATCCACGACCTGCTGGCCGCCTGGAGGAAGAACCCCGCCAAGCTCCCCGTGGGCGGCGGCTCGTCACCCGGCGGGCCCGACCACCTCGCGCCGATGCTGATGGCGCAGGCCGCCGGGATCTCCCCGAAGTCGGTGAACTACATCCCCTTCGACGGCGGCGGCGAACTGCTCGCCTCCATCCTCGGCAACAAGGTCGCCTTCGGTGTCTCGGGTGTCGGGGAGTACCTCGACCAGATCAAGGCGGGCGAGCTGCGGCTCCTCGCCGTCACCGGGCCCGAACGCGTACCCGGCCTCGACGCGCCGACCCTCCGCGAGGCGGGGCTCGACACCGAGTTCACCAACTGGCGCGGCATCGTCGCCCCGCCCGGCCTGTCCGACGCCGAGCGCGACAAGCTCATCGGGCTCGTCAGCGAGCTGCACGCCTCCCCGCAGTGGCAGGAATCCCTGAAGAAGAACGGGTGGGACGACGCCTTCCTCGCCGGGGACGCGTTCGGGGAGTTCCTCGACACACAGAACGAGCGCGTCGACTCCGTCCTGAAGGAGCTGGGACTGTGACCACACCCCTCGCACGAAGCCGCCGCGCCTGGCTGCGGGAGCACTCCGAGCTCGGGGTCGGCCTGCTGCTCGCCGTGATCGGCGTGCTCGTCCTCACGGACGCGCTGACCATGAACGTCGACACCGGCCAGCGCGGGCCGGTCGGGCCGAGGACCGTACCGCTCGTCGTCGGCGGGGGCCTCCTCGCCGTCGCCGTCCTCCTCACCGTCGACGTCCTGCGCGGCGGCCGCGGCGAGGCCGAGACCGGCGAGGACATCGACCTGTCCGAACCCAGCGACTGGCGTACGGTCCTGCTGCTCGCCGGAGTCTTCCTCGCGGGCGCCGTCCTCATCGGCCCGCTCGGCTTCCCCATCGCCGGCGCGCTGCTCTTCTGGGGCTCCGCGTACGCGCTCGGCAGCCGCCGCGCCGACCGCGACCCGCTGATCGCTGCCGTCCTCTCCCTCGTCACCTACGTCGTCTTCAACAACCTGCTCGGTGTCCCCCTGCCCGGTGGCCCGCTGATGGGAGTGCTCTGATGGATTCCCTGAACTCCCTCCTCGACGGCTTCGGCACGGCCCTGACCCCCATCAACCTGCTGTGGGCCGCGATAGGGGTGCTGCTCGGCACGGCCATCGGCGTCCTGCCCGGCATCGGCCCGGCCATGGCGGTCGCGCTGCTGCTTCCCGTGACGTACGGACTCGAACCCACCGGCGCGTTCATCATGTTCGCCGGCATCTACTACGGCGCCATGTTCGGCGGCTCCACCACCTCCATCCTGCTCAACACGCCCGGTGAGAGCGCGGCCGTCGTCGCCGCGATCGAGGGCAACCCGATGGCCAAGGCGGGCCGCGGCGCCCAGGCCCTCGCGGCGGCCGCGGGCGGCCACTTCGCCGGCGGCATGATCGGCACGATCCTGCTGGTCGTCCTCGCCCCGACCGTCGCCGCGCTCGCGGTCGACATCGGCGCGCCCGACTACTTCGCCATCATGGTGCTCGCCTTCATCGCCGTGACCTCGGTGCTCGGCTCGTCCCGCATCCGCGGCCTGGCGTCCCTGCTCATCGGGCTCACCCTCGGCCTCGTCGGCCTGGACCAGATGACCGGCCAGCAGCGGCTCACCTTCGGCTCGCTCCAGCTCGCCGACGGCATCGACGTCGTCATCGTCGCGGTCGGCCTCTTCGCGATCGGCGAAGCCCTGTGGGTCGCCGCACACCTGCGGCGCACCAGCGGCGACGCGATCCCGGTCGGGCGGCCCTGGCTCGGCAAGGCGGACGTCAAGCGGACCTGGAAGCCGTGGCTGCGCGGGCCGGTCATCGGCTTCCCGTTCGGCGCGATCCCGGCCGGCGGCGCGGAGATCCCGACCTTCCTGTCGTACGTGACGGAGAAGCGGCTGTCCCAGCACAAGGACGAGTTCGGGCGGGGCGCCATCGAGGGCGTGGCCGGACCGGAGTCGGCCGCGTCCGCCTCGGCGGCGGGCACCCTGGTCTCCATGCTCACGCTGGGCCTGCCCACGACGGCCGTCGCCGCCGTGATGCTCGCCGCCTTCCAGCAGTACGGCATCCAGCCGGGCCCGCTGCTCTTCGAGCGCGAACCCGACCTGGTGTGGGGCCTGATCGCCTCCCTCTTCGTCGGCATGGTGCTGCTGCTCGCGCTGAACCTGCCGCTCGCGCCCCTGTGGGCGAAGCTGCTGCGCGTCCCGCGCCCGTACCTCTACGCCGGAATCCTCTTCTTCGCGGCGACCGGCGCGTACGCGGTCGGCGGTGAAACCCTCGACCTGGTGATCCTGCTGATCATCGGCCTGATCGGATTCGGCATGCGCCGCTACGGCCTGCCCGTGCTGCCCGCCGTCATCGGCGTCATCCTCGGCCCGGCCGCCGAACAGCAGCTGCGCCGGGCGCTCCAGATCAGCGACGGCAGCGTGACGGGCCTGGTCAACACCCCGTTCTCGGTGACCGTGTACGCCGTGATCGTGATCCTGCTGGCCTGGCCCTTGCTGAAGAAGGTGATCACCCGCCGTCGTCATCTGCCGGTATGACGATTCGCCCCGCGACCGCCGACGACGTCCCCCGCGTGAAGGCCCTGACCGACGCGGCCTACCACCACCACATCGAGCGGACCGGCCTCGTACCGGCCCCGATGGAGGCGGACCACGCGGCGGACGTTGCGGCGGGGAAGCTGTACGAGCGGTACGGCTACGAGGTCGTCAAGCGGCATGCCGACGGCCCGTACGACCGCGTCCACTACCGCAAGCCAGTCTCCTGACCCGGCAGCCGGCCCTCGCGGGCGAGGCCCTCCAGTACGTCCAGGGCCGCACGGGCGGCCGTCGCCGCCTGAGGGTCCCGGTCCGCGAGGCCGCTCGCCTCGAACTCGTCCTCGTCCAGGCGCACCACCCGCGTGCCGTCCGCCGACACCCACACGTCAAGGTCCAGGTCCTCGACCACCACCTCGCCCTCGCCCACGACGGCCGGCCGGGTGATGTCGCAGTACCAGCCCTTGAGCGTGGTGTCGGCGGACCGCACCTCCTTCACCGCGTACCACCGGTCGCGCCAGTAGTGCTCCACGAAGACGTCACCCGGCTCGAACCGTACGAACCCGAAGTCCCGCACCCCGTCCGCCGCCCACGGGGCGCGCACGGTCAGGTGCGTACCGTCGTCGGCGACCACCTCGGCCGGGTAGCGGATCTTCGTACGCCCGGCCTTGACCAGGCGTACGTCAACCGAACGTGCGGACATGCCGTACCTCCGTCGCGCAGACCTCGTACCCGAACCACTTGTTGATCGCCAGCATCGGCCCGTTCTCGGCGTCGTTGCTCGTGAACGCGTCCGTGCAGCCCGCCGCGCGCGCCCTGCGCAGCGAATCCGTCTTCGCGAGTTTGGCCAGGCCATGCCCCCGGTGGGCGCGCAGGGTGCCGGTCATGCCCGACCAGTAACGCCGCTCGCCGTCCGTGTGCGCGGCGGTGAAGGCCGCCACCTCGCCGTCCACCAGCACGACCGTGGACAGACCGAGGTCGAGCAGCGGGTTGTTCCAGGTGTGGGCCAGCCAGTCCTCGTAGTCGTCCAGCTCCGCGCCGATGTCGCTCGGCTCGTCGGACGTCACCTCGGCGTCCGCCTGGAACATCGGGCGGGGGTCGGCGGTGTAGTCGGCGGCGGTGCGCAGCTCGACGCCCGGCGGGAGCCTCGCCGGCAGCTCCGGCAGGGTGCCGCCCGCCAGGTCTAGCCGCTGGAAGTGCGCGGACCGGGTGGGCCGGTAGCCGCGTCTCTCCGCGAACGCCCGGAACTCCGGCTCGTCCAGTACCCAGGCGTACACCTCCACCGCGCCCTCGGCCGCCAGGTGCTCCTCGGCCGTACGCAGCAGCAGCCCGCCCGCGCCCTGCCCGCGACGGCCGGGATGGACCTGCGGATTGGCGTACGACTGACCCGGGGTTCCGGACTCGTACGCGACGCCGACCTGCGCCGTGCCGACGATCTCGCCGTCCATCTCGGCTATCAACAGCCGGTACTTGCCGGCCGGGTTGGCGGACTCGACATGGAACAGGACCGAGCGGGGCGTCGTCACCTCGAAGGGCAGCGCGGCACGCCGCACCCTGCTCACGGCGTCGGCGTCCTCGGGACGGAAATCACGCACGATGACAGTCATGACGCCGGACGGTACGCGCGGTCCGGCCATGGTCGCCTCCCAATTTCGGTGCGCTGGGGGACAATCGGGCGGTGACCTTGAAGATCTCCATCGACGCGGCTTCCACGACGGCCCCGTACGAACAGCTGCGCGCCCAGATCTCCGCGCAGGCCCGCTCCGGCCGGCTCCCCGTCGGCTGCAAACTGCCCACCGTCCGGGGCCTCGCACAGGAGCTGGGCCTGGCCGCGAACACGGTGGCCAAGGCGTACCGGGTGCTGGAGGCGGACGGCGTGATCGAGACGCGCGGCCGGGGCGGCACGTTCATCGCCGCCGCCGGCGATGCCGCCGAGCGGCAGGCAGCGGCGGCGGCCGCCGCGTACGCCGCCGAGGCCCACCGCCTGGGGCTGTCCCGCGCCGCCGCCGAGGCGGCCGTCAAGGACGCGCTGCGCGCCACGTACGGGCGGTCCTAGAGATACAGCCCCGCGTCCGCGCCGCGCCCCTGGTCCGGGATCGCCGCCGGGCCGGTGCCGCGGCGCAGCGCGTACAGCTCCGCCAGCGTCGCGCCGTCCCGGCCGACGGCTTCCTCCCGCCCGTGGGCCTCCCTGCCGAGCCAGGCCAGGGCCTCGGGCCGGGTCAGCGGGCCGACCTCGATGCGGGCGAGGCACCGGCCGGGGCGGACCACCGCCGGGTGCAGCCGCTCCAGGTCCTCGTTGGTGGTGACGCCGACCAGGACGTTTCGCCCCTGGCCCAGCAGCCCGTCCGTCAGGTTCAGCAGCCGCGAAAGGGCCTGGCCCGCCGTGTGCTTGGCCTCACCGCGGATCAGCTCGTCGCAGTCCTCCAGGAGCAGCAGCCGCCAACGGCCCTTCGCGGTGCCCTCGTCCTCGCCGATCGCGATGTCCATCAGGTATCCGACGTCGTTGAACAGCCGCTCGGGGTCCAGGACGCAGTCCACCTGGCACCAGTCCCGCCATGACCGGGCCAGCGTACGCAGCGCGGACGTCTTGCCCGTGCCCGGCGGGCCGTGCAGGAGCAGCAGCCGCCCACCGATGTCGTCCGGCGTGACCTTCATCAGCCGGCCCATCGCGTCGGCGACCGGCGCCGTGTAGTTGGGCCGCACCTCGTCCCACGTACCGGCGGCGATCTGGCGTGTCGTGCGGTACGGGCCGCGGCGCGGCGACACGTACCAAAAACCCATGGTCACGTTCTCGGGCTGCGGCTCGGGCTCGTCCTGCGCGCCGTCCGTCGCCTGCTTGAGCACCTTCGCCGCCAGCTCGGAGTCCACCGCCGTGACCGTCACATCGGCGCCCCGGTTCCAGCGGGAGACCAGCAGCGTCCAGCCCTCGCCCTCGGCGAGCGTGGCCTTGCGGTCGTCGTCGCGGGCGGCGCGCAGCACCGTGGCGCCCGGCGGGAGCAGGGTGGCGCCGGGCCTGACGCGGTCGATCGTGGAGCTGTGCGCGTACGGCTGCTCGCCCGTCGCGAAGCGCCCGAGGAACAGCGCGTCGACGACGTCGGCAGGGGAGTCGCTGTCGTCGACGGTGAGCCGGATCGGCAGAGCGTCTTGGGGGTTGGCAGGCATGCGCCCCATGATCCGGCACACACGCGTTCCACGCACGGCGTTTACGTACGTGTCCGGGCGAGCACGGTCCCGCCCTGCCGCTGGGCAGTTCCCTCATTCGGGTGAGTGAAAAACGCACCGCCATCAGTGACGCGGCGTCACATACTGTCCGCGGCGCGCGAATGCCGCCCTGCGGCAGAAAGACTCCGAACGGAGCACGAGACGGCGCGTCGGACCGGGCCCGTGCCGACGCCATTCCAGCGATCGGCGCGCACGCCTCCGACCGGCCCAACACGGGCCGGGACGGCCGGGCAGCCGCGCCGTCAAATCAGGGCCACGGGAGAAGACTTAGCCCCGGAGTCCCGGATATCGACCCTCCGTACGGAGTTGCCACTGACGTTTCGTCAACCGACCCCCGACCGGGCTATTGGCATGGACACTCCCCACTGCTACGACATTTTCAGGCAGAAATCCTGCTAAAGGGAGGTTCCATGAAACTGTCCCGAGCCGCGGCTTTCACGACCTCATTCCTCCTCGGCGCCGCCCTGACCCTCACCGGGGCAGGAGCGGCGCAGGCCGCCTCGTCGGCCGCAGCCCTCGACTACGTCGCCCTCGGCGACTCGTACTCCTCCGGAGTGGGCGCCGGCGCCTACGACGCCTCCAGCGGCACCTGCAAGCGCACCCCCCGCGCCTACCCCGCCCTGTGGGCGGCCGCCAATTCACCCGCCTCCTTCGCGTTCACCGCCTGCTCCGGCGCCCGTACCAACGACGTGACGGCCGGCCAGCTCGGACCCCTCTCCTCCGCCACCGACCTCGTCTCCATCACCATCGGCGGCAACGACGCCGGATTCGCCGATGTGATGACCACCTGCGTCCTCCAGTCCGAGGCCACGTGCATCGCACGCATCAACGAGGCCAAGCGCTACGTCGACACCACCCTGCCCGGCCGCCTCGACTCGGTGTACTCGGCCATCAGAACCAAGGCGCCCTCGGCGCGCGTCGTCGTCCTCGGCTACCCCCGGTTCTACAAGCTCGGCGGCAGCTGCGTCGCCGGCATGACCGAGAACGAACGCCGCGCCATCAACAACGCGGCCGACCACCTCAACGCGGCGACCGCCAAACGCGCCGCCGACCACGGCTACAGCTTCTCCGACGTCGTCCCCGCCTTCACGGGACACGAGATCTGCTCGAGCGCCTCCTGGCTGCACAGCGTGAACTGGATCAACATCGGCGAGTCCTACCACCCCACCGCCGCCGGACAGTCCGGCGGCTACCTGACCACCTTCAGGGCCTCGGTGTAACGGAACCGCTCGGTGACGGCGTTTCGCCGGTCGGAGTCCCGCCCGTCGGCGACTCGTCCTCGCACGTGACCGAGAAGCCCACCCAGGGGGAACGCGCCCCGGCCGGGCTCCGGACCTCCACCCGGACCCGGTCGCGGTGCGTTTCCCCCTGCTTGTACGTCAGCTCCGTATGCTCCACCCGCCGCTCGGCCGGACCGCCGGAGGCGAACTCCACCGTCCTCCAGCCCGGGCCGGAACTCTCACCGCTCTCCGTCACCCAGCGGTACTCGACGGAGGCGGGCGTGCGGCCCACGGTGATCGTGGCGCTGAAGGACGGAGCCTCGGCCTCCGGTGGCGGACACGTCCCGCGGTAACTCCCCCGCACGGCCTGGGCGTACACGCTCACCGACTGCGCGGTGCCGCTCGTCTCCGGCGGCGGCGGGCTGCTGGGCGGGGGTGGCGGTGCCGTGTCGTTGCCGCCGGTCGGGGTGGCGCTGGGCAGGGAGGTCACGCCCGGTGAGGTGGCACCGGCGCCGATGCCGCCGCCACCGCCCGGGTCGTCGTCACGCAGCAGGGCGTACGTGAGCCCGCCGGCCGCCAGCAACAGGGCGGCGAGACCCGCCGCCAGCAGGGCCACGGGACGCCGCGACGACCGCTCCGGAACGCCGCCGGCCGTCGCGGTGGTATCCGCGACCCCGTACGGAGGCACCCGTGCGGTGGTGCCCTCCGGGAACGCCCCGGCGACGACCGTGGGGGCGAGTCCGTCCGCCGGGACCGGCGCCGTACGCGGGCTTCCGCCGGCGCCCACGACGCGCAGCTGCTGCTCGGCCTCCTCGGCCGTGAGCCGCTCGGCCGGGTCCTTGCGCAGCAGCCCTTCGATGACCGGCGCGAGCGGACCCGCCCGGCGCGGCGGCGGCAGCTCCTCGTCCACCACCGCGCGCAGCGTGCTGAGCGGCGTGTGCTGCCGGAACGGCGAGTGGCCCTCCACCGCCGCGTACAGCAGCACACCCAGTGACCACAGGTCGGACGCGGGGCCGGGCGTCTGCCCGAGCGCCCGCTCCGGCGCCAGGAACTCGGGCGAACCGACCAGCTCACCCGTCATGGTCAGGTTGGACGTGCCCTCCACCGTGGCGATCCCGAAATCCGTCAGCACCACCCGTCCGTCGTTGGCGAGCAGCACATTGCTCGGCTTCACGTCCCGGTGCAGCACCCCCGCCTCGTGCGCGGCACGCAGCGCGGCCAGCACCTCGGCCCCGATGTGGGCGGCCCGCCGCGGTGGCATCGGGCCCTCGGCGTCGAGGGTCTCGGCGAGCGTCAGCCCGCGCACCAGCTCCATCACGATCCAGGGCCGGCCGTCCTCGATCGCCACGTCGTACACGGTCACCACGCCCCGGTGCGAGATCCGCGCGGCGGCCCACGCCTCCCGCTCCAGCCGCGCGTACAGCCGCCGCTCGTCGGCGTCGCCGAGACCGGCCGGTGCCCGCACCTCCTTGACCGCGACCTCACGGCCCAGCACCTCGTCCCGGGCGCGCCACACGACACCCATGCCGCCCTGCCCGAGCGGGCTCAGCAATCGGTAACGCCCCGCCACCACACGTGCCGCGTCCGGCCGTTCGCTCACAGGGGGTTCTCCCTTCCCGGCGTGGGTACGTGTATGTCCAACTCACGCTGGAATCAGTCGTATTCGGAGGGTAGTCGTCAACCCTCGTACATGTGTGGTGAATCCCGCCACCGGGATACACGAGTGTGATGCGGGGACGATAGGGTTAATGTGCAGCGGCCGGGTGCCCTCGTACGGGTGGGGAGTGACATGGAACAGATAACAGTGCGCAGCAGGCCTCGTGTGCCTGCCATCACGTGCGGGAGCAGCGCGACCAGTTCGCGCCTCGACCGGCATCTCTCGGTGCTCGGCGGTCCGGCCGTCCCGCAGCGTGAGACGGCCGAAGCGACCCTGCTCATGCGGGAATTGACATCGCGTGACGTCGCCCACACGAGCAAGAGCGCACGCGTCAGGCTCTTCGCCCCGCTGCGCCGCCTGCGCCGCTCCCTCTTCGGCAACCACGGCTGACCCGGGGCGGAAGCACCCACCGCCCCTGACGACACCCGCACGCCGACCGGCCCGTACCCACCCGCTGCGCAAGGTCACCCCGGCTACGGGCCCACGGTCCGCAGCCGGGCGACGGCCGGGGCGGGGCCGTGCAGGGTTGTCCCCGCAGAGGATCGCGGCGAAGGTTGGGCTCCCCATCCGACGTACCCAAGGCCGTCGGCCTCAAGGAGACGAGCCGGGAGGGGCCACGCCCCCACCGGCAGCAGCCCGCACCGCCCGGGCAGTGGCTCCCCGCTCCTGGGCACCAGCTTCCCCACCGCCCCCGACAGTAACTCCCCGCCCCCCCCGGGCCGGACGTCAGGCCACCACACCCTCCCGCCGTAGCACCGCCCGTGCCTCCTCCGGGAGCCCCAGCTCCCGCAGCACCGCGTCCGTGTGCTCGCCGAGCGCCGGAACCGCGCCCATCCGGGCCTCCGGTCCGCCCGGCAGTGTGATCGGCGGCAGCATCGCCCGCAACGGACCGGCCGGCGTCGCCACCTCCCGCCACCGGTCGCGCGCGGCGAGCTGCGGGTGGGCCGCCACGTCCGCGACCGTGTTGAGGCGGGCACACGCGATACCCGCCGCCTCCAGGCGCTCGATCGCCTCCGCCGTCCCCAGCGCGGCCAGCGCCTGCGCCACCACCGCGTCCGTCTTCTCGCGGTGCGCCACCCGCGCCGTGTTCGTCGCGAACGCCGGATCCCCGCCCAGCTCCGGCCGGCCCAGCACCGATTCGGCCAGCCGCCGCCACTCGCGGTCGTTCTGCACCGACAGCAGCACCTGACCGCCGTCGGCCGTCGCATAGGCGTCGTACGGCGCGATGACGGCGTGCGCGACGCCCGTGCGCGCCGGGGCCTCGCCCCCGTGCATCCCGTGGTGCAGCGGATGCCCCATCCACTCGGCCAGCGACTCCAGCATGGAGATCTCCACCGGCCCTCCCCGGCCCGTCGTCGCACGCCGCAGCAGCGCCGCCAGCACCCCGGAGAAGGCGTACATCGCCGCCGCGATGTCGGCCGCCGGGATCCCCGCCTTGACCGGCTGCTCCGGCGTCCCGGTCACCGACACCAGGCCCGCCTCGCACTGCACGAGCATGTCGTACGCCCGCTTGTGCGCGTACGGGCCGCCCGCCCCGTACCCCGACACGTCCACCGCGATCAGCCGTGGGTGTGCCGCGCACAGGGTCGCCGCGTCCAGGCCGAGCCGGGCCGCCGCGCCCTGGGCCAGGTTCTGTACGAACACATCGGCTCCGGCGACGAGTTGGCGTACGACCTGGATGCCACGCGGGTCCTTCAGGTCCACCGCGAGGGATTCCTTGCCCCGGTTGCACCAGACGAAGTGGGAGGCCAGGCCGGCCGCCGCCGTGTCGTAGCCGCGCGCGAAGTCGCCGCCGTCCGGCCGCTCGATCTTGATCACCCGGGCGCCGAGGTCGGCGAGCTGGCGGGTGGCGAAGGGCGCGGAGACGGCCTGCTCGACGGCGACGACGGTGATCCCGTCCAGGGGCAATGGCGGCTGAGTGCTCATGACAGCCGTACCTATCGTGTACGTGCCACCCTTGTCACCCCTCCCGGGCCGCGTACCCGCGTACCCCGCGTACCGCCAGTGGGGCGCACACCGCCCACAGTGCCTCGGCCGAACGCTCACAGGAGCGCCAACTGTCCCTCCGGTCCCTCTTCGTGCGGGTCCAGTACGGACGCGGGGCGGCGGACTACGGCGGGGGCGGGGAGCACGCCCGCCTTGCGGAGGTCGGTGCGGGTGATCAGCGCCACGCCGGCCAGGTCCGGTTCATCCGACTCCAACGCGGCCTGGAGCGCCAGGACCGTGATCAGTTCCAGCAGCTCGGACGTCCACTCCTGCGGCCAGGCGGCCGGGCCGATCGCCTCCAGGGAACCCGGCTCGGCGGCCGGCGCGGCGCGGCGCTCGAACCACAGCTCCAGCATCCGCACGCCGCCCACCCGGTAGTCCCAGGCCTCGGCCGGTACGGGAGAGACCCGGCCCCCGTCGCCGACGTGCAAGGTCTCGTCGTCCGCGTCGTACGTCAGCGTCGCCGGGCGGGGCGGGATGGCGGCGCGGACGTACGGGCGGCGGCCGCCGGGCAGCCGTGGGCGTTCGCCGCCACGGGCGCCGCGCACCTGGACGGCCGTCATACGGTGGCCCAGCGCCACGCCGGAGGCCCACACCCCGGGGTCGGCGGGCAGCGGCACGGCGCACCCGGCCGGGGAGGGGCGGGCGGCGGCCACCGCCCAGGCCAGCACGTCCTCGGGGGCGACCTCGCAGCCGTACCGCCCGCTCAGCAGGCCGGTCAGCCCGGGCGTGACGTTCGGCTCCAGGCCGCCCGGCCGCCGGTACAGCGGCCGGATGCGGCCCGGGCGGCCCGCCGGGGAGCGGCCGTCCGGCAGCGCGGCCGTCACCAGCAGCGCGGGCCCCGGCGCCCTCGGCACGTACCCCTGCTCGACGGCGAACAGCTGCCGCTGGTCCGCCACCCGCCACAGCTCGGGCCGCGCCACGTCGATCAGCCGGTGGTCGGGCAGCAGCCACTGCTGGTCGAACGGCCCGTGCGCCAGCCGCACCGGCTCCGGGCACGGCCCCGCCTCCCGCGACAGCCTGACCGTCGCGGTGCGCTGCCCCGGCAGCGCGGCGACGGAACTCGCGAGCGTACGCGCGCGGCTGGGCCGGAACAGGGCCTCCCGCTCATCGCCCACGGCCCGCACCAGCGCGTCCCAGCGGGCCCGCAGCGTCGCCGCGTCCGGGGCGACGACCCAGCCACGCCCCAGCCGCAGCGGCGCCACGGACCAGGGCATCAGGTCGTCGAGCAGCGGCACATCATCGGTCACGGCCCGCATGCTAGTGACCGCCCTCAGTCCGCCTCCACCGTGACCGTGAACGAGAACCGGTCGCCCCGGTAGCGGATGCGCGCCACATCCACCACCCGGCCGTCCCCGTCGTACGTCACACCCGTGTAGTGCAGGATCGGCGACAGCAGCGGGACCTGGAGCAGTTCGGCCGTCTCCGGGTCGGCGAGGCGCGCCTCCACCGTGTCGGTGATCCGGCTGATGCGCACCCCCACCGCGTCCCGCAGGACCTTCGTCATCGGCCAGCGCTCCAGGTCGGCCAGGTCGATCCCGGCCGCCACGTCCGGACGTACCGCGTTCTCCGCCCAGTTGGTCGGCTCACCGCTCTCGCCGTCGCAGCGCAGCCGCTTGTACGTGATGACCTGCGTCACGTCCGGGAAGTGCTCGGCCAGTTCACCCGGCACCCCGGCGGGGCCGTGACCGAGAATCGCCGTCCGCTCCCCCGACTGCTGCGCCACGATCGCGTCGATCGAACCGAGCAGCCGGCGCGGCGTGCTGCGCCGGGCGCCCGGCTCGATGAACGTGCCGCGCCGGCGGTGCCGGCTGATCAGCCCCTCCGCCTCCAGCTCCTTGAGCGCCTGCCGCATGGTCAGCACGCTCACGCCGTAGTGCGCGGCCAGTTGCTCCTCGGTGGGCAGCCGCAGCGAGGCGTCCGGCGCCCGCCCGAGTATCGAGGCGCGCAGGGACTGCGAGACCTGGTACCAGAGCGGGAGCTTGCGGTTGAGGACCAGCGAGTCGGGGGCGAAGGCGGTCACTTTTCCTCCGTACTACGGCCGAAAGTGGCGCTCCAGACCCTGCCATACGTCGTCGTAGCCCCGCTGCAGGTGGTCCGCGTTCGCCGCCTGGGCGGTGGCCGTGACGGGCCAGCGCGTCTCGAACATGAAGGCCAGACCGTCGTCGACCTTCTGCGGCTTCAGCTCGGCGGCGCTCGCCTTGTCGAACGTCTCCCGGTCCGGGCCGTGCGCCGACATCATGTTGTGCAGCGAGCCGCCGCCGGGGACGAAGCCTTCGGCCTTCGCGTCGTACGCGCCCTCGATCAGGCCCATGTACTCGCTCATCACGTTGCGGTGGAAGTACGGCGGGCGGAAGGTGTCCTCGCCGACCAGCCAGCGCGGCGCGAAGACGACGAAGTCGACGCCGGCGAGGCCGGGGGTGTCGGACGGCGAGGTGAGGACGGTGAAGATCGACGGGTCGGGGTGGTCGTACGAGATCGTCCCGAGGACGTTGAAGGTGCGCAGGTCGTAGACGTACGGGACGTGGTTGCCGTGCCAGGCGACGACGTCCAGCGGCGAGTGGTGGTACGTCGCGGTCCACAGGTTGCCGCAGAACTTGTTCACCACCTCGATCTCGCCCTCGGCGTCCTCGTAGGCGGCGACGGGCGCCCGGAAGTCGCGGGGGTTGGCCAGGCCGTTGGCGCCGATCGGGCCGAGGTCGGGGAGCTGGAAGGGCCGGCCGTAGTTCTCGCACACGTACCCGCGCGCGGTGTCGTCGAGGAGCTCGACGCGGAAGCGCACGCCACGCGGGATCAGCGCCACCTCGCCGGGGCGGGCGGCGAGCACGCCCAGCTCGGTGCGGAGCAGCAGACCGCCGCGCTCGGGCACGATCAGCAGCTCGCCGTCCGCGTCGCTGAACACCCGCTCCATGGGGGCGTTGGCGTGGTAGAGGTGCACGGCCATGCCGGTGCGCTGGGTGGCGTCGCCGTTGCCGCCGAGCGTCCACAGGCCGGCCAGCCAGTCGGTGCCGGGAGCCGGGTCCGGCAGCGGGTTCCAGCGCAGCCGGTTGGGGTCGGGGACGGTCTCGGTGAAGGGGGCCGTGCGGATCGCGCCGTTGTCGGTGCGCGTGAAGGGCGGGTGCGCGGCGGACGGGCGGATCCGGTAGAGCCACGTGCGGCGGTTGTGGGCGCGCGGCTCGGTGAACGCGGAGCCGCTCAGCTGCTCGGCGTACAGGCCGAGTGGTGCCCGCTGGGGCGAGTTGCGGCCCTGTGGCAGCGCGCCCGGCAGGGCCTCGGAGCTGTGCTCGTTGCCGAATCCGGAGGCGTACTCCAAGCCTTCGGCGATCTTCCTCGCCTGTTCGTTCGCGTGTTCGGCGCCGTCACTCGTCATCGCCCGCTCCTGCCGCTGCGTGTGTCACCAAAAGAATCCTATGCAAGACCGTAGGATTCCGCGCGGTCCCGCGTCAACGGGGGCAGGTCTTGGACGGCCCGGACGGGACGGAGGTTCCACCCGCCGGGCACGGCATCACGCCTTCCGTGCGGCCCGCCGGGCGACCCGGAGCTGATGGTCCAGACCCGGCGGCTGCTCCACGCGTATCGGGGGCCGACTCCGGACTGTGCCAGGGCATCGCCACCGTGCGTACCGGTCGGTATGCTCGGCCGGGTTCGCGCGTTGTCGCCGCTGCCGCTCCGGGGAGGCCCCCATGCCCACCGCCCTGCGTATCTGCCCGCTCTGCGAAGCCACCTGCGGGCTCACCCTCACTCTCGACGGCAACCGGGTCACCGGCGCGCGCGGGGACCGGGAGGATGTCTTCAGCCGGGGGTTCATCTGCCCCAAGGGCGCCTCGTTCGGCGAGCTCGACGCCGACCCGGACCGGCTGCGCGCACCTCTCGTACGCACGGACGGCACCCTCCGGGAGACCACCTGGGAGGAGGCCTTCGGGCTCATCGCGCGCCGCGTGCCGCCGCTCGTGGAGCGGTGCGGGGCGAACGCCGTGGGCGTGGTCCTCGGCAACCCCAACGTCCACACCATGGCCGGCGGCCTCTACCCGCCCGTCCTCCTCGGCGCCCTGCGCACCCGCAACGTGTTCACCGCCTCCACCCTCGACCAGATGCCCAAGCACGTCTCCACCGGCCTGATGTTCGGCGACCCGTACGCCGTGCCCGTCCCGGACCTCGACCGCACCGCCCACCTGCTGGTCATCGGCGCCAACCCGCTGGACTCCAACGGCAGCCTGTGCACCGCCCCCGACTTCCCCGGCAAGCTCAAGGCGCTGCGCGAACGCGGTGGCACCCTCACCGTCGTGGACCCGCGCCGCACCCGCACGGCTCGCCTCGCCGACCGGCACGTCGCCATCCGCCCCGGCACGGACGCGCTGCTGCTCGCCGCGCTCACGCACGTGCTGTACGAGGAGGGCCTCACCGGACTCGGGCCGCAGGCCGCGCATGTGGAGGGCGTCGCGGAAGTCCAGGCGGCGGTAGAGGAGTTCACACCCGAGGCCGTGGCCGCCGCGTGCGACGTGGACGCCGGCACCATCCGTACGCTCGCCCGCGAGCTGGCGGCGGCGCCGGCGGCGGCCGTGTACGGGCGGATCGGCGGCAGCACCGTCGCGTACGGCACCCTCACCAACTGGCTGGTCGACGTCCTCAACGTACTGACCGGCAACCTGGACCGGCCCGGCGGCGCGCTCTTCCCGCTCTCCGCCACCGCCCCGGCGCCCCGCCCGGCCGGCCCCGGCAAGGGCTTCGCGCTCGGCCGCTGGGCGAGCCGGGTGTCCGGCCACCCCGAGGCCAAGGGCGAACTGCCCATGGCCGCCCTCGCCGAGGAGATCGAGACCCCGGGCGACGGCCGGGTCCGCGCGCTCATCTCCATCGCCGCCAACCCCGTCCTCTCCGCGCCGGACGGTGACCGCCTCGACCGCGCGCTCGGCGAACTGGACTTCATGGTGAGCGTCGATCCGTACCTGAACGAGACCTCACGCCACGCCGATGTGGTCCTGCCCCCGCCGCCGCCCGCGCAGAGCGCCCACTTCGACTTCGCGTTCAACGGCTTCGCCGTACGCGACCAGGTCCGTTACAGCCCCGCCGCCCTCCCCCTGGAGACGGGACGGATGGACGAGTGCGAGATCCACGCCCGGCTGATCCTCGCGGTCTCCGGCATGCACGGCGCCGACCCCGGGGCCGTGGACGACATGGTCGTCGAGCGCACCCTCGCCAAGGCCGTCACCGAGCCGCACTCACCCGCGTACGGGCAGGACCCCGAGGAGTACGCGGCCCGGCTCACCGGCCGCACCGGCGCCGAACGGCGCCTGGACCTGATGCTGCGCCTCGGCCCGTACAGGCTGACCCTGGACCGGCTGCGCGAGGAGCCGCACGGCATCGACCTCGGCCCCCTCAAGCCCCGTATCCCGCAGCTGCTCAAGACCCGCAGCGGCCGCGTCGAGCTGCTGCCCGCCCCGATCGCCGCCGACCTGCCCCGGCTGCGCGCCGCACTCCGGGAGCGGCCGGCCGAACTCGTCCTCGTCGGCCGCCGCCACCTGCGCTCCAACAACAGCTGGATGCACAACATCCGCACCCTCAACCGCGGCAGCAACACCTGTACCCTCCAGGTCCACCCCGACGACGCGGCCCGCCTCGGTCTCGCGGACGGCGCGCCCGCCCGCGTCCAGGCCGACGGCGGAGAGATCCAGGCCCCGGTGGAAATCACCGACACCGTACGCAGGGGAGTGGTCAGCCTCCCGCACGGCTGGGGGCACGACCGGCCCGGAACGCGGATGTCGGTCGCCGCGGAGCGTCCCGGCGTCAACGTCAACCAGCTCCTCGACGGGACCCGGCTCGACCCCCTGTCCGGCACCGCCGTGCTCAACGGCTTCCCCGTGCATGTATCACCACTGCGATGACCTGGGGTTTTGCTCGTATTGCTCACACGTCAACACCTTGTTAACGGCTCAACGCGACACCTAACGTCATCCGAACCGCCGCCCCCGGTGGAGTTCAAGGGTGAACGTTAGGTGTCCTCCATGCTGACAATCCTCGGATTCGTCATGATCGCGACCTTCCTGGTCCTGATCATGATGAAAAAGATGTCGCCGATCGCGGCGCTCGTCCTCATCCCCGCCCTCTTCTGCGTCCTGGTGGGACAGGGCGCGCAGCTCGGCGACTACGTCATCGAAGGCGTCGGCAACCTGGCGCCCACCGCCGCGATGCTGATGTTCGCCATCGTCTACTTCGGCGTGATGATCGACGTCGGCCTCTTCGACCCGATCGTCCGGGGCATCCTGCGCTTCTGCAAGGCCGACCCGATGCGTGTGGTGGTCGGTACGGCGGTGCTCGCCGCGATCGTCTCGCTGGACGGCGACGGCTCCACCACCTTCATGATCACCGTCTCGGCGATGTACCCGCTCTACAAGCGCCTGAAGATGAGCCTGGTGGTGATGACCGGCATCGCCGCCACCGCCAACGGCGTGATGAACACCCTCCCCTGGGGCGGCCCCACCGCCCGCGCCGCCACCGCCCTCAAGCTCGACGCCGGCGACATCTTCGTACCGATGATCCCCGCCCTCGCCGTGGGTCTCCTCTTCGTCTTCGTCCTCGCCTACGTCCTGGGGCTGCGGGAGCGCAAGCGCATCGGCTACCTCAGCCTGGAAGAGGTCCTGGAGCCGCAGTCCGAAAGCGTGCTGGTCAAGGCCGGCGGCGGCGAGGAGCGTCCCCCGGCGGCCCCCACGGGCGGCGGCACGGGAGACGGAGGCCAGGGCGGCGAGGGCGGCGAGGCAGGCGACGGCGACGGCCCGGGCGGGGGCTTCCAGGGCCTCGACCCGAACCGCCCCACCCTCCGCCCCAAGCTGTACTGGTTCAACGCGGCCCTCACCGTGGCGCTGCTCACCTCCATGATCATGGAGCTGCTGCCCATTCCCGTGCTCTTCCTCATCGGCGCTGCCCTCGCCCTCACGGTCAACTTCCCGCACATGCCCGACCAGAAGGCCCGGATCGCCGCCCACGCCGACAACGTCCTCAATGTCGCCGGCATGGTCTTCGCCGCCGCCGTCTTCACCGGCGTCCTCACCGGCACCGGCATGGTCAAGCACATGGCCGACTGGCTCGTCGGCGCCATCCCCGAGGGCATGGGCCCGCACATGGCGCTCGTCACCGGCCTGCTGAGCCTGCCGCTGACGTACTTCATGTCGAACGACGGCTTCTACTTCGGCGTGCTGCCCGTCCTCGCCGAGGCCGGTGCCGCACACGGCGTCTCGCCGCTGGAGATCGCCCGTGCCTCGCTCGTCGGCCAGGCCCTGCACATGTCCAGCCCGCTGGTGCCGGCGGTGTACGTGCTGGTCGGCATGGCCAAGGTCGAGTTCGGCGACCACACCCGGTTCACGGTGAAGTGGGCCGCGCTCACCTCGCTGGTGGTGCTCGGCGCGGGAATCCTCTTCGGCATCATCTGATGCGGGGGAACCGGTACTGGCTGCTGCGCCTCGTCATCGCCTTCTGCTTCGCGCAGGCGGCGGTGTCGATGGCGCGGCCCGCCGTTTCCTACCGGGCCCTGTCCCTGGGCGCCGACGAGCGCGCCATCGGCCTCATCGCGGGCGCCTACGCGTTGCTGCCGCTGTTCGCCGCCGTACCGCTGGGGCGCAGGACCGACCGGGGGCGGTGCGCGCCGCTGCTGCCGGCCGGGGTCGCGCTCATCGCGGGCGGGTGCGCGGCGAGCGGTACGGCGGGCTCGCTGGGGTGGATGGCGGCGTGGAGCGGCGTCATGGGGCTGGGCCACCTGTGCTTCGTGATCGGCGCGCAGTCGATCGTCGCCCGCCAGTCGGCCCCCGCCGAACAGGACCGCAACTTCGGCCACTTCACCATCGGGGCCTCCCTCGGCCAGCTCGTCGGACCGGTCGCGGCGGGCCTGCTCATCGGCGATGACATGGGCGGCACCAGCGCCCTCGCCCTGGTCGTCTCGGCGGCCGTCGCCGCCTTCTCCGTCGCCTCGCTGTGGCGCGTCGAGCACCGGGTGAACACCGGGCACGCGCGCGTGGAGCCGGACAAGGTGCCCGTGCGCCGCATCCTGCGGACGCGGGGAGTCCCGGCCGGGATCCTGATCAGCCTCGCCGTACTGTCCGCGACCGACGTCCTGACCGCCTACCTGCCGGTCATCGGCGAACAGCGCTCCATCGCCCCGGCCACCGTCGGCCTGCTGCTGAGCCTGCGCGCCGCCGCCACGATCGCCTGCCGGCTGGTCATGACCCGGATGATCCGGCTCATCGGCCGTACGGTGCTGCTGACCGTGACGTGTCTGCTCGCCGGTCTGCTGTGCGCGGGCATCGCGCTGCCCGTCCCGGTGTGGGCGCTCGCCCTCATGCTGGCCCTGCTCGGCTTCTGCCTCGGTGTCGGCCAGCCGCTGTCGATGACCACGGTGGTCCAGGCCGCCCCCGCCGAGGCCCGCTCCACCGCCCTCGCCCTGCGCCTGACGGGCAACCGTCTCGGCCAGGTGGCGGCCCCCGCGTCCGCCGGACTGGTCGCCGGACTCGCCGGAACGGCCGCCCCGTTCGTCATGCTGGGCACCCTGCTCCTGGCGGCGGCGGGCCTGGGGGTACGGGTGGGGCGGGTGCCCGACGCGGTCCGTACGACGCGGACGGGCCGCCGCGTGCCGCGTCAGCGGGCCTGACGCCGGCTGCCCGGCGCCTCGCCGAGCAGCGTCCGGCAGTGGGCGATCAGCCCTTCCAGGGCCACCTCGAACGCCGCGTCGGCCCGTCCCGCGCCGACCGCCGCCAGGGCGCGGGCGAGCTGCGGGGTGCTGATCTCCTCGGGCAGCTCCCACATGGTCTCGGGGGCGGCCAGGTCCAAGGCGGAGCCCAGGACCAAATTCTCCAGGCCGGTGAGCACCGGCATGACGTCCGCCGCCGCGAACCCGGCACCCAACAGCAGGCCCACGGCCCGCTCGTACTGCTCAAGCACCTTCGGCGCCCGTACCGGTGACGTCATCAGCAGCGGGATCGCGCGCGGGTGCGCGGCGAAGGCCGCGCGGTAGGAGCGCGCCCAGGCGGCCAGGGCCGCGTCCCAGGGCGCCGCGTCCAGGGTGGCCGAGTCGATCGCCTCGCAGATCCGCTCCCGCATCAGCTCCACGATGCCGTCCCTGCCGTCCACATGGTGGTACACCGAGCCGGTCTGCGCGCCCAGCCGCCGGGCGATCCGCGGCACGCTGAACTCCCCGTGCGCGTCGACCAGTTCGAGCGCCGTCGTGGTGATGCGTGCCCGGTCGAGCAGTGGTGTGCGCGGCCGTCCCATGGCGCAGCCTCCTGTCATCAGGTCTTCCCGGATGCCCACACGGAGGCTACATTGCCGAAACCGAAAGCCTTTAGGTTTTCCTTTCCCGGGCTTCCGCTCCGCTTGGTTCCGCTCGCGTTCCACTCGGGTTCACCAGCCCAACAGCCCAATAGCCCCGCCTTCCGTACGCAGAAGGGCTCACCCACACCCATGTCCGTGACCTCCAAGGCGTCCCCGGAGAGAGCCGAGCAGCGGCCCGACCGGGGCCGGCTCCGCACCGGCACCCTCGGCACCGCCGACATCACCTTCTTCGTCGTCTCCGCCGCCGCCCCGCTCACCGTCATGGCGGGCGTCGCCCCCATCGCCATCGTGCTCGGCGGCATCGGCGCCCCCGCCGGCTATCTGATCGCCGGCATCACCCTCGCCGTCTTCGCCGTCGGGTTCACCACCATGAGCCGCCACGTCCGCAGCGGCGGCGCCTTCTACGCCTACATCACCCAGGGCCTCGGCAAGCCGGTGGGCATCGGGGCCGCGCTCCTCGCCGTGGTGGGCTACAACGGCATGGAGATCGGGGTGTACGGGCTCCTCGGCACCGCCACCGCCGACACCGCCCACGCCCTGTGGGGCCTCGACATCCCCTGGCTGCCCGTCTCGCTCGCCGGGCTGGTGCTCATCTGGTACGGCGGCTACCGCTCCATCGACTTCGGCGCCAAGGTCCTCGGCGTCCTCCTCGTCGCCGAGACCGGCATCCTCGTCCTGCTCGCGGGCGGCGTGCTGCTCAAGGGCGGCGCCGGCGGCCTCTCCCTCGCCTCCCTCGCGCCCGGCAACGTCCTGGTACCCGGCACCGCCGCCGTCCTGGCCTTCGCGTTCCTCGCCTTCACCGGGTTCGAATCCACGGTGATCTACCGCCGTGAGGCCCGTGACCCCGGCCGCACCATCCCCCGGGCCACCTATATCGCCGTGTGCTTCCTCGGGCTGTTCTACGCCTTCATCGTCTGGACGGTCATCCAGGCCTTCGGTGACGAGCGGGTCGTCAAGGCGGCGAGCGACGACGCCGGCGGCCTGTTCTTCTCCGCCATCGCCACCTACGTGGGCGGCTGGGCCGCCGACCTGATGCACATCCTCATCGTGACCAGCATCCTGGCGTCGCTGCTGGCCTTCCACAACGCCATCAACCGCTACAGCCTGGCGCTCGCCGAAGAGGGCATCCTGCCCAAGGCCCTCGCCAGGATCCACCCCCGGCACGGCTCCCCGTACCTCGCCGGGGCCGCCCAGGCCGTACTCGGCCTGGCCGTCGTCCTCGCCTTCGCGCTCGCCGGAGCCGACCCGTACACCCAGCTGCTGCTGTGGGTCAACACGCCCGGCGGCATCGGGCTGATGGCGCTCCAACTGCTCGCCGCCCTCGCCATCCCGGTCTACTTCCGCCGCGTCAGCCACAACGAGGGCGTCGTGCGCACGGTCGTCGCGCCCGTGACCGCGGCCGTGCTGCTCACCGCCGCGATCGGGCTCGTCGTCGCGAAGATCGACCTGTTCACCGGCGCCTCCACCACCGTCAACACCGTCCTGGTCGCCCTGGTCCCCGGCGTGTTCGTGCTGGGCGTGCTGCTCGCCCTCCGGCTGCGGCGCAGCCGCCCCGAGGTGTACGCGCGGTTCGCCGAAGAGCCCACCGAATCCCAGCCGTAGGAGTACGTACGTGTCCGCACCCGACCTCGTCCTCACCGGAGCCACGGTCCGCACCCTCGACCCCGCCCGCCCGCACGCCACCGCCGTGGCGATACGCGACGGGCTGATCGCCGCCGTGGGCGACGCCGCCGACGCGCGCGACTGGACCGGCCCCGGCACCGAGACCGTCGACCTCACCGGAGCCACCCTCACCCCCGGCCTCACCGACTCCCACAGCCACCCGGTCTGGGGGCTGGAGATGGCCACCGGACTCGACCTCTCCCCGGTCACCGACCTCGACGGACTGCGCGCGGCCCTCCACGGCGCCGAGCGCACCGAAGGCTGGGTCGTCGCCCACGGCCTGGACCACAACGCCTTCGGCGGCCGCCCCGTCGACCGCGCCCTCATCGAGGACGTACTCGGCGACACACCCGCCTTCATCCGGCTGTACGACGCGCACTCCGCCCTCGCCAACGGAGCCGCCCTGCGGGCCGCCGGAGTCGACGGGCCGCGCGCCTTCGCGCAGCGCGCCGAGGTCCGGTGCGACGCCGATGGCCGGCCCACCGGCCATCTCATCGAGCACGCGGCGATGGCCCTGGTCACGGCGGTGATGCCCAAACCCTCGTACGGCCGGCGGCGTGCCCGGCTCGTCGAGCTGCTGACCGCCATGGCCGCCACCGGCCTGACGGGCGCGCACGTCATGGACCTCGGCGACGGGGACGTACCGGATCTGCTGGCGTCCGTGGAGGAGGCGGCGGACCTGCCGCTGCGGCTGCGCCTGGCGCCCTGGTGCATGCCGGGGGCGGACAGGGAGGCGCTGGACGAGCTGGTCGCCCTCCAGCGGCTGCGCGGCCGGAACTGGCTGGTCGGCGGCGTGAAGTTCTTCATGGACGGCACCATCGAGGGCGGCACGGCGTGGCTGGAGCACGCCGACTGCCACGGCGGCGGCACCGAGGCGTTCTGGCCGGACCCGGCCGCGTACAGCGCGGCCGTGCGCCACCTGCACGCGGCGGGCGTACGCACCGCCACGCACGCGATCGGTGACGCCGCCGTGCGGCACGTCCTGGACACCGTCCAGTCGCTGGGCGCGGGCGGCCGGCTCGCGCACCGGATCGAGCACATCGAGACCGTCCCCAGTGACCAGATCGCCCGGTTCGCGGAGCTCGGCGTCATCGCCTCGATGCAGCCGCCGCACACCGCGTACACGCGCGCGGACCACACCGACGAGTGGTCCAGGCGGCTCGGCGACGAGCGGGCGTCGCGCGCCTGGCGCTGCCGCGACCTGCGGGACGCGGGGGCGTACCTGGCGCTCGGCTCGGACTGGCCCGTCGCCCACTACGACGCCCGGCAGGTCCTCGCCACCGCCCGTGCGCCACGCGGGGCCGCGGCGGCGGGCCGGGCACTGACCGGGCTGATGGCCCTGGAGGGGTGCACCACGCACGCGGCGGTCGCGGCGGGGGAGCAGGCCGTGGCGGGCCGGATCGCGCCGGGCCTGCGCGCCGACCTCACGGCGTTCGCGGTCGACCCGGTCGACGCCCCGGCCGACGAGGTCGCGGACGCGCCGATCCGGCTGACGGTCTCCTCGGGACGGGTCACGCACCGGGCGCCGTAGAGCCCGGATCCGGCCGAATCCGGTGTTTCGGCCGGATCGCGCGGCGGCGGGCTGCCAGAGTGATCGGCGCTCACGCACCCCAGCGCGGAAAGGGCTCACCCGCCATGCCGGTCCTGTCCACCACCCGCTCCCGCCTGGCCGTCACCACCGTGACCGTCCTGCTCGCGGCCGGTGCCCCCACCGCGTACGCCACGCTCGGCGGCGAGCAGCAGCCCGCCGCCGTGGAGACCTCCGCCCGCGGCTCGGCGTACCTGGAGACGCGGCTGTTCTTCGGGACCGAGCGGCCCGACGGAGGTCCGGACGTGACGGACAAGCAGTTCATGGCGTTCATCGACCGCGAGGTGACCCCCGGCTTCCCGGACGGGCTGACCGTGCAGGACGGGCGCGGGCAGTGGCGGGACGCGAGCGGGAGGATCGAGCGGGAGCGTTCGTACGAGCTGATCCTGCTGTACCCGGCGGCGGAGGCGAAGGGCCGCGATGCGAGGATCGAGCGGATCCGCGACGCCTACGAGCGCGCCTTCGGCCAGGAGTCGGTCGCCAGGCTGGACGAGCTGACCCGCGCCGACTTCTGATGTGACGCGGCCGGTTTCCGATGTGACGCGGTCGGTACCCGAGCCCCTGGCGCAACCAAAACTACCGCCGCTAGTTTGGGGTCGACGGGCGAGCAGGTCGACCAGCGAGCAGGCCCCTAAGGAGAAGCGGATGAAGGCCCACGACGGGATGTACATCGGCGGCGCGTGGCGACCCGCCGCCGGCACCGGCACCATCGCGGTGGTGAACCCGGCCGACGAGCAGGTCATCGCGCATGTACCGGCCGGCACGGCCGAGGACGTGGACGCCGCCGTGCGGGCCGCCCGCGCGGCCTTCCCCGCGTGGGCCGCCACCCCGGCCGCCGAGCGGGGCGCCCGGATCGCCGCGCTGCGCGATGTGCTGGTGGCCCGCAAGGACGAGATCGCCGAGACGGTCACGGCGGAGCTCGGCGCGCCGCCCGCGCTCGCCCGGAAGGTCCACGTCGGCCTGCCGATCGTGGTCGCCGGGTCGTACGCCGAGCTGGCCACGGCGTACGCCTTCGAGGAGAAGGCCGGCACCTCCACCGTCCTGCTCGAACCGGTGGGTGTCGTGGGCGCCATCACGCCCTGGAACTACCCGCTGCACCAGATCGTCGCCAAGATGGCCCCCGCCCTGGCCGCCGGCTGCACGGTCGTCCTCAAGCCCGCCGAGGACACGCCCCTGACCGCCCAGCTGTTCGCCGAGGCGGTGCATGAAGCGGGGCTGCCCGCCGGGGTGTTCAACCTGGTGACGGGGCTCGGCCCGGTCGCGGGTCAGGCCCTCGCCGAGCACGACGGCGTCGACATGGTGTCCTTCACCGGCTCGACCGGCGTCGGGAAGCAGATCGGCGCGCTCGCCGGTGCCGCGGTCAAGCGCGTCGCCCTCGAACTGGGCGGCAAGTCCGCCAATGTCATCCTGCCGGGCGCCGATCTGGCCAAGGCCGTGAACACCGGCATCGCCAACGTCATGTCCAACTCCGGCCAGACGTGCAGCGCGTGGAGCCGGATGCTCGTCCACCGCGACCGGTACGACGAGGCCGTCGCCCTCGCGGCCGAGGCCGTCGCCGCCCACGTGCCGGGGGAGCGCGTCGGCCCGCTGGTCAACGCCAGGCAGCGCGAGCGGGTACGCGGCTACATCGAGCAGGGCGTGGCCGAGGGCGCGCGGCTCGTCGCGGGCGGCCCCGAAGCACCCCTCGACAAGGGCTACTACGTCAGCCCCACCGTCTTCGCCGACGTCACCCCCGACATGACCATCGCCCAGGAGGAGATCTTCGGCCCGGTCGTGTCGATCCTGTCGTACGAGGACGAGGAGGACGCCCTGCGGATCGCCAACGGCACCGTCTACGGCCTGGCCGGCGCGGTGTGGGCCGCGGACGACGAGACGGCCGTCGCGTTCGCGCGCCGCATGGACACCGGCCAGGTCGACATCAACGGCGGCCGGTTCAATCCGCTCGCACCCTTCGGCGGCTACAAGCAGTCGGGCGTCGGGCGCGAGCTCGGCACGCACGGCCTCGCCGAGTACCTCCAGACCAAGTCCCTCCAGTTCTGAGCCCGGGAGACCCGCGATCGTGATCCGAGCCGCCGTCCTGCCCGCCATCGGTGCCCCGCTGGAGATCACCGGCATCGAACTGCCGGAGCCCGGCCCCGGCCAGGTGAGGGTCCGCCTCGCCGCCGCCGGTGTCTGCCACTCCGACCTGTCCCTGTCCAACGGCACCATGCGCGTGCCCGTCCCCGCCGTCCTCGGCCACGAGGGCGCCGGTACCGTCGTCTCCGTCGGCGAGGACGTCACCCATGTCGCCCCCGGCGACGGCGTCGTCCTCAACTGGGCGCCGTCCTGCGGTGCGTGCCACCACTGCGGGCTGGGCGAGGTGTGGCTGTGCGCCGACGCCCTCAGCGGCGCGGCCGGCGTGTACGCGGTCACCGGGGACGGCAGGCGACTCCACCCCGGCCTGAACGTCGCCGCGTTCGCCGAGGAGACGGTCGTCGCCGGCAACTGCGTACTGCCCGTGCCGGACGGCGTCCCGCTCACCGACGCCGCCCTGCTCGGCTGCGCGGTCCTGACCGGGTACGGGGCGGTCCACCACTCCGCGCGCGTCCGCGAGGGCGAGTCGGTCGTCGTGTTCGGCGCCGGCGGGGTGGGCCTCGCCACCCTACAGGCCGCCCGGATCGCGGGCGCCGGGACCGTCATCGCCGTCGACGTGTCGCCGGAGAAGGAGGAGCTGGCCCGCCGGGCCGGGGCCACCGAGTACGTCGTCGCCTCCGACACCACCGCCAAGGACATCCGCAGGCTCACCGGGGGGCAGGGCGCCGACGTGGCCGTCGAGTGCGTCGGCCGCGCCGCCACCATCCGTACCGCCTGGGACTCCACCCGGCGGGGCGGCCGCACCACGGTCGTCGGCATCGGCGGCAAGGACCAGCAGGTGACCTTCAACGCCCTGGAGCTCTTCCACTGGGGCCGCACGCTCTCGGGCTGTGTCTACGGCAACTGCCGCCCCGCCGAGGACCTCCCCGTCCTCGCCGGGCACATCCGGGCCGGACGCCTCGACCTGAGCGCGCTCGTCACCGAGCGGATCGCGCTGGACGGCATCCCGGCGGCCTTCGACAACATGATCGCGGGCAAGGGCGGCCGCGCACTGGTCGTCTTCTAGCACCCTCTCAGCCTTGTAGGGCTTCCTTAAAAGCACCCCGGCCGCGTCGCGCGGCCGGGGTGCTCGTGCCGCCCGGGGCGCGTCAGGGAGAAGCGGAATCGTTGCGGTACAACCCGTTGACCGCCATACCAGCCGGTCGGTACGGTCCCGGACAACTCAAGGCGCCGCCCCCCTTTCGTCCCCCGCACCCATCGGAGTGTGCACCGCATGGACACGGCACCCTCTTCCTCCGCCCCCCTCACCACCACCGAGCCATCCGGCAGCCACCGCCGCAGGGTGGCCACCGCGGCCGCCCTCGCCTCCGCCGTCGAGTGGTACGACTACTTCGTCTTCGGCATCGCCGCCGCCCTCGTCCTGGGCGACCTCTACTTCCCGGCCGGCAGCGCGTCCGCAGGCGTCCTCGCCGCCTTCGCGACCTTCGCCGTCGGCTTCCTCGCCCGCCCCATCGGCGGGATCATCGCGGGCCAGCTCGGCGACAAGCGGGGCCGCAAGCCCATGCTGGTGCTCGCCCTCACCCTGATGGGCCTCGCCACCACCGGGATCGGGCTCCTCCCCACGTACGAGACGATCGGCATCGCCGCTCCACTGCTGCTGGTCCTCCTGCGCGTCCTCCAGGGCATCGCGGTCGGCGCCCAGTGGGGCGGCGCGATGCTCATGGCCACCGAGTACGCCCCCGAGGGCAAGCGCGGCCTGTACGGCAGCCTGGTGCAACTCGGCGTCCCCATCGGCGTGGTGACCGCCAACACCGTGTTCCTGGTCGCGGGCGCGTTCACCAGTGACGCGGCGTTCGCCGCCTGGGGGTGGCGGGTGCCGTTCCTCGTCGGCTTCCTGGTGCTGGGGCTCGCCTGGTACATCCACAGCCGGGTCGAGGAGACGCCCGAGTTCAAGGCGGCCGAACAGGCCCTGGCGGAGCGGGAGAAGACCGAGACCCGCTCCCCGCTCAGGACCATCCTGCGCAGCCACCTCGGTACGGTCTTCCTGGCCGGCGGCTCCTTCGCCGTCAACACCGCCACCTTCTACATCATCATCACCGGCGTGCTGGACTACACCACCCGTGAGCTCGGCATGAAGCGGAGCGCGGTCCTCACCGTGTCCCTCTGCATCAGCCTCACCCAGCTCGTGCTGATACCGGCCGCGGCGGCGCTGTCCGACCGGATCGGGCGGCTGCGCATCTACGCGCTGGGCGCGGTCGGCCTGCTGGTGTGGGCGATCCCGATGTTCCTGCTCATCGACACCAAGTCGCTGCTGTGGCTGGCCGTCGGCACCTTCGTCACCAGCTGCTTCCTCAGCATCATGTACGGGCCGCAAGCGGCGCTATTCGCCGAGCTGTTCACCGCGGAGATGCGCTACACCGGGGCCTCGCTGGGCTACCAGATCGCCGCCGTGTTCGGCGGCGGCCTGGCGCCGTTCATGATGGTGCTGCTGCTGGAGGCCACCGGCACCTCGATGGCCGTCTCCGGCTACATCATCGGCCTGGCCGTGATCGCGCTGATCTCCATCAAGATCCTCGCCTCACGGGCCGCTTCCCGCTGACGGCAACCGCGCTCCCGGTCACGGCCCCCGGTCCCGTGGCCGGGAGCGCTCCTACGCCTCGGTGGGCGCCGAACCGTCCCGGGTCCGTACCGCCTCGTACTGGATCATCAGGCCGTCCAGCAGCGCCCGCAGCCCCGTCTCGAAGGCGCCTTCGTCCACCTTCTGCTGCCGCTGGGCGAGCAGGTGCGCCTGGCCCAGGTGGGGGTAGTTCGCGGGGTCGTAGGCCGTCTCGTCGTCGACGAAGCCGCGCGCGAAGGAGCCGAGCGCCGAGCCGGTGATGAAGTACCGCATGAGCGCGCCGATGTGGGTGGCCTGGGCGGGGGGCCAGCCGGCCCGGACCATCGCGCCGAACACGGCGTCGGCCACGCGCAGCCCGGCCGGGCGGCGGCCCGGGCCCCGGGCGAGGACCGGGACGATGTTGGGATGGTCGGTGAGGGCCGCGCGGTAGGAGAGCGCCCAGTCGTGCAGCGCCGTACGCCAGTCCCGGCCGTCGCCCTCGTCGAACATCGACAGGTCGACCTTGGCGCTCACGGAATCCGCGACGGCGTCGAGGATCTCGTCCTTGTTGCGGAAGTGGTTGTAGAGCGAGGGCCCGCTGACGCCCAGTTCGGCGGCGAGCCGGCGGGTCGAGACCGCGTCCAGCCCCTCCGTGTCCACGAGCGCGCCCGCCGTGGCGACGATGCGTTCTCTGCTGAGGAGGGGCTTGCGCGGTCGGGCCATGCGGCACATAGTAGGGCCTGCCAGTAAGAAACTAGCAGTGATAGTTAAATGTGGGGTGTCGCGCATGAACCTGGAGCTGAGCGAGGAGCAGACAGCCGTCCGCCGGCTCGCCGAGGACTTCGTCCGGCGCGAGATCGCCCCGCACGCCGTGGCCTGGGACCGCGCCGAGAGCGTCGACAAATCGATCGTGAAGAAGCTCGGTGACGTCGGCTTCCTCGGCCTCACCATCCCCGAGGAGTACGGCGGTTCGGGCGGCGACCACCTCACGTACTGCCTGGTCACCGAGGAACTCGGCCGTGGCGACTCGTCCGTGCGCGGCATCGTGTCCGTCTCCCTCGGCCTGGTCGCCAAGACGATCGCCGCCTGGGGGAGCGAGGAGCAGAAGCGGCAGTGGCTGCCCCGCCTCACCCGCGGTGCGGCGCTCGGCTGCTTCGGCCTCACCGAGCCCGGCACCGGCTCCGACGCCGGCAACCTCACCACCCGGGCGGTGCGCGAGGGCGACGATTACGTGATCAGCGGCACCAAGATGTTCATCACCAACGGCACCTGGGCCGACGTGGTGCTCCTCTTCGCCCGTACCCATGACACGCCCGGCCACCGGGGCGTCTCCGCCTTCCTCGTCCCCACCGACACGCCCGGCCTGACCCGCCGCACCATCCACGGCAAGCTCGGCCTGCGCGGCCAGGCCACCGCCGAACTGGTCCTGGACGGCGTCCGGGTGCCCGCCTCCGCGCTCCTGGGCCCGGCGGGCAAGGGCTTCTCCATCGCCATGTCCGCGCTGGCCAAGGGCCGTATGTCGGTCGCCGCCGGATGCGTCGGCATCGCGCAGGCAGCGCTGGACGCGGCCGTACGGTACGCGGGGGAGCGCGAGCAGTTCGGCAAGCCGATCGCCTCGTACCAGCTCGTACAGGAACTGATCAGCGACATATCCGTGGACGTGGACGCGGCGCGGCTGCTGACCTGGCGGGTCGCCGATCTGATCGACCGGGGCGAGGAGTTCGCCACCGCCGCCTCCACGGCGAAGCTCTTCGCCTCCGAGGCCGCCGTGCGCGCGGCCAACAACGCCCTCCAGGTCTTCGGCGGTTACGGCTACATCGATGAGTACCCGGTCGGCAAGCTGCTGCGCGACGCGCGCGTGATGACGCTGTACGAGGGCACCAGCCAGATCCAGAAGCTCATCATCGGCCGCGCGCTGACGGGCGTTTCCGCGTTCTGAGTACTTTTGCTGACGACCTCTGCTGAGTACGTTCTCTGAGTACGGGAACGGATGTGGCCCCCGCCACACGCGGCGCATGATTCCCGGCATGAGTGACACACCGGTCAAGCAGCAGAACACGGCCGCCTACTACGGCCAGGCCGTCGCCTCCTTCGCGATCGCCCTGGCCGCGGTCGCCCTCGGCATCTTCAACCTGGAGACGGACGCCTGGGTGCGGGCCTTCCTCGGCGTCGCCGTCCTCTACCTCACCACCTCCGCCTTCACCCTCGCCAAGGTCGTCCGCGACCGGCAGGAGGCCGGGCAGATCGTCAGCCGTGTCGACCAGGCCCGCCTGGAGAAGCTGCTCGCCGAGCACGACCCGTTCCAGAAGCTCTGACAGAGCATGCTCTAAGCGCTTGCTCACTGTCGGGGTATGGTGTTCGTCCTGTGGAAACCGGAAGGGGCGAACGATGAGCGCGGCGGAGGAGATGACCGGCGAGGACACGCCATGGGCCGAGGTCACACCCGACGCGGCCCGGCGGCTGCTCGTCGCCGCGGTCGAGGCCTTCGCCGAGCGGGGCTACCAGGCCACCACCACCCGTGACATCGCCGGCCGGGCCGGAATGAGCCCGGCCGCGCTCTACATCCACTACAAGACCAAGGAAGAGCTGCTCCACCGGATCAGCCGGATCGGCCACGACAAGGCCCTGGAGATCCTGGAGGCCGCCGCGAACGGTCCCGGAACCGCCGCCGAGCGGCTCGCCGACGCCGTGCGCTCCTTCGTCCGATGGCACGCCGGGCGTCGTACCACCGCGCGCGTGGTCCAGTACGAGCTGGACGCGCTCAGTGCCGAGCACCGCGCCGAGATCGTGGAACTGCGCCGCAAGAGCGACGCCGCGGTGCGCCGCATCATCAACGAGGGTGTGGCGGCGGGCGAGTTCGACGTCCCCGACGTACCCGGCACGACGCTCGCCGTGCTCTCGCTCTGCATCGACGTGGCGCGCTGGTTCAGCACCGAGGGCCGCCGCACGCCCGACGAGGTCGGCGCGCTCTACGCCGACCTCGTCCTGCGCATGGTGTCCGCCCGGAAGTAGGCGGGCGGGCTCAGAAGTAGTAGCGGGACAGCGACTCCGCGACGCACACCGGCTTGTCGCCGCCCTCGCGCTCCACCGTCACCGCGGCCGTCACCTGCACACCGCCACCGGCGTCCTCGACGTCCCTGAGGACGGCGGACGCCCGCAGCCGCGACCCGACCGGTACGGGAGCGGGGAAGCGGACCTTGTTCGTTCCGTAGTTGACGCCCATCCTCACGCCCTCGACCCGCATGATCTGCGGGACGAGCAGGGGCAGCAGCGACAGCGTGAGGTACCCGTGCGCGATGGTCGTCCCGAACGGTCCGGCCGCGGCCCGCTCCGGGTCCACGTGGATCCACTGGTGATCGCCCGTGGCCTCGGCGAACAGGTCGATCCGCTTCTGGTCGACCTCCAGCCAGTCACTGTGCCCCAGCTGCTCGCCGACCGCCGCGCGCAGCTCGTCGGCGGACGTGAAGACCCTCGGCTCTGCCATGTCCCAGCTCCCCTGACTCAGATTGTCTAAGCGCTTGCTCAGCATGGTGCGGCGGGTGCGCTCCTGTCAACGGACCGCGGTGGGGCGGCCAGTAGGGTTCGAGGGGTGCCGCAGATTCCAGAGCAGATCCATGAGCTCACCGTCGGCCAGCTGTCCGCCCGCAGCGGAGCGGCCGTCTCGGCCCTGCGCTTCTACGAGTCCAAGGGCCTGATCAGCAGCCGCCGCACCAGCGGCAACCAGCGCCGCTACGGAAGGGACGCGCTGCGCCGCGTGGCCTTCGTACGCGCCGCGCAGCGGGTGGGCATCCCGCTGGCCACGATCAGGGACGCCCTGGCCCGGCTGCCGGAGGAGCGCACGCCGACCCGCGAGGACTGGGCGCGGCTGTCGGAGGCGTGGCGCTCCGAACTCGACGAGCGGATCAAGCAGCTCGGCCGGCTGCGCGACCACCTCACGGACTGCATCGGCTGCGGCTGCCTCTCCCTGGAGACATGCGTGCTGTCCAACCCGGACGACGTCTTCGGCGAGCGCATCACCGGCTCGCGGCTCATGGTCGAAGAGCGCCGGCCCGCACCCGGGCGCGAGGGCTGAGCCGGGGGAGCCGTTCGGGGGTCAGGCACCCTCGGCCCGGGTCTCCTGGAGCCGGCGCGTGTCTTCGGGCCGGGCTTCCTCGGGCCGCGTCCGTCCGGGCCGGGCCTCCTCGGGCCGCGTCCGGGCGTCTTCGGGCTCGGCCTCCTCCGTCATGCCGGGGCGGCCGAACAGCATGTCGTAGCCCGGCGGCAGCTGGAGCAGGACGCGGCGCATCAGGTCCTCGTCCGCCGCGTCGGCCACGACGCTGAGGACGGCACCGACGTCCCACTTGGCCGTCTCCTCCGTGGCGCCGTCGATCCACGCGGCCGTGGCCCGTACGAACCGTTCGGGTGCCAGGGGTTCAGCGGCCGGGAGCGGGTTGAGCAGCACCAGCGCGCAGGTCTCCGGCAGCCGGGCGGCCAGTTCGGCCCGCTCGGTGCCGACCAGATGGGCGCCCAGCAGGGCGAGGACGACGCGAGCGGCCCGGTCGGCCTCCCGTCGTGAGGGGTATTCGCCGCGTTCTTGCACCGCGGACAAGAACGCGTCCCACTGCATGCGCATCTCTCTTCCTCGGCCTTGTCGACGGGCGGGTGGGCAACGGGCGAGGGCGGGGCCGGGAAGGCACCCGTCCCCGCCCGTCATGCGGTGCGGCGGGCCGGTCAGCGGCGTGAGCGCGGGTCGCTCGCGTCAGCCGCTGATCTCCTTGCGCTCGCCCCCGCCGCTGATCGCGATCTTGCGCGGCTTCGCCTGTTCGGCGACCGGGATCCGCAGCGTCAGGACACCGGCCTCGTAGGAGGCCTCGATACGGTCGGTGTCCAGCGTCTCGCCCAGGAACAGCTGACGGCTGAACGTACCGGCCGGCCGCTCGGCGATCACCATCTCGGCGCCCTCTTCCGGGACCGTACGGCGCTCGGCCTTGACGGTCAGGACGTTGCGCTCGACGTCCAGGTCGATGCTGTCGGCGTCGACCCCGGGCAGGTCGAGGTGGACGACGAAGCTGTCGCCTTCGCGGAAGGCGTCCATCGGCATGGCCGCGGGGTGGGCGGTGGTGCCCAGCAGTCGCTCGGTGAGGCGGTCGAGCTCGCGGAAGGGGTCGGTCCGCATCAGCATCATCGGTCCCTCCTCTATGTACTCACGGATGCTGTGACCGTTGCCTCTCTCCTTATAACTCCACCGGCCAAAGTTGACAAGGGGGGACTCAAGATTCTCCACTCGTACGTGGGGGGCGCGCCGGGCGGGGTCACCGCAGGCGGAGCCGAGCGCGGCAGCGGGGGCGTACCCAGGTCCGTGTGGCCGCCCCCGCGGTTCCTCACGCCGTCCCCGCGGTTCCTCACGCCGCGCCGCGGTTCCTCACGCCGTCCCCGCGGTTCCTCACGCCGCGCCGCGGTTCTCGCGCACCGACGCGAGTTCCTCACGCCACCGACGCGAGCTCCTTGCGCGGCCGCAGCAGCATCCGCCGCTTGGCCGCCGCCAGTGCCTCGGGCGTCAGAACGGGCTGGGGCACCACCACTCCACAGTCCGTGCAGACCGGCCCGAACCACGGCTCGTTCAACAGGTCCTGCCGCCAGATGATCGCGTCGCCCGCACACACCGGACACGTCGCGCGGGGCCCCGCCTCCAGGGCGGAGATCAGCCGGCGCAGCGCCTCGGCCAGCGGCATCGTCGGATGCGTCGACGGGTCGTCGCAGCGCGCCACGCCGTTGCCGCCCCAGGTGCGCCGGTGCCAGTCGTCGAACCAGCCGGGCCGCCGCAGCCCGTCGTGCTTCTCGCGCCTGCGACGCGCGGCGAACTTCTCCTCGTACGCGAGCCAGACCGCCCGCGCCTCCTCCAACTCGTCGAGCGCGGCCACCAGCCGCGCCGGATCGGGCTCGCGGTCCTCGGGCCCGAACCCATGCCTCCGGCACAGGTGGTCCCAGGTCGCCCGATGCCCATAAGGGGCGAATCGCTCAAGGCACTTGCGCAGCGAATACCGCCGCAACGCCAGGTCACACCCCGGATCGCGAACCTGTCTCGCAAGACTTCGGAAACCGGCCATCGCACTGTCACCTCCGTCACTGGTACTTCGGCGTTGATGAATGGACGTACGGGTGCCCGTTTCGGCTCCATCGAAAAACGGCGCGACCCCATCAGCGGTACATCTGACGTGAAATACGCCCACGAGCCCGGGTGTGGCGATTCCGAAAAGGTGACGCTCTCTCACCTTACCGATGGCGCAATACCGCCAGTAACCTCCGGCGGACCGGCCTCATCGAGGAGCCCCCCATGCGACGACCCACCGCACGACTCCGGATCGCCACCGCCGCCGTGATCGCCCGGCCGCAGGGCTGTTGACGCCCTGGACCGGAGCGACGGCCGCCGAGGAGCCCGTTCCCGCCGCCGTCACCGACCACTGCCGCGGCCAGTGCGCGGACATCCTGCCCCCGGGGCAGAACGGCAACGCCACCCTCGCCGAGATCCTCGCCCACCGCGCCTTCGGTACCCGCCCCGCCCACAGCTCCGACCAACTCGGCCGCTACGACGCCCTCGTGGGCGGCCATGGCACCCTCACCGACGAGAAGCTCACCGACTTCTTCAACGACGCGTCCTTCGGCGTCCCGGCCGACCAGGTCGAGTCGGTGACCAAGCCCCGCACCGACGTCACCATCACCCGCGACAAGAAGACCGGCGTCCCGCACATCCAGGGCACCACCCGCTACGGCACCGAGTTCGGCGCGGGGTACGCCGCCGCCCAGGACCGGCTGTGGATGATGGACCTCTTCCGGCACATCGGGCGCGGCGAGCTGACCCCCTTCGCGGGCGGCGCGCTCGCCAACCAGGGCCTTGAGCAGCAGTTCTGGCCGCAGGCCCCGTACACCGAGGCCGACTACCAAGCCCAGATCGCCTACATCAGGACCACCCACGGCGCGCGCGGCGAGCAGGCAATGGCCGACGCCCAGGCGTACGTCGACGGCATCAACGCCTACCGCGAGAAGGCCAAGGACGGCCGGTACTTCCCCGGTGAGTACGTGCTCACCGGCCACATCGACTCGATCACCAACATCGGCGAGATACAGCCGTTCACCCTCACCGACCTGATCGCCATCGCCTCCGTCGTCGGTGGCCAGTTCGGCGGCGGAGGCGGCGGCGAGGTCCAGGCCGCCCTCTCCCTGCTCGCCGCCCAGCAGAAGTACGGCGTGGTGGAGGGCACGCGCGTGTGGGAGTCCTTCCGGCAGCGCAACGACCCCGAGGCCGTCCTCACCATCCACGACGGCACCTCCTTCCCGTACGCCGAGAAGCCCGCGCACGCGCGCGGCACCGCGCTCCCCGACCCGGGCTCCGTGAAACCCGAACAGCTGGTGTACGACCGGACCGGCTCGGCCGGCACCGGCGCCACGTCCCCGGTCGACGCCCCCGCGCGGCTGAGGCCCGCACAGGGCATGTACGACGACGGCGTCATCGCCCCCGGCTCCCTCGACCCGAGGAAGGGCATGTCCAACGCCCTGCTCGTCTCCGGAGCCCACACCGCGAGCGGAAACCCCGTCGCCGTCTTCGGCCCCCAGACCGGGTACTTCGCGCCCCAGCTGCTGATGCTCCAGGAACTCCAGGGCCCGGGCATCTCCGCGCGCGGCGTCTCCTTCGCCGGGGTCGGCATGTACGTACAGATGGGCCGGGGCCAGGACTTCGCCTGGTCGGCCACCTCCGCCGGCCAGGACATCACCGACACGTACGCCGTCGAGCTGTGCCAGGACGACACCCACTACCTCTACCGGGGTGTGTGCACGCCCATGGAGAAGCTGGAGAAGCGCAACGCGTGGAAGCCCAGCGTCGCCGACTCCACCGCCGCCGGCTCCTACCGGATGCAGGTCTGGCGTACCAAGTACGGCATCGTCACCCACCGGGCGACGGTCGGCGGCAAGCCCGTCGCCTACACCTCACTGCGCACCACCTACCGCCACGAGGCCGACTCCATCATCGGCTTCCAGATGCTGAACGACCCCTCCTACGTGAAGGACGCCACGACCTTCCAGCAGGCGGTCCACCACATCGACTACGCCTTCAACTGGTTCTACGCCGACGCCAAGGAGGCCGCCTACTACAACAGCGGCAAGAACCCGGTCCGCGCGGCCGGCGTCGACCCGGCGCTGCCCGTCGCGGCGCGGCAGGCGTACGAGTGGCAGGGCTTCGACCCGGCGCACAACACCGCCGCGTACACCCCCTTCGCCCAGCACCCCCGGTCCGTGGGCCAGGACTACTACATCTCCTGGAACAACCGGCAGGCCAAGGACTACAACACCGCGGCGTTCGGCTTCGGCGCCGTACACCGGGGAGACCTGCTCGACCAGCGCGTGAAGAGGCTGGTCGAGGCGGGCGGCGTCACCCGCGCCTCCCTCACCCGGGCCATGGCGGAGGCGGGGGTCACCGATCTGCGCGGCGAGCAGCTGCTGCCCGAACTCCTCGCGATCCTGCGGAGCCGGCCGGTCGGCGACCCGCAGGCGGCCGCCGCGATCCAGCAGCTGGACGCCTGGCGCGCCGCCGGGGCGCAGCGCAGGGAGAGCGCACCCGGTGCGCACCGCTACGGCCACGCCGACGCCGTACGGATCATGGACGCCTGGTGGCCGCTGCTGATCGAGGCGGAGTTCCGGCCGGGGCTGGGCGATGAGCTGTACGCCGCGCTCAAGGGCAGCCTGTCCGTCGACGAGTCGCCGGGCGCCGCCCACGGAGCGACCGGCGCGCACAGCGGCTCGGCGTTCCAGTACGGCTGGTGGGGCTTCGCCGACAAGGACCTGCGCCAGGTCCTCGGCCGGCCCGTGCGGGGCCCGCTCGCCAGGACGTACTGCGGCGGGGGCGACCCGGGAGCCTGCCGTGACGCGCTGCTGACGACCCTGAAGCAGGCCGCCGCGAAGCCCGCCACCGAGGTGTACCCCGGCGACGACACCTGCGCGGCGGGCGACCAGTGGTGCGCGGACGCGCTGGTCCACCGCCCGCTGGGGGGCATCACCCACGCCACGGTCAACTGGCAGAACCGGCCCACCTACCAGCAGGTGGTGGAGTTCCCGGCGCACAGGTAGGCGCCCGCGCGGGCCGGGTCACCCGATCCGGCCCGCGGCGATCACCACCCGCGCCAGCTCCGGGTGGCAGATGTCGCTGTGCGCGCCGGTGGGCGGACCGCCGCGGCGTACCACGGACGCCGCGTCCACGTTGACGCACCCCGAGGCCGGCAGGCCCCGGGCCAGTGCCGCGTCCAGGGTGAGCCGGGGGGTGCCGTCCACGGCCTGGATGCCGTCGTGGCCCATGGCCCACCACCGCTCGTCCCGGATCAGGCTCGTCGCGTCGCCCGCCAGGCGGGCCGCGAGCGGGTAGATCACGCCCAGCGCCGTGTCATGGCGCGAGTAGCAGGCCACCACCGGCCCGTCGACCCGCCGTTGCAGGCCGCCCAGCGCCCCGGCGCCCCGCAGCCCGTGCGGCAGGCGCGTCGCGAACACGTAGTGTGAGAAGGCCCCTTGCAGCAGCGTCACCGACTTCACGTTCCGCACCCCCTCGGGCAGGCCGCGCAGCGCGAACGACACCAGCCGCGCCCCCTGGCTGTGCCCCACCAGGTGGACCCGCACACGCGGGGACGACCGTGCCAGGTGGCCGAGGAGCGGGCCGAGCCCCCGCTCGCCGACCGTTCCCGACCGCCGCTTCATCTCCCAGTACGCCGCCTGGCGCAGCACCTCCTTGGCGCCCTTCCACAGCCGCTTCAGCCCACGGCCCAGGGCCACCGGGCTGCCGTCCAGCGCCGCCGTGAACTGCGCGCACACCGACACGGTGTCCTCGCGCAGGAACGCCGGATCGCCGCCCTCGCCCAGGTCCGCCGCGACGCCTGTGGCCCCCGCGACCGGTCCCGCCGTGGCTCCCTCGCCCGGGTCCGCCGCAGCGCCCGCGACCGGGGCTGCGACCGGGGCCGCCACCAGCTCCCGTACCAGCGACCCGAACGCGTCGAAGGCGGCCGCGTCGTCCGGCTGCTCCGCCAGCAGCCAGGCCAGCCGCTCCACGACCGCCTCCCGCCCGGGGAAGGCCGCCATGAGCGCCCGCACGGTCTCCTCGTCCAGGCCGGGGCCGGCGACCGCACCGGCGACCGCGGCCGCCCGCTCGAAGTCGGGGACCGGCTCGTCCGCGAACCGCATGGACGGCCAGACGATCCCCGCGTACCCGAGCCGCGCCCGCGCCGCGTCCCCCAGCAGGTCGGGGAAGGGCGCGAGGAAACGCGAGTACAGCCTGGCCGACACGGCGGTGGAGCTGTTCCACCCATGGGCGAACATCACCAGATCCGTCACGTCCAGCCGCGCCAGCGCGTCGCGCTGCGCGGCGTTCACATCGCCGTCCTTGTCGAAGGTGATCTCCTGGTAGGGCCGCACGCTCATCCCGGTCATCGCCCCGTCCCTCCGCTCCGCGCCGGAGCCATCAGCGGTACATCAGGTACTGCCGCCGTACCGCCCGGAAGGCGTCGAGCCGGGCCTGCCAGGCGTCCACCACCTCGTCCGGCCCGGCGCCCGCGTCGATCAGCGTCCGCACCTGCGCGGAACCGGTCAGTTTGTCGATCCAGTTGTCCGCCCGCCAGGCGAAGCCGCTCCAGCTGCGCTTCGCCGTCACCAGCAGGGCGATCCCCGTCCGTACGGGATCGAAGGCGTCCCGGTCGTGGACGTGCAGCTGCACCCCACCGACCGTCCTGCCCTGGAACTTGGAGAACGTCGGCGCGAAGTACGCCTCCCGGAAGTGGACACCCGGCAGGTCCAGCGCGTTCGCCGCCTCCGCCCACCGCCGGTCGACGCCCTCCGCGCCCAGCAGTTCGAACGGCCGCGTCGTGCCCCGCCCCTCCGACAGGTTCGTCCCCTCGAACAGGCAGGTCCCGGCGTACACCAGCGCGGTGTCCGGCGTCGGCATGTTCGGGCTCGGCGGCACCCACGGCAGCCCCGTCGCGTCGAAGAAGTCGGCGCGCCGCCACCCCGACATCCGTACCGTCACCAGCTCCACCGGCCGGGCGAGGAACTCCCCGTTGAACAGCCGCGCCAGCTCCGCCACCGTCATCCCGTGCGCCTGCGCGATCGGCTCACGCCCAACGAACGTCGAGAACGCCCTGTCGAGGACCGGCCCGAGCGCCGCCCGCCCCGTCACCGGGTTCGGCCGGTCCAGCACCACGAAACGTTTCCCCGCGAGCTCCGCCGCCACCATGCAGTCGTACAGCGTCCAGATGTACGTGTAGAAACGCGCCCCCACGTCCTGGATGTCGAACACCACCGTGTCGACCCCCGACGCGGCGAACACGTCCGCCAGCGCCCGCCCGCTCTTGAGGTACGTGTCGTACACCGGCAGCCCCGTCGCCGGATCGTCGTACCGCCCCTCCGAACCACCCGCCTGGGCGGTTCCCCGGAAGCCGTGCTCGGGACCGAACACCGCCACCAGGTCCACCCGGTCGTCGGCGTGCATCACGTCCACGATGTGCCGGGCGTCGGCAGTGATCCCGGTCGGGTTGGTCACCACCCCGACCCGCTGCCCGGCCAGCTCCGCGTACGCGCCGTCCGCCAGCCGGTCGAAACCCGTACGCACCCGGCGCGTGCGTCCCCTCGCCGAGGCGGGTGCCGCCCCCGCCACCGCCCCCGCTCCCGCGGCGCCACCCGCGACCAGCAGACCCCGTCTGGACACGCTCATCCGCACACCTCCGTGACGGCTCGACCACGCGACGCTCCCGCCACGCACGCTAGCGCGGGCACCCGCCGCGCGGAACGAGGCGGACGCGACGGTCTTTCCCCGGCCTTCCCCCGGTCTGTCGCCGGTCCGTCGCCGGTCTGTCCCCCGGTCTGTCCCCCGGTCTGTCCCCCGGTCTTTCCCCGCAACATACCGACCGGTTAGTCTGCCGAGCGGCACACGTGGTGAACGCGAGGGAGAGGCGGGTCGGCGATGAGTACGGTGCGGGGCACGGGCGTGGTCGTCACAGGAGCGGGCGGCGGCATCGGGGCCGCGCTCGCCCGGAGGTTCGCGGCGGAGGGCGCCCGCGTCGTCGTCAACGACATCGACCCCGGCCGCGCCAAGGCCGTCGCCGACGAGATCGGCGCCACCGCCGTCCCCGGCGACGCCTCCGCCGTCGTCGAGGAGGCCCGCGACGCGCTCGGCGGCACCGTCGACGTCTACTGCGCCAACGCAGGGCTCGCCTCGCCCGGCGACGCCTTCGCCGGCGAGGAGGTGTGGGCCGCCGCCTGGGACGTCAACGTGATGGCCCACGTCCGCGCCGCTCGCGCGCTGCTCCCCGGCTGGCTGGAGCGCGGCAGCGGCCGCTTCGTCTCCACCGTCTCGGCGGCCGGGCTGCTCACCATGGTCGGCGCCGCGCCCTACAGCGTGTCCAAGCACGGCGCGTACGCCTTCGCCGAATGGCTCTCGCTCACCTACCGCCACCGCGGCCTCAAGGTCCACGCCATCTGCCCGCAGGGCGTGCGTACGGACATGCTCACCGCCGCGGGCTCGGCGGGCGAACTCGTCCTCGCCCCCACCGCCATCGAGCCCGAGGACGTCGCCGACGCGCTGTTCGAGGGCATCGAGGCCGACCGGTTCCTGATCCTGCCGCACCCCGAGGTCGCCGGTTACTACCGGGCCCGCGCGAGCGACCCGGAACGCTGGCTGAACAATATGAGCCACATCCAGCAGAAGTGGGAGGGCACCGGGCAGTGAACCCGACGACCTCGATCTACGCGGCCAAGCCCTGGCTCGCGCAGCTCAGCGACGCCCAGCGGGCCGCCATCCAGCCCCCGCCCACCGTGGTGCACGCCTTCCGCGCCGCCGTCGCCCGCGCCCCCGAGCGCCCCGCCCTCGCCTACTTCGACGGCCGGCTGACCTACCGCGAGACCGACGCGCTCTCCGACTCGGTGGCCGGATACCTCGCCTCCCGTGGCGTCGGGCGCGGCGACCGCGTCGCGATCATGCTCCAGAACACCCCGCACTTCGTGCTCGCCCTGCTGGGCGCGTGGAAGGCGGGCGCGATCGTGGTCCCGCTCAACCCGATGTACAAGTCGGGCGAGGTCACCCATGTACTGAAGGACTCCGAGGCGACCGTCCTGATCTGCTCGGACCGCGCCTGGGAGGCGTATCTGCGCACGACGGCCGCCGGCTCGCCGGTCCGCGTCGCCGTCACCGCCGGAGAGAAGGACCTCCAGACCCGCGACGACCCGCGCGTCCTCGGCTTCGAGCGGCAGGCGAAGCCGGCCGACACCGAGGACCTGATCGCCGTCGCCCGCGCCGGGCACCCGGCGCCGCGGTACGGCCGCGACCTGACCGCCACGGATACCGCGCTGATCAGCTACACCTCCGGCACCAGCGGCACGCCCAAGGGGGCCATGAACCCGCACGGCGCGATCATGTACAACGCGGAACGGCAGCGCACCGGCCACCCCATCGCCGAAGGCGCCGCCTACTTCGCGCTCGCCCCGCTCTTCCACATCACCGGCATGGTCTGCGAGCTGGCCGCCTGCGTCGCCAACGCGGGCACCCTCGTCCTCGCCTACCGCTTCGAGGCGGGCGTCGTCCTGGACGCCTTCGCCGAGCACCGCCCCGCCTACACCGTCGGCCCCTCCACCGCCTTCATGGCGCTGGCCGCCCACCCCGACGCCACCCCGGACCACTTCGCGTCCTTCCAGGTGATCTCCTCCGGCGGCGCGCCCGTGCCCCCCGCCCTGGTGGAAAAGTTCCGCGCCGGCTTCGGCCCGTACATCCGCAACGGCTACGGCCTGACCGAGTGCACCGCCCCCTGCGCCTCCGTCCCGCCCGAGAAGGAGGCGCCGGTCGATCCCGCCTCCGGCACCCTCTCGGTCGGCGTCCCGGGCCCCGAGACCATCGTCCGCATCCTGGACGAGCACGGCGAGGAGGTGCCGTTCGGCGAGCACGGCGAGATCGCCGTACGCGGTCCGCAGGTCGTCCCCGGCTACTGGCGGCTCCCGGAGGCGACCGCCGAGACCTTTCCGGGCGGCGAGCTGCGCACCGGCGACATCGGCTTCATGGACCCGGACGGCTGGCTGTACGTCGTCGACCGCAAGAAGGACATGATCAACGCCTCGGGCTTCAAGGTGTGGCCGCGCGAGGTCGAGGACGTGCTCTACACCCATCCCGCGGTCCGCGAGGCGGCCGTCGTCGGCGTCCCCGACGCCTACCGCGGGGAGACGGTCAAGGCGTACGTCAGTCTGCGCCCGGGTGCCCCGGCCGAGCTCGCGGCGTACTGCGCGGAGCGGCTCGCGGCGTACAAATATCCCCGCGAGGTCGAGATCCTGCCGGAGCTGCCCAAGACGACGAGTGGGAAGATCCTGAGGCGGGAACTGCGTTGACCCCGTCGGCGGGGTTGACGCGGACGTCAGCGGACGCGAGCACGCCAGCACACGAGCACACGAGCACACCAGCACATGAGCACATGAGCACACGAGAAGGGCGGCGGCACATGGCCAGGACGACGGACGGGAACGGTACCCCCGTCCCCCAGAGGCTGCTGGCCGCCGCCACCCGGCTCTTCGCCGAGCAGGGCTACGACCGCACGTCCGTGCAGGAGATCGTCGAGTCCGCGGGCGTCACCAAGGGCGCCCTCTACCACTACTTCGGCTCCAAGGAGGACCTGCTCCAGGAGGTGTACGCGCGCGTGCTGCGGCTCCAGCAGGAGCGCCTGGACGCCTTCGCCGACGCCGACGCGCCCGTGGAGCAGCGGCTGCGCGACGCCGCCGCCGACGTGGTGGTCACCACCATCGACAACCTCGATGACGCGGCGATCTTCTTCCGGTCGATGCACCACCTGAGCCCGGAGAAGAACAAGCAGGTACGGGCGGAACGGCGCCGCTACCACGAGCGGTTCCGGGCGCTCATCGAGGAGGGCCAGCACAGCGGCGTCTTCTCCTCGGCCACGCCCGCCGACCTGGTGGTGGACTACCACTTCGGCTCGGTCCACCACCTGTCCACCTGGTACCGCCCGGACGGGCCGCTGAGCCCCCAGCAGGTGGCCGACCACCTGGCCGACCTGCTGCTGAGGGCTCTGCGCCCGTAAGCGGTCCGTCAGTTGGCGTCGACCAGGTCGTGCGCGGGGACGGTCACCGTGCGCGCGCCCGGCTTGCCGCCGAGCACGATCTTGCGCAGAGCGCTGTTGTTGCCGAGGTCGGTCTCCTTCAGCCGCTTCTCCGGGTTGGCCAGCACCTGGATGTAGTAGGTGCCGTTCGGTACGCCGGTGATGTCGAAGGACTGACCGGGCAGGTCCTGGGTGTACGTGTCGCCGGAGCCCACGTCGAGCACCTCACGGACGGAGATGGAGTTCTCCGAACCGCACGCCGTGGACAGGTCGGTGTTGTCCGGGTGCCAGTTGGCGTTCTTCACCGTGTAGTCGACGGCGTCGGTGTTGGCCAGGCAGAAGGCCTCCTTGCCGCTGCGCACGGCCTCCTTCTGGTCGGCCTTCAGGAGCCGGTAGCTGGCGAAGTCGGTGAAGTGCCAGTGCTCGTGGCCCGGGCGCGGGTCCCACTCCATGGTGCCGGTCGGCGTGTAGCCCACCTGCTTGCCCTTGGCGTCGTAGAAGTACTGGTAGGCGTCCATCAGCTCCTTGCCGGGCGTGCGGAAGCCGTCGACCACCAGCTGCGCCGGGCCCGCGTTCCACACGTTGGCGCTGAACGACAGGTAGTCCTTGCCCGGGACGTCGTTCTCGCCGTCGCTGATGGTGATGCCGTAGGCGGGCAGCGAACGCAGGTCGGGCTTGGGCACGTCGGGCACCACGGGCTTGCCGGTCGGCCGCTTGGGGGCGGCCCTCACCGCGGGCGCCTTGCGGGAACCGTCCGTCTGCCCGGCCCCGTCGCCCATGCGCGCCGCCTTGCCTCCCGCCTTCTTCAGCGCCCACGGCAGCGCGGGCGGTGCGGGGGTGTGGGGGCCGTGGCCCACGTTGTACGACGGGCCGGCCCCGCTCGTCGCGGGCGCGGGCGCGGGGGCGCGCATGGCGCCGTGGCCGGAGTGCGCCGAGTGCGCCGAGTGCGCCGAGTCCGCGGCGGGGGCGGAGGGGGCGGCCGCGTGGGAGCCGTGCCGCGCGGCGGCCGATGGGGCCTCGCTCTCCCAGCTGCGCTCGCGCACGGTCAGCTTGACCGTCTGGGGCTTGTCCTCGATGCCGAACGCGTCGCGGTAACGCTTGGTCACCGACACCGTGGCGGTGTACTTCCCGGCGGCCAGCTTGACCGGGGCGGAGGAGTAACCGGCGTAGGTGTTGGACGCCCAGCCCTTCTCGACACCCCACACGGAGCCGAGCGTGAAGGGGTTGCCGGGGCAGCTCTCGGGATACTTCGACGTGGCGGGCGCGTCGGGGCGTACCCGGCCGGACGCGTTGTTCGGGCAGAACGCCTCGGTCTTGCTCAGCACCGTCTTGCCGGCCGCGTCCGTGATCGTGATCCGGGCGAAGTCCGGCAGCCCCGAGAAGTCCTTCACCAGGCCCTTGGGGAGAGCCTTGGTACGGGTCGCCTTGCCGTCGCGGATGATCTGCGTGGCCACGACCGGGTCCTTGTAGGACGTACGGGTGACCTTGAGTTCCAGCGGGGCGTTCTCGGCGGTGACGTACGTACCGAGGTCGAGGTAGACGCCGGGGTCTTCCTTGTACGAGTCAAGGGTCACCGATGCCGACGCGGCGATCAGGCTCAGCTTGGGCGTGAGCGGCGCCTTCTTGGCGTCGGGCGCGGCGGCGACGATGCCGGCGGTCACGGCGATCGCCGCGGTGGCGGCGAGCACCGAACGCCCGAGACGGGCATGGGGGGTTCTGGTCATGGTTCCTCGTTTTCCGGGTCGGCGAGGCTAACTCCGGCCCGTGAGAGTCGGGTGAGGACACCATGGGTTGTCTGGGGGCTCGTGAGACACGGATCGTTGGCCGAAAACCTGTTGTGGATAGCGGATCAAGTCGTCATGGCGCGGTTTCCGCCCTGCGGGCGTACCCGGTCTGGTAAGGAGCGCGGCCGGCAGTGGAATTCCGGTACGAACGGGGACAGGAGCACGAACGGGCAGGGCGCCGTGGCCTGCGGCGTCCCGCCCGTTCGTGCTCCTGTGTGCGTGACGCTCAGAGGTACCGCTTCAGCTCCCGCCGCGCCAGCGACCGCTGGTGCACCTCGTCCGGGCCGTCCGCCAGCTTCAGCGTCCGCGCCCCGGCCCACAGTTCGGCGAGTGGGAAGTCCTGGCTGACACCGCCCGCGCCATGGAGCTGGACCGCCTTGTCGATGATGTCCACCACCGCGCGCGGCGTAGCGATCTTGATGGCCTGGATCTCGGTGTGCGCGCCCCGGTTGCCGACCGTGTCCATCAGCCAGGCGGTCTTCAGCACCAGCAGCCGCAACTGCTCGACCGTCACCCGGGCGTCCGCGATCCACCCCTGCACCTGCCCCTGGGCGGCCAGCGGCTTGCCGAAGGCCGTACGCGACACGGCCCTGCGGCACATCAGCTCGATCGCCCGCTCCGCCATGCCGATCAGCCGCATGCAGTGGTGGATGCGGCCCGGGCCCAGCCGGGCCTGGGCGATGGCGAAACCGCCGCCCTCCTCGCCGATCAGGTTCGCGGCCGGGACGCGGACGTCCTGGAAGACGACCTCGGCGTGACCGCCGTGGGAGTGGTCCTCGTACCCGTACACCCGCATCGCCCGCCGCACCTCGACGCCCGGGGTGTCCCGGGGCACGAGGATCATCGACTGCTGGCGGCGGATGTCCTCACCGTCAGGGTCGGTCTTGCCCATCACGATGAAGATCTTGCAGTCCGGGTTCATCGCGCCGGAGATGTACCACTTGCGGCCGTTGATGACGTACTCGCTCGTTCCGTCGGAGGCTCGCTGGATGCGGGTCTCGATGTTCGTCGCGTCCGACGAGGCGACCTCCGGCTCCGTCATCGCGAACGCGGAACGGATCTCCCCGGCCAGCAGCGGCTGGAGCCACTGCTTCTTCTGCCGCTCGTCACCGAACTGCGCCAGCACCTCCATGTTCCCGGTGTCCGGGGCGGCGCAGTTGAGGGCGGTGGGCGCCAATTGCGGCGACCGGCCGGTGATCTCGGCGAGCGGCGCGTACTGGAGGTTCGTCAGCCCCGCCCCGTACTCCTCGTCCGGAAGGAACAGGTTCCACAGGCCCTGCCTGCGCGCCTCCGCCTTGAGCTCCTCCACGACCGCCGGGGTGTCCCACGGCGAGTCGAGCCTCGCCCGCTGCTCATGGGCGACCGCCTCGGCCGGGTAGACGTACTCGTCCATGAAGGCGAGCAGTTTCGCCCGCAGTTCCTCGGTGCGCGCGTCGAATGCGAAGTCCATGGGGTGGGGTCAGCCTTCCTGGAGGGTGGTGAGGCCGTGCTCGATGAAGACGGGGACGAGTTCGCCGATGCGGTCGAAGCCCGCGCCGACGGTCTGCCCGAGGGTGTAGCGGTAGTGGATGCCCTCCAGGATCACGGCGAGCTTGAACCAGGCGAACGCCGTGTACCAGGAGAGGGCGCGGGTGTCGCGGCCGGAGCGAACGGCGTACCGCTCGATCAGTTCGGCGGCCGTGGGATGGCCGGCGGCGCTCGCGGTGGTGCTGATGGGGGAGCCCGGCAGGTCCAGCCTGACGCTGTACATGGCCAGCAGGCCCACGTCCGTGAGCGGGTCGCCGAGCGTGGACATCTCCCAGTCCAGTACGGCCTTCACCCGGTCGTCCTCGCCGAGCAGCACATTGTCCAGGCGGTAGTCGCCGTGGATGACCGTGGGGGCGGGCGAGGAGGGCAGGTGGCGGCCGAGCGAGGCGTGCAGCTCGTCGATCCCGGGCAGTTCACGGTTGCGGGAGGCGTCCAACTGCTTGCCCCAGCGCCGCAACTGCCGGTCGAGGAAGCCCTCGGGGCGCCCGAAGTCGCCCAGGCCCACCGCCTCGGGGTCGACGGCGTGCAGGTCGACCAGCGTGTCGACCAGGCCGAGGACGGCGGCCCGGGTGCGCTCGGGCCCGAGCGGGGCCAGTTGCTCGGCGGTCCGGTACGGGGTGCCCGCCACGAACTCCATGACGTAGAACGGCGCTCCGAGCACCGACTCGTCCTCGCACAGCGCGACCGGCTCCGGCACCGGTACCGCCGTGGGGTGCAGGGCGCTGATGACGCGGTGCTCACGCTTCATGTCGTGGGCGGTGGCCAGGACGTGGCCGAGCGGCGGGCGGCGTACGACCCACTGCCGGGTGCTGTCGGTGACGACGTACGTGAGGTTCGACCGGCCGCCCTCGACGATCCGGGCGCTGAGCGGTCCGCTCACCAGTCCCGGCCGCTCGCGGTCCAGGAAGCCGCGCAACCGCTCGGGGTCGAGACCTGGCGGGGGAGCTGAGCTCATCGTTCGCACCTCCGGGGCGAAAGGACGGTGATCGTACGCAGCAGCATGACCGACCAGTCGGTATGTCGTCCAGTGCCGGGCCGGAAACCACCTGCGCACCTCTGGTCCGGCGGTCGCCCTCATGAATAGGGTTCATGTATGAATGCCGCGCTGTTGATCGACGACGTCCGGCTCACCCCGATCCTCATCTCCGACCCGCCTCTCCTCAACACCCAGGGCGTCCACCAGCCCTACACCCCGCGCCTCGTCGTGGAGGTGGTCACCCGGGGCGGTGTGACGGGCGTCGGCGAGACCTACGGCGACGGCACGTACCTCGACCTCGCCCGCCCGCTCGCCGAGGCGCTCCGTGGTCATTCGGTCACGGACGTGAACGGCCTGTTCCGCCTTGCCGACCAGGTGTGCGGCGGCTCGCCCGCCCCCGGCGCGCAGGGCACGGACGCCCGCGTCGAGGCGGACGGGCTGCGCGGGGTGCGGACCGCCGACAAACTGCGCCTGTCCGTCGTCTCCGGCTTCGAGGTCGCCTGCCTGGACGCCCTCGGCAAGACCCTCGGCCTGCCCGTGCACGCCCTGCTGGGCGGCAAGGTCCGCGACGCCGTCGACTTCAGCGCGTACCTCTTCCACCGCTGGGCCGCGCACCCGGCCGGCGGCGAGGAGGACGACTGGGGCCCCGCCCTCGACCCGGCCGGCATCGTCGCCCAGGCCCGGCGCTTCGCCGACGAGCACGGCTTCTGCTCGTTCAAACTCAAGGGCGGCGTCTTCCCGCCGGACCAGGAGATCGCCGCCGTACGCGCGCTGGCCGAGGCGTTCCCCGGCCGGCCGCTGCGCCTGGACCCCAACGGCGCCTGGTCCGTGGAGACTTCGCTGTATGTCGCCGAACAGCTCGGCGGCGTCCTCGAATACCTGGAGGACCCGGCCGCCTGCACCGACCGTATGGCCGAGATCGCCGCCCGTACCACCGTGCCCCTCGCCACCAACATGTGCGTCACGACCTTCCCCGAGATCGCCGCCGCCTTCACGCGCGGCGCCGTGCAGGTGGTGCTGTCCGACCACCACTACTGGGGCGGTCTGTACCGGACGCGTGAACTCGCCGCCGTCTGCCGCGCGTTCGGCGTGGGCCTTTCCATGCACTCCAACACCCACCTGGGCATCAGCCTCGCCGCCATGACCCACGTCGCGGCGACCGTCCCCAACCTCGACTACGCCTGCGACAGCCACTACCCCTGGCAGACCGAGGACGTCATCACCGCCCGCCACGTCTTCGAAGGCGGCCGCCTCGCCGTCTCCGACGCGCCGGGGCTGGGCGTCGAACTCGACCGCGAACGGCTCGCCGCGCTCCACCGGCGCTGGCTGGACGACGACGGAACGATGCGCGAGCGCGACGACGCGGCGGCGATGCGGCGGGCGGACCCGGCATGGGTCACGCCGGCCGTCCCGCGCTGGTGACCGGCTGCCCCCGCGGGGCCGGCCCGCTTATGCGCCGGCCCGGCTGCTTATGCGCCGGCCCGAGCGCGTACGCCGTACGGCTGTCCGCCCCGAGCCGTTACGCGCAACAGGCGTGCTCACGCGTGACAGGCCACCGGCAGCCCGCCGTTCATCGCCGCCATGTCCCCGAACACGGCCGCCACATCGAGCGGCGAGCCCTCCGGCTGTCCGGCCAGTTCCGCGTACGCCCGGTGCACATTGGCCACCAGCCGCTCGCTCTCCCGCCATCCGGCGAATTCGCCCAGGTCCGTCTGGCGCGCCACCTCCAGGGGCGTGAGCCCCTTGGCGTGCCCCTCCTCGGCGATCCCGGCGACAAACCGCAGATAGCGTTCCGTGGCGTCGTACGCCGAAGGGTCGGTGAGCGGACCGTGCCCCGGCACCACGGTCCGCGCACCGAGCGACCGCAGCACCTCCATCGCCCGCAGCGACCCGCCCAGCGAGCCCGTCGCCAGGAACGGCGTGCCGCCGTTGAAGACCAGGTCACCGGTGAACACGACGCCCTGCCGGGGCAAGTGCACGATGGTGTCGCCGACCGTGTGCGCGGGGCCCGGGTGGACCAGCCGCACCTCGGTGCCGCCCACGTGCAGGGTGAGCCGGTCGCTGTACGTGAGGTCCGGCGCCGTGACGCGGATGTCGCCGAAGTCGGTCTGCGGCCAGATCAGATGCAGCTGCCGCCCGGCCGCCAGCACCTCGTCGCGGCACGCCTCATGGCCGATGACCGTGGCCTCGGGCGCGAAGACGGCGTTGCCGTAGGTGTGGTCGCCGTGGTGGTGGGTGTTGATCACGGTCCGGGGCAGCGGCACGCCCTGTTCCACGATGGCCTCGCGCAGCGCGACCGCCCGCCGCTCGGTGGCGGCCGTGTCGACCAGGACCGTGGCCCCGCCGTCACTGATGAAACCGGCGTTGTTCAGGCACCAGCCGCCGTCCGGCTGGACGTACGCGTGTACTTCGGGCGCGAGTTGGACGGTGTACGGATCCGTGGCAGGCACCTGCGGTCTCCCGGGTCGTGGCCTAACTGACGGGCAGAGCCTGCCAGTTGCCCGTCACCCGGAGCGCGGCGGGGTGCCGCGTGGTGCCGCGCGGTGTCGTGCGGTGCCGTGCGGTGCGTGCCGTACGCGACAGGGCCTAGTGGTCGTCCCAGTGCCCGTCGTGGGCGGCGTGCCGGTGTCCCTCGTGCACGTAGTCGACGTGGTCGCCGTGCGCGACGGCCGGGTGACCGCAGTTGTCCCCGTGTTCATGGGCGTGCCCGCTATGGGCGATGTGCTCGCCCGGCTCGCACTCGTCCCAGTGCCCGGAGTGCTCCCGGTGCAGATGCCCCTCGTGGACGTAGTCCAGGTGATCGTTGTGGACGACAGCCTGGTGCCCGCAGGCCGGCCCGTGGATGTGGGCGTGTGAAGTGTGTTCCTGATGGACGACGGTCATGACGGAGCCTCCGGCGTCGGTATCGGTCACATCCCCAGGCTAGTCCTCTTTGTTATGAATAATTCGTTATGGGTGATCACTCGGCTTGCGTACGGGCGGGACCGGCCCGAGGGTCGGATGCATGAAGGCGATCAGTTACCGCCGCTACGGCGGCCCTGAGGTCCTGGAATTCGGCGACTACCCCGACCCCAAGGTCGGACCGGACAAGGTCCTCGTCAAAGTGCGCGCGGCCGCCGTGAACCCGGTCGACTGGAAGGCCCAGGCCGGGTACCTCGACACCATCTTCGACGCCGTCTTCCCCGTGGTCCCGGGCTGGGACGTGGCCGGTGTCGTCGTCCAGCCGGGAGTCTCCGTGACGGAGTTCGCCGTCGGGGACGAGGTCATGGGGTACGTACGCGAGGACGTCCTGTGGCACGGCACCTTCGCCGAGTACGTCGCGGCCCCCGTCCGCACGCTGGCCCGCAAGCCCCGCAACCTGGGCTTCGAGGAGTCGGCGGGCCTGCCGCTCGCCGGGCTCACCGCCTACCAGGTGCTGCACCGGGCGCTGCGGGTGCGCCCGGGGGAGACCCTGCTGGTGCAGGCCGCCTCGGGCGCCGTCGGGTCGATGGCCGTGCAGATCGCCCGGCACCTCGGCGCCCGCGTCATCGGCGCGGCGCGCGAGTCGGGCCAGGACCGGATCCGCGAGCTCGGCGCGGAACCGGTGCTGTACGGCGACGGCTTCGCCGACCGCGTCAGGGCCCTGGCCCCGCAGGGCGTGGACGCCGCGTTCGACACGGTCGGCGGCCAGGTCCTGAAGGACTCGGCCCATCTGCTGGCGCCCGGGGGACGGCTCGCGTCCATCGCGGACGGCGAGGTGATCGGCATGGGCGGCGCCTACTACTGGGTACGCCCCGACCCGGACGACCTGGCGGCGCTCGCCGAACTGGCGGAACAGGGCGCGCTGGCGGTACGGGTCGCCAAGTCGTTCCCGCTGGAGCAGGCCGCGGACGCCCAGCGCGCCGCCATGGAGGGCGGCCTGAACGGCAAGGTCGTCGTCACGGTCGGCCGGAACGACTGACCGCCCGCCAGTCGCGCTCCCGGCACCGCGGCCGGCCCTGCCGGGCCAGCACCGGCCGCCGGGCACGGTCCGCTGGGCTAGCGCCCCGCCGCCGGGGCGCGGCTCGCTGCACCAGCAACGCCCCCGGGCCCGCCCTGCCGGGGCAGCACCTACCGCCCGGGCGCGGTCCCGCCGGGCCAGTACCCGCCGCCGGGGCAGGCCCGCTGCAAGCAACGCCCCCGGGCCTGCCCTGCCGGGCCAGCACCGGCCGCCGGGCACGGTCCGCTGGGCTAGCGCCCCGCCGCCGGGGCGTCGCCCGCCGGGCCAGCGCCCGCCGCCGGGGCGCGGCCCGCTGCAATAGCAACGCCCCCGGGCATGCCCTGCCGGGGGCAGCACCTATCGCCCGGGGCGTCGCCCGCCGGGCCAGCACCCACCGCCGTGCGGGCCCTACACCACCACCGCCACCGCGAACGCCGCCAGCGCGAGCGTGCAGGCCGTCGCCGTGACCGCGCCATGGGGCGTCAGTGCTCGCGGGCGCGCCGTACCCAGTGCCCGCATCCGCCGGTGGGCCACGCCCAGGAACGCCAGCCACACCAGCAGCGACAGGGCGGCGCCCACCACACCGGCCGCCGTGATGTCGTCGTGCACGGCCTGCTTGGCCGCCAGCACCGCGGCGCCCGTCGCCGACAGCGTCGTACGCCGCCACGCCAGCCGCGTACGCTCCGGCTGAAGCCCCGGGTCCCGGACCTCGGCGGCGTCCGGCGCGTGGCCGCCCGTCATCAGCCGCGCCAGCCGAAGACGACGACCACCACCATCGCGACCGCGACCACGCCCACCGCCAGGCTCAGCAGCGCGGGAAAGCGGCTGACCGGCAGGTCCTCGCCCCGGCGCATGGCCCGCTCGCAGCGCGCCCAGTGGTTCACCGCCCGAAGCGCGCACAGCGCCCCCGCGGCGAGCAGCGCGAGCGCCATGCCCACCCGGACGCCCCAGCGCAGGTCGGGCAGGAACTGATCGACCGCGAACCCGCCGCCGACCAGGGCGAGCGCGGTCCGGATCCAGGCCAGGAAGGTGCGCTCGTTGGCGAGGGAGAACCGGTAGTCGGGCGTGTCCCCCTCTTCCCGGATCCGCCGCGGCGCCAACCACAGCCGCAGGCCCCGCACAAAGTCGCTCACATGATCACACTATCGGGGGTGTCTGTGGACGGCATGCGCGCCCGTCGACGCGGTACGCCCGAAGATGCTCGTACGCGGCACAGCCGTCCGGCACCCACTCCCACTCGCCCAGCCGGGCCTCCAGCTCCGGCTCCGGCAGGAAGGCGTGCCAGGCGACCTCCTCCGCCTGCGGGCTCACCGGGAGCTCGCACCGAACCTCGTACACCGCCGACCACCACGACCCCCGCTCGCCCCCCTCGTACAGAAAACGGAACAGCCGCGTCGGCCGCGGCAGACCCGGCACACCCAACTCCTCCCGCGCCTCCCGCAGCGCCGCCTCGTCGTAACTCTCGCCCGCCCCGACCACACCGCCCACGAACATGTCGTACAGAGAGGGGAAAACCAGCTTCGTCGCGGTCCTGCGATGCACGAACACCCGGTCCTCGGCGTCCCGCACGAACACGAACACACAGCGATGGCGCAGCCCCCGCGCGTACACCTCACCGCGCGGCAGCCGCGCCACCACCCGGTCGTGCTCGTCAACGACGTCCAGGATCTCGTCAGCGGCGCTCATGCCGCCATGAAATCACCGTCCACCTGTTGACGTGTTACCGCCGCGTACCGAAGATCGGAGCACCCTGCCGACAAGGATGAGAGCCCATGGCGTACGACGCTGATGTGATCGTGATCGGGGCCGGCCTCGCCGGCCTGGTCGCCACCGCCGAGCTCGCCGAGGCGGGGCGCAGCGTCATCCTGCTCGACCAGGAGCCCGAACAGTCCCTCGGCGGCCAGGCCCACTGGTCCTTCGGCGGCCTGTTCTTCGTGGACTCGCCCGAGCAGCGCCGGATGCGGATCAGAGACAGCCACGCCCTCGCCCTCCAGGACTGGCTGGGCACGGCGGGCTTCGACCGCCCCGAGGACCACTGGCCGCGCAAGTGGGCCGAGGCGTACGTCGACTTCGCGGCCGGTGAGAAGCGGTCCTGGCTGTACCGCCAGGGAGTCAGGTTCTTCCCGGTCGTCGGCTGGGCCGAGCGCGGCGGCTACGACGCCACCGGGCACGGCAACTCGGTGCCGCGCTTCCACATCACCTGGGGCACCGGCCCCGGCCTGGTCGCGCCCTTCGAGCGGCGCGTCCGCGAAGGCGTCGCCAAGGGCCTCGTCCAGCTGAGGTTTCGCCACCGGGTCACGAGCCTGGGCCGCAGCGCGGGAGCCGTCGACACCGTCAGCGGCGAGATCCTGGAGCCGTCCGCCGCCGAGCGCGGCACGGCGAGCAGCCGGGAGGTCACCGGGGCGTTCGAGTACCGCGCCCAGGCGGTGATCGTCACGTCCGGCGGCATCGGCGGCAACCACGACCTCGTACGCGCCCAGTGGCCGCAGCGGCTCGGCACCCCGCCCGACAAGATGCTCTCCGGCGTGCCCGCGCACGTCGACGGGCTGATGCTCGGCATCGCGGAGGCGGCCGGCGCCCACCACATCAACCGCGACCGGATGTGGCACTACACCGAGGGCATCGAGAACTGGAACCCCATCTGGGCCAGGCACGGCATCCGCATCCTGCCCGGCCCGTCGTCGCTGTGGCTGGACGCGACCGGCCGCCGCCTGCCCGTGCCGCTGTTCCCCGGCTTCGACACGCTGGGCACGCTGGAGCACATCATGCGGTCCGGGTACGGCTACACGTGGTTCGTCCTCAACCGGCGGATCATCGGCAAGGAGTTCACCCTCTCCGGCTCCGAACAGAACCCGGACCTCACCGGCAAGTCGGTCCGCGGTGTCCTCGACCGGGCGCGCGCCGACGTCCCGGGTCCGGTCAGGGCGTTCATGGACCACGGGGCGGACTTCGTCATCGAGGACGACCTGCCGTCCCTGGTGCGCGGCATGAACGCGCTCACCAAGGAGCCGCTCATCGACGAGTCCGCCCTGCGCCGCGAAATCGTCGCCCGCGACCGGGAGATCGCCAACCCCTTCACCAAGGACCTCCAGGTCACCGTCATCCGCGGCGCCCGCAAGTACCTCGGCGACCGGCTGATCCGTACGGTCGCCCCGCACCGGCTCCTCGACCCCGGGGCGGGCCCGCTGGTCGCCGTGCGGCTCAACATCCTCACCCGCAAGTCGCTCGGCGGCCTGGAGACCGACCTCTCCTCCCGGGTGCTCACTCCCGACGGCACCCCGCTGCCGGGCGTCTACGCGGCCGGTGAAGCGGCCGGCTTCGGCGGCGGAGGCGTCCATGGCTACCGCTCCCTGGAGGGCACCTTCCTCGGTGGCTGCCTCTTCTCGGGCCGCGCGGCAGGCCGAGCGGCCGCGAAAGCCACCGCCTGAGCGGCGCGGCCCCGCCTGCCCCCGCCCGCGCCCGCCCGCGCCCCGATGCCCGGCCGCCCGCGCCCCGACGCCGGGCCGGGTCAGGGACGACTGCGCAGCGGGTGTCCTTCGGGCACTTCCACCAGGGCGATGCGCACCCCGTCCGGGTCGGCGATCCACATTTCGATCAGGCCCCACGGCTCCTGCTGCGGCGGCCGCAGCACCTCCACCCCGCGCTCGCGCAGCTCTTCGTGGGCGGCCCGGACGTCGGCCACCTGGAGCCACAGCCGCATACCGGGCGAGGGCGGAGCGGGGGAGCGGCCGGAGAGTTCGAGGAAGCCGCCGCCGAGGAAGTACACCGTGCCCCGCTCGGGCCCCGTCCCGAACTCCCGGTAGACGGCCAGCCCCAGCGCCCCGCCGTAGAAGTCGCGTGAGCGCTGCGGATCCGTAGGGCTCAACAGAACCCTGCTGCCCAGTACATGCACCATGCGGCGAGCCTACGCCCGCCGCTGAGCCATCCTCACAAAGCACAGCCCCGCCACTGAGCAATCCTCAGAATGCCCACCCGGCAGGGGCGTTCGGAGCCCACCAGCCGACGTGCAGTCCCGTCGTCGACACCTTCTCGCCCGACAGGACGGCGGCGACCAGCCGGTCGCGCAACGGGCAGGGAAAGGCGAGCAGATACGGCTTGAGGGCGGAAGACACGCGCGCCAGTCCGGCACGCGTGCCCCCGCCCGGCACCCGACAGCCGGACCCCGCTCCCTACAGCACCAGCGACAGCAACAGGACGAACACGATCCCCACCACCGAGATGATCGTCTCCATCACCGACCAGGTTTTGATCGTCTGGCCGACGCTCATCCCGAAGTACTCCTTCACCAGCCAGAAACCGGCGTCGTTGACGTGGCTGAAGAAGAGCGAGCCCGCGCCGATCGCCAGCACCAGCAGCGCCGCGTGCGAGGTGGACATGCCGGCCGCCAGCGGGGCGACCAGTCCGGCGGCCGAGATCGTGGCGACCGTCGCCGAGCCGGTCGCCAGCCGGATCGCCACCGCGATCAGCCAGGCCAGCAGCAGGGCCGGGATGGACCAGTCCTTGGAGAAGTCCAGGATCATCTGCCCGACGCCCACGTCGATCAGCGTCTGCTTGAAGCCGCCGCCCGCGCCCACGATCAGCAGGACGCCCGCGATGGGGGCGAGCGACGTCTCGACGGTCGCCGAGATCCGCTCCTTGGTGAAGCCGGCCGCCCTGCCCAGCGTGAAGAGGCCCACGAGCACCGCCGCCAGCAGCGCGATCAGCGGCGAGCCGATGACATCCGTCACCCGCTGGACGTGGTTGTCCGGGTTGCCCACCACGATGTCGACGAGCGCCTTGACCAGCATCAGCACCACGGGCAGCAGCACGGTCGCGACGGTCGCGCCGAAGCCGGGCCGCCGCTCCAGGTCCTGCGAGGGACGCTGGGGGATCAGCCGCTCGGGCGCCGGGACGTCCACCCACCGTGCCGCGTACCGGGAGAACAGCGGCCCCGCGATGATCACGGTCGGGATGGCGACCACGAGGCCCAGCGCCAGCGTCACGCCCAGGTTGGCGCCGAGCGCGTCGATCGCGACCAGCGGACCGGGGTGCGGCGGGATGAGCCCGTGCATCACGGACAGACCGGCCAGCGCCGGAACACCGATCCGCATCAGCGAGTAGTCGCCGCGCTTGGCGACCAGCAGCACCACCGGGATCAGCAGCACGATGCCGACCTCGAAGAAGAGCGGCAGGCCGATCACGGACGCGATCAGCACCATCGCCCAGGGCATGGCCCGGCCGCCCGCCCTGGCGAGGATCGTGTCCACGATCTGGTCCGCGCCGCCGGAGTCGGCCAGCAGCTTGCCGAGGATCGCACCGAGCGCGATGAGCACGCCCACGCCCGCGACCGTCGAGCCCAGGCCCTTGGTGAACGACTCGATGGCGGCGTCCAGCGGGGCTCCGGCCAGGGCGCCGAGCCCCAGCGAGCCTATGGTGAGCGCCAGGAAGGCGTGGAGCCTGAACCTGGTGATGAGCAGGACGATCAGGGCGATGCCCGCCAGGACGGCGATGCCCAGCTGGCCGTTGCCCGCCGATGTGATCGGCTCGGCGGCGTCCGCTGCCAGCATCTCGACGTTGAGACTGGTCACAGGGGAGTCCTCAGGTAGCGAGCCGGCGCAGCGCGGCGACGGCCCGGTCGGTGATGTCCTCGGGGCTGCCCGAGACGTCGACGGCCACACCGGCCTCGTCGTCCCCGAGCGGCTGAAGCGTGGCGAACTGCGAGTCCAGCAGCGCGGTCGGCATGAAGTGGCCCTTGCGCGCGGCCATCCGCTCCTCGATCAGTGCCCGGTCGCCGGTCAGGTGCAGGAAGATTACGCCGGGGGCGGCCGCCCGCAGCCGGTCGCGGTAGGCCCGCTTCAGCGCCGAGCTGCTCACCACCCCGCCGAGCCCGGCGCGTCCGTGTGCCCACCGCCCGATCGCGTCGAGCCAGGGCCACCGGTCCTGGTCGTCCAGCGGGATGCCGGCCGACATCTTGGCGATGTTCTCCTCGGGGTGGAAGTCGTCGCCCTCGGCGTAGGGGACGCCGAGGCGCTCGGCGACCAGCGGGCCGATGGTGGTCTTGCCGGTTCCGGCCACGCCCATCACGACGACGACGGGGGGTTTGTGCATGAGCGGTGCGCCTCGCTGTCTTCCTCGACATCGGTTCCGACGCCGATGGCGTCGCCGCACACTGAAACCCATGCGGTACGACGTATTCAAGAGCCTGTGACATAAAAGTCATACTTTTTAGCGGCGGTTACGCTAAGCACATGACGACTCAGGCCCAGGGGCTCCATACGCATGTGCTGGACGCCCTGGGTCTCGCGATCACGACCGGGGAGTACCCGCCCGGCAGCGTGCTGCGCACCGACGAGCTCGCCCAGCGCTTCTCGGTCTCCCGCACCGTCGTACGGGAAGTGGTCCGCGTGCTGGAGTCGATGCACCTCGTCGAGTCGCGCCGCCGCGTCGGCGTGACCGTCCGCGCCACCGAGCAGTGGAACGTCTACGACCCGCGCGTCATCCGCTGGCGGCTGGCCGGCACCGACCGCCCCCGCCAGCTCCGCTCGCTGACCGTCCTGCGCTCCGCCGTCGAACCGGTCGCCGCCGGCCTCGCCGCCGTCCACGCCACCCCGGAGCAGTGCCGCGAGCTCACCGAGCAGGCCCTCGGCATGGTCGCCACCTCGCGCGGCAGGCAGCTGGAGGCGTATCTGGTCCACGACATCGCCTTCCACCGCGTCGTCCTCAACGCCTCCGGCAACGAGATGTTCGCGCGGCTCGGCGATGTCGTCGCCGAGGTCCTCACCGGCCGCACCCACCACCAGGTGATGTTCGAGGACCCCGACCCGGCCGCCGTCACGCTCCACGTCCAGGTCGCCGAAGCCGTACGGGGGCGGGACGCCGTCCGGGCCGAGGAGCTCACCCGGCAGATCGCGGTGGGGGCCCTGCGTGAGCTGGACATCCTCGCCCCTTAGGGTCAGCCGTTGGGTAATGAGGTCACCCGTTAAGCTGCGCAATGCCGATTAACCCACCGGTAACCTCAAAAACATCTCAGATCAGCCCGTACGTGACATAGGCCACAGCCAAAACGGCAGCGTAGCCGTGACTATGTGCTCTGGCCCTCATGCCACGGTGACCACCTTCATCACCGTCGTACGGCTGATACCGCACGGACCCCCTCACAAAGGCGACATCCAGATGAGTGACCGCACCATGCCTGCGGCCGACACCCTGAGCCCCGGTTCTCCGGCGGCGACGGGCGCCCCCCACATCGACGCCGGTGACGCCGGTTACAGCAAGGACCTCAAGTCCCGCCACATCAACATGATCGCCATCGGTGGAGCGATCGGCACGGGCCTCTTCCTCGGTGCCGGTGGCCGTCTGGCGGGCGCGGGCCCCTCCCTCGCCATCGCGTACGCCGTCTGCGGCGTCTTCGCCTTCTTCGTCGTCCGCGCCCTCGGTGAGCTGGTGCTCTACCGTCCCTCCTCGGGTGCCTTCGTCTCCTACGCGCGTGAGTTCATGGGCGAGAAGGGCGCCTACACGGCCGGCTGGCTGTACTTCCTCAACTGGTCGACCACCGCCGTCGCCGACATCACCGCGGCCGCGACCTACGCCCACTTCTGGGCCATGTTCAGTGACGTCCCGCAGTGGATCCTCGCCCTGATCGCCCTCGCCGTCGTCCTCACCGCGAACCTGATCTCGGTGAAGTACTTCGGTGAGATGGAGTTCTGGTTCGCGATCATCAAGGTCGCCGCCCTGGTGATCTTCATGTGCGTGGGCATCTTCCTCGTCGTCACGCAGGCCGAGGTCGGCGGCCACACCCCGGGCCTCGCCACCATCACCGACAGCGGCGGCATCTTCCCGACCGGCATGCTGCCCATGCTGATGGTCGTCCAGGGCGTCGTCTTCGCGTACGCCTCCGTCGAGCTGTGCGGTGTCGCCGCCGGTGAGACCAAGAACCCCGAGAAGATCATGCCGAAGGCGATCAACTCGATCATGTGGCGCGTGGGCCTGTTCTACGTCGGCTCGGTCGTGCTGCTCGCGCTGCTGCTGCCGTACACCTCGTACTCCGCCGACCAGAGCCCCTTCGTCACCGTCTTCGACAAGCTCGGCATCCCGGGCACGGCCGGGATCATGAACCTGGTCGTCCTGACCGCCGCCCTGTCCAGCCTGAACTCCGGCCTGTACTCCACCGGCCGCATCCTGCGCTCCATGGCGATGGCGGGCTCCGCGCCCAAGTTCACCGCCCGGATGAACAAGGGCCAGGTGCCCTACGGCGGCATCCTGCTCACCGCCGCGTTCGGTGTGCTGGGCGTCGGCCTGAACTACGTGATGCCGGGCGAGGCCTTCGAGATCGTGCTGAACCTCGCCTCCATCGGCATCCTCGGCACCTGGGGCATGATCATGCTCTGCTCGCTGCTGTTCTGGACGCGCTCCAAGGAGGGCAAGGTCGCCCGGCCGTCCTACCGGCTGCCCTGGGCTCCGTACACCCAGATCGTGACGCTGGTGTTCCTCGCCTCCGTCCTCGGCCTGATGTGGTGGGGCGGCGGCGTCGGCCGGACCACCGTGAACTGCCTGCCGCTGATCGCCGCCCTGCTGGTCGGCGGCTGGTTCGCCGTCCGCAAGCGGGTCGGCGTGCTCGCGGCCGCTCAGCCGCGGGACTGACCACCCGCCGCAGAAGCGAAACCCCCGCCGGACAGCGTCGTCCGGCGGGGGTTTTCTCTCACCCCTGGCCGGCGGGAAGAGCCAGCCGCAGCCGGCTGGTGAACCGGTGCGCGACTCCGGTGAGCGGGTCGGTGAACTCCAGGCCCCGCGCCAGCAGCTGAAGCGGCCGCGCGTAGTCGTCCGACCCGTCCTCACACACCACCGGATACAGCGGGTCGTTCAGGATCGGCACGCCGAGGCTGTTCATATGGACCCGCAGCTGATGCGTACGCCCGGTCCCCGGCACAAGCCGGTACCGGCCGAGCCCGCCGCGGTGCTCCAGCAGCTCGACCCGGCTGACGCTGTTCGGCTCGCCCGGCTCCTCACGGGCCGCCGGCACGCCCCGCTCCTTGACGATCCGGCTGCGTACGGTCACGGGCAGCGCGAGCCCCGGATCGTACGCCGCCACCGCCTCGTACTCCTTGCGCACCCGCCGGTCCCGGAACAGCGTCTGGTACGCCCCCCGGTCCTCCGGCCGGACGACGAAGAGCGCGAGCCCCGCCGTCAGCCGGTCCAGCCGGTGCGCGGGCTGGAGCTCCGGCAGGTCCAGCCGGCGCCGCAGCCGCGCCAGCGCCGTCTCGGTCACATGCCGTCCGCGTGGCGTCGTCGCCAGGAAGTGCGGCTTGTCGGCGACCACGATCCGCTCGTCCCGGTGGACGATCCCCACCTCGAAGGGCACCCGCTCCTCGGCCGGGAAGTCCCGGTGGAACCACAGGTACCGCCCCGCCGTGTACGGCTCGTCCCCGCCGGCCGGCGCCCCGTCCGCCCCGACGAACCGGCCCTGTGCCAGCATCGCGTCGACCCCCGCGGCGCCGATCGCCCCCGCGTACCGCGCGACCAGATGGTCCCGGACGGTGCCCCACGCCCCCTCCGGATCGGCGGGCAGCCGCAGCCGCACCGGGTCGACACCGGCGCGCTGCGGCAGCGGGGCGGACGGGGGTCTCGTTCGGCGTCTCACGGCCCCACCGTAAACCGCCTCGTACGGACGCCGGCTCAGGGCAGCGGTACGGTCGCCTCACCCGACCCCCGCGCCGACCCGCCGCCGACCACCCGCACCCGGAACGGCCGGTCCGTGCCGCTCGCGCTCACCCGCAGCGCCGACCCCTCCCGTACCACCGTGTACGCCGCCGCCGGCGCCCCGCCGTGATCCGGCACCGTCACCGTCCTGCCCTCCGCACCGGGCGCGACCAGCAGCGTCAGGCCGTCCAGCCAGTCGCCGTCCGGCCGCTGGTCGTCCGCGCCCAGCGGCAGCACCGCGCCCGGCCGCACATACAGCGGCAGGCTGTCGAACCCGTGCCTCTCGCGGCGCCAGGCCGGCCCGGTCACCGTGACGCCGGTCAGCAGATGCGTCCAGGTGCCCTCGGGCACATAGAACTCCACGTCGCCGTCGGCCGTGAACACCGGGGCGACCAGCAGGTCGGGCCCGAGCATGTACTGCCGGTCCAGCGTCCGGCAGCCCGGATCGTCCGGGAACTCCAGCAGCATGGGTCGCATCAGCGGCGTACCGCTGCGACGCGCCTCGACGGCCGCCCCGTACAGGTACGGCATCAGCCGGTGCTTCAGCTCCGTGAACTGCCGTGCCACCTCGACCGCTTCGTCCCCGAACTCCCACGGCACGCGGTACGACATGTTGCCGTGCAGCCTGCTGTGCGACGACAGCAGTCCGAACGCCAGCCACCGCTTGAAGACCTCCGGGTCGGGCGTGCCCTCGAAGCCGCCGATGTCATGGCTCCAGAACCCGAACCCGGACAGGCTCAGCGACAGCCCGCCCCGCAGCGACTCCGCCATCGCGTTGAACGAGGCGAAGCAGTCCCCGCCCCAGTGCACCGGGAACTGCTGCCCGCCCGCCGTCGCCGACCGCGCGAACAGCACCGCCTCGCCCTCCCCGCGCTCCTTCTCCAGCAGTTCGAAGACACAGGCGTTGTACAGCTGCGTGTAGTAGTTGTGCATCCGCTCCGGATCGGAGCCGTCGTGCCACACCACATCGGTCGGCACCCGCTCGCCGAAGTCGGTCTTGAAGCAGTCCACCCCCTGGTCGAGCAGTGTCTTCAGCTTCCCCTGGAACCAGGCCCTGGCCGCCGGGTTGGTGAAGTCCACCAGCGCCATCCCGGCCTGCCACAGATCCCACTGCCAGATGTCACCCCGGGGATTGCGCACCAGGTAGCCGTGGTGCGCGCCCTCCGCGAACAGCGCCGACTTCTGCGCGATGTACGGGTTGATCCACATGCTGATCCGCAGCCCGCGCTCCTTGAGCCGGGCGAGCATGCCCTCCGGATCGGGGAAGGTCCGCGGATCCCACTGGAAGTCCGACCACTGGTACTCGCGCATCCAGAAGCAGTCGAAGTGGAAGACGGACAGCGGGATGTTCCGCTCCGCCATGCCGTCGACGAAGGACGTGACGGTCTCCTCGTCGTAGGACGTGCAGAACGACGTCGTCAGCCACAGCCCGAACGACCACGCGGGCGGCAGCGCGGGCCGCCCGGTCAGCGCGGTGTAGCGGGCGAGCACGTCCTTGGGCGTCGGCCCGGCGATCACATAGAACTCGATCGACTGGTCCTCGACGCTGAACTGCACCTGCCCGACCGACTCGGAGCCGATCTCGTACGACACCTTCCCGGGGTGGTTGACGAAGACGCCGTAGCCCCGCGAGGAGAGGTGGAACGGGACGTTCTTGTACGCCTGTTCGCTGCTGGTGCCGCCGTCCGCCTGCCAGATGTCGACGCTCTGGCCGTTCTTCACATACGGGGTGAAACGCTCGCCGAGCCCGTAGATGTACTCGCCCACGCCCAGTGCCAGCTGCGTCACCATGTGGTGCCCGCCGTCCGGGGTCCTGGCGAACGCGGTGCCCTTCGCCTCGACGGCGGTCAGCCGCCTGCCGTCCGCGTCCAGGAACGCCAGGCCCCAGGGGCCGTCGCTGTCCAGGCGGACGGTCAGCGGCCCGCTCGTCAGCTCGGTGACCGAGCCCTCCCGCCGCGTCCGCGCCCCCGACCCGCGGCCCGCGTCGTGCAGCACGAAGTCCGGCCCGTGGTGCGCCTTGCCGGCGTGGTGGGTGGTGCGCACCCCGATGACGCCCTCGGCCGGGGAGAAGCACTCCACCGTGATCAGCGGCGAGTTGAGGGTGTGCCCGCGGTGCTCGACGTGCTTGACCGCGGCGTACGCGGTGAAGTGGTCGTCGCTGACGTGCAGATCGCGCACTTCGGTGGCGTACGAGGCGTGGACGCCGTCGCGCATCAGCCAGAAGCCGTCGGTGAATTTCATCGGGTTCCCAGTCGGAGGTAGGTGTGCAGGACGGCGGCGATCCGGTCCCAGGCGGCCTGATCGCGCGCGAGGGGCGGCAGCGTCTCGCCGTCGCCGCCGCCCCACGCGGTGGCGACGGCCACGGCGTCCTCGCCGGTCGCGGCACCCGCGGCCAGCGCGGCGGCGCCGAGGGCGACCAGTTCGGTGGTACGGGGCAGGACGACGGGCCGCCCGGAGAGCCGGCGCACGGTGTCCACCCACGTACGCCCCTGGGCGCCGCCGCCGATCAGCCGCAGCGGCGTGTCCGTGGCCGTGGCGCCGGGAAGCGCGTCCAGGGCCCGCAGGAGGGTGAACGCCGCGCCCTCGTAGGCCGCGCCCAGGAGCTGCCGGGGCGTGGTGGCGTGGCGGAGCCCGGTCAGCAGCCCGGAGGCGCCCGGCAGGTCGGGGGTGCGCTCCCCGTCGAGGTACGGCAGGAGGACGGCCTCGCCGCCGGGCGCCGCGTCCTCGCGGTCCAGGCCCAGCAGCTGGGCCACCTTGTCGACGGCGAGCGTGCAGTTGAGGGTGCACCCGAGCGGCAGGTACGTGCCGTCGGCGGCGGCGAACCCGGCGAGGGCGGCGGTGGCGGGGCGGGCGAGGGTGGCCGTGAAGACGGTGCCCGAGGTGCCGAGGGAGACCACCGGGTGGTCCAGCAGCCCTGCCCGGCCGAGCCCCATGCCCACCGCGGCGGCCATGTTGTCCCCGGTGCCCGCGGCGACGGCGATGTCCTCCGGCAGGCCCAGCGCGGCCGCGGCCGTGGCGGTGAGCGAGCCGACGCGGGTGGCGCCGGTCGGGGCGACGGCGGGCAGGAGGGCGGCGTCGAGGCCGAGGAGGTCGAGCAGGCCGGGGTCGTAGGCGCGCGTGGCGGTGTTGTACCAGCAGGTGCCCGAGGCGTCACCGGGGTCGGTGGCGGCGACGCCGGCCAGCCGCTCGGTGAGGAAGTCGTGGGGGAGGCGTACGGCGGCGGCCGCGTGGGCGGCGCGCGGCTCGTTCTCGCGCAGCCACTGCCACTTGGCGGCGGTCATGGAGGCCACGGGTACGGAACCGGTGCGCTCCAGCCAGGCGTCGGGGCCGAGCTCGGCGGTGAGGGCGGCGGCCTGGGGCGCGGAGCGGGTGTCGTTCCACAGCAGGGCGGGGCGCAGCGGGCGTCCGGCGGCGTCCAGGACGACCAGGCCGTGCTGCTGGCCGGCGACCGCGATGCCGGTGACGGCGCGGGGGTCGAGGCCGTCGAGGGCGGCGGCGACGGCTTGGGCGAGCGCCCGCCACCACTGCTCGGGGTCGCTCTCGCGGGCGCCGGCCTCGCCGCTCACGGTGTGGGCGGCCCGGCCCACGGCGAGCACCCGCCCGGAGTCGGCCTCCACGACGGCCGCCTTGGTGGACTGCGTGGAACTGTCCACGCCGATGACGTACCTCATTTTTTGATCGTACACAAAACAAATTCACCAGGGCTAGATACCCTTGGCTTCCGCTCCCTCGTCGCGTATTAGTAATGTGAGCAAACAAATCGCGACCAAGGGACACGGACCATGCCGGAACGCTTCACCCCCACCCCCGAGGACATGTTCACCTTCGGCCTGTGGACGGTCGGCTGGCAAGGCGTCGACCCGTTCGGCACCGCCACCCGCCCGGCCCTCGACCCGGTGGAATCGGTCGAGCGCCTGGCCGCTCTCGGCGCCCACGGCGTAACCTTCCACGACGACGACCTGGTCCCCTTCCAGTCCTCCGACGCCGAGCGCGAGGCCGTGGTCAAGCGGTTCCGGGACGCTCTGGAGCGCACCGGCATGAAGGTGCCGATGGCCACCACCAACCTCTTCACCCACCCCGTCTTCAAGGACGGCGCCTTCACCGCCAACGACCGCGACGTGCGCCGCTACGCGCTGCGCAAGACGATCCGCAACATCGACCTGGCCGTCGAACTCGGCGCCACCACCTACGTCGCCTGGGGCGGCCGCGAAGGCGCCGAGTCCGGCGCCGCCAAGGACGTCCGCGCCGCTCTCGACCGGATGAAGGAGGCCTTCGACCTCCTCGGCCAGTACGTCACCGAACAGGGCTACGACCTGCGCTTCGCCATCGAGCCCAAGCCCAACGAGCCGCGCGGCGACATCCTCCTGCCCACCATCGGCCACGCCCTGGCCTTCATCGAACGCCTGGAGCGGCCCGAACTGGTCGGCGTCAACCCGGAGGTCGGCCACGAGCAGATGGCCGGCCTCAACTTCCCGCACGGCATCGCCCAGGCCCTGTGGGCCGGCAAGCTCTTCCACATCGACCTCAACGGCCAGTCCGGCATCAAGTACGACCAGGACTTCCGCTTCGGCGCCGGAGACCTCCGCCAGGCCTTCTGGCTGGTCGACCTGCTGGAGAGCGCCGGCTACCAGGGCCCGCGCCACTTCGACTTCAAGCCCGTGCGCACGGACGGCTTCGACGGCGTGTGGGAGTCCGCGAAGAACTGCATGCGCAACTACCTGATCCTCAAGGAGCGCGCCGCCGCCTTCCGCGCCGACCCCGAGGTCCAGGAGGCCCTGACGGCCTCCCGCCTCCATGAACTCGCCCGGCCCACCGCCGGGGACGGCCTGGCCGCCCTGCTGGCGGACACCACCGCGTACGAGACCTTCGACGTCACGGCGGCGGCCGAACGCTCCATGGCCTTCGAACGCCTCGACCAGCTGGCCCTGGACCACCTCCTCGGCGTCCGCTGACTCAGGACAGCGCCTGCTCGGGCCGGATGGCCGGCCGCGGCTGGACCGGCCCTGACCCGCCCGGATGGCGTTGGTGACCGGTTCGCCGGCCACCGGCTCGGTGGTGAAGGCCGGTTCCTCCAGGTCCCAGTCGGCCAGTTGCCGGGTAACCGCGCCACGGGGTGGCCGCGACGACCGCCGGGCCGGCGGGCAGGTCCCACCGGGCGGCCCGCCCGGCGTCAAAGGCGCGCGTACGCGCCACGAGCAGGCGACGCCGTCGCCCGGACGGGGCGGCAGCAGCGCATCGAGGTCGACGCCTCGCAGGATGTCGTCTGCCGGCCGGCCTGGGCAGCACGAGCACAAGCACGGGCGCCGGATGCCCGGCACGGGTCAGTGCCCGCGATCCGCTCGGCGGAGCCGCACCCGTGGCACGTCGCATGTGACGCCCGTCACCGTGGCGTCACGTCCGGCCCGCGTGAGCGGTCCCGCTCCACCCCTCCGCACGCTCCGCGTACCCCGCCGGATCGGCCACCACCTCGCGTACGACCAGTGCCGCCGCCCCCCGCGCCGCGTCGCCCGACGACGAGGACGCCCGCAGCCGCCCGCTGCCGGCGGCCCAGAGCCCCGACACCACCCGGCGGCTCAGCTCCCGGTCCGCCGCCGGGCCCAGCCATGGCATCAGCGGCCGGTAGATCCCGCCCAGCACGACCGCGTCCGGGTCCAGCAGGTTCACCGCCCCGGACACCACCTGCCCCAGCATCCGCCCGGCCCGCTCAAGAGCCGCCACCGCCCGGCCGTCACCGGCCCGGGCCCGCGCCTCCAGCTCCGCCACGCCCGGCAGCCCGGCCGACTCGTCGATGCCCGCACCGCGCAGCAGCGCGGCCTGACCGGCGTACTGCTCCAGGCACCCGCGTGAACCGCACCGGCACTCCGGCCCCTCCGCGTCCGCCACCACGTGCCCGATCTCGCCCGCGAACCCGTGCGCGCCCCGCATCAGCTCACCGTCGACGACCAGCGCGCCCCCCACCCCGATCTCACCCGACAGGTAGAGGAAGCTGCGCACCCGCTCCAGTCCGCCGAACCACAGCTCGGCCAGCGCCGCGGCGTTCGCCTCGTTGTCCGACCCCACCGGCAGCGCCGGCCGGCCCGGCCGCAGCGCACACAGCGCCTGCCCGAACAGGCCCTCCGCCGCCACCCGGTTCCACCCGAGGTTGGGCGCCTGGCGCACCGTGCCGCCGGACACCAGCCCCGGCAGCGCGAGCCGCGCCCCGGCCGGGCACAGCTCCTGCTCGGCGGCCGACTCCAGCGTCCGCGCCGCGATCCGCGCGGCCCGCCCCAGCACATCGGCGGCCGGTACGCCCCGGTTGTCCAGGTGCTCGGTCAGCCGCACCCGGTCCGTGCCGGCCAGGTCCACGACGCACACGGAGACGTAGTCGATGTTGATCTCGACGCCGAGGCCGGCCGGTCCCGTACGCGCCACCCTCAGCGCCGTCCCCGGCCGCCCGGCCTGGCCGCTGAAGGTCTTCCCCCGCTCCGTGAGAAACCCGCTCGCCAGGAGCTGCTCCACCAGCGACGAGACCGCCGCACGCGTCAGCCCCACCCGCGCCGCCACCGCCGCCCGGGTGGCCTCACCCTCGTCGTGCACCGCCCGCAGCACCAGGCTGAGGTTGTGCCGCCGCACGGTCGCCTTGTCGGCCTTGGGCTCCAGCGGATCGAGAGTGTTCTTCATCGTGCCGCCGAGCCTATGCGAAGCCCGGGCACACGAAAGCGCGGGCCCGGTCTGAGACCGAACCCGCGCTTCTCTGTGTCCGAGGGGGGACTTGAACCCCCACGCCCGATAAAGGGCACTAGCACCTCAAGCTAGCGCGTCTGCCATTCCGCCACCCGGACAAGGTGTCTGTCGCCCGGCCCGCGGCCGTTCCGACGTGGAAAACCATAGCAAACATTCGAGGGGCTCGATCACGCCCCCGCCCGCACCGGGGGAGGGGGCAGGATGAGAGGACCCACCAGCAGCTACGCGGGAGGAACCAGCGTGAGCGAGTCGAGCACGGCGCGGACAGCAACCGTCACGGGCGAGGACGAGGTCGTCGGCCTCTGCCGCGACCTGATCCGGATCGACACCAGCAACTACGGCGACCACTCGGGCCCGGGGGAGCGGGCGGCCGCCGAGTACGTCGCCGAGAAGCTCGCCGAGGTGGGGCTCGAACCCACGATCATCGAGTCCCACCGGGGGCGCGCGTCCACCGTGGCGCGGATCGAGGGCGAGGACCCCTCCCGGCCCGCGCTCCTGATCCATGGCCACACCGACGTCGTGCCCGCCAACGCCGAGGACTGGACGCACCACCCGTTCTCCGGCGAGATCGCGGACGGCTGCGTCTGGGGCCGCGGCGCGGTGGACATGAAGGACATGGACGCGATGACGCTGGCGGTGGTACGGGACAGGCTGCGCAGCGGCCGCAAGCCCCCGCGCGACATCGTGCTGGCGTTCCTCGCCGACGAGGAGGCGGGCGGCACCTACGGCGCCCGCCACCTCGTCGACAAGCACCCCGGCCTCTTCGAGGGCGTCACCGAGGCGATCGGCGAGGTCGGCGGCTTCTCCTTCACCGTCAACGAGAACCTGCGCCTCTACCTGGTCGAGACCGCCCAGAAGGGCATGCACTGGATGCGGCTCACCGTGGACGGCACCGCCGGGCACGGCTCGATGACCAACACCGACAACGCCATCACCGAGCTGTGCGAGGCGGTGGGGCGGCTCGGCCGGCACACCTGGCCGGTACGGGTCACCAAGACCGTACGGTCCTTCCTCGACGAGCTGTCCGACGCGCTCGGCACCCCGCTGGACCCCGAGGACATGGACGCCACCCTCGCCAAGCTCGGCGGCATCGCCAAGATGATCGGCGCCACGCTGCGCAACTCCGCCGCCCCGACCATGCTCGGCGCGGGCTACAAGGTCAACGTCATCCCGGGCCAGGCCACCGCGCACGTCGACGGGCGCTTCCTGCCTGGGTACGAGGAGGAGTTCCTGGCCGACCTCGACCGGATCCTCGGGCCGCGCGTCCGGCGCGAGGACGTGCACGGCGACAAGGCGCTGGAGACCAGCTTCGACGGCGACCTGGTGGACGCCATGCAGTCGGCGCTGAAGGCCGAGGACCCCATCGCCCGGGCCGTGCCGTACATGCTCTCCGGCGGCACGGACGCCAAGTCCTTCGACGACCTCGGCATCCGGTGCTTCGGCTTCGCGCCGCTGCGGCTGCCGCCGGAGCTCGACTTCGCCGGCATGTTCCACGGCGTGGACGAGCGCGTGCCGGTGGAGGGCCTGAAATTCGGCGTACGGGTGCTGGACCGCTTCATCGACGCGAGCTGAAGATCCGCAATAGTCGGCTGAAACGACACTCCAATAATCGCCCGCGTGTGCACACCTGACCGAAAAGGGTGAACGGAGTCATCCGGACGTAGCCCGATTACCTCCCTGTCGTTACAGGTGATGCGGTCCGCGGCTGGGATCGCATTGCCAACAAGGAGGAATAATGATCAAGAAGGTCGCCGCTGTCGCGGCTGCCACGGGCGGTCTGGTGCTGGCGGGCGCGGGCATGGCCGTCGCCGACGCCGGTGCGTCGGGTGCCGCCGTCGGTTCCCCCGGCGTCATCTCGGGCAACGTCGTCCAGGTGCCGATCCACGTGCCGGTCAACGTCTGCGGCAACACGGTGAACGTCATCGGCCTGCTGAACCCGGCCTTCGGCAACGTCTGCATCAACGACTGACGCGTTCACTGACGTTGAGTCTCAACCCTTAGTGGTGTGAGCCCGGCTGGCCCCGGAGTGCGTGCCATGCACTCCGGGGCCGGTGGGCATTCGGCCTCCGGGCGCTGTGCCCGGGGGTATTCCGGAGCCTAGAAGGCAGGGAACAAGCTATGCGACAGGTCACGCGAAAGGGCCTGACCATCGTGGCGGCCGCGGGTGGCGTGCTCGCCCTCGGTGGCGGATACGCCCAGGCGCACACCGGCGCGGACGCCCATGGGGCCGCGTCGAACTCCCCGGGCATCGCGTCCGGGAACTCCGTCCAGGCACCGGTGAGTGTGCCGGTGAACGCGTGCGGTAACACCGTGAACGTCGTCGGGGCCCTCAACCCGTCGTTCGGGAACAAGTGCGTCAACAAGTCGAGCGGCGCCAAGGCGCACGGTACGACCAGCAACTCACCCGGTGTCGCCTCCGGCAACAACGTCCAGGCGCCGGTGAGCGTCCCGGTGAACGCGTGCGGCAACACTGTCGACGTGGTGGGGGCGCTCAACCCGTCGATGGGCAACAGCTGCGGCAACGGACACCCGCACAAGCCCGGTAAGCCGGGAGAACCCGGAAAGCCGGGAGAGCCCGGAAAGCCGGGAGAGCCGGGCAAGCCCGGTAACCCGGACCAGCCCGGCAACCCCGGGAACCCCGACGAGCCGGGCAACCCCGGTAACCCGGACGAGCCCGGCACCCCCGAGCCCGACGAGCCCGGCAAGCCGGGTACGCCGGACCGCCCGGACACCCCCGGTCAGCCCGGTTCGCCGATCGAGCCGAACGAGCCCGGCCCGCAGACCGTCACGCCGCCCCAGGGCGACGAGGAGCTCGCGCTGACCGGGGCGGCTCCGCTCGGGCTGCTGATCCCGGCCGGCGCGGGTCTGCTGCTCGGGGGCACGGTCCTCTACCGTCGCGCCCGGCAGTCCGCGTAGGCACGCCGCGTAACCGCCCCGAGCGGTCGGGGCGGAGGCGACGGAGCGGATACGACAGAGCGGGCCTCGCTTTCGCGGGGCCCGCTCCGTGCTGCTCGTCACCCTCACCAGGTGGCGCGCACCTGACGGATGATGCGCCGGCGCAGCCGCACCCTGCGGCTGCCGTCCCGGTGCAGCATCAGTCGGTCCAACTCCCAGTGTCCGTACTCGGCATGGTCGGTCAGCAGACGGGTCGCCTCCTTGCGGGACACCCCGCGAGGTACGTACACGTCGACAAATTCGTATTCCGGCATCGCATCTATTGTGCGTCCAGTGGCCCGGTACGGATAGCGTCTACAGTATGTCTGATGCTGCGCAGCCCACCGCTGCCGAGGTACGTGCCGCCGCCGAGGCGGTCAAAGCCGCACTGGACCGTCACCTTGAGGCGGTCGAGAACCGCACCGGTGATGACGACCCGGCCGTCTACGCCGCCTTCAATGCCCTCGCCGCCGCCGCCGAGGCCTACGACGAGCGGCTCTACGACCGGTACGACGAGGTCACGCCCTTCGAGATCCCCGGCGTGGAGGATTCCCTCCCGCCGTACGAGGGCCCCGAGGAACCGAACGCGGTGACCGTGCTGATCCGCCGCGACTACGCGGTGGTGGAGCCGCAGCGGCTGCTGGCCCAGTCCCAGCGCATCGCGGACGTGGACCGGGAGGACGACGGCACGGAAACCCCCGCCTTGGTGGGGACGAGCGTGCACGCGGCGCTCGGGGTGCTCTTCGGGGAGTACGAACCGGACGAGATCGCGTCCCGGCACAAGGAGTTCGGCCTGGAGGAGGGCGACTCCACGCTCTGGGTCGCGGCGGCGGACGAGCTCCCCGAGCCGGGCGAGTGGCTCAGCACCCCCTTCGACCAGGCCGACCCGAGCCGGGTGATCTGCCGCTTCGACGTGAGCGCGGTCTTCGACGAGGACGACATCCACGGGGGCCCGGACGTCACCGGCCTGGACACCCCCTGACACCTCCTGACACCCACTGACGCCCGCTGACCCCCTGACCCCGCTGACACTCGGCCCCGGCGCCCGGCGCGCCGGGGCCGAGTGCCCGGTCAGGCTTCCGGCGGCGTGGACAGCAGCGCCTCCAGGAGGGTGCGCAGGCGGGTGGTGCGGGGGCGGGGCGGGGTCTCCTTGACCGCGTGGGGCAGCGCCTGGTCCACACCCTGCACCACCGACAGGTGCCGCTCACCGCGGCCGAACGCGGTGTAGACCCAGGCGCGGTCCAGGGCCCGCGCCGCGTCGCCGGGCAGGACGACGACGGCCGCCGGCCAGCGCATCCCCACCGCCTGGTGCGCGGTCAGCGCCCAGCCGTGGCGCAGTGCCGACTCCACCCGCTCCTTCGGTACGACGACGGGCTCGCCCTCGCAGTCCAGGCGCAGCCCCGCCGCGTCCGCCGAGAGCACCGTGCCGGGCACCGTCCGGCCCGGCGTCGGGGCGTAGGCGATCCGGTCGCCCGGGTCGAACCCGCCGAATCGTCCCGGGCCCGGGTTCAGCCGCTGCTTCAGCGCGGCGTTCAGCGCACGCGTCCCCGCCGAGCCGCCATGGCCGACCGTGATCACCCGGGTCTGCTCCGCCGGCACCCCGATCGCCCGGGGCACCGAGTCCGCGACCAGCTGCACCGTGCGGTGCACGGCCTCGCCCGCGTCCCGTACCGGGACGATCACCACCTCCTTGCCCGGCGCCTCCACCTGATGGAGCTCGCCGATCCCGATCCCCGAGACCAGCTCCCCGATCGGCCCCGGATCGGGCGTCCGTGACGCGACGTGCGGGCACACCCGCGCCGCCAGGACGTCCGCGAAGACCCGCCCCGCGCCGGCCGACCACAGCACGCCCGGGTCGCCGCTCAGCACCAGACGGCACCCGTCCGGCAGGGACTCCACCAGCATCGCGGCGGTCTCGACGTCCAGCTGCGGGGCGTCCAGCACGACCAGCAGGTCCAGTGCGAGCGCGCCGTCCTCGTCCCGGCCGGGGCTTTCCGTCCCGGACAGCAGGCCATGGACGGTCACCGCCGCCACGTCCGCGCCCAGCCTGCGGCGGCCGTTCTCCGTGTACGTCGCCACGGCGGCCCGCAGCCCCAGCCCGCGCGCCGCCTCCGCCAGGGCTGCCGCCTCGGCCCGTGCCGCTTCGCCCCCCGTATGTGTGACCAGCCCGTGCCCGGCGACCGCCCGGATCAGCTCGGCCACCGGCGCTGCGGCCTCCCACCGGCTGTCCGGCCCCGTCCTGGCCAGTCGCGCCAGTCCGTCCGCGAGGCTCTCCTCCGCCAGCGCGTACCGGTCCAGCCCGATCAGCACCGGCGTCGGCTCGGCGCTCTCCTCGACGGCCGGCTCCTCGTCCACCGGCTCGTCCTGCCCCTCGTGCCCCTCGTGGAACACCAGCACCGCGCCCTCGGCGATCGCGTGCCGGACCGCCTCCTCCGGCTCCGGCACCGCGTGCTCGGCCAACGCCGTACGCAAGGCCGCCGCCTCCAGCGCCGTGTGCCCCTGGAGGGCCGCCCGCTGGAGCAGCCACCCGACCAGCGCGACCGTCCTGCGCTCGTCCCCGGGACCGCACTCCGCGCCCAGCAGCGCCCGCGCGAAACCGTCGGCCTGCTCCGGGCGCACCCCGGGCACCGCCAGCAACTGCCACGGGTCCTCCCGCAGCGCGTCCGCCGCCGTCCGGCCGAGCACCGTGGCCACCTGCTCGGCGAGCGACGCGGGCGCACCGCCCTCGGCCAGCACCGCCCGCACGGCCGCGATGTCCTCGGGCGCGGCCGTCCGCGCCGGACGGGCGGGCGCGGGGGAGTCGTAGAAGGTCGTACCGGACTTCTCGCCGCTCTCCACGGCCCGTACCGCCGCGAGCAGGTCCGCGGCCCGGCCGCTCAGCTTGCCGCCGGCCGCGATGGTCCCGCCCTTCTCGGCCTTGCGCTGCTCGATGCGCGCCCGAAGCTCCCGCTGCGCCGCAAGCTCCGCCTCCGCCTCCGAGACGGCGCCTGCCTCTGAGACGGCCTCCGCCTCCGACACGGCCTCCGCCTCGGACACGGCGCCCGCCTCCGAGACGGCGCCCGCCTCTGAGACGGCGTCTGCCTCTGAGACGGCCTCCGAGACGGCCCCCGCCTCGGCCGCGTCGCCCTCCGGCGCGGCCGTGCCCTCCTCGCCGCCGTGCTCGGGCGCACCCGTGTCACCGCCGCCCCCGGCCTCCTCCGGCGGCGCCGGGACGGCAGCGGAACCGCCCGGCTCCGCACCCTCCGCGGCAGCGGGCACGGCGGCGGGGGTGACGGAGGTGGCGTCCTGGTCGTCCGCCGAGGGGCCGGGGGTTGCGCCCCGGGGAAGCGCGGTCACAGCGTGCTCCAGTCCTGATCGGGATAGCGGTGCACGGGCGCCGACACATCGTCGAGCGCCCGGCGGATCTCGTCAGGAAGACTAAGCGCCTCCACTGACAACGCGGCCGTGAGCTGCTGCGCGGTGCGCGCGCCCACGACCGGCGCCACGACCCCCGGCCGGTCCCGCACCCACGCCAGCGCCACCTGGAGCGGCGTGGCGGCCAGCCCGTCCGCCGCCGTGATGACCGCGTCCACGATCCGGGTCGCCGAGTCGTCCAGGTACGGTTCCACGAACGGTGCCAGCCGGTCCGACGCGCCCCGCGAATCGGACGGCGTGGCGTGCCGGTACTTGCCCGTCAGCACCCCGCGCCCCAGCGGCGACGACGGCAGCAGCCCGACGCCCAGGTCCAGCGCGGCGGGCAGCACCTCCCGCTCCACGCCCCGCTGGAGCAGCGAGTACTCCATCTGCGTACTGGCCAGGCGTGCCCGCACGCCCGGCGACGCCAGCTGCCAGGTCGCCGCCTTCGCCAGCTGCCACCCGCAGAAGTTCGACACCCCCACATACCGCGCCCGCCCGCTGCTGACCGCGATGTCCAGGGCCTGGAGCGTCTCTTCCAGCGGCGTCTCCGGGTCGAAGGCGTGGACCTGCCACAGATCCACGTAGTCCGTCCCCAGCCGCGTCAGCGACGCGTCCAGCGCCGCCAGCAGATGGCCGCGCGAACCGTCGAACCGCCGGTCCGGGTCGGGCACGCTGCCCGCCTTCGTCGCGAGGACCAGGTCGTGCCGCGGCACCAGCCGCTCCACGAGCTGCCCGAGCAGATACTCGGCCTCGCCGCCCCCGTACACGTCCGCCGTGTCGATGAGCGTCCCGCCCGCCTCCCAGAACACCTTCAACTGGTCGGCGGCGTCGTGCTCGTCGGTGTCCCGCCCCCAGGTCAGGGTGCCGAGGCCGATCCGGGACACGCGCAGACCGGTACGGCCGAGATGCCTCTGCTCCATGAGCGCGAGATTACTGGCCAGAGGCCCACGCGCAGAGAGCCTGTGGACAACTGGCCCGGGCGCCCCCCTGACGGGACGCCGACCTGCGCGCTAGAGTCCGGAACCAGGACGTTACTGATCAGTAAATGAGTCGATGAGTAAGGGGACCGGCTATGCGGCTCGGCATCAACCTCGGCTACTGGGGTGCGGGCATGGACGGCGACAACCTCGCCGTCGCCCAGGAGGCGGACCGCCTCGGCTACGACGTGTGCTGGGCCGCCGAGGCGTACGGCTCCGACGCCCCCACCGTCCTCGCCTGGGTGGCCGCACAGACCGAGAACATCGACATCGGCTCCGCGATCATGCAGATCCCGGCCCGCCAGCCCACCATGACGGCGATGACGGCGGCCACCCTCGACGCGCTCTCCGGCGGCCGCTTCCGCCTCGGCCTCGGCGTCTCGGGACCCCAGGTCTCCGAGGGCTGGTACGGCGTGAAGTTCGACAAGCCGCTGTCCCGCACCCGTGAGTACGTGGAGATCGTGCGCAAGGCCATGGCCCGTGAGCGCCTCACCCACGAGGGCGAGCACTGGACGCTGCCGCTGCCCGGTGGCCCGGGCAAGCCGCTGAAGCTGACCGTCCACCCGCAGCGCGAGCACATCCCGCTCTACATCGCGGCGATCGGCCCGAAGAACCTGGAGCAGACCGGTGAGATCGCCGACGGCGCCCTGCTGATCTTCCCGTCCGCCGAGCACCTGGAGGAGACCGCGATCCGCCACCTCCGCGCCGGCCGCGAGAAGGCCGGCAAGACCATGGCGGGCTTCGACGTCGTACCGACCCTCCCGCTGGCCATCGGCGACGACGTCAACGCGCTCGCCGACATGTTCCGCCCGTACACCGCGCTGTACGTCGGCGGCATGGGCAGCCGCAAGCAGAACTTCTACAACCAGCTCGCCCAGCGCATGGGGTACGAGAAGGAAGCCGCCGAGATCCAGGACAAGTACCTCTCCGGCGACAAGGAGGGCGCGGCGGCCGCCGTCCCGCACCGGCTGATCGACCAGACGACGCTGCTCGGGTCCGTCGAACGGATCGCGGAGCGGATGCGGGCGTACGCGGCGGCCGGTGTCACCACCCTGACCCTGGCCCCGGCCGGCTTCACGCTCGACGAGCGGATCGCGGCACTGAGGGCCGGGACCGAGGCCCTGGAGCGGGCCGGCCTCGTGGACTAGGACCCTGCGACCAGGAACCAGAAACCGCGAACCAGAAACCGCGAACCAGAAACCGCGAACCAGGACCTGGGGCCAGGAACCTGGACCAGGGACCTATGAGCAAGCCTGCGGCCGTGGTGGGGGCTCGGGGTCATCCCCGCCACGGCCGTCACGCTGCACAACGCGCCACGCCCCTTCCCGGTTACTGCCCCAGCGCGTCCGGTACTCCGCCATCCGGCGGACTTGCACGGCCGAGCTGTTGCCAGGCCCCCGTCGCGGCACTTGACTCGTGCTCACGCGCGCACGAGAGGTGGCATTGATGCTGTCGGCCCGAAGCCTGTTCCAGGAGATCCTCGACAACGACGACTCCTACCAACTGTTCTGTTCCATCGCGGCCAGCGGGGAGACCCAGGGAGGCTGGGAGAACGCCCGCATCGCCGCCCTCGTACCCGAGAGCCTGCGGCATCTCGCGCCCAAGATCACCCGGCACGGGGCCGACGAGGACAAGCACGGACGGATCTTCAACGCCCTGCTGAAGAAGCGCGGGCTGGACCCGGCCCCCGTCCCGCCGGAGACCGACTACACGATGCTGCTGGAGCGGCGTGGCATCGGCCTCGCCCACGACAAGCTGCGCCGCGACGAGCCGCTCACCGAGCACGACATCCTCGTCTACCTCTCGCACAGCCGGGTCACCGAACAGCGCGCCGCCGACCAGATGCAGATGCTCGTCAGGTACTTCGGCGACCACCCCGAGGTCGGCAAGGCCCTGAAGATGATCTGCGACGACGAGGACAACCACCTCGCGTACTGCCACGAGGAACTGCTGGGCCTCGCGTACGCCGGACACGGCCGCACCATCCAGCGCACCCTGCGCGAGTGCGCCCTGGCCGAGATCGCCGTCTACCGCGACGTCAGCCTCGCCGTCATGGACCACATGGGCCGCATCCTGAAGTGGCCGCGCGCCAAGCAGGCGGCTCTCGCCATGGGCATCCACGGAATGTACGCGTACGAGAAGGCCGGCGGCTGGCGGCGCATGGTCAGCCTGACGATGCCGGAACGGCGCAACGCGCTGGGCGGACCGGCCGAAACCGCCCCCGTCTTCTGAGCCACCGGCAGCCACCGGCCCCTGCCGCCTCCCTACAGCCAGCCCCGCCGCTTGAACAGCCGGTACAGGTCGGCGACCGCCACGGCCATCACGGTGATCACCGCCGGGTAGCCCAGGACCCAGTTCAACTCGGGCATGTGGTCGAAGTTCATGCCGTAGACGCCGGCGACCATCGTGGGCACCGCGGCCATCGCCGCCCACGCCGAGATCTTCCGCATGTCGTCGTTCTGCCGCACGCCCATCTGCGCGAGATGGGCCGACAGGATGTCCGACAGCAGCCGGTCGAGCCCCTCCACCTGCTCGGTGGCGCGGATCAGATGGTCGCTGACGTCCCGGAAGAACGGCTGGGAGGCCTCGCTGATGAACGGCACGCCCGCGCCCGCGAGCCGGGAGATGGGGGCGGCCAGCGGTCCGGTGGCCCGGCGGAACTCCAGCACCTGGCGCTTGAACATATAGATCCGTGACGCCGTGTTCTTCGCGTCGCCGCCCGTGGGCTGGAAGACCTCCGTCTCCATCTCCTCCAGGTCGACCTGGAGCTCGCCCGCCACCTCGATGTAGTGGTCCACGATGGCGTCGCTGATCGCGTACAGCACGGACGTCGGCCCCTGCTTGAGCACCTCCGGCTCGGACTCCAGCCGCGTGCGTACGGCCGCCAGCGGCGCCCCCTCCCCGTGCCGGACGGTCACCACGAAGGAATCGCCCAGGAACACCATCACCTCGCCGGTCGTGACGGTGTCGCTCTCCGGCTCGTACAGCACCGGCTTGAGGACCATGAACAGCGAGTCGTCGTACACCTCCAGCTTCGGCCGCTGATGCGCCTTGAGAGCGTCCTCGACCGCCAGCGGATGCAGCCCGAACTCCTCGGAGACGTGCTCGAACTCGCTCTCCGTCGGCTCGTGCAGACCGATCCACAGGAACGCGTCGCCGGATGCCCGCGCCGCTTCGAGGGCGTCGGAGAAGTCGGAGGGGCCCTTGCTGCGCTGCCCGTCCCGGTAGATGGCACAGTCCACGATCACGGCGCGTATTCTCCCCCGGCGCCCGGCCCCGCGCACCTGTGATGCCGCCTACGCTGGCAGACATGGCCACGTTGATCCTCGTACGGCACGGACGCTCGACCGCCAACACCTCGGGTGTGCTCGCGGGCCGGACGCCCGGTGTCGCCCTCGACGAGCGCGGCGCCGCCCAGGCCGCGGCTCTGCCCGCGCGGCTGGCCGGCGTGCCGCTCGCCGCCGCCGTCACCAGCCCGTTGCAGCGCTGCCTGGAGACCCTCCAGCCGCTGCTGGCCGCCCGGCCGGGGCTTGCGCTGCACACCGACGAGCGGATCGGCGAGTGCGACTACGGCGACTGGTCGGGGCGCAAGCTGGCCGAACTCGCCGACGAGCCGCTGATGGAGGTCGTCCAGCAGCACCCGTCCGACGCCGCCTTCCCGGGCGGCGAGTCGATGCGCGCCATGCAGAGCCGCGCCGTCGACGCCGTGCGCGGATGGAACGCGCGCGTGGAGGCGGAATACGGGGAGGACGCGGTGTATGTGATGTGCTCGCACGGAGACGTCATCAAGTCCGTCGTGGCCGACGCACTCGGTATGCATCTCGATCTGTTCCAGCGGATCCATGTGGATCCTTGTTCCGTGACGGCGATCCGTTACACCCGGCTGAGGCCTTTTCTCGTACGGCTCGGCGACACCGGTGAGCTCGGTGGGCTGATGCCGCGTGAGGACACCGGCGCTGGGACCGCGGAGGTGGGCGGCGGCGCGGGCGCGTCGTGATCGATCGGCACAGTAGGGTGGACGGGCCGCAGGGCCGTCCACCATCGAAGCAAGGGAGAGGGAACGTGTCCCGTCAGGTATTCCTCTATGACCCACCGGAGCGCTTCGTGGCCGGCACGGTCGGGCTGCCTGGCCGTCGTACGTTCTTCCTCCAGGCCTCCGCCGGGGGCCGGGTCACCAGCGTCGCCCTGGAGAAGACCCAGGTGGCCGCGCTCGCCGAGCGGATCGATGAACTGCTGGACGAGGTGGTGCGCCGTACCGGGGGCAATGCCCCGGTGCCCGCGGTCGCCCCTTCCGACATCACCGACACCGCGCCCCTGGACTCCCCCGTGGAGGAGGAGTTCCGGGTCGGCACGATGGCGCTGGCCTGGGACGGCGAGGAACAGCGCATGATCGTGGAGGCGCAGGCGCTGGTCGAGCTGGACGTGGACTCCGAGGAGGACCTCGCGGAGGCCGAGGAGCGGCTGCTCCAGGACGAGGAGAACGGCCCGCCGATGCTGCGCGTCCGGCTGACCGGCGCACAGGCGAGGGCCTTCGCCAAACGCGCGCTCGACGTGGTCAACGCCGGGCGCCCGCCGTGCCCGCTGTGCAGCCTGCCGCTCGATCCGGAAGGACACGTATGCCCGCGCCAGAACGGATACCGCCGGGGAGCCTGACCCCGGTGGAGCTGGTCGATCTGCTCGCCAAGGGCGAGCTGACCGTGCGCGGCCAGGTCCGCGAGGCGTCCAACGCGGTACTGCTGTGTTCCGTCGCGTACGAAGGCCAGGAAGCCGACTGCGTCTACAAACCCGTCGCGGGGGAGCGCCCCCTGTGGGACTTCCCCGACGGGACGCTGGCGCAGCGGGAGGTCGCGGCGTACGAGGTGTCCGAGGCGACCGGCTGGGGCCTGGTCCCGCCGACGGTCCTGAGGGACGGGCCGTACGGCCAGGGCATGGTCCAGCTGTGGATCGACGGCGATCCGGCCGCGTCGCTCCTCGCGCTCGTCGACGGCGAGGAGGCGGGGGAGGGCTGGAAGGCGGTCGGCCTGGCGCAGGTCGGCGAGGACCGCACGGCCCTGCTGGTGCACGCCGACGACGTACGGCTGCGGCGGCTCGCGGTACTGGACGCGGTGATCAACAACGGTGACCGCAAGGGCGGCCATCTGCTGCCGGCGCCGGACGGGCGGCTGTACGCCATCGATCACGGCGTCACCTTCAACGTGGACGACAAACTACGCACCCTGCTGTGGGGCTGGGCCGGCGAGCCGCTGCCGGCGGAGGCCCTGGGCGTGCTGGCCCGCCTGGACGCGTCGCTGGCCCCCGGCGGGTCTCTCGCGGTCCGGCTGGCGGAGCTGCTGACCCCGGCCGAGGTCACGGCGGTACGGTCCCGGGTCGCCGCGCTGCGCTCCTCGGGCCGCCACCCGGAACCCTCGGGCGAGTGGCCCGCGATCCCCTGGCCCCCGGTCTGACGCCTCCCTGGCCCGGTCTGACGCCTCTCGGGGTCACCCCGGAGTCTGGTCCGTCCTGTGCGCCGCACACTTCGGGCGGACGCGCAAGAGGGCGTATCCGGTCATGATCCCGCATCCGGTTCGTATCCGGAACACGCGTCCGGTTACGCTCATGACATGCATGCCTGGCCCGCTTCTGAGGTCCCCGCCCTGCCCGGCAAGGGCCGCGACCTCCGGATCCACGACACCGCGACCGGTGGACGAGTGACCCTCGACCCCGGCCCCGTCGCCCGTATCTACGTCTGTGGCATCACGCCGTACGACGCGACCCACCTGGGTCACGCGGCGACCTACAACGCGTTCGACCTCGTTCAGCGCGTGTGGCTCGACACCAAGCGGCAGGTTCACTACGTCCAGAACGTCACCGACGTGGACGATCCCCTTCTGGAGCGGGCGCTCCGCGACGGCATCGACTGGGCGGGCCTCGCCGAGCGCGAGACCGCTCTGTTCCGCGAGGACATGACCGCTCTGCGGATGCTTCCGCCGCAGCACTACATCGGTGCCGTCGAGGCGATACCCGGCATCGTGCCGCTCATCGAGCGGCTCCGGGACGCCGGTGCCGCCTATGAACTCGAAGGCGACATCTACTTCTCCGTCGAGGCCGACCCCCACTTCGGTGAAGTCTCGCACTACGACGCCGAGTTCATGAGGGTGCTGTCCGCCGAGCGCGGCGGCGACCCGGACCGCCCCGGCAAGAAGAACCCGCTCGACCCGATGCTGTGGATGGCCGCCCGTGAGGGCGAGCCCAGCTGGGACGGCGCCGGCCTCGGGCCCGGCCGACCCGGCTGGCACATCGAGTGCGTGGCCATCGCCCTGGACCACCTGGGCATGGGCTTCGACGTGCAGGGCGGCGGCTCCGACCTGATCTTCCCGCACCACGAGATGGGCGCCTCGCACGCCCAGGCGCTGACCGGTGAGTACCCGTTCGCCAAGGCGTACGTACACGCCGGAATGGTCGCGCTGGACGGCGAGAAGATGTCCAAGTCCAAGGGCAACCTCGTCTTCGTCTCCACGCTCCGCCGCGACGGCGTCGATCCGGCCGCCATCCGCCTCGCGCTGCTCTCGCACCACTACCGCGCGGACTGGGAGTGGACCGACCAGGTGCTCCAGGACGCCCTGGAGCGGCTCGGGCGCTGGCGCGCCGCCGTCTCCCGCCCGGACGGGCCGTCGGCCGACGCGCTGGTCGAGGAGGTGCGCGAGGCGCTCGCCGACGACCTCGACGCCCCGGCCGCCCTCGCGGCGGTGGACCGGTGGGCCGCCCGCCAGGAGTCGGACGGCGGTACGGACGAGAGCGCGCCCGGTCTGGTCTCCCGTACGGTCGACGCCCTCCTGGGCGTGGCGCTGTAACCGTTCGGACCTGCGTACGTGAGTACGCCGGCGGGGCGGCACTCTTTCGGTGCCGCCCCGCCGGCGTCTGTCAATCACTTGTCGTCCGTCACCGGTTGTCCGCCAGCGATTGTCCGTGACCCGTTGTCCGTCCTCGGGTGTCAGTCCTCGGTGGAGTCCGGCGAGCCGTCCTCGCCGCCCGGTTCCGCCCCCGGCTCCGACCCGGGGCCGGACTCCGGCTCGGCTTCCCGCTTCGGCGGCTTCGGCGGCCGCGTCCGTCCGCTGGAGGTGTCGCGCAGGTAGGAGCTGTCGCCGCCCAGGTCCGTGGCGTGCCCGGGCGTGGCACCCGGTCCGGCCCCGGGGCCTGAACCGGGCCCTGAGCCCGGCCCCGGCCCCGGGCCTCCGTCCCGGCGCCGCAGGTACCGCTCGAACTCGCGGGCGATCGCCTCGCCCGACGCCTCCGGGAGCTCCGCGGTGTCCCGCGCCTCCTCCAGCGTCTGCACGTACTCCGCCACCTCGCTGTCCTCCGAGGCGAGCTGGTCCACGCCGACCTGCCAGGCCCGCGCGTCCTCCGCCAGCTCACCCAGCGGGATGCGCAGGCCGATCAGGTCCTCCAGCCGGTTGAGCAGCGCCAGCGTCGCCTTGGGGTTGGGTGGCTGCGACACGTAGTGCGGCACCGCGGCCCACAGGCTCACCGCGGGCACGCCCGCGTGCGTGCAGGCCTCCTGGAGGATGCCGACGATGCCCGTCGGTCCTTCGTACCGCGTCTCCTCCAGGTCCATGGTGCGCGCCAGGTCCGGGTCGGAGGTGACGCCGCTGACCGGCACCGGCCGGGTGTGCGGGGTGTCGCCGAGCAGCGCGCCCAGGATCACCACCATCTCCACGCCCAGTTCGTGGGCGAAGCCGAGGATCTCGTTGCAGAACGAGCGCCAGCGCATGGACGGCTCGATGCCGCGGACCAGCACCAGGTCGCGTGGCTTGTCGCCGCCCACCCGGACCACCGAGAGGCGGGTGGTGGGCCAGGTGATCTTCCGTACCCCGCCGTCCAGATACACCGTGGGCCGGTTGACCTGGAAGTCGTAGTAGTCCTCGGCGTCGAGCGCCGCGAAAACCTCGCCCTTCCACTCCCGTTCCAGGTGCGCGACCGCGGTGGAGGCGGCGTCGCCGGCGTCGTTCCAGCCCTCGAACGCGGCCACCATGACCGGGTCGATCAGCTCGGGAACCCCCTCGAGCTCGATCACCCAGGCCTCCTTCCGAAGTTCCGTGCGTACGGACCAACCTTACGGCTTTCCGGGGCCCCTCCCGAGCCCCTGTACACCTCCGAGACACCTGCGAGTGCTCTGCCGACCGGGAGCCACTACCCACGACGACGGGGAGGGACACAGGACGAATCCAGCCGATTCATCCGAGCTGTATACGAGAACTGCGGCCCCGCCCCTGGACTCTTCCACCACAACGGCGCTATACATCGGATGACCGTTGAAAGATCCGATGTTAGGGGGCTCGTATGCGTCAGACCGTCACCGCGTTCGAGGTGCACGACGTCCGCTTCCCGACCTCCGAACGGATGGACGGCTCCGACGCCATGCACCCGGACCCCGACTATTCCGCCGCGTACGTGGTGCTCCGCACCCGCGACGGGGCGGAGGGTCACGGCTTCGTCTTCACCATCGGCCGGGGCAACGAGGTCACCGCCGCCGCCATCGAGGCCCTGCGCCCCCATGTGATCGGCCGGCCCGCGCCCCGCACCGCCCAGGACCTCGCCGCCCTCCACCGCGGCCTCACCCACGACTCCCAACTGCGCTGGCTCGGCCCCGAGAAGGGGGTGACGCACATGGCGGCCGGAGCCGTCGTCAACGCCGCCTGGGACCTCGCCGCCACCGTGGCCGGGCTGCCCGTCTGGGAGTTCCTCGCCACCATGACGCCCGAGGAACTGGTCTCGCTCGTCGACTTCCGGTACCTCACCGACGCCCTGACCCCCGCCGAGGCCCTCGCCATCCTCCGCGCCGCCGAACCCGGCCGCGCCGAGCGCGCCGCCCGCCTGCGCGCCGAGGGCTACCCGGCGTACACCACCACACCCGGCTGGCTCGGCTACGACGACGCGAAACTGGTCCGGCTCGCCAAGGAGGCCGTCGCGGACGGCTTCGGCCAGATCAAGCTCAAGGTCGGCGCCGACCTCGACGACGACGTACGGCGCCTGCGCCTGGCCCGCGACGCGGTCGGCCCCTCCGTACGCATCGCCGTCGACGCCAACCAGCGCTGGGACGTCCCCGACGCGCTGCGCTGGATGGCCGCCCTCGCGCCGTACGCACCGCACTGGATCGAGGAGCCCACCAGCCCCGACGACATCCTGGGCCACGCGGCCATCCGCGCCGGACAGCCCGTCAAGGTCGCCACCGGCGAGCACACCGCCAACCGCGTGCTCTTCAAGCAGCTCCTCCAGGCGGGGGCGGTCGACTTCGTCCAGATCGACGCCGCGCGGGTCGCCGGGGTCAACGAGAACCTCGCCATCCTCCTGCTCGCCGCCAAGTACGGCGTACCGGTGTGCCCGCACGCCGGCGGGGTGGGGCTGTGCGAACTCGTCCAGCACCTGGCGATGTTCGACTACGTCGCCGTCTCCGGCACCTGGGAGGACCGGGTCATCGAGTACGTCGACCACCTCCACGAGCACTTCACCGACCCGGCCGTGATCGACTCCGGACGGTACGTCGCGCCCCGGGCGCCCGGCTTCTCCGCACGGATGCGCCCCGAGTCGGTCGACGCCCACCGCTACCCGGACGGGCCCGTGTGGCGGGCCCGCAGGACCCTGACGGAGGTCACCGCATGACGGCCCTACGGGACTTCGAGGGGCTCGCAGCCCTGGTGACCGGCGGCGCCTCCGGAATCGGCGCCGCCACCGCGGCCCTGCTGCTGGCCCGGGGCGCGCGGGTCGCCGTCCTGGACCGGGACCCGGCGGGCGCGCCCGACGGCACCCTCGCCCTCACGGCCGACGTCACGGACGACGCGGCCGTACGGGCGGCCGTCGACGCGGCGGCCGCGGAGTTCGGCGCACTCCACACGGTGGTGTCCAACGCGGGCGTCGGCGCGGTCGGGACGGTCGCGGACAACGCCGACGAGGAATGGCGGCGGGTCCTCGACGTCAATGTCCTCGGCATGGTCCGTACGGCCCGGCACGCCCTGCCCCACCTGCGGCGCGCCGCCGCGGGCCGCCCCGGCGGCGTCTCGGTCACCCACACCTGCTCCATCGCCGCCACCGCCGGGCTGCCGCAGCGGGCGCTCTACAGCGCCTCCAAGGGCGCCGTGCTGGCGCTGACCCTCGCCATGGCGGCCGACCACGTCCACGAGGGCATCCGCGTCAACTGCGTCAACCCCGGCACCGCCGACACGCCCTGGGTCGGCCGGCTCCTGGACCGGGCCGGCGACCCGGCCGCCGAACGTGCCGCCCTGGAGGCCCGCCAGCCGATGGGGCGGCTGGTCACCGCCGAGGAGGTCGCCGCGGCCGTCGCGTACCTGGCGAGCCCCGCGGCGGCGGCCGTCACGGGCACGGCGCTCGCCGTCGACGGCGGCATGCAGGGCCTGCGCCCGCGCCCGGCGACCTGAGAGGGCCGGGCCAGAACGGGACCGGGTCTCACAGCCCGAGCCGCGGACCGGCGACCGGACTCACAGCGTCGATCTGAGCCACTGCTCCACGCCCGCGACATGGACCGTCGCCCATGACCTGGCCGCCTCGGCGTCCCGCTCGCGCAGCGCCGCGAGGATGGCCCGGTGCTCGTGGAGCGTCCGGCCGACCGCGTCCTCCTGGGTCAGGCCGCGCCAGATCCGGGCCCGGGTCGTCGGCCCTGACAGGCCGTCCAGCAGCGAGCAGAGCACCGCGTTCCCGGCGGACCGCACGATGGCCCGGTGGAACTCCAGGTCGGCCGCCACCAGCTCCTCCACCGCCGGAGTGTCACCCAGCGCCGCCAACCGGTCCCCCAGCTCGTCCAGTTCGGCATCCGTGATGCGGCCGGCGGCCATCCCGGTGGCGGCCGGCTCCAGGACGCGGCGTACGGCCAGGAACTCCAGCACCGTGTCGTCCCGGTGGAAGTCCACGACGAAGCTCAGCGCCTCCAGCAGCAACGGGGGGTCGAGGCTGGTGACATACGTACCGTCCCCCTGGCGCACGTCCAGGACGCGCATCAGCGACAGGGCGCGCACCGCCTCGCGCAGCGAGTTGCGCGACAGACCGAGCCCGGCGGCGAGTTCGCTCTCCTTGGGGAGCCGGTCACCGGGGCGCAGCGCACCGGAGACGATCATTTCCTTGATCTTCTCGATCGCCTCGTCGGTCACGGCCATGGCTTCCCCCAGCTGGAGACATCCGATGTCTGAGCGTACAACGAGGGCGGCCCCCTCAGGAGCCGCCCTCGGAGCCGGTCCGCGCCGTCAGGCCTTCTTGCCGAGCATGTCCTCGACCTTGGTCCGGATCTCGTCCGTCGCCAGGCCCCGGATCGTCAGCGTCGTACGGCGGCGCAGCACGTCGTCCGCCGTCTCTGCCCACTCGTGGTCGCGGGCGTAGGCGACCTGCGCCCAGATCTCCGGCGCGTCGGGGTGGATGCGCTCGGCCAGCGCCGGGTCGTCGTTGGCCAGGCGCGCGATGTCGAAGGAGAGCGAGCCGTAGTGCGTGGCCAGGTGGCGGGCGGTGTCCGCGGCCATGCGCGGGCCGGGCGTGCCGCCGTCGACCAGCAGCCGGTGGGCGACCGCGTTGGGGTTGGCTATGCCGGGCAGCGGCAGCTTCTTCGGGAGCTGGGAGATCGGCTCCATGTCCTCGCCCAGCGGGTGGCCGGGCAGGGACGCCAGCTTGTTCATGACCGTACGGCCGATGTGGCGGAAGGTCGTCCACTTGCCGCCGGCGACCGACAGCATGCCGCCGCGCCCCTCGGTCACGACCGTCTCGCGCTTGGCCTTGGAGGTGTCGCCGGGACCGCCCGGCAGGACGCGCAGACCGGCGAAGGAGTAGGTGATCAGATCGCGGGACAGCTGCTGGTCGCGGATGGAGAACGCGGCCTCGTCCAGGATCTGGGCGATGTCCTTGTCGTTGACCGCCACCTCGCCGGGGTCGCCCTCGTACTCCTCGTCGGTCGTACCGAGCAGCAGCATGTCCTCCCAGGGGAGGGCGAAGGTGATGCGGTACTTGTCGATCGGGGTGGCGAGCGCGGCCTTCCAGGGGGAGGTGCGCTTGAGGACCAGGTGCGCGCCCTTGGACAACCGGATCGACGGGGCCGCGTTCGGGTCCTCCATCTTCCGCAGGTGGTCGACCCAGGGGCCGGTGGCGTTCAGCACGAGCCGGGCGTCGACGCCGAACTCCTCGCCGTCGGTCCGGTCCTTGAGGTCCGCGCCCGTGACCCGGCCCTGGGTGAAGCGCAGGCCGGTGACCTCGGCGTGGTTGAGCACGGTGGCGCCCGCGTCGACCGCGGCGCGGACCGTCATCAGGGCCATGCGCGCGTCGTTCATCTGGTCGTCGCCGTACACGGCCACGGCCTTGAGGTTCTCGGTGCGCAACTCCGGCACGTCCTGCGCGGCCTTGGCGGGGCTCAGCAGGTGGCCGACGCCGTCACCGAAGGCGGACAGCGCCGAGTACGCGAAGACGCCCGCGCCGAGCTTGGCGGCGCCGTGCGGGCCGCCCTTGTAGACCGGCAGGTAGAAGGTGAGCGGGTTCGCCAGGTGCGGGGCGACCTGGCGGGAGACCGCACGGCGCTCGAAGTGGTTCTCCGCCACCAGCTTCACCGCGCCGGTCTGCAGGTAGCGCAGGCCGCCGTGGAGGAGCTTGGAGGAGGCGGAGGAGGTGGCGCCGGCGAAGTCGCCGGCGTCCACCAGGGCCACCCGCAGCCCGGACTGCGCGGCGTGCCAGGCGGTGGAGATGCCCAGGATGCCGCCGCCGATCACCAGGAGGTCGTACGTCGCCTTGGAGAGCCGCTCCCGGGTCTCGGCACGGCTCGGCTGGGAACCGGCTGCCGGGTGCGTCCCGAGGGAAGGGACGCAGCGCAGGGTGGTCATGTCGATTTACTCCTCGTCAGTTCTCTTCTTCGAGCCAGCCCATGGAGCGTTCAACGGCCTTGAGCCAGTTCTTGTACTCGCGGTCGCGGGTGTCCGCGTCCATGCGGGGGGTCCACTCGGCGGCCCGGCGCCAGTTGGCGCGCAGCGCGTCGGTGTCGGGCCAGAAGCCGACGGCCAGACCGGCGGCGTAGGCGGCGCCGAGGCAGGTCGTCTCGGCGACCATCGGGCGCACCACGGGAGCGTCCAGGACGTCCGAGAGCGTCTGCATCAGCAGGTTGTTGGAGGTCATGCCGCCGTCGACCTTGAGCGCGGCCAGTTCGACGCCGGAGTCCTTCGTCATGGCGTCGGTGATCTCGCGGGTCTGCCAGGCGGTGGCCTCCAGGACGGCACGGGCGATGTGCGCCTTGGTGACGTACCGGGTCAGGCCGGCGATCACCCCGCGGGCGTCGGAGCGCCAGTACGGGGCGAACAGGCCGGAGAAGGCCGGTACGAAGTACGCGCCGCCGTTGTCCTCGACGGAGGACGCCAGGGTCTCGATCTCGGCGGCGGAGTTGATCAGGCCCATCTGGTCGCGCATCCACTGCACCAGCGAGCCGGTGACGGCGATGGACCCCTCCAGGGCGTACACCGCGGCCTGGTCGCCGATCTTGTAGCCGACGGTGGTGATCAGACCCGAGTACGAGTTGATGATCTTCTCGCCGGTGTTCATCAGCAGGAAGGTGCCGGTGCCGTACGTCGACTTGGCCTCGCCCTCGGAGAAGCAGGTCTGGCCGAACAGGGCCGCCTGCTGGTCGCCGAGCGCGGAGGCGACCGGGACACCGTCCAGGACGCCGCCCTTGACCTGGCCGTACACCTCGGCGGAGGAGCGGATCTCCGGCAGCACGGCCGCCGGGACGTCCATGGACTGGAGGATCTTGTCGTCCCACTCCATGGTGTGGAGGTTCATCAGCATGGTGCGGGAGGCGTTGGTGACGTCGGTGACGTGGTGTCCGCCGTCGACGCCGCCCGTCAGGTTCCAGATGACCCAGGAGTCCATGGTGCCGAAGAGGATGTCGCCGGCTTCCGCGCGCTCGCGCAGGCCCTCGACGTTGTCGAGCATCCAGCGGATCTTCGGACCGGCGAAGTACGAGGCGAGGGGGAGGCCCGTCTCGCGGCGGAAGCGGTCCTGGCCGACGTTGCGGCCGAGCTCCCGGCACAGGGCGTCGGTGCGGGTGTCCTGCCAGACGATGGCGTTGTGGACGGGCTCACCGGTGTTCTTGTCCCACAGCAGCGTGGTCTCGCGCTGGTTGGTGATGCCGATGGCCTTGACGTCGGCGGAGGTGATGCCCGCCTTCTCGATGGCGCCCGCCACGACTTCCTGGACGTTGGTCCAGATCTCGGCGGCGTCGTGCTCCACCCAGCCCGGCTTGGGGAAGATCTGCTCGTGCTCCTTCTGGTCGACGGAGACGATGCGCCCGTCGCGGTCGAAGACGATGCAGCGGCTGGAGGTGGTGCCCTGGTCGATGGCCGCGATGAACGGCCCTGCGCCGTGGGAGGAAGTCCCGGTGGTGGTGTGTGCGTCGGTCACGGTTGCTCCCGGAAGTCTGTAAGGGTCGAAGGACGGCTCAGGCGAACGCGATGTTGTAGATACCCGCGGCGAGGGCTCCGCCGATCAGCGGCCCGGCGACGGGAATCCAGGCGTACCCCCAGTCGGAGCCGCCCTTGTTCGGCAGCGGGAGCAGGGCGTGCACGATGCGCGGGCCGAGGTCACGTGCCGGGTTGATGGCGTAACCGGTCGGGCCGCCGAGTGAGAGGCCGATGCCGACCACGACGAGGGCGACCATCAGTCCGCCGATGACGCCGAGGCCCTTGCCGCTGTCGTTGAGGCCCTGGGTGAGCACCGCCAGCACGAGCACGAGGGTGCCGAGGATCTCGGTGGCGAGGTTCTGCCAGACGTTGCGGATCTCCGGGCCCGTCGAGAAGACGCCGAGGACGGGGCCGGCGTGGCTCCTGGCCTCGTCGTGCGGTCCCTCGATGGCCTTTTCGGTGGGGTCGCCCACGATCTCGCGATCGGTGAGGTGGGCGTGGAACTGGCCGTAGTAGGCGATCCAGACCAGGGCCGCGCCGATCATGGCGCCGAGGAGCTGGCCCGCGAAGTAGACGGGGACGTTCTTCCAGTCCCCGTCCTTGATGGCGATGCCGACCGTGACGGCCGGATTCAGGTGGGCGCCGGACAGGGAGCCCGTCATGTAGACCGCGGTCATCACCGCGAAGCCCCACCCGAAGGTGATGGCCAGCCAGCCGGCGTTCTGCGCCTTCGAGCGCTTGAGTACGACGGCGGCGACCACGCCACCGCCGAGCAGGATGAGTACGGCGGTACCGATGACCTCGCCGATGAAGATGTCGGAGCTGGACACCCGCGACTCCTTTGTCCTTCGTCCAGGGGAAGGCGAACCCCGGGTCCCTCCGGTGGTCCGCGCTCTCAGGTGAGAGCGTTAACCGGCCTCCTGGCGTTGCCACACTCTAGCGCGAATTGCCGGTAGGTGTTCGACAATGCCGACCGATGAACGGCAGTTTTGCTCCCTGGTAAACGTGGCGTCAAGAGTTCTGTTGGCCGAAATGCGTTCGTTACCGATGATGCGCCCGAGGCGTCAGAAGCGCCCGGCGCCCAGGTCGCGGGAGACCGAACGCGCGCAGTCCCGTACCGCCGCCACCAGCTCCGAGCGCAGCTCGCCGGCGTTGCACACCCGCTCCACGGCGCCCGTGATGGCCACCGCCCCGACCGGCATCCGGCGCCGGTCGTGAATGGGCGCGGCCACCGATGCCACGCCCTCCCAGGTCTCCTCCACGTCCGCCGCCCAGCCGCGCGCCCGGGTCATGTCCAGTACGGCCTCGAAGTCCTCCAGAGCGGTGATGGTGCGCGGCGTGAACGCCTTGCGCTCCACCTCCAGCGCCTCGGTGTGCGCCACCGGGTCGTACGCCGACAGCACCTTGCCCAGGGCCGTGGAGTGCAACGGCTGCATGGCACCGACCTCCAGCACCTGGCGGCTGTCGTCGGGGCGGAAGACGTGGTGGATGACCAGGACGCCGTGCTGGTGCAGCACTCCCAGGTGGACGCTCTCGCCGCTGGAGCGGGCCAGGTCGTCGGTCCACACCAGGGCGCGGGCGCGCAGCTCGTGCACGTCCAGATAGCTGTTGCCCAGCCGGAGCAGCTCCGCGCCCAGCTGGTAGCGCCCGGAAGCGGGGTCCTGCTCGACGAAACCCTCCGCCTGGAGGGTGCGCAGGATGCCGTGCGCCGTACCCTTGGCCAGATCCAGCGAGGAGGCGATGTCGGACAGTCCGAGACGGCGCTCCCCACCCGCGAGCAGTCGCAGCATCGCCGCCGCCCGTTCAAGCGACTGGATGTTCTTCGGCATCGCCCGGCCCTTCTCCCTCGGTTCGACAATGCTGAACACTATCGGTCGTTACCGACCCTGAGCCACACCGAGGAAGCCCCCCGGAACCAGCGCCGCCGGACAGCGGCCCCCACAGCATGCCCGTCCACCACCTGGAACAAGATGCCCCCCGGAGGGGGTACGCGGTTACCCTGGCCCGGTGCGCCTTCCGCCGAAGACGCAAAGCCGACAGCCGTCGCATTCCAGGGAGCACATCCATGGCCTCGTCGCCGACCCCCTCCGCTGACAGCACCCAGAACACTGACAGCAGGACCCGAGCCGCAGCCCTCCGCCAGGCGCTCGCCACCCGTGTGGTGGTCGCCGACGGAGCCATGGGCACGATGCTCCAGGCACAGGACCCCACCCTTGAGGACTTCGAGAACCTCGAAGGGTGCAACGAGATCCTCAACGTCACCCGTCCCGACATCGTCCGGTCGGTCCATGAGGCGTATTTCGCGGTGGGCGTCGACTGTGTGGAGACGAACACCTTCGGGGCGAACCTCGCGGCGCTGGGGGAGTACGACATCTCGGAGCGTGTCCTCGAGCTGTCGGAGGCGGGTGCCCGGATCGCCCGCGAGGTCGCCGACGAGTACACCGCCTCGACCGGACAGCAGCGCTGGGTGCTGGGCTCGATGGGGCCGGGCACCAAGCTGCCGACGCTGGGCCATGCCCCGTACGGGAAGCTGCGCGACGCCTACCAGCAGAACGCCGAGGGCATGATCGTCGGCGGCGCGGACGCGCTGCTGGTGGAGACCACTCAGGACCTGCTCCAGACCAAGGCCGCCGTCGTCGGAGCCCGCCGCGCCCTGGAGGCGAGCGGCACCGACCTGCCGCTGATCGTCTCGGTGACGGTGGAGACGACCGGGACGATGCTGCTGGGCTCGGAGATCGGCGCGGCGCTGACGGCGCTGGAGCCGCTGGGCATCGACATGATCGGCCTGAACTGCGCGACGGGCCCGGCGGAGATGAGCGAGCACCTGCGCTACCTGGCCCGGCACTCCCGTATCCCGCTCTCCTGCATGCCGAACGCGGGTCTGCCGGTGCTGGGCAAGAACGGCGCGCACTACCCGCTGACCGCGCCCGAGCTGGCGGACGCCCAGGAGACGTTCGTGCGGGAGTACGGGCTGTCGCTGGTGGGCGGCTGCTGCGGTACGACGCCGGAGCACCTGCGTCAGGTCGTCGAGCGCGTCCGCGGCCTCACCCCCGCTCCGCGTGATCCGCGCCCCGAGCCGGGGGCGGCGTCGCTGTACCAGACGGTGCCGTTCCGGCAGGACACCTCGTACCTGGCGATCGGCGAGCGGACGAACGCCAACGGGTCGAAGAAGTTCCGTGAGGCGATGCTCGAGGGCCGGTGGGACGACTGTGTGGAGATGGCCCGCGACCAGATCCGCGAGGGCGCCCACATGCTGGACCTGTGCGTCGACTACGTCGGGCGCGATGGTGTGGCCGACATGGAGGAGCTGGCCGGCCGGTTCGCCACCGCCTCGACGCTGCCGATCGTGCTGGACTCCACCGAGGTGGAGGTCATCCGTGCCGGGCTGGAGAAGCTGGGCGGCCGCGCGGTGATCAACTCGGTGAATTACGAGGACGGCGACGGCCCCGAGTCCCGTTTCGCGAAGGTCACCGCGCTGGCCCGGGAGCACGGCGCGGCCCTGATCGCGCTGACGATCGATGAGGAGGGCCAGGCCCGTACCCCGGAGAAGAAGGTCGAGATCGCCGAGCGGCTGATCGCCGACCTGACCGGTAACTGGGGCATCCAGGAGTCGGACATCCTCATCGACACCCTCACCTTCACGATCTGTACGGGTCAGGAGGAGTCCCGCAAGGACGGCATCGCCACCATCGAGGCCATCCGCGAGCTCAAGCGCCGCCACCCGGACGTACAGACCACCCTCGGTCTGTCGAACATCTCCTTCGGTCTCAACCCGGCCGCCCGGGTCCTGCTGAACTCGGTCTTCCTGGACGAGTGCGTCAAGGCGGGTCTGGATTCGGCGATCGTCCACGCGAGCAAGATCCTGCCGATCGCCCGTTTCGACGAGGAGCAGGTCACCACCGCCCTGGACCTGATCCACGACCGGCGCCGTGAGGGCTATGACCCGCTCCAGAAGCTGATGGAGCTGTTCGAGGGCGCCACCACCAAGTCCCTGAAGGCGGGCAGGGCCGAGGAGTTGGCGGCGCTGCCCCTGAACGAGCGTCTCAAGCGCCGGATCATCGACGGGGAGAAGAACGGCCTGGAGGCCGACCTCGATGAGGCCCTGCAGACCCGTCCCGCCCTGGACATCGTCAATGAGACGCTGCTCGACGGCATGAAGGTGGTCGGCGAGCTGTTCGGTTCCGGCCAGATGCAGCTGCCGTTCGTGCTGCAGTCCGCCGAGGTGATGAAGACCGCGGTCGCCTACCTCGAACCCCACATGGAGAAGGTCGAGGGCGAAGAGGGCAAGGGCACGATCGTGCTGGCCACCGTGCGCGGTGATGTGCACGACATCGGCAAGAACCTGGTCGACATCATCCTGTCCAACAACGGCTACAACGTGGTCAACCTGGGGATCAAGCAGCCCGTCTCCGCGATCCTCGAAGCGGCCCAGGAGCACCGGGCCGATGTGATCGGCATGTCCGGCCTGCTGGTCAAGTCGACCGTGATCATGAAGGAGAACCTCGAAGAGCTCAACCAGCGGGGCCTGTCGGCGCACTACCCCGTCATCCTCGGCGGCGCGGCACTGACCCGCGCCTACGTCGAGCAGGACCTGCACGAGATCTACGAGGGCGAAGTCCGCTACGCCCGGGACGCGTTCGAGGGCCTGCGCCTGATGGACGCCCTGATCGCCGTCAAGCGCGGCGTCCCCGGCGCCACCCTGCCGCCCCTCAGGGAGCGCCGGGTCAAGGCCGCCGCCACCGTGGTCGAGGACCAGGAGCCGGAGGGCGGTGTCCGCTCGGACGTCGCCACCGACAATCCCGTACCCGAGCCGCCGTTCTTCGGCACCCGGGTCGTCAAGGGCATCCCGCTCAAGGAGTACGCCTCCTGGCTGGACGAAGGCGCCCTGTTCAAGGGCCAGTGGGGCCTGAAGCAGGCCCGGACCGGCGACGGACCGACGTACGAGGAGCTGGTCGAGACCGAGGGCCGGCCGCGGTTGCGCGGCTGGCTGGATCAGCTCCACACCCAGAACATGCTGGAAGCCGCCGTGGTCTACGGCTACTTCCCGTGCGTGTCCAAGGGCGACGACCTGATCATCCTGGACGAGCGCGGGAACGAGCGCACCCGCTTCACCTTCCCGCGCCAGCGCCGTGGCCGCCGCCTGTGCCTGGCGGACTTCTTCCGCCCCGAGGAGTCCGGCGAGACCGACGTCGTCGGCCTCCAGGTCGTCACCGTGGGCAGCAGGATCGGCGAGGCCACCGCCGAGCTGTTCGCCTCCGACGCCTACCGCGACTACCTGGAACTGCACGGCCTGTCCGTCCAGTTGGCCGAGGCCCTCGCCGAGTACTGGCACGCACGCGTACGCGCCGAGCTGGGCTTCGCGGCCGAGGACCCGGCCGACGTGCAGGACATGTTCGCGCTCAAGTACCGCGGTGCGCGCTTCTCACTGGGCTATGGCGCCTGCCCGAACCTGGAGGACCGCGCCAAGATCGCCGACCTGCTCCAGCCCGAGCGCATCGGGGTCCACCTCTCCGAGGAGTTCCAGCTCCACCCCGAGCAGTCCACCGACGCGATCGTCATCCATCACCCGGAAGCGAAGTACTTCAACGCGCGGTAACACAGGACCCGACGTACACTGGTCGGTCCAGTGCAGGCCGGTCGCTTTCCCACCGGGATTCCCCCGCCGGGGTGAGCGACCGGCCTTCTCGTCCCTCTATGGAGGTGTGCCGGATGACCAGTACGGTCCCCGCGTCCTTGACCCGTATGGCCGAGGGCTCCGCCCTGCAGGCCGTCTTCCTCGACATGGACGGCACGCTCGTGGACACCGAGGGCTTCTGGTGGGACGCGGAGGTCGAGGTCTTCGGCGCACTCGGCCATCAGCTGGACGAGGCCTGGCGTGACGTGGTGGTGGGCGGGCCGATGACCCGCAGCGCCGGCTACCTCATCCAGGCCACCGGCGCCGACATCACCCTCGCCGAGCTCACCGTGCTGCTCAACGAGCGCTTCGAGGAGCGCATCAGCCGCGGCGTCCCCCTCATGCCGGGCGCCGAGCGGCTGCTGACCGAGCTCGCCGCGCACAACATCCCCACCGCGCTGGTCTCCGCCTCCCACCGCCGCATCATCGACCGCGTGCTGAGCTCCCTCGGCGCCGACCGCTTCGCGCTGAGCGTCGCGGGCGACGAGGTCTCCCGTACGAAGCCGCACCCCGACCCGTACCTGCTGGCCGCGCGCGGCCTGGGCGCCGACCCCGCGAGATGCGCCGTCATCGAGGACACGGCGACCGGAGTGGCGTCCGCCGAGGCGGCGGGCTGCCGGGTGGTCGCCGTACCGTCCGTCGCGCCCATCGCACCGGCCGACGGCCGTGTGGTGGTGCGGTCACTCGAAGAGATCGATCTCCGCTTTCTGCGCACACTGATCACACGAGTGAACTGATCGCGCACCGAGCGTGGCTCCTTAACGCATAAAGACCCAGAGCGCCGGATCATGCCTTTTCCGTTACGAGAAGGAAAAGGCTTCCGGCGTGACCTTCGTCACTCAGCGTGGCGAGGAATGCATGGGTGGAAAGGCGTGCATGCCCAGAACGCCATGCTTCGCTCCGGCCCATGTGTCCGGATTCATGGAGCCGTGTACGAATCATTCCGGCGCATAGAGATCGATTCGGCCGCATTACTGATCACCGTCTGATGCGTGCTCAACTCGGCCCCGTTCCAGCACCGGTGGCGTGGCCCACTAATCTCTTGCCGAGAACTTCGCCGCAGTTTCCGCGTGTCCCCGTCAGGCCACCCCGCCGACCGGACACAGGATCGATCGCTCTGTATCCCGGCCCGATCGCTCCCGCCCCGACCGGGCGGACGCGGCGGAGTGTCCCCAGACCGCTGTACCCAGTGCCGGATGAGGAGAACGTCCAGGATGAACCGCAAGACTTTGGTGCTGCCGGCCGTACTCGGCCTGCTCGCCCCCGCGCTCGTCGCCTGCGGCGGCACGGACGGCGGCTTCGGCGGCGACAACGCCATCGTCGTCGGTACGACGGACCAGTTCACCGCCGGTGAGGACGCGCCCGCCCCGTTCGACCCCGCCTTCGCGTACGACACCGGGGTCTGGAACGTGCTCCGCCAGACCGTCCAGACGCTGATGCACGTCCCGCGCGGCGGCGGCGCGCCGGTCCCCGAGGCGGCCTCCCAGTGCGGCTTCACCGACCGCGCGAGCGAGAGCTACCGCTGCGTCCTGCGCGAGGGCCTGACGTTCGCGGACGGTACGCCGCTGACCGCCGAGGACGTGAAGTTCTCCATCGAGCGGACCCTCGCCATCAAGTCGGACAACGGCGCGGCGGGCCTCCTGTCGAACATCGACACGATCGAACGGAAGGGCGACAGCGAGGTCGTCTTCCACCTGAAGACCCCCGACGCCACCTTCCCGTACAAGCTCTCCACGCCCGTCGCCGCCATCCTCAGCAGCGAGAAGTACGAGGCCAAGAAGCTCCGCGACGGCTTCCAGGTGGACGGGTCCGGCCCGTACACCATGCAGGCCGAGGTCAGCGGCGACCGCGTCACCAAGGTCGTCTTCACCAGGAACGCCCACTACAAGGGCGACATCAAGGTCCGCAACGACAAGGTCGAGCTGCGCTCCTTCGGCGATGCCGACGCGATGGGGCAGGCCCTTCAGTCCGGCGACATCGACATGATGACCCGGACCATGTCGCCCGAGCAGATCAAGGACCTCAGCGAGACCCCCGAGCAGGGCATCAAGCTCACCGAGGTGCCCGGCCTGGAGATCCGCTACCTCGCCTTCAACACCGACGCCCCGTCCGTCAAGGACAAGGCCGTCCGCCAGGCCATGGCCGCCGTCATCGACCGCACCCGGCTCGCCGAGACGGTGTACGGGGCCACCGCCACTCCGCTCTACTCACTGATCCCCTCCAGCATCACCGCGCACACCAACTCCTTCTTCAACAAGTACGGCGAGCCCAACACCAAGAAGGCCGCCGGGATACTGCGCGACGCGGGCATCACCGCCCCGGTGAAGCTGACCCTGCACTACACCACCGACCACTACGGCTCCGCCACCGCCAAGGAGTTCGCGGCGCTGCGCGACCAGCTCAACGCCACCCAGCTGTTCGACGTCACCATCGAAGGCGCCGCGTGGTCGAAGTTCCGCCCCGCGCAGAAGCGCGGCGACTACGCCGTGTACGGCCTCGGCTGGTTCCCGGACTTCCCCGACCCCGACAACTACATCGCGCCCTTCCTCGACGCGGACAACTTCCTCAACACCCCCTACGTCAACAGCGCCACCCGCACTCGGCTCCTGCCCGCGTCGCGCCGCGCCGCCGACCGCAATGCCGCGACCCCCGCCTTCGCGCGGATCCAGGAGATCGTCGCCGACGACGTCCCGGTTCTGCCACTGTGGCAGGGCAAGCAGTACGTGGCCGCGCGCGACGAACTGACCGGCGTGGAGTGGGCGCTGAACACCTCCTCGGATCTGCAGCTCTGGGAGCTCGCCCGAGGTATCGCCTGACCCTGCTGTACCCGGCCGCGCACACGGGCTCGGCCGACGATGAGACCCAGAGGCAAGGTTCCTGTGAAGGCACACAACAAGTGGCTGACGGCCCCGCTCGCCGCGGGGCTTGCGGCCGCCATGCTGAGCGGCTGCGGCGAGGAGAAAGGTGGCGACGCCGGCGAATCCGGCGGCTCGGTGGTCGTCGGCATGTCCGACGAAGTCCTGGCGACGGACCCCGCCGCCGGTTACGACCCGGGCTCGTGGCTGCTGTTCAACAACGTCTTCCAGTCCCTGCTCAGCTTCCCCAAGGGCGCCTCGGTGCCCCAGCCGGAAGCGGCCGAGAAGTGCGGCTTCGACCAGGGCGGCAGCAAGGTCTACCGCTGCACACTGCGTGACGGGCTGAAGTTCACCAACGGCAACAGCCTCACCTCCGAGGACGTCAAGTTCTCCTTCGAGCGCGCGATGAAGATCAACGACGAGGCCGGCCCCGCGCCGCTCCTCGCCACGATCGGCAAGATCGACACGCCGGACGACAAGACGGTCGTCTTCACGCTGAAGGTCCCCGACGCCACCTTCCCCAGCAAGATCGCCTCGGGTGCCGGCTCCATAGTCGACCGCCGCGAGTACAAGGACGGAGAGCTGCGCGAGGACGGCAAGGCCATCGGCTCCGGCCCGTACAAGCTGGACTCGTTCAACGACACCGAGGCCGTCTTCTCGCCCAACCCCGACTACAAGGGCACGGCGAAGGTGAAGAACGGCGGCGTCACGCTGAAGTTCTTCCACGGTGACCGCAAGGCGCTGGCCGCGGCCCTGCAGAAGGGCGCCGTCGACGTCGCCTATCGAGGCCTCGCCGCCGCCGACATCGCCGAGATCCAGGCCTCCGACACCTCGTCGGAGAACGCGATCGAGGTCATCGAGGGCTCCAGCGCCGAGGTGCAGCACCTGGTGTTCAACATGGACCACCCGGTCGTCGGCAAGCCCGGCGTGCGCAAGGCCATCGCCTACCTCGTCAACCGCGACGCGCTCGTCGAGAACGTCTACCGGTCGACCGCCACCCCGCTGTACTCGATCATCCCGGCCGGGATCGTCGGCCACAACACGGCCTTCGTCAACGCCTACGGCGACCAGCCGCAGCCGGAGAAGGCCGAGAAGGCGCTGCGCTCCGCCGGCGTCACCGGCAAGGTGAAGCTCACCCTCTGGTCGACGCCCAGCCGCTACGGCCCGTCCACCGACGAAGAGCTCCAGGCGATCGCCAAGCAGCTCAACGACAGCAAGCTGTTCGACGCCACCGTCAAGTCGGTCGAGTTCGAGCAGTACGAGAAGGACATCAAGGCCGGCAAGTACGGCGTGTACGTGAAGGGCTGGGTCCCCGACTACCCGGACCCGGACAACTTCACCCAACCGTTCTTCGGCGAGGGCAACGTCCTCAACAACAACTACGAGAACGACAAGATCACCGGCACGCTGGTCCCGCGCACCGCCGCGACCGCCGACCGGACCGCCGCCGCCGAGGACTTCGGCAAGCTCCAGGACCTGGTGGCCGAGGACCTGCCGCTCCTCCCGCTCTGGCAGGGCAAGCAGTACGCGGTCGCCCGCGACGGCATCACCGGCCTGGAATGGACGCTGGACGCGTCCACCGTGTTCCGCTTCTGGGAGATCAAGAAGAGCTGATCTTGGAGATCGAGAAGAGCTGATACGGAGGCGGGGTGCCCGACGCGAGTCGGACACCCCGCACCCGTACGCCCGTCACTGGGCGCCGGGGCGCACCAGGCCGCTCTCGTACGCGTACACCGCGGCCTGGACGCGGTCCCGGAGCCCCAGCTTGGTCAGCACATGACCCACATGGGTCTTGACGGTCGTCTCGCTGACGAACAGATCGGCGGCGATCTCGGCGTTGGACAGCCCGCGCGCCACCAGCTTCAGCACCTCGACCTCACGCTCGGTCAGCGTGTTCAGCGCGCCCGGCACCGGCTCCTCGCCGGAGGGAAGCTGGTCCGCGTACTTGTCGAGCAGCCGGCGCGTGATGCTCGGCGCGAGCATCGCCTCGCCCGCAGCCACCACCCGGATCGCCTGCACCAGCTCATGGGCCGGGGCGTCCTTCAGCAGGAAGCCGCTCGCCCCGGCGCGCAACGCCTCCACCACGTACTCGTCCAGATCGAACGTGGTCAGCACCAGCACCTTCGCCGGCCCGTCCCGGCCGGGCCCGGTGATCTGCCGGGTCGCCTCCACCCCGTCCATCCGCGGCATCCGGATGTCCATCAGCACCACATCGGGCTGCAACGCCCGCACCTGGTCCAGCGCCTGGAGGCCGTCCCCGGCCTCACCGACGACCGCGATGTCCTGCTCCGCCTCCAGGATCATCCGGAAGCCGGTACGCAGCAGGGGCTGGTCGTCGACCAGTAGGACGCGGATCGCCACAGGTACTCCTTAAGGGCTCAGCTGACCGAGCCCATTCTGCCCTGACGGGCACCGCCCGACTCGGGCGGGACCAGCGCCCGCGCCCGTCTCGCCCCGGCGACGGCGGACCGGGTCATTCCGGACGCCGGGGCGGGATGATCGGCAGCGGGTACACCGGCGGAGTCCCGCCGAACTCCGGGCACACCGCCTGGTGGTCGCACCACCCGCACAGCTTCGTCGGCCGCGGCCGCCAGTCACCCGTCTCGGTGGCCTGCGCGATCGCGTCCCACAGCGCCAGCAGCTTCCGCTCGACGCGCAGCAGGTCCGCCTCCACCGGGTCGTACGTCATCACATCGCCGCTGCCCAGATACACCAGCTGCAACCGGCGCGGCACCACGCCCTTCAGCCGCCAGACCACCAGGGCGTAGAACGTCATCTGGAACAGCGCACCCTCGCTGTACTCCGGACGCGGCGCCTTGCCCGTCTTGTAGTCGACGATCCGCACCTCACCCGTCGGCGCCACGTCGACCCGGTCGATCACCCCCCGCAACCGCAGCCCCGACTCCAGCTCCGTCTCCACGAACAGCTCCCGCTCAGCCGGCTCCAGCCGCGTCGGGTCCTCCAGCGTGAACCACCGCTCCACCAGCTGCTCCGCCTCCGCCAGCCAGCGCGTCAGCCCCTCCCCGTCCGGGTCCTGCGCGAACAGCTCCGCCAGCTCCGGGCGCGACTCCAGCAGCCGGGTCCACTGCCCCGGCACCATCGCCTTCGCCTTCGGAGCCGTCCGCTCCACCGCCGGATCGTCGAAGAGCCGCTCCAGCACCGCGTGCACCAGCGTGCCGCGCGTGGCCGCCGCGCTCGGCTTCTCCGGCAGCTTGTCGATCACCCGGAACCGGTACAGCAGGGGACACTGCATGAAGTCGCTCGCCCGGGACGGCGAAAGAGACATCGGCGGCTGAGGCCTCGGGCTCGTGGTCATGACTCAGAACCCTACGGCCCGCCACTGACAGCGAGCGGCATACCATCGACGCCAGACCCTCCCACACTGCATGATCGTCGTGTGACGCTTCACACCGAAGGGATCCTGTGAACAAGGACGACGAGAGCGGCGAGCACACCCGCCCGCGGTCCGACACGAGCGGAACCACCACGCCCGACGGCGGAAAACCGCAGCGGACCGAGCGAGGCGGCGGCATCCTCATGGGCCGCCTCTTCGGCGTACCCGTCTACGTCGCCCCCAGCTGGTTCCTGGTCGCGGCGCTCATCACCTGGGTCTTCGGCGACCAGATCGACCGGATCCTGCCCGAACTGGGCAACGCGCGCTACCTGGTCTCCCTCTTCTTCGCGGTCGCCTTCTACGCCTCCGTACTCATCCACGAACTGGCCCACACGGTCGCCGCGCTCCGCTTCAAACTCCCGGTGCGCCGCATCCAGCTCCAGTTCTTCGGCGGCGTCTCCGAGATCGAGAAGGAGACCGAGACCCCCGGCCGCGAGTTCCTCCTCGCCTTCGTCGGGCCGCTGCTCTCCCTGGTGCTCGCCGGGGTCTTCTACGCCGCCATGTACGCCGTCGAACCCGGCACCGTGCCCGGCGTGCTGCTCGCCGGCCTGATGATCTCCAACCTCATCGTCGCCGCCTTCAACCTGCTGCCCGGCCTGCCGCTCGACGGCGGCCGGATGCTCCGCGCCGTCATCTGGAAGATCACCGGCAAGCCCATGAGCGGCACCGTCGCCGCCGCCTGGGTGGGCCGCGCCCTCGCCATCACCGTCCTCATCGGCCTGCCGCTGGTCACCCACACCGGGGCCCTCGGCAACGCCACCAACGAGATCAGCGGCATGGAGACCGTGATGGACGCGCTCCTCGCCGCCATCCTCGCCGCGATCATCTGGACCGGCGCCGGCAACAGCCTGCGCATGGCCCGGCTGCGCGAACACCTCCCCGAACTGCGCGCCCGCACACTCACCCGGCGTGCCGTCCCCGTCGAGCCCGGCACGCCCCTCTCCGAAGCCCTGCGCCGCGCCAACGAGGCCGGCGCCCGCGCCCTCGTCGTCGTCGACGGCCGGGGCGAGCCCACCGCCCTGGTCCGCGAGACCGCCATCGTCGGCATCCCGCAGCACCGCCGCCCCTGGGTCGCCGTCAGCGGCCTCGCCCAGGAGCTCACCGAGGGCATGCGGGTCCCCGCCGAACTGGCGGGCGAGGCCCTCCTCGACAGACTCCGCGCGCATCCGGCCACCGAATACCTGGTGGTCGAGGAGTCCGGCGAGATCTACGGCGTGCTGTCCACCGCGGACGTCGAGCGGGCCTTCGTCCAGGCCATGGCACGCCCCGGTTCCTGAACCCCATACACTGGTCACATGTCCGAACCGACCGGTGCCGCCCGCCGACGCGGGCCCTTCGAGGTCGGGGACCAGGTCCAGCTCACCGACCCCAAGGGACGCCACTACACGTTCACGCTCGAGGCCGGGAAGAACTTCCACACCCACAAGGGTTCCTTCCCGCACGACGAGCTGATCGGCGCTCCCGAGGGCAGTGTTGTCCGTACCACGGGGAACGTCGCCTACCTTGCGCTGCGCCCCCTGCTCCCCGACTACGTCCTGTCCATGCCCCGCGGCGCCGCCGTGGTCTACCCCAAGGACGCGGGGCAGATCCTGGCCTTCGCCGACATCTTCCCCGGCGCGCGCGTCGTCGAGGCGGGGGTGGGCTCCGGCTCGCTCAGCAGCTTCCTGCTCCGGGCCATCGGCGACCAGGGCATGCTGCACTCCTACGAGCGCCGCGAGGACTTCGCCGAGATCGCCAAGGGCAATGTCGAGCGCTATTTCGGCGGACCGCACCCCGCCTGGCAGCTCACGGTCGGCGACCTCCAGGACAACCTGTCCGACACCGACGTCGACCGTGTGATCCTGGACATGCTCGCCCCATGGGAGTGCCTGGAGGCCGTCTCCAAGGCACTCGTCCCCGGCGGCATCCTGTGCTGCTACGTCGCGACCACCACCCAGCTCGCCCGCACCGTGGAGTCCATCCGCGAGATCGGCTGCTTCGCCGAGCCGGCCGCCTGGGAGTCGATGATCCGCAACTGGCACGTCGAGGGCCTGGCGGTCCGCCCGGACCACCGCATGATCGGCCACACCGGCTTCCTGCTCACCGCCCGCCGCCTCGCGGACGGCGTGGAGCCCCCGATGCGCCGCCGCCGCCCCGCCAAGGGCGCGTACGGCGAGGACTACGAAGGCCCCAACAAGGGCTGAGGGCCCCCACAAGGGCTGACAGTCCCCACAGGGGCTGACGCTCCTGGGGCTGACGCCCCGACAACGCTCCGGCGCCGCCGTCGAGTTCCCGCCCCACGCGGGGAACTCGACGGCGGCGCCGCCACGTTCACCGTTTCCGCAGGAAACCGCCCCGACCCCACCGTTCCGCCTCCCTGTGACGTATGGCACGATGCTGGCCACCCCCACCGCACAGCCACAGGAGGCACTCCACGTGCAGACCTCCGTCGTTCCGGACCTCGCGCACACCCACGCCCGCCCGGTGCACTGGCTCGCCACCGCCGCCGCGATGGCCGCGGTCGTCGCGGGCGCCGGAACGCTGCAGCCCGAAGCCGCCACCGCCTCGCAAGCCGGCGTCACCACCGCGGCGGCCCCGGTGGCCGCCCCCGACGCGGCGGGCGTGACCTACCCCCTCGCATGCGCGGGCGCTCCCAGCGTGGTGACGAAGAGGGCGACGGGGGACATCGACGGCGACGGCCTGCCCGAGACGGTCGTGGCGGCGCGCTGCCAGGCGGGTTCCGGAACGCCCCCGAGCGGCCTGTACGTCCTGGCCGGCGGCGCAGGCGGCACAGGCGGCGCAGGCGGCGCAGGCGGCGCAGGTGGCGCGGGGCCGGAAGCCCGCGTGGTGGCCACGCTGGTGGAGCCCGCCGAACGGCAGTCCGTCGACGCGCTCGCCGTACGTGACGGGACGGTCACCGCGACCCTGCTCGGCTACTCCTCACCGGACGTACCGAAGTGCTGTCCCGATCAGCGGGAGACGGTCAAGTGGCGGTGGGAGGGCGGAAAGTTCATCCGCTCAGGCCCCGTCGAAGCACTCGGTAGATAACCGGTCACGCGGCGTCAGGGCCGTAGACTTCCACCCTGTCCGAAACCCGCCGTACGTGGATGCAGTCGCCCGGGCACTCCTTCGCGGAGTCCACGACGTCCTGGAGCAGGGGCAGCGGAACGGGCGTGGTGGCCCCCGGGTCCTGCAACAACTCGTCGTCCGCGCTCTTCACGTACGCCAGCCCGTCGATGTCGAGCTCGAAGACCTCGGGGGCGTACTGCGCGCAGATCCCGTCGCCGGTGCAGAGATCCTGGTCGATCCAGACCTCCAGAGCCTCGCCGGCGGCCGTGGTCGGAGCCTCGTGCTGCGCGGTCATATCCCCTGCCGTTTCCTGCGTCGGGTGAAGCGATGAGAAGTAAGTCGGGCCAGCCCTGACGGGTGTTGACCACACCGACGATACAACCGCCCGCTTTCAGATGTTGATGGGTGGGTATCCCCCTGGCGTGAGGGAGAGCGCAAGGGTGAAGATCGGACACACCCCGAGAGTCTTTGTGATCTAGGGGTTTCAATCACCACCAGCCCAGGTAGGGTCAGGAAGCGTCCAGCTCCCCTTGGAGGAGGTGAGGACCGTGGCAGCCCACGACGACGACATCAACCGCGGCATCCGGCCGGGGCGGGGGTCTGAAGACCCTGCCGGCCAGGTCGCCTATCTCGAGCAGGAAATCGCCGTCCTGCGACGTAAGCTCGCCGACTCTCCGCGTCACACGAGGATTCTCGAAGAGCGGATCGTCGAGCTGCAGACCAACCTGGCCGGCGTGTCCGCGCAGAACGAGCGACTCGCCAACACGCTCCGTGAGGCCCGCGACCAGATCGTGGCCCTCAAGGAGGAGGTCGACCGGCTCGCGCAGCCTCCGGCCGGCTTCGGTGTCTTCCTGCAGGCGAACGAGGACGGCACCGCCGACATCTTCACCGGGGGCCGCAAGCTCCGGGTGAACGTCAGCCCCAGCGTCGAGCTCGACGAGCTCCGGCGCGGCCAGGAAGTGATGCTCAACGAAGCGCTCAACGTGGTCGAGGCCATGGAATTCGAGCGCGCCGGGGACATCGTCACCCTCAAGGAGATCCTTGAGGACGGCGAGCGCGCCCTGGTGCTCGGGCACACCGACGAGGAACGGGTGGTGAGGCTCGCCGAGCCGCTGCTGGACATCACCATCCGCCCCGGCGACGCCCTGCTGCTCGAGCCCAGGTCCGGTTACGTCTACGAGGTCATCCCCAAGAGTGAGGTCGAGGAACTCGTCCTCGAAGAGGTCCCCGACGTCGACTACGACAAGATCGGTGGTCTGGGCAACCAGATCGAGCTGATCCGTGACGCGGTCGAGCTCCCGTACCTCTACCCCGACCTCTTCAAGGAGCACGAACTGCGGCCGCCGAAGGGCATCCTGCTCTACGGCCCGCCCGGCTGCGGCAAGACGCTGATCGCGAAGGCCGTCGCCAACTCCCTTGCCAAGAAGGTCGCCGAGGTGACCGGCCAGCCCGCGGGGAAGAGCTACTTCCTCAACATCAAGGGCCCCGAGCTCCTCAACAAGTACGTCGGTGAGACCGAGCGCCACATCCGCCTGGTCTTCCAGCGTGCCCGTGAGAAGGCGAGCGAGGGCACTCCCGTCATCGTCTTCTTCGACGAGATGGAGTCCCTGTTCCGCACCCGTGGCTCCGGTGTCAGCTCGGACGTGGAGAACACCATCGTTCCGCAGCTGCTCGCCGAGATCGACGGTGTGGAGGGGCTCGAGAACGTCATCGTGATCGGCGCCTCGAACCGCGAGGACATGATCGACCCCGCGATCCTGCGGCCCGGCCGGCTCGATGTGAAGATCAAGATCGAGCGTCCGGACGCGGAGGCGGCGAAGGACATCTTCGCCAAGTACCTGACACCTTCGCTGCCGCTGCACGCGGACGATCTGGCCGAGCACAATGGTTCCAAGGAAGCCGCTGCCCAGGCCATGATCCAGTCGGTCGTGGAGCAGATGTACGCGGAGTCCGAGGAGAACCGGTTCCTCGAGGTCACGTACGCCAACGGCGACAAGGAAGTCCTGTACTTCAAGGACTTCAACTCCGGCGCGATGATCCAGAACATCGTCGACCGGGCCAAGAAGATGGCCATCAAGGCCTTCCTCGACCACAACCAGAAGGGCCTTCGGGTCTCCCACCTCCTCCAGGCGTGCGTGGACGAGTTCAAGGAGAACGAGGACCTGCCGAACACCACCAACCCGGACGACTGGGCCCGGATCTCCGGAAAGAAGGGCGAGCGGATCGTCTTCATCCGCACCCTCGTCACCGGAAAGCAGGGCGCCGACACCGGTCGGTCCATCGACACGGTGGCGAATACCGGTCAGTACCTGTAGATCGCATTCCGGCTGCGGGTGCCCGGGGTTTTCCCCGCCAATGGCGGGGGAGGGCATCCGCAGCCGGTTGCTTTCACCGGCTTGGGCCATCATTCCGACCACACCGCAGCAATGACGCAATTGATCTCCCCACCAGCGCGGAGGCGTTCTAGGCTCGTCCGTACCGCCGAGTCGCGCAGTGCGGGGACGGGCACCGCACACGCACCGGAACAGCGGTACTTGAGCGCCTTTCCCGAACGGGGGCGCCGCCGGGCAAGGAGGGCCGCATGACTGTACGGCGAGTAATGGGCATCGAGACGGAGTACGGGATCTCCGTCCCCGGCCACCCGAACGCCAATGCCATGCTCACCTCGTCCCAGATCGTCAACGCCTACGCGGCGGCGATGCACCGGGCGCGCCGCGCCCGCTGGGATTTCGAGGAGGAGAACCCGCTGCGGGACGCCCGCGGCTTCGACCTCGCCCGCGAGGCCGCCGACTCCAGTCAGCTCACCGACGAGGACATCGGCCTGGCCAACGTCATCCTCACCAATGGGGCCCGGCTCTACGTCGACCACGCGCACCCCGAGTACAGCGCCCCGGAGGTGACCAACCCGCGCGACGCCGTCCTCTGGGACAAGGCCGGCGAGCGGATCATGGCGGAGGCGGCCGAGCGGGCCGCCCAGCTGCCCGGCGCCCAGCCGATCCACCTCTACAAGAACAACACCGACAACAAGGGCGCCTCCTACGGCACGCACGAGAACTACCTGATGAAGCGGGAGACCCCCTTCTCGGACATCGTGCGCCATCTGACGCCGTTCTTCGTCTCGCGGCAGGTCGTCACCGGCGCGGGCCGGGTCGGCATCGGCCAGGACGGCCATGAGCACGGCTTCCAGATCAGCCAGCGCGCCGACTATTTCGAGGTCGAGGTCGGCCTGGAGACCACCCTCAAGCGGCCGATCATCAACACCCGCGACGAGCCGCACGCCGACGCCGAGAAGTACCGCCGCCTCCACGTGATCATCGGCGACGCGAACCTCTCCGAGATCTCGACGTACCTCAAGCTCGGCACGACGGCCCTGGTGCTGTCGATGATCGAGGACGGTTTCATCACCGTCGACCTGGCCGTCGACCAGCCCGTGCGGACCCTGCACCAGGTGTCCCACGACCCGTCGCTGCGGTATCTGATCACGCTGCGCAGCGGCCGGACACTCACCGCTGTCCAGCTGCAGATGGAGTACTTCGAGCTGGCCCGCAAGTACGTGGAGGAACGCTTCGGGGCCGACGCCGACGAGCAGACCAAGGACGTGCTGGTCAGGTGGGAGGACACCCTCAACCGGCTGGAGAACGACCCGATGAGCCTGGCCGGCGAGCTGGACTGGATCGCCAAGCGGGAGCTGATGGAGGGCTACCGGCGCCGGGACAACCTGGACTGGGACGCGGCACGGCTGCACCTGGTGGACCTGCAGTACGCCGACGTACGCCCCGAGAAGGGCCTGTACAACCGTCTGGCGGCCCGCGGCAGGATGAAGCGGCTGCTGGACGAGGCGGCGGTCGACCGGGCCCGTACGAAGCCCCCTGAGGACACCAGGGCCTACTTCCGGGGCCGCTGCCTGGAGCAGTACGCCGACGACGTCGCCGCGGCCTCCTGGGACTCGGTGATCTTCGACCTGCCGGGCCGTGACTCCCTGCAGCGGGTCCCCACACTGGAACCGTTGCGTGGTACACGTAACCACGTCAAGGAGCTGCTGGACCGCTGCCGCACGGCCGAGGACCTGGTCCGCGTGCTGTCCGGCGGCTGAGAGCCCGCGAAAAAAGCTTCGCCGGGCAATCTCCGGGAATCATGGGGACAGCCCCTGGACGTTGGGAAAGTACAGGGCCGATGTCAGACCGTCCTTGTAGGGTCTGATCTTGAGAGACCGAACCAAGCGGGCAAACCGAGCGGGGTGAGGGATATGGCGACCAAGGACACCGGCGGCGGGCAGCAGAAGGCCACACGTTCCACCGAGGAGGTCGAGGAGCAGACGCAGGACGCGCAGGCCTCCGAGGACCTCAAGGAGCGCCAGGAGAAGCTGTCCGACGACGTCGACTCCGTACTCGACGAGATCGACGACGTCCTCGAGGAGAACGCCGAGGACTTCGTACGGTCCTTCGTGCAAAAGGGCGGACAGTAGCAGCTCGTTGTCCGTCCCGGGCCGTCGGTGAAAGCCGGTGGCACCGGGACGGATGACCGGCGACGGCACGGGTAAGGTCCGTGCACAGCACGCATGATCGGCCCGACCGCCGCAGCGGCGGGCCGCCGCCTCATTTCGGAAGGAAACGCGTGGAAGCCAACCCTCGTAGCACCGGGCGTCTGCCGGCAGCCTTCCTGACGCCCGGCTCGTCCTCGTTCATGGACTTCCTGTCCGACCACTCGCCCGACCTGCTTCCGGGCAGGCGCACCCTGCCGCCGGTGCAGGGCGCCATCGAAGCACCGCACGGCACGACCATCGTCGCGACCACGTTCCCCGGCGGTGTGGTGCTCGCCGGCGACCGGCGGGCGACCATGGGCAACATGATCGCCCAGCGCGACATCGAGAAGGTCTTCCCCGCCGACGAGTACTCGGCCGTGGGCATCGCGGGCACGGCCGGCCTCGCGGTGGAGATGGTCAAGCTCTTCCAGCTGGAGCTGGAGCACTTCGAGAAGGTCGAGGGCACCCAGCTCTCCCTGGAGGGCAAGGCGAACCGGCTCTCCACGATGATCCGCAGCAACCTGGGCATGGCCATGCAGGGCCTGGCCGTCGTTCCGCTGTTCGCCGGCTGGGACGTCGACCGCGAGAAGGGCCGTATTTTCAGTTACGACGTGACGGGCGGCCGCTCCGAGGAGCACGGCTTCGCGGCCACCGGCTCCGGTTCGATCTTCGCCCGGGGCGCGATGAAGAAGCTCTACCGCGAGGACCTGACCGAGCAGCAGGCGGTCACGCTGGTCGTGCAGGCCCTGTACGACGCGGCGGACGACGACTCGGCGACCGGCGGCCCGGACGTGGCCCGCCGGATCTACCCCATCGTCACCGTGATCACGGAGGACGGCTTCCGGCGGCTCACCGAGGCCGAGTGCTCCGACGTGGCCCGCTCGATCCTGGAGCGCCGTCTCGAACAGCCCGACGGCCCGCGCGCCGCGCTGCTGTGATGAACCCGCCACTGACAGAAAGGGACGGATAGCCGGTGTCGACGCCGTTCTATGTCTCACCCCAGCAGGCCATGGCCGACCGGGCGGAGTACGCCCGCAAGGGCATCGCCCGCGGCCGCAGCCTGGTCGTGCTGCAGTACGCCGACGGCATCGTCTTCGTCGGTGAGAACCCGTCCCGCGCACTGCACAAGTTCAGCGAGATCTACGACCGGATCGCCTTCGCCGCGGCCGGTAAGTACAACGAGTACGAGAACCTCCGGATCGGCGGTGTGCGCTACGCGGACCTGCGCGGCTACACCTACGACCGCGACGATGTGACGGCCCGGGGGCTCGCCAACGTCTACGCCCAGACGCTGGGCACGATCTTCTCCAGCGCGGGCGAGAAGCCGTACGAGGTGGAGCTGGTCGTCGCCGAGGTCGGCGACTCCCCGGCGGGCGACCAGATCTACCGGCTCCCGCACGACGGGTCGATCGTGGACGAGCACGGCTCGGTCGCGGTCGGCGGCAACGCCGAGCAGATCAGCAGCTTCCTCGACCAGCGCCACCGCGACGGGATGTCGCTCGCCGAGGCGCTGAAGCTGGCCGTCCAGGCGCTGTCCCGGGACACCAACGGCAGCGAGCGGGAGATCCCCGCGGAGCGGCTGGAGGTGGCGGTCCTGGACCGCACGCGCCCGCAGCAGCGCAAGTTCAAGCGGATCGTGGGACGCCAGCTGTCACGCCTCCTGGAGGCCGACACGCCGTCGTCCACCCCGACGGACGCCCCGTCGGACGAGGAACCGGACGAGTCGCAGGAGTAGCCGCTCCTGCCCCCGGTGCCCCGGACAGCTCGCGGCCCGGGGCACCGGCGTGTCCGGGTGTCAGCGGGCCCGAGCGGGGCCCGAGGAGCCACGGGGCACCAGGGTGACCGGGAGGTCGCCGCTCTCGGGCGGCCGGCCGGACAGCACGTCCAGCAGGGCCGCCATCCCGCGCTCCCCGATCCGTTCCGCGGGCAGCCTCACCGTGGTCAGCTCGGGCTCCACCGCCGTGGCGAGCGCCAGGTCGTCGAACCCGGTGACCGACACGTCCTCGGGCACCCGCAGCCCCAGTCGCCGTACGGCCTTGCAGGCGCCCGCCGCCACGATGTCGTCGTCGCAGACCAGGGCGGTCGGACGCGGCCCCGGCGCGCTCAGCGCGGCCTCTGCGGCCGCCCTGGCACCCGAGACGTCGAGCGGCGCGGGGACGGTCCGCACGGTCACCTCCGGCACGCCCCGCAGACACGCGGCCAGGGCCCGGGCACGTACATCGAAGGTCCAGGAGGGCACGGCCGAGGACAGGTGCGCGAAGCGGCGGTGGCCCAGGGCCAGCAGATGGCCCGTCACCTGGCGCATGCCGTCCCCGACGTCGAGGTTCACGTACGCCGCCGCGCCCGTATCGGCCGGGTCGCTGTCCAGCATCACCAGCGGCAGGTCCGTGCCGCGGATCGCCCGCAACGCGTCGGCGGCCATCGAGGAGGCGATCACCCCGTCCAGCGCCGCCCGCGCCGAGGCGAACGGGTCCTTCGCGGGGCCCACGCCCTGGGGGGAGGGGTACAGGACCACGCCGAACCCGTGCTCGGCGGCGACCGTGGCGGCGCCCGTGTAGACGCGGGCGAAGAACTCGTTGGTGAGCGCCGGCACCACCAGGAGCGCCGTCCTGGTACGGCCCAGCCGGAGGTTGCGCGCCGCGAGATTGGGGCGGTAGCCGAGCTCGTCGGCGGCGTCCCGCACCAGCCGGGCGGTGCGCTCCGAGACCCGCCCGCGCCACTTGTCGCCGAGGACCAGCGACACGGTCGCCTGCGAGACCCCAGCGGCCCGCGCGACGTCCCGGCTGGTCGGCCGGGGACGTGCGGCGGCGGGGCCGGCCGCCCGGTGGGGCGCGGGGTCGGGAGCCGCTGGGTCCGGGTGGTGCACGCACGCCTCCGCGTTCGACGATCACGCCCGCGAGGTGGACCCGCGGGATGCCGTCATGGTACGTATGACGCAGGAACGTTATACGTAAAACCTCGGCCGCGCCCGAGGGAGAGGGGCAGCAGATGGCAGCCGCGACGGGCGGATACGCCGACATCCTCAAGGCACCCCACGCCGCCCGCCTGCTCATCGGCACCCTCATAGGGCGGCTGCCCAACGGCACCGGACCCATCGCCATCATGGTCTTCACGCGCGCCGAGGGCGGCAGCTACAGCCTGGCGGGCGCCCTCGCCGCCGTGTACGGCATCGGCAACGCCATCGGCCAGCCCCTCCTCGGCCGCGCCGTCGACCTGTACGGCCAGCCCCGCGTCCAGCTGCCCGCGGCCCTCGTCTCGGCCCTCGGCATGGCGCTGCTCGTCCTCGCCGGCCTCGACCCGCTCCCCCTCACGTACACGGCCGTCGCCGTCGCGGGGCTGTTCACCCCGCCCCTGGAGGGCGGCCTGCGCGCCCTGTGGCCGAGCGTCCTGGGCCGCGAGGACCGGGTCCACCGGGCGTACGCCATGGACGCGGTGGCCCAGGAAATCATGTTCACGGTCGGCCCGTTGCTGGTCACGGTGCTCGTCGCGCTCTGGTCGCCCGCCGCCGCCCTGCTGGTCATCAACGCGATAGGCGTGGCCGGCGCCCTGTCGGTCGTCCTGTCCGAGCCCTCCCGCGCCTGGCGGTCCGCGCCGCGCGAGGCGCACTGGCTGGGGGCGCTGCGCTCGCCGGGGCTGCTCGCCCTGCTCGGATCGTTCTTCTTCGTCGGCCTCGCCCTCGGCTCCATCACGGTCGCCGGCTTCTCGTACGCCGAGGACCACGGCCGCGAGTCGGTCTACGGGTGGCTGATGGCCGCCCTGGGCCTGGGCGCGCTGATCGGCGGCGCGGTGTACGGAGCCCGGCACTGGGCGGGCGCCCCGGAGCGCCGGCTGCGGGTCCTCGTGGGCCTGCTGGCGCTGGGCTACCTGCCGCTGACGCTCACCCCCGGCGTGGTCGCCATGACGGCCCTGGCGGCCCTCTCGGGTGTCTTCCTGGCGCCCGCCATCGCGTGCGCGTTCATCGTGGTCGACCGGCACGCGCCGCGCGGCACGGTCACCGAGGCGTTCTCCTGGCTGGTCACCACCTTCGGCGTGGGCGCCGCCGCCGGAACGGCGGTGGCCGGCCCGGTCGTCCAGCACTCCGGCACCACCGCGAGTTTCGCCGTCGCGGGCGCCGGTGGATTCACCGCCCTGCTGGTACTCCTGGCCACCCAGCGCGCGCTGGCGGTTCCGCCCCGTACGGCACCGCACGGGGAAGATGTCGTGGCCACATCGGAAAATGATCGAAACGGTGCTGTCGAACCCGGTTTCAGCACAGGCCATCAGGCGTAATGTTCAGTCATGGACCGCCGCATTTTCGGGCTGGAGAACGAGTACGGCGTCACGTGCACGTTCAGGGGACAGCGCCGACTGTCTCCTGACGAAGTGGCGCGCTACCTCTTCCGCCGTGTTGTGTCATGGGGCCGCAGCAGCAACGTCTTCCTGCGGAACGGCGCCCGCCTGTACCTGGACGTGGGATCGCATCCGGAATACGCAACTCCCGAATGCGACAACGTGACCGAGCTGGTCACCCACGACAAGGCCGGTGAGCGCATTCTCGAAGGCCTGCTCGTCGACGCCGAACGCCGCCTGCACGAGGAGGGAATCGCGGGCGACGTCTACCTCTTCAAGAACAACACCGACTCGGCGGGAAACTCCTACGGCTGCCACGAGAACTATCTCGTCGCCCGTCACGGAGAGTTCTCGCGGCTCGCGGACATCCTCATTCCGTTCCTCGTCACCCGGCAGCTGCTCTGCGGCGCCGGCAAGGTGCTGCAGACCCCGCGCGGCGCCGTCTACTGCGTCAGCCAGCGCGCCGAGCACATCTGGGAGGGCGTCAGCTCCGCGACGACCCGCTCCCGCCCCATCATCAACACGCGCGACGAGCCGCACGCGGACGCCGAGCGCTACCGCCGCCTGCACGTCATCGTCGGTGACTCCAACATGTCCGAGACGACCATGCTGCTGAAGGTCGGCGCCACCGACCTCGTCCTGCGCATGATCGAGGCGGGCACGGTGATGCGGGACCTCACCCTGGAGAACCCGATCCGGGCGATCCGTGAGGTCAGCCATGACATCACCGGGCAGCGCAAGGTCCGGCTCGCCAGCGGACGCGAGGCCTCCGCCCTGGAGGTCCAGCGCGAGTACTACGAGAAGGCCGCCGACTTCGTCGACCGGCGCGGCATCCGCACCGGCACGGTCGCCCAGGTGCTGGAGCTGTGGGGCCGCACGCTCGACGCCATCGAGCAGGAGGACCTCGACCGTATCGGCACCGAGATCGACTGGGTCATGAAGTACAAGCTGCTGGAGCGGTACCGGGCCAAGCACAACATGACCATGTCGCACCCCCGGGTCGCGCAGATAGACCTCGCATACCACGACATCCACCGTCGGCGCGGGCTCTACTACCTGCTGGAGAAGAAGGGACAGGCCGCCCGGATCTGCGACGACCTGAAGATCTTCGAGGGCAAGTCGGTGCCCCCGCAGACCACCCGGGCGCGGCTGCGCGGCGACTTCATCCGCCGCGCCCAGGAGCAGCGGCGGGACTTCACGGTCGACTGGGTGCACCTCAAGCTCAATGACCAGGCCCAGCGCACCGTCCTGTGCAAGGACCCCTTCCGGTCGGTCGACGACCGGGTGGAGAAGCTCATCGCCGGGATGTGAGCCGGGGCCCTCGGTCCGCCCGGGTCGGTGATCAGCGCTGTGAGGCGCCGTGCGTTGCTCGTACGGCGCCTCACGCACGCCGTAGAGTCACGCCGTAGAGTGACGCGACACCCTCAGAGTGACGCGACACCCTCGCGAACTCGACAGCGAAGACCTACAGATCACGAGATCCCGACCAGATACGAGGCATTCCGTGCGCCGTCGCTCCCTCCTTCTCGCCGTCCCCGCCGGCCTGCTCACCCTCGCGGGCTGCGGCGACGACAAGTCCGACAAGGCCAAGACGGACGAGAGCCCGTCCACGCCGGCGGAGCCCACCACGAAGATCGTGGACGGCCCGCTGCCCGCCGTCACCGCGGGCACGAAGTTCGGTGAGAAGCCGACCGTCGCCAAGGGCCCCGGCAAGCCGTCGCCCGACCTCGCGGTGAAGACGCTCGTGGCCGGTACGGGCCCGGTGGTCGCCAAGGGCGACATCCTGCAGTTCGACTACCTCGGACAGCCTTGGGACACCGCCAAGGTCTTCGACAACTCCTACGACCGGGGCGTGCCGCTGACCATGCCGATCGGGGTCGGCCAGCTCATCCCGGGCTGGGACCGGGCGCTGCCCGGCAAGAAGGTCGGCAGCCGGGTCGAGCTGGGCATCCCGCCGGCCCTCGGCTACGGCACCCGGGGCAACGCGGACGCGGGCATCAAGGGCACCGACACGCTGGTGTTCGTGGTCGACATCCGCGGCACCTTCAACGGCAGGAGCTCCGCCAAGGGCCGCGAGGTCGCCCAGGACAACATCGACCTCCCCAAGGTCGGCACCAACACCGACGGCAAGGCCCCGTCCATCGACGTACCGAAGAAGCCGGCGCCGAAGAAGCTCGTGGCGACGTACGTCCTGGAGGGCGACGGCCCGGCCGTCAAGCCCACCGACAAGCTGCTGCTCCAGTACAAGGGCGTGCTGTGGGAGGGCGGCAAGGAGTTCGACTCCAGCTACAAGGGCGGGGAGCTCGCCCAGTTCCCGCTGCAGAACCTGATCAAGGGCTGGCAGCAGGGGCTCGCCGGGAAGAAGGTCGGCAGCCGCGTCATGCTCGTCGTCCCGCCGGAGCTGGGCTACGGCGCCCAGGAGTCCGGTGGCATCCCCGCCAACTCGACGCTGGTCTTCTCACTCGACATCCTCGCCGTGATGTAAGACTGTCCCGGTTGATCAGTACATCGTTTGAGGAGCACTGTTTTACGTGAGCATCGAGAAGCCCGAGATCGACTTCCCCGAGGGCCCGGCGCCCACCGAACTGGAGATCCAGGACATCTGGGAGGGCGAGGGCCCCGAGGCCAAGGCCGGCGACTTCGTCAAGGTCCACTACGTGGGCGTGGCCTTCTCCACCGGTGAGGAGTTCGACGCGTCGTGGAACCGCGGCAACCCGCTGCAGTTCCAGCTCGGTGCCGGGCAGGTCATCCCGGGCTGGGACCAGGGAGTGCAGGGCATGAAGGTGGGCGGCCGTCGCAAGCTGACCATCCCCCCGCACCTGGCCTACGGCGACCGCGGCGCCGGTGGCGGTCGTATCGCCCCGGGCGAGACGCTGATCTTCGTCTGCGACCTGGTCGGCGTCTGACCGGCCGGACCGCTTCCGACCGGAAACGGTCATCCGAGGGCCCGTGCCTGCCGGCATGGGCCCTCCGCTTTTGCCGCGACACCCCGGGGCGGTACGTTGAGCGGGCGATAGTGACTCCATAAGAAGAGGTGCAGGGCGTCGATGGCCATTGCCAAGGCCGAGCGGCTGATGAATCTGGCGCTGTGCCTGCTGGGGACCCGGCGCCCGCTCAGCAAGCGCGAGCTGCGCGGCTCGATCGAGGCTTACGTCGAGGCCTTCGGACCGGGCGAGAGCGCGGCCGGCTCGGACGACTCCTTCAACCGCATGTTCGAGCGCGACAAGGACGATCTGCGCGAGCTCGGCCTGGTCATCGAGACCGTGGAGAACCTCGACGGCGAGACCGGCTACCTTGCCCGCCGCGACTCCAACCGGCTGCCCCCGATCCAGTTCGACGCCGAGGAGGCCGCCGCCCTGGGCCTGGCCGCCAAGGTGTGGCAGCAGGCCCGCCTCGCCGGCGCGGCGAGCGGCGCCCTGCAGAAGCTGCGCGCCGCCGGGATGCCCGAGGCGCAGGACGCGTACGACACCCCGCACAGCGCCCTCGAACCGCGCATCCCCGTCCACGAGGCCGCCTTCGAGCCGCTGATGCTGGCCTGCCGCGACCGGCGCCCGGTCGTCTTCGAGTACCGCAAGGCCAACGCCGCCCGCCCTGAGACCCGGCACGTCGAGCCGTGGACGCTGGAGTGCTGGCGCGGACACTGGTACCTGGCGGGCTGGGACCGGGAGCGGGGCGCCGAGCGGGTCTTCCGGCTCTCCCGGATCACCGGCAAGGTCCGCTCCAGGGCCGGTGCGTTCACCGCGCCCGTGCCGGACGTCTCGACGGTGCGCGAGACCGTCGAGAGGTGGGCGGGGGAGACCGCGACCCGGTCCGCCGTGATCCGGCTGCGCGCGGGGTGCGGCTACCCGCTGCGGGCCCGTGCCGTGTCCGTACGGGACCTGGGTGACGGCTGGGACGAGCTGGAGATCCCGTACGGGCACGGGCTGGACGCCTGGCTCGTCGAGTTCGGCCCGGACGTCGTCGTACTCGAACCCGCCGATCTGCGGGCCGACGTGGTGGACCGGCTGCGCGCCGTGGCCAAGGGCTGAGGGGGACGGACAACGATGGCCGCGAACGCGATCGACCAGACCAGGCGGATGCTCTCCCTGGTGACCTACCTGCGTGAGCGCCCCGGCGCGCACGTGGCGGACGTCGCCCGGGCGTTCGGCATCAGCGAGGACGAGCTGATCTCCGACCTCGACGTCCTGCCCATGTGCGGCACCAGCTTCCGCGGCGGCGACCTGCTCGACATCGACACGGACGGCGAACGGATCTGGTGGCACAACCCCGACGACGTCGCCGAACCGCTGCGGCTCGCCGCCGACGAGGCGACCGCGCTGCTGGTCGCGGCGCGGGCCGTGGCCACCCTGCCGGGGCTGCGCGAGGGCGACCGCGAGGCCCTGCTGCGGGCCACCGCGAAGCTGGAGGCCGCGGCGGGCGAGGCGGCGGGCGCCAGCTCCCGGCTGTCGGTGACCTTCGAGTCGGAGGGTGGCGTGTTCGCCGAGGTCGACCGGGCCATCTCGGAACGCCGCCGCCTGTGGCTGCGCTACTACTCACCCGCGCGCGACGAGCTCACCGAGCGCGAGGTGGACCCGATCCGGCTCTTCGCCGTCGGCCATACGTACATGGAGGCTTGGTGCCGCCTGTCCGAGGCGCGGCGCACCTTCCGGCTCGACCGGGTGGCCGAGATCCGTCTCCTCGACGAGCCGTCGGCGCCGCCCGAGATCGAGCTGCGTGATCTCTCGGAGGGCCTGGTGCAGCCGTCCGCCGACGACCCCGAGGTCGTGGTGGAGGTGGCGCCGGGCGGCCGCTGGGTGGCCGAGTACTACCCGCACGACAGCGCCGAGGAGCTGCCCGACGGGGGCTTGCGCATCACGCTGCGTACGCCGGACCCGGCATCGCTGCGGCGCCTCGCCCTGCGGCTGGGCGGGGAGGGGCGGATCGTGTCGCCGCCGGAGCTGGCGGAGAGCGCGCAGCGGGCGGCGTGCGAGGCGCTCGCCGCGTACGACGGCCATGAGTGAGCGGCCATGAGTGAGCGGCCGCGAGTACGGCGCCGTGAGCGACCGGCCGTGAGCGACCGTCTGCGGCCGTCATGAGTGACCGTCATGGGTGGGCGGCCGTGAGTGGGCGGCCGTGAGTGAGTGGGATCAAGCCAGTTGGAGCCGGGTGAGCCGCCCGCATGGGACACCTGAGGGAATTGAGGGATATGTCCGTGATGTCCGGAGTCTCGACGCCGTCGGCCCCGGTCCTCTTCAAGGCCGCCTGCCCCGAGTGCCGCGCCCGCTTCGAGCTCTCGCCCGGCTCGCTCCGCCTCGCCATCGGGGCCAGCCACCGCACCACCTTCTACTCCTTCACCTGTCCCGAATGCGGCTCGGCCGTACGCAAGCCCGCCGGTGAGCGCATCATCGAACTCCTCACCGGCGGCGGCGTGCGGACGCTGCGCCTCCACTCCACCGTCTGAACGTCTAGGCTCTGCGCATGTTCTGGCCCATGCTCGCCATCGCCCTGGGATTCCTCGGCATCGCCGTACTCGGCCTCCTCGGCATCCGGGTGTTCATCGAGGCCCAGCGCCTCGGCCGTCAGGTGACCCACACCACACAGCGAATCAACCGCGCCGCCGAAGATCTGGAGCGCGCGGCCACCGATCTGGCCCGTACCGGCGAAAGTTTGCGATAACGCGGGCGTCTCCTCGGGTGCTGGTGCGAGAGGTACGCTGCTGGTCGCGGCACGGGTGTCGAGGCGCCGGCCGTGAACGCGGAGTACGCACGGGGATTGCCCGGCGTTTACCCGTGCGAGTTACGATCCTTGGAGCGTACGGCTGGACATCCGTCCGGCCGTACAGGCAGATCCCACTCCCCAGCCGCCTCTGTGAGAAGGAAGTCGCACATGATCGGCAATCTGAAGCCCCTCGAGATCGTTCTGATCATCGTAGTGATCCTGCTGCTCTTCGGTGCCAAGAAGCTTCCAGAGATGGCTCGTTCGCTCGGCAAGTCCGCCCGCATCCTCAAGAGCGAGGCCAAGGCGATGAAGAAGGACGACGCGGAGTCGGCTTCGGCGCCCACCACGGACGCGACCGCCCAGCAGCAGCCCGCCACTCGCACCATTCAGGCGGCGCCCGGCGACGTGAGCAGCGCCCGCCCGGTCACCGAGCCGAACACGACCAAGAGCTGACGCAACCCATTTGAGGGCTGCCGCACGAGACAAGGGAAGTGGGTTGCTCAAGACTGCCCGCAAGCGGGAGAAGAACGACGAGGGGCGCATGCCCCTTGTCGATCATTTGCGTGAACTGCGAAACCGGTTGATGAAATCGGTTATCGCCATTGCGGTAGCGGTGATCGTCGCGGCCTTCTTCCAGAAGGACATCTTCGAGTTCCTGATGAAGCCGATCCTCACGTCGGTCGGCTGTCTGAACGGCGCCAGGGAGATGATCAACGGCCAGCCGTGCGCGGACATGACGACGAACGGCCTGCTGTCGCCGTTCACCATCGCGCTGAAAGTGGCGTTGACGACCGGTTTCCTGGTCGCCGCCCCGGTATGGCTCTACCAGCTGTGGGCGTTCGTGGCGCCGGGTCTCCACCGGAAGGAGAAGCGCTACGCGCTGAGCTTCGTGGTGGCCGGAGTGCCGCTGTTCATCGGTGGCGCCTACCTCGCCTACGCGATCCTGCCGCAGACGGCGGAGATCATGCTGGGCTTCGCGCCGGCCGAATCCAAGCCGCTGCTGCCGCTCGACGACTACCTCGACCTGATCACCCGCATGGTGATCGTCTTCGGTCTCGCCTTCGAGCTGCCGCTGCTGCTCATCCTGCTCAATGTCACGGGTGTTCTCACCGGTCGGCGCATGCTCCACTGGTGGCGCGGGATGATCATCGGACTCACGGCGTTCGCCGCCATCGCCACTCCCGGCGGTGAGCCGATTTCCATGCTGCTGCTGGCCGGGCCGCTGGCGGTGCTCTACTTCATCGCGGTCGGTTTCTCGCTGCTGAACGACCGGCGGCGCGAGCGCAAGAACCCCGACCGCGCCCTCTCCGACGACGAGGCGTCCGAACTGGACCTCAGGCCGGAGGCGATCGGCGCGATCGAGCCCGTCTCCACCGCCCCGGCTCTGCCCGAGCAGGCGGACGGCAATCGCTCACAGCGGCGGAACGGATACGACGACATCACCTGAGCGCATCACATCGCGGAGAGGCCCCCCGGATACCTGGGGGGCCTCTTTCCGATGTCGCCGCCCGTAGCCGTCCCGTCGCGCGGCGGGGTGGTGCGCGGGGCGCATGTGCGCGGGATAAAGATCGGCTGAGTGTCAGTGCCGCCGGGTAGGCTCGATAGCAAGATGACAGAAGAACTCACACCCGCGGAAGCGTACGCGGCGGCCCGGCTCCGCGCCGCCGAGCAGGCGACCGCGCTCGCTCCTTTCCGCGATCTGTACGACTTCGAGCTGGACCCGTTCCAGGTCGAGGCCTGCCGAGCCCTTGAGGCCGGCAAGGGAGTGCTGGTCGCGGCACCCACCGGCTCGGGCAAGACCATCGTCGGTGAGTTCGCCGTGCACCTCGCCCTGGAGCAGGGGCGCAAGTGCTTCTACACGACGCCCATCAAGGCGCTGTCGAACCAGAAGTACGCCGACCTCGTCAGGCGCTACGGGCCCGGCAAGGTCGGCCTGCTCACCGGCGACAACAGCGTCAATGGCGAGGCGCCGGTGATCGTCATGACCACCGAGGTCCTCCGCAACATGCTGTACGCGGGCTCCCAGTCCCTCCGGGGTCTGGGCTATGTGGTGATGGACGAGGTGCACTACCTCTCCGACCGGTTCCGCGGAGCCGTGTGGGAGGAAGTGATCATCCACCTTCCGGAGTCGGTGACGCTGGTGTCGCTCTCCGCGACCGTGTCCAACGCCGAGGAGTTCGGCGACTGGCTCGACACCGTCCGTGGTGACACCGAGGTGATCGTCTCCGAGAGCCGCCCCGTGCCGCTGTGGCAGCACGTCCTGGCGGGCCGCCGGATCTACGACCTCTTCGAGGAGGAGACCGACCACGGCGGCCGCGGGGCCGGCCGGCGTGAGGTCAATCCCGACCTCGTCCGCCTCGCGCGCATGGAGAACTCCCGCCCGTTCAACGGGCGTGACCGCCGGCGCGGACGTGAGGCCGACCGTGAGCGCGAGCGGCGGCAGCGGTCGCGGATCTGGACGCCGGGACGGCCCGAGGTCATCGAGCGCCTGGACGCCGAGGGGCTGCTGCCCGCCATCACGTTCATCTTCAGCCGGGCGGGCTGCGAGGCCGCCGTACAGCAGTGCCTGTACGCGGGTCTGCGCCTCAACGACGAGGAAGGGCGCCGGCGCGTCCGGGAGATCGTCGAGGAGCGCACCGCCTCGATCCCCACCGAGGACCTGCACGTCCTGGGCTATTACGAATGGCTCGAAGGCCTGGAGCGGGGCATCGCCGCCCACCACGCGGGCATGCTGCCGACGTTCAAGGAGGTCGTCGAGGAGCTGTTCGTACGTGGCCTGGTCAAGGCCGTGTTCGCCACCGAGACACTGGCGCTGGGCATCAACATGCCCGCTCGTACGGTGGTGCTGGAGAAGCTCGTCAAGTGGAACGGCGAGCAGCACGCCGACATCACCCCGGGCGAGTACACCCAGCTCACCGGGCGCGCAGGGCGGCGCGGCATCGACGTCGAGGGCCACGCGGTGGTGCTCTGGCAGCGCGGCATGGACCCGGGCTACCTCGCGGGGCTGGCCGGCACGCGTACGTATCCGTTGCGCTCCAGCTTCAAACCCTCGTACAACATGGCCGTCAACCTCGTCGACCAGTTCGGCCGGCACCGCTCGCGCGAACTGCTGGAGACGTCCTTCGCGCAGTTCCAGGCGGACAGGTCCGTGGTCGGCATATCGCGCCAGGTCCAGCGGAACGAGGAGGGGCTCCAGGGCTACCGGGAGGGTATGACCTGCCATCTCGGTGACTTCGAGGAGTACGCGCGGCTGCGCCGGGAACTGAAGGACCGCGAGACGGAACTGGCCAAGCAGGGTGCGGCGCAGCGCCGGGTGGCGGCCGCCACTTCCCTGGAGCGGCTCAAGCCCGGTGACGTCATCCATGTGCCGACCGGCAAGTTCGCCGGGCTGGCGCTGGTCCTGGACCCGGGGCTGCCGGCCGGACGGTCCAACGGGCACCGGGGCTTCGAGCACCAGGACGGGCCGCGTCCGCTCGTGCTCACCGCCGAACGGCAGGTCAAGCGGCTCGCCTCGATCGACTTCCCCGTTCCGGTGGAGCCGTTGGAACGGATGCGGATCCCCAAGTCGTTCAACCCGCGCTCGCCGCAGTCACGGCGCGACCTGGCGTCGGCGTTGCGCACCAAGGCCGGGCACATGGCGCCGGAGCGGCACCGCAAGCAGCGCTCCGCGGCCGCCGACGACCGCGAGATCGCCCGGCTGCGCGCGGCGCTGCGCGCCCACCCCTGCCACGGGTGCGACGAGCGCGAGGACCACGCGCGGTGGGCCGAGCGGTACCACCGGCTCCAGCGCGACACACGGCAGCTGGAGCGGCGCATCGAGGGGCGTACGAACACGATCGCCCGCACCTTCGACCGGATCGTGGCGCTCCTGACGGAGATGGACTACCTGCGCGGCAACGAGGTCACCGAGCACGGCAAGCGGCTCGCCCGCCTGTACGGCGAACTGGACCTGCTGGCCAGTGAGTGCCTGCGTGACGGTGTGTGGGAGGGGCTCGACCCGGCCGAACTGGCCGCGTGCGTCTCGGCGCTGGTGTACGAGGCCAGGCAGGCGGACGACGCCGTCGCGCCGAAGCTGCCCTCGGGCAAGGCCAAGGCCGCGCTCGGCGAGATGGTGCGCATCTGGGGCCGGCTGGACGCCCTGGAGGAGGAGTTCAGGATCAACCAGGCGGAAGGCGTCGGCCAGCGCGAGCCGGACCTCGGCTTCGCCTGGGCCGCCTACCAGTGGGCGTCCGGCAAGGGGCTCGACGAGGTGCTGCGCGAGGCGGAGATGCCGGCCGGTGACTTCGTACGGTGGTGCAAGCAGGTCATCGACGTACTGGGCCAGATCGCCGCCGCCGCGCCCAGCGAAGGCAGCACGGTCACCAAGAACGCCCGCAAGGCGGTCGACGCACTGCTGCGGGGCGTCGTCGCCTACAGCTCGGTGGGCTGACCCACCGCCGCCCGCGCACCAGGGCCCGGCCGGGACTTCCCGGCCGGGCCCTTGGCGTACTGGCACTGGCGCCCGGAGTGGAGTGCCGTGCGGGAGTGCCGCGTGCGTGGCGTCGGCGTGCGTGGGTCGGGCGTGCGTCGGTCGTGGTGTGGTGCTGGGTGGCGTGCGAGGTGCTGGATGGCGGGCGGGGCGTCAGGCGACGGCCGCGGGTTCTTGTTCGCGTTCGACCTGCTCGTTCCATTCGCGCTTCACCGCGCGCCAGGCCTCGTCGGACTGGCCCAGGCGCCAGTAGCCCGAGATGGAGAGGCGGTCGCGGGGGATCCGGCGGTCCTGGCGGAGGTGGCGGCGCAGTTCCTTGACGAAGCCCGCCTCGCCGTGGACGAACGCGTGGACGTCGCCGGGCGGGAAGTCCAGGGCGCGTACGGCCGCCAGGAGTGCCTCACCGACCGGCCGGTCGCCGCGGTGCAGCCAGTGGAGCGCGACGCCGGGCGGGGCCGCGATCTTGTGCTCCTCGTCCGGGGACTCCACCTCGATGAAGGCGTGCCCCACCGCGCCCTCCGGCATCCGCTCCAGCGACGCGGCGACCGCCGGCAGCGCGCTCTCGTCGCCGACCAGCAGGTGCCAGTCCGCGGCCGGGTCCGGTGCGTACCCGCCGCCCGGCCCCAGGAAGCGCACGGTCTCGCCCGCCCGTGCCCCCGCCGCCCATGGCCCCGCGAGTCCCTCGTCACCGTGGACGACGAAGTCGACGGTCAGCTCGTGGTGGTCCGGGTCCCACGCCCGCACCGTGTACGTACGGGTCGTGGGCCACTGCTCGCGTGGGAACTCCTCGCGGATCCGCGCCATGTCGAACGGCTCGGGGTAGGTCACACCCTGCGCCGGGAAGATCAGCTTGATGTAGTGGTCGGTGAACTCGTCCGCCGAGAACCCGGACAGCCCTTCACCGCCCAGGACGACGCGCACCATATGCGGCGTGATGCGCTCGGTGCGGACGACACGGGCCTCATGGGCCTTCGGTGCCTTACGGACAGGTTGTTCCGCCACGGTGTCTCCCCCAGAGGATGCGTGCTTAGGCTTACCTAAGCTAGCACCTCACCCCCGGAGAGCGGACAGAAGTCGGTCAAGAGATCCGCCCAGCCCCCATCGCGCCGCCAGCTCCTCCAGCGTCTGCGGATGGCGCGGCCCCACCGGCAGCGCCGGGTCGAAGTCCGGCAGCGGTACGTCCCCGGCGACCCGCACCACCTTCGGCGCGACCGCCAGGTAGTCCCGCGCCTCATCCAGCCGCTTGCGCTGCGCGGGCGTCAGCCGCGACGACGGGTCGTCCACCGCCGCCATGATCCCCGCCAGGTCGCCGTACGTGGCGAGAAGCTTGGCGGCCGTCTTCTCGCCGATGCCGGGCACACCCGGCAGCCCGTCGCTCGGATCCCCGCGCAGCAGGGCCAGGTCCGCGTACCCCGGCCCGTCCACCCCGTACTTCGCGCGCAGCCACGCCTCGTCCGTCACCTGGAGCGTGCCGACGCCTTTGAGCGGATACAGCACCCGCACGCCCCGGGCGTCGTCCACCAACTGGTACAGGTCACGGTCGCCGGTCACGATGTCCACCGGCCCCGCCGCGCGCCCCGCCAGCGTGCCGATCACGTCGTCCGCCTCGTACCCGGCGACGCCCACCCGGGCGATGCCCAGCGCGTCCAGCACCGCCTCGATCACCGGCACCTGGGGCGACAGCGCGTCGGGGACCTCCTCCTCGTCCGGCCCCGCCTCCGTCTCCTCGGCCACCCGGTGCGCCTTGTACGACGGGATCAGCTCGACCCGCCACGCAGGCCGCCAGTCCGCGTCCATGCAGGCCACCAGATCGTCCGGCCGCCGGTCCTGGACCAGCCGGGCGATGAAGTCCAGCAGCCCGCGCACGGCGTTGACGGGCGTGCCGTCCGGGGCCTTCACGGAGTCGGGCACCCCGAAATAGGCGCGGAAGTACAGGGAAGCGGTGTCGAGGAGCATCAGGCGTCGCGTCACAACCCCGATGATGCCGCACCCCACTGACAGAGGGGCCGCACGAAGGGCGCGCACGAGGGCGGCCGCACGAAGCCCGTGCTGAGAGCCGTACGAAGAGCCACACGAACGGGCGCCACATCCGCGCCCGTGGGCCCAGCGAGGCCCGCCCTATCGCGCCTTTCCCACCCGTTGCGCTACTCGGTGGTACCCCCGCTGCGTAAGGTGGTCGCAGAGGGAGGGAGCCGTAGAGATGGACGACAAGGAAACGCCTCGGGTAGGCGCGGCCGTCCGCAAGAGGCGCAGAGCGCTGGCGCTCACCCTCGCCGCGGTCGCCGAGCGCAGCGGCCTGTCCGTGCCCTTCCTGAGCCAGATCGAGAACGAGCGCGCCCGCCCCAGCATGCGCTCGCTCGAACGGGTCGCCGACGCGCTGCGGACCACGGCGGTCGAACTGCTCGACGCCGCCGATTCGGCGCGCACCGTCGACGTCGTACGCGCCACGGACGACGACGCGGGACCGACCGGGGCGCGGGCCCTGGTGCGGGGCGCGCAGCAGATGCACGCCGAGGAGTTCACCGGCGAGCACGACGCCGGACGGGAACTCGTGCTGCGCAACGACGCCATGCTGTACGTCGCCGACGGCGCCGCCCAGGTGGAGGCCGAAGGCCGGGTGTACCGGCTGGAGCGCGGCGACACGCTGTACCTCTCCGGCGGCGTCCGCCACCGCTGGCGGGCCGGCGGGCCCGGCACCCGGGTCCTCGTCGTCTCCGTCGCCGAGCACATCGAGACGTGACGACGCGGTGGTGTCCGTGATGCGCGTCGTCTCGCTCGTGCCTTCCCTCACCGAGGCGGTCGCCGTCAGCGCCCCCGGCCTGCTCGTCGGCGCCACGAACTGGTGCACCCACCCCGCCGGCCTGGACGTCGCCCGGATCGGCGGCACCAAGAACCCGGACGTCGCCGCCGTCGCCGCCCTCCGGCCCGACCTCGTCATCGCCAACGAGGAGGAGAACCGCGCCCCCGACCTCGCCGCGCTGCGCGCCGCCGGACTGGACGTCCTGGTCACCGAGGTCCGCGACCTGGAGCAGGCGTTCGCCGAGCTGGACCGGGTGCTGCGCGCGTGCGGGGTGCGGACGCGGCCGCGGTGGCTGGACGACGCGGAGGCGGCCTGGGCGGCGCTCATCCCGGACCCGTACCGCGAGGCCGTCGTGCCCATCTGGCGCCGCCCCTGGATGGTGCTGGGCCGCGACACCTTCGCCGGGGACCTGCTCGCCCGGCTGGGCGTGGGCAATGTGTACGCCGCCCATGCCGAGCGCTACCCGCGCATCCCGCTCGACCAGCTGCGCGCGTCCGGGGCTGACCTCGTCGTCCTGCCGGACGAGCCGTACCGCTTCACGGCGGACGACGGGCCCGAGGCGTTCGACGGGCTGCCCGCCGCGCTCGTCGACGGGCGGCACCTCACGTGGTACGGGCCGTCACTGGCCGAGGCGCCCTCGGCGCTGCGAGCAGCGCTCCGCCGGCCAGTCCACGGGCGGTCCTGACGGCTGCCGTCAGCCAGGCCGCCACCAGCAGGACGTACAGCGCCACCGCCAGCCACCGCAGCGCCACCAGCCCGGTGTGCCGCGCCAGCCCCTCCGCGGCCGTCACGCACGTCCCCACCGGGAAGGTCAACGCCCACCACGTCATGGCGAACCCCATGCCCCGGCGCCGGGCCCGCAGCACCATCGCCCCCGCCAGCGCCAGCCACATCAGCGCGAAGCCCATCACCGGCACGCCGTACAGCACGGCGAGCCCGCCCGCGTACGGAATGTGCGGCGCCGCCTCGGCGAAGGCGCTCGCGGCCGTCGTGGACTGGCCCAGCGGACCGAGCACCAGGAACAGCGTCGGGGTCAGCGCGAGCGGCAGCGGCCCGCCGGTCATCAGCCGGCCGAAGACCAGCGGCAGCATCAGCAGCGTCGCGAGCAGGCTCAGCCCGAACATCCCGTGGCAGGCGGCCAGCAGTGTCCGCTGCCACTGGCCGGGCGGCAGATGCGGTACGAGGAGGGGGCCGAGGGCCGCCGAGACCATCGGCGACACCACGGGCAGCAGCCACACCGGGGAGGCTGCCCTGATCGTGATGTCGTGGTGCACCACCATCAGGTACGGGATCGCCACGGCGGCCGCCAGGCCGACGGCCGTGCCCACGACGTACAGCACCGTGTTCAGCGCGACCGCCGCGTCCGGACCGATCCAGTCCCTGCCCACGATCATCGTGCCGCCGCCGACCGAGAGCAGCGCCATGGCGAGGCAGCCGTAGAACGGGGCGACGGCGGGGTCGAGCAGATGGGCGCGGGCCTGGTCGCGGTGGAGGGCCCAGTGCAGCGCCCGCGCGGCGAGAAGTGTGGCCAGCATCAGCAGGGACAGCGCCCACACGGCCGCGCAGGCGGTGCGCAGACCCGGTACGGGCAGCGGGAGCGCGGCGCCCGCGCTGGCGACGATCGCGGTGCCCATCACGGTGGCGTACCAGTTCGGTCCGAGGTGGCGGACGGCCGTGGTGCGGGGGAGCGGACGGTGCTGCGCGAGGGATGCCAGGGTTGCCATGTTCCTAGGCTGACCTGCGCTTTTGGTGATCACCAGGAATCACGCTCCTATGACCACATAAGCTGAAGTTATGAGCCTCTCGCACCGCGTGCCGGACCTCGGCGCCCTCGAACTGCTCCTCGCCGTCGCCCGGCACGGCAGCCTCGGGCGGGCCGCGCGCGAGGTCGGCATCACCCAGCCCGCCGCCAGCAGCCGCGTCCGCTCCATGGAACGGCAGCTCGGCGTCGCCCTCGTGGACCGCTCCCCGCGCGGCTCCCGGCTCACCGACGCGGGCGCGCTGGTCACCGACTGGGCGCGGCGCGTCGTCGAGGCCGCCGAGGCGTTCGACGCGGGGGCGCAGGCGCTGCGGGACCGGCGCGACTCGCGGCTGCGGGTCGCCGCGTCGATGACCATCGCCGAGTACCTGCTGCCCGGGTGGCTCATCGCCCTGCGCGCCGAGCGCCCCGGCACGGCCGTCTCCCTCCAGGCCGGCAACTCGACGGCCGTGGCCGCCAGCCTGCTCGCCGGCGAGGCGGACCTGGGGTACGTCGAGGGCCTCGCCGTCCCCGAGGGCCTGGACGCGGTGGTCGTCGCCCACGACCGGCTCGTGGTGGTCGCGGCCCCGTCCCACCGGTGGGCCCGCCGCCGCGCCCCGCTCACGCCCGCGGAACTGGCGGCCACGCCGCTGGTGCTGCGCGAGTACGGCTCGGGCACCCGGCAGGTGCTGGACGCGGCGCTCGCGGAGTACGGGGGTCTCGCCGAACCGCTGCTGGAGCTGGCCTCCACGACGGCGGTCAAGGCCGCGGCGGTGACGGGCGCGGGCCCGGCGGTGCTCAGCGAGCTGGCGGTCACGGAGGAACTCGCCTCACGCCGCCTCGTCGAGGTCCCCGTCGAGGGCGTCCGCCTCCACCGCGCCCTACGCGCCGTCTGGCCGACCGGCCCCCGCCCCACGGGCCCGGCACGAGACCTGCTCTCGCTGGCGCGGGGCGGGGGTGGCTGACAGGTCGGACGTCCCCGCTGGAACTGCCCCGGCTTCCGGTCGCCTGACACACACCGAGGCCCGGCCGCCTGTCCCCGCGGGCCGGGTCTCTCGTGTGGGCTCACGATGCGGCCGCTACCAGTCCTCGCATCACGCGGGTGTCGTCGCCCATCTCCGGGTGCCACTGGACGCCCAGGGCCCAGCGCGCGCCCGTCAGTTCGATCGCCTCCACAGTGCCGTCCTCCGCGTACGCCGAGGCCGTCAGGCCCTTGCCGAGGCGGTCGACCGCCTGGTGGTGGTACGTGGGGACCGTCGTCGCCTCCTCTATCAGAGACGCGTAGCGGGTGCCCGGGACCGGCTTCACCGTGTGGGCGCCGAAGACGCCGACGCCGCCGGTGTGTCCGTCCACGTGTTGGAGCAGGGTGCCGCCGAGGGCCACGTTCAGCAGTTGCATGCCGCGGCAGATGCCGAGCAGCGGGGTGCCGGCCGTGAGGGCCGCGTCGATCAGGGCGAGCTCCCAGGCGTCGCGCTCCCGGGCGGGCGGGCCCGTACGCGGGTCGCTCTCGGCGCCGTACCGTACGGGCTCCACGTCGGCGCCGCCCGCGATGACCAGGCCGTCGAGGCGGGCGACCACCTCGGCGGCGACGGACGGGGTGTCGGGCGGCAGCATCGCTGCGATACCGCCCGCCGCCTGGACCAGGCGGGGGTACGCGGCGGGCAGCAGCGCCGCGGGGTGCTCCCACACGCCCCACTTCGCGGGGTCCAGGTAGGTGGTGACGCCGATGAGCGGTTGGGACACGGTGGTGGTTCTCCTCAGGTGCGGTCGAGTTCGGCCTCGGCCGCGGCCAGGGCCGCGAACTCCTCCTCGGGCGCGTTCGCGACGAGACGGTGCCGACTGTAGAAGGCGAAGTAGGCCAGGGCGACGACGTAGACGCCGAGGGCGATCAGTGCCGCGTCCACGTCCACGAGGAACGTCGCCACCAGCGCGGACAGGGCGAGCACGAAGGCCACGGAGGACGTCAGGATGCCGCCGGGCGTACGGTACGGGCGCGGCAGCTCCGGTTCGCGGCGGCGCAGCACGATGTGGGACAGCGCCATCAGGGCGTAACTGATGGTGGCGCCGAACACCGCGATGTTGAGCATCCGCGCCCCGTTCCCGGTCCCGGCCGCCAGCGCGAAGCCGATCGCGCCCGGGATCAGCAGGCCCAGGTACGGCGACTTGCGGCGGCTGGTCAGGGACAGGAAGCGGGGGAGGTAACCGGCGCGGGAGAGGGCGAACAGCTGGCGTGAGCCCGCGTAGATGAGGGAGAAGAACGAGGCCACCAGGCCCGCCAGGCCCGCGTAGTTGACGAACCGGCTCAGCGCGGTGGGATCGCCGTCCCCCTGGAGGGCCACCACGAGCGGGTTGCCCGCGTCCTGGATCGCGGCCGAACCCCGGGCGCCCGTGGCCGCGAAGAACGTCAGGACGGCCAGGAGCGCGAGGATCAGCATGGACAGCGAGAGCGCCCGCGGCATGGACCGCACCGGGTCCTTCGCCTCCTCGGCGGCCAGTGGCACACCCTCCACGCCCAGGAAGAACCACATCCCGAAGGGGAAGGCGGCCCAGATCCCGAGCAGCCCGAAGGGAAGCCAGGAGTTGGCGCCGAACGCGTCGGTGGCGGGGATGTCGTCGAGGCCGTCCGCGCGGAACTCGGTGAACGCGCCCGCCGCGAAGATGAGCAGCGCCGCGACCGCGATGGCCGTCACGATCAGGCTGAAGCGCAGTGCCTCACCCACGCCCCACAGGTGGATGCCGATGAAGACGGCGAAGCAGGCCAGGTAGACGGGCCAGCCGGACTCCAGGCCGAACAGGCCGAGGGATTCGACGTAGTCGCCGATGAAGATGGAGATGGCGGCCGGGGCGAGGATGTACTCGATGAGGATCGCCGTGCCGGTGAGGAACCCGCCCCAGGTGCCGAGCGCCCGGCGCGCGAAGCCGTAACCGCCGCCCGCGGCGGGCAGGATGGCGGACAGCTCGGCGAGCGCGTACACCAGACAGGCGTACATCACACCCATCAGGACGGTGGCGATCGCCAGTCCGCCGAAACCGCCCTCGGCCAGGCCGATGTTCCAGCCGGAGAAGTCGCCGGAGACGACATACCCGACGCCGAGGCCGGTCAGCAGGAGCCAGCCGGCGCTGCCCTGCCGCAGGGCCCGGCGCTTGAGGTAGTCATCGGCGGGGATGGGTGTGTCCGTGGTTTCTTCCAGCGTCATGGCAGCAGTGCTCCCGCGTCGGTCCGGGCCCAATGGAATGGACCCATACCTTTGCGGTGGGTGGGCCGGAACGCAAGACCCGTGCGTTACTTTCGGGTTACGCCCAGGGCGTGTCCGCGAAGCAGCGTCGTCCGCCCGCAGGGCGGGCCTGGCGTCGCCGGCAGACGGGCTTCGCGGACACGCCCTGGGGTCACGTGAGGAATCCGCGCAGCAGGGCCGCCGTCCCCGCGCAGTGCTCCCGCATCACCTCGCGCGCCGCGTCCGCGTCCCCGTCCAGCACCGCTTCGACCAGCGCGGTGTGCTGGAGCTGGGAGTGCTCCAGGTTCCGTACGAGCAGCGGGATGCAGTCCAGCAGGTCGTTGACCGTGGCCCGTACCGCCGCGTACTGCGCCGTCAGCGAAGGCGACCCGGACAGCTCCGCCAGCGTGAGGTGCAGCAGCGTGTCCTGGCGCCGGTAGTCGTCCAGCGGCGCGTCGTGCGTCGCCCCCAGCGCCGTACGCAGCCGCTCCGCGCCCTCGCCGGACAGCCCGTGCGCCGCGCACAGCCCGGCCGCGCCCACCTCCAGCACCTCGCGGAAGCGCAGCGTGTCCTCGACGTCGACCGACGCGATACGGCGCCGCAGCTCCCGCTCGCCGTTGTCGCCGGGCGTGCGGTCGCGGGGCAGGACGAACGTTCCGCCGTAGCGGCCGCGCCGGCTCTCCACCAGGCCCTGGTCCTGGAGGACCTTCAGCACCTCGCGCAGCGTCACCCGGCTGATGCCCATCCGGTCCGCCAGCTCCCGCTCGGCCGGCAGCCGCTCGCCGCCGGGCACCAGGCCGAGCCGTACGACCTGGAGGATCTGCTCCAGCGCCTCCTCGAAGCCGTTGCCCGCCCGCACCGGCCTGAGGACGGGGGCCAGCCGGTCCTCCCGATCACTCTTCTTGGTCACCTCGCGGTTTCCCCTTCCCAAGCAATGGTCTTCGGCAATACCTTATGGCTCCCGGCTGACCGAAGGAGGAGCATCCCCGTGGCAGACCGCAAACCCCCGCTCACCGTCGAGGAGCTGCGCAGGCTCGTCGCGCATGGCGAGATCGACACAGTGGTCCTGGCCTTCCCCGATATGCAAGGGCGGCTCCAGGGCAAGCGGTTCGCCGCACCCTTCTTCCTCTCCGACGTGCTGGAGCACGGCACCGAGGGCTGCAACTACCTGCTCGCCGTGGACGTGGAGCTGAACACCGTCGACGGCTACGAGATGTCCTCGTGGAGCAAGGGCTACGGCGACTTCGCCATGCGCCCCGACCTGTCCACGCTGCGCCGCGTCCCCTGGAACGAGGGCACGGCCCTGCTCGTCGCGGACCTCGCCTGGAGCGACGGCTCACCCGTCGTCGCCGCACCCCGCCAGATCCTGCGCCGCCAGCTGGAACGGCTCGCCGAGCACGGTTACACCGCCCACGTCGGCACGGAGCTCGAATTCATCGTCTTCAAGGACTCCTATGAGCAGGCCTGGGACGCGGGCTACCGGGGACTGACTCCGGCAAACCAGTACAACATTGACTATTCGGTCCTTGGTACGGGCCGTATCGAGCCCCTGCTGCGCCGCATCCGCAACGAGATGGCCGCAGCCGGACTGACCGTCGAGTCCGCCAAGGGCGAGTGCAATCCCGGCCAGCACGAGATCGCCTTCAAGTACGACGAGGCCCTGGTCACCTGCGACCAGCACGCCATCTACAAGACCGGCGCCAAGGAGATCGCCGCCCAGGAGGGCGTCTCGCTCACCTTCATGGCGAAGTACAACGAGCGTGAGGGCAACTCCTGCCACATCCACCTGTCGTTGCAGGACGCCGGCGGCCGCAATGTGATGGCGGGCGACGGGCCCGGCGGTATGTCCCCGGTCATGCGCCACTTCCTGGCCGGACAGCTCGCCGCGCTGCGGGACTTCTCCCTCCTCTACGCGCCGAACATCAACTCGTACAAGCGCTTCCAGCCCGGCTCCTTCGCCCCGACCGCCGTCGCCTGGGGTCACGACAACCGCACCTGCTCCCTGCGGGTGGTCGGCCACGGCCGCTCGATGCGGTTCGAAAACCGCCTCCCCGGCGGCGACGTCAACCCCCACCTCGCCGTCGCGGGCCTGGTCGCGGCCGGGCTGCACGGGATCGAACAGGAGCTGGAGCTCCCCGAGGCGTGCGACGGCAACGCCTACACCGCCGGCTACGCCCACGTCCCCACCACCCTGCGCGAGGCCGCCGAGCTGTGGGAGAACAGCCCCATCGCGAAGGCCGCCTTCGGGGACGAGGTCGTCGCCCACTACCGCAACATGGCGCGGGTCGAACTGGACGCCTTCGACGCCGCGGTGACCGACTGGGAGCTGCGCCGCTCCTTCGAACGCATGTGAGGAACGACTTGTCCGACCAGCACCTCGTACTCAACCCCGCCACCGAAGAGGTCATCGCCACCGTCCCGGCCGCCACCCCGGCAGACGTCGACGCAGCCGTCAGGCGCGCCGCGGCGGCCCAGCGAGGATGGGCCGCGGCTGCCCCCGCCGACCGCGCCCGCCTGCTGCGCCGCTTCGCCGCCGTCGTCGACGAGCACGTCGAGGAACTGGCGCGGCTGGAGGTCCGCGAGGCGGGCCACACCATCGGCAACGCCCGCTGGGAAGCCGGCAACGTCCGCGACCTGCTCGACTACGCGGCCGGGGGTGTCGAGCGCCTCAACGGCCGCCAGATCCCGGTCGCCGGCGGCCTCGACGTCACCATCCTGGAACCCCTCGGCGTCATCGGCGTGATCGCCCCCTGGAACTTCCCCATGCCCATCGCCGCCTGGGGCACCGCCCCCGCGCTCGCGGCGGGCAACGCGGTCATCCTCAAGCCCGCCGAGACCACTCCGCTCACCGCCCTCCGGCTCGCCGAACTCGCCCTGGAGGCGGGCCTGCCCGAACACCTCTTCCAGGTGCTCCCGGGGGCGGGATCCGTGGCGGGCAACGCGCTGGTCGAGCACCACGGCGTCGCGAAGATCGTCTTCACCGGCTCCACCCGTGTGGGCAAGGGCATCATGGCGACGTGCGCCGACCGTGTGAAGCGCGTGACCCTCGAACTCGGCGGCAAGAGCCCCAACATCGTCTTCGCCGACTCCGACATCGAAGCCGCGGCCGCCGCCACCCCCATGTCCTTCCTGGACAACGCCGGCCAGGACTGCTGCGCCCGCACGCGCATCCTCGTCCAGCGCACCGCGTACGACCGCTTCCTGGAGCTTCTGGCCCCGGGGATCGAGGAGATCGTCGTCGGCGACCCGTCCGACGAGAAGACCCGGATGGGGCCGCTGATCTCCCGTACGCAGCTCGAACGCGTCCGTTCGTACGTCACCGACGACGCGGCCGGCATCCGCGGCAAGGCCCCCGAAGGCCCCGGCTTCTGGTTCCCGCCCACCGTCCTCACCGGCCTGGCGCCCGACGCCCCCGCCGCCGTCGAGGAGGTCTTCGGCCCCGTCGCGGTCGTCCTCCCCTTCGACGACGAGGAGGACGCGATCCGGCTCGCCAACGCCACCGAGTACGGCCTGTCCGGCTCCATCTGGACCCGCGACGTCGGCCGCGCCCTGCGCGTCTCCGGCGCCGTCCGGGCCGGGAACCTCTCCGTCAACTCCCACTCCAGCGTCCGCTACTGGACGCCGTTCGGCGGCTTCAAGCAGTCCGGCCTCGGCCGTGAACTGGGCCCCGACGCCCTGACCGCTTTCACCGAAACCAAGAACGTCTTCATCAGCACGGAGGCCTGAACCCATGACCGAGACCCCTGTGTGCCGCCGCCTCGTCGGCCGTACCGCCGTCATCACCGGCGCCGGCAGCGGCATCGGCCTCGCCGCCGCGCGCCGCCTCGCCTCCGAGGGCGCCAACGTGGTCTGCGGCGACATCGACGAGAGCGCCGGCAAGGCCGCGGCCGACGAGGTCGGCGGGACGTTCGTACGCGTCGACGTCACCGACGCCGACGAGGTCGAGGCGCTCTTCAAGACCGCGTACGACATCTACGGCAGCGTCGACATCGCCTTCAACAACGCCGGGATCTCGCCGCCCGACGACGACTCCATCCTCACCACCGGCCTGGAGGCGTGGAAGCGGGTCCAGGACGTCAACCTCACCTCCGTCTACCTGTGCTGCAAGGCCGCCATCCCCTACATGCGGCGCCAGGGCAAGGGCTCCATCATCAACACGGCGTCGTTCGTGGCCATCATGGGCGCCGCGACGAGCCAGATCTCGTACACGGCGTCCAAGGGCGGCGTGCTGGCCATGTCACGAGAGCTGGGCGTGCAGTTCGCCCGCGAGGGCATCCGCGTCAACGCCCTGTGCCCGGGGCCGGTGAACACCCCGCTCCTCCAGGAGCTGTTCGCCAAGGACCCGGAGCGGGCCGCGCGCCGCCTGGTCCACATCCCGGTCGGCCGCTTCGCCGAGGCGGAGGAGATCGCCGCGGCGGTGGCGTTCCTCGCGAGCGACGACTCGTCGTTCATCAACGCCACCGACTTCCTGGTCGACGGCGGCATCTCCGGCGCGTATGTCACTCCCCTGTAGTCACGCGAACAGCCGGGCGTCCCACGGCGCCCGGCTGTCCCGGCCAGGGCATCCGCCCCCTCGGCAGCGCGACGGGCGGCGGCGTGGGCAGCAGCATTGGTCCATGAGGGCCACCGCGTGGGGGGGGGCTTGTCCGTCACGCCTACAGGAAGGTGCGGCCCTCGCCCCGGTACGTCGGTACGGTCGCCGTGACCCGGTCCCCCTCGACCAGGTGCAGCGTGTCGAACCGCTCGCACAGCTCGCCCGCCTTCGCGTGCCGGAACCACACCTTGTCGCCGATCAGCAGATCGTCGGCGGGGGAGCCCAGCAGCGGCGTCTGCACCTCGCCCGCGCCCTCCTGCGGGTCGTAGCGCAGCCCTTCCGGCAGGTACGGCACGGGCAGCCGGTCCCGGCCCGGCGCGCCCGACGCCGGGTAGCCGCCGCCGAGCACGGTGATCACGCCCACACCGGGGCGGCGGACGACGGGCTGCGCGAAGAGCGCCGCCGGACGGCCCGTGAACGACGTGTAGTCGTCGAACAGGCGCGGTACGTAGAGCCCCGACCCCGCCGCGATCTCCGTGACCGCGCTCTCGGCCGCCGTGTGCTGCACGCTCCCGGTCCCGCCGCCGTTGACGAACTCCAGGTCGGGCGCCACGGCCCGGACCGCCGCCGCCACGGCCGCCCTGCGGGCCGCCAGCTCCCTGCGGGCCGCCGCCTGCATCAGCCGAACGGCCCGTGAACGCACCGGCCGGCCCGCGATCGCGTCACCCACCCCGGCGACATGTCCCTCGTACGCCATGAGCCCGACGAGCCGGAACCCCGGCCGGCGCGCCACCGCCCGTGCGACCTCGGCCACTTGGCTCGCGGTACGCAGCGGGGAACGCCGCGCCCCGATCCGTATCCGGCCGCCCAGCAGGTGCAGCGAGGTGTCCAGCTCCAGGCAGACCCGGATCTCCTCGGCGCCGCCGTCCCGCGCCCGGTCGATCAGGTCCAGCTGCGCCGGGTCGTCGACCATCACGGTCACCGCGCCCGCGAGCTTGGCGTCCCGGGCGAGCTCCGAGAAACCGGCGCGGTCGGCGGACGGGTAGGCCAGCAGGACGTCCTCGAACCCGGCCCGCGCCAGCCACAGCGACTCGCCCAGCGTGAACGACATGATCCCGGCGAACCCCTCCCGCGCCAGGACCCGCTCCAACAAGGCCCGGCAGCGCACGGACTTGCTGGCGACCCGTATCGGCTTCCCGCCGGCCCGGCGGACCAGATCGTCGGCGTTCGCGTCGAACGCCTCCAGATCGACGACGGCGACGGGCGCGTCGAGATGGGCGGTGGCCCGGTCGTAGCGGGCACGGTCGGCGGCACGCGGAGTCATGGCCAGAGCCTGCCAGACCTGCCTACCTGGGGGTAGGGGGACGTTCCGGTCAGATCCGCCCCGACCTGCTGCCTCCTTGCCGGTGGGTCGGGCGCAGCCCGTAGAGTTACCCGCACGCGCTGACGAACGGGCCTGCCCCGCAAGGCGATCCGGACGACACCGAGGGGGGCGGATGAGCACCGAAGCACGACGCCCGCCCGCCCGCGTCCCGGACGCCCCGCGCCCCGCCGACCGCACGCCCCGGCCACCCTCCACCACCCCGGACGGAACCCCGCTCGGCGGCCGCCGGCCCGGGCAGGGCGCGCCCCCCGGTGCACCGACGAGCCCGGCCCCCGGCCCG
>NZ_JAUEPL010000060.1 GCF_030406405.1 Streptomyces ficellus
CTGGGGCTCCGTGCAGTCCTGGGAGTTCGTCACGGTCAAGCGCACCGAGGGCCGCATCGCGTCCTTCACCTCGATGTCCGGCCCCTCGCTGGACCACTTCGGGCACTGGATCAAGAAGCGGACGACCCGCCCCACTCCGCGCCGGGTCGGCCAGTTGCTCGGCCAGGGCGCCAGGTCCTGGTATGTGTACCTGCTGCACACGCCGCTGCTGCCGGAGCTGGCCTGGCGGGGGCCGCTCGGCAAGCGGTGGCCGGAGCTTCTGCGGCGGGTGGAGAAGGTGCCGGCCGGTGACTACCCGACCCCGTCGCTGCCCTCGGACGCGGCGCACGGCGCGTGGCTCTACCGCGACAACGTACGGGCGCGGCTGCGCCGGCCGCGCGACGACGCGTACGCGCACGCGCCGGTGCAGCTGATCACGCCGACCGGTGACGCCTTTCTGTCGGAGCGGCTCTATGACGAGCTGGCGACGTGGGCCCCTCAGCTGGTGCGCCGCACACTGTCGGCCAAGCACTGGGTGCCGCGCACCCGGCCGGACCAACTGGCCGCCTGGATCGGCGAGTTCGTCACGGCCCACGAGGAGCGGGGCGGCGAGATGCCGGCTCCGGTGGCGTCGGGCAAGCCGTACGCCGACCGGTTCGGCGGGCAGTTGGTGCTGGTCACGGGCGCGGCCAACGGCATCGGGCGGGCCACCGCGTTCGCGTTCGCCGAGGCGGGCGCGCGGGTGGTGGCGGTGGACCGGGACGCGGAGGGTGCGGCGCGGACGGCCGAGATGGCACGGCTGATCGGCGCGCCGGACGCCTGGGCGGAGGTGGTGGACGTCAGCGACGAGCAGGCGATGGAGAAGCTCGCCGAGAAGGTCGCCACCGAGTACGGCACCGTGGACGTGCTGGTGAACAACGCCAGGATCGGCATGTCCGGCTCCTTCTTCCAGACGACCTGCGAGGACTGGAAGAAGGTCCTGGACGTCAATCTGTGGGGCGTCATCCACGGCTGCCGGATCTTCGGCCGGCAGATGGCCGAGCGGGGCCAGGGCGGCCACATCGTGAACACCGCGTCGGCGGCCGCGTACCAGCCGTCCAGGGTGCTGCCCGCGTACAGCACGTCCAAGGCGGCGGTGCTGATGCTCAGCGAGTGCCTGCGCGCCGAGTTGGCCGGGCAGGGCATCGGGGTCACGGCCGTCTGCCCCGGGTTCGTGAACACCAACATCACCGCCACCGCGCGCTTCGCCGGGGTGTCGCAGGAGGAGGAGAAGCGGCGGCAGAAGAGGACGGCCCGGCTGTACGGTCTGCGCAACTACCCGCCGGAGAAGGTCGCCGACGCGATCCTGCGGGCCGTCTCGCGCAACGAGGCGGTGGTGCCGGTGACGCCGGAGGCCCGTGGTGCCCGGCTGCTGTCCCGGCTGGCGCCGCGGGCGCTGCGGGCGCTGGCCCGCCTTGAGCCGCCGGTATGACGGCCGGCCGTACGATCCCTCGCATTGAGGGTCCGGGGTAGCGAGGGAGCGGGTGTGGACGAACGGGCGGAGTACCGCATCGAGGACCTGGCGCACCACAGCGGCGCCACGGTCCGGACCATCCGCGCCTACCAGGACCGGGGGCTGCTGCCCAAGCCGGAGCGGCGGGGCAGGTCCAATGTGTACGGGGACGAGCATCTGGCCCGGCTGCGGCAGATCGCCGACCTGCTGGACCGTGGCTACACCCTGGCGTCCATCAAGGAGTTGCTGGAGGCGTGGGACGCGGGCCGGGGCCTGGGCGGTGTGCTGGGACTGGTCGCCGAGGTGCACGGGCCGTGGACGGACGAGAAGGCGGACCGGATCACACGCGGGGAACTGGACGCCGCGTTCGGCGGCACCCCGGACGAGAAGGCGGTGGAGGAGGCCATAGAGCTCGGCGTGCTGGAGCGCATCCCCGGCCGCGACGACGAGTTCCTGGTACCGAGCCCGCAAGAGCTCGCCGTGGCCGCAGAGTTGTACGCGGCCGGGGTGCCCCTGCCCGCGATCTCCGGTCACCTCAGGGAACTTCGCGGCCAGGTCGAGCACATCGCCAACCGCTTCTTGGACTTCACCATGGAGCACGTCTTCGCCCGCTACCTCGGCCACCGCCCGCCGACGGACGCGGACGCGTCGGAGGCGGCGACCCTGGTGCGGCGGCTCCGGCCCCTCGCCCAGCAGACGGTGGACGCCGAACTGGCCCGGGCGATGCGGACGTTCGCCACCCGCCACCTCCAGCGGCACCTGTCGCCCGAGGGCCCTCAGGTCAAGGACGACGGACACCAGCAGGTGACACTGCCCGCCTCCACGATCCGGGCCGTACAGAACCTGGTTGGGCCGCAGCACACGTCGGCATTCATCACCGCGGCCACCGAACGGGAAATACAGGCAAGGACATTGGACACGTTGACCTCAAGCCAGGCCAACCCGGGCGAAATTGGCGAAGCCACCTGAAAACCAAGGGATGTTGTCCACAGAATCGCCAACTAGCCTGTGGATAACTCATGTTGTTTGTGGATCAAACCTCACGAGCGCATATTCCCGTGGTGTTCCTGACGTGATGCCTGACACGCTGACGCCATGGACGACAGACGCACCGTAAAGGTGTCGAAGTACCTCGCGAAACACCTGCGCCACCAGCCCGAGCGCATCGGACTGGTCCTCGACCCCAACGGCTGGGTCGAGATCGACGCCCTGCTGCGGGCGGCGGCCGAGCACGGCGTACGGATCAGCCGGGCCGAGCTCGACCATGTCGTCGCCGTCAATGACAAGCAGCGCTTCGCGATCGAGGGCGACCGGATCCGCGCCGTCCAGGGCCACACCGTGGACGTCGACCTGGACCTGCCTGCGGCCGTCCCACCCGCGTACCTCTACCACGGCACCGTCGCCCGCAACCTGGTGGCGATCCGCGCCGAAGGCCTGCGCCCCATGGCCCGCCACCATGTCCACCTCTCGCCCGACCGGGAGACGGCGACCCGGGTCGGCGCCCGGCGCGGCCGCCCGGTCGTACTGTCCGTGGACGCCGCCGCCATGCACCGCGACGGCCATGTCTTCCACGTCACCGCCAACGGCGTCTGGCTCACCGACGCGGTACCCCCCGCCTACCTCCGCTTCCCCGGCTGACGCCGGGGGCGGGCATCAGGCGAGCTGGGCGAGGGCCTCGGTCGCGATCCGCTCGAACACCTTCTCGTCGGCGGCGAACACCGTGTCCGCGATCGGCGCGTGGATGACGATCTCGGAGAAACCCAGCTCGAAGTGGCGTCCCGCGAAGTCGACGAAGGCGTCGAAGGACTCCAGCGGCCGGTCCGGGGTGAACCCGGTCAGCAGGATCTTGTCCAGCTCCCCCGCGTCCCGGCCGGCGTCCGCGCACGCCTTGGCCAGCTTCTCCAGCTGGCCCCGGATGGCCTCGCGGGACTCCTCCGGCGTACCCGACTCGAACAGCTTCGGATCACCGGTGGTCACCCAGGCCTGCCCGTGCCGCGCCGCCAGCCTCAGCCCGCGCGGCCCGGTGGCGGCCACGGCGAACGGCAACCGCGGCCGCTGCACGCAGCCGGGGATGTTGCGCGCCTCGTCCGCCGAGTAGAACGCCCCCTCGTGCGTCACCGCCTCCTCGGTCAGCAGCCGGTCGAGCAGCGGCACGAACTCCGCGAACCGGTCGGCCCGCTCGCGCGGCGTCCACGCCCGCTGCCCCAGCGCCGTCGCGTCGAACCCGTTGCCACCCGCTCCTATGCCGAGAGTGATCCGGCCACCGGAGACGTCGTCCAGTGTGATCAGCTCCTTGGCGAGCGTGACCGGATGCCGGAAGTTCGGCGAGGTCACCAGCGTGCCCAATCGCATCCGCTCGGTCGCCGCGGCCGCCGCCGTCAGCGTCGGGATCGCGCCGAACCACGGTCCGTCCCGGAAGGTCCGCCAGGACAGGTGGTCGTAGGTGTAGGCAGCATGGAAACCGAGCCGTTCGGCCCGGAGCCAGGCCTCGCGGCCGCCATCGTGCCAGCGGCGGCAGGGGAGGATCACGGTGCTCAGACGCATGCGACGAGCCTACGGTGCCGCGCCGACAGCTCCGGCCAGGCTCAGATGTGCACCAACCCGCACGCCCGTGCACCGCCGTACGGGACAATGGAGCCGTGACCTCAGCGACCTCACCCCGCCCGCGGCCGACGGCCCATCGACGCCCCCGACTGATCGCCACCGACCTGGACGGAACGCTGCTGCGCGACGACAAATCGGTCTCCGACCGCACGGTCTCCGCACTGGCCGCCGCCGAGGAGGCGGGCATCGAGGTCTTCTTCGTCACCGGCCGCCCCGCCCGCTGGATGGACGTGGTCAGCGAGCACGTCCACGGTCACGGCCTGGCGATCTGCGCCAACGGCGCCGCCGTCGTCGACCTGCACTCCGGCGGCAAGCTGCTGGAGGTGCGCCCGCTGGAGCGGGAGACCGCCCTCCACGTCGTCCGGACGCTGCGCCGGGAGGCGCCGGGCACGTCCTTCGCCGTCGAGCTCGCCACCGGCTTCCACTACGAGCCGGACTACCCGCCCTTCTGGCTCGACCCCGCCGCCACCGTCGCCCCCGCCGAGAAGCTCCTGTCCGAGGAGGAGCCGGGCTCCGGCGCTCCCGTACTGAAGCTCCTCGCCCACCACCGCGACCTGACGCCCGACGGATTCCTGGCGCTGGGCCGCGCGGCCGCCGGCGACCGCGCCTCCATCACCCGCTCCAGCCCCAGCGCCCTCCTGGAGATCAGCGGCCTGGGGGTCTCCAAGGCCAGCACGCTCGCCCTGTGCTGCGCCGAGCGCGGTATCTCCGCCGACGAGGTCGTCGCCTTCGGGGACATGCCCAACGACATCGAGATGCTGTCCTGGGCAGGCCGGTCGTACGCGATGGGCAACGCCCACCCGGACGTGGTGGCCGCCGCCTCGGGTCGCACGGTCGCGAACAACGACGACGGCGTGGCCCGCGTCATCGAGGACCTCCTCGGCAGCCGCTGACGCAGTCGGTGACGCAGTCACTGACGCAGCCGCTGACGCAGTCGGTGACGCAACCGCTGACTCCGTCGCTGACGTAGGCGTTAGCGCGACCCGCCCCCGGCGCCCCGCAGCAGGACCCCGTGCTCGCGCAGCCAGCGCACCGGGTCCACGGCCGACCCCATGTACGGCGTGAGCCGCACCTCGAAATGGAGGTGCGGCCCCGTCGAGTTGCCGGTGCTCCCGGACCGCCCGATCCACTGTCCGGCCGCCACCCGCTCCCCCGTGTGCACACCGGGCATGGCCAGGTGCGCGTACTGCGAGTACCAGCCGCCCGCGTGCCCTACCACCACCTGGATCCCGAACGCGCCGCCGCAGGACACCGAGTGCACCCGCCCCGCCCCGATCGACCGCACCGGGGTGCCGATGTCCACCGCGAAGTCCTGCCCCGTGTGCCGGTGTGCCCAGCGCGCGCCCGCCCGGGCGTAACCGGCGGACAGCTCGTACCGCGCCACCGGTGCCACCCACCCGCGGCCGAACACCACGGACCCGCCACGGAAGCCGGCCGCGCCGGCCGGACCCCCCGGGCCCCGCGCCGGCACCGGCCACGGGCAGCGGCCCACCGCCACGCTCCGGTCCGCCTCGGCCTGCAACCGCACCTGCGCGTGTTCCAGCCGTGTCTCGATGCCCCGCTTGATCGCCGCCAGCCTCGTCCCGTGCAGGTCCAGGTCGCGCCACGCCGCCCGCGCCTGCCCCTCGGCCCGCGCGAGGCGCCGTTCCGCGCCGCGGGTGCGCTCCATCAGGCCGTTCACGGCCCGCTCCGCCTTCTGGGCCAGCTGTTGGGCCCGCATCACGTCGTCGGCGTCGTCGGCCAGCAGCAGCCGGGCGGTCAGGGCGAGGGAGCCGCCACTGCGGTACTGGGCACGGGCCACCTCGCCCATCCGGTCGTTCAGCCGCGCGAGTTCACGCCGCTTGACGACCAGGTCCCGCTGGAGTCGGCCGGCCAGGGCACGCTGTGCGGCGGCCGCGCGCCTGCCCCGCTCGTACGTCTCGGTGGCCCGGGCGGCCTCCGCGTACAGCCGCGTCACCTCCGCGGCCACCCCCGGAGCCGCGCCTGCGCCCGGCCTGTCGGCAGCGGAGGCGGGGTGGGGGAGCACGAGGAGCGCGAGGAGCACGGGCAGCGCCAGAAGGAACATGGCTGGGATGGTGACGCCGGAGGCGGCCGATGTGCGGTACCTGAACGGTGCCGTAGGGCCGACCGGCCTACGCACGTCCCCCCGGCCGGCCCAACCGCCCCCTCCCCCGAGGACCCGCATCGCCTCCGCCCGCCTCTCATCAGGAGTCACCGGTCTCCGCCGCGACTCCTATGTGAGGGGGAGGGCCGGCGCTGCTGAGCCGTCCAGGAGCAGATCGGCCGCCCGCTCACGTTCCAGCATGCGGCGCAAGGGCCCGTCCTCGGCGGCCAGTTGAGCGTACGGGCCGCGCTGCACCGTGCGGCCGCCCTCCAGGACGACGACCTCGTCGACCGCGTCCAGGCCGTGCAGCCGGTGAGTGATCAGCACGGTCGTACGGCCCTCGGTGGCCCGCAGCAGATCGTCGGTGAGCGCGTCGGCGGTGGCCAGGTCAAGGTGCTCGGCGGGCTCGTCCAGTACGAGAACGGGGAAGTCGGCGAGGAGCGCCCGGGCCAGGGCGAGGCGCTGGCGCTGACCGCCGGAGACTCGCGCGCCATGCTCGCCGACGAGGGTGTCCAGCCCCTCGGGCAGGGCGTCCACCCAGTCCAGCAGCCGCGCCCGGTCCAGCGCCCGGCGCAGCTCGTCGTCGCTCGCGCCGGGCCGGGCCAGCCGCAGGTTCTCGCGGATGGAGCTGTCGAACGTGTGCGCGTCCTGGGCGCACAGGCCGACGAAACGGCGTACGTCGTCGCCGTCGAGCGCGGCCGCGTCCACACCACCGATCCGGTACGTGCCCTCACGGGCGTCCAGGAACCGCAGCAGCACCTGGGCGAGCGTCGTCTTGCCGGAGCCCGACGCGCCCACGACGGCGATCCGGCGGCCGGCCTCCAACCGCATGTCGAACCCCGCGAGGGCATCCCGGGCCTGCTCCGCGTACCGGGCGGTGAGGCCGCGCAGCTCCAGCGGGAAGGCACGGGCCGGTGCCGGCTGCGGCTCACGCGGCTCATGTACGGGGGCGGGGGCGTCGAGCACGTCGTACACCCGCTCGGCACTCCGCTTGACGCGCTGGCGGTACTGCACGGCCAGCGGAAGCCCGGCGACCGCCTCGAACGCGGCGAGCGGGGTGAGGACGACGACCGCGAGCGCCACGCCGTCGAGTCGCCCGTCGCGTACCGCCTGCACGCCCACGAGCGCGGCCGCCGCCACGGTCACCCCGGTGACCAGGGCGGACAGCCCGCTGCCCAGAGCGGTGGCGGTGGCCTGGCGGGTGGCGATCCGCGTCAGTGCGCGGTCCGCCTCGCGTGCCCGGTCCATCCGCCGCCCGAGGGCGCCCGCCACCGTCAGCTCGGCGCAGCCGCGCAGCAGGTCGACGACCCGGCCGGCCAGTACGCCGCGCGCCGGGGCGAGCCGCTGCTCGGCACGGCGGGCGACGGCGCCACTGACCAGCGGCACGGCGACGCCCGCGACAAGGAGACCCGCGGCCAGGACCGCCCCCGCCTCCGGGAGCAGCCACGCGGTGAATCCCACGGCCCCGGCGCCGACGACCGCGGCGGTCCCGGCCGGCAGAAGCCACCGCAGCCAGTAGTCCTGGAGGGCGTCCACGTCGGAGACGAGCCGCGCCAGCAGGTCCCCCCGCCGAGCCTCGCGCAGCCCCGCCGGCGCGATCCGCTCCAGCCTCCGGTAGACGGCGACCCGCAGTTCGGCGAGCATCCTCAGCACCGCGTCGTGCGACACGAGCCGCTCGGCGTACCGGAACACGGCCCGCCCGATCCCGAACGCCCGCGTGGCCGTCACGGCCACCATCAGGTACAGCACGGGCGGCTGTTCGGAGGCCCGCGAGATGAGCCACCCGGACACGGCCATGAGCCCCACGGCGGACCCGAGGGCGAGGCTGCCCAGCATCAGCGCGAGCGCGACCCGCCCGCGCAGTTCCCCGGCCATCCCCCGCACCCGAGCGAGCACCGCCCGGCCGCCACTGCCCCCGCTCTCGGCCTCGTCCTCGTCCTTGTCCGCCGCAGCGGCCCCACCGTCGCCGGCCGCGCGCGGCGACGCCGGCAGGCCACCGACGAGCCCGAAGGTCTCGTCCAGCGCCCCGTCGCCGACCGGCGCCGCCGCGGGCCGGATCACCTCCGCGCGCGCCACTCCGGGGTCCGCCGGCCTCGACGGCCGCAGCGTCACCACCCGGTCCGCCACCGCCAGGAGCGCGGGGCGGTGGACGACCAGGAGCACCGTGCGCCCCTCGGCGAGGCGGCGCACCGCTTCCACCACGGCCGCCTCGGTCTCACCATCGAGGGCCGCCGTGGGCTCGTCCAGCAGGAGCAGCGGCCGGTCTGCGAGGAACGCCCGCGCCAGGGCCAGCCGTTGGCGCTGCCCCGCCGACAGACCGGCGCCGTCCTCGCCGAGCACCGTCTCCGCGCCCGCCGACAGTGCGGCCACGAACTCGGACGCGCCCGCGTCCCTGAGCGCTGCCGCCACCGCGGCGTCGTCCGCGTCCGGCCGGGCGAGGCGGACGTTCTCCGCGATGGTGCCCGCGAACAGGTACGGCCGCTGCGGCACCCAGGCGATCCGCTCGCGCCACCGCTCCAGGTCGAGCGACCCGAGGTCGACGCCCCCGACCCGTACCCGGCCGCTCTCGACGGGCTCCACGAAGCCCAGCACCACATCGAGCAGCGTCGACTTCCCGACGCCGCTCGGCCCGACCAGGGCCACGGTCTCGCCCGGCTCCACCACCAGCGACGCCGTGTCCAGCGACGGCTCGGCGCGCCCTGGGTGCCGTACCGTCACCGCGTCCAGCTCAAGGCGCGAGGCGTCCGGCACCGCGCCCGTGCCGCCATGCCGCACCGGCGTCTCCAGCACGGCGAAGATCTCCTCCGCGGCGGCCAGCCCCTCCGCCGCCGCGTGGTACTGCGTCCCGACCTGCCGCAGCGGCAGATACGCCTCGGGCGCCAGGATGAGGATCACGAGGCCGGTGTACAGATCCAGGTCCCCGTGGACCAGCCGCATGCCGACGCCGACCGCCACCAGTGCCACCGACAGCGTCGACAGCAGCTCCAGCGCGAATGACGACAGGAACGCGATCCGCAGCGTACGCAGTGTCGCCTGCCGGTACTCCGAGGTGATCGCCCGGATCGACTCGGCCTGCGCCTTGGCCCGTCCGAAGACCTTCAGCGTCGGCAGCCCCGCGACCACGTCGAGGAAGTGCCCCGACAGCCGCGACAGCAGCGTCCACTGCCGGTCCATCCGGGCCTGGGTGGCCCACCCGATGAGCACCATGAACACCGGAATCAGCGGCAGCGTCCCCACGATGATCGCCGCCGAGACCCAGTCCTCGGTGACGATCCGCGCGAGGACCGCCACGGGCACCACCACCGCGAGCCCGAGCTGCGGCAGATAGCGCGAGAAGTAGTCGTCGAGCGCGTCCACGCCGCGCGTGGCCAGCGCGACCAGCGAGCCGGTCTTCTGTCCGCTCAGCCACCCGGGCCCCAGCGCGGCGGCCCGCTCCAGCAGCCTGCCCCGCAGCTCCGACTTGACCGCCGCGCTCGCCCGGTGGGCCGCCAGCTCGGTCAGCCACGACACCACACCTCGCCCGACCGCGACCACCGCCAGCAGCACCAGCGGCGTCGTCACCTCGCGAACGCCCAGCCCCCGCTGAAATGCCCCGACCACCACCTCGGCGATCAGCATCGCCTGGGCAATGACCAAGCCTGCCCCGACGACACCCAGGACCACCACCGCCGCGAGGAAGACACGGGTGGCCCGGGCGTACCGGAGCAGACGCGGGTCGATCGGTTTCACGTGAAACATCCCTACGAGACGAGACGAGCGCGCACCTAGTGGGCGTCGGCGATGTGCTGCGTACCGATCCGCTTGCGGAACACCCAGTACGTCCAGCCCTGGTACAGCAGGACCACCGGTGTGGCGATGGCGGCGCACCAGGTCATGATCTTCAGCGTGTACGGGCTGGACGACGCGTTGGTGACGGTCAGACTCCAGTCGGGGTTCAGCGAGGACGGCATGACGTTCGGGAAGAGCGTCAGGAAGAGCATCGCGATGGCGGCCGCGATCGTGACACCCGACAGCGCGAACGACCATCCCTCCCGCCCCGTCTTGATCGCGCCGACCGCCCCGACCAGCGCCGCCACGGCGACGGCCACCGCCACCAGGCTCGTGCCGTCGCCCCGGGAGACCTGCGTCCAGCTCAGGAACCCGGTCACCACGACCGCGGTGACCAGCCCCAGCACCAGCGCCAGCTTCCGCGCCCGTACCCGGATGTCCCCGACCGTCTTCAGCGCGGTGAACACCGTCCCGTGGAAGGTGAACAGCGTCAGTGTGACGAGCCCGCCGAGCAGGGCGTACGGGTTGAACAGGTCGAAGAGCGTACCCACGTACTCCTTCGTCGCGTCGATCTGCACGCCCCGCACGATGTTGCCGAAGGCGACACCCCACAGGAACGCCGGGATCAGCGACGTCCAGAAAATGGCCTGCTCCCAGTTGCGCTGCCACTTCTCCTCCGGGCGCTTGGCCCGGTACTCGAAGGCGACACCGCGCACGATCAGGCAGACCAGGATCACCAGCAACGGCAGGTAGAAGCCGGAGAAGAGCGTGGCGTACCAGTCGGGGAAGGCGGCGAACGTGGCACCGGCGGCCGTCAGCAGCCACACCTCGTTGCCGTCCCAGACCGGCCCGATGGTGTTGATCAGCACCCGCTTCTCGACCCGGTTGCGGGCGAGCAGCTTGGTCAGCACGCCGACCCCGAAGTCGAAGCCCTCCAGGAAGAAGTAGCCGGTCCACAGGACGGCGATGACGACGAACCAGACGTCGTGGAGTTCCATGCCTCAGCTCCCAGTCCTCAGTACGAGAAGGCCATAGGCCGGTCGGCGTCACGATCGGTGCCACGGTCGTGGCCGCCGATCCTGGTGGGCGGGTTGAGGTCGGCCTCCGTGAGTTCGGGCGGTCCGGCCTTCACGTACTTCACGAGCAACTTGACCTCCACCACGGCGAGGATCGCGTACAGCGCGGTGAAGATGATCATGGAGATGAGCACCTCGGCCTGGGAGACGCCGGGCGACACGGCATCCCGGGTGCGCAGCACGCCGTACACGACCCAGGGCTGACGGCCCATCTCGGTGAAGATCCAGCCCCAGGAGTTCGCGATCAGCGGGAACGCGAGCGTCCACAGCGCGACGAGCCAGTACAGCCTGGTGAACTTCGGGCTGAGAGCCGTACGGAAGAGCACCAGATGCGGTATCTCGTCCGCACCCACCCGCAGCCGCGCCGGCAGCAGGAACCGCTTCCGGGTCAGCCACAGCCCGAGCAGCCCGAGCGAGAAGGACGCCATGCCGAAGCCGATCATCCACCGGAACCCCCAGTAGGCCACGGGGATGTTGGGCCGGTAGTCGCCGGGTCCGTACTTCTCCTGGAGGGCCTTGTTGGTGTCATTGATGCCGGGGACGTGCGACTCGAAGTCGCTGTGGGCGAGGAAGGACAGCAGGCCGGGGATCTCCACGGCCACCTTGTTGTGGCCCTTGTCGACATCTCCGTACGCGAAGACCGAGAAGGGCGCCGGGCTCTCGCCGTCCCACAGTGCCTCGGCCGCGGCCATCTTCATCGGCTGCTGCTGGTACATGACCTTGCCGAGGAAGTCACCGCTGATCGCGGTGAGCATGCCGCCGATGACCACGGTGACCAGGCCGACCCTCAGCGAGGTCTTCATCACCGGGATGTGCTTCTTGCGGGCCAGGTGGAAGGCGGCGATACCCACCATGAACGCGCCACCGGTCAGGAAGGCCGCCGACATGGTGTGGAAGACCTGGGTGAGGGTGGTGTTCTGGCTGAGCACCGCCCAGAAGTCGGTGAGCTCGGCCCGCCCCGTCTTCTCATTGATCTTGTAGCCGACCGGGTGCTGCATCCAGGAGTTGGCGGCGAGGATGAAGTACGCGGAGAGGATGGTGCCGATCGACACCATCCATATGCAGGCCAGGTGGATCCTCTTCGGCAGCTTGTCCCAGCCGAAGATCCACAGGCCGATGAAGGTCGACTCGAAGAAGAACGCGATCAGCGCCTCGAAGGCGAGCGGAGCGCCGAAGACGTCACCGACGAAGCGCGAGTAGTCGGACCAGTTCATGCCGAACTGGAACTCCTGCACGATGCCGGTGACGACGCCCATCGCGATGTTGATGAGGAAGAGCTTCCCCCAGAACTTCGTCGCCCTGAGGTACTTCTCCTTCCCCGTCCGCACCCAGGCCGTCTGCAGACCGGCGGTGAGCGCGGCGAGGGAGATCGTCAGGGGAACGAAGAGGAAGTGGTAGACGGTGGTGATGCCGAACTGCCACCGCGCCAGCGTCTCTGGCGCCAGAGCCAGGTCCACGTCAGCTGCTCCTTACGGCCTACGCGTCGCCTTACCGATTCCGGTTGATCTTGGGAGGAACCAGGCGCGCTTGTGAATGCGTTCACAATCACAAGCCATTATGACTCACACGAAATCCGCACATGAAAGGGGGTCCCCTCTTCCGCAGAACTTCAACATATTGTTGAATTTGGCGATGCAGATACGAATCTCCTGGCCGGCCGGCCATGTGACCGCGACCCTCGACGAGACCCCCACCAGCAGAGCTCTGGCAGGGGCTCTCCCGATCGTCTCCACCGCCCGCACCTGGGGTGAGGAGGTCTACTTCGAGACACCCGCCTCCCCCGCCCTGGAGGCCGACGCCCAGCAGGTCGTCGATCCGGGCACGGTGGCGTTCTGGACCGAGGGCGACGCCCTCGCCCTGCCGTACGGGCCCACACCGATCTCACGCGGCGACGAGTGCCGTCTGGCGAGCCCGTGCAACGTCCTCGGCCGCATCGACGGCGACCCCCGCGCCCTCGCCACGGTCCGCTCCGGCGACCCGATCCGCGTCGAGCTCGTGTCCGCCTGAGGGTCCGCGTCGAGCTCGTGTCCGCCCGAGGGTCCGCGTCGCTCGTGTACCCCTGAGCAACCGCGTCGAGCTCGTACCCCTGAGCCCGGCCACCCTCGATCGCACCCGGCGGACAGCCTCGGGCAGTGCCGTGCGGGGTCGCCCCCAGGGGCCGGCGGAACGGCCGGGCAACCACCCGTGGCGCGTACGCCGCCGGCCCGGCCCACCCCCGCCGGGCTCCGCCCAGGTGGAGCGCCGCGGGTAAGACCGCCCCACGTGGACGCCCCAGCTGGACCGCCTCTAGAAACGCTCCTTTCGGAAGGCCTCGGCGGCCCGCAGGAAGATGTCGTTCGCCTCGCTCTCGCCGATTGTGACCCGCACGCCCTCCCCGGCGAACGGCCGCACGACCACACCCGCCTGCTCGCACGCCGCCGCGAAGTCCACGGTCCGCTCACCCAGCCGCAGCCAGACGAAGTTCGCCTGCGACTCCGGCACGGTCCACCCCTGGCCCACGAGCCCCTCGTACACCCGCTTGCGCTCACACACCAGCGAGCCCACCCGCCCCAGCAGCTCATCCTCCGCATACAGCGAGGCCACCGCGGCGTCCTGCGCCAGCTGGCTCACACCGAAGGGCACCGCGGTCTTGCGCAGCGCCGCGGCCACCGGCTCATGGGCGATGGCGAACCCGACCCGCAGGCCGGCCAGCCCGTACGCCTTGGAGAACGTCCGCAGCACGGCGACGTTCGGGCGCTCGCGGTAGATCTCGATCCCGTCCGGCACCTCGGGGTCGCGGATGAACTCCCGGTACGCCTCGTCCAGCACGACCAGCACATCGGACGGCACCCGGTCCAAGAACCGCTCCAGCTCGGCCCGGCGCACCACCGTGCCGGTGGGGTTGTTGGGGTTGCAGACGAAGATCAGCCGGGTCCGGTCGGTGATCGCACCGGCCATCGCCTCCAGGTCGTGAACGTCGCCGGAGGTGAGCGGCACCTGCACCGACGCCGCGCCGCTGATCTGCGTGATGATCGGGTACGCCTCGAAGGACCGCCACGCGTAGATGACCTCGTCACCGGGGCCGGCGGTGGCCTGGATCAGCTGCTGGGCCACGCCCACCGATCCGGTGCCGGTGGCCAGATGGGACACAGGCACCCCGAACCGCTCGGCGAGCTCGTTCATCAGGCGGGTGCAGGCCATGTCCGGGTAGCGGTTGAAGCCCGCGGCCGCGGCCAGCGCGCTCTCCATCACGCCCGGCAGCGGCGGGTACGGGTTCTCGTTGGAGGACAGCTTGTACGCGACCGGTCCCTCCGCCGCGGCAGGCTTGCCCGGCTTGTAGGTGGGGATGCCGTCCAGCACGGCGCGCAGCTTCGGGCTCGTCCCGCTCGTCTCGCTCACTCTGGTCCTCCTCGACCGTACGTACCACCAATGCTGCTCACCCTATGAGGATTCCGTCCCGCTGCGAATGGCCAATTTCCCGCGGCGATCAGCGGGCACCCGGAGGCGGACTCCGACAGGGAGCCCGAGGATGACCCCCACCCGGAACCCGCCGGGACCCGCGTGAAACCCCCTGTCGAGGAACCCGCGCCGGACCCACCGGGGAGCCGGCACCACAGCCCACCGGGGAACCGGCACCAAACCCACCCGGGACCGGCGCACACCTCGACGGGAAACCGGCGCGGAAAACAGGGGGAGCGCTCCTCAGGGCGGCGCGCGCCCGTGGCTCACGCCGTGGCGCGCATCCCCCGTAGAGGTGAGTTGAGACCTCTTCGAAACATCGTCCCGCTGGCAGGCACATGCGCGCCGACAACTCGCGGCACCACACAGAACCCACCAACTACCTTGCATTTCAAGGCTGTTAGGGGGTGGCGACCGTGCAGAAACGTGCCTGTCAACGAGTGAATATGCGACCGGCCCAACCGCCCGCTCTCGCCCTACTATCGGCTCGCCATGACAGCAGCAGGGAAGCACCAGGTGAGCCGGGCACAGACCCGGGGAAGCCGGCAAGGTCGAGCGGGCATCCGGGACGTGGCCGCCGCAGCCGGGGTCTCCATCACGACTGTCTCCGACGCGCTCAACGGCAAGGGCCGGCTCCCGGACGCCACCCGCCGCCATGTCCGCGAGGTCGCCGACCGGCTGGGTTACCGCCCTTCCGCAGCGGCCCGCACGCTCCGTACCGGCAAGTCCGGCCTCATCGGCCTGACCGTGACGACCTACGGGGATGAACCTTTCACCTTCACCGAATTCGCGTACTTCGCCGAGATGGCCAGGGCCGCCACCTCCGCCGCGCTCGCCCGCGGCTACGCCCTGGTCATCCTGCCCGCCACCTCACGCCATGACGTCTGGTCGAACGTCGCCCTCGACGGCACCGTCGTCATCGACCCCTCCGACCACGACCCGGTGGTGACCGAGCTCGTCCGTCAGGGCCTGCCCGTCGTCTCCGACGGCCGCCCGGCCGGCACCCTCCCGGTCACCGCCTGGGTCGACAACGACCACGAAGCCGCCGTCCTCGACCTGCTCGACCATCTCGCCGCCGCCGGCGCCCGCCGGATCGGCCTGCTCACCGGTACCACCACCGACACCTACACCCGCCTGTCCACCACCGCGTACCTCAACTGGTGCGAGCGGGTCGGACAGGACCCGGTCTACGAGGCGTACCCCGCCCACGACCCGTGCGCGGGGGCCGTCGCGGCCGACCGCCTGCTGGCACGCCCCGACCGCCCCGACGCCGTGTACGGGCTCTTCGATCCCAACGGCACCGACCTCCTCGCGGCGGCCCGTCGCTACGGGCTGCGCGTGCCGGACGATCTGCTGCTGGTCTGCTGCAGTGAATCCACCGTGTACGCCGCCACCGAGCCGCCCATCACCACCCTGTCGCTCAAGCCCCGCCGGATCGGCACCGCGGTCGTCCAGCTCCTCATCGACGCCATCGAGGGTGTCGACACGGAACGGCCGGTCGAGCAGGTGATACCGACGGAGCTGATCATCCGCACGTCCTCCCAGCGGCGCCCTCCTCGTACGACCGTCAGCCCTCCCCGGTCGCCGTCACAGGAATGACCAGGGGCGACGACCCATTCGGACCGGGGGGCCGGCCGCTGGCCCCGACCGGGACCAGACCGCGCCAATTGGGGCGAAACGGTCGGTGAACCCACGGTGCACCCGGATTCACCACCCCTGGTGCGTCACACAGCACAAGGCTCATTCCTATGATGGGCGGACGACACCGCGGACCGCCCCGACCAGGCCGGTCCGCCAGGTGTAGGGCGTCGCGACGGTGGTGGAGGGGTCGATGACTCAGGGGGCCGGTCAAGGACCCGTGGTGCGGACGGCGACGTTGCGCGACTTCCGCGTACCGCCGTACGCCCAGGTGCCCGTGCAGGGTCACACCGTTCACCCCGGCAACGCCTTCCCCGAGGGGGAGTTGCCGGAGGGCTACACGCCCACCGAGCGCGATCTGCCGGTGATCAACCGGGGCGACACCGTCCAGGTTTCCGTCACTCCCGCCGAGGTCCCGGCCCCGGCCCCCGCGTCGCCCGCTCCCGAGAACGGCCCCGGTCCTCTCTACGTCGTGGGTGACGTCCACGGCTACCTCGACGAGCTCCTGGACGCCCTGCACCACCAGGGCCTCATCGACGCCGAAGGACACTGGGCCGCGGGCAACGCCCGCCTGTGGTTCCTCGGAGACTTCACCGACCGAGGCCCCGACGGCATCGGCGTCATCGACCTGGTCATGCGGCTGTCCGCCGAGGCCGCCGCCGCGGGCGGGTACTGCAAGGCTCTGATGGGCAATCACGAATTGCTGCTCATCGGCGCCAAGCGGTTCGCCGACACCCCGGTCAACTCCGGTGCCGGCACGGCGACCTTCCAGGCCGCCTGGCTCCTCAACGGCGGCCAGAAGAGCGACATGGACCGCCTCCAGGACGTCCACCTCCAGTGGATGTCGCGGCTCGACGCCGTGGTCGAGGAGGACGGGCACCTGCTGCTGCACTCCGACACCACCGCCTACCTGGAGTACGGCTCCACGATCGAGGACGTCAACGACACCGTCCACGACATCCTCACGCGCAGCGACGCCGACGAGTGCTGGGACTTGTTCCGCAAGCTCACCAAGCGCTTCGCGTTCCGCGACGAGGGCGGTCCCACGGCCGTCCAGGAGCTGCTGGCGGCCTACGGCGGTCAGCGCGTCGTCCATGGCCACAGCCCGATTCCGTATCTCCTCGGCGAGGTGGGTTCCGAGGACGGCGAGGACGGCGCAGGCCCGTCGGTGGAAGGGCCGCACGTGTACGCGGACGGGCTAGCGATCGCCATGGACGGCGGTGTCACCATGGCCGGAAAGCTGCTGGTCGTCCGACTGCCGCTGCCTCACTGAGCGCAACCACGGCAGTCGATTTCCGGAATTCCTCTGTCACCCCTTGCCGTAACCGCTCTACCATCGGTACTTCCGTAGCAGGCTCTCCTCCGTTTCTGCCGAACTGCCCGTTCTACGCGGGCAAACAGGCTTACGGAGCATCGGGGGATGCACATGAACAGCGCTCCGCACCTGCTGACCGAGGACCGCGCCGAGTACGAGCGCATCCTCGACGACGCACTGCGCAACGCGCACGACCGTCCTGACCTCGCCGGGATCGGGCAGCGGCTCAACACCGAGCAGCTGCGCACCATGGCCCTGAACGCAACCGCGCTGATCTCCGCGGCCGCCGCCGCGGAGTACGACCACTTCGTCAAGGTGCGCGAGGAATCGCGCACGCCCACCGCGGTGTCCGCAATCAACTCCGTGCTGACTCCGGCCGGTGACGACGCCGAGGCCGGCCCGGGGGCCGGAGTCGGGGTTGTCGTCACCGTACTGGCACCGGTTCTGGCCGGTACGGCGGCCGTCATCTTCCTGCTCGTGGGCTACATCCTGAAGATGCTCGACCCGTCGCCTTCCATCGCCGATCCGCTGCTCGCGGCGGGCTGGTTCTTCGGGGCGGTGACGGCGATCGGCATCCTGGCTGCCGCGATCGGCCTGCTGGTCACGGCCCTGCGCAACAGCTCCACCCAGGTGCAGGCTCAGGAGCCGGGAGGGGAGCTCCCCGATGAGGTCGCCCGCGCCAGGGAGGCATGGCGTCACGCCTTGCTGGAACGGGGCATCATGCCGTTCCTCCGGGACGCGCTGGCCGATCCGAGCGCGGACCCGGTCTCGGGGGTGCCTCCGCACCACGTCAGCCGGATTCCGAAGGTCGGTTACAGCGGACCGGAGTTCTCCAGCCCCAGCGAGGGCGGTTCGGGCCCACGGCCGACGTTCACCAGCCCCGACTTCACCAGCCCGGAGTTCGGCGGCCCCGAGCACCAGCCGGACTGACCATTCCCCCGCCGGCCCACCTCACCGGAAAAGCGTGGCGGTGGCCTGTTTCACGTGAAACGAACAGACGTTTCACGTGAAACAGGCCCTCCTCACCGCAGGCCGGGCTCCGCTACTCCGCCAGAGGCAGGTAGACCCGGTTACCGGCGGCGGCGAACTCCTTGGACTTCTCCGCCATCCCGGCCTCGATCTCGTCCGACTTCAGATCGCCGCCATGCTCCCGCCGGATGTCCTGCGAGATCTTCATGGAGCAGAACTTCGGCCCGCACATGGAGCAGAAGTGCGCGGTCTTGGCCGGCTCGGCGGGCAGTGTCTCGTCATGGAACTCCCGTGCCGTGTCCGGGTCGAGGGCCAGGTTGAACTGGTCCTCCCACCGGAACTCGAACCGGGCGTCGGACAGCGCGTCGTCCCACTCCTGGGCGCCGGGGTGCCCCTTGGCCAGGTCCGCCGCATGCGCGGCGATCTTGTAGGTGATCACGCCGGTCTTCACGTCGTCGCGGTTGGGCAGGCCCAAGTGCTCCTTGGGCGTGACGTAGCAGAGCATCGCCGTGCCCCACCAGGCGATCATCGCCGCGCCGATGCCGGAGGTGATGTGGTCGTAGGCCGGGGCCACATCGGTGGTCAGCGGACCGAGCGTGTAGAACGGCGCCTCCTCGCAGATCTCCTGCTGGAGGTCGATGTTCTCCTTGATCTTGTGCATCGGGACATGTCCCGGGCCCTCGATCATCGTCTGTACGTTGTGCCGCTTGGCGATCTGGTTCAGCTCACCGAGCGTGCGCAGCTCGGCGAACTGCGCCTCGTCATTGGCGTCCGCGATCGAGCCCGGCCGCAGGCCATCGCCCAGCGAGTACGTCACGTCGTACGCGGCGAGGATCTCGCAGAGCTCCTCGAAGTTCTCGTACAGGAACGACTCCTTGTGGTGCGCCAGGCACCACGCGGCCATGATGGAGCCGCCGCGCGAGACGATGCCGGTCTTGCGGCGCGCGGTCAGCGGCACATACCGCAGCAGCACGCCGGCGTGGACGGTCATGTAGTCGACGCCCTGCTCGGCCTGCTCGATGACCGTGTCCTTGTAGATGTCCCAGGTCAGCTCCTCGGCCTTGCCGTCGACCTTCTCCAGGGCCTGGTAGAGCGGCACGGTCCCGATCGGCACGGGCGAGTTGCGCAGCACCCACTCACGAGTGGTGTGGATGTTGCGGCCGGTGGAGAGGTCCATGACCGTGTCGGCTCCCCAGCGGGTCGCCCAGGTCATCTTCTCCACCTCTTCCTCGATCGAGGAGGTGACCGCCGAGTTGCCGATGTTGGCGTTGACCTTCACCAGGAACCGCTTGCCGATGATCATCGGCTCGATCTCGGGGTGGTTGACGTTGGCCGGCAGCACCGCGCGGCCGGCCGCGATCTCCTCACGCACGACCTCGGGGGAGACGTTCTCGCGGATCGCGACGTACTCCATCTCCGGCGTGATCTCGCCCCGGCGGGCGTACGCGAGCTGCGTCACCGCCTGGCCGTCGCGCCCCCGGCGGGGCTGGCGCGGGCGGCCGGGGAAGACGGCGTCGAGGTTGCGCAGGCCACCGCGCGGCGCGGTGTGCTTGATCCCGTCGTCCTCGGGGCGTACCGGGCGGCCCGCGTACTCCTCGGTGTCGCCGCGGCCAATGATCCAGTTCTCCCGCAGCGGCGGCAGACCACGACGTACATCGGTTTCGATATTCGGGTCGGTGTACGGCCCTGACGTGTCGTACAGCGTCACGTCCTTGCCGTTGGTGAGGTGCACCTTGCGGACCGGCACACGAAGATCGGGGCGCGAGCCCTCGATGTATCCCTTGTGCCAGCCGATGGACTTCCCGGCCTCCTCGTTCTGGTTGGAGGCAGGCGTGCGTGCGTCCTGAACGGTCATTGTGACCTACTCCCTACGCCGGCATTACCCGGTAACAGGTTCGGCGGTCGACGCAGCGGTTTCCGTACACTTTTGTACGGATATCAGCGCCCTCTCAGCCCGGTGCTCCGAGCTCCCGCGTGTGCAAAGGTGCCACCACGCTAACGCCATCCCGGCCGCGCTGAACAGAGGGCCCCGGTCGTTCTTGCGATGATCGGTCGGTGACTTCCTCGCAGCAGACCCCCGAGCCGGCCGGACAGGCGCATGGTCATACCCACAGCCATGCGCACAGCCACGGCCCCGCCGCGCCCGTGTCCAAGCATCTGCGCAAGGTCATCGCGGCGGTACTGATCCCCTTCGCCACCGCGGTACTCGTCGGACTCGCCGTCCTGTGGCCCGGCGGCGCCCCGGCACACGAGCGCACAGGGGTCGGCTTCGACCGGCAGACCGAGCAGGGCAAGGTCGTCCAGGTCGAGAAGGTGGACTGCAGGGACGTGAACGCCGCGCAGGTCCCACCTACCGGTGACACGACGACGCCCGAGGGGCGCGAGGCGGTCAACGCGCAGCAAGGGCAGTGCGCCAAGGCGACGGTCGAGGTCACCACGGGCAAGGACAAGGGCCGGCGGTTCGTGGAGATCGTGCAGCCGGACGCGCCGCGCCAACTGGACGAGGGCCAGGGGGTGGTAGTGGCGTACGCCCCCGACGCCCCACGTGACCTGCAGTATTCAGTGACCGACGTGAACCGCAAGGTGCCGATGGCCTTGCTCGCCGGGATCTTCGCGCTGGCGGTCGTGGCGGTCGGCCGGATGCGCGGGGTGATGGCGCTGATCGCGCTCGCGGTGAGCTTTGCCGTACTGACCCTCTTCATTCTCCCGGCGATCCTCCAGGGCTCGAACCCCCTGGTCGTGGCGGTGATCGGGTCGAGCGCCATCATGCTGATCGCGCTCTACAGCTGTCACGGCCTGACCGCCCGGACGTCAGTGGCGGTCATCGGAACGCTGATCTCCCTCCTGCTGATCGGCCTGTTGGGCTCGCTCTTCATCGGCTGGGCGTCACTGACCGGCAACACCGACGACAACACGGGCCTCATCCATGGCCTTTACCCGAACATCGACATGTCCGGTCTGCTGCTGGCCGGAGTCATCATCGGCTCGCTGGGTGTGCTCGACGATGTGACCGTGACCCAGACGTCGGCGGTGTGGGAGCTGCACCAGGCGGATCCGACCATGGGGCCGCGGGGCCTGTATCGGGCGGGTATCCGGATCGGCCGTGATCACATCGCTTCAGTGGTGAACACCCTGGTGCTGGCGTACGCGGGCGCTGCCCTCCCCCTGCTTCTGCTGTTCTCGATCGCTCAGAGCAGCGTGGGGACGGTGGCCAACAGTGAACTGGTCGCGGAAGAAATCGTGCGGACCTTGGTGGGTTCGATCGGTCTGGTGGCCTCGGTGCCCGTGACGACCGCCCTGGCTGCCCTGGTGGTCTCGGCGGACCGGCCGGGAGGCACGGTGACGGCGGTGGTACGTGGTGGGGGACGGGGCCGCCGCCGTAAGAAGTAGTCGCCGCGAGACGTCACCTGAGATTCCGCGCAGACTCCGCATGGCAGCCCGCGTCAGACTCCGCATGGCAGCCCGCGTCAGACTCCGCGTGAGAAAGATCCGCGTGAGAAAGGGCGGCGCGGTGTCAGCCGGCGTTCTCCTCCGCGAGGATCCGGCCCAGCGCCTCCTCCAGGTCCTCCTCGAACTCCCCGAGCGCGCGCTCCTGCCCCAGGGGCACGAGCTTGTCGGTGCGGTCGAGAAAGGCCACCAGCGGTGGCGCACTGGCCCGGAACAGCGCGCGATCGGCGCCGACCTGTAGCCGGATGCTCACATCCGACAGGTCTCCCACACCGGTGGGCGCGATGTGCACATCGCCGTCACCACTGGGCGCGTTGATGCCGTCCAGAAGCAATTCCCTGCCGAACGCCCACGTCACGGGCGCGTCGCCGGGGAGGTGGAACGTCATCCGCACCGCGAAGGGGTCTCTCGTCTCGTAACCGAGCTCGACCGGAATCCGGAAGGAGAGCTCCTCCGAAACGACGAAGCTCATCAGGACTTCGGCCTGAACTGACTCGCGCATCATGTACCCCGCAGTGGATGAGGCAGTTGTGAACAACAGCTGTTGAAGATCATCAATGAAAACGGCCAGGAATGATCCGTACCGGCCTGCACGGCGCCATCGTCCTGTACAGCACCCAGGATCACAAGGAGTGATTTTTCAGATACTGATAGAGAACACGAGCGAACCGAACAGCCTCCCGATGTCGAGCCGTAGTCGGTGGACCGCGGGCAACAGGCGTTCTTCCTGGTGAAGCGGCACGGAGATGGCCATCACCGCGGCTGCGGAACCGGCCGCGACGGGGACGGCGGCACAGACGGTACCGAGCGCGTATTCCTGTCGCTCCACAACCGGCTGCATCCGTTCCGTGGCCTCCAGCCGCTCAAGCAGCGTCCGTCCGTCACACACCGTGTACGGAGTGATCGGCTGCACGGGGTGTCGGTCCAGGTGATCCCGGCGCGCCCTCTCGTCGAGCTGGCTGAGCAGACACTGGCCGATGGCATGAGCGTGGCCGGTTTCGCGGAAGTCGGCCCACTCGTCGACGGCGGGTGCCGCGGGGGTGTCGGCGACGGCGACGAGCTCGATCTCGCCGTCTTCGTAGACCGCGAAGTAGACAGGGACGCCGATGGTGTCGCGCCAGTGCGCCAATGAGTTTGCGATCTTGCTGCGACGATTCTGCGCGGCTCCGCCCGCTAGTTGCCCTACCGCGTCACCGAGGAGGAACACGCCGTTGTCCCGGCGTAGATAGCCCTCATGCGTCAGGGTGCGCAGAAGGTGGTAGGCGGTGGGAAGCGGCAGGTGCGTCTCGCGCGCGAGCTGCTTCGCTGGGGCCCCGTCGGCATGAGAACCCACGGCTTCCAGCAGCCTCAGTGCACGCTGCACAGAGGCGATCAAGGTAGGGGCAGCGGTAGCGGAATTCGGTGGCGTGGCCAAAGGTCACCCCCAGGCATTACGCCCAGTTCAGTCGTACAAACCGCTGGTAGGGCGTTTGCCAACCCCTTGATTCCAAGGGCAGCGGAGGCTTGCCACTCTAATGGCAGCCTCCGTTCGGGGTGAGGTTTCGCCCGGGCCGTTCCCCCGCCCGGGCTAACGGCCGGGCGGATGGCCGGGATTTCCGTACGCCCGTGTCACCAGTCGCCGCTGGACGACGAGGACGACATGAACTTCCGTACGACGTAAATGAGTCCACCGACGAGGACGACGAACACCAGCACCTTGAACAGCAGACCGATCAGGACACTCATCACCGTCCCGATCACACCACCGAAGACCACCAGGGCGATGAGAGGTATGGCGATCCACTTCACCCACCACGGCATTCCCGTAAGAAATTCCCGTACCGCCATCGCCCTACCTCATCTCTCGTGATATTTCAGACCTTGGTCACTCGATGCTAGGGGCCGGGCGCCGCGCGCGGGCGTTGCCCAGCCCTCGATCTGCCCTGATCCGTCCCCTAGGGAACCGGGGGCGGCGGCTCAGCTCTCGGGAGGAGAGAAGACCACCATCACCCGCAGGTCCTCGGTGATGTGGTGGAACTTGTGCGGCACTCCGGCCGGCACATACACCACACTGCCCCGCCCCACCCGCGTCGTCTCCATCCCCACCGTGATCGAGGCACGCCCACTGACGACGAAGTACACCTCGTCCTCCTTGTGCGGCTGCTGCGGGTCGAGCTGCCCGGCGTCGAGCGCGTACAGGCCCACCGACATGTTCCGCTCGCGAAGGAACTGCAGATACGCGCCATCATGGGCGGCGCGCTCCGCCTCCAGCTCATCCAGTCGGAATTCCTTCATCGCCCGTCCGCCCCTGCACTTGGTCCGATCATGTCTGCCACGATCAGACACATGATGAATTTCCTAGTCAAGACGATCGCGAACGCGGCCGCTCTGGCAGTGGCGATCTGGCTGCTCGAGGACATCACGCTGACCGGTGACAACACCGGGAAGAAGACCCTCACCCTCATCCTGGTGGCCCTGGTCTTCGGCGTGGTCAACTTCCTCGTCAAGCCGGTCGTGAAGCTGCTCACACTGCCGCTGTTCATCCTCACGCTCGGCCTTTTCACGCTCATCGTGAACGCGTTGATGCTGCTGCTGACCTCGTGGCTCGCCGAGAAGCTCGACCTGACCTTCCACGTCGAGGGCTTCTGGACCGCCGTACTGGGTGGCCTGATCATCTCCGTGGTGTCGTGGGCCATGAACCTCGTCCTGCCCGATGGGAAGGACTGATGGAACGCAGGCGCATGGGCGACGGGACACGAGCGGTACGGGCCGGTCTTCCCGAACCGCAGAAGTACGAACCCACCCTGCCCGGGCCGGTGTTCGCCGCCCACTACCACCTGCCCGGCGACCCGACCGGGCCGTACACATACGGGCGGGACGAGAATCCGACCTGGACCCACCTGGAGCGCGCCATCGGCGAGCTGGAGGCCCCGGGGGACTCGGATGTCGAGACGGTTGTCTTCGCATCCGGGATGGCGGCGATCTCGGCGGTGCTGTTCTCGCAGCTCAAGGCCGGGGACGCGGTTGTCCTGCCGTCCGACGGCTACCAGGCGCTGCCGCTGGTGCGCGAGCAGCTGGAGGCGTACGGGATCGAGGTGCGCACCGCCCCGACCGGCGGCGACGCGCAGCTGGCCGCCCTCGACGGCGCACGCCTGCTGTGGATCGAGACGCCGTCGAACCCGGGGCTGGACGTGTGCGACATCCGGCGGCTGGTGGCGGCCGCGCACGCCGGGGGCGCACTCGTCGCGGTGGACAACACCCTGGCCACGCCCCTCGGGCAGCGCCCGCTGGAGCTGGGTGCGGACTTCTCCGTGGCCAGCGACACCAAGGGCCTGACCGGGCACGGTGACATCCTGCTCGGGCACGTGACCTGCCGTGACGCCGAGTCGGCCGCTTCCGTACGGCGTTGGCGGAAGATCGTCGGAGCGATCCCGGGTCCGATGGAGGCCTGGCTCGCCCACCGGTCGCTGGCCACGCTGCACCTGCGCGTCGACCGGCAGTGCGCGACCGCCCTGGCGCTCGCCGAAGCGCTGTCGGCGCGCGAGGACGTGAGCGGCCTGCGCTATCCGGGCCTGCCCGGTGACGCGTCGCACAGGGTCGCGGCCGGGCAGATGCGCCGTTTCGGGTCGGTCGTCTCGTTCGTCCTGCCCGACCGGGAGCGGGCGGAACGCTTCCTGGACAGGCTGCGGCTGGTCGATGACGCGACCAGCTTCGGCGGGGTGCGGTCGACGGCGGAGCGGCGCGGACGGTGGGGTGGGGACGCGGTGCCGGAGGGCTTCATCCGCTTCTCGGTCGGCGCCGAGGACGCCGAGGATCTGGTGCCGGACGTGCTGCGCGCTCTCGACGAGGCGGGCGGACAGGCCGGATAAGGCGGTTCGGCACGCGAAAGGGCGGTCCGAGCCTCCCCCCTCGTGGCTCGGACCGCCCTGCTTTACGCGCGGAGATCCGCCTGGCCAAGGCTAGTTGACTGAGCGTCAGTGTCCAATCACAGTAGCGACAGCAGCCTATCGACTTATTTATCGTTGGACAGTCCTGACTGCGTTCGGGCGGTTGTGTCCGTGCCGGCCATGGCCGCTCGGGCGGTTGTCCGTGCGGGCGGTTGTCCGTGCGGGCGGCGTCCGTCGACGGGTTTCCGGCCGGGGCGAGAGGGACGAGGAGGGAGGGGCATGGATCTGGCCTTGCTGCGCACGTTCGTCACGGTGCACCGGGCCGGCTCCTTCACCCGCGCCGCCGCCCTGCTGGGCCTCTCACAACCGGCGGTGACCAGCCAGATCCGCACCCTGGAGCGGCAGCTGGGCCGCCCGCTGTTCCTGCGCCAGGCCCGTGGCGTCACGCCCACCACCATCGGCGACGAGCTGGCCCACCGTGCGGCGCCGCACCTGGACGCGCTGGTCGAGATCGCCGAAGCAGGTCTGGACGACGAGTCGGGTGTACGGACGCTCCACTTCGCCGGACCGCCCGAGTTCACCTCCGTACGCGCCCTGCCCGCCCTGACGGCGCTGGTAGCCCAGGGGCTGGCGCTGCGGACATCGCTGGTCCCCGCCGCCGAGGACGTCCTGGGCGGACTGGCCGCCGGGCACCACGATCTGGCCATCGCCACGGCGCGGCCACGCGGCGGCCTGCTCACCGCGACCCCGCTCTGCGACGAGGAGCATGTCCTCGTCGCCTCCCCCCGCTGGGCGGCCCGGCTGGCGCCCGGCGTTCTGCTGCGCAAGGGCGCCGTCGTGCTGGAGCAGCTGCCGGTGATCGAGGTTCATGAGTCGCTGCCGTTCGTCGCGCGCTACTGGGCTGCGGTCTTCGAGTCGAAACCGGCCGCCGCGGCCACCGTCATCGCACCCGACCTGCGCGCCGTCCTCGAATCCGCCGCCTCGGGCGCCGGCCTCGCCGTACTGCCCCGCTACTTGTGCGCGGACGCCCTGGAGAGCGGCCGACTGGTGGCGCTGCTGGATCCGCCGGTGCCCCCGCTGCGGACGTACTTCCTGGCCGTACGCGCCGGCACGCTGTCCCTGCCGCACATCGCGCGGGCGCACGAAGCGCTGCTGCGCGCTGCGACCGACTGGTGACGGCTGGTGCGGGGTGTTTCAGAAGGGCTTCTACGGGCCATTTTCAAGCCATGACCGAACGTCCAGTGGTCAAGCGCACCGCACGCGCCATTCTGCTCGACGGTGACGATCTCATCCTGATCAAACGCACGAAGCCGGGCATGGATCCGTACTGGCTCACCCCCGGCGGCGGGGTCGAGCCGGGAGACGCGACGGTCGTCGACGCCCTCCACCGTGAGGTGCACGAAGAACTCGGCGCCAAGATCACCGATGTGGTCCCCTGCTTCGTCGACACGGTCGAGCACATCGTGGACGGTGGCGTCTCGGGCGTGAAGGTGCAGCACTTCTTCGTGTGCCGCCTGGAGTCGATGGATCCCGCTCAGCGGCACGGCCCCGAGGTCGAGGAGCCGGTCGGCGAGTACGAGATCGTACGGGTGCCCTTCAACCGGGTCGGGATCGCCGCCGTCCACCTCGTACCGCTGTCGCTCCGGCACTACCTGGACGGCAACATCGAGGGCGTACGCGCCATGCACGCCCCTGACCTCGGCTGACGGGCCCGGGACCACCCTGGGCCGGTTCAGTCGGCCGCCGCGACGAGTTCCTCCAGCGAGTCGTGGCGGATCCGCTCGTACGGCATGCCGACGCCCCGCAGCGCGTCGACACCACTGCGGATCATGCCGGGCGGGCCGGAGAGGTACGCGTCGTACTCGTTCCAGGGGCCGTACTCGCGCACCACATCCGGCAACTGCGTCTTGCCGTCGATGATGGCCCGCACCTCCAGCCACGGATGGACTTGCTGGAGCCGCAGCATGGTGTCGATGTCGTACAGATCGTGATCGGTACGGGCGCCGTAGAAGACCTCGACGGGGCGCCGCGCACCGTGCTCGGCGACATCCTCGACCAGCGCCTTGATGGGTGCGATACCGGTGCCGCCGCCCAGGCACAGCAGGCCGTTGTCGGTGCTGTGGTCGACGGTCATCGAGCCGGCCGGCGGGCCCAGGCGCAGGACGTCACCGGGGCGGGCGTGGTGCACCAGGGCGTTGGACACCCACCCGGCCGGGACGGCCTTCACATGGAACGACAGCAGACCGTCGGAGCGGGGCGCCGAGGCGAAGGAGTAGTGCCGCCAGATCCGCGGCCACCACGGGGTTTCAAGGCTTGTGTACTGCCCGGCCAGGAAGGGGTACGGCTGGTCGGGGCGGACGGTGATGACCGCGATGTCGGGCGTTCTCAGATCGTGCGAGACCACCTCCGCGTGCCACCAGGCGGGGGCGTGGCGCTCGTTCTCGGCAGCCGCGTCGATCATGATCTGGGAGATCGTGGTGTACGTGCGGACCCAGGCCGCCTCGGTCTCCTCGTCCCACGTCGTCGTCGCGTACCGGCTCAGCGCACCGATGAGGGCCTCGCCGACGGCCGGGTAGTGCGAGGCGTCGGTGCCGTACTTGCGGTGGCCGCGGCCCAGGTGCTGGAGGTAATCGGTGAGCACCTCGGGGTTGTCCATGTGCTCGGCGGCGGTGAGCAGCGCCTTGAGGAGCCGGTCGCGCTGCGCTTCCATGGCGGCGGGGAAGAGGGTGCGCAGCTCGGGGTGGCGGGTGAAGAGCAGGGCGTAGAAGTACGAGGTGACCTTGTCGGACACGGGGGCGACCTCGCCGAGCGTCCGCCGGATGCGTATCGCGTCGGGCGACCCTGACTCCACGGCCGGCTCGGGGCCGGACTGCCCGGCGGGAACGGCGTCCGGTACGCCCCGGGGCTCGTGAGCGCGGTCCCCGGTGTCAGGGTGGCTGGTCGGCGTCTCGGCTGCCGAGCGGTGGTCGACCGGCGGTTGGGGTGCCGAGCGGTGGTCGACCGGCGGTTGGGGTGCCGGGCGGTGGTCGACCGGCGGTTGGGACGCCGAGCGGTGGTCGACGGCCGGCTGAGGAGCTGAAGGCCGCCGGTTGGCGAACGGCTCAGGTGCCGGCTGCTGGGCAACAGGCGGCTCAGGCGCCGGCTGCTGGGCGCCCGAGCCGTCCGGCCACGGCACGGTCGGCGGCTCCTGCGCCACCGGCGCGGAGGTCACGGGCTCGGCGGGCCGGGGCTCGGCAGTGCGGGACTCGGCAGTGCGGGACTCGGCAGTGCGGGGCTCGGGGGTCCGTGGGTCGGCCGGGGAAGCACCGGCCGTCAGGGCCTCGGCAGGACCAAGGGAAGCCACCGGGGGGTGCGCGGGCCCGGCAGCGGCTGCCTGGGGCCGGGGGGCGGCGAAGGGGTCGGTGGACGTCCCGGCGCCGGGCCTCGACTGAGAGGTACGTGCCGCACTGGCGCCCACCAAGCGTATGGAGGTGAGGGGCCGACGCTGGCCGGCTATTCGCTCGCGGCTCCCGTCCGGGTCCTCCGCGGGTCCGCCCGCCGCAGGCCCGGGGAGCCCGTCGGGACGGGCGGCGTCCGGTCCGGCGGGCTTGGCCGGGACCGGCTTGCGCGGTGTGAACCAGCCGCCACCCCCGCCGCTGTCGCCGGAAGTGCCGTTGTCGGCCGACGTGGTGGTCGGAGCGTCCATAGAGTGCCTCGCCTCGAACATCTTTCGGTCGGTCTGCGCACTTCCGTCGGCCCGGAAGGTGCCTCAATTCGCCGCTTTTCGCCTAGTGATCGCTGCTTGCCGCCCACAGTAACCCTCACCCGCACCGCGAATCGGGACGACTACGACTCGATGTGACATTGACCGCAGTTGCCGTCGTCGCAGCATGACAGGAGTTGCCGGCCCATCGGACTGAGCGCGGAAAGACCGGATTTCGTACCCAGTTTTCGTTAGGCTGCGTTACCGCCATGTCTCTGAACTAACGACGCTCTCGTACCAGTTCGTAGGCCTCCCGGAGATCGCCTCCCGTATAAGCATGCGTGGCAAGCCCGGACAGATGATGGTCCGCGTTGATCGCCACCGCTACCGGGACGGTCGCGAAGATCTCCGCGTCCGACATGGAATCACCGTATGCAACACACTCGTCCAGTTCCACCCCCAACCCTGCACAGAGTTGGTTCGCGATCTTCACTTTCGCGGATGCGTTGAGAATGCCGTCGCGATTGACCGGCTGGGTGAATGGCACGGCAGGCCAACGTGAACCGTGGGTGGCATGCGCACCCCAGTCCAACAGCCGCTCGACGAAGAAATCGGGCGACAGGGAGATGACGGCACAGTAGCCGCCCTCCGCCCGGATGTCCCCCCAGACCTCACGGATGCCCGTCAACCAAGGCGCACCCTCGAACGCCGCCTCGACGTGTTCCAGAGTGAGCCCGGACCACAGCTCCCTGGCCCGTACGGCGAACTCGTCCGGAGCCAGGGCATGTGCCAGGAACTCGCGCTCCAGCTCAGCGATCTCAGCACCGAGGCCGAGCTGGCGGGAAATCTCCACGGCTGCCGCTGACCCCCGGATCAGTGTGCCGTCCAGGTCGAACAGATGGAGTCTGCGTGGGCTCGCCATGGACCGGAGGTTAGTACGTGCGGGTACACCGTCGGCAGACGTCATCGGAAGGCCCTCCGGGCACCGTGTTTCACGTGAAACATCACAGGCCGCGCCAGCCACCCTCGTCGACGCCGCCTGGTACCGCTTCCCCCGGCTCGTAGGGCTCCCGGGTGAACACGAACGATCCGAGGTCGAGGTGGCTCACCGAGCCGTCCGCTCGTCGCACGACGCGCAGCGTCTCCCCCGCGAAGTAGCCATCCAGACCGGTCCAAGTGCCATCCGTCTCGGCCTGGAAGCGCGAAGCGCGCCCCTGCCCTCGTAGAGGACGCAGTTCCACACCGCCATCTGCGACGACTCCGAGACCGTAGGAGTACGTCCCCCAGTACCAGGGTCCGGTCAGATCCAGCAGCGCCGGATCGACCCCGGGCAGCGGTCGCCAGGGCTCCGGAATGCGCGGCTCGGCATCGGCCACGATCCGCACGAGGTCAGCCGCGACCGCGCCGGCCAGCGGGCCCGACGTCGCGTTGGCCAGCACGACGGCGGCGACATCGTCTTCCACGCTCACCCACAGACCGGCGAGGAAACCCGGCAGGGAACCGCTGTGCCCGACGAGGGTGCGCCCATCCCGACGTACCAACTGCACGCCCAGCCCATAGCCACCGTCCCAGTCACCGGCCTCCGGCGGCACAGCAGGGGTACGCATCTCCCGTAGCGTCTCCGCGCTCAGTACCCGCCCGTCGCCGTCCGCCAGGAACGAGGCGAACCGGCAGAGGTCCGAAGCGGTCGACCAGAGCTGACCGGCCGGAGCCATCAGCCCCAGATCCTCGGCCGGTTCGGGCAGCATCACTTCGGCCCATGGATGCACCGCCCACCCTCCGGCATGCGGCGCGGCAGGCTGGGTGCTTGTCCGCTCCAGCGCCAGCGGCTCCAGGATCTCGGCCTTCAGCGCCTCCTCCCACGGCACGCCCCGCACCGCCTCGACGAGTGAACCGAGCAGTGTGTAACCGGTGTTGGAGTAGTGGTGACGCCGCCCCGGCGGGTGCAGCAGCGGCTGCTTCCCGAGCACGTCGGCAAGCTCCGGGCGCAGTGTCCCCGGCGTACGCTCCCACCACGGCGCGGGCGACTCGGCCGCCAATCCAGCGCTGTGGCCAAGCAGCTGTCCAATCGTCACCTCGCCGACACCGGTCCCGGGCAGGTGCTTCTCCAGCGGGTCCCCGAGATCGAGCAGCCCTTCGTCACGCAGCCGCATCACCAGGACGGCCGTGAACGTCTTGGTGATGGAGCCGATCCGGTACTGCGTATCGGCGTCCGGCGCCTGCCCGTCCACACAACTGCGCCCACCGGCCCACAACCTCCGCCCGTCCCTGGCCACCGCGCCGACCAGAGAAGGGGTGCGCCCTTCGGCCTGCGCTGTGGCGACCCGGTGCAGGAGTGCCCGCTCGGTGCTGGGAAGCAGTGCTTCGAAAGATGAGGTCATTCCCCAGATCTACCGGCCCACCGTCGCCCCCGTCGACCACATTCCCCCGCCACCGGCCTCAGCGCCCTCGTGCCAGCCCCCCCCGAGCCGAGGTTCAGCTCGGTGACGATCAGGTCTGCGCCATGTCCACGAAACGTGAGTAATGGCCCTGGAAGGCCACGGTGATCGTGGCGGTGGGGCCGTTACGGTGCTTGGCCACGATCAGGTCGGCTTCGCCCGCGCGCGGCGACTCCTTCTCGTAGGCGTCCTCGCGGTGCAGCAGGATGACCATGTCCGCGTCCTGCTCGATGGAGCCGGACTCGCGGAGGTCGGAGACCATCGGCTTCTTGTCCGTACGCTGCTCCGGGCCACGGTTCAGCTGTGATAGCGCGATGACCGGAATCTCCAGTTCCTTCGCCAGCAGCTTGAGGTTTCGCGACATGTCCGAGACTTCCTGCTGACGGCTCTCGGCACGCTTGGAGCCACCGGACTGCATCAGCTGGAGATAGTCGATGACGACGAGCTTCAGGTTGTTCCGCTGCTTGAGGCGACGGCACTTCGCGCGGATCTCCATCATCGACAGGTTCGGGGAGTCGTCGATGTAGAGCGGAGCCTGGGAGACGTCCGGCATACGCCGTGCCAGCCGCGTCCAGTCCTCGTCCGTCATCGTGCCGGAGCGCATGTGGTGCAGGGCCACCCGTGCCTCCGCCGACAGCAGGCGCATCGCGATCTCGTTACGGCCCATTTCGAGGGAGAAGATCACGCTTGGCAGATTGTTCTTGATGGACGCGGCCCGGGCGAAGTCCAGCGCCAATGTCGACTTACCCATCGCGGGACGAGCAGCGATGACGATCATCTGGCCCGGATGCAGGCCGTTCGTCAGCGAGTCGAAGTCGGTGAAACCGGTCGGCACGCCGGTCATCTCGCCGCTGCGCGAGCCGATCGCCTCGATCTCGTCGAGAGCGCCTTCCATGATGTCGCCGAGCGGCAGGTAGTCCTCGCTCGTCCGCTGCTCGGTGACCGCGTAGATCTCGGCCTGGGCCGAATTGACGATCTCGTCGACGTCGCCGTCGGCGGCGTATCCCATCTGCGTGATCTTGGTGCCCGCCTGGACGAGACGGCGCAGCACCGCCCGCTCGTGGACGATCTCCGCGTAGTACGAGGCGTTCGCCGCGGTCGGCACCGACTGGACCAGGGTGTGCAGGTACGCCGCCCCGCCAATGCGGTTGATCTCACCGCGCTTGGTCAGCTCGGCGCCCACCGTGATCGGGTCGGCCGGTTCCCCCTTGGCATACAGGTCGAGGATCGCCGTGTAGATGGTCTCGTGGGCCGGCTTGTAGAAGTCATGGCCCTTGATGATCTCCACGACGTCCGCGATGGCGTCCTTGGAGAGCAGCATGCCGCCGAGCACCGACTGCTCGGCGTCGAGGTCCTGCGGCGGCACCCGCTCAAAACCGCCCGTGCCGCTGTCCCACGGCCCGCTGTCGCTGCCCCGCTCGTGTTGCTCCTCACGGCCCCGGCCACGGCTACGGCTGTCGCTGCCGCGCTGACGGGAGACGGGCAGACGGTCACCGGGACCGGTGTCGGTCCAGGGGTCGTCCAAGGGCTCGGGAATGCTCACCGGCCCACCTCCTCCCGTCCGCTCCGCGGACCTCGCCGTGCCACTCTTTCTACGGCACGACACTGACAAAGCGAGAGGCTCAACTCCGCTTCTGGCGCGTCGAGCGCCGCACCACGGTAGGCCCGCGGGCACCGTCAGCCAATCTGGTTATCCACAGGGCCTGTGGGTGAAGACCCAGATGCTGTGGAGAACTCCAGTGAACCTGTGCACGGAGCGGGGGACAGCCGTGTGGACAAACTCATAGCGGATCCACGCCACCGCCGCTGACCTGGTGTTATTCCGTCCACCGGCTGTGGGGGAGAAAAACTTTCCCGGCTGCGTCAAGATCAGAACAAACGGCGCACACCCCGGGCTCCACCCCACCGGAAAGTAAGGATCACTAAGGCATTGCATCTCTTACCTGTGGAAGATTAGATTGCCCTCATGACCCAGGCCCCCGCCCGACCCAAGAGCGACCGCCGCCGACACGACCGTGAGATCATCGCGCTCGCCGTCCCGGCCTTCGGAGCACTCGTCGCCGAGCCGCTCTTCGTCATGGTCGACAGTGCCATCGTCGGTCATCTCGGCACCCCTCAGCTCGCCGGCCTCGGCATCGCGGCCGCCCTGCTGTCCACAGCGGTGAGCGTCTTCGTCTTCCTGGCCTACGCGACCACAGCGGCCGTCGCCCGCCGGGTCGGCGCCGGCGACCTGCCGGCGGCCATCCGTCAGGGCATGGACGGCATCTGGCTCGCGCTGCTCCTGGGGGTGGCCGTCATCGCCGTCACCCTGCCCGCTGCACCGTGGCTGGTCGATCTCTTCGGGGCCTCCAGCACCGCCGCTCCTTACGCCACCACCTACCTGCGTATCTCCAGCCTCGGCATACCGGCCATGCTCGTGGTGCTCGCCGCCACCGGCGTACTGCGCGGCCTCCAGGACACCCGGACCCCGCTGTACGTCGCCATCGCCGGCTTCACGGCCAACGCGGTGCTCAACGTGGTCCTCGTCTACGGCGCCGGCCTCGGTATCGCGGGCTCCGCCTGGGGCACCGTGATCGCCCAGTGGGGCATGGCCGTGGCCTACCTCTTCGTGGTCGTACGAGGAGCCCGGCTTCACGGCGCCTCACTACGGCCTGATGCCGCCGGCATCCGGGCAAGCGCCCAGGCAGGGGTTCCGCTCCTGGTCCGTACGCTGTCGCTGCGCGCGGTCATGATGATCGCCACCGCCGTCGCCGCCCGGCTCGGCGACGTCGATGTCGCCGCGCACCAGATCATCCTGTCCCTGTGGAGCCTGATGGCCTTCGCCCTGGACGCCATCGCCATCGCGGGACAGGCCATCATCGGCCGCTACCTGGGCGCAGGTGACGCCGACGGGGCACGAAGGGCCTGTCGGCGCATGGTGGAGTGGGGCATCGCCTCGGGGCTGGTGCTCGGCGCGCTGATCGTCCTGGCTCGTCCGCTCTTCATCCCGCTGTTCACGGCCGACACGACCGTCCAGGACACGCTGCTGCCCGCGCTGCTGGTGGTGGCGCTCTCCCAGCCGATCGCCGGAGTGGTCTTCGTGCTGGATGGTGTCCTGATGGGCGCGGGCGACGGCCGGTATCTGGCCGGGGCCATGGTGGTGACACTGCTCGTCTTCGCACCGGCGGCCCTGCTGGTGCCCGCACTCGGCGGCGGGCTGACGGCGCTGTGGTGGGCGATGGCGCTGATGATGACGGTCCGGATGCTGACGCTCTGGCTGCGCATGCGCTCCGGCCGCTGGGTGGTCACAGGCGCGACGCGTTGATCGAGTCCATGTTTCACGTGAAACACAGCAGAAGGGCCACACCCGGAGGTGCGGCCCTTCTGTGTTGCTACATCGCTATGCGATCGCCGAGAGCAGTGGCTCAGGCAGCGACGATCTCGACGTTGAGCTTCGCGACGACGTCAGCGTGCAGACGCACGGAGACCTGGTGCGAGCCCAGGGTCTTGATCGGCGAACCGAGCTCGACCCGACGCTTGTCGACCTCAGGGCCACCCGCGGCCTTGATCGCCGAGGCGATGTCGGCCGGGGTCACGGAGCCGAAGAGACGGCCGGCGTCGCCGGAGCGAACAGCCAGACGCACCTTCGTGCCCTCGAGCTGAGCCTTGATCTCGTTGGCCTGCTCGATGGTCGCGATCTCGTGGATCTTGCGGGCGCGGCGGATCTGCGCCACGTCCTTCTCGCCACCCTTGGTCCAGCGGATCGCGAAACCACGCGGGACCAGGTAGTTGCGAGCGTAACCGTCCTTGACGTCGACGACGTCACCGGCGGTGCCGAGGCCGGAGACCTCGTGCTTGAGGATGATCTTCATGTTTCGGTCACCCTCTCTTATCGCGCGGTGGACGTGTAGGGCAGCAGCGCCATCTCACGGCTGTTCTTGACGGCCGTGGCGACGTCACGCTGGTGCTGCGTGCAGTTGCCGGTCACGCGGCGGGCACGGATCTTGCCGCGGTCGGAAATGAACTTCCGCAGCATGTTCGTGTCCTTGTAGTCCACGTAAGCGGTCTTGTCCTTGCAGAATGCGCAGACCTTCTTCTTCGGCTTGCGCACAGGCGGCTTCGCCATGGTGTATCTCCTGTGTGATCAAGAAGTGGGGTACGAGCCCGAACCCTCTAGAAGGGGGGCTCGTCCGAGTAGCCGCCGCCGGAACCGCCGGAGCTTCCGCCCCAGCTGCCTCCGCCGCCCTGCTGCTGGCCACCGGCCGGCGCGCTGGTCGCCCAGGGGTCATCGGCGGGAGCGCCGCCACCCTGCTGGCCACCAGCCGGGGCTCCGCCCCAGTTGCCGCCGCCCTGCTGGCCACCGCCGTAGCCGCCCTGGCCGCCCCGACCGGTGGTCTTGGTGACCTTGGCCGTGGCGTTCTTGAGGCTGGGGCCGACTTCCTCGACGTCCAGCTCGAAGACCGTGCGCTTGACGCCCTCGCGGTCCTCGTAGGACCGCTGCTTCAGTCGGCCCTGCACGACGACACGCATGCCGCGCTGGAGCGACTCGGCGACGTTCTCCGCCGCCTGACGCCAGACCGAGCAGGTCAGGAACAGGCTCTCGCCGTCCTTCCACTCATTGGTCTGACGGTCGAAGGTGCGGGGGGTGGACGCGACACGGAACTTCGCGACCGCCGCACCGGACGGGGTGAAGCGCAGCTCGGGGTCGTCGACAAGATTGCCGACGACCGTGATGACGGTCTCGCCTGCCATGGGGAACCTCTCGGCGGGATAGCTTCTGGCTGCTTGCTGCTGCTACTCGAACCCGATGACCTCTGAGCCGGGGCTCAGTGGGTCTCGGGACGGAGGACCTTGGTCCGGAGGACCGACTCGTTCAGGTTCATCTGGCGGTCGAGCTCCTTGACGACCGCAGGCTCGGCCTGCAGGTCGATGACCGAGTAGATGCCCTCGGGCTTCTTCTTGAT
>NZ_JAUEPL010000061.1 GCF_030406405.1 Streptomyces ficellus
CGCGGCGGCTCCATGAGCTCTGGGGGGCATGGCAGCGGCCGGAACCGCTCGTGGTCGTCGTCGACGACGCGCACTGGGCCGACGTCGAGAGCCTGCGGGCGATCGGGTCCGCGGTGCGCGGGATGTCTCCGGCCCGCTCTCCGGCCACCCCCGGCCAGCCCCCCTCCCCGCCCCCCGCCGCCCGCGGGCGGGCCCTGAGGGCGGTCCGCAGCGCGGCCGGCGGGGGCTTCAGGGGGGTGCCGGGGGCGGCGAAGCGCATTCCGTTTGGGCTTTCGGGGCGTCAGCGGGAAGACTGCCCCCGTGACGTCTCGAAAGCCTGATGAGCAACTGGCGCGCAACTCCAGACTCCGACTCGTCCGTCCGCGGCCCCTGGCCACGGCCCGACGGGCCGTGACGACCCGGCGCAACCGGCCGGTCCCCAGGCCGCCGGAGGGGACGCCGCCGCCCGCTGAGCTGGCGCGCCAGGCGAGGGCGGTGCTCGCCGACGCCGTGCGCATCGCCCGCTGGGCCGCCGTCGAGCGCGACCGTGACCGGGACCGGGACGCCACATCCGCCACGCAACGGGCTGCCACCGCGCTCGATCTGACGCCGGCCCAGGTCCGCGCCGGCTGGGACCGCGCCCGCCTCGCCGGGCTGGTCGAACTGCACGGCGACACCGCCCGCCCCGGCTGGCGGCTGCGCGCCTGGGACCGCGACGACTCGGCCGTCCTGCGCGGCTGGGTCGCCCTTTTCGACGCCTGGTCACTCGTCCACCCGGCGCCCGACGACGTCGCCCCCGCCGCCGTCGCCGAGGTCGTGGAAGCCTTCCCCCAGGTGCTCTCCCTCCTTCAGCTCTCGGCCGGCCCGGTGCCCGTACCGGCGCTGCTCGACCTGCTCCAGCAGCGCGTCGCGGAACTCCGCGAGGAGCGCTGCGAGGTCGCCCCCGACGGCCCGCGGCCGCAGCCTCTGCCCGGCCCCGACTCCCTCTCCCGTCTCCTCGACTGGGCCCTGGAGGGCCTGGCCGCCGTCGGCGCGCTGACCCTCGGCGAGGGTCACGCCACGCTCACCCCCCTCGGCAACTGGGCGGTGTGGGTCAAGCTGGAGCAGATCTGCGTGGCCGCGCAGAGCCCCGCCGGCCACATCGAGCAGTCCGCCGAGGACATGCTGCGCGGCTGCGCCCGCCTCACCCCGGGCCCCGCCCGCGTCGAGTACCGCGCCTGGCTCGCCGCCCGCCCCGTGCGCAGCGCCGTCGCCGAACTGCTCGCCGTCGCCCGCGGCGAGGACGCCCTGCTGCGCGGCCTCGCGTTCGAAGCCCTCCGGGTCGTCGGGGCCCCGGCGGAGGCCGAGGTGCGCGCCGCCGCCGAAGAGGTCTCGCTGCGCCCCTACGCCCTGCTCTGGCTCGCCGAGTACGAGGGCGCCGACCCCGACGACGCCCCCGACGTCCTGACCCGCGAGGAGGCCACCTGGCTGTGGGTGGACACCGCGGCGGCCGTCGCCGACCACGGCGAGAGCGCCCTGCTGGTCCGGCACCTGGAATCGGCCGTCCAGGGCACCGTCCCCGCGCTGCTCGACGAGGTCCGCGCGGTCGGCCACCCCCGCACCGTCCAGGTACTGGTCGCCCTGGCCGCGGCACACCCCGACCCCGCCCTCGCCAAGGCGGTGCGCCGCGCGGCCTTCCAGGTGCACACCGGCGGGGCGTGACTCAGGGGCCCTACCCCGTGGCGCCGGGGGCGTACGTCCCGAAGCTCCAGACGTTGCCCTCGGCGTCCCGCGCCATGTAGTCGCGGGAGCCGTACTCCTGGTCCGTGGGCGGCATCAGGATCTCCACCCCGTGCTCCACGGCCCGTGCGTGGTGGGCGTCCACGTCCTCCACGACCACATACACCCCCACCGGCCCCGCGCCCGCCATCGCCTTGGCGAAGACGCCCTCCCCTCCCTTGGTTCCCAGCATCACCATGCCGTTCCCATACGCCAGTTCGGAGTGGACGACATAGCCGTCCTCGCCCTCGTACACACTCACCTCGGTGAAACCGAAGGCTTCCTTCAGCGTCCTGATGGCCGCCTTCGCGTCCTCGTACAGGATCGTCGGATAGATGCTCGGTACGTGCGCCATGCTGATCACTCTCCGCTTCGGGTGTGGCCTGCGGCCTCTCACTGACTTCGATCGACTCCACCGACTTCGGCGACGCGACTGTGATCCGGATCTCAGCTGGATTCAGTCTGGCAGTCGCCACTGACAACGCACCCCCGAGCGGTCCAGGCTCACCGGAAGGTGTCGCACCGGGCCGTGTCGCCGGTCCGGTAGCCGGTGGCGAACCACCGCTGCCGCTGCTCAGCCGAACCGTGCCTCCAGCTCTCCGGCGTCACCCGCCCCCGCGACCGCCGCTGGACCCAGCCGTCGCCCACCGCGGCCGCCGCTTCCAGTCCGTCCCGGACGTCCTCGTCCGTCAGCCGCGACAGCACCGTCCGGCCCGTCCTGCCGTCCGGCGTCCGCGTCGCGTACCGCGCCCACACCCCGGCGTAGCAGTCGGCCTGAAGCTCCACGCGCACGGCCCGGCCGCCCGCGCCCCGCCGCCCGTCCCCGGTCGCACGAAGCGTGCCCATCAGCTCCTGCACGTGGTGCCCGTACTCGTGCGCCACGACATACGCCCGCGCGAACCGCCCGCCCGTCGCGCCGGACCGGGTGCGCAGCTCATCGAAGAACCCCAGGTCCAGGTGGACCCGCCCGTCGCCCGGGCAGTAGAACGGCCCCACCGCCGGCGGCGCCGCCCCGCAGGCGGTCCCGGCCCTGCCCCTGAACAGCACCGTGCGCGCGTCGGTATACCGCCCGCCCCGCCGTTGGTACTCCCCGCGCCAGTAGTCCTGCACGCTGGTGACCACCCCGACGATCCGGCACTCCTCCCGGGCGTACGCGTCCGCTGCCCCCTCACGGCACGCCTGCGCCACCCGCCCCGCAGGCGAGGCGCTCACCGCCGGGTCGGAGCCGTCCTCCGTGAGCCCCAGCTGCTCGGGCCCCACGCCGAAGAAGATGCCCAGCACCAGCGCGATCAGCGCGGCCACGCCACCGCCGGCCGTGGCCCCGCCGCCGGGGACACGGCCCCCGAGAGCACGGCGGCCGCGCACATCCCGGACCTCCGGGGTGCCCGGGCCGGCGTCGTCGTGGAACTGCACGCGGGCCACCACCCTCTGCGTCTGCTACGGCGGGTAAGGGCCGCGACCCCGTGCCGAGTATGGCCAGCATGGCCGAAAAGGAGTTGCAGGGGCCCGTTAGACTGGCCCGTATGGCCAATCTCCCTGTGCATTAGACCGGCGTCGAAGCCACCGCACGAGCCGTCCTTCCGCCGTCCATACCGCCCTGGAGTTTGTCCGTGATCACCGCTTCCGGCATCGAGCTGCGCGCCGGCGCACGCGTCCTCATCGAATCCGCTTCCTTCCGCATCGCCAAGGGCGACCGCATCGGCCTGGTCGGCCGCAACGGCGCCGGCAAGACCACCCTCACCAAGTGCCTCGCGGGTGAAGGTATCCCCGCCGCCGGCACCATCTCGCGCTCCGGCGAGGTCGGCTACCTCCCGCAGGACCCGCGCACCGGCGACCTCGACGTCCTCGCCCGCGACCGCATCCTGTCCGCCCGCGGCCTGGACGTGCTGATCCGCAAGATGCGGCAGAACGAGGAGCGCATCGCCGGTGGCCAGGGCGCCACCCGTGAGAAGGCCCTGCGCCAGTACGAGCGCCAGGAGACCGAGTTCCTCACCAAGGGCGGGTACGCCGCCGAGGCCGAGGCCGCCACCATCGCCGCCGCGCTCGGCCTGCCCGACCGGGTCCTCGGCCAGCCGCTCCACACCCTCTCCGGTGGTCAGCGCCGCCGCGTCGAGCTCGCCCGCATCCTGTTCTCGGACGCCGACACCCTGCTCCTGGACGAGCCCACCAACCACCTCGACGCCGACTCCATCGTCTGGCTGCGCGACTACCTCAAGACGTACCGCGGCGGCTTCATCGTCATCTCCCACGACGTCGACCTTGTCGAGACGGTCGTGAACAAGGTGTTCTACCTGGACGCCAACCGCGCCCAGATCGACGTCTACAACATGGGCTGGAAGCTCTACCAGCAGCAGCGCGAGGCCGACGAGAAGCGGCGCAAGCGCGAACGCGCCAACGCCGAGAAGAAGGCAGCCGCCCTCAACTCGCAGGCCGACAAGATGCGCGCCAAGGCCACCAAGACCGTCGCCGCGCAGAACATGGCCCGTCGCGCCGAGCGGCTGCTGTCCGGCCTGGAAGAGGTCCGCGTCTCCGACAAGGTCGCCAAGCTGCGCTTCCCGGAACCGGCGCCCTGTGGCAAGACCCCGCTGACCGCGGAGGGGCTGTCCAAGTCGTACGGATCCCTCGAGATCTTCACCGACGTGGACCTGGCCATCGACAAGGGCTCCCGGGTCGTCATCCTCGGCCTCAACGGCGCCGGCAAGACCACGCTGCTGCGGCTGCTCGCCGGTGTCGAGAAGCCCGACACCGGCCAGGTCACCCCGGGCCACGGCCTCAAGCTGGGCTACTACGCCCAGGAGCACGAGACCCTCGACCCGGACCGCACCGTCCTGGAGAACATGCGGTCGGCCGCCCCCGACCTCGACCTTGTCGAGGTGCGCAAGACGCTCGGTTCCTTCCTCTTCTCCGGTGACGACGTCGACAAGCCGGCGGGCGTCCTCTCCGGTGGTGAGAAGACCCGGCTGGCGCTGGCCACCCTGGTCGTCTCCTCGGCGAACGTCCTGCTCCTCGATGAGCCGACGAACAACCTGGACCCGGCCAGCCGCGAGGAGATCCTCGGCGCGCTGCGCACCTACAAGGGCGCGGTCGTCCTCGTCACGCACGACGAGGGCGCGGTCGACGCCCTCCAGCCGGAGCGGATCATCCTGCTGCCGGACGGGGTCGAGGACCTGTGGGGCGCGGACTACGCGGACCTCGTCGCCCTCGCCTGAGGGCGGTGCGGCTGAAGGCGGTGCGACGGTCGGCCTGATCGTCCCCGCATGGATCATTCGGCTTACCCGTGATCCATCATCTGAGTGAGTGTGTCTCATACTGCGGCGTGGCGCCGGGCGGATTTCCCGTCCTGGTCCCACGCCGCGGTGTCTTTCCCCGTACCCCTCTGACCTGCCACTTCGCCGTCGCGGCTGCCTCTTGTCCGGGATTACGGCCCGGTAGGCGGGCTCCGGACGGCGAAACCTTGCGAGATGGACCTTGTCGAATGGCTGGCCAGGAAGCCCATGAGGGGTGATCATGAGAAGTCCAGAGCGCACTTCCCATGAGGAGGCACGGGTGGCCGAGACTCTGAAGAAGGGCAGCCGGGTAACCGGCGCCGCGCGCGACAAGCTCGCGGCAGACCTGAAGAAGAAGTACGACTCCGGTGCGAGTATCCGGGCATTGGCCGAGGAGACCGGCCGGTCCTATGGATTCGTCCACCGGATGCTGAGCGAGTCCGGAGTCACGCTGCGTGGGCGTGGCGGGGCGACACGAGGCAAGAAGGCCGCTTCGGCCTGACATCCGAGCGCGGCTCGTCCGGCCCACCGGTTCCGGCAGGGCCACCCGGTCGATCGCAGTGTCGGCCGGGTGGTTACTGTGCAGTCACTTAAGCGGCTGTCCCCACAGCCGCACACCTGCTGCACCGGACCCGGAGGAGCCCCATGACCTCGCTCGACCCAGTCCTCGAAGTGCTCGACAAGGACGGCGTACGGCTCACCGTCGAGGACACCGTCGCCACGGTGACCCTGACGAATCCGGCCAAGCGCAATGCCCAGTCCCCTGCTCTGTGGCGGGCGTTGACGGAGGCCGGACGGTCGCTGCCGGGCCAGGTGCGGGTCGTGGTGCTGCGCGGTGAGGGCCCGTCCTTCTCCGCCGGCCTCGACCGGCAGGCGTTCACGCCGGAGGGTTTCGACGGCGAGCCGTCGTTCCTCGACCTGGCGCGCGGCTCCGACGCCGAGCTCGACGCGGTCATCGCCGAGTACCAGGAGGCGTTCACCTGGTGGCGGCGCAACGACATCGTGTCGATCGCGGCCGTACAGGGGCATGCGATCGGGGCCGGCTTCCAGCTCGCCCTCGCCTGTGACCTGCGGGTCGTCGCGCAGGACGTGCAGTTCGCCATGCGCGAGACCAGCCTGGGCCTGGTCCCCGACCTGACGGGCACGCATCCGCTCGTCTCGGCCGTCGGCTACGCCCGCGCCCTGGAGATCTGCGCCACCGGCCGGTTCGTCCGCGCGGACGAGGCCGAGCGCATCGGCCTCGCCAACCTCGTCGTGCCCGCCGGCGACCTCGACGGCGCGGTACGGGACCTGGCGGCCGCACTGCTGACGGCGCCGCGCGACGCGGTGATCGAGACGAAGGCGCTGCTGCGGGGCGCCGCGGAGCGCACATACGAGGAGCAGAGGGTCGCCGAGCGGGCCGCCCAGGCCCGCCGCCTGCGCGACCTGGCCGGCCTCGCGGACTGAAGCCCGCGACGACAGCCCGCGTACCTAGAGCACGTCGGTGACGAGGACCGTCACCGGGAGCGTGCCGCCGACGGCCTCGCGTACCGCCACTGCCACGTCCAGTGCGCGGTGGCCCGGGGCCGTCTCCAGTTCGATGCGTACGTGATCGGCGGCCCGGTGGACCGAGGGCCCCAGGGTCGTCGTCAGCCGGGCCACCCCTGGGACGGCGGCCGCCGCCGCGCCCACCGGGTCCTCGGGCGGCTGCGCCACCTGGGTGGCGGGTTCACCGGGTGGGGGAGCGGTGGCCGGCGCGTCCGGCGGGGCGTCCAGCAGCGCCGTCACCCGCAGGTCCACCTCGGTCACCGGTAGCCCCAGCCGCTGCGCCGACGCCGCGAACAGTGCGGTACGCACCCGCTCGGCGAGGTCCGGCAGCGCCGCGCCGTACCCGGCCGCGAACTCGGCCTCGATCCGCAGCGGCCCCGGCGGGACCGAGCCGGGCGGCGCCGGGAAAACCGGCTCCGCCGCGAACCGCGCCGCTTCCGCTTCCGCCGGCGCGATCCGCAGCCGGCCGGGCTCCACCCCCGGCACCTGCCGTGCCGCCCGGCGCAGCACCGCGTTCGCCGCGCGTTCCGCCACCCAGGCCCCGTCCGCCGGGCCGCCCAGCGGAAGCAGCCTGCCCAGCCCGATCCGGCTCCGTACCGTCGCAGCCCATCCCTCAGCCGTCGTCATTGCTCCAGACTGCCGTATCCAGGGCGCAAGGTGGCGTAACCGCCACTAATGTGGTCAGCAGAGCCCAAATCCCCCAGGAAGGGGCGAACGGCGATGAGTGACGCGTCGCAGACCACGCGGGCCGCCCAGGCGGCCAAGGCCTCGCGGATCAAGGAACCCGCGGCCGAGGAGACGAGGCGGTCCTCGGAGGACGGGCCGGGCGGCGGTGGCGGCGACCCGGCCGACCGGGGGCGTACCACCATCGCCGACGGTGTGGTCGAGAAGATCGCCGGGCTGGCGGCCCGTGACAACGAGGGCGTCCACGCGATGGGCAGCGGCCTGTCCCGGACCTTCGGCGCGGTGCGCGACCGGGTCCCCGGCGGCAGGGGCGGCGTCACACGCGGTGTGAAGGCCGAGGTCGGCGAAGTGCAGACGGCGCTCGACCTGGAGATCGTCGTCGAGTACGGCGTCTCGATCGTCGATGTCGCCCGTTCGGTGCGAGAGAACGTGATCTCGGCGGTGGAAAGGATGACCGGGCTGGAGGTCATCGAGGTCAACGTCGCCGTGAGCGATGTGAAGCTGCCGGAAGAAGAGGAAGAGGAACCGGAGTCCCGCTTGCAGTAGCGGCGGACACGGTGACGGCGGACAAGTCTGGATCTGGGACAGGAGCGGACGATGAGCATGGCAGTGGTCGGCCTGTTGGCCGGGATGGCGCTCGGCTTCGCCGGCTACTTCGGCGGTTTCGGGGCCTTCTTGCTGGTCGCCGCGCTGGGGGCGGTCGGCTTCGTGGCCGGGCGGTTCGTGGACGGGGACTTGGAGCCCGGAGACCTCTTCCGGACCCGTGACCGCGACGACCGGCGGCGGTGACGGGGTGGCGGGGGAGACCGGAGTGACGGCCGCGGGCGGGATCGAGGCGGCGGAACGCGGGGCGACGACCATCGCCGACCGGGTCGTGGCGAAGATCGCCGCGCAGGCGGCGCGGGAAGCGCTCCGCGGCGTACGGGCACACGGCCGGGGAATGGGCCTGCCCGAAGGGGGCCGGCCGCCGCACGCGATGGTCGTCGTGCACCGCAACAGCGCACGCGTCCGGATCACCCTGGAACTGGGCTACCCCTCGGACATCGGCACCCAGTGCGGTGCCGTACGCCACCAAGTGGTGCGGCGCGTCATGTCGTTGGCGGGCATGGAGGTGCCGGAGGTGGCGGTCCACGTCGAGCGGCTGCACTCGCCGCACACGCGTGACGGCGACAAGGGCGGCGGGAGGGTCCGATGAGCGGCGAGCGCGAGCGCGTGCCCGTACTGGACGAGCCCGTACCCGTACTGGAAGGCCCGCCGGGTGGCGGCGCGCGCCGCTTCTGGTCCGTGCGGCGCGTCCCGGCCGCCCTGGTGGCGCTGGCGATCCTCGCCGTCGCCGGGCTGCTGCTGTACGACATCGCGGCGGTACGGGCCGGCCGGCCGGGGATGCGCTGGCGTCGCGCCCTCGCCGACGACCTGGCCACCCGGCCGCTCGACAACGTGTGGGTGCTCCTGGTGGCCCTGGCCGTGATGGCGCTGGGCCTGTGGTTGCTCGTGCTGGCCGTCACGCCCGGGCTGCGCGCCGTCCTGCCGATGCGGCGCGGCGCCGGCCCCGTACGCGCGGGGCTCGGGCGGAAGGCGGTCGAGATCGTGCTGCGCGACCGGGCGATGACGGTGACGGGTGTGCAGTCCGTACGGGTACGGGTCCGGCGTTCCAAGGCCGTGGTACGGGCCGTGGCCCACTTCCGTGAACTCACCGACGTACTGGCCGACCTGGAAGCCACGCTCGACGACGCGGTCGAGGAACTGGGACTGGCACGGCCCCCGCAGGTGTCCGTGCACGTCGTGCGCCCGGCGCGGAAGGGATGAGGGGCATGCTCCGAGCCGTCAACCGTGTGCTGCTGGGCCTGGTCGGAGCGGCGCTGCTGTGCGCGGGCGGTGCGGTGCTCGCGGCCGGCCTGGACCTGGAGGTGCCGTCGTGGTCGCCCTGGCGGGGCCCGGACGCGGTGCTGCTCAGCGAAGCCGCGCGGAAGCGGTGGGGGTGGCCGGTCGTCATCACGGCGCTCGCGGTCCTGGTGCTGCTGGTGCTGTGGTGGCTGCTGGCGCAGCTGCGGCGGCCACGCCTCGCTGAGGTGCTGATCGACAGCCGGGACGGCGAGGGCGCCGTGCTGCGCGGGCGGGCGCTGGAGGGCGCGATGGAGTCGGAGGCGGGTGCCCTGGACGGTGTGTCGCGCGCCCGTGTCCGGCTGACCGGTCGGCGTACGGCGCCATCGGCGCGGGTCTCGCTGCTGCTGGAGCCGTACGCGTCGCCGGACGAGACCCTGTCGCGCCTGCGGGACGGGGCGCTGCGCCACGCCCGCGAGTCGGCGGGCCTGCTGGACCTCCCCACGGAGGCCCAGCTCCGCGCCGCCAAACACCAGCCGCGCCGCGTGTCCTGACGGCGCGGCGCGGCCCTCCGCTGCTCAGCTCGTCAATTCGGTCAGCTCGTCAATTCGGTCAACTCGTCAATTCGGTCAACTCGTCAGTTCGTCAACTCGTCAGTTCGTCGGCTCTTCCACTCCTGGGCTCAGAAGCCGTGGCGGGCGCCGCCGTCGACGGGGAGCATCACGCCCGTCAGGTACGAGGCCGCCGGGGACAGCAGGAACGCCGCCGTGTTGCCGAACTCCTCCGGGGTGCCGTAGCGGCGCAGCGGAATCCGGGCCTCGTTGGCCGCGCGGGAGGCGGCCGCGTCGCCCGACAGCGCGTCCAGTTCGCGCACGCGGTCCGTGTCGATACGGGACGGCAGCAGGCCGACGACCCGGATGCCGCGCGGGCCGAGGTCGTTCGCCAGGGACTTGGCGAAGCCCGCCAGGCCGGGGCGCAGCCCGTTGGAGATGGTGAGCCCCGGGATCGGTTCGTGCACCGAACCGGACAGGACGAAACCGATCACCCCGCCCTCCGTCAGCACGGCCGCCGCGGCGCGGGCCATCCGCACCGCGCCCAGGAACACCGAGTCGAACGCCGCCTGCCACTGCTCGTCCGTGTTGTCCGCCGCCCAGCCCGGCGCGGGCCCGCCCACGCTGATCAGGATGCCGTCGAAGCCGCCGAAGTGCATCCGGGCGGCGTCGATCAGACGGTCGGCGGCCGCCGGGTCGGCGTTGTCCGCCGCGACGCCCACCGCGTTGGCGCCCAGCTCCGCGGCGGCCTCGGCGACCGCCTTCTCGTCCCGTGACGAGACGACGACCTTCGCCCCGTCCGCCACCAGCGCCCGCGCCGACGCGTTGCCCAGCCCTCGCGACGCACCGGTCACGACGTACACACGGTCTTTCAGTCCAAGATCCATGCGCCTATCCTGCCGCCTCCTCCCGTGCCAGCGCGAGGGCCGATCCCACCAGACCGATATGGCTGAACGCCTGCGGGAAGTTGCCCAGCTGCCGCCCCGACGACGGGTCGTACTCCTCCGCCAGCAGCCCGACGTCGTTGCGCAGCGCCAGCAGCCGTTCGAACAGCTCCCGCGCCTCCTTCGTACGGCCGGTCATCCGCAGCGCGTCGACCATCCAGAACGAGCAGACGAGGAACGTGCCTTCGCTGCCCGGCAGGCCGTCGACCGGCACGCCCTCGGTGCTGTACCGCTGGATGAGCCCGTCATGGCTCAGCTCCGCCCGCACCGCGTCCACCGTGCCCACCACCCGCGGATCGTCCGGCGGCAGGAAGCCCACCCGGGGGATCAGCAGCGTCGCCGCGTCCAGCTCCCTGGAGCCGTACGACTGCGTGAACGTGTTCCGCTCCGGGTCGTACCCCTTCTCGCACACGTCCCGGTGCACCTCGTCGCGCATCACCCGCCACCGGTCCACATCGCCGCGCAGCGACGGGTCCGCCTCCAGCGTCCGCACCGCGCGGTCGGCGGCGACCCACGCCATCACCTTCGAGTGCACGAAGTGGCGGCGCGGCCCGCGCACCTCCCACAGCCCCTCGTCGGGCTGGCGCCACGCCGACTCCAGGAACCCCAGCAGACTCAGCTGGAGGTTCCACGCGTGCGGCTGCGGGCTCAGCCCCGCCTGGCGCGCCAGATAGAGGGCGTCGATGACCTCCCCGTACACATCGAGCTGCAACTGGTGCACGGCGGCGTTGCCGGTACGCACCGGCGCCGAGCCCGCGTACCCGCGCAGCCACGGCAGCTCCGTCTCGGGCAGCCGCCGCTCGCCCGCGAGCCCGTACATGATCTGCAGGTCCGCCGGATCACCGGCCACCGCCCGCAGCAGCCAGTCGCGCCACGCCGCCGCCTCCTCCAGGTAGCCGGCCGACAGCAGCGCGCCCAGCGTGAGCGTCGCGTCGCGCAGCCAGCAGTAGCGGTAGTCCCAGTTGCGTACGCCGCCGATGTCCTCCGGCAGCGAGGTCGTCGGCGCGGCGACGATCCCGCCGGTCGGGGCGTACGTCAGCGCCTTGAGGGTGATCAGCGAGCGCAGCACGGCCTCGCGGTAGGGGCCCTCGTACGCGCACGCTGCCGACCAGGACCTCCAGTCCTCCAGCGCGTGCTCCAGCGCCTCGAACGGATCGATGAGCGGCGGCCGGGGGCGGTGCGAGGGGTGCCAGGTCAGCACGAACGCCACCCGCTGCCCCTCGGTGACCGTGAACGAGGAACAGGTGCTGTACTGCTGGCCCCAGGTCCTGACCTCCGGCTCGCTGCGCAGCCATATCGAGTCGGGCCCGGCGACGGCGACCCGGTGACCGTCCGTCCGCCGCACCCACGGCACGATGTGGCCGTAGTCGAACCGCAGCCGCAGCACCCCCGCCATCTCGACCGTGCCGCTGACGCCCTCCACGATCCGTACGAGGTCGGGGGCCTCGTCGCGCTGCGGCATGAAGTCCAGGACCCTCACGGTGCCGGAGCGGGTCTCCCAGACGGACTCCAGGATGAGGGAGTCACCGACGTAACGGCGCCGGTCGCAGTGCGTCGCGCCCTTGGGGGCGAGCCGCCAGTGGCCGTTCTCCTCGTCGCCGAGCAGGGCGGCGAAGCAGGCCGCCGAGTCGAAACGCGGCAGGCACAGCCAGTCGATCGAACCGTCCTTGCCCACCAGGGCCGCGGTCTGCAGATCGCCGATGAGGGCGTAGTCCTCGATACGTTGCGTCACGCTGTGGCGTCTTCCCGCACGGACGGACGGCTAAGCAACGGCGTAGCCGCCACGGAATCCGGCGGGGTGGGGCCTCGGGAAGGACCGGGCGCCGCCCCGTGCGGTCAGGCGGACGCGTGCGCGGCCGGTTCGCTGCCGGCCGGCGTGTCGCCGGAGGTGGCGGCCGCCGCCTCCGCGCGGTCCCGCTTCTCGCGGCGTACCAGTACCAGCCATCCGACCGGCACGCCCGCCGCGAACAGCCACCACTGCACCGCGTACGCCATGTGCGGGCCGATCGAATCGTGGTCGGGCTCGGGGATCAGCTCGGGGGTGTCCCCGGCGGGCCGGGGCGCGGTCTGCTCCAGGTAGCCGCCGAGTACCTCACGGTCCAGGCTCTCGGCCTGCTGCTCGCTGTTGATCAGCATGACCTGGCGGGGCGGCAGCCCGCTGAGGTCCTTGATGCCGCTGGAGCCGGTCGTCTCGTCGGCCTTGAGGCGGCCGGTGACGGTCACCTCGCCCCGGGGCGCGGGCGGCACGTCCGGGAAGGACATCTGGTCGGCCGCGGCCGGGATCCAGCCGCGGTTGACGAGGACCGCGCGGCCGTCGTCGAGGACCAGGGGCGTCAGGACGAGGACACCGATCCGTTCGTCGGCGGAGGTCCGGCGGCGTACGACGACTTCATGGGCGGTGTCGAAGGTGCCGGTGGCGGTGACCGCGCGCCAGTAGTCGGAGCGCGGGACGGTGTGGCCGGGGGAGGTGAGCTCCGTCACGGGGACGGGCCTCGCCTTCAGGTTGTCCTCGATCAGCTTGTTCTGGGCGACCCGGTGCTCGTGCCGGTGGAACTGCCAGAAGCCCAGCTGAATCATCACGGGGATGAGGACGAGGGCGATGAGGGTGAGGATCACCCACTGCCGGGACAACAGGAAGCGGTACACCCCACGACCGTACAGCTCGGGTCATGGGGCGTGAGGAGGGGGGTGCGAGATGAGGGGGTTTGCGAGGGGAAGGGTGGGTGGCTGGGAGGGGGTGGCGGGCCGCCGGGGTCACATGCTGTCGACGATGCCCGCGTTTCCTTCCGCCCGGGCGCAGTGCGCGCCGCAGTACCACTTGCCGTTCGCCTCGACGCCCTGACCGATGATCTGGACCCGGCAGTGTTCGCAGATGGGTGCCATGCGGTGGATGGCGCAGGCGAAGCAGTCGAAGACGTGCACCGCGCCCTGCGCGTGCACCTCGAAGGACATGCCGTAATCGTTTCCGCAGACCTCACAACGTGCCATGCGCCACAGGGTGCGCTCCGGCGCCCCGGAAGGCGCGGCGAAACGCCCGGCGGTCACCCGTCTGCTCACGTCTGCCTGCTCGCCGCCGCTCACCCCCGCCGGCGCGCCGCTGTACGCCACTGTTCACCGCTGCGTCGCTGTACGCCGTTGTACGCCGTTGTACGGCCTGTGCGTCCTATTCGTCTGCCGGGGCCACGTCACGGAGCAACTGGGTGAACGCCGCCTCGTCGACGATGGGGGTGCCGAACGACAGGGCCTTGGCCGTCTTGGAGGTGGCGGCGTCAGGGTCGTTGGTGACCAGCAGGCTCGTCAGCCGCGAGACGCTGGTGGCCACATGGAGGCCCGCCTCCACCGCGCGGTCCTCCAGCAGTTCGCGGTCGATGGACGTATCGCCGGAAAACGCCACCCGCATGCCCTGCTTGAGCGGTTTGTCAACTTCGTACCGGCCCGGGTTCGGGTACGGGCACGCCGGCCGCTTGCGCGACGGGCGCCAGCCGTTGGCGCGGTACGACGCCTGCTGCCCGATGCGCGGCGCCACCGAGGGCGTGGACGACGCCCATTCGGTGAGCGGACGGCACTCCAGCAGCGGCAGCCGTACGCCCCGCTCGGCCGCCGTGTGCAGGCTGGGGCGGAACGCCTCGGCCAGGACCCGTGCGTCGTCCAGCGCGTGGTGGGCGCGCTGCTGTACGACGCCGAAGTGCGTGGCCAGCGTCTCCAGCTTGAAGTTGGGCAGCGGCAGCCCCAACTCCTTGGACAGCGCGATGGTGCACAGCCGCTGCCGCACCGGCGCCGTCCGCTCCGCCCGTGCGTACTCGCGCGCGATCATCGACCAGTCGAACATGGCGTTGTGCGCGACCAGCACCCGGCCGTCGAGCCGTTCGGAGAACTCGGCGGCGATGTCGGGGAAGAGCGGCGCTCCCTCCAGAGCGTCGCTCGTCAGTCCGTGGATCCACACGGGGCCCGGGTCACGCTCCGGATTGACCAGCGTGTACCAGTGGTCCTCCACATTGCCCTGCGCGTCCAGCCGGTAGACGGCAGCCGACACTATCCGGTCGTCGCGGGCGAGTCCGGTGGTCTCCACGTCGACGACCGCGTACCCCTGCGGGTAGGCGGTCGGCCACGGTGCTGCTGTCGTACGGTCGTCGAGCATGGTCCCTGAGAATAGAGGCCGCCACTGACAACGCCGCCGCCGGGCATCCCCCGCAGGGTCGCCGTGTTGACGCGTCGCCGGGTCGTGGCGCCGGTGCTGCCGCCGCCGGATCGTCCGGTGGACACCCGCAAGCCACCGCCCGGCCGACGAGGCCGGTGCGCTCCGGCCTGCGCGGCTCGGCGCGGTCGGGGCGCTCAACGCCCGTACGGGCTCGGCGACTTGGCGCTGCCCCGCACGGCCCGCCGCCGAAGGGCCGTAACCCCGCGGTGAAGCAGTGGGTGGCCGGTGCGAGGGCCCACGCCGTTCGCCCCGGGCGGGTCGGTACGCCTCCGCCGAACGCACGGGTGAGACCCTCCCCAGGTGACTGATGCACCCCAGGCGCCCGCCCACGACGAGGCACACGGCGGCGCGCTCGGCTCACGCCTCAACTGGCTGCGGGCCGCCGTCCTCGGCGCCAACGACGGCGTCGTCTCCACCGCGGGCCTCGTCGTCGGCGTCGCCGGCGCCACCGACGACCGCGCGACCCTGCTCACCGCCGGCCTCGCCGGGCTGCTGGCCGGGTCGATGTCGATGGCGGCCGGCGAGTACGTCTCGGTCTCCACGCAGCGCGACTCCGAGAAGGCCGCCCTCGCCGAGGAGAAGCGGGAGCTGCGCGAGCAGCCGGAAGCCGAACTCGCCGAACTCACCGACCTCCTGGAGGCCCGCGGGCTCTCCCGCGAGGTGGCCCGCGAGGCCGCGGAACAGCTCACCGAACGGGACGCGCTGCGCGCCCACGCGCGCGTGGAGCTGGGTATCGACCCGGACGAGCTGACCAACCCCTGGCACGCGGCGGGCGCCAGCTTCCTCGCCTTCACCGTCGGCGCCCTGCTCCCGCTCCTCGCGATTGTCCTGCCACCCGCGCAGGCCCGCCTCTACGTCACCGTCCTGTCGGTCCTCGCCGCCCTGGCCCTCGCGGGCTGGTCCAGCGCCCGCCTCGGCGACGCCCCGGCCCGCCCGGCGATCCTGCGGAACGTCGGCGGTGGTGCGCTGGCGATGGCGGTGACCCACGCCGCCGGATCGCTCCTGGGCGCCGCGGGGGTGTGAACCCGGCCTTGGCGGAAATCACCAAAGGCCGCTGACACATCGTCTCTCATACTTGTCGGTAACAACCTCTAGCCCCACCCCGGCACCCCGCTCTACGGTGCTCGCATGCCGCCGAACCTGCCCGATGTCGTGCTGTGGTCGATACCCGCGTTCGTTCTGCTGACCGTCCTCGAAATGGTCAGCTACCGGCTCCATCCCGACGAGGAGGCCGCCGGTTACGAGACCAAGGACGCCGCCACCAGCATCGGCATGGGGCTCGGCAGCATCGTCTTCGACTTCCTGTGGAAGATCCCGGCGCTCGCGCTCTTCACCGCCGTCTACGAGCTCACCCCGGCCCGCGTCCCCGTCCTGTGGTGGACGATTCCGCTGATGCTGCTCGCGCAGGACTTCCTCTACTACTGGTCCCACCGCGGCCACCACGTCATCCGCATCCTGTGGGCGTGCCACGTCGTCCACCACTCCAGCCGCAAGTTCAACCTCACCACCGCGCTGCGCCAGCCGTGGACCTCGCTCACCGTGTGGCCGTTCTTCCTGCCGATGGCCGCCTGCGGTGTGCACCCGGCGGCCATCTTCTTCTGCTACTCGGCCAACCTCGTCTACCAGTTCTGGGTCCACACCGAGCGGATCGGCACGCTGCCGGGGCCCATCGAGTACGTCTTCAACACCCCCTCCCACCACCGCGTCCACCACGCCTCGCAAGGCGGCTACCTCGACCGGAACTTCGGCGGGATCCTCATCCTCTGGGACCGGATGTTCGGGTCTTTCGTGGCCGAGACGGACCGACCCGTGTTCGGGCTCACCAAGAACATCGACACGTACAACCCGCTGAAGGTCGCCACCCATGAGTACGTGGCCATCGCCCGGGACCTGCGCGCCGCCCGGAACTGGCGCGAGCGCGCCGGGCGGGTCTTCCGCGGCCCCGGCTGGCAGCCGGCACCACCGCCCGCGCCACAGGCGGCCACCACCCCGGGCCCGGCCCCGGAGCGCGCCGCGTGAGCCGTGCCGGGCGCGTGCTGCTCGGCGCCTTCCTGGTGGCCGTCGCCGCCGACCTCGGCGCCCTGCTCGCCGGGTCGCAGACCGGGCACCTCGTCGCCAAGCCGCTGCTGATGCCGCTCCTCGCGGCGTACGCGGCCGTGCGCGGCGCGCCCCGGCTGCTGATCGCCGCCCTGGTGTTCGGCTGGGGCGGTGATGTGTTCCTGCTGTCCGGCGCCCCGTGGGCGTTCCTCGCCGGCATGGGCTCCTTCGCCGCCGGCCACGTCTGCTACCTGCTCCTCTTCCGCCGTACGCGGACGTCGAAGTCCCTCGCCGTCGCCTACGCGGCCGCCCTCGTCGTGACCGTCGCCCTCCTGTGGCCCGCTCTCCCCGCCGGCCTGCGCCTCCCGGTCGCCGGATACGCGGCGCTGCTCACCGCCATGGCGTACCGCTCCAGCGGCCTCGGGCTCGCCGCGGGGGCGGGCGGCGCGCTGTTCCTGCTCTCCGACACGCTCATCGCCACCGGGGTCGCCGACTGGCCGCAGCCGCCCGTGCCCGACTTCTGGATCATGCTGACGTACACGGCCGCCCAGTACCTGCTCGCCACCGGGGTGCTCCGGCGGCCGGTGGCCGAGCCGCGTCAGGCCCCGAGCCACACCGGGGCGTCCGTGCCCCACCGGCCCGGCGGGCGTGCCCAGTTCGCCGGGCCCTCTTCGTAGGACACCGGCGACAGCGCGTGCCGCAGCCGCCCCATGGGGCTGTCCGTCTCGGTCGTCCAGCGCTCCGGGTCGTACGGCCCGCCGCCCTGTGGCCCCTTGGTGAGGCCGTACACGAGCCAGTGCGCCGTCTGCGCCAGGGCCAGCCGGGCGAGCCGCGCGCCGCCGCCGTCCCGGTTCTGCTCCGTCAGGGCACGCAGCACGGCGGCGGCCAGCAGGTAGCCGGTGCCGTGGTCGAGGGCCTGGGCGGGCAGCGCGCCCAGCTCGCCGTCACAGCGCTCCCGCTCGGCGATGCCCGTCGCCGCCTGGACCAGGCTGTCGAAGCCGCGCCGCTCGTGCCACGGCCCGTACCGGCCCCACGCCGACAGCTGGGCGACGACCAGGCCGGGGCGGCGCTCGGCCAGCGCGTCGGGGGAGAGCCCGAACCGGTCCAGCGCGCCCGGCCGGTAGCCGGTCACCACCACATCGGCGCCCGCGAGCAGCTCCTCGAACACGCGGTGGTCCGCGCCCCGGCCGAGGTCCAGGGTCGCCGACCGCTTGCCCAGCCCGGTGTCGTTGTGCGCCTCCTGGCTCTCCGGCAGGTGCGGGGCGTCGATCCGCAGCACGTCCGCGCCCAGCAGCGCCAGGGTCCGCGTGGCGACGGGCCCCGCCAGCACCCGCGTCAGATCCAGCACGCGCAGCCCGGCACACGGCAGCGGCGGCGCCCCGGAAATCCGGCTCCACGCGCGCGTGGGTCCGCCGTCACCGATGCGCTCCATCGTCAGCAGCGGCTGGCCGGCCACCAGGGCGCCCTGCTCGTGCCCGGTCCACTCCGTCGCGGTGCGCGCCGCGACGGCGAGGCCGCCGGCCGCGTACACGGAGTCCTCCACGTCCACGGCGCGGCGGCCCGCGATCGCGTCGGCGACCGCGTCGGCCCCGGCGCCGTCCGGCAGGCCGAGCGCGGCGAGCAGCCGGGCCCGGTGGTGCGGGTAGTTGGCGTGCGTACGCACCCAGCCATCGGCCGCCCGCCAGAACCGCGACAGCGGCGCGAACGTCGACCACGGCCGGCCGTCCAGCCTCACCAGCCGGTCGCTGAGGAACGCCGTGGTCACCGCCCCGTCGTCGACCCGCACCCGCGGCACCGGCCCTCCGGTGCGTACGGCGGTGAGCTCCGCGGCCGCGAGCGAGCAGACCGCGACAGTGGCGCGGGCCAACTCCATGACGGGCAGCCGCGCCGGCAGGCCACCCGAGAGGCCGGTGTAGGAGACCCGCTCCAACAGCCCCGGATCGGCACCCAGTGCCGCCCACGCCTGGGACGTACCCGATGAAAGCGATGAATCCGAAGAGAAGGACTGCCCCATAAGCCACACTATGGCACTCGGTGCCAGCAAGAAGAAGAGGGCCCGTACGCGGGACGAATCCGCGTACGGGCCCTCTCACCGGTCACGTCCCGGCGTGGGACTACCCGCGCACCGCGTCCAGCGCGTCGGTCATCCCGGTCCCGTAGAAGCCGTTGTCGCGCTTGCCGCCCTCGCACACCGCGTCGACCGTGCCGTCGCCGTTGATGTCGTACGGGTCGGTGCACGCCATGTCATCGGCCTGCTTGTACAGCAGCGCCTTCACCTGGGCCGCCGAGGCGTAGGGCCGCGTCGACTTGATGAGCGCGGCCACACCCGCCACGTGCGGCGACGCCATCGACGTACCGCCCTTGTAGCCGTACCTGCCGCCCGGCAGCGTCGACAGGATCAGCCCGCTGACGGCCGGCGCCTGCGGCGGCTGGTACGCCGTCGAGTCGCCGCCGGGAGCGGCGATGTCCACTACCCCGAGGCCGTAGTTCGAGTACGAGGCCTTCAGCCCCTTCGCGCCCGTCGCGGACACGGTCACCACACCGTCGAGCATCGTCGGAACGTCCGGGCACTCGCTCGGGTCGACGACCCGCTCCACCGGGGTGGTGTCGTTCGGGCTGCTCTTGTCGACCACCTCGTCCGATGCCAGATCCGTACGGGAGTTGCCCGCGGCGGCGACGTTGACCGCGCCCTTGCGCTCGGCGTACCGGGTGGCGCGCTGCAGCGCCTCGACCAGCGCCCCCTGGTCCGCGTCGTTCTTGCAGGTGTACAGCCACGGGTCCACGTAGTAGCTGTTGTTGGTCACCTCGACGCCGTGCTCGGCGGCCCACACGAAGCCGCACACCACGGACTCGGTGTAGAAGAAGCCGTCCGGGGTGGAGACCTTGATGCCCGAGACCTTCACACCCGGGGCGACACCCGTGATGCCGACCCCGTTCTTCGCCGCGGCGATCGTGCCGGCCACATGCGTGCCGTGGTCGCTCTCCTGGGGGCCCGGCCGCCAGGAGCCCTCCGTGGTGTCCGGCGCGCCGGTCACACAGTTCGCGGACGCCGTCCGGTCGAAGTTGGGGGCGAGGTCCGGGTGGGTGTCGTCGACGCCCGTGTCCAGGACCGCGACGGTGACCTTCTTGCTGCCGAGGGACTTCTCGTGCGCCTTGTCCGCCTTGATGGCCGGCAGGTCCCACTGGAGCGGCTCGAACGGGTCCTGCCCGTCGGCCGCCTCGGCCGCCGCGGCCTGCGCCTCCGCGGCGGACAACGGCTGCTCGGCCGTCTTGACGTCGGTGGTGGTCTGGGCGGTGAGCGGCGCGGTCCTGGTCGCGCCGGCCGACTTCACGCCCCGTACCCCGCGGATCGTCTTCGCGAACTCCGGGTTCTGCGAGTGGACGACGATGACACCGATCTGGTCGTACGCGATGACCACCGTGCCGCCCGCCGCGGCTATCGCCTTCTTCACCGCCTTGGCGGTGGACTGACCGCCCGTCACATTCACGACGTACGACATTTTCGGGCCGTTGGTCGCGACGGCGGTGGCCGGGGCCTCTTGCGTCGTGGGGGAGGCCGACGCCGTGGCCACCGGAAGCAGCCCGAGGGAGGCGGTGAGCGCCAGACCGGCGGGCAGCGCGAGTATGCGCCCGCGTCCGGTTCCCAGATGAGCCATGGGTTCTCCACATCATCCGTTACGTCCGCCCGCACATGTGTGTGGACGGGTACATGACGAGCGAAGCTATCGCCGATCATCCCGTCCCATCAATGACTTGGGGGAGCTGGGGAAAGAAAAAGGCCGCTGGTGAACCGCGTCACCACGGCGTCCGTGCCGTTGTCAGGGGAGGGGCGCACGTGCGTAGCGGCCCGGCGACCCCGAAGTTCCCTGTCCCTGTCCAGCGCATCCGCGTCGCGAGGAGTCACCGTGGCAACCGAAGCACCGCCGCCACAGGGCGGTACGGACACCAGTCCCGCCCAGCCCACGACAGAGTCGTTCGTCGAGGTGCAGGAGAGTGCGGAATTCGGCGAACTGCGCCGCACGTACCGCTCCTTCGCCTTCCCTCTGACCATTGCCTTCATCACCTGGTACCTGCTGTACGTCCTGCTGTCCAACTACGCGGGCGGCTTCATGGGCACCAAGCTCTTCGGCAATATCAACGTGGCCCTGGTCCTCGGCCTCGGCCAGTTCCTGACCACCTTCCTCATCGCCTGGTTCTACTCCCGGCACGCCGCCGACAAGCTCGACCCCAAGGCGGAAGCCATCAAGTCCGGTATGGAAGCCCGTATGGAGTCCGGTACGGAGTCCGGCAGTCCTGCGGAGTCCCGAATGGAGGCCGGCGCATGAGCCCCACGATCCTGTTCGCGGCCGGTTCCGGCGCCTCGGAACACAGACCGCTGATCATCACCCTGTTCGCCTGCTTCGTCGTCGCGACCCTCTTCATCACCGTCTGGGCCGGCCGCCAGACCAAGAGCGCCGCCGATTTCTACGCGGGCGGACGGCAGTTCACCGGCTTCCAGAACGGCCTGGCCATCTCCGGCGACTACATGTCGGCCGCGTCCTTCCTGGGCATCGCCGGCGCCATCGCCCTCTTCGGGTACGACGGTTTCCTCTACTCCATCGGCTTCCTGGTCGCCTGGCTCGTCGCCCTGCTCCTGGTCGCCGAGCCGCTGCGCAACTCCGGCCGCTTCACCATGGGCGACGTGCTCGCCTACCGGATGCGCCAGCGGCCCGTCCGTACCGCCGCGGGCACCTCCACCATCGTCGTGTCGATCTTCTACCTGCTCGCGCAGATGGCGGGCGCGGGCGTCCTGGTCTCGCTGCTGCTCGGCATCACCTCGGACGGCGGGAAGATCGCGATCGTCGCCCTCGTCGGCCTCCTTATGATCGTGTACGTCACCATCGGCGGCATGAAGGGCACCACCTGGGTGCAGATGGTCAAGGCCGTCCTGCTCATCGCGGGCACCCTGCTCATCACGTTCCTGGTGCTGCTGAAGTTCAACTTCAACGTCTCCGACCTGCTCGGCAAGGCCGCCGAGAACAGCGGCAAGGGAGCGGCGTTCCTGGAGCCCGGCCTCAAGTACGGCCTCACGCCCACCTCGAAGCTGGACTTCATCTCGCTCGGCGTCGCGCTGGTCCTCGGCACCGCCGGCCTGCCGCACATCCTGATCCGCTTCTACACCGTGCCCACCGCCAAGGCCGCCCGGAAGTCCGTCAACTGGGCCATCGGCATCATCGGCGCCTTCTACCTGATGACCATCGCGCTCGGCTTCGGCGCGGCGGCCATCGTCGGTCCCGCCGAGATCACCGCCTCCAACAAGGCGGGCAACACCGCGGCCCCGCTGCTCGCCCTGCACATCGGGGGAGTGGACTCCGCGGGCGGCGCGATCCTGCTCGCGGTGATCTCCGCGGTCGCCTTCGCCACCATCCTCGCCGTCGTCGCCGGACTCACCCTCGCCTCCTCGTCGTCCTTCGCGCACGACATCTACGCCAACGTCATCCGCAAGGGACAGGCCACCGAGAAGGAGGAGGTCCGCGCGGCCCGCTGGGCGACCGTCTTCATCGGCATCGTCTCCATCGCCCTCGGCGCGATGGCCCGCGACCTCAACGTCGCCGGCCTGGTGGCCCTTGCCTTCGCCGTCGCCGCGTCCGCGAACCTGCCGACGATCCTCTACAGCCTGTTCTGGAAGAGGTTCACCACCCAGGGCGCGCTGTGGTCCATCTACGGCGGCCTGATCGCCTCCGTGACGCTCGTGCTGTTCTCGCCGGTCGTCTCCTCCAAGCCCAGCTCGATGTTCCCGGACGCCGACTTCGCCTGGTTCCCGCTGGAGAATCCCGGCCTGATCTCCATCCCGCTGGGCTTCCTGCTCGGCTGGCTCGGCTCGCTGCTGTCCAAGGAGGAGCCGGACAAGGGCAAGTACGCGGAACTGGAGGTCAAGTCCCTCACCGGTGTCGGAGCGCACTGACCCGCGCACCCTGTGCGACCGGCCGTGGCCGCGCCGTGGGGATCGTCGTAGATCCCTACGACGCGGCCGCGCCGCTCCTGTGGACAATGGCCCGTGTCGTTGTCGGAGGCGTCACGTACGCTCCTTGATGTAAGCAACTTGGATGTACGGAACCTGGCAATCGGGGGAGGGGCGCCCACAGTGCTCATCGACACCTACGGCCGCGTGGCCACCGACCTGCGCGTCTCGCTCACCGACCGGTGCAACCTGAGGTGCACGTACTGCATGCCCGAAGAGGGCCTGCAGTGGCTCGCCAAGCCCGACCTGCTCACCGACGACGAGATCGTCCGCCTGATCAGCATCGCCGTCACCGACCTCGGCATCACCGAGGTCCGCTTCACCGGCGGCGAGCCGCTCCTGCGCCCCGGCCTGGTGGGGATCGTCGAGCGCTGCGCCGCCCTGGAGCCCCGCCCCAGGATGTCGCTGACCACCAACGGCATCGGCCTCAAGCGCACCGCCACCGCCCTCAAGGCCGCCGGACTCGACCGGGTCAACGTCTCCCTCGACACGCTGCGCCCCGATGTCTTCAAGACACTGACCCGCCGCGACCGCCACAAGGACGTCCTGGAAGGCCTCCACGCCGCCCGCGACGCCGGACTCACCCCCGTCAAGGTCAACTCCGTCCTCATGCCCGGGCTCAACGACGACGAGGCACCCGACCTGCTCGCCTGGGCTGTCGAGAACGACTACGAGCTGCGCTTCATCGAGCAGATGCCGCTGGACGCCCAGCACGGCTGGAAGCGCGACGGCATGATCACGGCCGGGGACATCCTGGAGTCGCTGCGTACGCGCTTCACTCTCGACCCCGAGAGCGACGAGGCCCGCGGCTCGGCGCCCGCCGAGCGCTGGATCGTCGACGGCGGGCCGCACCGCGTGGGCGTCATAGCCTCCGTGACCAGGCCCTTCTGCCGCGCCTGCGACCGGACCAGGCTCACCGCCGACGGGCAGGTGCGGACCTGCCTGTTCGCCCGGGAGGAGACGGACCTGCGCGCCGCACTGCGCTCGGAGGCACCCGACGAGGAGATCGCCCGGATATGGCGGCTCGCGATGTGGGGGAAGAAGGCCGGTTCGGGCCTGGACGACCCGAGCTTCCTCCAGCCCGACCGCCCGATGTCGGCCATCGGAGGCTGAGCGGCCGATACCGGCCGTCGAGCGCTGAGCGGGCGGGTCAGTGGTCCGAGGCCGAGCGCTCCCACTCCGCGAGCGTCACCACGTCCTTCAAGAACCCCCGCACGCCCAGGAATTGGGACAGGTGCTCGCGGTGCTCGTCACAGGCCAGCCAGGTCTTGCGGCGCTCGGGAGTGTGCAGCTTCGGGTTGTTCCAGGCCAGCACCCACACCGCCGCGGTGCGGCAGCCCTTGGCCGAACAGATCGGGGTGGTCTCGTCGCTCACAACACGTCCAAACGAATGCCCGAACAAAGGCGACGCCGGGCAGCCACGGGGGGAGCTGCCCGGCGTCGGTCCGTCGCTCCGACGGGGGATGCGGAGCGCCTACGAAGTATGTCACGGGGACCGGGCTGGAGTGCACTGGAACCACATGATTGATCTGAGCTTTTCTTGAGCTTTGCAGACTGGTGACCGCTTGACGGCTCAGCCCTGCCCGTACTGGCGTTCCTGCTGGGGTTCCCGGTGCTCCTCCGCGGGCGGCCGCGTGCCGGGTTCCGCCTCGGATTCCGGTCGCGCTCCTGGCCCTGCCCCCGACTCCGCCCCGGTCCCTGCCGTGGGCTCCGCCGCCGATGGCCCCTGCGGCAGCATGGGGCGCTCGGCCACGGGAGTCGCCACGAACGTCGACGGCATGGGGGGCGCCGTTTCCCGGCCCGCGTTGGCGATCACCACCGCGACGTACGGCAGCACCGCGCCCAGTACCAGCGCCACGATCGCCACATGCCGCTCGACGTTCCACAGCGACGCGGCGGCGATCACCGCCACGGTCCGCACCGACATCGAGATCACATAGCGACGCTGCCGGCCACGCACGTCCTCGGCCAGGCTCTGCCGGGCGCCGGTGATCCGGAAGACCTCGTCGCTCCCATGCTTCCGCATCACATTCCACCACCCGGTTTCGCACGACCGGACGCACCCCGGCCCGGACCATCTCCCACGGTACGCCCGCCCCCGCCGCGGATGGGACCGGACCCCCCTCACCAGCCGGCACGCCCTCCGGCGTACCCCGTATGGCGGCATCCGACATGCGGCGTACGCCGGGTGAGCCGAGACTTGTCGGGACTGCTCACGTCAATCCGTACCGAGGAGGCAGCCATGGGCTGGTTGTGGGCGATTATCGTCGGATTCGTGCTGGGCCTGCTCGCCAAGGCGATCCTGCCCGGCAAGCAGCACAGCCCCCTGTGGCTGGCCACCATTTTCGGCATCATCGGCGGCATCGCCGGTAACGCCCTGGCCAGGGCGTTCGGCATCGAGGCGACCCCGGGCATCGACTGGGGCAGGCACGCCCTGCAGGTCGCGGCGGCGGTCGTCCTCGTGGGCCTCGGCGACATGCTCTACATGTCGATGCGCGGCAAGAAACAACGAGCCTGAGGCAAGAAACCGACGTCGGAAGGCGTATGCCGCACGGCGGTGCCCCGGGTGCGTCCACGCACCCGGGGCACCGCCACACGTCAGCCGGCCGCGACCTCGATCGCCGCCAGGTTCTTCTTGCCCCGGCGCAGCACCAGCCAGCGGCCGTGCAGCAGGTCGTCCGCGGACACCTCGGCGTCCTCGGCGGTCACCTTGACGTTGTTCACGTACGCGCCGCCCTCCTTCACCGTGCGGCGGGCCGCCGACTTGCTGGGCGCCAGGCCGACCTCCGCGAAGAGGTCCACCACCGGACCCGGCTCGGGGACCCGGGCGTGCGGTACCTCGGCCAGCGCCGCGGCCAGCGTCGGTGCGTCCAGCTCCGCGAGGTCACCGTGCCCGAACAGCGCCTTCGAGGCGGCGATCACCGCGGCGCACTGGTCGGCGCCGTGCACCAGCGCCGTCAGCTCCTCCGCGAGCGCGCGCTGGGCCGTACGGGCCTGCGGACGCTCCTCGGTGATCTTCTCCAGCTCCTCGAGCTCTTCACGGCTCTTGAAGCTGAGGATGCGCAGGTACGTCGAGATGTCGCGGTCGTCCACGTTCAGCCAGAACTGGTAGAACGCGTACGGCGTGGTCATCTCCGGGTCCAGCCAGACGGCCCCGCCCTCGGTCTTGCCGAACTTGGTGCCGTCCGCCTTGGTCATCAGCGGCGTCGCCAGCGCGTGCACCTGGGCGTGCGGCTCCAGCTTGTGGATCAGGTCCAGGCCGGCGGTGAGGTTGCCCCACTGGTCGCTGCCGCCCTGCTGGAGGACACAGCCGTAGCGCCGGTACAGCTCCAGGAAGTCCATGCCCTGGAGCAGCTGGTAGCTGAACTCGGTGTAGCTGATGCCCTCCTGGGACTCCAGCCGCCGCGCGACGGAGTCCTTGGTCAGCATCTTGTTGACCCGGAAGTGCTTGCCGATGTCCCGCAGGAACTCGATCGCGGTCAGGTTCGCGGTCCAGTCCAGGTTGTTCACCATGATCGCGGCGTTCTCGCCCTCGAAGGACAGGAACGGCTCGATCTGCGAGCGCAGCCGCGTCACCCACTGCGCGACCGTCTCCGGGTCGTTCAGGGTGCGCTCGGCGGTCGGGCGCGGGTCGCCGATCTGACCCGTCGCCCCGCCCACCAGCGCCAGCGGCCGGTGCCCCGCCTGCTGGAGCCGGCGGACGGTGAGGACCTGCACCAGGTGCCCGACGTGCAGGCTCGGCGCGGTGGGGTCGAAGCCGCAATAGAACGTGATCGGACCGTCCGCGAGAGCCTTGCGCAGGGCCTCCTCGTCGGTGGACTGGGCGAACAGCCCGCGCCACTTCAACTCGTCGACGATGTCCGTCACGGTGTCGTGTCTCCTCGGATGATCTGGATGATCTGGGTGATCTGGATGGTGTCGTGTGGTCCCAGGCCAGTCTATGGGCGTCATACGCCCTGACTGACCGAGCTCATGTTGAAGTCCGGCACCCGCAGCGGCGGCATGGCGGCCCGGGTGAACCAGTCGCTCCACTCGCGCGGCAGCGTCTTCTCCGTACGGCCGGCCTCGGTGGCCCGCGACAGCAGGTCCACCGGCGACTCGTTGAACCGGAAGTTGTTCACCTCGCCGACGACCTCGCCGCCCTCGACGAGGTAGACGCCGTCCCTGGTCAGCCCGGTCAGCAGCAGCGTCGCCGGGTCGACCTCGCGGATGTACCAGAGACAGGTCAGCAGCAGCCCCCGCTCCGTGGCGGCGACCATCTCCTCCAGTGACCGATCGCCGCCGCCGTCCAGAATCAGGTTGCCGACCGGCGGAGTCACCGGCAGCCGGGTGAGCCCGGCGCTGTGCCGCGTGGTGATCAGGTGCTCCAGCCGCCCCTCCCGTACCCAGTCGGTCGGCGACAGCGGCAGCCCGTTGTCGAACACCGACGAGTCGTCGCCCGACGAGTGCGCGATCACGAAGGGCGCGGATTCCAGGCCCGGCTCGTGGGGGTCGCTGCGCAGGGTCAGCGGCAGCGGCGCGAGCGTCTCGCCGATCCGGGTGCCGCCGCCCGGCTTGGAGAAGACGGTGCGGCCCTCCGCCGCGTCCCGGGCGGCCGACGACCACAGCTGGTAGATCAGCAGGTCGGCCACCGCGGTGGGCGGCAGCAGCGTCTCGTACCGCCCGGCGGGCAGCTCGATCCGGCGCTCGGCCCAGCCCAGGCGCCGCGCCAGCTCCGCGTCCAGCGCGGTCGGGTCGACGTCCTTGAAGTCCCGCGTCGAGTGCCCCGTCCACGCCGAGCGCGTGCGGTCCGGCGACTTGGCGTTGAGCTCCAGCGTCCCGGACGGCTGGTCGTGCCGCAGCCGCAGCCCCGTCGACGTACCCAGGTACGTGGACGTCAGCTCGTGGTTGGCGAAGCCGTACAGTTCCCGGCCGCCCGCGCGTGCCCGGGCGAACGCCTCGCCCAGCGCGGGCGCGAAGTCCGCGAAGACCGCCGACGAGGTCTCGGCGGGCGCGTCCGTGAAGTCGGGCGACGCCTCCACGCCGGAGACCAGCGGCTGGGCGTCCTCGGCGGGCCCGGCGGACCGCGCGGCGGCCTCGGCCGCCCGTACCAGCGGCTCCAGGTCCTCTGCGGTGACCGCCGACCGGGACACCACACCGGACGCGGTGCCCTCCGCGCCGTCGACAGTGGCGATGACGGTGAGCGTCCGGCCGCGCGTGACGCCGTTGGTGGTCAGGGCGTTGCCCGCCCAGCGCAGATTGGCCGACGACTGCTCGTCCGCGATGACGACACACCCGTCCGCGCGGGACAGCTCAAGGGCCCGCTCGACGATCTCGTACGGCTTGACTACGGGGCTCATCGGCCACCCTCCTGCGCGGTGTTAAGGATGTTCACGCCCCGGAACAGGGCCGAAGGGCAGCCGTGCGAGACGGCGGCGACCTGGCCCGGCTGGGCCTTGCCGCAGTTGAACGCGCCACCCAGGACGTACGTCTGCGGGCCGCCGACCTTCTCCATGGAGCCCCAGAAGTCCGTGGTCGTCGCCTGGTACGCCACATCGCGCAGCTGACCGGCCAGCCGCCCGTTCTCGATCCGGAAGAACCGCTGCCCGGTGAACTGGAAGTTGTACCGCTGCATGTCGATCGACCACGACCGGTCGCCGACCACGTAGATGCCGCGCTCCACGCCCCCGATCAGGTCCTCCGTCGACAGCCCGCCCGGATCCGGCTGGAGCGACACGTTCGCCATGCGCTGCACCGGCACGTGCGCGGGCGAGTCGGCGTACGCGCAGCCGTTGGACCGGCCCAGGCCCGTCAGCTTCGCGATCCGCCGGTCTAGCTGGTAGCCGGCCAGGATGCCGTCCTTGACCAGGTCCCAGCTCTGCGCCTCGACGCCCTCGTCGTCGTACCCGATCGTCGCGAGCCCGTGCTCGGCGGTCCGGTCACCCGTCACGTTCATGATCGACGAGCCGTACACCAGCTTCCCCAGCTGGTCGAAGGTGGCGAACGAGGTGCCCGCGTACGCCGCCTCGTAACCCAGCGCCCGGTCCAGCTCCGTGGCGTGCCCGATCGACTCATGGATCGTCAGCCACAGGTTCGACGGGTCGACGACCAGGTCGTACCTGCCCGCCTCGACGCTCGGCGCCCGCATCTTCTCCGCGAGCAGCTCCGGGATCTGCTCCAGCTCGGTGTCCCAGTCCCAGCCGGTGCCCGTCAGGTACTCCCAGCCGCGCCCCACCGGCGGCGCCAGCGTCCGCATCGAGTCGAACTCACCGGTCGTCGCGTCCACCGCGACCGCCGTCAGCTGCGGATGCAGCCGTACGCGCTGCTGCGTGGTGACCGTCCCGGCCGTGTCCGCGTAGAACTTGTTCTCGTGGACGGTCATCAGCGACGCGTCCACATGGGCCACGCCGTCCGCGCGCAGCAGCCGCGTGCTCCACTCCGCCAGCAGCGCGCTCTTCTCCGCGTCGGGCACGGCGAAGGGATCGATCTCGTACGACGAGACCCACGTCTTGTCCGCGTGCACCGGCTCGTCGGCGAGCTCCACGTGCTCGTCGGACCCGGCCGCCGCGAGCACCTGGGCCGACAGCTTCGCCATGGCCACGGCCTGCGAGGCGACCTTGGCGGCGGCGTCCATGGTCAGATCGACCCCGGAGGCGAACCCCCAGGCCCCGCCGTGCACCACCCGCACCGCGTAGCCGAGGTCGGTGGTGTCCGACGATCCGGCGGGCTTGGCGTCCCGCAACCGCCACGAGGCGCTGCGTACGCGCTCGAACCGGAAGTCGGCGTGCTCGGCGCCGAGGGCCCTCGCCCTGGCGAGCGCCGCGTCGGCGAGCGCCCGCAGCGGCAGCGCCGTGAAGGCTTCGTCGATGGAATGAGGCACGGATGTCTCCTGTCGTATGAGACCGGTCGTACCGATCATGTCGCGCCGCACGGCCCCCTGCCCAGTGCTTTCCGCAGGGGGCTTTCTGTAGGGATCCAACAGCGACATTCGCACGCCACTGTCAGGGGTCGATTCCCCGTAGCGAGATCGGGACCGATAGGTTTCGAGGTACAGACCGCTATCGAAAGGGTGATCCGTTGAGCCGCTCGGTTCTCGTCACCGGAGGTAACCGGGGCATCGGCCTCGCCATCGCCCGCGCGTTCGCCGAGGCCGGCGACAACGTCGCGATCACATACCGGTCGGGTGAGCCGCCCCAGGACCTGACGGAGTTGGGCTGCCTGGCCGTGCGGTGCGACATCACCGACACCGAGCAGGTGGAGCAGGCCTACAAGGAGATCGAGGAGAAGCACGGTCCGGTGGAGGTGCTGGTGGCCAACGCCGGCGTCACCAAGGACCAGTTGCTGATGCGGATGTCCGAGGAAGACTTCACCTCCGTACTCGACACCAACCTCACCGGCACCTTCCGTGTCGTCAAGCGCGCCAACCGCGGCATGCTGCGCGCCAAGAAGGGCCGTGTCGTCCTCATCTCCTCCGTCGTCGGGCTGCTCGGCTCCGCGGGCCAGGCCAACTACGCCGCCTCCAAGGCCGGGCTGGTGGGCTTCGCCCGCTCCCTCGCCCGTGAGCTCGGCTCGCGCAACATCACGTTCAACGTCGTCGCGCCCGGTTTCGTCGACACCGACATGACCAAGGTGCTGACGGAGGAGCAGCGGGCGGGCATCGTCGCCCAGGTGCCGCTCGGCCGCTACGCGCAGCCCGAGGAGATCGCCGCCGCGGTCCGGTTCCTCGCGTCCGACGACGCCTCGTACATCACTGGAGCCGTCATCCCCGTTGACGGCGGATTGGGCATGGGTCACTGATCACATGAGCGGAATTCTCGAGGGCAAGCGCGTCCTGATCACCGGTGTGCTGATGGAGTCCTCCATCGCCTTCCACACCGCCAAGGTGGCCCAGGAGCAGGGTGCCGAGGTCATCCTGACCGCCTTCCCGCGGCCCACCCTGACCGAGCGCATCGCCAAGAAGCTGCCCAAGCCCGCCAAGGTCATCGAGCTCGACGTCACCAACGACGAGCACCTGGCCCGCCTCGCCGACCTGGTGGGCGAGGAGCTCGGCGGCCTCGACGGCGTCGTCCACTCCATCGGCTTCGCGCCGCAGGACGCGCTCGGCGGCAACTTCCTCAACACGCCGTTCGAGTCGGTGGCGACCGCGATGCACGTCTCGGCGTTCTCGCTGAAGTCGCTGACCATGGCCTGCCTGCCGCTGATGCAGAACGGCGGCTCGGTCGTCGGCCTCACCTTCGACGCGCAGTTCGCGTGGCCGCAGTACGACTGGATGGGCCCGGCCAAGGCCGCCCTTGAGGCCACCAGCCGCTACCTGGCCCGTGACCTCGGCAAGCAGAACATCCGCTGCAACCTGATCTCGGCCGGCCCGATCGGCTCGATGGCCGCCAAGTCCATCCCGGGCTTCGGCGACCTGGCGAAGGTGTGGGACGAGCGCTCCCCGCTCCAGTGGGACATGTCGGACCCGGAGCCGGCCGGCCGCGGTGTCGTCGCGCTGCTCTCGGACTTCTTCCCGAAGACGACCGGCGAGATCGTCCACGTCGACGGCGGCGTGCACATCATGGGCGCCTGAGCCCCGGGAATCGTCGCTTCGCGGGAGGGCCGCGCACTGCCCGGAGGGGCGGTGCGCGGCCTTCGCGCTGTCCCGCCTGCTGGTCCCCGAGTCGTAGAGTCGCGACGATCACGGCAAACTGGGGCAGAACGGATACTCACGTCCGTTGATCGGGGAGGAGGTGTGGCTGTGCGTACGAAGCACCATCCGAAGAGCCGAAGGGCGGCCGCCCTGGCCGCCACCGCGGTCCTCCTGCCGGGGATCGCCGTCACCGCCGACGCGTACGCCCAGGAGCGGGACGAATACCTCGCCTCCTGCCGTACGTCGGTCGAGGGCTCCCGTGTCACCGCGTACTGCCACAACCCCTACCCCCGCACGGACCGCGTCCAGCTGCACGTCGAATGCGACCGGTGGTGGGACATCGACTCCGACAGCGCGCCCGTCGCCATCGGGCCGACGGCGTACGCCGAGCTCACCCAGCGCTGCTGGAAAGAGGTCCGTGACGCCTGGATCAGTCACCAGCCCGTACGGGACTGACCCGGCCCAGACACATGAACGGATAGCCGGCCGCCTCCGAGGCGGCCGCCTCCGCGTCCCCGGCCCGGATCGCCTCCACCAGCCGGGAGTGGTCCATGTGGTTCTCCGGCCGCAGCTCCTGGCCCACGTCGTCGCGCAGCCAGTCCCGTACGAGGTGGCCCAGGTCGGCGTAGAGCTCCGTCATGACGTCGTTGTGCGAGGCGGCCATCACCGCGAGGTGGAAGGTGGAGTCCGCCGCCACGAACCGCTCCGCGTCGCCCGCCTCCCACGCCTCCTCGCGCCGCGCCAGCAGCGCGTCCAACTGCCGCATGTCCCGGTCGGTGCGGCGCTCGGCGGCCAGCCGGGCGGCGGACGACTCCAGCGTGGAGCGCAGCTCCGCGATGTGCCGCGGATCGGCGCCCGCGAAGCGCCGGTGCATCACGCCCGCCAGCTCGCTGGTCGCGATGACGTACGTACCCGAGCCCTGGCGGATGTCCAGCAGGCCGTTGTGGGCGAGCGCCCGTACCGCCTCGCGGACCGTGTTGCGGGCCACGCCCAGCTGCTCGACCAGCTCCGGTTCGGTGGGGATCCGGGAGCCGACCGGCCACTCGCCCGAGGTGATCTGGTTCCGCAGCTCGGCGATCACCTGGTCGGAGAGCGCGGATCGGCGGGGAGAGCTGAGCGCCATGGTGCTCCTTGGAAGAGGATTGGACAGCCAATCATCCCATGATTCTATGATGGGTCTCATGTCCGACGAGCCGCAGACCACGACACTCACCCCCACCAGCAGTACGCCCGCACACGCCGCCACCGCAAGCAGCATGGCTGCAACCGCGTCGAGCGATCGCGGATCGGCGAGCGGCGGCGGATCGGCGGGCAAGGGCGCGTCGGCGGGCGGTGGCGCGTCGGCGGGCCGGGACTCGGCGGCGGGCGGTGGCGGATCGGCGGGCAGCGCGTCGGCCGTCGGCACGCCTTCAGGACCGACTGACGCCGGCCCCGGGCCCAGGGCGGCCGTCTGGCTCACCAGGCTCCTGGTCGTCGGCCTCGTCCTCGCCGCGCTCAATCTGCGCCCCGCCATCACCAGCCTCGGCGCCCTCCTGGAAGAGGTACGCGACGGGCTGCACATGAGCGGTGTCGTCGCCGGGCTCCTCACCTCCGTACCACCGCTCTGCTTCGCGCTCTTCGGCATCACGGCCCCACGGCTCGCCCGCCGCTTCGGACCCGGCGCCATCGTGTTCGCCGGGATGACCGCCATCACGGCGGGCCTGGTCATCCGGCCCTTCGCCGGCGGAACGGCCGCCTTCCTCGCCGCCAGCGCACTGGCCCTGATGGGCATCGCCGTCAGCAACGTCCTGATGCCGGTGATCGTCAAGCGGTACTTCCCCGACCGCGTCGGCACCATGACCGGCCTGTACTCCATGGCCCTCGCCCTCGGGACCTCCCTCGCGGCCGCCGCGACCGTCCCGGTGACCGGCGCGCTGGGCGGCAGCTGGCGCGCGGGGCTGGGCGTGTGGGCGATCCTCGGCGCCCTTGCCGTACTGGCCTGGATACCGCTCGTCCGCCGACGCGGTGGCGACGTTCCGGCCGCCGCCGCGGGCAGCGCGGAAACCCCCGCCCTCCGGATCACCCGCAGCCGCACCGCGTGGGCGCTCGCCTGCTTCTTCGGGCTCCAGGCCACCGGCGCGTACATCACCATGGGCTGGATGCCGCAGATCTTCCGTGACGCGGGTGTGCCGGCCGGCACCGCCGGAGTGCTGCTCGCCGTGACCATGGTGATGGGCGTGCCGCTCGCCTTCGTCATCCCCAAGCTGGCCACCCGCCTGAAGAACCAGGGCCCGATCGTCGTGGCGCTGGGCCTGTGCGGCCTCAGCGGGTACGCCGGTCTGCACTTCGCCCCCGCGAGCGGGGCATGGGCCTGGGCGCTGCTGCTGGGCGTCTCCAACTGCGCCTTCCCGCTCGCCCTCACCATGATCGGCATGCGGTCGCGGACGGGCGGCGGCGTCGTACGCCTCTCCGCCTTCGCGCAGAGCGTCGGCTACCTCATCTCCATCCCGGGGCCGACGCTGGTCGGCGCCCTCTACGAGCACAGCGGCGGCTGGGGCACGCCGCTCGCCCTGATGGCGGGGCTGATGGTGCCGCAGATGATCGTCGGAATCGTCGCCGGACGGGACCGGACGATCGAGGACGAGGCCTGAGGTGCGAGACTTGGCCCATGCAGCCTGTGCTCGACCCCAATCCCCAGAACGGCCAGAAGAAGCTCCTCATCGTGCTCGGCACGATGCTGGCCATCGGCGTGGTCATCGGAATCATCGCGACGCTCGCCTCACCGTGACCCCCTAGGGGACCAGGGTCAGGGTGAAGTGGGTGGGTTGCCGGATGGGCCCGGCAGCCCATGATCCGTAGCTTTGAGGTACATCGACCTCGGCACCACGGACCTACCGACCCACGGAGGCGGCCATGTCTGCCCGTACGAGCACCGGTACGCACACCCTGACGCCCGCCCGGACCCACGTCACCACCAGCGCGGATGCCGCCCACGTCGGCGGCGCCCGGCTGCCGTGGTGGGCCGTGGCACTGCCGGTGGCCGCCTTCGTCGTCCTCCTCGGGCTGATAACCGGCTGCGGCGAGGCGCACGCGGTGGGCGGTGACCCGGCGGTCGGCCGGATCCTCCAGCGGATACAGCAGACGCTCGCCCCTTAGCCGCACGGCCGGCACCGCGGGCCACCGCGGCCGCGTCGCCGAAACGGCCCTCACCCGTGCAGGTCGAGCTGGTCAACACCCAACGCTCCGTGGCACGTTTCATGCGAAGCTGGGGAGCATGAGCGTCGATACACCCCGCAGGATCGTGCTACTCCGGCATGCGAAGGCCGACTGGCCCCAGGTGTCCGACCATGAGCGGCCCCTCGCCGATCGAGGCCGCAAGGACGCCCCCGTGGCCGGCCGCCGGCTCGCCGAGACCGGAATCACCTTCGATCTGGCCCTGTGCTCGACCGCGGCCAGGACCCGCGAGACGTGGAAGCTGGCGGTGCAGGAACTGCCGCAGCGACCCAGGACCGTGTACGAGGAGCGGCTGTACGAAGCCTCCCTCGGCGATCTTCTCGCGCTGCTCAACGAGACCTCCGAGGATGTGAATGACCTGCTCGTCATCGGTCACAACCCCGGCATGCACGCCCTCGCCGACGCCCTCGCCGGCCAGGCCGAGGGCGACGCGCTCGCCCGGATGAACCGGGGCGGGTTCCCGACCTCCGCCTTCGCCGTCGTCGGCTTCAGCGGTTCCTGGAAGTCGGTGGAGCACGGTGTGGGCAAGCTGCTCAGCTACTGGGCGCCGCACGACTGAGCCCTTCGCCGAACGACGGGTGACGGCAAGGCCCGGGCACCGCGCGGTGCCCGGGCCTTGCCGTCACCCGTCGTACATCGTCCGTACCGGCCCCTAGTCCTGGTGGGTGTCCGCCGCCTCGACCTCTTCGCGGGTGATCCCGAGCAGGTACAGCACCGTGTCCAGGAAGGGCACATTGACGGCGGTGTGGGCCGCTTGCCGCACCACGGGCTTGGCGTTGAAGGCCACGCCCAGACCGGCCGTGTTCAGCATGTCGAGATCATTGGCGCCGTCACCGATCGCGACCGTCTGGGCGAGCGGTACGCCGGCCTCGGCGGCGAACCGGCGCAGCAGCCGGGCCTTGCCCGCCCGGTCGACGACCTCGCCGGTCACCCGTCCGGTGAGCTTGCCGTCCACGATCTCCAGCGTGTTGGCGGAGGCGAAGTCCAGCCCCAGCCGGACCTTCAGGTCGTCCGTGACCTGGGTGAAACCGCCCGACACGACACCGACCTGGTACCCGAGCCGCTTCAGCGTACGGATCAACGTGCGCGCGCCCGGCGTCAGCCTGACCTCCGCCCGTACCTTCTCCACGACCGACTCGTCCAGCCCGGCGAGCAGCGCGACGCGCGCGTGCAGCGACTGCTCGAAGTCCAGCTCCCCGCGCATGGCGCGCGCCGTGACCTCGGCGACCTGTTCCTCACAGCCGGCGTGCGCGGCGAAGAGCTCGATCACCTCGTCCTGGATGAGCGTCGAGTCCACGTCCATGACGACCAGCCGCTGCGCCCTGCGGTGCAGCCCCGCCGACACCACCGCCACGTCGACCCCGATCTCATGGGCCTGGGTGGCGAGCGCGGTACGCAGAGTCGCCGTCTCCGTACCGGACACGGCGAACTCCACGGCGGTGACCGGGTACTTCGCGAGCCGGAAGATACGGTCGATGTTCCCGCCCGTCGAGGTGATCGTGGCCGCTATGGCCGCCGTGTTCTCGGCCGTCAGCGGGTGCCCGAGCACCGTCACATGGGAGCGCCCGACACCGCGCGGCCGGTTGTCGCCCGTGCCCGAGATGATCTCCGCCTGGAGCTTCAGCGACTCCGCCCAGCTATGCACGGTGGCCCGCAGCTCGCCCTCGGTGCTCGCGGTCGGCTCTGTGACGAGCGCGCACAGGACGATACGGCCCCGGGTGACGACCTGCTCGATGTCGACGACGTCGACGGAGTAGGCGGCCAGGGTGTCGAAGAGCCCGGCGGTGATCCCGGGGCGGTCCTTCCCGAAGATCTTGACGAGAAGGGTGGGAACGTCAGAGGTCTGCGATGCGCTCATGGTCCTCCCACCGTATAGGCCCCCAGACCCTGCGGCGTCCCCTGTCCCGCGTACCGGACACCCCCAGCCAACGGCCACCGGCGGCCCCCGCGCCCGGCCTCCGCGCTCCACCGGGGCCCCGCACCCTCTGCCCCGGTATCCCCCCCCCCCCCCCCCCCCCCGCGCCCCCCCCCCCCCCCCCCCCCCCCCGCCCCCCCCCCCCCCCCCCCCCGCCCCCCCCCCCCCCCCCCCCCCCCCCCCCCCCCCCCCCCCCCCCCCCCCCCCCCCCCCCCCCCCCCCCCCCCCCCCC
>NZ_JAUEPL010000062.1 GCF_030406405.1 Streptomyces ficellus
TCCAGACCGGGCTGGCCGGGCGCGGTTACGACGGCACGCTGCGCGTGCTGGTGCCGCCGGCGACGGTCTCCGGGCGCTTCCTGGGCGCGACGGGGGCGCTGCTCGCCGGTCTCGTCGCCGTCACTCTTCCTTGCCGCCCCGTCACCGCGATCCGGCGGCGTCCCGTACCCGCCCGCCGCCCGCCACGGCACCGTGCACAGCGCCGCCGCGCCCGGGACCGTGCGGGCCGAGGGGCTGTCACCGCCCGGCCAGGGGGCGACGCACACCAGGGCGTGCGGGCCGTCCGCGCCGGGCCCGAGCGCCGTGCGCAGGGCGGTGAGCGCCATGTCGTACTGCCAGCCCCGCTCCGCCGTCAGTACCGCCCGCAGCTCCCGCGAGAGGTCCGCGCCCGCCCGCTCCTCGTCCGCCAGCAGCGCCCCGATCCGCGACGCCACCTCCATGGCCGCCGTCAGCCGGTCGGGCGAAGGCCCCGGGTCGGCGTCGAGCAGCCAGACGTACCCGAGCACGATGCCCCGGTGGCGTACCGGGAGGCAGACGCGGCCGCGGAAGACGCCCGCGTCGGGGGCGGCGGGGATACGGACCGGGCCGGTCGCCCGCGCGATGCCGAAGCCCTCGAACCAGGCGCGCACCGCGGGCGTGGACGTGCGGGTGAGGATCGACCGCGTACGGACCGGGTCCATGGCGGTGTCGTCATCGCTGTCGTGGGCGCCGAAGGCGATCAGCCCGAAGTCACGGTTCTCCAGCGTCGCGGGGGCGCCCAGCAGCGCCGAGATCTCATCGACCAGGTCCTGGTAATCCGCCTTCACCCGGACATTCTGTCACCCGACGAGCGCGCCTTCATACACCTGTATGAGATCGGCGGCACGGATGCGTGACAGCTGTCGATGGCAGCGCATCGGAGCGATCCTTAGGTTTCACGGTGGTTCTCCGTGCCGTTCCGCTTCCGTCGACGACGGCGGTCCGCGGTCCGGCCTTCTTCAACACCTGTCCCGTGGAGGTGCCCCGTGCTGGGTCCCGTGATCCTCGCCGCGTCGCGCAGCGACCGCATGCGCCGTTTCGTCTCTGCCGCGCCGGGCACCAAGCAGGTCGTCAGCCGGTTCATCGCCGGCGAGACGATCGAGCAGGTCATCCCGATCGTCCGGGAGACCATCGCCAAGGGGCTGGAAGTCACCCTGGACGTGGTCGGCGAGGACATCACCACCGCGGAGCAGGCCACCGCCGCGCGCGACGCCTACCTGGAGCTGGTCGACCACCTCAAGGTGCTGGACCTGGGCCCCAAGGCCGAGATGTCGGTCAAGCTGTCGATGTTCGGCCAGGCGCTGGAGGGCGGGCACGAGCTGGCGCTCGCCAATGTCCGCCCGGTCGTGGAGGCCGCCGCCGCGATCGGCACCACGGTCACCCTGGACGCGGAGGACCACACCACCCTCGACTCGATGTTCGCCATCCACGAGGAGCTGCGGAAGGACTTCCCGCAGACGGGCTGCGTCATCCAGGCGTACCTCTTCCGCACCGAGGAGGACGCCCGCCGGCTCGCTTCGAACGGCAGCCGCGTACGCATCGTGAAGGGGGCGTACAAGGAGCCCGCCTCCGTCGCGTACCAGGACAGGCGCGAGGTCGACAAGGCGTACGTCCGCATCCTCAAGACCCTGATGGAGGGCGACGGCTACCCGATGATCGGGTCGCACGACCCGCGGCTCATCGCCATCAGCCAGGAGCTCGCCCGGCGCGCCGGGCGCAAACTGGATGAGTACGAGTTCCAGATGCTGTACGGCATCCGCGGCGACGAGCACCTGCGGCTCGCCGCCGAGGGGCACCGTATGCGCGTCTACACCGCGTACGGCACCGACTGGTACGGGTACTTCATGCGCCGCCTCGCGGAGAAGCCGGCCAACCTGCTGTTCTTCGTCCGCTCGATGATCACCAAGAACTAAAAGGAGTAACGGAACTCATGGACGCTGTGACCCAGGTCCCCGCTCCCGTCAACGAGCCCGTCCACACCTACGCCCCCGGCTCGGCCGAGCGCACCCGCCTCGAAGCCAAGCTCAAGGAGCTGGCCGAGAACCCGATCGACCTCCCGATGACCATCGGCGGGGTCAAGCGGATGGGCGGCGGCGAGCGCGTGAACGTCGTGCAGCCGCACCACCACGCCAAGATCCTCGGCACCTTCGCGGGCGCCACGCAGGCGGACGCGCAGGACGCGATCGACGCGGCGCTCGCCGCCGCCCCGGCGTGGCGCGCCATGTCCTTCGACGACCGCGCGGCGATCATCCTGCGCGCCGCCGAGCTGCTGGCCGGCCCGTGGCGCGAGACGATGGCCGCCTCGACCATGCTCGGCCAGTCCAAGACGGTCCAGCAGGCCGAGATCGACACCCCGTGCGAGCTGGTCGACTTCTGGCGCTTCAACGTCAAGTACGCCCGTGACCTGCTCGCCGAGCAGCCGCCGGCCAACGCCCCGGGTGTGTGGAACCGCCTGGACCACCGTCCGCTGGAGGGCTTCGTCTACGCGATCACCCCGTTCAACTTCACGGCCATCGCGGGCAACCTCCCCACCGCCCCCGCCCTCATGGGCAACGTGGTGGTCTGGAAGCCGTCCCCGACGCAGACCCACGCCGCCGTGCTGCTCATGGAGCTGCTGGAGGAGGCGGGCCTGCCCAAGGGCGTCATCAACCTGGTGACGGGCGACGGCATCGCCGTCTCCGAGGTGGCCCTCAACCACCCGGAGCTCGCGGGCATCCACTTCACCGGCTCGACCAAGACCTTCCAGCACCTGTGGAAGACGGTCGGCGCCAACATCGAGAAGTACCGCGGCTACCCGCGCATCGTCGGCGAGACGGGCGGCAAGGACTTCGTCGTCGCGCACCCCAGCGCCGACCGCGCCGTCCTCAGGACCGCGCTGACCCGCGGCGCCTTCGAGTACCAGGGCCAGAAGTGCTCGGCGACGTCGCGCGCGTACATCCCGGCCTCCATCTGGAACTCCGGCTTCAAGGAGGAGTTCGCGGCCGAGGTCGACGGCATCAAGATGGGTGACGTCACCGACCTGACGAACTTCATCGGCGCCGTCATCGACGAGCGGGCCTTCGCCAAGAACAAGGCCGCGATCGACCGCGCCAAGGCCGACCCGGCCTGCACGATCGTCGCCGGCGGCACGTACGACGACTCGGTCGGCTACTTCGTCCGCCCGACGGTCGTCGAGTGCACCGACCCGGCCAACGAGGTCTTCACGACCGAGTACTTCGGCCCGTTCCTGGCGGTGTACGTGTACGAGGACGACAGGTACGACGCGATGCTGGAGCAGATGGAGTCGGTGTCGGCGTACGCGCTGACCGGCTCGGTCATCGCCAATGACCGTGCGGCGGCCGCGTACACGATGGAGAAGCTGCGGTACGCGGCGGGCAACTTCTACATCAACGACAAGTCGACCGGCGCCGTCGTCGGCCAGCAGCCCTTCGGCGGTGGCCGCGCCTCCGGTACGAACGACAAGGCGGGCGCCCCGCAGAACCTGATGCGCTGGACGCTGACCCGCGCCATCAAGGAGACGCTGGTCCCGCCGACCGACTACACGTACCCGCACATGGGCTGACGCCCCCGGCCCTCGCGGGCCCCTGAACACCGCCCCCCTCCGGCGCCCACGCCGGACGGGGGCGGTCGTCGTCCACGGCTTCGCACCACGACATCGGCCCGCCCGCCGCCCGTCTTTCACTCCCGTGGCTGACCTCGGGTCAGTTTGGTGAGCCGCTGGGCGGTTACCCGCAGACCATGGCTGACACGAACAAGACAACCCAGGGACGTACGGCAACCAAGGAGCGGACCCAGGAGGCGGCCGAGAAGGCGTCGCAGTCCGCGCGGGGCGGCAAGGAGACGCTCGCCGGGCTCGGTGGCATGACCACCGAGAAGGCCAAGGCGGCCGCCAGGACGGTCCAGTCGGCCGTCGGCACCGCGGCGGAGCAGACCGCCGGCAAGGCCGGGGTGGCCTGGACGCTCGTCAAGGCGCGGAAGGCCGCCGTGGCCGGTGCGGGCGCGGGCGTGGTGACCGTGGTGGCGTCCTCCTACGCGCTGGGCCGCCGGTCCGGACTGCGCCGGCGCGGCCCCCTGTCCCGGCTCACCGGCGGGCGGCTCTGACCCCGGTACCTTCGCCCATGGCCGGTTCTCCGTCATGCGGCCCGCCCTCGCCTGCCGCCAGGCTGTCTGGACTGGGAGAGTGGGCCGCATGAGCGACTCCTTGCGCACCGGCCACACCTACGAGCTGAGCCCCGCCGCCCTCGCCGCGATACGGGCCATGCTGGACGCGGCCTTCGACGGGGACTTCACCGACCATGACTGGGACCACGGACTCGGCGGCGTCCACGCCTGTGTCGAGGACGACCACGGCGTCGCCGCCCACGGCAGCGTGATCATGCGCCGCGTGGTCCACGGGGGCCGCTCGTACCGCGTCGGCTACGTGGAGGCGGTCGCCGTCCGCGCCGACCGCCGCCGGCAGGGGCTGGGCGGCCGGGTGATGGCCGCGCTGGAGGAGGTCATCGACGGGGCGTACGAGTTCGGCGCGCTGTCCGCCTCCGACGAGGGCGCCGAGCTGTACCGGGCGCGCGGCTGGCAGCTGTGGAACGGCCGCGTCGAGGCGTACGGCCCCGACGGCGTGGCACACCTTCCGGACGAGGAGGACACGACGTACCTCCACCCCGCGGCCGGCCGTCCGCTGCCCGCCGCGGACGCCGGTCCACTGCTCTTCGACTGGCGCGATGGCGACATCCTGTAGTCCTGGGGCAGGCTCGGGCCACGCTGCCGTCTCAGATAGTAGGAAGTCCGAGTAATTGTGGAGACAGGCGCTCCTTCACGGCTTAGCTTTGTAGGAGCCGAACGTCTCGCTCCATCAAGCGAACGGCGGACGAGAGCGCAGTGCCCCCGGCAGGCAACCCCTGCGGCCGCGCCCACCGCCCCTTCCGGCGCCTTCGAATCTTTTTGATCCCGAGGAGTCGATCACCATGGCCGCTGAGACCGTCGTCCGCCGTGTCCGCCATACCGCTCCCCGTCTCACCGACGCCGAGCGCAAGAACGCCGCAGCCGCCCTGCAGCGCGCCCTCGACCGCCGCGACAACGGCGGTGTCACCGGGCACCACACCAGTCACTGACGAGGACGTCCACATTCTGGAAGGCTCATGTCAGGGCGTGGGACGGGGAGTAGGGTGCGGACATGTCTCGCAGCATCAATCTCGCAGTGGTTCCCGGTGATGGCATCGGCCAGGAGGTCGTGGCCCAGGGCCTGAAGGTCCTTCGCTCCGTCCTCCCGCAGGATGTGAAGCTGGAGACCAAGGAGTACGACCTCGGCGCCCAGCGCTGGCACCGCACCGGGGAGACCCTCCCCGACGCGGAGCTGGAGTCCCTCAAGACGCACGACGCCATCCTGCTCGGCGCGATCGGCGACCCGTCCGTCCCCTCCGGCGTCCTGGAGCGCGGGCTGCTGCTCAAGCTGCGCTTCGCCTTCGACCACTACGTCAACCTGCGTCCGTCGAAACTGTTCCCCAGCACGGCGACTCCGCTGGCCGGCCGCCCCGACATCGACTTCGTCGTCGTCCGCGAGGGCACCGAGGGCCCGTACACCGGCAACGGCGGCTCGCTCCGTACGGGAACGGCGCACGAGGTCGCCACCGAGGTCAGCGTCAACACGGCGTACGGCGTCGAGCGCGTCGTCCGTGACGCGTACGAGCGCGCCAACGCCCGCCCGCGCAAGAAGCTGACGCTGGTCCACAAGAACAACGTGCTCGTCTACGCCGGCCACCTGTGGAAGAACATCTTCGACAAGGTCGGCGAGGAGTACCCCGACGTCACCACGGACTACTTGCACGTCGACGCCGCGACGATCTTCTTCGTCACGCAGCCCGAGCGCTTCGACGTCATCGTCACCGACAACCTCTTCGGTGACATCCTCACCGACCTCGCCGCTGCCGTGACCGGCGGCATCGGCCTGGCCGCGTCCGGCAACATCAACCCGACGGGCCGGTTCCCGTCGATGTTCGAGCCCGTCCACGGCTCCGCGCCCGACATCGCGGGCCAGGGCAAGGCCGACCCCACCGCCACGGTCCTGTCCGTCGCGCTGCTCCTGCGCCACCTCGGTTACGAGGCCCAGGCCGCCCGTATCGAGGAGGCCGTCGCCGCCGACCTCGCCGAACGGGACGGCTCCGCGCCGCGTACGACGGACGAGATCGGCGACGCGCTCGCGGTACGCGTAGCGAGCTGACCCGTCGACGGAACACCACAGCCGCCGGGTCGCATCCGCACCCGGCGGCTTCTCCTGTGCGGCCCCGGGTGCCACCATCAACCCTGGACCGCACTCCAGCCGTTTCATGGCACGGGGTCACGCGAGCGATAATCGGACGCGGGGCCGCGGCATGCGGGAAAGCTCGGACGTCCTGATGATGTAGCGGCGTGAGCGCGGTCCGTCACATACAACGGTGAAGGACACAGCACTCATGACGACGACGCCCACGATCGAGCTCAAGCCCTCCTCGCACCCGCTGTCCGACGCGGAGCGCGAGGCGATACTGGCCAACCCCGGTTTCGGCCGCCACTTCACCGATCACATGGTGACGATCAAGTGGACGGAAGGCCGCGGCTGGCACGACGCCCAGCTCACCCCGTACGCGCCGCTGTCGCTCGACCCCGCGAACATGACCCTGCACTACGCGCAGGAGATCTTCGAGGGCCTCAAGGCCTACCGCCGCCCCGACGGCTCGATCTCGCTGTTCCGGCCGGAGGCCAACGCCGAGCGGTTCCAGCGCTCCGCCCGCCGCCTCGCGATGCCCGAGCTGCCGGTCGAGACGTTCGTCGCGGCGTGTGACGCGCTGGTCCAGCAGGACCAGGCGTGGGTCCCCCCGCACGGCGGCGAGGAGTCGCTGTACCTGCGCCCCTTCATGATCGCGGGCGAGGTCGGCCTCGGGGTCCGCCCCGCCAACGAGTATCTGTTCATCGTCATCGCCTCGCCCGCCGGCGCGTACTTCCCCGGCGGTGTGCAGCCCGTCTCGGTCTGGCTCTCGGAGAACTACGTCCGCGCCGTCCCCGGCGGCATGGGCTTCGCCAAGACCGGCGGCAACTACGCGGCCTCGCTGCTCGCGCAGGCCGAGGCCGCCGCCAAGGGGTGCGACCAGGTGGTCTGGCTCGACGCGCTGGAGCACAAGTGGGTCGAGGAGATGGGCGGCATGAACCTGTACTTCGTCTACGGAGACAAGATCGTCACGCCCGAGCTGACCGGCTCGCTGCTGGCCGGCATCACCCGTGACTCGCTCCTGCGGCTCGCCGGCGATCTCGGGTACGAGTCGGCGGAGGGCCGTATCTCCACCGACCAGTGGCGGCGCGACTCGGAGAACGGCACCCTCACCGAGGTCTTCGCCTGCGGCACGGCCGCCGTCATCACGCCGGTCGGCACGGTCAAGTCGGCGAGCGGCGAGTGGACGCAGGGCGACGGCAAGCCCGGTGAGGTCACGCTGCGGCTGCGCAAGGCGCTGCTGGACATCCAGACCGGCGCGGCCGAGGACGTCCACGGCTGGACGCACAAGGTCTGCTGAGCCGCCGGCGGGCCACTGCCGCCGGCGTACGCGAAAAACGCCCGCGCCCCCCGCTCGGGGGCGCGGGCGTTCGCGTGGCCGCGCGTCAGGACGCGGCGGTCCCGGGTTCGGGCACCGCGGCCGGGGACGGCGCCTTGGACAGGGCCGTCAGCGCCGCGTACGCCACGCCGCCGACCAGGCCCGAGAGGATGAAGCTCAGGTCCACGCCGCCCGTCAGCGCCGGCAGCGGCCCCTCGTAGAGCGGGGTGGACACGGCGGCCAGGCCCACCGCCGCGCCCAGCGCCCAGGCGAGCGTGGCGCGCGGCTCCCAGCCGGCCCGGAACCAGTACACGCCGCCCTTGGCGCGCCGGTTGAAGACCTGGAGCGCCTCCGGGTCGTACGTACCGCCGCAGCGGAAGTGCCCCATCAGCGTGATGACCGCCCACGGCGTGCCGATCGCGGTCAGCAGCAGCACGAACGACGTCATCGCCGACTGCGCGTCCCACGCGAAGTGGCCCACGAAGACGAAGACCGTCGCGACGGCCGCGACCACCAGCGTGGCCATCGCGCGCGTGGCGCGCGGCACGATCGCGTCGAGGTCGAGGCCCATCGAGTAGAGCATCAGGCCCGCGTTGCCCACCGACCCGGCGCTCGCCGCGATCAGCAGCGGCAGCAGGTACCAGGGCGCCGCCGTCGCGACCAGCGGCCCCGCGTAGTCGAGCCCGGCCCGCGCGGCCAGCGCCGTGAACGTACCGAAGAGCTGCGGCACCAGCAGGCCGAGGAAGAGGCCCACGCACGTCGCCCGCCACACCGCGCGCGTGCTGTGCCGCTCCGGCGAGACGTACCGCGTGTAGTCGCCGAGCAGCGTGATGAAGGCGACCGGCCCGCTCAGGCCCGCCGCCACGGCCGACAGCAGCCACGTCGGCCAGAAGGAGCCCAGCAGGTACGGGGTGTCCGGCGGCGGCGCGGTCGTGAAGTCGCCCGCGTACGCGAGGATGCCGAGCGCCAGCAGCAGCGTCATGCCGACCGCGAGGTACCGGCTGATCCGCAGCAGCAGCCGGTAGCCGTACACGGCGGCGACGACCGTACAGCCGGCGAGCAGTACGTACACGAGGGTGTGCGCCACGGGGCCGGTCGGCGTGCCGAAGAGCCGGGCGAGCGTCCCGAGCATCACGTCGCCGCCGATCCACAGCGTCAGCGCCGTGTACCCCAGGGACAGCAGCAGCCCGACCACCGATCCGACCAGCCTGCCGCGTACGCCGAAGAAGGCGCCGCTCGACGTCGACAGATTCGTCGCCGTGCGCAGGGAGACCAGCGCGAGCGGGGCGGTGACGGCGACGCCGACGACCGTTCCGACGACCACGGAGGTGACCGCCGGCCACAGACCGAGCCCGAAGGACACCGGCAGCCAGCCGAAGACGATCACGCCGAGGCACAGATTGGAGCCCAGCAGGATCGAGATGAGGTCACGCGGCCCGCTGGTGCGTTCCGCTTCCGCGATCGTGTCGACTCCGCGCTGTTCCATCGGCATGGGCGCTCTCCCGCTCTGCTCGTCGACTTTTAGAGTAACGCTCAATGTGACCCACGCCTTACGATCCAGTCAATCTTTTCCGTCGAGGAATCTTGTGGTTAGAGTGGTGTTCAAACAGGAAGGTGTGGTGACGTGCGACTGACCCCCACGGAACGCGACCGGCTGCTGATCTTCGGCGCCGCCGAGCTCGCCCGGGCCCGCCGGGCCCGTGGCCTGAGGCTCAATGTCCCGGAGGCGACCGCCCTCATCGCGGACACCGTCTGCGAGGCGGCCCGCGACGGGCGGCGCCTCGCCGAGGCGATCGAGGCGGCCCGCTCGGTGCTCGGCCCCGACGACGTCCTGCCGGGCGTCGCGGACGTCGTGACCGAGGTGCACGTGGAGGCCGTCTTCGACGACGGCTCACGGCTCGCGGTGGTCAGCGACCCCATCGGCGGCGGCCACCAGGAGAGCGACGCGCCCGGCGCCCTGCTGCCCGGCCCCGGCCGCGCCTACGCCGAGCGGGAACCGGAGACCACGCTGACCGTGCGGAACACCGCCGCCGTCCCCGTCAGCGTCACCTCCCACTTCCACTTCTTCGAGGCCAACCCGCGCCTGAGGTTCGACCGGGCCGCCGCGTACGGCATGCGGCTGTGCATCCCGGCCGGCTCGTCCCTGCGCTTCGACCCGGGCGGCGAGGCCGAGGTCGGCCTGGTCCCCATCGGCGGCGACCGGATCGCGATCGGCTTCGCCGGCCTGGTCGACGGCCCGCTGGACGCGCCCGGCGCGAAGGCGGAAGCACTGCGCAGGGCCGCGGCCTGCGGCTACCTCGGCGTGCCGGGAACGACTGAGCAGGAGGTCGAGCGATGAGCCGCCCCGGAGGCCACCCCGCCGCAGCGCGCCGCCTCACCCCGTACGAGTACGCATCGGTGCACGGCCCGCGCGCGGGCGACCGCGTCCGGCTCGGCGACTCGGGCCTGACCGTCCGGGTCGAGTCGGACGCCCAGAAGCCGGGGGAGGAGTTCCTCGCCGGCTTCGGCAAGACGGCCCGCGACGGGCTGCACCTCAAGGCGGCGGCCGTCCGCGAGACGTGCGACGTCGTCGTGAGCAACGTTCTTCTCATCGACGCCGTGCAGGGCATCCGCAAGGTGTCCATCGGCATCCGCGAGGGCCGCATCCACGCCATCGGGCGCGCCGGGAACCCCGACACCCTCGACGGCGTCGACGTCGTCGTCGGCACGGGCACCAGCATCGTCTCCGGCGAGGGGCTGATCGCCACGGCCGGGGCCGTCGACACCCACGTACACCTGCTGTCGCCGCGCATCATGGAGGCCTCGCTCGCCTCCGGCGTCACCACGATCATCGGCCAGGAGTTCGGCCCCGTGTGGGGCGTGGGCGTCAACTCGCCCTGGGCGCTGCGGCACGCGTTCAACGCCTTCGACGCCTGGCCGGTCAACATCGGCTTCCTCGGCCGTGGTTCGTCCTCGCACCAGGCGCCTTTGATCGAGGCGCTCGCCGAGGGCGGGGCCTCCGGTTTCAAGGTCCACGAGGACATGGGCGCGCACACCCGGGCCCTGGACACGGCGCTGCGGGTGGCCGAGGAGTACGACGTCCAGGTTGCCCTGCACAGCGACGGCCTCAACGAGTGCCTGTCGGTCGAGGACACGCTCAAGGTGCTGGAGGGCCGGACCATCCACGCCTTCCACATCGAGGGCTGCGGCGGCGGCCACGTCCCCAACGTCCTGAAGATGGCGGGCGTCCCCAACGTCATCGGCTCCTCCACCAACCCCACCCTCCCCTTCGGGCGGGACGCGGTCGCCGAGCACTACGGAATGATCGTCTCCGTCCACGACCTCAAGACCGACCTGCCCGGCGACGCGGCCATGGCCCGCGACCGGATCAGGGAAGGCACGATGGGCGCGGAGGACGTCCTGCACGACCTCGGCGCGATCGGCATCACGTCGTCGGACGCGCAGGGCATGGGAAGGGCCGGCGAGACCGTACGCCGGACCTTCGCCATGGCCGGGAAGATGAAGGCCGAGCTCGGCCCCTTGGAGGGCGACGGGGACGGCGACGACAACGCGCGCGTCCTGCGCTACATGGCCAAGCTGACCATCAACCCGGCGATCGCCCACGGCCTCGCGCACGAGGTCGGCTCGATCGAGGTCGGCAAGCTCGCCGACATCGTGCTGTGGCGCCCGGAGTTCTTCGGCGCGAAGCCGCAGCTCGTGCTGAAGTCCGGCTTCCCGGCGTACGGGGTCGTGGGCGACCCCAACGCCGCCACCGACACCTGCGAACCGCTGGTCCTCGGGCCGCAGTTCGGCGCGTTCGGGGCCACGGCCGCCGACATCTCGGTGGCGTTCGTCTCGGGCGCCGCCGCGCAGGCGGGCAACGACCTGATGCCCACCCGCCGCCGCCGGGTCGCCGTGCGCGGCACGCGCGGCATCGGGCCGGGCGACCTGCTCCTCAACTCCCGTATCGGCGACGTCGCGGTGGACGCCCGCACCGGGCTGGTCACGCTCGACGGCGAGCCGGTCCGCTCGGACCCGGCCGACTCCGTCTCCCTCAACCGCCTCTACTTCCTGTGAAGTACCTCCTGTGAAGGACTACGCGATGTTCCGCATGCCCGCCGAATGGGCCCCGCACGAGCGCACCTGGATGGCCTGGCCGGGCCCCAACCCGACGTTCACCAACGACGACGAGCTGGCCGAGGCGCGTACGGCCTGGGCGTCGGTCGCCCGCGCCGTACGCCGCTTCGAGCCGGTGACGATGGTCGTCGCCCCGGGTGACACCGCCTGCGCCCGTGAGTTCCTCGGCCCGGACATCGACCTGGTCGAGCGGGACCTGGACGACGCGTGGATGCGTGACATCGGCCCCACCTTCGTCACGAACGGCCGCGAACTGGCCGCGGTCGACTGGGTGTTCAACGGCTGGGGCGCGGCCGACTGGGCGCGCTGGGAGCATGATGCGAAGATCGCCCGCCATGTCGCGGACCTCGCCGGCGTCCCGGTACTGAGCAGCGCCCTCGTCAACGAGGGCGGCGCCATCCACGTCGACGGCGAGGGTACGGTCCTGCTCACCGACACGGTGCAGCTCGGCCCGGAGCGCAACCCGGAGTGGACCCGCGAGCAGGTCGAGGCGGAGATCCACGCCAAGCTCGGCACCACCAAGGCGATCTGGCTGCCGCGCGGCCTGACCGGCGACTACGGCATGTACGGCACGCGCGGCCACGTCGACATCGTCGCCGCCTTCGCCCGCCCCGGCGTCGTCGTCGCCCACACCCAGCCGGACCCGTCCCACCCGGACCACGAGCTGTGCAAGGCCAACGTGGACCTGCTGCGCAAGCAGACGGACGCGAAGGGCCGCCGCCTGGAGGTCGTGGAGGTGCCCGCCCCGACCGTCCTCCAGGAGGACGGCGAGTGGGTCGACTACTCCTACATCAACCACTACCTCTGCAACGGCGGCGTGGTCCTGTGCGCCTTCGACGACCCCCGCGACGAGATCGCGGCCGGTATCTTCCGCCGCCTCTTCCCCGACCGCACGGTGACCCTGGTCGACGCCCGCACGATCTTCGCCGGCGGCGGCGGCATCCACTGCATCACCCAGCAGCAGCCCAGGGTCTGAGGGCGATCAGGTACAACGTACGAGTGAGCGAACCCCGTACGACACCGGCAGCGCGGCGGCGCAACGCGCCGCCGCGTGAAGAGGTCCTGGCCGCCGCCATGGCGACCATCGCCGAGCGCGGGCTCGAAGGGCTGACCATGGCGGGGCTCGGCCGGGAGGTCGGGATGAGCAGTGGGCACCTGCTCTACTACTTCCGCACCAAGGACGAGCTGCTGCTCCAGACCCTGGAGTGGAGCGAGGGCCGCCTCGGGGCCGAGCGCAGCGCGCTGCTGTCGCGGCAGGCCACACCGGTGCGCGAGCGGCTGGCGGCGTACGTCGATCTGTACGTGCCCGACGGCCCCCGCGACCCGCACTGGACGCTCTGGCTGGAGGTGTGGAACCGGTCGCAGAACGCCGACGACGACGCCCGCGCCCGGCAGGCCGCCATCGAGGGCGCCTGGCACCGCGACCTGGTCGCCCTGCTCGCCGAGGGCATATCGCGCGGCGAGCTGCGCGCCGTCGACCCCGACAAGTTCGCGGCGCGGCTGCGCGCCCTGCTGGACGGCTTCAGCGTCCATGTCGCGGTCGGTATCCCGGGCACGGGCCGCGCGGCGGTCCTGGCGCACGTGCGCGAGTTCATCGAGGACACCCTCGTTCCCTGACGCGCGCCGCCCCCGCGGCCCTGTGCCGGGCGCACCCCGCGGGGCCGGTCCCTGGGCCGGTTTCAGGGGGTGCGCCCGCATGGTGAGATTCCGGTCCACGGGCGTTCCCATCTGTGGCAGACTGCCCGCGTGCTTGCTACCGCCATGATTATGGGCAGCAGCGCGCCGGTCCGCAGTGACCACTGACTCGCGGCAGAACCCCCGCGGCAGTGGACACCGTGTCTCAGACCCGCGCGCAGACCTCTCGCACCCGCGAGGGGTCTTTTCGTTTTCCGGCCCCACCCCGGCCGGGAACGGCGGCGCGCGAGAATGGGGGCAAGTGGAGCCAGCCTTCCCGGAGCCACGTCCGACAGGAGCCAACACAGTCATGACCACGGAGACCGACAGTCTTCACGTCGAAGCCGCCGACGCCGCCGACGACAGCTTCCACGTCTTCGACACCACGCTGCGCGACGGCGCCCAGCGCGAGGGCATCAACCTCACCGTCGCCGACAAGCTGACCATCGCCCGGCACCTGGACGACTTCGGCGTCGGCTTCATCGAGGGCGGCTGGCCCGGCGCCAACCCGCGCGACACCGAGTTCTTCGCCCGCGCCAGGAACGAGATCCGCTTCCAGCACGCCCAGCTCGTCGCCTTCGGCGCCACCCGCCGCGCCGGCTCCACCGCCGCCGAGGACCCGCAGGTCAAGGCGCTCCTCGACTCCGGCGCCCCGGTCATCACGCTCGTCGCCAAAGCCCACGACCGCCATGTCGAGCTGGCGCTGCGCACCACCCTCGACGAGAACATCGCGATGGTCCGCGACACCGTGAGCCACCTCCGCGAGCAGGGCCGGCGCGTCTTCGTCGACTGCGAGCACTTCTTCGACGGCTACAAGGCGAACCCGGAGTACGCCAAGTCCGTCGTCCGCGCCGCGTACGACGCCGGGGCCGACGTCGTGATCCTCTGCGACACCAACGGCGGCATGCTCCCCGCCCAGGTCCAGGCCGTGGTCTCCACCGTGCTGGCCGACACCGGCGCCCGCCTCGGCATCCACGCCCAGGACGACACCGGCTGCGCGGTCGCCAACACCCTCGCCGCCGTCGACGCGGGCGCCACGCACGTCCAGTGCACCGCCAACGGCTACGGCGAGCGCGTCGGCAACGCCAACCTCTTCCCGGTCGTCGCCGCGCTGGAGCTCAAGTACGGCCGCAAGATCCTCCCCGAGGGCGCGCTCGCCGAGATGACCCGCATCTCGCACGCCATCGCCGAGGTGGTCAACCTGACCCCCTCCACCCACCAGCCGTACGTCGGTGTCTCCGCCTTCGCCCACAAGGCCGGGCTCCACGCCTCCGCGATCAAGGTCGACCCCGACCTCTACCAGCACATCGACCCCGAACTGGTCGGCAACACCATGCGGATGCTCGTCTCCGACATGGCCGGCCGCGCCTCCATCGAGCTCAAGGGCAAGGAGCTCGGCGTCGACCTCGGCGGCGACCGCGAGCTGGTCGGCCGGGTGGTCGAGCGCGTCAAGGAGCGCGAGCTCCAGGGCTACACCTACGAGGCCGCCGACGCCTCCTTCGAGCTGCTGCTGCGCGCCGAGGCCGAGGGCCGCGCGCGCCGCTACTTCCGTACGGAGTCCTGGCGCGCGATCGTCGAGGACCGCCCCGACGGCACCCACGCCAATGAGGCCACCGTCAAGCTGTGGGCCAAGGGCGAGCGGATCGTCGCCACCGCCGAGGGCAATGGCCCGGTCAACGCCCTGGACCTCGCCATGCGCGCGGGTCTGGAGCGGATCTACCCGCAGCTCGCCAAGCTGGAGCTGGTGGACTACAAGGTCCGCATCCTGGAGGGCAAGCACGGCACCCAGTCCACGACCCGGGTACTGATCACGACGACCGACGGCGAGGGCGAGTGGTCGACGGTCGGCGTCGGCGAGAACGTCATCGCCGCCTCCTGGCAGGCCCTGGAGGACGCGTACACCTACGGCCTGCTGCGGGCGGGCGTCGACCCGGCGGAGTAAGAGCCGAGTAACCGGCGGAGTAAGAGCCGAGAAGAGGAGTAGGAGCGGAGCAAGAGGAGTAGGAGCGGAGACACCGGGCTATGTCCCGATTGCTCCATTTGGGGTAGCTTCGATGGTATGAGGACCAGGCCGTTCCCCCTTCTGTCGGCCTTGGTGGGGCTGACGCTGATGCTGCTCCTGGCCCTGGCCCCCAGCGCGGGGGCCAAGGCCACGGGGCTTGAGGACGCGGCCGAGGCTCTGAAGCAGGGCCCGGTGTACGTCCACCCCGAAGCCGCCGGCCAGCTCCCGAGGGCCGAGGCCGACGCGCTCGCCGAGAAGATCAAGGACGCCGACAAGCCGGTGTTCGTGGCGGTGCTGCCCGCCACGGAGGAGTTCCCGCAGCAGGGCCTGCTGCGCGACCTGCGTACGGAGACCGGCATCACCGGCGTGTACGCCGTCCGCCTCGGCGACGGCTTCGCCGCGGGCGCCGACCGTGCCGTGATGTCGAACCGGGCCGTGCAGAACATCGTGGACGCCGTCCGCCAGCCCGGCGTGGACGCCACGACCGAGCTCAACAACTTCGTCGACCAGGCCCTCGCGCAGGCCCGCGGCTCCGCACCCAGCACCTGGAGCGGGGTCCCCGGTGAGGGTGCCCCGGTCGCCGGACTGGTCACCCTCGGCGCGGTCGCCGCGGCCGGCGGCGCGGCCGCCCTCACGGTCGCGCGCCGCAACCGGCGCCGCAAGGAGCAGCAGGAGCAGGAAGCCCTGGAGAAGCTGCGGGTCGTCGTCGACGAGGACATCACCGCGTACGGCGAGGAACTGGACCGGCTCGACTTCCACCCCGCCGAGAAGGGCGCCGACGACGCCATGCGCGCCGACTACGAACGCGCCCTGGACTGCTACGACAAGGCCAAGTCCCTCATGGGCCAGGCCCGGCACCCCCATGACGTACGGGGCGTGACCGAGGCCATCGAGGACGGCCGCTACGCGCTGGCCGTCCTGACCGCCCGCCGTGAGGGCCGCCCGCTTCCCGAGCGGCGGGCACCGTGCTTCTTCGACCCGCGCCACGGCCCGGCGGCCACCGAGGTCCGGTGGGCCCCGGACGGTGGCGCGGTGCGCGACGTGCCGGTCTGCGCGGCGGACGCGGCACGGCTCGCGGAGGGCCAGGAGCCGATGACCCGCACGGTCGAGACCGAGTACGGCCGCCGCCCCTACTGGGAGGCGGGACCGGCGTACGGCCCATGGGTCGGCGGTTACTTCGGCGGCGGCATCCTGCCCGGCCTGCTCATGGGCACCATGCTGGGCTCGATGCTCTCCACCCCGGCGTACGCCTCGGAGTACGGCGGCGCCGAGTTCGAAGGCGGCGACTTCTCCGGCGGCGACTTCAGCGCCGGGGACTTCGGCGGGGACTTCGGCGGCGGCGGTGGCTTCGGCGGCGGCGACTTCGGCGGCGGCGGGTTCTGAGCATGCCGGGCGACCCGGAGGAGGAGTTGGCGGACGCCGTCGCGGACTGGGCGGCGGCGATCGTCGCCAACGACCCGACCCGCATCGCGGCGTACATGGCCGACGACTGGGTCATGGTGTCGCGGTCGGGCGTCTCGACCCGGCAGCACTTCCTGTCGCTGGTGGAGTCGGGGGAGCTGACCCATTCGGCCATGGAACTGCTCGGCGAGCCGCGCGTCCGCGTCCACGGCGACACGGCGCTGTTCACGGGACGGGTCACGAACACCGCGCACTTCCGGGGCAAGCGGTTCGACGCCGACGAGTGGACGACGGATGTGTTCATGAGGCGGGACGGCGGCCGCTGGGTGTGCGTGCTCACCCACATCACGGCCGCCGCGTTCGATTGACCACGCGCCTGGTCACGCGGCGGTACAGCGTCCCAGCAGCGCGCCGCCGACGACCCGGGCGGCCGGGCAAAGATCTCCCCGTGCCCCCGGGCACAGGTCTGCCACGTGGTCTCGTCGTCGCCGCGAGCCTCGCCCTCTCGGCGTGCGCCTACCGCTGGGTCGAACACCCGCTGGAGCGGCGGCCGCGGGCGCTGGGGCCGCGACGCGTCGCAGCCGAGCCGATCGCGCCAAGCCCGCGCTAAGCCCTTCGGTTGTCACTCTTTCGGTTGCTTCCGGCCGGTGACGCGCATCGCGGAGGCCGGCTGGTGCGTCTTGCCGGTAGCGGTTTTCTCTGGGCAGCGGTGCCGCGGCTGCACGTACGGGAGTGGCGAGTGTGAACACCAGGAACATCAACCGCATCGGAGCGGTATACGCAGCCGTCTGCGCCATGTCAGCGGTCGGGGCAAGCCTCGCCCCGGCTCAGGCGGCTCCGGTGCGGGAACCGTCCATTACGGCCAAGGGGGGCTTCGTGATGGACGCCGGCACGGGGGCCGCTCTGTACAGGAAGGGCGCCGACAGCCGTCTACCCACCGGGTCGACGGCCAAGATCATGACGGCTCAGGTCGTCCTCTCGCAGAAGAACCTGGACCTCGATCGGAAGGTCCCCGTCCAGATGGCGTACAGCGACTACATCGTGGCCAAGACCGCCTCGTCGGCGAGGCTGATCGTGGGCGACAAAGTGACCGTCCGGCAGCTGCTGTACGGGCTGCTGCTCCCCTCCGGGTGCGACGCCGCGTACGCCTTGGCCGACACCTACGGCACCGGCTCCACGCGCGCGGCACGGGTCAAGTCGTTCGTCGGCAAGATGAACGCCGCGGCCACCGGCATGGGCCTGAAGAACACCCACTTCGACTCCTTCGACGGCATCGGCAACGGCAAGAACTACTCGACACCGCGCGATCTCACCAGGCTCGCGAGCCGGGCGATGACGAATCCGACGTTCCGCGCCATCGTGAAGACGAAGTCGACCAAGCAGAGGGTCACCACGAAGAACGGCGGCTACCGCGACATGGCATGGACCAACACCAACAAGCTGCTGGGCACGTACCGGGGAGCCGTCGGGGTCAAGACCGGATCGGGCCCGGAGGCCAAGTACTGCCTGGTCTTCGCCGCCACCCGCGGCAGCAGAACAGTCATCGGCACGGTCCTGATGTCCTCTTCGGAGGCCAACCGCAACGCGGATGCGACCAAGCTCCTGAACCACGGGTTCAAGCGGTAGGTCACGCGGACGCGCCTCTTCCTGATCGTCCCGCTTACGCTCCTTCGACCACGAAGGCTTCCCAGGCGGCGGGGGAGACGGTGAGGACGGGGCCGGCGGGGTTCTTGGAGTCCCGGATGTGCACGGCGCGGGGGTGCGCGGCGACCTCGACGCAGTTGCCGCCTTCGTCGCTGCTGTAGCTGGACTTGCGCCAGTCGTAGGCGACTTCGACGCAGTTGCCGCCCTCGCTGCCGCTGTAGCTGGACTTGAACCACGTAAGCGCTGCGGGTGTCATGCCTCTCCTGCCAGATCGTCCAGCAGGCCCATGCTCTCCTCGGGGGTGAGGGCCTGTGACCTGAGCATCCCATATTTCTGCTGGAGGACACTGACCTCGTCGGGGTCATCAATGAGGAAGCTGACGCGCTGAGCCTCGATGTAGGCCAGGTGCTCGTGGTCCGGCGTCTCCAGGAGCACCATCGGCCCGGCGAGCCCCGCGTGCTTCTCCCGCTTGGTCGGCATGATCTGGAGGCCCATGTAAGGAAGTTCCGCGCAGCGGCGCAGATGGCGGAGCTGGTCGCGGAGGACGGCGGGGCCGCCGATCGGCCGGCTCAGGACGGACTCCTCGATCAGGAAGCTCATCACCGGCGGCCAGGGCTTCCGATCGAAGATCTTCTGTCGGTCGAGGCGGGCGGAGAGCCGTTCCTCAGCGTCGTCCGGGCTGATCGGTGGGATCAGGCAGGAGAAGACGGCGGCCGCGTACTCCTCGATCTGGAGCAGCCCGGGCACGACCTGGTTCTCGTACGAGAGCAGCGTTACCGCTTCCTGCTCGTGCTCGATGAAGTCCCGCGCAAACGCCGGGTATCGCTCCCTCTCCGGCACCCGCGCCACCCCTGCTGCCAGTACGCCTCGCGCGTCCAGCACCTGGTCCATTTGGAGCGCCAGGTCGTACTTGAGCGGTCTGCGGCCCTGTTCGATGGAGGCGATGGTCTCCTGGTGGATGCAGAGCTGCTCGGCGAGTGCGGGCTGCGTGAGCCCTGCCGCCCGGCGCAGTTGGGCGACTTGGGCACCGATGAGGTGCCACGAGGTGTTCTTGTGGGGCTTGCTCGATGGGTGCATGGTCGCCCTCTTCCCACCCGGCGGAGTACCTGATCCGAACCAAGCCGTACAAAGCGTTTGTACGGCCTGACGTGCTGTCCCACTCTAGTGACGCACGGTGACATGAGGTGCATGAATGGCGAACTGCAAGTCCCTTACCTCTACGAGGCGTTCTACCGGCGCGAGCGCCGGTCCGTCCCGGCGGCCCGGCACTTCGCGGCGGCGGCGCTCGGGGAGTGGGGCATGGGCGACCGCGCCGACGACGTACTGCTGTGCGTGAGCGAGCTGGCGACGAACGCGCTCCTGCACGGTGTCCCGCCGGGGCGGGGCTTCCGGCTGCACCTCTTCCGCGAACCGGGCGGCGGGCTGCTGCGCGTGGAGCTGCACGACAGCGGCGACGGTGAGGTACGGGCGGGGCGGCCCGACGAGCGGTCGGAGTCGGGGCGCGGGCTGTTGCTGGTCGCTGCGCTGGCGGACGCGTGGGGGGTAGGGGAGCGCGACCCGGGCAAGGTGGTGTGGTGCGAGTTCGTACTGCGGTGATCCGAACGACTAAGACCGTGTCCTATGTAGTGAGGCGGAGGAGCCGTTTGTGCAGCAGAGGGCTGCGGCGCGGCGGAGGAAGGCCACGTAGTTGCGGGGTTTGCGTTCGTAGCGGTGGTTGAGTGGGCGGTAGCCGGTCGGACAGGACATGGTGCGTTGGGTAGCGACGGTTCCGGCGGGAACTGTATGCCTTGTCGCCGCCCAAGTGGTCGGGACGGGTGCGAGGGCGTCCGCCGCTCAGCCGCGGAACGCGGACGCGTTCTAGGACTGGGATGAGCTGTGGGGAATCGTCCCACTGGCCCGGCGTAATGAGGAACGCGAGGGGGCGGAGTCTTCCTTCACTGACCAGATGCATCTTGCAGGTTAGTCCGCCTCGGGAACGTCCCAGCGCCTCGTCGGGGCGGTGCTGAGCGGGCCGACCATGCCGGCCAGGAACGCGGGGTGCGGTCCTACGGGCGCCGGAGGCGTGCTGGTGGGCTCTGCACGAGGTCGAGTCCACACTGACCATGCTCCAGTCGATCCGGCCCTCCGCGTCGGCATCGGCCTGGAGAGCCTGCAGAATCCGTTCCCATGGGCCGTCCGCCGACCAGCGGCGATGCCGGTCATACACCGTTTTCCACTTTCCGAACCGCGGCGGCAGGTCTCGCTTGGGGATACCGGTCCGCTGACGGAAGAGAATGCCGTTGAGCACCCTGCGGTGACTCTTCCAACGCCCGCCCCGCCCCACGTTCTTCGGCAGGTGTGGTTCCAACCGAGTCCCTCCGTATCCGACAGATCGCCCCGCCTCGCGCAGGCCAGAACGACATGATCACTGCCCAGTCACACGAGCCATCGGGCACTGCCTAGCCGCTGGCTGGCTCCATGCCTTTGCGGGCGGTGCGGACGCCGATGCGCTTGCCGCCCAACCATCTGCGCAGGTGGGGCCGGTAGTGGCCTTGTTCGTGCAGAAGCTGAGGCTTGACGTGGTGGCCACGATGGGGGCCGTGTCTTGTCTGGCGGCCGTCCACCATCGGCTTCAAGCACTCTAGTTCTGGACGTTGGCAGCTGAGACGCCGACGGCCAGGGGCCGGAGTAGTTCATGTCCGACAGGACGTGCATCTTGGAACCCCGGCTTTGCTTCGATCCGCAGGGCTCGCGCCTATGTCTCCGCTCGCTTTTCGCCCTCTAGACGATAGCCGCGGACACTCTCCCATCGGGCGTGTCCCGGGTACCGCCGCTCTGTGGCCGCACTTTCGATGGTGGGGTCAACGGTTTCGCGATCCCTCACAGCCCGTTCGGAACGATCCAACTCCAGGTGCCCGTCACCATGGAGACCTTAACGACCGCTTCACCACATGGAACACGGTCCAAATTATGGCCGTCGACCTACCTCCCGCTCATGGCGCCGCGGAGCACGAATCCATTGCTGGGGACATATCCGGCAAAATGATTAAATATCTTCACTCAATGTGGCCGCTGCATCGAAACTTCTTGACGCGTACACACTTAGATCACAGGATGAGGCGTTTCTATGTTCGACGCGTGAAGATGAGGTGGGGTTTTGAGGAGTGCAGTGTGGCGTCGCGTGCGCCACAGATCGATGGCGCTGATTGCTGCCACAGTGGTGGCATCGGCGCTGCCGACCATGGCGGACGATGCTGTAGCCCAGGCGCCGACGTCGGCGCCTACTGCCGCCTTGGCGTCGGCACTGGCCGCGCAATCGGGTGAGCCGGTGGAAGTGGTTTCTGAGCGCTCCGAATACACCAGCACCGATGCCAATCCCGATGGCACATTTACGCTGACACAGTCGACGACGCCTCAGCGAGTCAAGGCAGAGGACGGCTCCTGGCGGGACGTGGACGTGGCGCTAGTCCGCCGGTCAGATGGGTCGATCGGGCCGAAGGCCGCTGTTGTGGATCTGTCCTTCTCGGGGGGCGGCAGCGGTGGAGACCTGATCCATCTGGCCGTGCCTAAAGGCTCGGTGACCCTGGGGTGGCCAGGCACTCTGCCAGAACCGGTACTTAACGGGGCAACGGCCACCTACCCTGAGGTCCTCAAGGGTGTTGACCTGCAGTTGACAGCGACCGCTGAGGGCTATCGAGAGGTTCTCATCGTCAAGTCCGCTGAGGCGGCAGCGAGTCCGCTGCTGAATGAGGTGAAGCTCACCACGACCAGCCACCGATTGCGGATCGCTCCAGGCAGCGGTGGTGGACTGCGCGCGTTCGACGAGGACGGCAATACCATCTTCGCGGGTCCAGCCGGCTTGATGTGGGACTCCGCGGCTGATGCCGGAGCCCAGCCCCAGCTGATGCGCGCCTCCGCCGACGCGGAGCAGCCAGGGCCGACCGCCGAGACGGAGGTGCCAGAGGCTGTGGCCCCGGATAAGGGGGACGCCAGCGCGGAGCTGCCGGTGCAGGTGGTCGACGGCACGGTCGCAGTGAAGCCGGATCTGCAGCTGCTGCGCGGAGACGACACGGTGTACCCGGTATACATCGACCCGTCACTGGGCCTTGGTGTGTCGGAGCGGACAGTGCTGTCTTCGGACGGGGACCGATTCTGGAACTTCGACGGCGATTACGGTGTGGGCCGCTGTTACCGCGTCGGCCCGTACTACTGCGACGCCGACCACACCAATCGTATGTACTTTGAGTTTGCGCCGACCCGGTTGTCGGGGAAGTACGTCATCGACGCGACCTTCCGCGCCTACGAAACCTGGTCGTTCTCGTGCTCTCCGCACTGGGTGGATCTCTGGCGCACCGGTAACGTCTCCGAGGCTACCCGCTGGCCCGGGCCCACACAGCTGGACCTCATGGGCGACCGGCAAGTCTCGGCCGGGCGCGGGGATAACTGTTCTCCTGAACAGCCTGACTCCTGGATCGAGTTCAACGACGCAGCCAGTGAGACGGACGAGAACCTCACGAAGACGGTCCGCTCTTTCGCGGACGGCAACTTCTCACGACTCACGTTGATGCTGCGAGCCAAGGACGAGAGCAACGCTGACGCCTGGAAGCGGTTCGACGACAACGCCGAGCTGAAGGTCGTCTACGTTCTCAAGCCAGGCGCACCCACTGAAACCGGTGTCATTCCTGGGAATGGCACCGTCCCAGGCTGCTCCCAGCTGGTGACAAACCCCGTCGTGGCTACGCGGCCTGACCCGATGATCCAGGGCAGACTGCAGACCCAGGTGGCGCCGGCATCCCATGAGGAACGCGGCTCTCTGCGGGCTTACTTCCATGCCGAGAAGAAGCAGAATGATGGCTCATGGGCCACTGCGTGGACTGCGGCAGACCCTACGACGGGTTACCAGGTCGACAACTACCTCGCCAAGCGGCGTATGAACCCGGGAGCAGATGGCTCGCTGTACCGGGTGAAGTCGCTGACGCAGTCGTTCTGGACCTACGAGGGCAGGACGACTGCGATCAGCTCCGGCTATTCACCCTGGTGCTACTTCAAGATTGACTCGACCGCGCCCAAGGAACCGCAGATCCTCACGAACGGTCCGTACACGGAGTGCACGGCAAACCTGTGCGACGCAAAGGGCGGGCCGAGCGTTGCAGGGTCATTCACCATCAAGCCGAACACTGCAGACACCGACATCAAAAGCTACCGCTGGCGTCTGCTGACCGAGCCTGCGGACAAGACGCATCGCGAGGACGAGCTGGAAGCCGGAGCCACGAAAACCATCCATCCAGTGCCCACCACCGCCGGCACACAAGTGCTGATCGTGGAATCTATAGATGTCCGTGATAGAACCGGTGCACCGGCGGAGTTCCATTTCAAGGTTCTACCGGGCCAGGGAGCCACAGGCCGGTGGCACTTCGCTGAAGCGAGTGGCACGAACGCCGCCGACAGTGCTACGGCAGGAGCCACCCGGCACGACATCACTCTGCACCCTCAGGCCGGTACGGCAGCAACGTGGGATCTTCGAGGACGCCGAGGCACGGCGGACTACTCGCTGCGTCTGAACGAGGATGTCACTGATCCAGCCAAGCAGATCGGCTATGCCTCCACCAGTACGGCGCCCATAAACACGCAGGACTCTTTCACCGTCTCCGCATGGGTTCGGCTTGCGGATGGGGCTAAAACCCGGGTGGTCGCATCCGCGCCTGGAGCCCACACGTCAGCCGCGTTCAACCTCTTCTATTCCGGCAGTGCTAAGAAATGGGTGTTCAGTCGAGCCGTCGCCGATTCGGCAACGCCGACCTATGTCAGCTCGCTGGCCGACACGGCAAATCCCGCGCTGCACGTGTGGACGCATCTGACAGGTGTTTTCGACGCCAAGAATGACACGGACAAGGCCAACGATACTATCCAGCTATTCGTCAACGGCCGCCCGCAAGGCGCACCGGTCAAACTGGCGGCTGTAAACTCGACCTATACACCATGGACTTCATCTGTCGGCATGACGGTGGGAGGTTCCAAAGTCGGAGAGTTCTTCATGGGCAATATCGACGAGCTCGCTGTATGGCAGCGGGAGCTGAGCGCCGACGAGGTGCGGCTGGAAAGCGGGCTTAAGGTCGGTGGCGTGGCGGCGACCGAGCTGGTTGGCTACTGGGATGCTGCTTCCTCTTCGGGTGGAAAGGTCCCCGAAAACACGCCGTATGCCTCCGATATGAACCTTTCGGCCACGGGCGCGGTGGTGGATCCGGAGGCGAGTGAACTTCGGCTGGACGGCATTTCCGGCTACGTGTCGACTACGGGCCCGGTCATTGATGAGACTGGCTCGTTCACGGTGACGGCCAGGGTGAAGTTGGACGCGGCGAAGTTCGCAACCATGCCGGCCGGCGCTAAGGCGCATGTCTTCGGGCAGGCCAATCCGGATGGCAAGGAGTCGTCGTGGGCGCTTTGGGTGGAAAAGGTCTCCGCCGATGGCTACCTGTGGCGCTTTGGCCGCACCGCGACCGACGCGACCGGCCGGGTGATCGCCACTGGTTCTGTGCCTGCCGAAGAGACAGCCAGCCTGGACACGTGGGTGCAGGTAACGGGTGTTTTTGACGCGACGGAAGAGACGGCCATGGGGTACGGCAAGACGCACCTGTTTATCGGGGCAACAGATCAGGTGTCAGACAGTGCCGCAGGTTTCTCCATAGCACAGCAGGGTCGCGGCGAAATTGCAGCGGGCCGCGGACCGTCAACCGGCACGAACGGCAACTACCTGCCCGGCGCGCTCGCAGAGGTGCGGGTGTGGACTGGTGCCATGCAGGCAGAGCAGGTCGATTCAAAGGTCTTGGGTGCTCCCGGCGCCGAATAACAACTTGGCCCGGGCTGGTTTCCTCCAAAGGAGGGCAGCCCGGTCTGCCTCTCTCAACCGCCCGCGGCCCGGCGCCGCGGTCACATCAGCGCATGCCGTCGCACGGCGGCTTCAGCGAAAGCGGAAAATACAATGAACCGGTTCCTACCGGCTGCTGGCCTGCGCGGCCGCCGCAGAGCATGGGCCATGCGCCGCCTCGGTACGGTCGCCGCTCTATCCTTGATACCCGGACTACTGGCACCAGTGGCGTTCGCCGCGGACGTTGATCCGCTCGGCGAGCCGAAGCTCAAAGCCCCCCAGTCAGCCGACGTTTCACCATTCACCGCAAAGGTGCACAAGAAGACCGCGGCAATCATGGCCAAGGCAGCAACTGTCACAGCAACTGATGCCGCCCGTGCCAAGGCCACCCAGAGGAGGAAGGTCACCTGGCCGCAGAGTGGAACGGTGACGCTGCCAGTTCCGGCCACCGGAACGGCAAAGGCTGCGCCAGGCTCCCTGCCTATTACTCTTGCTCCGCCGACGCCGCGCAACGCCAAGGTGGCAGGTGGCACGGCCGAGGGGCCGGTCACCGTCAAAGTCCTGGACCAGAAGACGTCCGCCCAGCTTGGAGTCAAGGGCATCGTCTTGACCGTTTCGGCCCCCGCATCAGGTGGAGGCGCCGCCCTTGCTATCGGCTACGGCGCCTTCGCTTCCGCCTACGGCGGGGACTGGGCTGGCCGCCTACAGGTTCTGCAACTGCCCGACTGCGCCCTGACCAACCCGGGAACCAGTAAGTGCCGCAAGCGCACACCCCTGAGATTCGTCAACGACCGCTCGAGCGAGCGCCTCAACACCCAACTGAAGTTCCGCACATCACCCGCCACACGAGCAACCACCGCCCCGGCGACCCAAACCATGGTGCTTGCCGTGACGGCGGGCACAAAGTCGGGCGGCGGTGACTACAAGGCCACGCCCCTGTCTGCATCCTCGACCTGGGAGGCCGGCGGCTCATCGGGCAGCTTCACCTGGTCCTACCCTGTGCGTGTGCCGCCCTCTGCGGCCGGCCCCAAGCCCGATCTCGGTATCGGCTACGACTCCGGCAGCGTGGACGGCCGTACCTCCTCGACGAACAACCAGGGCACGGTGATCGGCGAGGGCTTCGACATCACCTCCTCCTTCGTCGAGCGTAAGTACGGCGCCTGTGACGACGACGGGCAGACCGACAAGTACGACCTGTGCTGGAAGTACGACAACGCCTCCCTCGTCCTCAACGGCAAGGCCACCGAACTCGTCAAGGACGACACGACGGGCAAATGGCGGCTGAAGAACGACGACGCCTCCACCGTCACCGTGGCCACCGGCGCCGACAATGGCGACGACAACGGCGAGCACTGGACCCTCACCACCGGCGACGGCACCAAGTACGTCTTCGGCCTCAACAAGCTCGAAGGCGCCGGCACCACCGATCGCACCAACTCGGTGTGGACCGTACCCGTCTTCGGCGACGACGCGGGCGAACCGGGCTACGCGGACGGCTCCGCCTTTTTCTCCCGCGACAAGACGCAGGCATGGCGGTGGAACCTCGACTACGTCGAGGACACCCACGGCAACGCCATGTCCTACTGGTACACCGCCGAGACCAACCACTACGACAAACTCGGCGACGACAACAACGGCACCCCCTACACCCGCGGCGGCTACCTCAACGAGATCCGCTACGGCCAGCGCGCCGGCGCCCTGTTCTCCGCCACTCCCGCCGCCTCGAACAAGGTCGTCTTCGGCTACGCCGAGCGCTGCATCGGCACCAACTGCGGCTCGCTGACCGACGCCACCCGCGACAACTGGCCCGACGTGCCCTTCGACGCGGAATGCAAGGCGGACCAGAAGTGCACCGGCAACGTCGGCCCCAGCTTCTACACCCGCAAGCGCATGACCGGCATCTCCACCCAGGCGTGGGACGCAGCCGCCGCCACCCCCGCCTACGCTTCGGTGGACTCCTGGGCCCTGACCCAGCAGTACCTCGACCCCGGTGACACCGGTGATTCCACCGACCAGTCCCTCTGGCTCTCAGAGATCAAGCACATCGGAAAGCGCGGTACTGACCTCAGCCTCGACCCGGTCAAGCTGACCCACGAGTTCCGACCCAACCGCGTCGACGGCGCCACCGATGACGTCCTCTCCCTGGACAAGCCTCGACTGCGCACGATCACGTCGGAGACCGGTGCACAGACCGTCGTCACCTACATGCAGGCCGACTGCCTCGCCGGCCAGACCATGCCCAAGGTGGACACCAACACCCGACGCTGCTACCCGGTCTACTGGTCACCCAACGGCGAGAAGGAGCCCATCCTCGACTGGTTCCAGAAATACCCCGTGCAGGCGGTCTCCACCGTCGACGCCAAGGGCGGCTCTGAGGCAGTCGAGCACACCTACACCTACTCCGGGGGAGGGGCCTGGCACTACAACGAAGACCCGCTGGTCAAGGAGAAGGAACGCACCTGGTCCATCTGGCGCGGCTTCGAAAAGGTCACCCACCTCGCCGGTCTGGTTGGCAAGACGCAGTCCAAGACCGTCACCGTCTACCTGCGCGGCATGAACGGCGACCGCGTCCTCGGTGCGGACGGCAAGACACCGGACAAAGACTTGCGCAAGTCCGCCACGGTCACTGGCATCAAAGCCCCGTCCATCGCGGACACCGACCACTACGCGGGCTTCACCCGTGAAAGCGTCACCTACAACGGGGGCGAGGAAGTCGGCGGTACGGTCAACGACCCCTGGTCCAAGCGCACGGCGACCCAGCACAAGTCGTACGCCGACACCGAGGCGTACTACGTCCGTACCGCGGCTACCCATGCCCGCACCAACATCACGACCGTCTTCCCGCCGCGTGATCGTGTCCGTTCCACAGTGACCACGTACGATGCCTACGGCATGGCCGAATCCGTCGAGGACAAGGGCGACAACGCCGTAACGGGCGACGAGAAGTGCACCCGCACTTGGTACGCCCGCAATGACAGCGTCGGCATCAACAACCTCGTCGCCCGCGTCCGCACTGTCGCCCAGCCGTGCGCCACCCTCGAGTCCGCACTGGACCTGCCTGCGGATTCCACCCGCCCCGGCGACGTCATCTCCGACACCGCCACCGCCTACGACTCCACCACCTGGACCGCCGCTCAGAAGCCCGTCAAGGGTGAAGCGCAGTGGACAGGCCGTGCTAAAGCATACGGTGTCGATGACCAGCCCGTTTGGCAGAAGCTGGCCACCACCTCGTACGACGCCCTCGGGCGTCCCCTGACGGTTAGGGATACCAACGACACCGTCACCGCGACCACAAGCTATACGCCCGCAAGCACAGGTCCGCTCACAGGCACCACAGCGGCGAACGCTAAGGGGCATACGACCACCACGCTTCTGGACTTCGCCGTGGGTTCCCCGCTCAAGGTGACCGACCCAAACAGCAAGATCACTGAGAGGGAATACGACAGCCTCGGTCGCGTCACGAAGCTCTGGCTTCCTAACCGCGTGAAGTCGCTCGGCAAGACCCCTAATTACACCTACACGTACAGTGTCACGGCTTCTGCCCCGTCCTGGGTTGCCACGAGCACTCTCAAGGGCGACGCCAGCGGTTACAACACAACGTACGAGATCTACGACTCCCTGCTGCGACCTCGCCAGTCCCAGACCCCCACACCGATCGGGGGGAGACTCATTGCCGAAACGCTCTACGACGAGCGGGGTTTTGCCACTTCGGTACTCACCGACATTTGGGATGAACAGAGCGCCCCATCCGGCACCCTTGTCGCGACGGACGGCGGCCAGGCCCCGATGCAGGTCGATACCACGCACGACGGCGCCGGCCGGGCCATCAAGACAGAGACCAAGGTCAAGAACGTCACCCGCTGGGTGATTGAGACGGCATACACCGGTGACACCGTCACCTCCACGGCCCCGGCCGGCGGCCAGGCCACAGCAGTAGTGACCAATACCCTCGGGCAAACCACCCAGCGCCGCGAATACGGCGGCACCCAACCAACCGGCAGCGATTACACTGCCACGGACTTCACGTACCATCGGGCTGGCCAGCAAGCCTCTGTCGAGGGCCCCGACAAGGCCAAGTGGACCTACGGTTACGACCTGTTCGGCCGCCAGATTAGTGCAACCGACCCTGACAAGGGCGGTTCAGAAACCCGCTACAACGAATTCGACCAGGCCATCACCGCCACGAGGGTCCAGGGCAAGACGCTCACGTCCGAGTACGACACTCTCGGGCGAAAGACCGGTCTGTGGGACGGTGACAAGACAGACGCCAACAAGCTGGCCGCCTGGACCTTCGACCAACTCGCCAAGGGCCAGCAGGACACTGCTGTCCGCTACGAGAACGGCATCGGTCAAGCCACCAGCAAGGCATACACCCAGAAGGTGACCAGCTACGACCCGCTCTACCAGGTCACTGGCCGCCAACTGATCTTGCCTTCTGGAGACCCGCTTGTCGCAGCAGGCGTCCCGCAGACACTCTCGTTCTCCACGGGCTATAACGTCGACCGAACGGTCAAGCAGTCGGGCACCCCTGCGATCGCCGGGCTGCCGTCGGAGATCGTTTCCCATACCTATAACAATGTTGGTGGGGAACTGGCTTCGAAGGGCATCAGTTTGTACCTTCAGGCAGCGCAGTATTCCGAAGCTGGGGATGCGCGCCAGCTCACCCTCGGTTGGGACTCCCTCAGCCCCAAGGTCTATGTCACCTATGGCTATGAGCAGGGCACCCGGCGTCTCGAAAGCTCCACCGTCACCGACGACGTCCACGGCTACATGCCGCAAGAGCTGAAGTTCACCCGGGACGACGCGGGCAACGTTACGTCGATCTTCGACGCCACGACACAAGGTGGCACCGTGAAGCCGGACTACCAGTGCTTCACCTACGACGGCCACCGCCGCCTGAAGGAAGCCTGGACCCCCAAAACCGCCGACTGCGCGGCGACAGGCCGCACCATCGCCAACATCGACGGCGCGGCCCCCTACTGGACCAGTTACACCCACAACGCGGCCGGCCAGCGTGACACTGAGACCGAGAACACCACCTCGGGAGCGAAGACCACCACCTACACCTACGGCACCCCGAAGGGCCAGCCGCACCCGCTGGCCAAAACCATGGGTGCGAAGGCTGCGACCTACGGGTACGACGCGTTCGGCAACACCATTAGCCGACCCGGCACCCAGACCCAGCAGACCCTGAGCTGGAACACCGAAGGCAGACTGGCCAGCACCAGCGAACCCGCCGTCGGCTCCAAGCCCGCGCTGAGCACCGGCTACCTGTACGATGCCTCCGGCGAACTCCTCATCCGCCGTGCATCCGGCGATGGCGACACCGTCCTCTATCTTGGCGACACCGAAGTCCGCCTGACTACCAAGGGCACCACCAAAACCCTCAGCGGCACCCGCTACTACACAGCCGCAGGCCAGACCATCGCGGTCCGCACCGCAACCGCTGGCGTCACTGGCACCAAGCTCAGCTTCCTGGCCGCCGACCACCACGGCACCAGCAGCGTCGCCCTGGACGCCATCACACTGGCGATCACCAAGCGCTACACCACCCCCTTCGGCGCCCAGCGCGGTACAACCCCCATGGACTGGCCCGACGACAAGGCCTTCCTCGGCAAACCTGCCGACAAGACCTCAGGCCTGACCCACATTGGAGCCCGCGAGTACGATCCGTCGATCGGCCAGTTCATCAGTGTCGATCCCGCCCTGGTCCTCGAACAGCACCAGTCCCTTAACGGGTACGCCTATGCCAACAATGCTCCCACTACCATGTCCGACCCAACCGGACTCGCTCCCATCTTCTGCACCAGTGGTTGCCCCTCGGACGACGCGATGTCGCCGCCACTGTGGGACGGCGGGAGCGGTGGTGGCAGCACATCCGCCGGCAGCAGTGGCGGGTCAACGGGCAGCACTAGCGGCACTGCCGCCACCACGTCGACCGGCTCCACGACCAACGGATTCGGAGGCTGGACGCCAGGTGCCACCTGGAACATCGTCGACCGTGCCTGGGACACGCCTTACGCAAACTTCGGCAGCATGAACGAGTTCATGGACCAGCAAGGGCCGTACTACGGAATTATTGACGAGGGAGGTAAGCGCAACGAGTGGGAAACCTCACGGGCACTCTTCTTCGGTTGGCTTTGGGGGGGTGGATACCCACTTAAGCCGAAGCAGGAATTCCGTGGCGGCGATGCGTTCACTGAGAGCCTCGCCAGCGACAAAACGTTCACCGAAAAGCGGTTCGAGCTGGTCGGCCAGGCCGTACACAAGGGAATGGACGCCGAAGCCGCGCTGGCGCCGGTAAAGTTCTCCTACAAGGACCGAGGGCCGGAGCCAGGAAGTCCATGGTATCGATTCAACACTCCGCGAGGCGTGGCGAATGACGTCCTTGGCACTCTTAGCAACGGAAAGGCGGGCACGAAGAATCAGGCCGACGCCTTCCTCGGAAGCTATACGGCCACGGGCAAGATTACGGCCGTCGATGAGAAAAAGGGAACGGTGCAACTAAAATTCACTGCAACTAACCTTTCCGACTGGAGATCAGCCACGCATCTCATCCCTCGGGACGCCAACCCTTGGTTCGAGGAAACATTTGGAGCAGCAGTCAGGCAGAATTTCACCTGGGAAGAGCGCTGGCCACTGAATGCGTGCGTATGCTGGGCCCAGTAGCATACTGATGGGAGCCGGCTGTGACCGGACGAAATAGTCCGGTCACAGCCGGCTCTGGTACAGGAGGAAAAATTGATCGGTCGTCTCGGTCCGGCAAGGAGCACCTGCGTCGTTGCGTCCATTTCTGCAATGTTCTTGACTGCCTCGTGTGCCGAGCAGGAGAAGCCGACATCCGTGGAGGCATCGGCGCTTGTTGGTACATGGGAGACGTCGACCGGCGGACGCATCGCGCTCCGGAAGGACAGGACATTCGATGTCTCCGGCGTGGAGTGGGGGGTCAGCTTGGGAGGCGAGTTGTGCCCCACCGAATCAGCGAAAGGGACGTGGGGATTCTGGGTGGACGAAGGAGAACCCGGCGGCACTGCCACAGTCTCTTCAGAAGCGGGTTCCGGCTCCGAAATCTCGCTGACGTTCGCAGGCGTACCACAAGGCGCATGCGAAGTCAGTCTGAGTGTGATCGATGGCGGCAAATCTCTTTGTGCCACGGACGACCCGGATGCGGTTTGCGGGCTCAATATCCGATTCAGTCATACTGGGGTCAAGGTCGGCCGATCTTCGACGGGTGAGTAATCGATCTCGCCCTGAAGGGGGCGGCCGGCAGAGAGGGCCTGCCAAGTTTTACAGGGCGAGTGCTCTTTCAGGTGTTCGGGTACACGCGCGCCACCATGCATTTGCCGTCCAGTCTCGGGTCTTGCGATTTGCCGCGGAGAAGTCCCACTCGAATGCCTAGTTCTCCGGCGTGCCCGTGGCCGTGGTCTCACAGGCCGACTTAGACGTCGTTTCTTATGGCGTGATCGTTCGTTGAACCGTGTATGACGGATCTGGTTGAGCGGCTTGTGCCGGATGAGTTGTGGGTGTTGTTCCGGCGGGTGGTGCCGCCGACGGAGGTGATACG
>NZ_JAUEPL010000063.1 GCF_030406405.1 Streptomyces ficellus
AGTGCCAGGGTCATGCCGCCGGTCAACCACCGCAGCGCGATCGGCCACCGGCCACCGTGCCCGCCCAGACGGGCCAGGACGGCATCGAGGCGTGACCCGGGCGCGGCCCGGGTCCAGGGCGCCCGAGCCGGGGCGGGCGCCCGTGGCGAGGGCGGCCATGGATGTGGTGGGCTGCCACTGCTTGCCCCGCTTGCCCGCGTCCATCGCCTCGTTGGCGAGCCGGTCCGCGTGCTTGTTCCGCTCGCGCGGGATCCACTCGTAGGTGACCTGCGAGGCGGGGAACACGCGCGCGGCCTCCGCCGCCAGCGGCTTCATGTCCGGGTGCTTGATCTTCCAGCGGCCGGACATCTGCTCGACCACCAGCTTGGAGTCCATCCGGACCCGGATCCTCGCGTCCGGGGCCAGTTCGCGCGCGGCCTTGAGGCCCGCGACCAGGCCCTTGTACTCGGCGACATTGTTCGTGGCGACGCCGATGTACTCGGCCGCCTCCGCCAGCGGCTCCCCCGACACCGGGTCCAGGACCACCGCCCCGTACCCCGCCGGGCCCGGGTTGCCCCGGGAACCGCCGTCCGCCTCGACGATCAGCTCGCGCAGCTCGGCAGGGGGCATCAGATGCCGGACTCCGAGGTGCGCACCAGGATGCGGCGGCAGTTCTCGCACCGCAGGACCGTGTCGGGCGCGGCCGACCGCACGTCGTTCAGCTCGGTGATGTTCAGCTCCAGGCGGCAGCCCTCGCAGCGGCGCTGGAACAGGCGCGCCGCGCCCACTCCGCCCTGCTGCCCGCGGATCTTCTCGTACAGCTTCATCAGGTCCGCCGGGATGGAGCCGGCCACCAGCTCGCGCTCCTTGGTGAGGGACGTGATCTCGGCATCCAGCTCCGCCTCCGCCGCGTCGCGCCGTGCCGTCGCGTCATCGACCCTGCCCTGGACGGAGGCGACCCGCTCGGTCAGCTCGGCCACCCGCTCCTGCGCGGACTCGCGGCGCTCCATGACCTCCAGGACGACGTCCTCCAGGTCGCCCTGGCGCTTGGCCAGCGAGACGATCTCCTTCTGGAGGTTCTCCAGGTCCTTGGGGGACGTGACCGCCCCGGAGTCCAGCCGCTGCTGGTCGCGGGTGGCGCGCTTGCGCACCTGGTCGACGTCCTGCTCCGCCTTGGTCTGCTCGCGGGCGCAGTCACTCTCCTCGGTCTGCGCGGCGACGAGCAGGTCGCGCAGCTGCGTGAGGTCCTTGTTGAGCGCTTCGATCTCGGCGTGCTCGGGCAGCGAATCGCGCTTGTGGGCGAGCTGCGACAAGCGTACGTCGAGGGCTTGGACGTCGAGGAGTCGGATCTGGTCGGCGGGCGCGGCGTTCAGTTGGGGGCTCCAGAGGAAGAGTGGTGGGACCACGGGTCGGTGACCGTCTTCGAGACGTGGACCCGCAGGTCCCAGCCGTGACGGTCGGAAATCTCGTCGAGCTGGGCGGCGGCCAGCTCGCACCAGGGCCATTCGGTGGCCCAGTGGGCGGCGTCGATCAGCCCCAGCGGTGAGTGCCGCGTGGCCTCGGAGGCCGGGTGGTGGCGCAGGTCGGCGGTGAGGAACGCGTCCACGCCCGCTGCCCGTACGGCGTCGAAGAGGCTGTCGCCGGAGCCGCCGCTGACCGCGACCGTACGCACCAGGGCGTCCGGGTCCCCGGCGACGCGGACGCCCTGCGCGGTGGCGGGCAGCCGCTTGGCGGCGAGCTCGCCGAACTCGCGGAGCGTCACCGGGTGGTCCAGCTCGCAGATCCGGCCGAGGCCGTTGTCCGGTACGAGCGGTCCGGTGACGCGCAGGTCGAGCGCGCCCGCGAGGGCGTCGGAGACGCCGGGGTCGGCGGTGTCGGCGTTGGTGTGCGCCACGTGCAGCGCGATGTCGTTCTTGATGAGCGTGTGCACCACGCGGCCCTTGAAGTGGCCGGCCGCGACCGTCGTCGTACCGCGCAGATAGAGGGGGTGGTGCGTGACGATCAGGTCCGCGCCGAGCCGGATGGCCTCGTCCACGATCTCCTGGACGGGGTCGACGGCGAACAGCACGCGGACGACGTCGGCGTCGGGGTCGCCGCAGACCGTGCCGACGGCGTCCCACTCCTCGGCCCGCTCGGGGGGCCAGAGGGCGTCGAGCTCGGCGATGACTTCAGACAGACGGGGCACGTAGGAAAGGCTACCTGTCCTGCGCGACCCGCCGTCCTGGCCTGTGGATAACCCCGCCAGAGCCCGCCAGGGCGCGCCGGAGCCCGCCGCCCGAGCCCGCCGGACCCCGCCGCCCGGCCTCCTGGTCCCCCGGCCTCCCGGCCCCCGGCCCTCGGGCACCAGGTTCCGCCCGCAGCACAAGCGCCCCCTCTTTCTCAGGCGAACCGGGACATGGCCACCCTTATAGGTGAAGCGGTGGAGGTCCCGTTGTTCGGGTGGAAGTGCGAAAACTAGCTTCGGTCGCTGGAGGTGACGAGTCGATGACAGCCTGTGCCATCGAGTCCACCGCGGCGGACGACGGCGCGGTGTCCCGTACGGGTTTCACGATCACGGCGGACGGTGCCTACGCGGCGCGGTTGGCGGGCCAGGGCCAGGCGCTGTTCCCGGAGCGGTGGACGCTGGACGGACCCGAGCCTTACGCGGTGCCGCTGCCGGCCGGACAGCCCGAGGACCCGCACGCGCAGGTGCTTCCGCTCGCGGACGGGCGCGTGCTGATCGCGCGCCGGACGGCCGGGCGGTACGCCTTCTCGCTGCTGTACCCGAGCGGCCCGAGGACGGGCGAAGTCCCGCTCGGCGTGATCCGGTCGGCGTCGCTGCGGCTGCTTCCGCCCTCGCCGGACGGGACGAGCGCGTACGCGCTGAGCGTAGGGGAGCACTCCACGGGCGTCTGGCGCGTCGCGGGCGGGGCGTCCGGCCCCGAGCACGTCGCCGAGATCAACGGGCGCTGTACGGGCGGGGCATGGCTGGACCGTACGGGGCGGATGCTGGCCCTGGACCGGCGGCCGCCCGGCGGCCCGCACGGTCCGGCCCAAGGCGGTCCGCTCCAAGGCGGTCCGGGCGGTCCGGGCGGTCCGGGTGGTCCGCTCCAAGCCGGTCCGGGCAGACCGGGCAGACCGGGTAGACCGGGTAGACCGGGTGGGCCGATCCAAGGTGGTCCAGGCGGACCGGGTGGTCCGGTCAACAGCGGTTCCGTCCAGGGTGGTCCGGTCAACAGCGGTTCCGTCCAGGGCGGTCCGGTCAAGACGGTCGCGGTCGATCTGGAGCGGGGCGGCGAGGTGACGCCGCTGCTCCAGATCACGGACCACAGCGATGACCGGCTGCTGATGGCCGACCCGGACAGCGGGCTGCTGCTGATCCGGTCCGACGCCCCGTCACCCGGCCATCACCGGCTGGGCTGGGGCGTGCTGGGCAGCACGCTCCCGGTGCGCTTCCCCGAGTGCCTGCGCCTGGCCGACGCGGCGGTGACACCGTTCGCGATACAGCCCGGCCAGACGCTGACCCCCGAGGCGTGCGCCGTGGCGCTGCGGATCGACGCGGCGGCGGGCAGCTGGCTGGGTGTGTGGCGGCCCTCGGGGCGGCGGCTGCACCAACTGCCCGCGCCCCAGGGATGGCTGGCCGGGGCGGGGTCGTGGACCCGGGACGGGGTGCTGCGGCTGCCGTACGTGACGCGGGCGGTGCCCTGCGGCCTGGCGCGGATCGAGGCGCCACCGGAGGGATACGTACCGGAAGCGGTCGCACAACCGGCACAACCGGCACAACCGGCACAACCGGAACCCCCCGGCGGGGAACCGTCCGGCCGCGCCGCGACTCCTGGCGTGTGCAAGCCGGTGCCGTTGCAGCAGGCACCGCTCACCGGCCGCACCGCCCGGGATTAGCGGCCACACCGCCCGCGGTTGGCGGCCGCGACGCCCGCGGTTGGCGGCCGCGACGCCCGCGGTTGGCGGCCACACCGCCCGCGGTTAGCGGCCGTGCCGCCCGCCTTCAGCGGCCGCAGCGGCCCTGGTTAGACTCTCGGGCCGCACATATCAGCGATCACTACGGGGTGACTTCCCACATGTCTGAGGCCAGCACCGACACGACCCACGGGCGACCGCAGGGGGACGCCGGCGGCTCCGGAAAGCACCGAGGGGGTGCGGCGGCGACGGAGGACCTGTCGACCCAGCCGCACGGCCGTCACCGTAAGGACCCGTCCACCAACGTGGTCTGACGGTACGAAGCGTCAAAGGGGCCGTTCCGGGGAGATCCCCCGGGCGGCCCCTTCGTCATGTGCCCCGTCATGTTCCCCGTCGCGTTCCCCGTCCCCATGAGGCCGCAAGGGCCCGGACATGCGTGTGGCGGCCGAGCCGCGTGGAGGCGGCCGGCCGCCGACGCCGGGTGGGGTCAGCCCTGGGGGGCGCAAGGACTCAGAGCTTGTCCATGCCCTTGTACGGGCTGACGATCCGGGTCTGCTGGGAACCGAAGTCGACGAGGGTCGCGATGCCGCCCTCGACGGCGATGACCGTTCCCAGGCCGTGGCGGTCATGTGAAACCCGGTCCCCCACGGCGAAGTGCTTGGTCGGTGCGACGACGGGGGCTTTGAAGGGACTGGTGGGCAGGTGGCGCCGGGGCGCGGATCGGTTAGTCATTTGTCGCCAGTATGCGGCACGGAGCCGCGATGGGGCAGGGGGTGACCCATGACACTGCCCCGGACGCCCGCTCGTACACCCCTTCACCGGCTACGCCTCGGCGCGGCTCGGCAGCCACAGCAGCATCAGCACCGCCCCCGCCAGCAGCACCCCCGCCCCCGTACGGAACGCCAGCGCGTACCCGGCCGTCAGCGCCTCCGGCCCCGTCCCGCCGCCCATGCGCGACGCGGCGACCGTCGACAGCACCGCCAGGCCCAGCGCGCCGCCCATCGTGCGGGACGTGTTGACCAGCCCGGACACCAGGCCCGCGTCGCCCGGCGCCGCGCCCGACGTCGCGAGCGAGGCGAGCGGGGTGATGACCAGCCCGACGCCCAGCATCATCAGGATGCCGGGCCCGAGAATGGTCGTGACGTACGTGCCGTGGGCATCCATCATCGACTGCCAGCCGAACCCGCTGGCGGCGACGAGCGTGCCGATGACCGCGAGGTTCCGCGCACCGGTCGTCGGCATCAGCCGGGGCGCCAGCTTGGAGCCGACGATGACGCTCACCGAACTCGGTACGAGGGCGAGCCCGGCGGCCAGCGGCGAGTACCCGAGCACGTTCTGCGCGTACACGGTCATGAAGAACCACATGGCGAACGAGGCTGACCCGCTGACCAGCATCGCCACGTTCGCCGCCGACACCGCCCGCGACCGGAACACCTTCAGCGGCATCAGGGGCGCGCTCGTCCGCGCCTCCACGGCCACGAACACCACCAGCAGCGCCAACCCGCCCAGCAGCGGCACAAGAGTGGCCCGCTCGCCCCAGCCGGCCTCCTCCGTCTGCACGATCCCGTACGCGACGGCCGCCAGGCCCGCGGTGACCAGCACCGCGCCGGGCAGGTCGAGCCGCCGGCCGCCCTCGGTGCGGCTCTCGCGGATCCACAGCGCGGCGCAGACCAGCACGAGCACGCCGATCGGCACGTTGATCAGCAGCACCCAGCGCCACGACAGCAGGTCGGTCAGGACGCCCCCGACCAGCCCGCCCGCCGCGCCGCCGCCCGCGCCCACCGCCGACCAGGTGCCTATCGCCCGGGTCCGCGCGGGCCCCGGCGGCACGGCGCCGGTCACGATGGTCAGCGTCGCGGGCGCGAGGACCGCCGCCCCGAGCCCCTGCACGGCGCGGGCGGCCAGCAACTGCCAGCCCTCCACCGCGAGCCCTCCGGCCACCGACGCGGCGGTGAACAGCCCGAGCCCCGCCAGGAACATCCGCTTCCGCCCGAACAGGTCCGCCGCCCGCCCGCCGAGCAGCATGAACCCGGCGAAAGCGATCGCGTACGCGTTGAGCACCCACTGAAGCCCGACCGCCGACAGCCCCAGGTCGGCGCGCATGGAAGGCAGCGCCACGTTCACCACGGAGACGTCCAGGACGACCAGGAACTGACCGGCGCAGGCAGCGAAAAGCACCGCCCATGTGCGGGCGGCGCGGGGAGAGTCGGCGGTTGCGGTGCGGGTGTCGGTTTCGGTACGCGGCTGAACCATGCGTGTCATGGTCGCAGAGGCGCTGCGGGTCGTACATCGGGCATGAGACGTACGACCCGCTCACGCGGTGACCTACCTCAGAGGCCGCCCTCCGCGGCGGCCACGACGAACGCCGCGAAGGCGGCGGGCGCGACGGCGAAGGCGGGGCCTTCGGGCTTCTTGGAGTCGCGCACGGCGACCTGGCAGGGCTGAGCCGCGACCTCGACGCACTCGCCGCCGGTGCTGCCGCTGTACGACGACTTGCGCCAAGCGGCAGCACCGAGGGGTGCGCACTCGACGCAGTCGCCGCCGGTGCTGCCGCTGTACGACGACTTACGCCACCGCGCGTTGGTCAGGTTCCGGCTGGTGCCCATAGCGTTCCTCCATTACGCGGATGATCAATGCCGCCGAATCCTCTACAGAGAGGGCAGCGGCCTGCAAGTGAGCGTAACGAAGGGCGGCTTCCTTGACAGTCTCAGGGTTGGCCGTCATGTGGCCAGAGATGAGGTCCTCCGTGTAGAGGATGTCCGGGTCATCGTCGAACCGCATGGTGGTGAACGACCCGTCAAGGCTCGCGTGTTCACCGGCCGCGAAGGGCAGCACCTGGATCCTCACCCAGCGGTTCTCTCGGAAGCTCAACAAGTGAGCGAGCTGCTTCCGCATGACCTCTGGACCACCGATCGGCCGGTACAGCACCGCCTCGTCCAGCACCGCCCAGATCATGGGCGGACGCCCCCGGTGCAGGACCCGGTGCCGCTCCATGCGGGCCGCCACCAGGTCATCCAGGTTGTCCGGCAGACCCGTTGCCAGCACGGCCCGCGCGTACGGCTCCGTCTGGAGCAGGCCGTAGACCAACTGCGCCTGGTACGTGGAGATGTACGCCGCCTTCGCCTCCATCTCCGCGTACGGCTGGAACCAGTGCGGCAGTTGGCTCCGCAACACCAGCCCCACCAGCCGCGAGAACGTGCCGCCCGTCCCCAGCGCCGCGTCCACGCGCTCCGAGAAGTCGCGGGTCGGGACCTTCCTCGCCGTCTCGATCTGGCCGATCAGCGAGCCCGTACAGAAGATGATCTCGCCGAGCTGCCCCTGCTTGAGACCGGCGGCCTCTCTCAAGCGGCGCAGTTCGGCGCCGTAGTAGTCCAGCGGTGAGGCGCTGGGGTCGAGATCGCGGATGTTGACCATGCGGTGGCCACCCCCAAGTTCACGCCATACGGCGTTCGTTTCGGTCCGTAGCCGAGCGTAACCACACCGCCGCACTCTGGTGACATGAATCACGTAACTGACCCCGCACGAGCGGACATTGGCGGCAGCTACCGCATGGGCTTGACTGTCGGCGCGCACTCCGCCCGCCATGTACGGCGCATCCTGCGGGTGTTCCTCGCGAGCTGGGGCATGGCCGAGCTGACCGACGCCGCCGAGCTCGCCATGACGGAACTCGTCGCCAATGTCGTACGGCACGTGCCCGGTCACCGCTGCACGCTGCTCATCCTGCGCCGCCCCGAGGGGCTGCGGGTCGAGGTCACGGACGGGTCGTCCCGCCCGCCGGTCGCCTCGGCCGGAGGTGACGAGCTGGAGGAGGGCGGGCGGGGCCTGCTCCTGGTGGAGGCGGTGACGGACCGCTGGGGGACGGTGCCGGTGCCGGGCGGCAAGACGGTCTGGTTCGAATGCGACGTGAAGCAGGACGCGAAGCAGACGGCGGACGCGCCTACGATGTGACCGCCCAGTACACCCGTATACCCGTACGCCCGTACGCCCGTACGACCAGGAGGAACTTCATGGCCGCTGCCGCGCCCGCCCCGGAGACGCTCGCCGCCTTCGAGGCCGCCAAGGGGTTCATGCCCGTACGGGAGGGCCTGGCGCTGTACGCGGCGGCGGCCGAGGCGGCGCGGCTCGGGCTGCCGCTGCTGGAGGTGGGGACGTACTGCGGGCGGTCCACCATCCTGCTCGCGGACGCGGCCCGGGAGGCGGGCACGGTGGCCGTCACGGTCGACCACCACCGGGGCAGCGAGGAGCAGCAGCCGGGGTGGGAGTACCACGATCCGGAGGTGGTGGACCCGGAGGTCGGCGCGATGGACACGCTGCCGACCTTCCGCCGCACGCTGCACAGGGCCGGCCTGGAGGACCACGTGATCGCGGTCGTCGGCCGGTCACCGCAGGTCGCGCGGGTGTGGGCGGGGGAAGTGGGCATGGTCTTCATCGACGGCGGGCACACCGACGAGCACGCGAGCGCGGATTACGAGGGCTGGGCGCCGCGCGTCGCGGACGGGGGCCTGCTGGTCATCCACGACGTGTTCCCCGACCCGGCGGACGGCGGCCAGGCCCCGTACCGCGTCTATCTGCGCGCCCTGGAGTCCCGCGCCTTCACGGAGGTCGCGGTGACGGACTCGCTGCGTGTCCTGCGCCGCACGGGCGCGGGGATCTGAGGCCGAGCGCATAGCATCGCGGGGTGCCCCACGACGACGCCCCGCGTCCCCGCCCGCCCCGCCGCCGGAAGGCCGCCCTGGCGGCCGCCGCGCTGGTGTCGGCCGTGCTGGCCGTGTTCGCCGGGTGGCAGCTGCGGGGCGAGGCGAGCGGCCGGGACCAGGACCGGAAGGCGCCGCAGCGTACCCCGCACAGCAGCGCGTCACCTTCCCTCGCCGCGTCAGGCTCCGGCACCGCGTCAGGCTCCGGGCCGCTGGCCGGAAAGACCGTGGTGATCGACCCGGGTCACAATCCGGGGAACTTCGCTCACCCCCGCGACATCAGCCGGCTCGTGGACATCGGTACCAACCGCAAGGAATGCGACACCACGGGGACCTCCACCCACTCCGGTTACACCGAAGCCGCATTCACCCTGGATGTTTCACACCGCCTCCGCACCCTGCTCCAGCGGCAGGGCGCGACCGTGACCCTCACCCACGACGCCGACCGCCCGTACGGTCCCTGCATCGACGAGCGCGCCCGCATCGGCAACGCGGCGAAGGCCGACGCGGTCGTCTCCATCCACGCGGACGGCTCGGGCGCCGGTAACCGGGGCTTCCATGTGATCCTGCCCGCCCGGGTCAAGGACGGCGCGGCCGACACCACGGGGATCGTCGCCCCCTCGCGCGCCCTCGGCGTGCGCATCGCGGCGAAGTTCGCGGCGGCCACCGGGAGCGCGCCGTCCAACTACGTCGGCGGCGGCACGGGGTTGGACGTCCGTAAGGATCTCGGCGGACTGAATCTGTCGACCGTCCCCAAAGTGTTCATCGAATGCGGCAATATGCGTGACCCGAAGGACGCCGCTTTGCTGACAGACGCGGCATGGCGGCAGAAAGCGGCCCAGGGGGTCGCGGACGGCATCAGCACCTACCTGCTGAACTAGGGACGGCCGGACGATAGCCTGCCGTGGGTCCGGGGTCGCCCCGGGCCACAGCACAGCTTCCCGACCCTGGGGCCGGCCACCCCCGTGCTTCGCGCCACCCCGACGAGACGAACCGACGAAGGACTCTTACACGTGAACATCCGCTCCCTCACTCGAGGCGATGGCGTGGTGATCGGAGCAGCGGTGGTGCTGTTCATCGCCTCGTTCCTCGGCCTGACCAGCATCGACTGCCCTGCCGGGGTCGACTGCTCCAGCTTCGACCGGGCGAACGCCTGGGACAACCTGGGTCTCCTGATGAGCATGTTCCTCTCCGGCGTCATCGGTGCGGCGCTGATCGTCGTCGGGCGCGCCATGCCGGGCCGCAAGGTCGCCGGTATCGACCTCGGCCAGTTCGGCGTCGCCTTCTGCGTCTTCGCGCTGTGGACGGCGTTCTGGACCATCATCGGCATGGACGCCGACGCGGGCGCGGGCATGATCCTCGGCCTGCTGGCCACCATCGCGCTCGCCGCGGCCGCGGTCGCCGCCCCGCTCGTCCCGGCCCTCAAGGCCCCGCTCCTCGGCACGCCCCGGCCGCAGGCCCCGCAGCCGTACGGCGGGCACCCGCAGGGTGGTTACGGCTACCCGGGCGCCCAGCAGTCCTACGGCGGCCAGCCCGGCCCCGGCCAGCCGCAGCAGCCGTACGGCGCCCAGCAGCCGCACCAGGGCGGCCAGGCCCACCCGGGGCAGGGGCAGCCGGGCCCGGCTCAGCACGACGCGCCCGCCGCGGACTTCTCGCCGTTCTGGTTCGCCGTCCCGGTGGCCCGTCCGCTGTACGCGGAGGACGGCTCGCCCACCCCGATCGCCGAGCTCGCGCCCGGCACCTGGTACCTCGCGGTGGAGCAGCGCGGCCAGGGCCTGGTGGCCCAGACGCAGGACGGCCGCCGTGGCGTGCTCCAGGACACCACGGGCATCCAGCGCGGCTGAGCACACCGGCACCGCACTTTGGGCAACGGCCCTCGTCCTTCCGGGCGGGGGGCCGTTGACGTACGCCGTACCGTCCCGTACGGGTTTCGGGCGCGCCGGAGCGGCAATCCGTTGAGCATGTCTCCCCGTCATGGCAACGGAAGCAATCAGGCGGCGACGGTCATAGCCGTCGTCGCGGACATCCTGGCCGGCGTCATCGGCCTGTGGATTCTGATGTACCTGCTGGACGCCAACAGGGCCAACGACCTGGTGCAGTTCGTCCAGGACGCGGCCCGCTGGCTGGCCGGCTGGTCGCACGACCTGTTCACCTTCGACGCGGCATGGCTGCGGGTCGTGGCGGGCTACGGCCTCGCCGCGGTCGTGTACCTCTTCATCGGCCACCTGGTGGCGGGCCGGCTGCGGAGGTACTGAGTCAGCACGTCACCGCTGCGGTACTGATCAGCAGCAGTCCGGTTCCAGCCCGCGCGGCAGTCGCTCGCCGCCGAACACCGCGGTGGTCGCCTCGTCTCCCCCCAGGGCGGCCACCGCGAGCAGCAGGGAGCCGGCCGTCCAGGTGGTGAGCTCCTCCGGCCAGACGGCCCGGTCACCCTCGAAGACGTACCCCGTCCAGTACATGCCGCCCTCGGCGCGCAGGTGGCCGATGGACTGGAGGATCTCCAGCGCCCGGTCGGACTCCCCCACCGCCCACAGCGCGAGGGCCAGTTCGCAGCTCTCGCCGCCCGTGACCCACGGGTTGGGCAGCACGCAGCGCACCCCGAGGCCGGGGACCACGAAGTCGTCCCAGCCGCTCTCGATGCGCTCCTTGGCCTGGGCGCCCGTGACGGCGCCGCCGAGTACGGGGTAGTACCAGTCCATCGAGTAGCGGTTCTTGTCGAGGAACCGTTCCGGATGGCTGCGGATGGCGTGGCCGAGCGCGCCGGCCGCCAGTTCCCAGTCGGGCTGCGGCTCCTCGCGTTCCTCGGCGATCGCCAGCGCGCAGCGCAGCGCCTGGTGGATGGAGGAACTGCCGGTCAGCAGCGCGTCGTTGACGGGCGTGCCGTCCGCCTCGCGCTTCCAGCCGATCTGGCCGCCGGGCTGCTGGAGCCGCAGCACGAACTCGACCGCCGCGTACACGACGGGCCACATCCGGTCGAGGAAGGTGTCGTCGCCGGTGGCGAGGTAGTGGTGCCAGACGCCGACCGCGACGTACGCGCAGAAGTTGGTCTCCCGGCCCCGGTCGGTGACCCGGGTGTGGTCGCCGTCGTGGTAGGCGGCGTACCAGGAGCCGTCCTCGTTCTGGTGGCGGGCCAGCCACTCGTAGGCGCGGGCCGCCGCGGCGTGCTCACCGGCCGCGTCCAGGGCCATGGCCGCCTCGGTGTGGTCCCACGGGTCGAGGTGGTGGCCCCGGAACCACGGTATGGCTCCGTCCTCGCGCTGGACGGCCAGGATTCCGGCGACCGTCTCGGCGGCCTGCTCGGCGGTGAGGACCCCGGGCAGCAGGAGGTGCTCGGCGACGCGGCCGACCCGTTCCGGTGTAGTCACTTGGCGGCCACCGCGGACGCGGGGAGGTGCGGCTTGGTCGCGTACGCCACGAAGCTCTTGCCGACGACCGGGTTGAGCAGCCGCTCCGCGAGCCGCGTGGCCAGGGGCTTCTTCATGATGTCCCAGACCAGCAGCTTGTGGTACGCGCGGACGGGCAGCGCCTTGTCGTTGTCGACGCCGAACGCGCACTTCAGCCACCAGTACGGCGAGTGCAGCGCGTGGGCGTGGTGGGTGCCGTAGGGCTTGAGCCCGGCTTCCCGGATCTTGGCGAGGAGTTCGTCCGCCTTGTAGATGCGGATATGCCCGCCCTCGACCTCGTGGTACGCGTCGGAGAGCGCCCAGCAGACCTTCTCGGGGCCGTAGCGGGGGACGGTGACGGCGATGCGGCCGCCCGGCTTGAGGACGCGGACCATCTCGGCGAGGACGCCCTTGTCGTCGGGGATGTGCTCCATCACCTCGGAGATGATCACGACGTCGAACGACTCGTCGGGGAAGGGGAGGTTGAGCGCGTCACCCTCCATGGCGGTGGCGGTGGCCCCGGCGGGCGCCTCACCGGCCTCCTTCATGGCGGCGAACCACTTGGCGACCTCGCGGATCTCCTCGGCGTTCTGGTCGAGGGCGACGACCTGGGCTCCGCGCCGGTAGCACTCGAAGGCGTGCCGCCCGGCACCGCAGCCCAGGTCGAGCACGCGGTCGCCGGGGGCGAGCGGGAAGCGGGTGAAGTCGACGGTCAGCACGAGGGCGGCCTGCTTTCACGGTCCGGGAGGGCCAGGGGGGAAGTGGGGGGTGCGGGCGGAGTGGGGGGAGTGAGCGGTGGGGGAGGTCATCGGCGTGCTCTGCGCGGGGCTGCTGCGGGGGCGGCGGCTCCCGGGGCGGCGGCTGCGGGGGCGGCGGCTGCGGGGGCGGGGGCGGCGGCTCCGCGCGCGGCGATCGCCTCGCGGTACAGCTCGGCCGTGCCCTGGGCCGCGCGGGCCCAGGTGAACCTGTCCAGCACCCGGGCGCGGCCCGCCGCAGCGAGGCGGGTGCGCAGCTCGGCGCCCTCGGGGGACAGCAGCCGGCCCAGGGCCGCGGCGAGGGCGCCCGCGTCGCCGGGCGGGACGGCCAGGCAGGTCTCGCCATCGGGGCCGGCGACCTCGGGGATCGCCCCGCCCGTGGTGGCGACCAGCGGCGTCGCGGTGGCCATGGCCTCGGCGGCGGGCAGCGAGAACCCCTCGTACAGCGAGGGCACGCAGGCCACTTGGGCGCTGCGGTACAGGTCCACCAGCTCCGCGTCGGTGACGCCCTTGACGAACCGGACGGCGCCTTCGATCCCGTACCGCTCGATGGCCCGGGCGACGGGCCCGTCCTCGGCGCGCTTGCCGACGACGACGAGGTGCGCGTCCGGGTTCTCGGTGCGCAGCTTGGCGAGCGCCTCGATGAGGTGGACCAGGCCCTTGAGCGGGACGTCCGCGCTGGAGGTGGTGACGATGCGGCCCGGGACCTCGGGGACGGCCGGGTCGGGCGACCACAGGTCGGTGTCGGCGCCGATGTGCACGACCCGGACGCGCTCCTCGCGTACGCCCAGGTGCTGGACGATCTCGTCGCGCGAGGAGCCGGAGACGGTGAGCACGGAGGGGAGGCGCCGGGCGACCCGCTTCTGCATGCGCGTGAAGGCGTACCAGCGGCGCACCGAGGCACGGCGCTTCCAGCCGCGCGCCGCGTCCAGCTCCAGCTGCCGGTCGACGGTGATGGGGTGGTGGATCGTGGTGACGAGCGGGGCGCCGAGGTCGCCGAGGAGGCCGTAGCCGAGGGTCTGGTTGTCGTGGACGACGTCGAACGCGCCCCGGCGGGCGAGCAGATGGCGCCGGGCCCGCAGCGAGAAGGTCAGCGGCTCGGGGAAGCCGCCCGTCCACATGGTGGCGACTTCGAGGGTGTCGACCCAGTCGCGGTACTCGCCGCGCGCGGGGGTGCGGAAGGGGTCGGGCTGCCGGTACAGGTCGAGGCTGGGCAGCTCGGTCAGGGGCACGCCCTCGTCCAGTACGGGGTAGGGCTGGGAGCCGATCACCTCGACGCTGTGTCCCAGGCGGGCGAGTTCGCGGGAGAGGTGGCGTACGTAGACGCCCTGGCCGCCGCAGAACGGGTTTCCCTTGTACGTGAGGAGCGCGATGCGCAGCGGGAGGTTCTCGCCCCCGGTGACACCGCCGCGGGGGCCTGCCTCTATGGCCTCAGCGGTCACTCGCGGCCCCCTTCTGCCTTGCGTTTCGCCGGAGCGTAACCGGTCGCGCTAATCTAGAACAAGTTACAGACTTGATCGTTCAAGGAGCTTCGAATCTACCGGCAGGTAGCGCCGCTGTAAGGGCCGGATCAGGTGATTCACGCCACGGCGGCGGCGCCGGGCCGTACCGGTACGCACGGGCATCACGCACGGGCATCACGCACGGGCATCACGCACGCCACGGAACGGGACACATGACAGCGGAAGTCAGACCGGCGTCGCCGCCGCTCACCGAGCGCCAGGAGGCGCGCCGCCGCCGCATCCTGCACGCCAGCGCGCGGCTCGCCGGCCGGGGCGGCTTCGACGCGGTGCAGATGCGTGAGGTCGCCGAGGCCGCCGGGGTCGCGCTGGGGACGCTGTACCGGTACTTCCCGTCCAAGATTCACCTGCTGGTCGCCACCATGCAGGACCAGTTGGACCACCTGCACGCCGCGCTGCGCAAGCGCCCCCCGGCCGGGGAGACCGCATCCGAGCGGGTCGCCGAGACCCTGATGCGTGCCTTCCGCGCCCTCCAGCGCGAGCCGCACCTGGCGGACGCGATGGTGCGGGCGCTGACGTTCGCGGACCGCAGTGTGAGCCCGGAGGTGGAAACGGTCTCGCGTCGCACGACGGCGATCATTCTGGACGCGATGGGGCTTGAGCAGCCGACGCCCGCGCAGCTCTCGGCGGTCCGGGTCATCGAGCACACCTGGCACTCGGTGCTGATCACCTGGGTGTCGGGCCGGGCGTCGATCACCCAGGTGAAGACCGACATCGAGACCGCCTGCCGCCTGATCGACCTGACGGCCCCCTGACGGCCGGGACCGCCGGGACCACCGGAACGGCCGGAACGGCCCGGGCGGCTCCGGGGCCGTGACGGCCGTGAGCCGGTCACCTGCGGCGCCGTGATGACCCCCCGGTAGAGTGTGCGGGTCGTCATCACGCCCGTACGGGGGGAAGCCGGTGCGAATCCGGCGTCGGCCCTTCCACACTCCCTGTCGTGAACCGCCGTCCCACGGTGGTGAGCCGGATCGCCCCGTACGCGTACGTGTTCGGCTCGCGTCGCCGGGACCTACCGCCCGGTGACCGGCACCGTCGAGGGATACGGAGCCGGAATCCGGTGCCTTTCGCGTGCCGGTGCCCGGCCCCCGCAGGAGAGGCCACCGAAGCCATGACCACCGTTCGCCTCCGTCGCGGCGCCACGGCACTCGCCGCCACCGCCGTGCTGTTGTCCGCCGGCTCCCCGGCCGCGTACGCGGCGCCGTCGCCTGCCCCCTCCCCCTCCGTCCCCGTCGCCGGGATGTACGGCACCGAGGACCCGACGTACGACGGTGTCTGGCGGCAGTCGCTGGCGTTCATGGCCCAGCAGGTGTCCGGCGTCGAGCCCGCCCCGAAGGCCGTCGACTGGCTGCTGGAGCAGCAGTGCGCCAGCGGCGGCTTCGCCTCCTTCCGGCCCGACCCGGGCAAGCCCTGCGGCCCGGCCGCCACATTGGACACGAATGCCACCGCCGTCGCCGTACAGGCGCTGTCCGGGGTCAACAAGCCCGAGGCCGCCGAGGCCGCCGAGCCCGGCACCGACCCGGTCAGCAAGGCCATGGCGGCGGGCGCCGCCTGGCTGAAATCCGTACAGAACAAGGACGGCGGCTGGAGCTACCACCCGGGCGCGCCCAGCGACGCCAACTCCACCTCGCTCGTCATCAGCGCGCTCGCCGCGACCGGCCACCGGCCCGGTGACCTCAGGTCGAGCGGCGGGAAGACCCCGTACGACGCGCTGCTCGGCTTCGCGATCCCCTGCGACGCCGAGCAGGGCGCGGGCGCGTTCGCCTACCAGCCCGACAAGGCCGGCAAGCTCGTCGCGAACGCCGACGCCACCGCCGCCGCCGTGCTCGCCGGGCTCGGCAAGGACCTCCAGACGCGCGGCGCCAAGCCCGACCAGAAGCCCACCTGCGAGACCCCGGCCCAGCAGACGGCCGAGCGCGCCGCCCGCAACGGCGCCGCCTACCTCGCCACCGCCCTCGCCAAGAACGGCCACCTCGACCTGCCGCCGATGCCGGGCACGGAAGCGGGAACGGGGACGGTGACGGGGACGGGGACGCAGGCCGGCGCGCCCCGGCCCGACGTCGGCAACACGGCCGACGCGGTCATCGCCCTCGGCGCGGCCGGGCACATCGGCGCGGCGGCGCCCGCGATGGCGTGGCTGGAGAAGAACGCCACCGCCTGGGCCACGGAGAACGGCCCCGCCGCCTACGCCCAACTGATCCTCGCCGCGCACACGGTGGGCGCCGACGCCCGCGACTTCGGCGGCGTCGACCTCGTACAGCGACTGAACGCGACCGGGCCCGCGCCGAAGTCCGTTCCCCTGGCCGAGGAGCACCAGGAGGACGCGGCGGCGAGCGATGAGCCGGGGTTCAACGTGTGGCTGGCCGTCGCCATCTTCCTGGTCGCCGGCACGGGCATCGGGTTCCTGCTCAGCGGACGCAAGAGGAACCGGCAGCTGTGAGGCGTGCCGTCCGGTCCCTGCCGCTCGTACTCATAGCGGCCGTGCTGAGCGTGTTCGCCGCCGGGCACGCGCAGGCGGCCGGTTACCGCTACTGGTCGTTCTGGGAGAGCGGGACGGGTGGCGGAGAGGGTGCCGAGTGGACGTACGCCACCCAGGGCCCGGCCACCGCCCGGCCCTCCGACGGTGACGTGAACGGCTTCCGGTTCGCGGTGAGCACCGACGCCGCCGACTCGGTGGATGCCGCGCGGCCGCGCCGGGCGCCGGACTTCGCGGCGATCTGCGGTGCGGCCCCCGCCGAGGACGGCACCAAGCGGGTCGGTGTCGTCATCGACTTCGGTACGGCGGCGGACGCGCCGGACGGCTCGGGCACGCCGCCGGAGGCGCGGGTGGCGTGCGCCCGGGTGCCGGAGGACGCGACCAGCGCGGAGGCGCTCGCGGCGGTCGCGAAGCCGCTGCGGTACAACAGCCAGGCCCTGCTGTGCGCGATCGCGGGGTATCCGCGCAGCGGGTGCGGGGAACGGGTCGCGGACGCGGAGCCCACACCGACCGCTGACGCCGGGCGCTCCGCCGAGGGGTCCGGCCCGTCCACCGGCGAGTCCGGCGGCTCCGCCGAGGAATCCGGGCGCCCGTCCGCCGACGAGTCCGGGCCCTCCATCGGTGTCGTCGGCGGTCTCGCCGCCGTCGCCGTCCTGGGCGCCGCCGCCGTGTGGCAGGCGCGCAGTCGGCGCCGATGAGCCTGCGCGCACCCGAGGCGAACCGCTCCAACGCCCTGCACGCCGGCGCCTGGTGGCTGTGGGCGCTGGGCCTGGCCGCCGCCGCGTCCCGTACCACCAACCCGTTGCTGCTGGGCCTGCTCGTCGGCGTCGCGGGGTACGTGGTCGCGGCCCGGCGCACCGACGCGCCATGGGCCCGCTCCTACGGGGCGTTCGTGAAACTGGGCCTCGCGGTGCTCGCCATCCGGCTCGTCTTCTCCGTCGCCCTCGGCTCCCCCGTCCCCGGTACGCACGTGCTGGTCGCGCTCCCCGAAGTGCCGCTGCCCGACTGGGCGCGAGGGGTGCGGATCGGGGGCCGGGTGACCGCCGAGCAGTTGGTGTTCGCGCTGTACGACGGGGCCAAGCTGGCGACGCTGCTGATCTGCGTGGGCGCCGCCAACGCGCTGGCGAATCCGGCGCGGCTGCTGAAGTCGCTGCCGGGCGCGCTGTACGAGGCGGGGGTCGCCGTCGTCGTCGCGATGACGTTCGCGCCCAACATGGTGGCCGACGTGGTGCGGCTGCGGACGGCGCGGCGGCTGCGCGGGCGGCCGACCGGCGGGGTGAGGGCGGTGCTCCAGATCGGACTGCCGGTGCTGGAGGGCGCGTTGGAGCGGTCGGTGGCGGTGGCCGCGTCGATGGACGCGCGCGGGTACGGGCGGACGGCGCCGGTGCCGCCGGTCGTGCGGCACGCGACGACGGCTCTGACGCTCGGCGGGCTGCTCGCGGTGTGCGTCGGGGCGTACGGGCTGCTGGGGGCGGGGGGCGCCGCGTACGCCCTGCCGCTGGTCGGGGCCGGGGTGGTGATGTCGCTGGGCGGGCTGCGGCTGGGCGGCCGCCGTTCGGTACGTACCCGCTACCGGCCCGACCGGTGGGGGGCGCGGGCCTGGCTGGTGGCCGGTTCGGGCGCGGTGGTGGCGGCCCTGGTGACCGCGTCGGACACGCCTGCGCTGCACCCCGGCGTCGTACCGCTCGCCCCGCCGGAGCTGCCGCTGTGGCCGGCGCTCTGCGTTCTCGTGGGCCTGCTGCCCGCGTTCGTGGCCCCGCTGCCGAAGGAGTCCGTGTGATCCGGTTCGACGATGTGACGGTGACGTACGCCGACGCCGGGGCGCCCACGCTGCGGCACGTGGACCTCACCGTCCCGGAAGGCGAACTGGTGCTGCTCGTCGGCCCGTCCGGAGTCGGCAAGTCGACACTGCTGGGCGCGGTGTCGGGTCTGGTCCCGCACTTCACGGGCGGCACCCTGCGCGGCCGGGTCACCGTGGACGGCCGGGACACCCGCACCCACAAGCCGCGTGAACTGGCGGACGTGGTCGGCACCGTGGGCCAGGACCCGCTCGCGCACTTCGTCACCGACACGGTGGAGGACGAGCTCGCGTACGGGATGGAGTCGCTGGGCCTGCCGCCCTCGGTGATGCGGCGCCGTGTGGAGGAGACGCTCGACCTGCTGGGCCTGGCGGATCTGCGGGACCGGCCGATCGCCACGCTGTCGGGCGGCCAGCGGCAGCGGGTCGCGATCGGCTCGGTGCTCACCCCGCACCCGAAGGTGCTGGTCCTGGACGAGCCGACGTCGGCGCTCGACCCGGCGGCGGCGGAAGAGGTCCTGGCGGTGCTGCAACGGCTGGTCCACGACCTGGGCACGACCGTGTTGATGGCCGAGCACCGGCTCGAACGGGTGGTGCAGTACGCGGACCTGGTCGCCCTGCTGCCCGCCCCGGGCGCCCCGGTGCTGCTCGGCCCGCCGGCCGACGTCATGGCCGTGTCCCCGGTCCACCCCCCGGTCGTCGCCCTGTCACGCCTCGCGGGCTGGAGCCCGCCGCCGCTCACGGTCCGCGACGCCAGGCGCCGGGCCGAGCCCTTGCGCGCCCGGCTCGCGGGCCTGGCCCCGGACTCCCCGCCTGCGGAGGCGGGTGCGGACGCGGGTGCGGGTGCGGGTGCGGCTGGGGGCGGGGATGGGGGTGGGGGTACGGCCGGGGCTGGGGCCGGGGCTGGGGCCGGGGTTGGGGGTACGGCTGGGGCTGGGGGTACGGCTGGGGATGTGCCGGGCGCGCGGGCGCGGGGGCTTTTCGGGGGGCGGCGGCGGCCGTGGACGCGGTGGCGCGGCGAGGCGGAGCCGGCCGCCGCCGACGCGTCCGGGCTCGTCGCCGTCGAAGGGCTCGGCATGCGGCGGGGCCGGGTCGAGGCGCTGCGGGGCGTCGGCCTGGCCGTGCGGGCGGGCGAGACCGTGGCGCTCATGGGGCGCAACGGCGCCGGTAAGTCGACCCTGCTGGGGGCGCTGGTCGGGATGGTCGAGCCCGCGTCCGGCAGCGTCCTCGTGGGCGGCCGCGTTCCGCACCGTACGCCGCCGCGCGAGCTGATCCGGCACGTCGGGCTCGTACCGCAGGAGCCGCGCGATCTGCTGTACGCCGACACCGTCGCGGCCGAGTGCGCGGCCGCCGACGCGGACGCGGGCGCCGAGCCGGGGGCGTGCCGGACCCTGGTGTCCGAGTTGCTGCCGGGCGTACCGGACGGCACCCACCCCCGTGACCTGTCCGAGGGGCAGCGGCTCGCGCTGGCCCTGGCCGTCGTGCTGACCGCGCGGCCCCCGCTGCTGCTGCTCGACGAGCCGACCCGGGGGCTGGACTACGCGGCGAAGGCCCGGCTGGTCGCCGCCTTGAAGGGGCTGGCCGCCGACGGGCACGCCATCGTGATGGCGACGCACGACGTGGAGCTGGCCGCGGAGCTGGCGCACCGGGTGGTGATCCTCGCCGACGGCGAGGTCGTCGCGGACGGGCCGACCCACGAGGTCGTGGTGTCCTCGCCCGCCTTCGCCCCGCAGGTCGCGAAGATCCTGGCCCCACTGCCCTGGCTGACCGTCTCCCAGGTGGAAGCGGCCCTGGCGGAGGCGGCCCTGTGAGCGCCCGGCGTCCGGTACGCCTCGGGCCGCGTTCGGTCGCCGCCCTCGTACTGATCAGCGCCATCGGGGTCGTCGCCTTCGGCTGGCCGCTGCTCGCGGCGGGCACATCCGGGCTGGCGGGCCACTCCCAGGACGCGCCGTGGCTGCTGGCGGTGCTGCTGCCGCTGCTGGTCGCGGTCGTCGTGGCGACCATCGCCGACTGCGGTATGGACGCCAAGGCGGTGGCGATGCTGGGTGTGCTGGCCGCTGTCGGCGCTGCGCTGCGGCCGCTGGGGGCGGGCACGGCGGGCCTGGAGCCGATGTTCTTCCTGATGGTGCTGAGCGGCCGGGTGCTGGGCCCGGGCTTCGGTTTCGTACTCGGCGCGGTGACCATGTTCGCGTCGGCTCTGCTCACGGGCGGGGTGGGCCCGTGGATGCCGTTCCAGATGCTCTCGATGGGCTGGTTCACGATGGGCGCCGGACTGCTGCCGGGCGCCGGGCCGGGTCCGCGGGACGGTGGGGCGCGTCCGGGGAGCGGCGCGCTGCGGGGCCGCGGCGAGGTGCTGATGCTGGCGGTGTACGGGGCGGTGGCGGCGTTCGCGTACGGGACCGTCATGAACCTTCAGGGCTGGGTGACCCTGCACGGCATGAGCAGCGGCATCTCCTTCCATCCCGGTGACCCGGTGCACGAGAACCTGGTGCGGTTCCTGGCGTACTGCGCGGCGACGTCGCTGGGCTGGGACCTGGGGAGGGCCGCCCTCACCGCCGTACTGACCCTGACCATCGGATCGACGGTCCTGAAGGCGCTGCGCCGTGCGACTCGGCGGGCCGCGTTCGAGGCGCAGGTCACATTCGAAGGCACCCATAGGGGACGAAAGGGCCTTGAAGGGGCCGCTGGGCGTGAGGCCCCCCACAGGACGCACGTCACAAACGAAGCGGAATAGTGGTCCGAGGAGTTCCGTGCGGGCGGCGGATTGCCCCGTGACGACCTGCGCCTATCGGTGCCGTATGGAATGCGCTCGGCCGCCGTGAGTCCGGGGGCGCCTAGTAACAGGGGTCGTTGCGGCGGCCGGACCGCCCTGCTTCTCTGGTGATGTCGCCGGGCGCGGCTCGCATCGCAGCGCCCCTGGCAGCCTTCCCCCCTCGCCCCTGGCGTGGATTCGGCATGCCCGGGCGACGTCCCATGTCCCCGACGTTAGGTCACCTACGTGTTCCGCTCGCTCGTCAGCCGCTTCTCCGCCCGTCCCACGTCCTTCGCCGCCGGTGCGGCCGTGCTGCTCGGCGCGACCGGTGCGGTGCTGGGTACGACCGCTCCGGCTTCGGCCGCCTCGGCGCAGGACATCGCGGAGAAGATGGTCCCGGCCGGCCAGTACCAGTGCTTCAGCAACATCGTGGAGCACGAGTCCGGCTGGAACCCGTCCGCGACGAACGCCTCCTCCGGCGCCTACGGCCTGGTGCAGGCGCTGCCGGCCTCGAAGATGTCGTCGGCCGGCTCGGACTGGAAGACCAACCCGGCCACCCAGATCGAGTGGGGCCTCGACTACATGAACGACCGTTACGGCAGCCCGTGCGGCGCGTGGAACTTCTGGCAGGCCAACGGCTGGTACTGACCGGCCGGCAGGTCAATGACCAGGTGAACGACGGCGCGGGCCCCGGTGCATCACGCACCGGGGCCCGCGTGCTGTCGCGCCCTGCGCCTGAACCGGTGGCGCGGTCGCCGGTCGCCGGTCTCCGTGTCTCCGGTCGCCGGGCCGGTCGCCGGTCGCCGGTCGCCGGTCAACGCTCTCCGGTTGCCGGTCTCCGGTCTCCGGACATGCCGATCCAGACGTGCCGACGACGCTCTGGAAGCGGGTTCGCGTACGTTCGGCGGCATGACCGAAGAGCGATGGACCGCCGTGGACGACTACCTCACCGACATGCTGGCACCCGCCGACGACGCCCTGGCCGCCGCGCTCGCCGACAGCGACGCGGCGGGCCTCCCGGCGATCGGTGTGACACCCCCGCAGGGCAAACTGCTGAACCTGCTGGCCCGTACGCAGGGCGCGCGCACGATCCTGGAGATCGGCACGCTCGGCGGCTACAGCACTATCTGGCTGGCCCGCGCGCTGCCCGCGGACGGCAGGCTGATCTCGCTGGAGTACAACCCGGCGCACGCCGACGTCGCCCGCGCGAACCTCGCGAGGGCCGGGCTCGACACGCGCGTCGAGGTGCGCACGGGCGCGGCCCTGGACACCCTGCCACGGCTGGCCGACGAGGGCGCGGGCCCCTTCGACCTCGTCTTCATCGACGCCGACAAGCCGAACAACCCGCGGTACGTGGAGTGGTCGCTGAGGCTGACCCGGCCGGGCAGCCTGATCGTCCTCGACAACGTCGTACGCGGCGGCGCCATCACGGACGCCACGAGCACCGACGAATCGGTGCGCGCCACCCGCGAGTTGTTCGACCTGGTGGCCCGCGACCCCCGCCTGGACGCGACGGCGATCCAGACGGTGGGGGCGAAGGGCTACGACGGGATGCTGCTGGCGCGCGTGGTGGACTGAGCCGGGCTCTGCTGCCGGGCTCCGCTGCCCGGCCGCCGCCGCCCGTCACAGGCGCAGGAGACGCTCCGTCATCTCCCGGTACGCCCGCAGGGTGACGCGCAGGTGCTCCGTGTCGGTGGCGCCCTCCCGGCCGTCCCAGCCGGTGCGCAGGGAGCGGCGGCGTTCGGCGAGCGCGGTGGTGAGGTGGTCGGCGGCCGTTTCGAGCACGCCGGCCGCTTCCTCGACCGCGCGTTGCGGGCTGTCGACGAACCCGGTGAGGGCCTGCTGCATGCGCTGAGCGAGCGCGTCGCGTTCACCCGCCCGCAGCAGGAGCCCGTTGGCCGGGGGCTGGGTGGCCGGGGAGGCGGCGGGCGTGGGCTGGGCGGCCGGGCCCGCGGCGGGCGCGGGCGTGGGCGTGGCCGTCGCGGCGGCCCTGTCGGCGGGGGCGCCGGCCATGGGGTGGGCGTCCGGGGAGCGGGCCGTCATGGGCTCGGCGACCGGGGACTCGGCGCCCGGGGACTTGGCGGCCATGGGGTCGGCGGCCCGGGACTCGGCGCCCGGCGACTTGGGGGCTGGTTCGGGACGCATCAGGCGCCACTCCCCTTCGGCCACGTCGCGTGGAACCGATGACCGCGACCGGCCGCCTGGCGCGGCGCGTGGCGGGCGTGGTCCTCGGGGTGCTCGGCGACCAGCGCCTCGAAGAGCCGCCGCGCCTCGACCATCGCCTCACGCAGCTCCTCGGTGTCGCTCTCGTGGTGCGCGTCCGCGCGGGCGGCACGGTGCACGTGACGGTAGCCGTCCACGTAGTGGCCGTGGTGCACGGACAGCGCGGCGATCTGCTCCTCGTACGCCGACGCCTCCGGGAAGCCACGGTCCTGGGCCAGCCGGCCCAGCAGCCGGTCGGCCTCGGCGACGGCCGGGAGCGGGGCGTCCACGAACTGCTCCTGCAAGCCGGTCCAGAGCGCCACGTACTGCTCCCGCGCCTCACGCGACAGCGGACGCGTCCGCAGGGCGCCGTGGCGCTCGACGCGCTCGGCGAGTTCACGTTCCGCGGCCTTGACGTCACCGTCGTGCCGGGCGACCGTCCGTTCGTACTCGGGGCCGAACCTGCGTTTCAGCCCGCGCCCCCGCCGGCCTCCCGACCTTCCCGGTCCGATGTACAGGACGGCGGCCACCACGGCGACGAAGACGACGAGCAGGGCGACGACGATCAGAACAGTGGACATGACTGCCTTCCCTCGTTCCAGGGTCAGGGACTGTTCGTGGGGCGGGTTGCCGCAAAACGATTGGCCAAACGGCCGCCCCCGGGATACAGACGGTCCATGACCACCGCCAACTGGGCCATCGCCCCCGAGCGTTACGACACGCCCGACGCCACCGCGCTGCGCCGCGCCTACTACGGCGAGGTCGCCGGCCGCTACTGGCGGCGCCCGGCCACGGCGGCGGAGATCGACGAGGGGCTCACCAACGACGGTGTCGCGGAACTGGCGCCGCCCACGGGCCAGTTCATGGTGGGCCGCATGGACGGCGTACCGGCCGCCTGCGGCGGTGTGCGCCTCCTGGACGCCGAACGCGCGGAACTCACCCGCGTCTTCATACGCCCCGCCTTCCGCGGCACCGGCGGCGCCGCGCTCCTGATGGCGGCCCTGGAGTCCGCCGCGACGCGGCTCGGCGCCCGCCGCATGGTGCTCAACACCCGCCTCGACCTCACCGAGGCGCGCGCCCTCTACACCCGCGGCGGCTACCGCGAGATCCCCGCGTACTGCGAGGGCCCATACATGGAAATCTGGTACGGCAAGGACCTCATCCACTCCCCCGGCTCCCCCGGCTGACCGGGTTTCCGCTGATCACCGATCGGCCGCCGCCCGATAACTTTTTGACCCGTCCACTTCAGGCCATCTACATTCCGCGCTGGCTCGTTCCTTCCGGGACCGGCCCCACCGCTCATCCCTGGGGAACCCATGCACTGGTACGTCGACGTTCTCAAGAAGTACGCCACCTTCAGCGGCCGCGCCCGCCGCAAGGAATACTGGATGTTCACGCTCATCAGCACGGTCATCTACGCCGTGCTGGCGGTCATCGACGTCAGCCTCATCGGCAGCGGCGTCATCGCCGGGATCTACGGACTCGCCGTCCTCCTCCCCACCCTGGCTGTCGCCGTCCGCCGCCTCCACGACACCGGCCGCTCCGGCTGGTGGCTGTTCATCAGCCTCGTCCCGCTCGTGGGCGGCATCATCCTGCTGGTCTTCCTGGCCAGCGAGGGCAAGCCGGAGGCCAACGAGCACGGCCCGAACCCGAAGTTCGCCGACGCGGCGGACCCGAAGGTCGCCGACGCGGCTGTCTGACACCCGCACACCCGCACGCGCAGGACCCAGTGGCCCGTCAGCCGGAGGAGGCTGACGGGCCACCGTCGTCGTATGCGCCTGGATGCACAGGCTGTGGTTCACAGGCTGTGGTTCACAGCCTGTGGTTGCGGCGGGGCTCCGGCGTGCGGGGACGTTCCCGCTGCGAGCCGCACAGCTCCGCCGTCAGCTCCTTGACCAACTGCACCAGGTCCGTGGGCCGGTCCGGGCCCCACCAGTCGCCCAGCAGCTCGGCGAGGGACTCCTCGCGGGCGCGGGCCAGGCGTACCGCCGCCTCCAGCCCCCGTTCGGTGAGCATCAGTTGGAGCCCTTCCCGGCGGGCGAGGCCGCGCTCCTCCACCTGCCGGGCCGCCTCGGTGATCACCTTGAGCGGTACGGGGGTGGTGTCGGCGAGCAGGCCGGGCTCCACGGTCCCGTGCCGCCTGATGCGCAGCAGCAGCCAGCTCGCGGCGGGCAGCAGGTCGAGCCCGGCGCGCTCGGTGATCTTCTCGTAGATCGCCTTGCGTCCCTCGCGCGACCCGAGCACCGACAGGGCGCGGGCCGCCTCCTCGTACGAGGAGCGCTCCACCGGATTGGAGGCGAAGGTCTCGCTCGGGTCGGGCGCGGTGACCGCGCCGCGCAGCCGGTCCTCCTTGAGCAGCCAGGCGACGAGGAAGGCGAGGACGACGACGGGCGCCGCGTACAGGAAGACGTCGGTGATGGAGGTCGCGTACGCGTGCAGCACACCGGGGCGCAGCGCGGCCGGCAGTTCGGCGATGGCGCGCGGGTCGGCGGCGAGCCGGTCGGCGCTCGCGCCGGGCGGGACCTCCTGCCCGGCGAGGGCGTCGGCGAGTTTGCCGGTGAGCCGGTTGGTGAAGACGGTGCCGAAGATGGCGACGCCGAAGGACGCGCCGATGGAGCGGAAGAAGGTCGCCCCGGAGGTGGCGACGCCGAGGTCCCCGTACGCGACGGCGTTCTGCACCACCAGCACCAGCACCTGCATGACGAGGCCGAGTCCGGCGCCGAAGACGAAGAAGTACAGGCTCAGCTCCCAGTCGGAGCTTGTTTCCCTCATGCGGTGCAGCAGCACCAGTCCGGCCGCGGTGACGGCGGTGCCCACGATGGGGAAGACCTTCCAGCGACCGGTGCGGCTGACGATCTGACCGGAGACGGTGGAGGTGAGCAGCATGCCGAAGACCATCGGCAGCATGTGCACCCCGGACATGGTCGGCGTGACGCCCCGTACGACCTGGAGGAACGTCGGCAGGTAGGTCATCGCGCCGAACATCGCGAACCCGACGATGAAGCTGATGACCGAGACCAGCGTGAAGGTACGGATCCGGAAGAGCTTCAGCGGCAGGACCGGCTCGGCGGCGCGCCTCTCGACGTACACGAACCAGACGAGCAGCACGGCGCCCAGGGCGGCGAGGCCGATGATCTGCGGGGAGCCCCATGCCCACGTCGTGCCGCCGAGGGACGCCACGAGGATGAGGCAGGTGGCGACGGAGGCGATGAGGAAGGTGCCGAGGTAGTCGATGGTGTGACGGGTGGCGCGCACCGGAATGTGCAGGACGGCGGCGATGACGAAGAGCGCGACGATGCCGACGGGCAGGTTGATGTAGAACACCCAGCGCCAGGAGAGGTGTTGGGTGAACAGGCCGCCGAGCAGCGGTCCGAGCACGCTGGTGGCGCCGAAGACGGCACCGAAGAGGCCCTGGTACTTGCCGCGTTCGCGCGGTGCGACGAGGTCGCCGACGATCGCCATGGACAGCACCATGAGCCCGCCGCCGCCCAGGCCCTGGACGGCGCGGAAGGCGATGAGCTCGGGCATGTTCCGCGCGATGCCGCACAGCGCGGAGCCGATGAGGAAGATGACGATGGCGGCCTGGAACAGCTTCTTGCGGCCGTACTGGTCGCCGAGCTTGCCCCACAGGGGCGTGGCGGCGGTCGAGGCGAGCAGGTAGGCGGTGACGACCCAGGACAGGTGCTCCATGCCGCCGAGTTCGCTGACGATGGTCGGCAGGGCGGTGGAGACGATGGTCTGGTCGAGCGCGGCCAGCAGCATGCCGAGCAGCAGGGCACCGATGGCCACCAGCACGCCGCGCCGGCTGTGGCCCTCGCCGGGGGCGGGGCTGGTGGCGGGGGTGGTCACTTCCTGCGCCATGGATGGTTCTCCCTCGTCATCGCGTCGCCCGTCACCTCGCCTTGTCGTCCTCTCGCCCTCTCGCCCTCTCGCCCTCGCGTCTCCTTTTCCTCTCGCTCTTTCGCCCTCTCGCTTCTTTCGCCCTCTCTCCCTCTTGTCGCCTTGTCGTCTTTTCGGCAGGACCGACGCGTACCCCTCCTGTCCCATCCCATCCTGAGCTTTTTGTGCCGGTACGGCCCGCCGGGGGGCAGCAGGGGGCCGGACGATGGTCCCGTCGCGCCGCCGGGGGGCTGCATAATCGCTCGCAGTTCGAGGGGAGGGGCCCACATTGACGGGACAGGTCTGTCCTGAGTGCGGTACGCCGCGAGGCGGCCACGGCGGCGGCTGCCATTGCGCATCCATGGACGACACGCTGGGGATACGCCCGTACGTGCACCTGCGTGCGGAGCCGGACGCTCAGCCTCCGCACCCCACGCACCCCACGCAACCCGCGTCGCCGTACGCGCCGCCGTACCCGCCCTCGTACCCGCCCTCGTACGCGCCTGCGGCGCCGACGATGCCGCTGTACGTCCCGCTGGAGCCCGAACTGGTGCCGTTGCGGGAGGCGGAACCGCCGCCCGGCTCGCGGGCCGCGACACGGGCCGGGGCGCGCGAGCGGGCACGGGACCAGGCGCGGGCGCGGAGCCGTGCGCGCCGCTCGTACGCCGTGATCGGCGCCGTGGCGGCGGTGGTCGCCGTGGTGGGCGTGGCGGCCTTCGCGGGCGGGCTGTTCGGCGGGGAGCGGGAGGCGGACCGGTTGCTTCCCGACCTGGCGCCGAGCATGCCCCCCTGGCCGAGCGGGTCTCCGGAGGGGCCGCCCTCGGTCGCGACCGGCACGGCCACGCCCTCGGGGGCGGCGACCGCCTCCGTATCGGCATCCGCGTCCGGCGACGCCTCCCCCTCGCCGTCCGCCTCCGCTCCCACGCCCGCGTCCGCCTCGCCGTCCCTGTTCGGTGCGCCGTCGGCGGGGACACCGGCGGACGGGGCGCCCGAGCCCGTGGCCGGGCCGGTCACCGCGCCGCCCCCGTCGCCCTCCCGTACCGGCCCGCCCAGCGCCGCGCCGCCGCCCGAGGAGGAGCCGACGCTGCGGCGCGGCGACCGGGGGCCGGAGGTCACGGAACTCCAGCAGCGGCTGCGCCAGGCCGGGCTGTACGACGGGCCGATGAACGGGCGCTACAACGCGGCCGTGGAGGAGGGGGTCACCCGCTACCAGCAGGCCAGGGACCTGCGCGCCGACGGATGGGGCGTGTACGGGCCGGAGACCCGCCGGGCGCTGGAGGCGGAGACGACCGGCCGCTGACCCGGAGGCTGCCCCGGGGCCGCCCCAGGGCGCCCCAGGCCGCGGCCGGGCCAGGCCCTCCCGGCCGGACTTCAACGGATGCGCCCGCGGGCTGGCGCTCGACGCCCTTTGTTTTGTATCGTTGAGGAACAAAGTGGTCCGCCCGTATACCCTGACCGGCGGGCGGGCCGCTTCGTACTCCTCCCCTTCCTCCGGGAGACCCCTTCCCCCGGGAGACCCCTTCCCCCATGGAAACCCCTTCCCCCCGTGGAGCCCCGATGACGTCCGCCGCGCCCGCCCTGACCGCCCGGGCCCTCCTCCTCGACATGGACGGCACGCTCGTCAACTCCGACGCGGTGGTGGAGCGCTGCTGGCGCCGCTGGGCGGTACGGCACGGGCTCGACCCGGAGGAGGCCCTGAAGGTCGTCCACGGCCGCCAGGGCTACGCGACCATGGCCGTCCTGCTGCCCGACCGCCCCATGACCCAGAACCACGCCGACAATCGCGTGATGCTCGCCGAGGAGACCGCCGACCTCGACGGTGTCGTCCCGATCGACGGCGCGCCCGACTTCATGGCCGCCGTCGCCGCCCTCCCGCACGCCCTGGTCACCTCGGCCGACGAGGCGCTGGCACAGGCCCGGATGGGCGCGGCGGGGCTGCCGATGCCGGACGTGCGCGTGACCGCCGAGCGGGTGGGCGCGAGCAAGCCGGACCCGGAAGGCTTCCTGAAGGGCGCGGCCGAGCTGGGCTTCGCACCGGCGGACTGCGTGGTGTTCGAGGACTCCGAGGCGGGCATCCAGGCGGGCCGCGCCGCCGGGATGCGCGTGGTGGGCGTCGGGCCCCGCGCGCGAGCGTTCCGCCCCGACGTCCACGTACCGGACCTGACCCGGGTGCGTGTGGAGGCGGGCGACGGCGGGACGATCCGCCTGCACATCACCGCCGTCTGACCGTCTGACCGTCTGACGCTTACGGCGCCAGCGCCTCGTACAGGCTGAAGCCCGCCAGCGCGAGCATCAGGCAGGCGGCGACCCTCGTGATCAGCCGCAGCGGTACGTACTTCATCAGCGTCCGCCCGCCCAGGATGCCGATCCCGGCCACCGCCCACAGGGCGAGTACGGCGCCGAGGCCCACGGAGAGCGGGTTGTCGTAGCGGGCGGCGAGGTTCGCGGTCATGATCTGCGTCAGGTCGCCGAACTCCGCCACCAGGATCAGCATGAAGCCCGCCCCGGACACCTTGCAGAACGACTGGTCGGCCGGGGCCTTGATGTGCTCCTCGTCGCCGTCGCCCTTCTTCAGCAGCAGCATCGCCGCGCCCGCCAGGAACAGCACGCCCACCAGGGCCTGCACGAGCCGGTGCGGGAGCAGGGTCAGGACGCTGCCGGCGGCGACGGCGAGGGTGACGTGGACGGCGAAGGCGGCGGCGACGCCCGCGAAGACGTAGGACGCGCGGTAGCGGGTGCCCAGCATGAGGCCGGCGAGGGCGGTCTTGTCGGGGAGTTCGGCGAGGAAGACGACGCCGAAGGTGATCGCCATGATCGTGAGGCTGAGCACGGGATGGGTTCCTCAATCGGTCGGGCTCCGCCGCGCCGAGAAGTGACGTGTCAGGGGTCGCTTCGGCACGGCAGGGCCATGGGCATGGATGAGCACGCATGGACACTGCTGTTGCCGAAGGTCTCGCTGGCCCGCCGCTCGCGGCGTGCCTCCGGGCGCCGGCCGGGCACGAGGCCCAGCAGTATGTCGACGTTCCGGCGAAGAGCTACTCCCCTTCTGCACGGTCCAGGGTACGCGACGGGTGCCGCCGCCCCGTGCCCGCCCCTGGCGCGGGCGGGGCCTGGGCGGGGGCCCGGGCGGGGCCTGGGCGCGGCCCTGGGCGCGGC
>NZ_JAUEPL010000064.1 GCF_030406405.1 Streptomyces ficellus
TCGCGTAGCGCAGCCAGCCGTCGACGTACGAGCCGGGGCTGACGCCGGCCCAGCGCAGCCCGGTCTGCACGTTGCCCAGGGTGGCCTGCCAGTTGGGGCAGTCGTAGCCCTGCTGCCGGTTGAAGGCTGCGTCGGAGGGCGCCCCAGCCCGCAGCCGCGCCCGCTCGCGCGCGGGTGCCGGACGTCAGGGCGAATGTTCGCGGGTGATCCAGCCGCGGGCGCAGGCGTGCCAGCCGAGTTGGAGGCGGGTGGTGACGCCGGTCAGTTCCATCAGGCCCTTCACCCGGCGCTGGACCGTGCGGAGGCCGAGGTCCAGTTGCTTGGCGACGCTCGCGTCGGTCATGCCCGCCAGCAGCAGCGACAGGATCTCCAGGTCCGTCGCGTCCGGGCCGGGTCCCGCGCCCTCCATCACCTTTCCCCCCGCGCCCAGCCGCAGTGGCGCCGCCTCCCGCCACACCGCCTCGAACAGGCCCATCAGGGACTCCAGCAGCCCGCTCGCGTGCACGATCAGGGCCGCCGGCTCCGCGCCCCGGCCCGTCAGCGTCACCATCGCCAGCGCCCGGTCCGCGACCACCAGCTCCGCCGGCACCCGGTCGGCCACCCGGACCCGCTCGTCGCGGGCGAGCGCCGCCGACAGCTCCATGAGGCCACCCGGCAGCGACAGCACCTCACGCTCGACCACCAGCCGGTACGCCACGCCGCGTACCGCCGCCCGCTCCTGCGCCTCCACGACCTTCGTGCCCGTGACGAACGCGCACACCTCCCGCGCCGCTCCCAGCTGAAGCTGCCGCAGCCGGTGCGCCACCGCGCCGGCGCCCGTCACCACCTCCACGAGGTCGTGCGCGGCCGCCTCCGCCGCGTCGGACCTGTACTCCCGCGCCAGCGTCGCCGCCGCCCGCTCCGCCCGCTCCAGCTCCTGACGCTGCCGCGCCAGCAGCGCGCCCAGCGCGACGTGCGGCGGCGCCGCCACCCATCGCCCGGTACCGGCCGACGACCGCGCGGCCAGGCCCTGCGACTCCAGCCGCCGCAGCGCGCGTTCCGTGTCCGCCTCCGGCAGCGTCAGCCGGCGCGCGAGGTCACCGACCTCGGCCGCTCCCAGCGCGACCAGCGCGCGGTACGCCGACTCCTGGCGTTCGTCGAGACCTATCGCCGCCAGCACCCCTGGACCCGCCCCTTCGCCGTTCCCCGACCGCCGTGGCGGAATCCGGCCACGGCGCAACCCAGCGCGCACATCATCCCGCAGGACGTTCACCACGTGGACGATCACTTCACGCCGCGGCGAAAGCGTTTACCCTCGTGGCCGACAGCCGGGCGGGGGCGCGGGACGGCGAGCGACGGCCCTTCCGTCTCCCTCGTCCCCATCCATCCGTTCCGTCTTCCAGACCGTGGTCCGCGCGTACAAGCGTGCGTTGATCACGCCGGTCCGCCGGGCGTCCTTCCCGTGGGGGGTGGGGCCGCCCGGCGGACCTCTCGCATTTCGCCGGATGCCCGTTTTCGTATGCCCCGCGCGGTCGACAATTAAGGGCATGAGCCCACAGGGGGAGACACCCGCCGAGGACGACTGGTGGGGCAGGCTGTACGACGGCACGGCCCCGGACACGGCCCCGGCCGCGTCCGGGGACACGCTGGACGACCGGTTCGACTCCGCGTCGGACACGGTGGCCGGCCGCACCGGCCCCACCCGCCCTACCGGCCCGATCGACCCGGGCGACCCGGCCGGGCACCCGCGCGCCCCCTGGGAACCCGTGGACGCCCCCAGCGCGCCCCGCACCTTCCCGAGCGCCCCTCCACCCCCTCCACCACCTCCGCCCCCACCGCTCCGCCCCGCCCCGGCGGCCGGGCGGAGCGCGGCCCGCCTGCCGCGGCCCCGCGTCGAGTACGTCGGCGACAGGCCGCCCACCTACGAGCCCGAACCCACCGCCCTGCCCCCGGCCCGCCCGCACGAACTGGACGGACTCGTCGCCGACACCGTCCTGGACGGCGCCCGGTACGGCACGTACACCCTGCGCGCCGCCTCCGTGCGCGGCGACTCCGCCCGCTACCGGGGCGAGCCCCGCCGCGACGCCCTGCTCACCGCCCGCTTCGGCACCGGCGACGCCGCGCTGGTGCTGGTCGCCGTCGCCACCGGGGACCGCGCCGCCGAGGGCGCCCACCTCGCCGCCGCCGACGCCTGCCGCTGGATCGGCGAAGCCGTCGGCCGCAGCCACACCCGGCTGTCCGAGGACGTCCGCGCCGGCCGCCGCGGCGACCTCAAGTCCGGCCTGCACCGCCTCACCGACCGCTCGTACGGCAAGCTCCGCGCCCGCGCCGCCGAACTCGGCGTGGCGCCCGAGGAGTACACCGCCGGGCTGCGCTGCCTCCTGCTGACCGCCGACCCGGCCTGCCGCACCCGGGTGTTCTTCGGCGTCGGCGACGGCGGCCTGTTCCGCCTCCGTGACGGCGTCTGGCAGGACATCGAACCGCCTGTCCCGGACCCGGCCGCGGTCACCGGCGAACCGGTCGTCGGCTACGGCTCACGGCCCTCCGAGACCCGGGACGGTGACCGGCTGACCATGGACCTCGGCATCACGACGCCCCCCTCCCCGTACATCGAGCCCCCCGCCCCGCCCCCCGCCGAACCCTTCCGCTTCCGCGCCTCCATCGCCCGGCCCGGCGACACGCTGCTGCTCGCCGGCCGCGGGCTTGCCGAACCGCTGCGCGGGGAACCGGCGCTCGCCAAGGAGCTCGCCGAGCGCTGGGGGACGGGCGAACCGCCCGGTCTGGCGCAGTTCCTGGCGGACGTCCAGCTGCGGGTGAAGGGATACGCCGAGGACCGTACGAGCGCGGCCCTCTGGGAGGCGTGACCCGCGGGGCGCCCCCGCGGCCGGTCCGGGAACTCCCGGAGCTCCGGAGCTCCGGGACGTCCGGGGGCGCTCACCGCCCCAGCGGCGCGGCCTTTCCGCCGCTCATGCTCCGTTCGGTCCGGTCGGCCGGTGCGCTTACCCCGATGCGCCCCCCGGGCGCCCCCTGGACCGGTGAATCATAGGCGTGGCGGCTGATGGGCAGGGGCATGCATCCCGTGAACCTGTTCGAGGGAAGGGCTGACGACGTGCGGTGGGGGAGATGATGGGGCGTCAGGCAGGGGCTGGACCCGTAACCGGCGGGCGGGCTTCCGGGGCGGTACGGGACGGGCAGCCGGCGCAGTTGCGCCGCCGCCTGGGATGCGCGGACCTGGCGGCGGTGCCGGAGGTGAGGCGGGCCGTGCGCGAGCTGCTCCGGGACTGGGGCGAGCCGGGCTCGGCCGATGTCGCGGAGCTCCTGACCAGCGAGCTGGTGACCAACGCGCTGATACACACCGATCACGGCGCGGTCGTCTCGGCCACCGTGGGCCCGACCCGGTTACGGGTGGAGGTACGGGACTTCGTCGCCGCACCCCCCACGCCGTACGCACCGGCTCGCGACGACGGGACGCACGGCAGGGGGCTGCTCCTGGTGCAGGCCCTCGCCGACGCGTGGGGCGTGCACACGCACGGGGTGGGGAAGGTCGTCTGGTTCGAGCTGTCCGCCGGGCCCGCCTGAGCGGGCCCGTGCCCGACGGTCAGCCGAACTGCTGCTCCAGATCCTTGAGCTTCTGCTCCAGCGAGTCCAGCCGGGGCAGTGTCTGGGTGTCGTCCTCGGCGGTGAGGTCGACCGTCCGGGGCTCAGTGCCCTTCACGGCCTGGAGGGAGGGCCGGGGCCGACGCGGCAGTTGTCCCGGCTCGGATATGGCGGGCTCCGCGACGGACGCACCGACCGCGGCGGAGGCGGAGCCGGAACCTCCCATGGACCCCGGGGAGTTCATGGTCTGCACGTCCACCTGCGTGGCGCTCATGGTCGGGACGTCGACCTGGCGGCCGCCGCGTCCGGCCCCCCAAGCCCGGTGCTGGCGGTTGAACGCCCTCAGCCGCGCCCGCTCCAGCTTCTGCTGCTCGCGCCGCCGCTGCCGGGTCTCCGCCTTCTGGCGCCGGTCCTCGCGCACCTCGTCGACCGCCTCGTCCAGCGTGCGTACGCCTTCCAGGAGCATCAGCGACCAGGCGCCGAACGTCTCGCGGGGCGCCCTCAGCCACCGTACGATCCGGATCTGCGGCAGGGGCCGGGGGACGAGGCCCTGCTCCCGCAGCGCGGCCCGGCGGGTCTGCTTCAGCGCCCGGTCGAACAGCACGGCCGCCGACAGCGACATACCGGCGAAGAAGTGCGGGGCGCCCGCGTGGTCGACACCCCGTGGCGCGTGCACCCAGTTGAACCAGGCGGCCGCGCCCGCGAACGTCCACACCAGCAGGCGGGAGCCGAGTGCCGCGTCACCGTGGCTCGCCTCGCGCACCGCGAGGACGGAGCAGAACATGGCGGCGCCGTCGAGGCCGAAGGGGACCAGGTACTCCCAGCCGCCGGACAGGCTCAGGTTCTGGCGGCCGAAGCCGACCAGACCGTGGAAGGAGAGCGCGGCGGCCACGGCCGCGCAGCAGAAGAGGAGCAGGTAGGAGGCGGTGCCGTAGACCGCTTCCTTGCGGCGGCGGCGGTCCTCGCTGCGTTCCCAGGAGTCCTCGGCCGCGGCTTTGTCGCCGGCGCGCCTGCCACGCGTGACCACCGCCACCGCCACCAGGACTCCCACCAGCATCACGCCACCCGGAAGCAGCCAGTCCAGCGATATGTCGGTCAGTCTCATGCGGTGTCCCTTGCATCGCTCGCGGTAGGGCGTTTCGGCGGCCATATTGGCTGAAGAGTGCCGAGTCACACCGGGTTTCGAGGCAAGAGCACGCCATTGGGGCCGCAGGGCATACGAATAGGTGTGATCTGCTCGAACTACCGTATGGCGGTGGGGAGTTGCGTTCGATTCCATGCCACCCGGGCGGGTGGCATGGACGTCACGCGGAGGCGCTCAACTTGCGTACGCGGTCGGCGTCGCACGTACGCGGACAGGTGACGCAGGTGTCCTCGGGGCGCAGCGTGTAGAAGAGGCAGCAGCTGGCCCGGTCGCGGGTCGGCAGCGGCTCGCCCTGCGGCCCGGTCAGCTCGCGGAAGCCCGCCGTGCCGACGTACGGCTTCGTCGCACCCGTCCCCGGCAGCAGCAGCTCCAGCTCCGCCATGGCGCGCGACTCCTCGCCCAGCAGGTGCCCGATGTACCACAGGCCCTCGACGATCTCGTCGGTCGCCATGCCCCACAAGGCCCGCTTGCCCCGCCGCATACGGGGCCCGAAGCCCTCCAGCACCGGCTCCAGGTGCTCGGCGACGGCCGCCCGCACCTCCCCGCGCAGGGCCTCCTCGTCCGCGACGACCCGCGCCCCCGGCAGCGCGGCGGCGGGGTCGCCCGGCAGGCAGGCGAACTCCCGCACCCGTACGGTCATCCGGCCCAGCGCCCGCTGGAAGGCGACGTCCTCGACGGGCAGGCGCGGCACCCGGCGGTGCAGGAACCACGGAACGGTGATGAGAAGGCAGGCGGGCCAGGCGTACCGGTGCAGCCCGAAGCTCGCGACGACATCGGGGCGGGCCCGCTGCCCGTAGTCCCGCAGCACCTGCGCGTCGTCCCATGCGAGAAACGCGTCCAGGACCGGGCCACCGGCCGCCAGCTCCTGCGCGCCGACCCAGCCGGCGCCCCGCGGGGCCCGCTCGCCGGCCGTGAGCTCACGCACGCGCAGCCCGGGGAACACTTCCGCCAGGCGGGTGTACGCCTCCGTGACGGGCGAGGTCAGAGCGGGGAGCAGAGCGGGAAGGGACATGCGGGGACCACCGAATCGCGATCGTTAGCAGGTAAGCCTTACCTTACCCGATTTGATCGATGTGTGAACGGTGACCCGGTGCGCCTATGGTGCACAGGGGCCCCGTCCACCGCGACCCGGGCCCTCGGTACGAGTCGGCAGGAGGACCCGAGTGGAGCAGGGCAGAGCGCGCGAGTCCGCCGCGCCGCAGCCGGGAACGCCGTCGTCCGCGCACGCCTCCACCCGGGTGCCCGAACAGGCGCGGCCCGAACAGGCGCGGCCCCAGGACGTGCGATCCGCTCAGGCGCGGCCCGCTCAGGCGTGGCCCCAGGGCGCGCGGTCCGAAGACACCAGAGACGGGCACACGGGGGACGGGCGCACGCGGGACGGGCACACGCGTGGTGAACACACGCACAGCGAGCCGGCCGCCCCCCGTCTCGTACAGCGCCACTCCGTGCGCGGCCAGATCCTCGACGCCCTGCGCACCGCGCTGGTCGGCGGCGAGCTGGTGCCGGGCGAGGTGTACTCGGCGCCCGCCCTGGGAGCGCGCTTCGGAGTGTCGGCCACGCCCGTACGCGAGGCGATGCAGCAGCTCGCGATCGAGGGCGCCGTCGAAGTCGTACCGAACCGCGGCTTCCGTGTCGTCGAACGCACCCCCCGCGAGCTGGCCGAGCTCGCCGAGGTGCGCGCCCTGATCGAGGTGCCGGTCATGCTGCGGCTGGCCCGCACCGTCCCGGCCGCCCGCTGGAGCGAGCTGCGCCCCCTCGCCGAGGCCACCGCGGCGGCCGCGGCCCGCGGCGACCGCGCCCACTACGCCGAGTCGGACCGCGCCTTCCACCGCGCGGTGCTCGCCCTCGCCGGCAACGACCAGCTCGTCGCCGTTGCCGAGGACCTGCACCGCCGCTCCCAGTGGCCCCTGGTCACCCTCCCGGTCACCCGCCGCGCCGACCTGGTCGCCGACGCGGCCGAGCACTCCGCCCTGCTGGACGCCCTGATCGCCCAGGACCTGACGGTCGTCCAGTCGCTGGTGCGCGAGCACTTCACGGGCGCCCGGGACTGACCCGGTCACCCGCGGACACGGCGCCGCCCCGGCGGCCGTGCGGCCACCGGGGCGGTGTCGGGGAACCTTTCGCTCAGCCGTTGGAGCGGTCGAGGAAGTAGGCGCTGGCGAACGTCCAGGACTTGGCGGTCGGCGAGGCCCAGCCCAGCTTGGCGGTCGCGAACGTGGTGTCGGCCTTGGCGGCCCAGGTCCACATCTTCACGTTGCCGTCGGTGTAGCCGTACATCGTGCCCAGGTCGTCGAGACCGTCACCGTTGTAGTCGGCCACGACCATCTTCATGGCCGGGTACGTCACGGTGCCGGCCGCCATGGTCAGGGCGGCCTTGGGGTTGGCGAAGGTGGTGCCGCCGGCGTTGCTCTTCAGGACGTACACGATGTCGCGGCCGTCGCTGTAGTCGTACCAGAACGCCACGTCGTCGCGGCCGTCACCGTCGAAGTCGCCCGCGTGGACGTCGGTGCTGGCCCAGTCACCCCACGTGTCGTGCCTCCAGGACTGGACCGGCGTGCCGAGGCCGCCGCCCGGAGTGCCGGGGAACGTCCACATCTTGACGCTGCCGCCGGCGTAGTCGTAGAGGGCGGCCAGGTCGTCGCGGCCGTCACCGTTGAAGTCGCCCGTGACGTACTTGGCCATGGCGGCGGTCCAGGAGTTGTCGGCGGACCAGCCGGTGACGGGAGTGCCGAACCCGCCGCGCGCGTTCGCCGTGAAGGTGAACAGGGTGTCCTTGCCGCCGGTGTAGTCGTACCAGGCGGCGATGTCGTCGCGCCCGTCACCGTTGAAGTCACCGGCGTGCAGCCGGGCCCGGGTCTGGTCCCAGCTCGCGGCCGGTGCGCTCCAGGAGGAGAAGGGCTTCGCGAAGGTGCCGTTCGCCTGGCCCAGGAACGTCCACAGCTTGGAGCTCTTGTCGGCGTAGCGGTACATCACGGCGACGTCGGTGCGGCCGTCGCCGTTGAAGTCGCCGGACACCTTCTTCATCGCGTCGTGGTTCCAGTTGCCCGCGTCCGTCTTGAAGGCGGTGTGGGGCGCCTGGAGCGCGCCGTCGGCCGCGCCGTTGAACATGTGCATGGCGTCGCTGCCGTCGGGGTAGTCGTACCAGTCGACCATGTCCGACCGGCCGTCGCCGTCGAAGTCGTTGCGGACCACGGTGCCGCTGGACCACTGCGACTGGTTCTGGGCGTTGTAGAGCGTGAAACCGCCGCGGTCGGTGAGGACGGCGGTGCCGCCGGGGGCGGTGGTCCGGGACTCCCACAGGGTGGTGGTGTCGGCCGCGTTACGCACGACGAGGTTGCCCTCGGCGGTCAGCAGCGCGAACGCGTTGTCGCTCGCGGTGCCGGTGGACCACAGGGTCTTGCCGGCGGCGGAGGTGATGACCAGGTTGCCGTCGGCGCGCATGGTCAGCTTCGCCGAGGCGGAGACGAGGGTGTCGCCCGGCAGGAGGCGCTGGCCGGCGGCGAGGCGCGAGCCCAGCGTGATGTTGTCGATACGGGTGGCGACGGCGCCGTTGCGGGTCTCGCTCTCGCCGAGGCAACCGCCCTGCCAGGACCGGCTGCTGACGCCCACCAGCTCGGTCCTGCCATTCGCCTCACGCAGGACGGGGCCGCCGGTGTCGCCCTTGCAGATCGCGTCACCGGCGGTCTTGCCGGTGATGGACAGGCCGGTGCCGGTGACCGCGTCCACGCCGAAGGCGGCGGTGTGGAGCTTGTTGGGCACCCACTCGGTCTTGGTGCGGCCGTAGCCGGCGACCTTGAGGGTGTCGTCCTTGGCCACCGGGGTGGTGGCCATCGCGACCGGGGCGATGCCGGTGGCCGGCTGGGCCAGCCGTGCCATGACCAGGTCCCGGTCGGCGCGCGGCGCGAGCTCGACCACCTCGCTGACGTGGCCGCCGGTGGTGGCGGACAGGTCGGCGCGGCCGATGGTGGCGACGGTCTTCAGGGCGGGCTTGCCGGGCGCGGCCTGGGTGGTGCCGTCGGCGAAGCAGGAGGCGGCGGTGAGCACCCAGCCGGCCTCGACGAGGGCGCCGGAGCAGGCGCGCTGCTTGTCCCCTTCGCCGATCACCAGCTTGGCGGTGAACGCGTACGCGTTGTCCGCGACGGGTGCGCCGGAGACCGCCTGCGCGGGAACGGCGGCGAGGACACCGGCCGTGACAGCGGCGGCCGTCAGGGCGGCCGCCGCGGCGGCGCGTGGACGTAGTGCAGACACGATGGATTCCTTCGGATTTCTGGTCAGCCGGACAGAAGGGGCCGGCAGGGTGAGGAGGAGGCGGGGATCAGCCGGTGACGCGGATCTCGACGAGGACCGTGGGAGCCCCGCTCGTGCCTTCGCCGACGGGGACGAGTTTGTCCTTGGGCACCGCGACCGTCTCGGTCTTGCCCTCGGCGGTCAGGTCGGCGCTGATGGCCCGGTCGGCGGTCTGCAGGGCGAAGACCTCCGGCACCTCCAGCGTCAGATAGCCGCTGTGGGCGTTGGCCTGGAAGCAGATCTTCCCGTCCTCGCTGCGACGGGTCCAGACCTGGATCTGCGAGGCCGAGCCGTCGCAGTCCGCCAGCAGGATGTGGCCGTCCCCCTTGAAGAGCTTGATGCCCTTCTCCTGGAGGATCTTCGCCGCTCCGGGGTACGAGAAGTCCTCGACGGCGACCGGCGGGAGCGTACCGTCGTCGGCCGCCTGCGCACCGGCCGTCACACCGGCCGCGCGCGGCGCGGCGTTGGCGACGGCCAGGGTCGAGGCCCCCACAACCGCGGTCGCCGCGGCCGCGATTCCGGCAACCAGCAGTCGGCGTACGCGAGATGCCACTGAATGTGTCCTTCCGCAGGGTGAGGCGGAGCCCGCAGGAATGCGGACTCCGCCTGAGAAAGCAGTGAACGTGATGTGAAGAAAAAATATCCTACGGAATAGGTAATTCCGGTGTGACGGCAGCCACATGACGCATTCTCAGGCGGCGTGTGCGCAGGTCAGACGTATGGGTATCCTGTGCCGGGGGTGAAGGGTTCGGATGCCTCCGCGCTGTTCCCCTCTGTCACCGCGGCGTTGCGGGATATTTCTGCAAATTCATGTGGGCGGGCCGCCAGTTGTTGCGTTGCCTTTCTGCTTGGTACGCCCATCGGGACGTACGGAATCGCCCGCATCGAACACCTCACGGACAAGCTTGAGCCCCTTGGAAACTCCGGACGCCGGACGCGAGCCCGCGGCCACCGAACTCCTGCGCCTGCTGGCCGACCCGGGCGGAGCGCGGCTGTGCCTGGTCACGGGCGGGCCGGGGCGGGGCAAGTCCACGCTGCTCGGCCGGCTGGCCGGCCACCCGGCGCACGCGTTCGTCCCGCTGGAGGGGCAGAGCGCGCTCGGTGCGGCCTGGTCGCTCGCCGAGCGGCTCGGTGTCGTCGTCCGGGACCCCGGTGAGCTGGTCCAGGTCCTGACCACCGAGTCCCGGCAGGTGGTCATCGTGCTGCCGGACCTGCACGCCGCCCAGGAGCCGGACGCTCTGGCGGAACTCATCGAGCGGCTGTCGGAGCTCGGGAACCTGCGGCTCGTGGTCGAGGCCCGGACAGGAACCCCGGCGCACCGGCGCCTGGCCGCCCGGCGCCCGGCCGTGCTGGACCTCGACCAGGAACAGTGGCGGTGGCGCGGCCGTGGCCCGGCGCGGTACGGGGCACGGCGACGTGAGCGCCCGGCCGTGGACCTGGACGATCCGGCCGCCGTCTGCGCGGCCGACCCGCTGCGGGTGACGGCCGCGTACGCCGCCGAGGGCGGGGAGGGCCATGGGGGGCTGCGTGCCGCGTGGCTGCGCGCCGGCCAGTCCCTGTGCCGCGACCAGACGCCGTCCCGGCGCGCCCTGGTGCTGCTGAGCACCCTCGGCGACGGCGCCGACCCCCGGCTGCGGCCCGCCCTGGAGCAGCTCGCCGCACCGGAGCCCTGGCGCGTCCGGTGGACCCGCGTACGCGGCGACGTCACCCCGCCCTGGCCGGGGCCGGTCGCCGCGCTCGCGGTAGGCACCGGCCCGCTGCGGGGGCGGCTGCTGGTCGCCGACCGTGTCGGCACCGTGCGCCTCATCCATGCCGCCGACGCGGCACCGGCCGGCCGCCCGGCGCACGCTCCGGGGGGCCGCGTCACGGCACTCGCGCCGCTCCCGGACGGCACCGTCCTGCTGCTGGACGAGCGCGGGCGGCTGCACAGCGTGCGCGGCGTGCCCCGGACGGCGGCGAGCCGCCCCGGTGGCGCCGGGGAACGGCTGACCGAGGCGGTCGCGGCGACGCTCACCACCCACCCGGGCACCGCGCTGGCGGCGGTCGGCGGCACGGTGGTGGTCGGCGACCGGGTCGGCTCCGTCCACGCCTTCAGCCTGGGCGGTGTCCGTCAGGCGGCCCCGCACAGCGGGCGCGTCACCGCCGTGGCCGCCGTCGAGGCACCCGAACCCGTCGTCTACAGCGGCGGCGCCGACGGGACCGTACGGTCATGGGCTCCGGCTCAGGGCCCGCCGGCCGCGCCCCTCGCCGAGCGCCCGTACCCGGTCGTGGCCCTGCACGCGGCAGTCACCGCCGAGGGGCCGACGCTCGCGGTCGCCTGGCGTGACGGTCTGGTCGGAGCGCACCGGCAAGAGGCCGGCCGGCGCCTGGAGTTCCACCCCGGGCAGCCCGTCCGCGCGGTGGCGGTCACACCGGACGGCGACCTGGTGATCGGCATGGACGAGTCGCTGGTGTGCCTCCGGGCATCCGGCGGGCCGCGCTGACGCTCACGGCCGCTTCGGGGCCGCCGCCACCAGGCGCCCTCCTGCCGTGAAGTGGAGCCGTTCGAGGGAACCGTCGCCGTAGGGCCGGTCGCCGGAGACGCCGCCCGGGACGGGCAGCGGCCGCCGGTCCCGCTCCGCGTCCGGGATGCCGTCGAGGAGCGTCACCTCCTCCGGCCGCTCCGCCGCCCGGGCGTGGAGAGCCGAACACCTGCGAACACGTCAGGCACCTGGCGAGCGCGTCAGACCGCCGCCTGCGGCGCCAACCGCGCCGCCAGCCACGTCGGTACGCCGCCGAGGAGTTGGAACAGCCGCCGCGCCTCGGCCCGCAGCCGCGCCGCCTCCGGCTCCGGTTCGGTGTCCGCGAGGGCGACCAGCGCCGGGGCCGTACCGACCAGGTACCCGAGCTCCTCGCGCAGCCGCAGCGACTCGGCGAAGCCGTGCCGCGCCTCCGCCGGCTCGCCCTCGCGCAGCGCCAGTCCGGCCAGGTGCCGCCAGGTGGAGGAGAGCAGCAGGGTGTCGCCCTGGGCGGTGGCGCCCGCGTGCGCGCGACGGTACGCGGCCCGCGCGGCCTGCGGGGAGTCGGCGAGGTTCTGGGCGATCAGGCCCCGGCGGAAGTCCAGCAGCGGGCGGCCGGGCGCGGTCGGGGCGATGAGGGCCGCCGCCCGGCCGAGCGCCGCCCGCGCCTCGTCGGCCCGGTCCCGTACACCCAGCAGGGTCGACGCGTAGGCCAGGTAGCCGCGCTCGCAGGCGGCCGCGCCGCGCTCGTCGTCGTCCTGGGCGATCGCCTCCGCCGCGCGCAGGGCGTCCTCCGCCTCGGCCCACCCCCGCTCGGTGTACAGGCACCGCTCGATCAGCAGGGACGCCCGCTGGACCGCGACGGCGGGGACGGCCGCGGCGCCCGGCGCGAGGAGGGCGGCCGCGTCGGTCCAACAGCCGCGTGAGCGCAGCCGCCATACCGCGGTCTGGAGGGGATCGTCACTTTCGGTCGTTCCGGAACCAGACATGGCGGTATGCGCCACATTGCCCTCCCCGAGCACGCCATTGAGCTGTTGAGTCCGGAGAATCTCAGCATGGATGGGCGCGTCGGCCAAGAGGGTCAGGTGAATTCATTCACAATCAGCGGTCCGGTCCTCCGCCCGCCATCCCGCGCCGCATCCCGCCCGGTGGCCCCTCCCCGCCGGGCGGCGCGCCTTCCCCGCCGGGCAGCCGCGCTTTTCCCGCGGGGCGGCGGGTCGGCACCGGGCAGGTGGACCGGTTCCGTCGAAAAGGTGAATCGACGAGGCCGTTGACGCCTCCGTGGAGGGGGTGAGGCGTTGTTCACGCGGGTCCTTTCTCGGTGACCGTGAGCAGGAAACCGGCGCGTGCGACTGGGCGGACGCGCCGGAGCCGACTTCCCGGCCGGTGTGCGACCCCTTCGCGCTGACAGGCCGTCAGCAGTAAGGCGCACAGGTGCAATCGTTTCTGCGTACGCGGGTGTCCGTCATCACTGCGGCGTCGGCCCGGCGGCATCCGTCTGTCGCCGACCGTGCGCGAGCCTTCGCCGCCCAATTAGTCATGCAATATGAGAGATCCGTGCACCGTTGCGGCCCGCCGCAGATGTAGGGCTAGCTGCTGTCACCTGGCCACCCCGCGTTCCGAGCGGCGGTGGCGACGCAACCCGCACGAAGGAGACGTCATGAAGAAGGCCTACGAGGCACCGACGCTCGTCCGACTGGGGTCCTTCCGGAAGAAGACCGGACTGCTCCAGAGGGCCGGCAACGACCGTCTGATCCTCAGCAAGAACTGACCGCGACGGCTCAAGTCGGTCGAAGCCATGATCGAAACGCACGACAGTGCGGGTACGGGCCGTGGTGACGCGCAGTTCGCGGTCTTCGCCGACCGCGAGGACGCGGCCGCCACGGCCCGTTCCTTCGCCCGCCCGGGAACACGCACGCTGACCCACGCCTCGGGACGCCCCTGGCTGGTCGGCCACTGGCACCACGACGAACTCGTGGTCGCCCACGCGGGCCGCGCCGCCCTCGCCGTCGTCGGCTGCTGCCCGGTCGACGCCGCGCGACTGCGGCACCACGCCGAGCGGTTGCGGGACCTCGCGCACCTCGACGCGCTGGCCCGCACACTGCCGGGCAGCTTCCACCTGGTGGCGGCGCTCGATGGACGGCTCAGGGTGCAGGGCACCGCTTCCGGTCTCCGCCTGGTCTTCCACGCGGCCGTCGACGGCACGACGGTGGCCGCCACCAGCGCCGACGTCCTCGCCCAGGCACTGGGCACCGACCCCGACGAGAACGAACTCGCCATCCGGCTGCTCTGGCCGGTTCCCCACCCGCTCTACGAGGCGCCGATGTGGCGCGGCGTCACCGCCGTGTCCCCCGAGGACGCCCTGATCGTCGCGCCCGACGGGCGAAGCGTGCGCCACACGCGCTGGTGGACGCCGCCCGAACCCGTCTGGACGCTCGCCGCCGGCGCGCCTTACGCCCGCGAGGCCCTCACCGAGGCCGTCGACGCCCGCACCCGGCAGGGCGGCGTGGTCAGCTGCGACCTGTCCGGCGGCCTCGACTCCACCTCCATCACCTTCCTCGCCGACCGCTCACCGGCCCGCGTGGTGGCCAGCACCTGGCCCGGGCGCGACCCCGCCGACACCGACCTGCGGTGGGCGCGGAAGGCCGCGGCGTACCTGCCGGACGTCGAACACGTCGTCTGGGACGCCGACGCCTCCCCGCTCGTCTACACCGACCTCCTCACCATCGACGACCTGCTCGACGAACCCACCATCGGCGTCATGGACCGCTCCCGCGTCCTGCACCACCTGCCGGGCATGGCCGAGCGGGGCAGCCGGCTGCATCTGACGGGCATCGGCGGCGACCATGTGGCCTGGTGCTCCGAGGCCTACTACCACCGGCTGCTGCGCACCCGGCCACTGTTCGCGCTGCGGCAGCTGCGCGGATTCCGGGCCCTGTGGCAGTGGCCCCTCGGTGGTACGGTCCGCGCCCTGGCCGACTCCCGGCCGTACGGCAGGTGGCTGGCGGACGCCGGCCGGCGGCTGCGCGAGCCGCTCGCGCCCACCGTCAGCAGCGGCCTCGGCTGGGGCATGCCGCCACGCCTGTTCGACTGGGTGACCCCGGAGGCGGCGCGGGCGGCCGAGCGGGCGCTGCGGGACGCCGCCACGACGGCGGTGCCGCTCCACCCGGACCGGGGCCTGCACGCCGACCTGGAACAGATCCGCTCCTGCACGCGGGTCATCCGGCAGTGGGACCGGATGGCGGCCAGGGCCGGCGTACCGATGGCGTCGCCGTTCCTGGACGACCGCGTCATCGAGGCGTGCCTCGCGGTCGACCCCGGCGAACGGGTCACGCCCTGGCAGTACAAGCCCCTCCTGACCGCCGCCATGCGCGGCATCGTGCCCGAGCCCTGCCTGACGCGCACCAACAAGGCCGCGGCCTCCATGGACGCCTCGAACGGGCTGCGCGAACACCGCGGCGACCTGCTGGCGCTCTGGGAGGACTCACGGCTGGAGCGGCTCGGCCTGGTGGACGGCGCCGCTCTGCGCCGGCTGGCCCAGCGGCCCGCCACGCCCGGGCTCCAGGACGCCATCCTCTACTCGACCATCGCCTGCGAGGTGTGGCTGCGCGGCCTCACCCGCACCACCGGGACCGGCGCACGGTCCGCGCTCTGATCAGGCAGCCCGGCAGAAAGGAACGCACCATGGCACTGCGGTTCGGCGCCGACGTCTCCACGGCACAGACCGACTACGGCACGGTCCTCCTGGACGAACGCAGCGGGCAGTACTGGGAGTTGAACCCGACCGGCACCCTCGTCGTCCGCACGCTGATGGCCGGTGGCGACGAGGCGGCGGCGGCCGACGCGCTCGTCGCCGAGTTCGACATCGACCGGGCACGGGCCGAGCAGGACGTCGCGGCCCTGGTGCGGGACCTGCGGAGCACGGGGCTGGCCGTATGACCACGCCCAGCGCCCTGGAGCGGCCCATGGGCGTGCCCTTCGCGCGGCGGCTGGCCGCACGACTCGTCCTCGTCCCCGCCGTCGTGCTGTCCCTGCTGCCGCCACGCCATGTCCGCGCCGTGCTCGGCCTGGTGCGCCGCGGGGCGGTGCCCGCTTCCGCCGCGGCGGCCGCGAACGCCCGGGACGCGATGTGCGCGGTCAGTCTGCGCTGCGCGGGGCCGCGCGGCTGCCTGCCCCGCTCGCTGGGCGCGGCGCTGCTGTGCCGCCTGGGCGGGACATGGCCCACGTGGTGCACGGGGGTGCGCGTCGTGCCCCCCTTCACCGCGCACGCCTGGATCGAGGCGGATGGCCGCCCCGTGGGCGAAGGGCTGCCGGACGACTACTTCACCCGGCTGATGGCGATCGGTCCGGTGGGCCGGTCGTCCCGGCCGTCCCCGCCGACACCGCCGTCCCCGGCTGCCAGTGGGCCGGGCGGGTGAGCTTCGCCGGCAGTACGGTCCGGGCGTCGCCCTTGGCCGCGGTCAGCTGGGGCTGGGTGAGGAACAGTGCCCCGGTGAGGTCCGCGCCCGCGAGCCGGGCGTCGCGGAGGTCCGCGCCGAGGAGGTCGGCCTCCCGGAGGTCGGCGCCGGTCAGGTCGGCGGCGATGAGGTAGGCGCCCCGCAGATTGGCGCCGTGCAGGTCGGCGTTCCTGAGGCGGGCGCCCATGAGGTCGGCGCCGCGGCGGTTCTTCTTCTTGCCGAGCGCGCCGGGAACGCCCGCCCGGACGAGCTCGCTGGTGCGCAGGAGCAGGCCGCCGACGACCTGGCGGTGGGCACCCACGTCCAAGCCGGCGAGCTCATCGGCGGCAAGGAGGGTCAGCCGCTCGGTCTCCTCGTGCGCGGCCCGCAGCTCGCCGTGGAGAAAGCGGTCGCAGCGGGCGGCCTTCAGCGTCAGCGCCTCGGTCAGGTACCAAAGCAGCTCGTGCAGTTGGCGTACGACGGGGAACACCGCGAACATCGGCCGGGCCGTCCGCGGGGCCTGCCGCCAGTCCCGGCCGCCGAAGGTGACCTGGGAGACCTTCTGGCCGGCGCCGAAGCAGTCGTACACCGTGCAGCCGGTGAAGCCCTCGTCGCGCAGGCGCGTGTGGACGCCGCAGCGGAAGTCCGCCCGCAGGTTGCGGCAGGCGGTGCCGGCGGGCTTGTCGACGGGGAAGTCGGCCGAGGCGGAGAAGGGCAGGGCGACGCAGCAGAGGCCGAAGCAGTTCGCGCAGTCACCGCGCAGGGTGTCCTCTTGTCCGGACATCAGGAGGTGCCTACCGCTCTCTTTTGTGAAGATCCACGAGGTTGACCGTTTGACCGTACGTCAGGACATGCGCAGCGCCAGGAAGAAGTCCAGCTTGTCCTCCAGCCGCGACAGGTCCCGCCCCGTCAACTGCTCGATCCGCCCCACCCGGTACCGCAGGGTGTTCACATGCAGGTGCAGCCGGCTCGCGCAGCGCGTCCACGAGCCGTCGGAGTCCAAGAACGCCTCAAGTGTCGGGATGAGTTCCGCCCGGTGGCGCCGGTCGTAGTCCCGCAGCGGGTCCAGCAGCCGCGCCGTGAACGCGCGCCGCACGTCGTCCGGTACGAACGGCAGCAGCAGCACGTGCGACGCCAGTTCGTGGTGGCCCGCCGCGCACACCCGGCCCGGCCGCGCCGCCGCGACCCGCCGCGCGTGCCGCGCCTCCTCCAGCGCGCCGCGCAGCCCCTCGGCCGAGTGCACGGCGGCGCTCACGCCCAGCGTGAGATGCCCGTCATCCGCCAGGCCGGCCGACAGCGGACCGCGCACGGCGGCCAGCAGCGCGTCCGCGTGCAGCCCGGGCCCGCCGTCCCCGGCAGGGCCCTCCGGGCCGCCCTCCTCCGCGGCCGGGGCGCCGTCCGCAGTCGGCACCGCGGGCAGCGGCACCAGGGCGATCGCCTCGTCCCCGGTGTGCGCCACCGCGATGCGGTCGGCCGAGTCGGCGCCGGCCGTCGCGGGGTCGACCAGGATCTCCTCCAGCAGCGACTGGGCGACCGGCCCCGCCTCGATGCCGGGCGCGCCGGTGCCGCTCTCGCCCCACTCGACCCGCGCCACCACGACCTGCCAGTGCGGCGCCGCCCCGAGACCGGGCAGCAGCACCGGCGCGGCCACCCGCAGCCGCGCCGCGATCTCGGCCGGCGCGGCGCCCGTCTGGACCAGCTCCAGGACCTCCTGGGCGAGGCGCCGCCGTACCGTACGCGCCGCGTCCCGCCGGTCCCGCTCGACGGCGATGAGCTGCGTGACGCCCTGGAGCAGGTCCAGCCGGGCGGCCGGCCAGTCGCTCGCGTCGGCCTCGACGGCGAGCAGCCAGTCGGACAGCACCGTTTCGCGCACGTCCCGGGACGCGGGAGCGGCTCCCCGGCCGGTGTTACGGATCGGGAAGAGTGAGTATGTCGTTCCGCCTGTGACCGCCCGGTGCGGCCCGCGCCGCCCGGTGCGCGTCGCGGCCAGGTGCTCGGCGGCGAGGACGGCGCCCACCTCGGCGGGCAGCGGTGCCCCGGCGCCCGCGATCTGGCGCCCGGTGGGGGAGAGCACCCAGGCGTGAAGGTCCAGGTCGGACCCGAGCAGGTCGAGAACCACCTCCGGACCGCCGCCTGCCGGGCCGGAGGTCATCAGCCTTCTGTGGCGATCGACGACAGCCGCGAGATCACCGGCGCGTTCACCGGACACCTGTCGAACAACATGCTCAGTGATCGTTGCAAATGCAACGGACTCGTTCACTGCGAACAGTGGAAGGCGGTGGCGCAAACACGCCTGCACCAGGTCGTCCGGGATGGCGCCGAGCTCGGCCTCGCCGGCCGCGAGCCCCGCCACCCCGGCACTCGCCAGGATGCGGACGAACGGCTCGGAGTCGGCCGCGTCCCGCCGCCAGGCCAGGCCGGTGAGCACCAGTTCGCCGCCGGAGAGGTACCTGCTGGGGTCTCGCAGGTCGGTGGTCATCACGCCGCGGACCGTGCGGTCCAGCTCGTCCTCGCCGCCGAGCAGCCGCAGCCCCAGCGCGTCGGTTTCCAGCAGTGCGCGCAGCCGCATGTCGTCGCCGCCGATCTGTCTCGTGGGTGTCTCGTTGTTGCCGGTGGCCTGGTGCCACCGTTTCCAGGGGGAAACGGAGAGGTTACTGCTCCTCGCCTTTCGTTCGAATCTACAAGACGAGAAGGGCGACCAGCCAACTCCTTCATGGTTTCGGTGACTGCACCGGGCGGAGCACCGCTGGGTGTACTTGGGCCACAACGCGTTAACAGCACATGAACATGAAGACCAAGACGTGGGCCGGCCGTTCCCCGAGCCCCAGCGAACCAACTGATCAAGCGGAACCCGGGGCACGTCGACCATCTGGATCACGGCCCGCCGGACCTCTGATCACCGGATCACGTAGAAGAGAGCCACTCATGGACTTCCTTCGCCCCGCAAGCTGGGAGGAGGCGCTCGCCGCCAAGGCCGAGCACCCCACGGCTGTGCCCATCGCGGGTGGAACCGATGTCATGGTCGAGATCAACTTCGACCACCGGCGGCCCGAGTACCTGCTGGACCTGAACCGCGTCGAGCTGCTCAATGAGTGGGAGGTCGGCGAGGAGAACGTCCGGCTGGGCGCCTCCGTGCCGTACACCCGGATCATGGAGCACCTGCGGGCCGAGCTGCCCGGCCTGGCGCTCGCCTCGCACACCGTCGCCTCGCCGCAGATCCGCAACCGTGGCGGCGTCGGCGGCAACCTGGGTACGGCGTCCCCGGCCGGCGACGCGCACCCCGCCCTGCTGGCCGCGGGCGCCGAGGTGGAGGTGGAGTCGGTACGCGGCTCCCGCTTCATCCCGATCGACGAGTTCTACACCGGCGTCAAGCGCAACGCGCTCGCCCCGGACGAGCTCATCAAGACGGTCCACATCAAGAAGGCCGACGGGCCGCAGCAGTACTCCAAGGTGGGTACCCGCAACGCGATGGTGATCGCGGTGTGCGCGTTCGGTCTGGCGCTGCACCCTGAGACCCGGACCGTGCGGACCGGAATCGGCTCGGCCGCCCCCACGCCCGTCCGGGCGAAGGAGGCCGAGGACTTCCTGAACGCCGCGCTCGAAGAGGGCGGGTTCTGGGAGAGCGGCAAGATCATCACTCCCTCGATCGCCAAGCAGTTCGCGGAGCTCGCCTCCGGGGCCTGCAACCCGATCGACGACGTGCGGGGCACCGCCAAGTACCGCCGTCACGCGGTCGGCATCATGGCGCGCCGCACGCTCGGCTGGACCTGGGAGCAGTACCGCGGCACCGGCCGCACCCTTGAAGGAGCTGCATAACCATGCGCGTGAATTTCACGGTCAACGGTCGTCCGCAGGAAGCCGACGACGTCTGGGAGGGCGAGTCCCTCCTCTACGTTCTGCGTGAGCGCCTGGGTCTGCCCGGCTCCAAGAACGCCTGCGAGCAGGGCGAGTGCGGCTCCTGTACGGTCCGCCTGGACGGCGTCCCGGTCTGCTCCTGCCTCGTCGCCGCCGGCCAGGTCGAGGGCCGCGAGGTCGTCACCGTCGAGGGCCTCGCCGACTACGCCAAGCAGCGCGCCGAGCACAGCGGCGCGTGCGGCACCGGCGCGTGCGGCTCCTCCGCCTCCGACGGCAAGCAGGGCACCGCCCTCCAGGCGGCCCAGCAGTGGTCCGCCAAGGGCACCGACTCCCAGACCGGCGAGGGCACTGAGCTGTCGCCGATCCAGCAGGCCTTCATCGACGCGGGCGCCGTGCAGTGCGGTTTCTGCACCCCGGGCCTGCTCGTCGCGGCCGACGAGATGCTGGAGCGCAACCCCTCCCCGTCCGACGAGGACATCCGCGAGGCGCTCTCCGGCAACCTCTGTCGCTGCACCGGATACGAGAAGATCCTCGACGCCGTCCGCCTCGCGGCCGCCCGTCAGGAACGTCAGGGAGAGGCGGTCTGACCATGTCCCAGAACACCCGAGTCGCCTCCGCTCCGGCCGGCACTCCCACCAAGGTCACCCAGGGTTCCAAGACCAAGGGCGGCATCGGCGAGTCGACGCTCCGCCCCGACGGCACCCTCAAGGTCACCGGCGAGTTCGCCTACTCCTCGGACATGTGGCACGAGGACATGCTGTGGGGCCAGCTCCTGCGCTCGCCCGTGGCGCACGCCGAGATCGTCTCCATCGACACCTCCGAGGCCCTCGCCCAGGCCGGCGTCTACGCCGTCCTGACCTATGACGACCTGCCCACCGAGGTGAAGAACTACGGCCTGGAGATCCAGGACACCCCGGTCCTCGCCAACGGCCGCGTACGCCACCACGGCGAGCCCGTCGCCCTGGTCGCCGCCGACCACCCCGAGACCGCCCGCCGTGCGGCCGCCAAGATCAAGGTCGAGTACAAGGAGCTGCCCGTCGTCACCGACGAGGCCTCCGCGACCGCCCCCGACGCGCCGCTGCTGCACCCCGGCCGCGACGACCACCACGCCGGTCACGTACCGCACCCCAACATCGTGCACCGCCAGCCGATCATCCGCGGCAACGCCGACGAGGCCGCCAAGAAGGCGGACGTGATCGTCTCCGGCGAGTACGTCTTCGGCATGCAGGACCAGGCCTTCCTCGGCCCCGAGTCCGGCCTCGCCGTGCCCGCCGAGGACGGCGGTGTCGACCTGTACGTCGCCACCCAGTGGCTGCACTCCGACCTCCGCCAGATCGCCCCCGTCCTCGGCCTGCCCGAGGAGAAGGTCCGTATGACGCTCTCCGGCGTCGGCGGCGCCTTCGGCGGCCGCGAGGACCTGTCGATGCAGATCCACGCCTGCCTGCTCGCGCTGCGCACCGGCAAGCCGGTCAAGATCGTCTACAACCGGTTCGAGTCCTTCTTCGGCCACGTCCACCGTCACCCGGCGAAGCTCTGGTACGAGCACGGCGCCACCAAGGACGGCAAGATCACGCACATGAAGTGCCGGATCGTGCTGGACGGCGGCGCCTACGCCTCGGCCTCCCCGGCGGTCGTCGGCAACGCCTCCTCGCTCGCCGTCGGCCCGTACGTCATCGACGACGTCGACATCGAGGCGATCGCGCTCTACACCAACAACCCGCCCTGCGGCGCCATGCGCGGCTTCGGCGCGGTCCAGGCGTGCTTCGCGTACGAGGCCCAGATGGACAAGCTGGCGAAGAAGCTGGGCATGGACCCGGTGGAGTTCCGCCAGCTCAACGCCATGGAGCAGGGCACCCTGATGCCGACCGGCCAGCCGGTCGACTCGCCCGCCCCGGTCGCCGAGCTGCTGCGCCGCGTCAAGGCCCGTCCGCTGCCGCCGGAGCGCCAGTGGGAGTCCACCGAGGGCGCCGACGTCCGCGCGCTGCCGGGTGGCCTCTCCAACACCACGCACGGCGAGGGCGTCGTACGCGGCGTGGGCTACGCGGTCGGCATCAAGAACGTCGGCTTCTCCGAGGGCTTCGACGACTACTCCACCGCCAAGGTGCGCATGGAGGTCATCAACGGTGAGGCGGTCGCCACCGTCCACACCGCGATGGCCGAGGTCGGCCAGGGCGGCATCACCGTCCACGCCCAGATCGCCCGCACGGAGCTGGGCGTCACCCAGGTGACGATCAACCCGGCCGACACCCAGGTCGGCTCCGCCGGCTCCACCTCCGCCTCCCGGCAGACGTACGTCACCGGTGGCGCGGTGAAGAACTCCTGCGAGCTGGTGCGCGAGAAGGTCCTGGAGCTCGGCCGCCGCAAGTTCGGCACGTACCACCCCGCGTGGGCCACCGCCGAGCTGGTGCTGGAGGCCGGCAAGGTCGTCACCGACGGCGGCGAGGTCCTCGCCGACCTGGTGGACGTCCTGGAGGACGAGGTCGTCGAGATCGAGGCCGAGTGGCGCCACCGCCCGACCGAGGCGTTCGACCTGCGGACCGGACAGGGCAACGGCCACGTCCAGTACTCCTTCGCCGCACACCGCGCGGTGGTGGAGGTGGACACCGAGCTCGGCCTCGTGAAGGTCATCGAGCTGGCCTGCGCCCAGGACGTCGGCAAGGCCCTCAACCCGCTGTCCGTCGTCGGCCAGATCCAGGGTGGCACCACCCAGGGCCTGGGCGTGGCGGTCATGGAGGAGATCATCGTCGACCCCAAGACCGCGAAGGTCAGGAACCCCTCCTTCACGGACTACCTGATCCCCACCATCCTCGACACCCCGACCATCCCGGTCGACGTGCTCGAACTCGCCGATGACCACGCTCCCTACGGGCTGCGCGGCATAGGAGAGGCCCCCACCCTGTCGTCCACCCCGGCCGTCCTCGCGGCGATCCGGAACGCGACGGGACTGGAGCTCAACAAGACGCCGGTACGCCCCGAGCACCTCACCGGCACCCTGTAAGCCCTCCGGGCGGTGCGTGCCTCCCGCGGAACGTCACACTTCCACCGCCCGCACCGCCCGGAGCATCCCCCCACATCCCCCGCATCCCCCACATCACCACCGCGGTACCGCTTCACCCCGTTCGTCTCGGGCCGTCCCCCGGGTCGTGCAGCCCACGCAGCATCCCAAATCCCGCAGTCTTTTGCCCCCGGGCATGCGGGTGCCCCTTTGAACCTTGGGAGTAGGCACCATGACCCAGTCGTCAGTGGAGCCGAAGACCGTCGCCGAAGACGCGGGATCCGGTTCCCGCGTTCCCGCCGGGCGGTCTTGGCTCGACCGGTACTTTCACATCACCCACAGAGGATCCACGGTCGCGCAAGAGGTGCGCGGCGGCGTCACGACCTTCATGGCCATGGCGTACATCCTCCTGCTCAACCCGCTGCTGCTCGGCGGCGAGGACGTGCTCGGCAACAAGCTCAGCCAGCCGGCCCTCATCACCGCCACCGCGCTCGCGGCAGCGGTCACCACTCTGGCGATGGGTTTCATCGGCAAGGTTCCGCTCGCCCTCGCGGCGGGCCTGAGCGTCGCGGGCGTCATCTCGACCCAGGTCGCCCCCGACATGACATGGCCGCAGGCCATGGGCATGTGTGTCATCTACGGCGGAGTGATCTGCCTCCTGGTGGTCACCGGCGTCCGTGAAGTCATCATGAACGCCATCCCGCTCGCCCTGAAGCACGGCATCACGATGGGCATCGGACTGTTCATCGCGATGATCGGCTTCGTCAACGCCGGCTTCGTCGGCAAGGGCGAGGGCGGGCCCGTCACCCTCGGTGTCGGCGGCACGCTGACCGGCTGGCCGGTCGTCCTCTTCGCCGTCACCCTCCTGCTGATCTTCATGCTGCAGGCCCGCAAGGTGCCCGGAGCCATCCTCCTGGGCATCGTCGTCGGCACGATCATCTCCATCACCGCCACCGCGGCCGGGCTGATCGAAGAGTCCGAATGGGGCGGCAAGGCGCCCGTGCTCCACGGCAGCGTCGTCTCCATGCCGGACTTCTCCCTCCTCGGCCACGTCGAGTTCGGCGGCTGGGAAACCCTCGGCTACACCACCGTCGGCATGATCGTCTTCACCCTGGTGCTGGCCGGCTTCTTCGACGCCATGGCCACGATCATCGCCGTCGGCCAGGAGGCCAAGCTCGCCGACGCCCAGGGCCGCATGCCGGGCCTGAACAAGGCGCTGTTCATCGACGGTGCCGGCGGCGCGATCGGCGGCGCCACCGGCGCCTCCGGCCAGACCGTCTTCATCGAGTCCGCCACGGGCGTCGGCGAAGGAGCCCGTACGGGCCTGTCGGCCACGGTCACCGGCCTGTTCTTCGCCGCGTGCCTGTTCTTCACCCCGCTCACCCAGCTCGTGCCGGGCCAGGTGGCCTCCGCCGCCCTGGTCGTCATCGGCGCGATGATGCTGCAGAACGCCCGGCACGTCGACTGGACCGACTGGGCCGTCGCCGTCCCGGTCTTCCTGACGGTCGTGCTGATGCCCTTCACGTACACCATCACCACCGGTGTCGGCGCGGGTGTCATCGCGTACTGCGCCATCAAGGCCGCGCAGGGCAAGTGGCGCGAGCCGAGCGTTCTGATGTGGGTGCTCTCCCTGGTGTTCATCTTCTACTTCGCCACGGGTACCGCGCACTGACGCGACCCCCTCACACGCCTGCAAAGGAGGCCGACATGCTGGACATCGCCGAGGAACTGCACCGGTGGGTCGAGCAGGGACGTGACTTCGCCGTCGCCACGGTCGTGGCGGTCAGCGGCAGCGCGCCCCGGCAGCCGGGCGCCGCGCTCGCCGTCGACAGCGAGGGCACGGCGATCGGCTCGGTCTCCGGCGGGTGTGTCGAGGGGGCCGTGTACGAACTGTGCCAACAGGCGCTGGAGGACGGCAGTACCGTCCTGGAGCGCTTCGGCTACAGCGACGAGGACGCCTTCGCGGTCGGCCTGACCTGCGGCGGCGTCATCGACATCCTCGTCACCCCGGTTCGCGGCGGGGTCTTTCCCGCCGCGCTGGCGGCCGCCGCCGGAGGGGAGGCGGCGGCCCTCGCCAGGATCACGGAGGGACCGGCAGACCTGTTGGGGCAGGCTCTGCTGGTCCACCCGGACGGTTCGTACGAGGGCGGCCTCGGCGGCCATCCCGAACTGGACCGCACCGCCGCGGGCGAGGCCCGCGCCATGCTCGACGCCGGCCGCACCGGCACCGTCACCATCGGCGAGGACGGCTCGCGCTGCGGGCAGCCCCTCACCCTGCTCGTCGAGTCCAGCGTCCCCGCCCCGCGCATGATCGTCTTCGGGGCGATCGACTTCGCGTCGGCGCTCGTACGGGTCGGCAAGTTCCTCGGCTACCACGTCACCGTGTGCGACGCCCGCCCCGTCTTCGCGACCCCCGCCCGCTTCCCCGAGGCGGACGAGGTCGTGGTCGAGTGGCCGCACGAGTACCTCTCCCGTACCCAGGTCGACGGCCGCACCGTCCTGTGCGTCCTCACCCATGACGCCAAGTTCGACGTCCCCCTGCTCGAACTGGCCCTCAAGCTTCCCGTCGCCTACGTCGGCGCGATGGGCTCCCGCCGCACCCACGAGGACCGCAACAGGCGCCTGCGTGAGGTGGGCGTCACCGAACTGGAACTGGCCCGGCTGCGCAGCCCCATCGGCCTCGACCTCGGCGCCCGTACGCCCGAGGAGACCGCCCTGTCGATCGCCGCCGAGATCGTCGCGGCCCGCCGTGGCGGCAGCGGCGTCTCCCTGACCGGCGCCCACACCCCGATCCACCACGACGGCCCGGACGCCACCCCGGCGGGCCGCATCGGGTCGGTCGCCTGAAGCAGCAGGCAGAGGAGTTCACGCCGAGGGTTCAACGCGACGGTTCAAGCCGACGGCGTCGGGAACTCGCCAGATCCCCGGCGACTGCCCTCGGGACCGGTGCGCTGCGCCGCCCCTGCCGGGATGATGGTGCGTCCCGCGCAGTCCCCGCTGGATGCGATCGGAAAGGGTGGTTTCCGTTGCGCACTGTCGGAGTGGAAGAGGAACTCCTGCTGGTGGACCCGCGGACCGGCGAACCGCGCGCCCTGTCCACCGCCGTGCTGGCCATCGCGGCGAAGGAGAGCCGGGGCGGGACGCACGCCTTCACCAAGGAGCTCCAGGGGCAGCAGCTGGAGTTCGCCACGCACCCCCAGACCGGGATGAAGGAACTCGCCGCCGAGATCGAACGCTGGCGCGCGGTGGCCGCCCGGCACGCCGCCGAGGCCGGGGCGGCGGTGGTCGCCCTCGCCACCTCCCCGCTCCCCGCCGGACCGGCCGTCAACGAGGGCAAGCGCTACCGCTGGATGCAGGAACACTACGGCCTCACCGCCCTCGAACAGCTCACCTGCGGGTGCCATGTGCACGTGTCGGTGGAGTCGGACGAGGAAGGCGTCGGCGTCCTGGACCGGATCAGGCCCTGGCTGTCCGTCCTGCTCGCGCTGAGCGCCAACTCCCCCTTCTGGCAAGGCCACGACAGCGGCTACAGCAGCTACCGCAACCGGGTCTGGGGACGCTGGCCGTCGGCCGGCCCCGTGGAGCTCTTCGGCTCGGCCCGCCACTACCACCAACTGGTGCGCGACCTGATCGGCACCGGCGTCCTCCACGACGAGGGCATGATCTACTTCGACGCCCGGCTCTCCCGCAACTACCCGACCGTCGAGGTGCGCGCCCCCGACGTCTGCCTCGACGCGTCCACCACCGCCCTCGTCGCCACCCTGACCCGCGGCCTGGTGGACACCGCGGCCCGCCAGTGGCGCGAAGGCGAACCCCCCGCCCGCCACGGCGTCGGCCTGCTGCGCGCGGCGGCCTGGCGGGCCAGCAGGTCCGGCCTGGACGACGTACTGATCCACCCGCACACCATGCGCCCCGCCCCCGCCGAGCGGGTCGTCCACGCCCTGCTCAGCCACATCGAGCGGGCCCTCGACGAGAACGGCGACCTGGCGTACGCCCGCCAGGGGATCGCCGAACTCCTCAGCGGCGGCAACGGCGCCCGCGTCCAGCGCCGGCTGCTGCACCGCACCGGCAGCCTGCGCGACGTCGTCGCCGCCTGCGTACGCCGCACCCAGGAAGGCCCGTACGCCATGCCGTAGACCGCGTGGTGCGGGGCGGCTGATTCCTCGCGTTCCTCGCGGGGTACCCGCTCCGACCCGAGACCGGAGGACCGGAAGGCCGGAAAGGAGCGGGCGTGGCGATCGAGAAGCACGCCTTCGGCATATCGCGCCGCATCGCCCGGCGGCGGGCCGCCCCGGCGCTCCACCCGCACGGCGTGACCTGCGTGGGCGTCCTCGACGTACCGGGCGGCGAGGAGCCCGGCGGGCCATGGGGCGTGCCGTTCCTGGACCGGCCGGGCCTGTACGACGTGACCGTACGGTGGTCGCGCGCGGCCGGGTTGCCGCGCGGGCTGCCGGACGCCCTGGGCCTCGCCCTGCGCGTCGAGGACGCCGGCGGGCGGGGTGCCCCGCTCGACCTGCTGCTCACCTCCAGCGGCAGCAGCCGCCTCGGCCGGCACGTACCGCGCCCGCGCTACGACGCGCTCGCCGGCCCGTACTCCACCCTGCTGTCCTACCGGGTGGGCGGCCAGGAGCGCGTGATCGCCGCCTTTCCCGCGGACGCCCGCCGCTCCCTCCAGGGCGACCTGGCGGCCCTGCGCCAGGAACTGGGCCGCGAACCCGTCAGCTTCGAGCTGCGCGCGGCCGGGGGCGGCGAACCCTGGCGGGCCTTCGCGACCCTGACCGCCGAGTCTCCGCAGCCGTATCCCGAGCGGACCACGCCCACCTACGACCCGTACACGCACAGCCTCCCGGGTCTGCGCCCCACCGACCGGCTGCGCGGCCTGCGTGCCGCCTCTTACAGCGGGTCCCGCCACGGCCGCACCGACACGCCCGCATGATCCGCGCGCGTCCGGGCAGGCGCCGGGCGCCGGGACCGTCCCGGTCAGCCCGTGGCCGCCCGCGCCCGAAGGAGACCCGCACGTGATGCACCGTCCCGCCCAGCCCGGCTCGCCGATATACGACCAGCTCGTCCAGGAGCACGGAGACGTACTCAACGAGGCGAGAAAGCTCGCCGAACTCACCCACCGGCAGGCCGACCGGGTCCTGCACTGGGATCTGACCTCCCGGGGTCATGAGCACCACCGTGGATACGGGTACTCGGAACAGTCCTGAATGTCCGGGTTTGCCCTATGCGGTGCCGGGCATGCGCTCTGTCGTCAGGGATGGCTCGGCAACGAAGGAGCGCGGCCATGGCACGCAAGAAGGGTGCCGGCAAGACGTCCGCCAAGGCCGAACAGGCCAAGGGCGCGATGAAGGAGAACGCCGGCCGGGCGGTCGGCAACGAGCGCATGACCGCCGAGGGCCGCGTGGAGCGCGCCAAGGGCGACCTCCGCCAGGCGGGCAAGAAGGCCAAGGACGCATTCGGCAGGTAGAAGCCCACGGAGAGCCCAGGCAGGGAAAAGCCCAGGTGGGGAGAGGACCCGCATGGGAAAGCCCAGGCAGGGAAAGTCCAGGCAGGGAAGAGCCCAACAGGTCGAAGCCCAGCAGGTCGAAGCCCGGCGGGCCGACGCACGATCGGCCGAGGCCCGGGCAGGGCCGGCTGCGGCGGGACATGGCAGCGGCCCGGCGGAGGTGGTCCGCCGGGCCTCGGGTCCGGAAAGTCCCGCGCGCTGGAGATCATCGAGACGCTCACCCCTCGGTCCGCGACCACCGTCAACGCCTCAGCCAACGCCTTGTTCCGGCTGGTGGCGGCGGATGCGGGAACGCCGACGCTG
>NZ_JAUEPL010000065.1 GCF_030406405.1 Streptomyces ficellus
CCCGCCGCGCCCCTGCGCCGCCCCGCCCCTGCGCCCCCGCGCCGCCGACCCCGCGCGTCCGGGCGTCCGGGCGGAGCACTCCGCTCGCGGCCCGGGCGGAGCCGTCGCACCCTGACCCGATATGGCGCCGACCACGTACGGTTGACGCATGACGAGCATCGGTGGTGCCGAGATGGTCGACTGGAACCTCGCGGTCGCGACCGCGACCCGACTGGTACGCCCCGGGCCGGAGGTGAGCCGCGACGAGGCCCGCGAGGTCGTCGCCGAGCTGCGGCGGCACGCCAAGGCGTCCGAGGAACACGTCCGGACCTTCACCCGGATGATCCCCGAGGGCCATGAACCGGAGGACACCCCCGTCCTGGTGGTCGACCGGGCCGGCTGGATCAAGGCGAACGTCGCCGGCTTCCGCGAGCTCCTCAAGCCCCTCCTGGAGAAGATGCGCGAGCGCCGCTCCGCCACCCCCGGCGGCGCCGTGATGGGCGCGGTCGGCGGCAAGGTGACCGGCGTCGAGCTGGGCGTGCTGCTGTCGTTCCTGGCCTCCAGGGTGCTCGGGCAGTACGAGACGTTCGCCCCCGCCACCAGGGAGATGCCCGCCGGCGACAACGGCGGCGGGCGGCTGCTGCTCGTCGCGCCGAACATCGTGCACGTCGAGCGGGAGCTGGACGTCGCCCCGCACGACTTCCGGCTCTGGGTGGCGCTGCACGAGGAGACCCACCGCACGCAGTTCACCGGCGTCCCGTGGCTGCGGGAGCACCTGCAGGGCGAGATCCAGTCATTCCTGGCCGCGACCGACATGGACCCGATGACGGTGGTGGAGCGGCTGCGCGAGGCCGCGCAGTCCCTGGTCGGCGCCCGGCCGGAGGGCGAGGAGGACGAGGGCGGCCGTTCCCTGGTGGAGCTGGTCCAGACGCCCGAGCAGCGCGAGATCCTCGGCCGCCTCACCGCCGTGATGTCCCTGCTCGAAGGCCACGCGGACTATGTGATGGACGGCGTCGGGCCGCTGGTCGTGCCGTCGGTGGCGGAGATCCGCGAGAAGTTCCAGCAGCGCCGGGCCCGTGGAGCCTCGCGCCTGGACCTGGCGCTGCGCAAGCTGCTCGGCCTGGACGCCAAGCTGCGCCAGTACCGGGACGGCGAGCGCTTCGTCCGCGCGGTCGTCGAGGAGGTCGGCATGGACGGTTTCAACCGGGTGTGGACCTCGCCGAACACCCTCCCCACCAAGTCGGAGATCGCCAAACCGGCGGACTGGGTCGCGAGGGTGCACCGTAAAGCAGAATGAGGAGTCCGATCCGGCCGACGGCAGAAGAACGCCCCTCCAATCACCCATCCGAGGGACCGTGGGCGATGGGTAGGCGTGCGATGCTCGGGGAACGGCCGAGTTCTGTCACCATCGACGCACTCTGAGTGACCGAACCCCCCGCTCCGGCCGTTAAGACTCCGACCGAGGCACCCCCCAACTTCACACGAAGGGCACCGGACATGGGTCCCCATCCTGCGGTCGCGGCGATACGCCTGGCGGTCCGCCGCGTACTCCACGACGTACTCACCGAGCACGCCGCACCCGTGCACGCCGCATTCGCGCACAGCACGCCCGTGCACGCCACAACCGAACACGCCCCCACCGGCGAGCCCCCGCGGACCGCGCGGGCCCCGCAGGCCGCGCCGCCCGCCCAGGCGTCCGAGGCCCCCCGGGCGGCCACGCAGCCTCCGCTCGTCCTGGTCGCCTGCTCCGGCGGCGCCGACTCCATGGCGCTCGCCTCCGCCCTCGCCTTCGAGGCCCGCAAGCTCTCCCTCCGCGCCGGCGGCATCACCGTCGACCATGGCCTCCAGGCCGGCTCCGACCTGCGCGCCGCCGAGGTCGCCGCCCGCCTCACCGCGATGCGGCTCGACCCGGTGGAGGCCGTCGCCGTGACCGTCGGCCGCGAAGGCGGCCCCGAGGCCGCGGCCCGCGACGCCCGGTACGCCGCCCTGGACGAGGCCGCCGAGCGGCTGGGCGCCGTCGCCGTGCTGCTCGGCCACACCCGCGACGACCAGGCCGAGACCGTGCTGCTGGGCCTCGCCCGCGGCTCCGGCATCCGCTCGCTGTCCGGCATGGCCGCCGTCTCCGGCACCGGCGACCGCTACCGCCGCCCCTTCCTCCAGCTCGACCGGCAGACCGCCCGCAAGGCCTGCATGGTCCAGTCCCTGCCCGTCTGGGACGACCCCATGAACGCGGACCCCGCCTACACCCGCTCCCGGCTGCGCCACGAGGGCCTGCCCGCCCTGGAGAAGTCGCTCGGCAAGGGCGTCGTCGAGGCCCTCGCCCGTACGGCACAGCTGTGCCGGGACGACGCCGACGCCCTGGACGCCTGGGCGGCCGACGTGGACCCGTCCGTACGGGACGAGGCCGGCCTGCTGGAGTGCGCCAAGCTGTACGCCCTGCCGCCCGCCGTGCGCCGCCGCGTACTGCGCCGCGCGGCCATCGCCGAAGGAGCCCCCGCGGGCTCCCTCTTCGCCCGCCACATCGAGGAACTCGACCGGCTGATCACCGGCTGGCGTGGCCAGGGGGCCATCAATCTGCCGGGCCGCGTCGTGGCACGCCGCCAGGGTGGCAGACTGGTCATCCGGCAAGGCTGACGCAGGCTGCAACGAAAGTGACCCGGGTGAACGAGAAAGACATGGGCACCGACCTCAAGTCGGTGCTCATCACCAAGGAAGAGATCGACGCGAAGCTGGCGGAGCTCGCCGCGAAGATCGACGCTGAGTACGCGGGCAAGGATCTGCTCATCGTGGGTGTCCTCAAGGGCGCCGTCATGGTGATGGCGGACCTGGCGCGCGCGCTGTCCACCCCCGTCACCATGGACTGGATGGCCGTCTCCTCGTACGGGGCGGGCACCCAGTCCTCCGGCGTGGTCCGGATCCTCAAGGACCTGGACACCGACATCAAGGGCAAGCACGTCCTGATCGTCGAGGACATCATCGACTCCGGCCTGACGCTGTCCTGGCTGCTGTCGAACCTCGGCTCGCGCGAGCCGGCCTCCCTGGAGGTCTGCACCCTGCTGCGCAAGCCCGAGGCGGCGAAGGTCGCGATCGACGTCAAGTGGATCGGTTTCGACATTCCCAACGAGTTCGTCGTCGGTTACGGCCTGGATTACGCGGAGAAGTACCGCAATCTCCCGTTCGTCGGCACGCTGGCCCCGCACGTCTACGGCGGCTGAACGGCCGAAGCCCCGGGAACCCTGACCGCCCTCCCGCCGTTGGAGCATGGGAAGGCGGTCGCGGGTGACAATGCTGGGGTACCGTCCGAAGAACAGTCTTTATCTCATAGCAGCATTTACCTACGGGCAGGAGGGACGGGGCGTCATCGCTCCGTATGGATGGACGTGAAGCGATACTTCCGTGGGCCGGTCATGTGGATCGTGCTGGCCGTCCTCGCCGTGGTCGTGTTGATGCAGGTCGTCGGCTCGTCGGGCGGCTACAAGACGGTGGACACCGGTGCGGTCGTCAAGGCGATCGACGACAACAAGGTCGACCAGGTCAAGCTGACCACTGGCGACGAACAAATGATCAAGGTCGACCTCAAGGACGGCCAGAAGGTCAGCGGCAGCGACAAGATCCAGGCGAGCTATATCGGCACGCAGGGCTCCGACCTCGCCGCAACGCTGCAGAAGAAGTACGAAGCGGGTGACATCGACAAGGGCTACACGGTCTCTCCGTCGAAGCAGAGCCCCTTCGTCTCGGTGCTGCTCTCGCTGCTGCCCTTCGTGCTCATCGTCGTGGTCTTCCTGTTCCTGATGAACCAGATGCAGGGCGGCGGCTCCCGAGTCATGAACTTCGGGAAGTCCAAGGCCAAGCTGATCACCAAGGACACCCCGAAGACGACCTTCGCCGATGTGGCGGGGTCCGACGAGGCCGTCGAGGAGCTCCACGAGATCAAGGAGTTCCTCCAGGAGCCGGCCAAGTTCCAGGCGGTCGGCGCCAAGATCCCCAAGGGTGTGCTGCTGTACGGCCCGCCCGGTACAGGAAAGACGCTGCTCGCCCGCGCCGTCGCGGGCGAGGCGGGCGTCCCGTTCTACTCGATCTCCGGCTCCGACTTCGTCGAGATGTTCGTCGGTGTCGGTGCCTCCCGGGTGCGCGACCTCTTCGAGCAGGCCAAGGCGAACGCCCCGGCGATCGTCTTCGTCGACGAGATCGACGCCGTGGGCCGGCACCGTGGCGCGGGTCTCGGCGGTGGCCACGACGAGCGCGAGCAGACCCTCAACCAGCTGCTCGTCGAGATGGACGGCTTCGACGTGAAGGGCGGCGTCATCCTGATCGCCGCCACGAACCGCCCGGACATCCTCGACCCGGCGCTGCTGCGCCCCGGCCGTTTCGACCGGCAGATCGCCGTCGACCGCCCGGACATGCAGGGCCGGCTGGAGATCCTCAAGGTCCACCAGAAGGGCAAGCCGGTCGCCCCGGACGTCGACCTCGCCGCCGTGGCGCGTCGTACGCCCGGCTTCACCGGCGCCGACCTGTCGAACGTGCTGAACGAAGCGGCGCTGCTCACCGCGCGCAGCAACAAGAAGCTGATCGACAACCACATGCTGGACGAGGCGATCGACCGTGTGGTCGCGGGCCCGCAGAAGCGGACCCGGATCATGTCGGACAAGGAGAAGAAGATCACCGCCTACCACGAGGGCGGTCACGCCCTGGTCGCGGCGGCGTCCCCGAACTCCGACCCCGTACACAAGATCACGATCCTGTCCCGCGGCCGGGCCCTGGGCTACACCATGGTGCTCCCGGACGAGGACAAGTACTCGACCACGCGCAACGAGATGCTCGACCAGCTCGCCTACATGCTCGGCGGGCGCGCGGCCGAGGAGCTGGTCTTCCACGACCCGACCACGGGCGCGGCCAACGACATCGAGAAGGCGACCGCGACCGCGCGGGCCATGGTCACGCAGTACGGCATGACCGAGCGGCTCGGCGCGATCAAGTTCGGCGGCGACAACTCCGAGCCCTTCCTGGGCCGCGAGATGGCGCACCAGCGGGACTACTCGGAAGAGGTCGCGGCGCTGGTCGACGAAGAGGTCAAGAAGCTCATCGAGGCCGCGCACAACGAGGCCTGGGAGATCCTCGTCGAGAACCGTGACGTCCTCGACAACCTGGTCCTCCAGCTGCTGGAGAAGGAGACGCTCGGCAAGGAGGAGATCGCCGAGATCTTCGCGCCGATCGTCAAGCGCCCGCCCCGCCCGGCGTGGACCGGCTCCTCGCGGCGTACGCCGTCGACGCGGCCGCCGGTGCTCTCCCCGAAGGAGCTGGCGCTGACCAACGGCGCGGCCGGTACCAACGGCACCGTCCCGACGGACGCCAAGACGGCCAAGCCGGCCACCCCCGGCGCGTCCGCCGCTCCGGCGACCGAGGCGGTCCCGGAGGAGCGCCCCGAGAGCTGAGCCGCCGGAAGGCCCCGGAAGGTCCTCAAGGCCCCCGGAAGCCCCGGAATGAAAGCCGCGCCCCCCAGGTTCTAGCCTGTGGGGGCGCGGCTTTCTCGCGCGTACTCAGGCAACACGGAACGAGGCACACATGACCGACCCGGTGACGTTGGACGGCGAGGGCAGGATCGGCGACTTCGACGAGAAGCGGGCCGAGAACGCCGTACGCGAACTCCTCATCGCGGTCGGTGAGGACCCGGACCGTGAGGGTCTGCGGGAGACGCCGGCGCGGGTGGCGCGGGCGTACAAGGAGATATTCGCGGGCCTGTGGCAGGAGCCCGAGGACGTCCTGACCACCACGTTCGACCTGGGGCACGACGAGATGATCCTGGTGAAGGACATCGAGATCACGTCCTGCTGTGAACATCACCTGGTCCCCTTCAGGGGCGTGGCCCATGTCGGCTACATCCCCTCGACCACCGGCAAGATCACCGGCTTGTCGAAGCTGGCCCGGCTGGTGGATGTGTTCGCCCGGCGGCCCCAGGTGCAGGAGCGTCTGACCACGCAGGTCGCCGACTCGCTGATGAAGATCCTGGAGCCACGGGGCGTGATCGTGGTGATCGAGTGCGAGCACATGTGCATGTCGATGCGCGGTATCCGCAAGCCGGGGGCCAAGACCATCACCTCGGCGGTGCGGGGCCAGCTCCGCGATGTCGCGACGCGCAACGAGGCGATGAGCCTGATCATGGCTCGATAGCCGCACCGTCAGTGGCGTACGGCCTGCCCGGCGGGCAGACGGCGACCAGGCGGGATGGCCGAGCACGGGCGAGAGACGTGCGGTCGGCGACCCCTTGTGGACCGGACCGACGGCGACCGGTCCGTCCGGCCGGAAACCGGCAGGGGTGTTGTGGCGCAGGCACCGGTGGGCTTCGCGAGTCCGGCCCTCTTACGTGGCGGGCACGCCGTTGCCCTTTTCGTCGTCGTCCTCCGGGAGCTTGCAGACCCGCTCCAGGAAGATCGCCGCAGCGATCACGCCGATGCCGGCCACCACCGAGAAGCCCGCGTAGACCGCCTGGTCGCGGCGGGCCGGGATGTCGAGCGAGCCGAGCAGGAACACGCCCGTGCCGCCGTACATACCGCTCACCAGCGCCGCGACCAGGGCGCTCGCCTGGCCGAAAACCACCGCCCTGGCGGCCATCAGCGGCTCCACGCCCTTGGCGCCGGGGCGGCGCTCGCGCTGGGCGCGCAGGCGGGAGCGCAGCGAGAGCGCCGTCGCGGTGAGGACCACCGCGATCACGGCGAGGACGATGGGCGCGGCGAGTGGCACGCTCGGCAGGGTGCCGAACGACTCCCACAGGCGGGCGCCACCCCACGAGAGGATGCCCGCCACGGCGAACAGTCCGGCCAGTACCGTGAGCCGCAGTTGCTTCACCGGGGGTCCTTCATCTCGTCGCGGTGGCGTCCTCGCCCGAATCCTTGCCGATCAGCCAACGCTACTCGGGCAGCCGCAGTTCCAGGTCGGCGCGCGCCAGGACGCCTTCCCGGCCGACGCCGCCGAGCAGCTCGGCCACCGCGCCGACGCCCGGCAGCTGCGCCTCCGGCTCCAGGTCGTGCCACGGCGCGAGCACGAAGGCCCGCTCGTGGGCGCGGGGGTGCGGCAGCGTCAGCACGGGGTCGTCGGAGACGACGTCCGCGTACGCCACGATGTCGACGTCGATCGTGCGCGCGCCCCAGCGCTCGTCACGCACCCGGTGGAAGGCCTCCTCCACCGCGTGCGCCCGCTCCAGGAGGGACGCCGGGGGGAGCGTGGTCTTCACGACCACGACCGCGTTGAAGTACGACGGCTGCGAGCCGGGGTCCACGCCCCACGGCTCCGTCTCGTACACCGGCGAGACCGCCTTGACCCGTACACCGGGAGTGTCCTCCAAGGCGTCGATGGCGCCCTGGAGGGTCTCCATGCGGTTGCCCAGGTTGGCGCCGAGGGAGATCACGGCCCGTTTGGGGTTGGAGAGGGTGATGTCGGCGGCGTCGACCTGCTCCGTCACGGAAGCCGGCACCGGCTGCACCGTCGGGTCGCTCTGCGTGCTGTTCATGCGCGGCTCCGGGTGATGGTGATGGTCACGTCGTCGAAGGGCACGGTGATCGGGGCGTCCGGCTTGTGGACGACCACCTCCACCTCCTGGACGCCTTCGTGCTTGAGGCACTGCTCGGCGATGCGCTCGGCGAGCGTCTCGATCAGGTCGACCGGCTCCCCCTGCACGACATCCACGACCTCCTCCGCCACCACGCCGTAGTGCACGGTCTTCGCCAGGTCGTCGTCGGCCGCCGCGGGGCGGGTGTCGAGGCCGAGCACCAGGTCCACGATGAACGTCTGGCCTTCCTCGCGCTCCCGTGGGAAGACGCCATGGTGCCCGCGGGCCTTGAGGCCGCGCAGCGCGACACGATCCACGCGAATCACTCCTGCTGTCGTTGGTCGGCGTGGCACGCGGCCGGGTGCGGACGGCGCGTTGCCACCAGTCGAATCTACCTGCGAGCACTGACAAGACCTGCCCACGGGCCTCTCGCGGGCTCTCTTCGCAACTCCCTCGGGGGCTCGCTTACCCACTCAGGAGGAGTTCTCGTCGGCCTCTTCGTCCCCGGTTTCGGCCAGAACGGGTGAACCGTGGTGGGACCAGATCCGCCACCCTTCCGGTGTGCGGCGGAACACATTGGTGGCGACGACCAGCTGCCCCACGAGCGGCCCCAGGTCGGCGCCCTCCTCGGCCGGACCGCCGCTGAGGATGTTCTCCGTGCACGTGACCAGTGCCGTGTCACCGGCCACGGACACCCTCACGTCCGTCAGGAAGAACTGGATGTACTCGGTGTTCGCCATGATCAGCGCGTACGAGCGCAGTACCTCGCCGCGCCCCGAGAGCACCGGCCAGCCCGGGTGGACGCACGAGATCTCCCCGAGGGAGTCGTCCAGCCACAGCTCGGAGATCTCCTCGAAGTCGCCGCGCTCCATCGCCTCGTAGAAGGCGGTGTTGGCCTGCTCCACCGCTTCGACGTCGGTGCGCGCCGCGTCGCTCACAGGGCGCCCTCGACGGCCCGTGCGACGCGGACCGCGTCCGCCGTCGCCCGTACCTCGTGGACCCGGACGGCCCAGGCGCCCTCGTGCGCCGCGATCGCCGAGACCGCCGCGGTGGCCGCGTCGCGCTCCCGCGCGGGTGGCGGGGCGGCGCCCTCCCGGGCCAGTACGTGGCCGAGGAACCGCTTGCGGGACGCGGCCACCAGCACCGGGCGGCCCAGGGCGCGCAGGTCGGCCAGGTGCGCCACCAGGGCCAGGTCGTGCCCGGCCATCTTGGCGAAGCCCAGGCCGGGGTCGACGACGATCCGCTCCGGGTCGATGCCGCCCTCCACGACCGCCTCCACGCGCGCGTGGAGCTCGGCCACGACCTCGCGGACCACGTCGTCGTAGACGGCCCGGCTGTTCATGTCCTCGCTGAAGCCGCGCCAGTGCATGACGACGAACGGCACCTCGGCGGCGGCCACGGACGGGACCATCTCGGGGTCGGCGAGGCCGCCGCTCACATCGTTCACCAGCACCGCGCCCGCCTCGACCGCCCGGCGGGCCACCGAGGCCCGCATGGTGTCGACGGAGACGGTGACCCCTTCGGCCGCCAGGCCGCGTACGACGGGGACGACCCGGCGCAGCTCCTCGTCCTCGTCCACCCGGGTGGCGCCGGGGCGGGTCGACTCGCCGCCCACGTCCACCAGGTCCGCGCCCTGGGCGACCAGGTGCAGGCCGTGCTTGACGGCGGCCGTGGTGTCGAACCAGCGGCCGCCGTCGGAGAAGGAGTCGGGCGTCACATTGACGACTCCCATGACCGCACAGCGGTCCCACTCCGGCAGGCCCCTGGCCGTGCCCCGTGCGCGCAACGTACTCATGCGTCCAGCCTAGGGGGTCCGGATCAGGCCGCGCGGACCTCGTGCTCGCCGCGGGAGGCCGCGATGTGCGCGCACGGGCGTGCCGTGCGGGCGGCGCCCCGGCGGCGGAACGGGCGGGGCGGGGCGACATTCACGAAACCTTCCGCCTGCATCGCGGCGAACCCGATGCGCGGGAGGTCACGGGCGTTGCGGTAGACCACGAACCGAGGCTCCCAGCGGGGCCGGAACTTGGCGTTGAACTTGTACAGCGACTCGATCTGGAACCAGCGCGAGAGGAACACCAGCAGGCCGCGCCAGACGCGCAGGACCGGGCCGGCGCCCAGCTTCTCGCCGCGTGCCAGGGCCGAGCGGAACATCGCGAAGTTCAGCGAGACCCGCTCGATGCCCAGCTTGGGCGAGGCCTGGAGGGCGGCGACGATGAGCAGTTCGTTCATGCCGGGGTCGGCGGAGCGGTCGCGGCGCATCAGCTCCAGCGACATCCCGTCCCTGCCCCACGGCACGAAGTGGATGATCGCCTTCAGATCGCCGTACGGGGAAGCGCCGGATTCGGCGTCCGCCTTGTGGGCGGTGGCGATGACCGCGTCGCCGTCCGCCGGGTCGCCGATCCGGCCGAGCGCCATGGAGAAGCCGCGCTCGGTGTCGGTGCCCCGCCAGTCGGCCGCGGCGCGCCGTATCCGCTCCAGTTCGCCGTCGGAGAGGTCACGGGCGCGCCGCACCCGGGTCTCGTAGCCATTGCGCTCGATGCGCTTGACCATCTGGCGCACGTTGCGCATGGCGCGCCCGGTCAGGGAGAAATCCGCGACGTCCACCACCGCCTCGTCGCCCAGCTCCAGCGCGTCGAGGCCGGTCTCCCGCGTCCAGACCTCGCCGCCCGTCTCGGAGCAGCCCATCACGGCCGGCGTCCAGGAGTGCGCCTTGGCCTCGTCCATGAACCGCTCGATGGCGCCGGGCCACGCCTCGACGTCGCCGATCGGGTCACCGCTGGCGAGCATCACGCCGGACACGACGCGGTAGCAGACGGCGGCCTTGCCGCTCGGCGAGAAGACGACGGCCTTGTCGCGGCGGAGCGCGAAGTGGCCGAGGGAGTCACGGCCGCCGTGCCGCTCCAGCAGGTCGCGCAGCCGGGCCTCGTCGTCCTCGGTGAGCCGGGCGACCGGGTGCTCGGGGCGGAAGGCCAGGTAGATGGTGGTGATGGCGGTCAGCAGGCCGAGCGCGCCGAGCGAGTAGCCGACCGTCCAGTCCACGCCGCCGTGGTAGCCGACCGGGCCCTCCATGCCGAACAGCCCGTACAGGACGTGCTCCAGGCGGTCGCTGAGGCTCGGGCTGCCGATGACCTTCCCCGGGTGGGCGCTGACGATGACCAGGCCGAGCGCGATGGAACCGGCGCCCATGAGGACGAAGTTGGCCAGCGCCTTCCAGCGGCTGCGCGGATCGGGCAGGGCCGCGAACTCGCCCCGGTGGCGCAGCAGCAGCGCCAGCAGGAGCAGCGAGAACAGCACTCCGACGACGGAGTGGCGGTAGACGAACTGGGCCACGGCCCCCAGCGGCAGCAGGATCACCGCGGCGCGCCAGGCGCGGCGCTTGTGGCGCTTGAGGCCGTGGGCGAGCAGCAGGAGCAGTACGCCGACGCTGAGGGAGAGGGCCGCCGACAGGGGCCCCAACGTGCCGGGCAGCACCTCGGCGATGGCGTGCACGCGGCTGGCGCGGAAGCGCGGGAAGACGCCTGCGGCGATGTCGATCAGACCGATGAACGTGCATGCCGTTCCGACCAGGGAGGGCACCGCCTCGGCGCGTGGCCCGCGCAGGACGCGGCGTACCCGACTCGGAACCGATCCCGACTTATCCCCATCTACCGTGACAGACATCGCTTCCCAAGGCTCCGCGAAAGATTCGTTGTGTCCCCGCGGCCGGATCCGGCCCGGCCGGGACGATTTGCGCTCTCTAGGACGGGCCTTGGGGATGACGGGTTCACTCCCTGCCCGGAAAATCTCGACGAAGAAGGCTAGAACAACTCATGGGTCTCACCAGCAACAACGTTCTGGCGCTGGCCATCCTGCTCGCCGTGGCGCTGTTCGCGGCAACGGTCTGGCTGTGGCCACGGCTCGCGCGCGGCGGCCCGCGCGCGGTCCTCGGCAGGATCGGGCTGCTGCTGGCGACCCAGACGGCGCTGTTCGCGTCCGTCGGACTCGCCGCCAACAACTACTTCCTCTTCTACGGCTCCTGGGCCGACCTCCTCGGGCAGGAACAGGACATGGGGGTGGTCGTCGACCACTCGGCGGGCAGCAAGGACATCAAGGTCGTCGGCAAGCAGAAGCTGGAGGGCGTGCCCGGCGGCGGACGGCCGGCGGTGGGCGGGCAGATCCAGAAGGTCGTGATCGCGGGGGAGAAGTCGAGGATCGACAGTCCGGCGTACGTCTATCTCCCTCCCGAGTACTTCCAGCCCGCGTACGCCGGGAAGACCTTCCCCGCGGCCGTCGTGCTGACCGGCTACCCGGGCACCGCCGAGAACCTGCTCAAGGGGCTGAAGTACCCGCGTACCGCCTATGAGCAGGCCAAGAGCGAGAAGATGCAGCCGATGGTCCTGGTGATGCTGCGGCCCACCGTGGCACCGCCGCGCGACACGGAGTGCGTCGACGTCCCCGGCGGCCCGCAGACGGAGACCTTCTTCGCCAGGGACCTGCCCAAGGCGGTCTCCGAGACCTACCGCGTCGGGACCGCCCCCCGCAACTGGGGCTTCATCGGCAACTCGACCGGCGGCTACTGCGCCCTGAAGATCGCGATGCACCACCCCGAGCAGTACGCGGCGGGTGCGGGCCTGTCGGCCTACTACAAAGCCGCCGAGGACATAACCACCGGTGACCTCTTCCACGGCGACCAGCGCCTGCGCAACCGGGCCAACCTGCTGTGGAGCCTGGACAACCTGCCGCAGGGCCGGTCGTCCTTCCTGGTCACCACCTCGCGCAAGGGCGAGGGGAACCTCAAGGGGACGCTCGCCTTCATCGACAAGGTGAAGGCGCCCGCGCGCGTCTCGTCGATCACCCTCGACAGCGGCGGGCACAACTTCACCACCTGGAACCGGGAGATCCCGCCCGCGCTGGTCTGGATGAGCGGGCGGCTGAGCGCCGCCTGACGCGCAGGCTGCTAGCCGATGCTCTCCACGGCCACCTCCGTGCGCGGGATGTCCTGGGCGTCCGCGGCGGTCGAGCGGCGCAGCGCCTCGTGCAGCCGGGCCGGGGTCAGCACGCCGAGGAAACGGCCCCGCTCCTCGCGGTCGATGACCGCGATCCAGCCCGCGTCGTGCTGGAGCATGGTCGCGAAGGCCTGCTTGAGCGAGGCCCCGAGGGGCAGCCAGGCCTCCATGCGGCGGGCGTGGTCGCGCACGGTCCCGGTGCCCCCGGCGGCCCGCTCGGCGGAGATCCAGCCGTGCAGGTTGTCGTCGCGGTCGAGCACGACGGCCCAGCGGGAGCGCAGCTCGCGGGGCAACGCGTCGTCCAGGTGCACGATCGGCGGCTGTTCGAGGTCGCCCTCCTCGATGGGCGTGACGGACAGCCGCTTGAGGCCGCGGTCCGCGCCGACGAAGTCGGCGACGTACGGGGTGGCGGGGGCGCCCAGCACGGTGGCGGGCGCGTCGAACTGCTCGATCCTGCCCTGCCCGTAGACAGCGATGCGGTCACCGAGCCGGACGGCCTCCTCGATGTCGTGGGTGACGAACAGGACCGTCTTGCGCATCTCGGACTGGAGGCGGAGGAACTCGCTCTGCAAATGCTCGCGGACGACGGGGTCGACGGCGCCGAACGGCTCGTCCATCAGCAGCACGGGCGGGTCGGCGGCCAGGGCGCGGGCGACACCGACGCGCTGGCGCTGGCCGCCGGAGAGCTGGTCGGGGTAGCGGTCGCCGTGGACGGAGGGGTCGAGGCCGACCAGGTGCAGGAGTTCGGCGGCGCGGGCGCGGGCCTTGGCGCGGGTCACGCCGAGCAGGTGGGGGACGGTGGCGGTGTTGTCCAGGACTGTCTTGTGGGGGAAGAGCCCGACCTGCTGGATGACATAGCCGATCCGGCGGCGGAGCCGCACGGGGTCGACCTCGGATATGTCCTGGCCGTCGACGTGAATGCGGCCCTCGGTCGGCTCGATGAGCCGGTTGACCATCTTCATCGTGGTGGTCTTGCCGCAACCGGACGGTCCGACGAGCGTGACCAGTTCGCCCTCGGCCACCTCGAACGACAGGTCGTCAACGGCGGTCGTGCCGTCCGCGTACCGCTTCGTGACGTGCTCGAATCGGATCATGGTTCCCCATTGTGGCCGGAGCCGGGCCGGGGCGTGTGAAGGGCGTGTCGCCGTGCCGTGGCGACGACCCGTTGATTGTCAGTGGCGGGGGTTAGGGTCGTTGTCGGATCGAACACCGGTCGGACGCGGTTCGCGGGGGGAGGTGGGGCGGTTGAGCGCGGTGGTGAGCGCTGCCGGCTGTCTGGCGGCCAACGAGTGGATCTGCGGCGAGTATCTGCGTTCCCGGGGCCAGGAGTTGACCGATGCCACGGTCCAGCACGTCTGGATCACGGCCGTGTCGGTGCTGATCGGGGTGGCCGTGGCCTTCCCGCTGGCGCTGCTGGTGCGCGCCCGGCCGGGGCTCGCGGCGCCGGTCCTCGGCCTGACGACCGTGCTGTACGCGATTCCGTCGCTGGCGATGTTCTCGCTGCTGCTGCCGTTCTTCGGGCTGTCGGCCGCCCTGGTCGTGACCGGGCTCGTGCTGTATTCGCTGACCATTCTCGTACGGAACATCCTGGCCGGGCTGGCCTCGGTGCCCGAGGAGGCGCGGGAGGCGGCGCGCGGCATGGGGTACGGCGCGGGGCGGCTGCTGTGGGAGGTCGAACTGCCGCTGGCGCTGCCCGCGGTGATGGCGGGCGTGCGGATGGCGACGGTCTCGACGGTCGCCCTGACGACCGTGGGCGCGCTGGTGGACTACGGCGGGCTCGGCACTCTCGTCACGACCGGGCTGAAGAGCTTCTTCAAGGCGCAGGTGCTGACCGCCTCGGTACTGTGCGTGGTCCTGGCGGTCGGGGCCGACCTGCTGCTGCTCGGGCTCCAGCGGCTGCTGACGCCCTGGACGCGCATACGGCGCGGGCGCATACGTGAGGCGGGCTGAGTGATGGGCACGGTGGCCGATGCCTGGGTCTGGCTGACGACCGGGACCAACTGGCAGGGCGAGAGCGGGGTGGGCAACCGGCTCGGCGAGCACCTGTGGTTCACCGGGGTGTGCCTGGCGCTCTCGTGCCTGATCGCCCTGCCCCTGGCGCTGTGGCTCGGGCACATCGGCCGGGGCGGGGCGCTGGCCGTCAACCTCTCCAACGCGGGGCGCGCGGTGCCCACGCTGGCGGTGCTGGTGCTGCTGACGATCACACCGCTGGGCCGGCACGGCGACCTGCCCACGGTCATCGCGCTGGTGCTGTTCGCCGTGCCGCCCCTGCTCACCAACGCGTACGTCGGTATGCGCGAGGTGGACCGGGCGGTGGTCGAGGCGGCACGGGGGATGGGGATGTCGGGCGGGCAGGTGTTCCGCAAGGTGGAACTGCCCCTCGCCTACCCGATGGTGATGACAGGTCTGCGGTCGGCGACGGTCCAGGTGGTCGCCACCGCGACGCTCGCGGCGATGGCCGGCGGGGGCGGGCTGGGCCGGGTCATCACCGCCGGGTTCAACACGAACAACACCCCGCAGGTGGTCGCCGGGGCACTGGTCGTCGGGGCGCTGGCCCTGCTGGCCGAGGGCGTGCTGGTGGCGGCGGGCCGGGCGCTCGACCCCATGCGGTCCACCCGCCGCGCCCACTGACGGAAATCCGAACAGGTACACCGGGACGGAGAAACGTGATGAGCAGGACCTCGCGGATGGCGGGTGCGGTACTGGCCGTGGTGGCACTGACCGGCGCCCTCGGCGCGTGCGGCGGCGAGAGCCTGGAGGAGCGGGGCCGTGGCGGTACGGGAGCCTCCTCCGCCGGCGGCGGTGAGAAGAAGACCCTGGTCGTCGGCTCGGCGGGCTTCACCGAGGCCAATGTCCTGGCGGAGCTGTACGCACAGGTGCTCACCGACGCGGGATACCGCACCTCCATCAAGACCGTGGAGAACCGTGAACTCTACGAACCGTCCCTGGAGAAGGGCGAGATCGACGTCGTACCGGAATACGCGGCTACGCTTGCGGAATTCCTCAACGCCAAGGTGAACGGGCCAAAGGCGGTGGAGGAGAAGCCGGTCGCCTCCAGCGATGTCACGGCCACCGTAACGGCGCTGGAGAAGCTGGCCGGGCCGCGCGGGCTGAAGGTGCTCGCCGCCGGTGAGGCGGTCGATCAGAACGCCTTCGCCGTCAGCAGGGAATTCGCCGAGAAGAACAAGCTCCGGACTCTTTCGGATCTTGGCGCGTCGAAGCTGAAGGTCACCATCGCGGCCGGTGACGAGTGCGAGATACGGCCGTTCTGCGCGCCGGGGCTGAAGAAGACGTACGGCATCGATGTGGCGGGCATCGACCCCAAGGGCGTGGGCACGCCGCAGGCCAAGCAGGCCGTGAAGGACGGCATCGACCAGCTCGTGCTCACGACGACGACCGACGCCACCCTGGACAGCTTCGGTCTGGTGCTCCTGGAGGACGACAAGAAGCTGCAGAACGCCGACAACGTGCTGCCCGTCGTCAATGCCGAGGACGCCGGTTCACCGGAGATAGCCCAGGCTCTCGGCAAGATCACCAAAGCGCTCACCACCGAGGATCTCGTGGAGTTGAACAGGAAGGTCGACGCCGAGCGCGCAAAGCCGGCGGACGTGGCGAAGGCTTACCTGGAGTCCAAGGGGCTGATCGGCAAGTAACCGGCGGGGAGGGGGAATCGGGCGGGCGGCGCCCGGGAATCGGGCGGGAGGGGATCACAGGCATGAAACATTGCCGGGCCGACACCCCACACGACACCTACGCACGGTAAATTTCAGGCCATGCCACGTGGACGCCACCGCCATTCCCCGCCCCTGCACAGGCTTCTGCCGCCTTCCGCGGTAGCCGGAGCGGCCGTTGTGTGTGCCGGCGGCGCCTGGCTCCTCGCCGATCCGCTGGTCCTTCGCGTCCTGACCGCCGCGGCGGCCGCCGCGGCCGTCACCGGCTCGGTGCTGATGCGCAGCTGGGACCGCGCGGCCGGCCGCCGCGTCGCCGAGCTGACCCGCGCCCGGGCCGGCGACCAGTGGCGTACCGAGGAGCGCATAGCCGAGCTGGAGACCGACCTGGAGGAGTCCCGCGAGCTGCGCGCCAAGCTCGACGCCAAACTGCGCGCCAAGCGGGTCGAACTGGCCGCGCTGCGGGGCGAGCACGCCGAGCTGCTGCGGCGGTACGCCACCGCCGAGACCGAGCGCGCCAGCGCCCTGGAGGGCCGTCGGCAGCTCGCCCTGGAGGCCTCCGCCCCGGCGAAGGCGCTGCCCGCCGCGAGTGCCACGCCCACCCCGGCCGCGTACCTCCAGGCCGCCAGGGCGCTGGAGAACCTCACGCGCAACGCCGCCGCCCAGGAGGCGAAGCGCTCCGCCGAGGACGCCCGCCGCCGCGACCTCGCCGAGCGGGCGCGGGAGGCGGACGAGCCGCAGGGGAAGCACGCGGCGGCCGCCGGGCAGCAGCATGAGCGGCGCCCGTCGTCCGCCGCCCCCGCGAGGCGTACGGCCCCGGCGGCGGCCGCGATCGAGCCGTACAGCGCCCAGCGCCGCCCGGCGTCCCGGCTGCAGGGCGGCTTCGACTTCTTCGGCACCCAGAAGGCCGCCGTGGAGGCCGTGCAGCACGAGGACCTGGCGGACGTCGTGGGCGAGGAGGCCCTCGCCGCACGGCGCACGGAGGAGCGCGCGATCGGCAAGGTCATCGACCTGACGGCGCACGACGAGACCGAGCAGCTGGACGTCGTGGAGCTGCGGCGCGACGCGGTCTCCTAGCCGGTCCGCCCCGCCGCCTACTTGTCGATGTCGCCGACGACGAAGAAGAACGAGCCCAGGATCGCCACCATGTCGGCGACCAGCGTGCCGGGCAGCAGCTCGGTCAGGGCCTGGACGTTGTTGTAGGACGCGGAGCGGAGCTTGAGGCGGTAGGGGGTCTTGTCGCCCTTGGAGACCAGGTAGTAGCCGTTGATGCCGAGGGGGTTCTCGGTCCAGGCGTACGTGTGGCCCTCGGGCGCCTTGAGGACCTTCGGCAGCCGCTGGTTGATCGGGCCGGGCGGCAGCTCGGCGATCCGGTCGAGGCAGGCGTCGGCGAGGTCAAGGGAGTTGTGGGTCTGCCCCAGCAGGCACTCGAAGCGGGCCAGGCAGTCCCCCTCGGTGCGGGTGACCACCTCAAGGGTGTCCTGGAGCTCCCCGTACGCCAGGTACGGCTCGTCGCGGCGCAGGTCGAAGTCGACGCCCGAGGCGCGGGCGAGCGGGCCGCTGACCCCGTACGCGTGCACGATCTCGGGCGACATCGTGCCCACGCCGCGGGTGCGGCCGCGGAAGATCTCGTTGCCGAGGACGAGACGGTCGTACACGTCCATACGGGAGCGGATCGCCGCCACCGCGTCGCGGGCCCGGCCGAGCCAGCCGGCCGGCAGGTCCTCCTTGAGGCCGCCGACCCGGTTGAACATGTAGTGGATACGGCCGCCGGAGACCTCCTCCATCACGTGCTGGAGGTCCTCCCGCTCGCGGAAGGCGTGGAAGATCGGGGTGATACCGCCCAGTTCGAGGGGGTACGAGCCGAGGAACATCAGGTGGTTGAGGACCCGGTTCAGCTCGGCGAGCAGGGTGCGCGTCCAGACGGCGCGCTCCGGGACCTCCATGCCGAGCATCCGCTCGACGGCCATGACGACACCGAGCTCGTTGGAGAACGCCGACAGCCAGTCGTGGCGGTTGGCCAGCATGATGATCTGGCGGTAGTCGCGCGCCTCGAAGAGCTTCTCCGCGCCGCGGTGCATATAGCCGACGATCGGCTCGGCGTGCTGGATCAGCTCGCCGTCGAGGACGAGGCGGAGGCGCAGCACGCCGTGCGTGGAGGGGTGCTGGGGCCCGATGTTCAGCACCATGTCGGTGCTCTCCGCGGCACCGCCGACGCCGACCGTGGTCTCCATGGGCTCCCTCGTCTCGCTCGTCGCCCTTGCCGTCATGCCGGACAGTATCCCTCGCCGGGCACCCGCTGGAGGAGCCAGGTGAAGTCACCCAGCCCGCCCCGGGCGGTCAGCTCGGCGGCCTCCCCTGCGGCGGCGAGCGCCCGGACGTAGCCGGCCGGGTCGCTGGACGCCATCGCGAGCGGCGGACGCTCCCCGCTCACCCCGAGCCGCCGCAGCACCTCCCGCTGCGCCACCAACTCGGCCCCGCCCGCGCCGGCCGCCTCCGCCGCCCCGCGGGTCGCCGCCCCGGCGTCTGCACACCTTGGCGACGCCGGGGGTGTACGCGAGGGACAAATCGTCCTTGTCGCGCACCGGAACCGTCGCCTGGACGGCCATCTTGCCGCCCCGATGCAGCGCGAACGCCGGATCGAAGGGCTCGT
>NZ_JAUEPL010000066.1 GCF_030406405.1 Streptomyces ficellus
ATCCTCGCTGTGTTTTCTTCAAAGGAACCTCGACCATCCGAAGATGGACGGGGTATCAACATATCTGGCGTTGATTTTTGGCACGCTGTTGAGTTCTCAAGGAACGGACGCTTCCTTTGTACTCACCACAGAGACACACTCTGCGGCTTTCCTCCGGGCGCTTCCCTTCGGTATTTCGCGTTTCCAACCCTACCAGATCCGTTTTCCGTTCCGTTTCCGGTCGGATTTTGTTTCCGGTGGCCGTTGGAGGGCCTTTGCCTTTCGGCTTCCGCTACTTTAGACCATTTCCTCGACGGCTCATAATCGAGCCTCTGGGGATAAATTCCGGCATGCCGGAACTCGAACCCCATCGGGGAGATCGATCGTTGGTAGTGGATGTCTGCGCCAGGGGTGCTTGAACAGCAGGCCTGGCTCTCGCAGCTCGGTAGACATTAGGCGCTTCGGTGGCCCAAGTCAAGCCCCCCTCTTGCGCGGAGCGTGGGCCCGGTAGGGGCTCACGGTGGGGTCGCCGTCGATCCAGAAGCGCCAGGGGTGGGTGGCGCCGTCGCCTCCCACTCCGGTGCGGGGGCCACTGCGTACGTGGTCGGCGGAGACGGGAGAACCGGTCAGTACGGAGAGAGGGGAGCCGGGGCCGGCGCAGGCATCGGTGCCGTCAAGGGTGCGGTCGACGTCCAGGGCGGTGGCCAGGCGGGCGGGGCCCTTGGCCAGTTCCTTGTCGTATCGGGCCGAGAGCCGACGTTTGCGGGCGAGCTCCTGGCCGACTCGGACCTCGCCGGCGCGCAGCAGCACACCACTGGCGAAGCCCTCGGGGCCGCACACCAGGTTCAGGCAGTGCCACATCCCGTAGGTGAAGTAGACGTATGCGTGACCGGGCGGTCCGAACATCACGGCGTTGCGGGCGGTGCGGCCCCGGTAGGCGTGGGAGCCTGGGTCGGCCTCGCCCGCGTAGGCCTCCACTTCGGTGAGGCGGAGCTCGATGGGGCCATCGTCCGTCATGCGTACGAGGATGCGGCCGAGCAGGTCCGGGGCGACCTCGAGTACGGGGCGGTCGAAAAAGGCGCGCGGCAGCGGCGTACGGTCGGGGCTCTCGATCATGTCGTACGAGCGTACTGGGGAACCGGCTACGGTCGTCGCGCGTAGGCGTGTATGCGCCTATGTAGGGGTCAGGACCCGAGAAGGAGTGGACATGGGGTTCAAGAAGCTGCTCGCGAGTCTGGGTGCGGGTGGGGCGTCCGTGGAGACGGTGCTCACCGAGGCGAATGTGGTGCCCGGTGGGGTCGTCCAGGGTGAGGTGCGGATCCAGGGCGGCTCGGTGGATCAGCAGATCGAGGGACTGTCGGTCGGGCTGCAGGCGCGCGTCGAGGTCGAGGGTGGCGACCAGGAGGTCAAGCAGGACATCGAGTTCACCAAGGTGCGGCTCGGTGGGGCCTTCGAGGTGAAGGCCGGGGCGGTGCACGTGGTGCCGTTCGGCCTGGAGATCCCGTGGGAGACGCCGGTCACCACCATCGCCGGGCAGCGGCTGCCCGGCATGGACATCGGGGTGAGGACGGAGCTGGAGATCGCGCGGGCGGTGGACTCGGGCGACCTGGACCCGATCAATGTGCACCCGCTGCCGGCTCAGCAGGCGATCCTGGACGCCTTCATCCAGCTCGGCTTCCGCTTCAAGAGCGCGGACATGGAGCGCGGGCACATCCGGGGGACGCGGCAGAAGCTGCCCTTCTACCAGGAGATCGAGTTCCTGCCGCCGCAGCAGTACCGGGGGCTGAACCAGGTGGAGCTGACGTTCGTCGCGGACGAGCGCGAGATGGACGTCGTCCTGGAGATGGACAAGAAGCCGGGGCTGTTCAGTGAGAGCAGCGACTCCTACCGGGCCTTCACGGTGGGGCTGAACGACTTCCAGAACACCGACTGGGCGGCGTACCTCAACCAGTGGCTCGCCGATGTCGGTGGTCGTCGCAACTGGCTGTGATTTCGGGGAACGCGGGGGGCATCAGGTTGGACGGACGAATCGGAGGTACGGACGTGGCCGAGGGGAAGAGGGCGCCGCTCCCTCATGAGTTCCTTCCGCAGGTGCCGTCGTTCACGGTGGTGAGCGACGACCTGGAGCAGGGAGCTGTGCTGCCGGACGCGCAGGTCTACGCGGCGGGGAACACCTCGCCGCATTTGCGGTGGGAGGGCTTCCCGGCGGAGACGAAGAGTTTCGCCGTGACGTGTTTCGACCCGGACGCGCCGACCGGCAGCGGGTTCTGGCACTGGGTCCTGTTCGACATCCCGGCGACGGTCACGGAGCTGCCGGCGGGTGCGGGGAGCGGGAAGTTCGAAGGGCTGCCCGAGGGGGCGGTCCACGCCCGTAACGACTACGGGTCGAAGGATTTCGGTGGTGCGGCGCCGCCGCCCGGGGATCCGGCGCACCGGTATGTGTTCACCGTGTACGCGGTGGACCAGGAGAAGCTGGGGCCGGACTCGGACGCTTCGCCCGCCGTGGTGGGGTTCAACCTCCGCTTCCACACGCTGGCGCGTGCGCAGCTGATCGGTGAGTACGCGGCTCCCGCGGAGAGCTGATCATTCGCTTGTTGTTTGCCCGCTCCTGGTCTTGGAGAGATCAGGAGCGGGCATCTTTTGTTGCTGGGGGTCCCGGGGGCTGGCCCCGGTGAGCACGATATTGCGTTGTCCAACCCGGCTCGCCCGGCCAGAGTTGAGCCACGCCCCAGGCCCGCCGACGGGGCTGGGCCGGCACACGGGAGGTGGGCAGGATGCGGGACACGCTGGTACTCAACGCGAGCTTCGAGCCGCTGTCGACGGTGACTCTCAACCGCGCGGTGGTGCTGGTGTTGCAGGACAAGGCCGTTGTCGAGCAGGAGCACCCCCGGCTGCGGATGCGGGCGGCCGCCGTGGATCTTCCCGTACCGCGGGTGATCAGGCTGTGCAGGTACGTCAGGGTGCCGTTCCGAAGACAGGCCCCATGGTCGAGGCGGGGGGTGCTGATACGGGACCAGCACAGGTGCGCGTACTGCGGAAGGCGCGCGACGACCGTGGACCACGTGGTGCCGCGGGCGCAGGGTGGTGGGGACAACTGGCTGAATACGGTGGCGTCCTGCGCCGAGGACAATCACCGCAAAGCGGACCGTACGCCGGAGCAGGCGGGGATGCCGCTGCTGCACCAGCCGTTCGTGCCGTCGCCGGCGGAGGCGATGCTGCTGGCGATGCGGACCGGTGAGCGGTCGGAGCTGCCGGAGTGGCTCGGGCAGTCGACGGCGGCGTAACCGTCACCGTGGTCTTTGGTGCGGGTGGCCCGTCTCAGGCAGAGGCGGGCTTCGGTCGCGTCGGCCCCTCGTCAAGGGTCAGTGCCGGGTGACGAGTTGGACGATGGCGAGGGTGCCGACGACGATGATCACTCCTCGCAGTACCGCGGGCGGGAGGCGGCGGCCGACCTTGGCTCCGATCTGGCCGCCGATCGTGGAGCCGATGGCGATCAGGAGCACCGCCGTCCAGTCGAAGTGGGCGGCGAAGAGGAAGAAGAGAGCGGCGACGGTGTTGACGACGGCCGCCAGGATGTTCTTCGCCGCGTTGAGGCGCTGCAGGGTGTCGTGGAGCAGCATGCCCATGAGGGAGAGGTAGATGATCCCTTGGGCGGCGGTGAAGTAGCCACCGTAGACGCTGGCGAGGAGGAGGCCGGCGAAGAGGAGCGGGCCGCCGGCGGGGTCGCCGTCCTCGGTGCCCTCGCGTTCGCGGCGGCGCTGGACGGCTTTGGAGATGCGGGGCTGCAGGATGACCAGGACGAGGGCGAGGCCGACGAGGACCGGGACGATGGTCTCGAACGCGGTGGGCGGCAGGAGCAGCAGCAGTATGGCGCCGCCCAGTCCGCCGATGGCGGCGGCGACGCAGAGGCGGACGATCCGGCGGCGCTGGCCGGTGAGCTCGGCGCGGTAGCCGATGGCGCCGCTGATGGAGCCGGGGATGAGGCCGAGCGCGTTGGAGACGGTGGCGGTGACCGGCGGGAGGCCGGTGGCGAGCAGGACCGGGAACGTGATCAGTGTTCCCGATCCCACGATGGTGTTGATCGTGCCGGCGCCGATGCCCGCGGCGAAGACGGCCAGCATCTCCCAGATCGTCACGCTGTGCCCCTCGTACAGAATCAGTGCCAGTCCGTGCCAGTCCGTGCCAGCCCGTGCCAGTCAGTGCCAGCCCGTGCTGGCGAGCTTGCGGCACTTGTGGCGCTTGCGGCATCGGTGCTTGATGCACTGATCATGCACGAAGTGCGGGTGGCTCAGTCGACCGGGGGTTCTTCGCGGCGTTGGGCGGGGCGGTCCTTGCCGGCGCCGCCGGTGTTGAAGCCGGGGACGCCGCCGCCGAGGTTGCCGAAGGCGCCGGACAGGCCCTTGAGGGCGTCGCCGATCTCGCTGGGGACGATCCAGAGCTTGTTGGCGTCGCCCTCGGCGATCTTCGGAAGCATCTGGAGGTACTGGTAGGAGAGCAGCTTCTGGTCGGGGTCGCCGGCGTGGATGGACTCGAAGACCGTACGGATGGCCTGGGCCTCGCCCTCGGCGCGCAGCGCGGCGGCTTTGGCCTCACCTTCGGCGCGGAGGATCGCGGACTGCTTCTCGCCCTCGGCGGTCAGGATCTGCGACTGGCGGATACCTTCGGCGGTGAGGATCGCGGCGCGCTTGTCGCGGTCGGCGCGCATCTGCTTCTCCATCGAGTCCTGGATGGAGGTCGGCGGCTCGATCGCCTTGAGCTCGACACGGTTGACGCGGATGCCCCACTTGCCGGTGGCCTCGTCGAGGACGCCGCGCAGGGCAGCGTTGATCTCCTCGCGGGAGGTGAGGGTCCGCTCCAGGTCCATGCCGCCGATGATGTTGCGGAGGGTGGTGACGGTGAGCTGCTCGATCGCCTGGATGTAGCTGGCGACCTCGTAGGTCGCGGCGCGGGCGTCGGTCACCTGGTAGTAGATGACGGTGTCGATGTTCACGACCAGGTTGTCCTGGGTGATCACCGGCTGGGGCGGGAAGGGGACGACCTGTTCACGCAGGTCGATCCGGTTGCGGATCGAGTCGATGAACGGGACGACGATGTTCAGGCCCGCGTTGAGGGTGCGGGTGTAGCGGCCGAAGCGCTCGACGATGGCGGCGCTGGCCTGCGGGATGACCTGGATCGTCTTGATCAGGGCGATGAAGACGAGCACCACCAGGATGACCAGGACGATGATGACTGATGGCATCGTGTGTTCCCCGTGCCCTTCGCTGCCGGTTGTCGGCCGGTTCGTTGCCGGTTGGTTCGATGATCGAGTTTCGCAGACGGCGGGCTGTCGTGTGTGCCGTTCGGCGGGGTTGGCCGGGTTCCGTCCGTCACCGGCTCGTACGTTATATGACGCACCGTCAGGTCACATGACCACGGCGGTGGCGCCGTCGATCTCGACCACGTCGACCTGCTGGCCGGGTTCGAAGGACTGGTCCGCGTCCAGGGCGCGGGCGGACCAGACTTCGCCGGCCAGCTTGATGCGGCCGCCGGTGCCGTCGACCCGTTCGAGGACGACGGCTTGACGGCCCCTCAGCGCGTCGATGTTCGTGGCCAGTTGTGGCCGCCCGTCGCGGTGGCGCGCCGCGATCGGCCGCACCACCGCGATGAGCGCGACGGAGACCGCCGCGAAAACCACCACTTGGGTCACGACGCCGAAGCCGAGGCCGGCGGCCACGGCCCCGGCGATCGCCCCGACGGACAGCATTCCGAATTCCGGCATCGCGGTCAGTACGAGCGGGATGCCGAGTCCCACCGCGCCGATCAGCCACCAGACCCATGCGTCGATGTCCACATGGTCATGGTAGGACCCGGGGTCCCGTCGCGGACAGGGCGCGGTCAGGGCGCGGTCAGGAGAGGGGCAGGCCCTGCGCGGTGTAGCGGTCGCCGACGTGCTCGACGACGAGCGGGAGGCCGAAGCAGTGGGAGAGGTTGCGGGAGGTCAGCTCCATCTCCATGGGGCCTGCGGCCAGCACCTTGCCCTGACGGATCATCAGGACGTGGGTGAAGCCCGGCGGGATCTCCTCGACGTGGTGCGTGACCATGATCATGGACGGGGCGTAGGCGTCGCGGGCCAGGCGGCCGAGGCGGCGGACCAGGTCCTCACGGCCGCCGAGGTCAAGGCCGGCGGCCGGCTCGTCGAGGAGCAGCAGCTCGGGGTCGGTCATCATCGCGCGGGCGATCAGGGTGCGCTTGCGCTCGCCCTCGGAGAGGGTGCCGAACTTGCGGTCCAGGAAGTCCGTCATGCCGAGGCGGTCGAGGAAGGCGCGGGCGCGCTCCTCGTCGACGGCGTCGTAGCTCTCGTGCCAGGTGGCGGTCATGCCGTACGCGGCGGTGAGGACGGTCTGCAGGACGGTCTGGCGCTTGGGCAGCTTGTCGGCCATGGCGATGCCGGCCATGCCGATGCGGGGCCGCAGCTCGAAGACGTCGACCGTGCCGAGCTGGTCGCCGAGGACGCGGGCGGTGCCGCTGGTGGGGAAGAGGTAGCTGGACGCGACGTTGAGGAGGGTGGTCTTGCCGGCGCCGTTGGGCCCGAGGATGACCCAGCGCTCGCCCTCCTTGACCGACCAGGAGACGTCGTCCACCAGAGCGCGTCCGTCGCGGACCACGGATACGTCCACCAGCTCCAGTACATCGCTCATGAGCGTTGTGTCTCCCCTTGCGGTCGAGTCTCGTCGTCGCTCGCACCTCTGCGGGCGCGGCTCCCAGGGAAAACCTACGCCACTGGTGCGACGCGCCGGTCCTTAGGGCCCGTCCTATCCGGTTCTGGGCGGAGGTGGGGTGGTGGCCGGGACGGTACCTGGCCAGTCCCCGCGCCGGCCGGACCAGGCCTCGCCAGGCAGCCGGGACTTCGCGGACACGACCTTAGGGTGGGGGCATGCTTTCGGAACCACGTTCAGGACGGTTGGCCGCATGGGGGAACGCCTTGCTGGCCGGGTTGGTGTCGCCGGATGAGGCCGTGCTCGCGATCGTCGGGGACGACGCCGTGCACCGGGTCGAGGGGCTGCCGGACGAAGCGGGGCCGGTGGGGCTGACGCTGGCGCTGGGGCGGCTGCGGGCGCTGGGGGTCGCGGGGTGGCGGGTGGCGCTGCCGGCGCCGGGGCATCCGCTGGGGCTGAGCGGACCGGCGGAGTTCAACGCGCGGGCGCTGGAGGCGGAGGAGGCGGTCGTCGGGTACGGGGCGGGTTTCGGACTCGTACCGGAGGTGTACGAGGCGGGGCCGGCCGGGGACGTGCACGTGGAGGTGGTCTGGCACTGCCTGCCGGTGCGGGAAGCCCCGCCGGCGGACGTGCCGTCGCTGGGCGAGGCGGAGCGGGAGCTCGCGGAGGCTCTGCGGGAGGCGACCGTGGTGCTGACGCGGCTGGACGTGGCGGCGTCGGGGCCGGTGGCGGAGGCGGCGCTGGAGGCCTACCGGGCTCGGGCGGAGGCGGGGCGTGAGGTGCTGGCGCCGGGGTATCCGGCGCGGGCGTTCCGGGTGCTGGAGCTGGCGCAGCGGGTGGGCCTGCTGATCTCGCTGGCGTACGACAACGGGCACGGCGGGGCAGTGAGCGCCTCGGAGATGGCGGCGCGGGTGGAGGCGCTGCGGCCGGTGGAGCGGGTGGCACGCCGGGCGCAGGTGGCGGCCTTCAACGCGTGGGTGGAGGAACGGGAGCGGGGGTGACGGTGGCTTTTCGCCGCGCTCGGGGCGTTGCTTGATCGGGCGGGGGTAGGGGCGGTTGACGGGGCGCCGGGCCTGGCGTCTACGGGCGCCGGGCGTTTACGGGCGTCGGGCCGGGCGTCTACGGGCCTCGGGCCGGGCGTCTACGGGCGCCGGGCCGGGCTTTACGGGCGCTTGGTTGATCGGCGGCTGATGGGCGCCGGGCGGACGGTGGTTGCGCTCGATCGGCGGCTGATGCCGGGTTGGTTGAAGGGCAGTTGATGGGCGCCGCGGGGAACCCGGAGTGGGGGCCGTCCGGCCCGGTGGGGCGGCGCGTGGACAAGGGGGCGGCCCCCAGCCGGGGGCTGGGGGCCGGGGCCTGGCGTCGCGGCGGTCAGTGGTTGACGGCCGTGTTCCCGAAGGCCGGGTTCAGCACGCCGATGACGTTGACGCTGTTGCCGCTGACGTTCACCGGGACGTGGACCGGGGCCTGAACCAGGTTGCCGGAGCCGACGCCCGGCGAGTTGACCGCCTTGCCGTGCGCGTGGGCGCCATCCGTGGCGGACGCGGCACCGGCGGCGGCGGCGACCAGCCCACCGGCGACCATGGTCACAGCAGCGGCCTTCTTCAGGTTCTTCACTTCAGGATCCTCCGTTGGCTATCGCTGCGGCGATCACCGCAGCACGCCATGGAGAACGGCCACCGGGCGATGTCGTTACGCCGAGCGGGTGACATACACACGACGGTATGAATCTCAGATCGGTGGTGGGCTCGGGGTTGACTCAGCGCTGAGACAGGGCGTTGAGACAGGGCGGTGAGACACCGGCGTTGAGGCGCGGCGTTGAATCAGCCGGTCAGGCCGTGGCGTACGGCCCACAGCGCCGCCTGCGTCCGGTCGGCGAGGTCCAGCTTCATCAGGATGTTGGAGACGTGCGTCTTGACGGTCTTCTCGGAGAGGACGAGCGCGCGGGCGATCTCGCGGTTGGAGCGGCCATCGGCGATCAGGCCGAGGACTTCCCGCTCCCGTTCGGTGAGGGTGCTGCCCCGGCCCGTGCCGCCATTGCCCTCGTCCTGGGAGAGGAGCGCCCCGGCCACCTCCGGCTGGAGCAGGACATGGCCGGCGTGTACGGAGCGGATGGCGCCGGCCAGCGCGTCGGGGTCGACGTCCTTGTATACGTAACCCGACGCGCCCGCCCGCAGCGCGGGGATCACCGTGCGCTGCTCGGTGAAGCTGGTGACGATGAGGACCTTGGCCGGGTTGGTCAGCTCGCGGAGCTTGCGCAGGGCCTCGATGCCGTCCATGCCGGGCATCTTGACGTCCATGAGGACGACGTCGGGGCGCAGCTCCTCGGCACGGGCCACGCCCTCGGCGCCGTCGCCCGCCTCCCCCACGACCTCGATGTCGTCCTGGACCTCCAGGAACGTGCGCAGCCCGCGGCGGACCACCTGGTGGTCGTCGACCAGCAGGACGCGGATGCCCGGTTTCGTCCGGGGCACGGTGTCAGCCACCGGGGACCTCCATCTCGATCGTGGTGCCCTTGCCGGGCGCGGACTGGACCGTGAGCCTTCCGCCGACGCCGCTCGACCGGTCCCGCATGGAGACGAGCCCGAGGTGGCGGCCGGCGCGGCGGACGGAGCGGGGTTCGAATCCCCTGCCGTTGTCGGTGACGCTGAGCAGGGCGCCCTGGCCCCGCCGGACCAGCGCGACTGCGACGTGGTCCGCCCCCGAGTGGCGCAGCGCGTTGTGCAGGGCCTCCTGGGCGACCCGGAGCATGGCCTCCTCCTGGGCGGCGGGCAGAGCCCGTATGCCGGAGCTGTCGAAGGTGACGCGGGCGGCATGGGCCCGGTCCAGGACCTGGATCTGCGTACGGAGGGTGTGGACGAGGCCGTCCTCGTCCAGGGCGGCGGGGCGCAGCTCGACCACAGCGGCGCGCAGTTCGTCCGCGGCCTCGGCGGCGAGCGCGGCGACCTGCTGGAGCTCCCCCTTGGCGCGGGCCGGGTCCCGGTCGACGAGGGCGGCGGCCGCCTGGGCGGTGAGCCGCAGGGAGAACAGTTTCTGGCTGACGGCGTCGTGCAGCTCGTGGGCGAGCCGTGAGCGCTCCTCGGCGATGGTGAGCTCGCGGCTGCGCTCGTACAGCCGGGCGTTGGTGAGGGCTATCGCCGCGTGCTGGGCCAGGATGCCGAGCAGTTCCTCGTCGTCCTCGGTGAAGCCGCAGCCTGCCCCGGCTCCCGCCTTGGGACAGCGCTTGTTGGCGAGGAACAGCGCGCCGATGGTCTCGTCGCCGTCCCGGATGGGCAGGCCCAGGAAGTCCGACATGTCGGGGTGGGCGGAGGGCCAGCCCTCGAAGCGGGGGTCCTTGCGGACGTCCGCGAGGCGCTGGGGCTTCGCCTCGTGGAGCATGGCCGCGAGGATGCCGTGCTGGCGCGGCAGCGGACCGATCGCCTTCCACTGTTCCTCACTGACGCCGTCCACGACGAACTGGGCGAAGCCGCCGTGGTCGTCGGGGACGCCCAGTGCCGCGTACTCGGCGTCGAGCAGCTCGCGGGCGGAGGCCACGATCGTCTTGAGGACGTCGCGCACCTCCAGGTGCCTGCTCATCGCCAGCAGGGCGGTGCTGACGGCGGCGAGGCCGGAGCGGGGCGGTCGATCGGTCATGTGTTCACGTTACCGGTGGGGTGTGACAGTCCGTATCGGACCGGGGACGGCGGCGGGTTAGGGCGGAAGGCCTAGGTCGAAGTCCCCCATGGGTCGGGGCTCGCGGACGAGGCGGCCGGTGGGGGCCGGGTTCCAGGCTGAGGGCATCGGGACCGGTATCGGTCCACCGGCTCGCCGGACCGGGATCGGTCCAGCGGTCCGCCGGACCGGCAATCGGTCCGCCGGTCCACCGGTCCACCGGTTCGTCGGTTTCCACGGTTCTCAGGGGATGGGTTTCATGGCTGTCGCGATCATCACGGGTGCTTCGAAGGGGCTGGGACGCGCACTGGCCGCAGCGCTCGCCCGCCGGGGCTGGGATCTGGTGCTGGACGCGAGGACCGCGTCCGTACTGGAGGAGAGCGCCCGCGCCGCACGGGCGCACGGGACGCGGGTGGTGGCGCTGTCCGGGGACGTCACGGACGCCGCGCACCGGGCGGCGCTGGTGGCCGCGGCGCGGCAGATGGGCGGGCTCGACCTGCTGGTGAGCAATGCCAGCGCGCTGGGCGCCGAGCCGTTGGTGCCGCTGGAGGCGCAGTCGCTGGACGGGCTGCGGGCGGCGCTGGAGACCAACGTCGTGGCCGCGCTCGGCCTCGTACAGGAAGCGATCGCGCTGTTGCGGGCGAGTGCGGCGGGGGCGGTGATCGCGGTCAGTTCGGACGCGGCTGTCGAGGCGTACGAGACGTGGGGCGGCTACGGGGCGTCCAAGGCGGCGCTGGATCAGCTGGCGGCGGTGCTGGCCGTCGAGGAGCCGGGGCTGCGGGTGTGGGCGGTGGATCCGGGCGATATGCGCACCGATCTGTACGCGGCGGCCGTGCCCCTCGACGACGCGGACCGGCCGAGTCCCGAGTCGGTGGTGCCGGGCTTCCTGCGGCTGCTGGACGAGCGGCCGGTGAGTGGGCGGTACACGGCACCCTCCCTGCTGGGGGTGGAGGCGTGAGCGTGCTCGACGCGCTGCGGGTGCCGGCGGAGCTGTCGGCGCGGGTGCCGGCCGAGCAGCGGGGCGCGGGGCGGGACGACGTACGGCTGATGGTGTCGCGGGGTACCGAGGTGTCGCACCACGCGTTCCGGGAGCTGCCGGGGCTGTTGCGGGCCGGGGACGTGCTGGTGGTGAATACGTCGGCCACGCTGGCGGCCGCCGTCACCGGGCGGCTGGGCGGGGACACGGTCGTCGTGCACTTCTCGACGCGGGGCGACGACGGGCGGTGGGCGGTGGAGCTGCGCGATCCGGACGGGCGGGGCAGTACCCGGCCGCGGGCCGGCGGACCGGCGGGCGGGGTGGTGCGGTTGCCCGGCGGGGCGCACCTGGTGCTGGACGAGCCGTTGAGCCGGGGGGCGGCACGGCTGTGGTGGGCTTCGGTGTCGGTGGGTGTGCCGGGGCTGCTGGCCGGGTACGGGCGTCCCATCCGGTACGGGTACACGGAACGCGACCAGCCGCTGTCGGCGTACCAGACCGTCTTCGCGACGCCCGCCCCCGACGGCGCGGGCTCCGCGGAGATGCCGAGCGCGGCGCGGCCCTTCACGGCCGGGCTGGTGGCGGAGCTGGTGAGCCGGGGCGTGCGGTTCGCGCCGGTGACGCTGCACACGGGGGTGGCCTCGGCGGAGGCGCACGAGCCGCCCTACCCGGAGCGCTTCGAGGTGCCGGCGTCCACGGCGTGGCTGGTGAACGCGGCGAGGGGGCTCGGCGGGACGCGGGGCACGCCCGCCGGTGCGGGGCGCGGCCGGGTCGTGGCGGTGGGGACGACGGCGGTGCGGGCGCTGGAGTCGGCGGTGGGCGGCGACGGTGCCGTACGGGCGGCTTCGGGGTGGACCGACCTGGTGATCACGCCGCGGCGCGGGGTGCGCGCCGTGGACGGTCTGCTGACCGGGCTGCACGAGCCCGAGGCGTCGCATCTGCTGATGCTGGAGGCGCTCGCCGGGCGGGAGGCGCTGGGCCGTGCGTACACCGAGGCGCTGAGGCGGCTCTACCTCTGGCACGAGTTCGGCGACGCCCACCTCATACTCCCGGATGAGGCCCCTCACTGAGCGCATTACTTATGCAACAGATCGTGAGACCGATACGTGCCCGATGTGAGCCCGCGCATAGGACGTAGGTCACTTACGAAGATGGCTAGTGGCGTCATAAGCCTCTATATCAGTGCTGGTCCAGCGGGTGTCATCAGGGTCCGGAGGGTCTCTCCGGCACCCGCTGATCCACTACCCGGCATCGTACGTCACACCTTTGCCACGGGATTTTGCTGCCGCTAAGAATTGGCAACCGTCGCCCGCCGAGCAGGCGAAGTGCCGCCCTGGCCGCGACGGCTCCCGATTCGAAGAGGTACGACTGCATGTCCGTGTTCAGCACCCGCCCCGGCTTCAGCCGTCTCAAGAAGAACCACAAGCTTTCCCTCGCCGGCATCGCCACGCTCAGCGCCGCCGCGCTCGCTTTCTCCGTCGTTCCCGGCAACGACGCCGCCGCTGAGACCGAGCCGCAGGCTGTCGCCGCCGCCGCCGCGGCCGCTCCGGTCGCGTTCGCCAACACGCAGAGCAAGCCGCTGCACCTCGGCATCACCGAGCAGCAGACCACCATCGAGCTGAAGGCCAAGGCCGACGCCGCGGCCGCCAAGGCGAAGGCCGAGGCTGCCGCCAAGGCCAAGGCTCAGGCCGCCGCGAAGGCGAAGGCCGAGGCCGCCGCCAAGAAGCGCGCCGCCGCCAAGGCCGCCGCCAGCCGCGCCGCCGCCCGCAAGCCGGTGTACGCGAACAACCTCGACGGCTGGATCCGCGAGGCGCTCGACATCATGAAGAAGCACAACATCCCGGGCTCCTACGAGGGCATCCACCGCAACATCATGCGGGAGTCCAGCGGTAACCCGAACGCGATCAACAACTGGGACATCAACGCCATCAACGGCGTCCCGTCGATCGGCCTGCTCCAGGTCATCAAGCCGACCTTCGACGCCTACCACGTCCCGGGCACCAAGAAGAGCCAGTGGGACCCGGTCGCCAACATCGTCGCCGCCTGCAACTACGCGGCCGACCGCTACGGCTCCATGGACAACGTCAACAGCGCCTACTGAGGCCTCTGAGCCGGTTCACACATGCCGAAGGGCGGCACCCCGTGCGGGGTGCCGCCCTCGCGGTCTTCGCGGGCGCTGTCGCTCGCTACTTGCGCATGACCTCGGGCTCGTGGCGGCGCAGCAGGCGCGCCACGATCACGCCGCAGATGGCGCCGAGCGCCAGGAGTGCGCCCATGTCGACCAGCCACTGGCCGACCTCGTGGTCCCACAGCGGGTCCGTCTCGGTGGGATCGTCCTGGTTGGGGAACAGGACGTTCAGCTGCGCGGTGGTGCCGGCGGCGGCAACGGCCCATCGGGACGGCATGAGGTAGGAGAACTCATTGAGGCCGACCTGACCGTTCAGGGTGAACAGGCAGCCGGTGAAGACGACCTGGATGATCGCGAACATCACCAGCAGGGGCATGGTCTTCTCGGCGGTCTTCACCAGCGAGGAGATGATCAGGCCGAACATCATCGAGGTGAAGCCGAGAGCCATGATCGGCAGGGTCAGTTCCAGCCGTACCAGGGAGGAGCCGAAGATCAGGCCCTCGTCCGGGACGTCGCGCAGACCGAAGCCGATGCCACCGATGATGGCCCCCTGCACGATGGTGATCAGACCGAGGACGATCACCTTCGACATCAGGTACGCCGAACGTGACAAGCCGGTGGCACGTTCCCGTTCGTAGATGACCCGTTCCTTGATCAGTTCACGTACGGAGTTGGCGGCCCCCGCGAAGCACGCGCCGATGGACATGATCAGCAGGATCATCGCCGCGCTGGTGTTGACCCCGCGTGGGCTGGGCCTGAGCCCGTAGTCGGAGCTGATCGCCGTGGAGAGCCCGCCGAGGACGGCCGGGAGGATCACCATGAGGGCCATGAAGCCCTTGTCGGAGGCGATGACGGACAGGTAGCGCCGGATCAGGGTCCACAGCTGGGCGCCCCAGCCCTGCGGCTTGGGCTGACGCATCGCCTGGGCGGGCGGCATCTGTACGGACTGGGCGGCGACGGCGTCGATGTCCGCGGCGTACAGCTGGTAGTGCTGCGAGCCCCTCCAGCGGCCCGCCCAGTCGTAGTCGCGGTAGTTCTCGAACGCGGAGAAGACGTCGGCCCAGGTTTCGTATCCGAAGAAGTTGAGCGCCTCCTCCGGCGGGCCGAAGTAGGCCACCGAACCGCCCGGCGCCATGACCAGCAGCTTGTCGCAGAGCGCCAGCTCGGCGACGGAGTGGGTGACGACGAGGACCGTACGGCCGTCGTCGGCCAGGCCGCGCAGCAGCTGCATGACGTCGCGGTCCATGCCCGGGTCGAGGCCGGAGGTCGGCTCGTCCAGGAAGATCAGCGACGGCTTCGTCAGCAGCTCCAGCGCGACGGAGACACGCTTGCGCTGGCCACCCGAGAGCGCGGTGATCTTCTTGGTCTTGTGGATGTCGAGCTTCAGCTCGCCCAGGACCTCATCGATCCGGGCCTCGCGCTCCTGCTCGGTGGTGTCGGCGGGGAAGCGGAGCTTGGCGGCGTACTTGAGCGCGGTGCGGACCGTCAGCTCCTTGTGCAGGATGTCGTCCTGCGGGACCAGGCCGATGCGCTGACGCAACTCGGCGAACTGCTTGTACAGGTTCCGGTTGTCGTAGAGGACATCGCCCTGGTTGGCCGGGCGGTAGCCGGTGAGCGCCTTGAGCAGGGTCGACTTGCCGGAGCCGGACGGGCCGATGACCGCGATGAGCGACTTCTCCGGGACGCCGAAGGAGACGTCCTTCAGGATCTGCTTGCCGCCGTCGACCGTGACGGTGAGATGGCGGGCGGAGAAGGAGACCTCACCGGTGTCGACGAACTCCTCAAGGCGGTCGCCGACGAGCCGGAACGTCGAGTGACCGACGCCGACGATGTCGTTGGGACCGATCAGCGCGGAGCCGGACTTGGCGAGCGGCTGGCCGTTGACGTACGTGCCGTTGTGCGAGCCGAGGTCACGGATCTCGAACCGGCCGTCGGGCGTGGCGTGGAACTCGGCGTGGTGGCGCGAGACCTGGAGGTCGGAGACGACCAGTTCGTTCTCGAGCGCACGGCCGATGCGCATGACGCGGCCGAGGGCCAGCTGGTGGAAGGTGGTGGGGCTGCGGTCGCCGTAGGCCGGGCCGGGGCCCGGCGCGACGCCCGCGCCGCCGCCATCCCCCTGGCCGGGGACCTTCTGCGCGTACTGCTGGGCGGAGGCGTGCTGCTGGTGCGGGACGTGGCCCTGCGGTGGCTGCTGGTGCGGGACTTGGGCCTGCGGTGGCTGCGGCTGTTGCCAGTTCGGGTGGGGCGCGGCGGCCGGGGCCTGCTGCTGCCATGCCTGCTGGGCGCCTTGGGCGTGGGCCTGCGGCTGCGGCTGCGGCTGCGGCTGCGGCTGGGGCTGCTGGGCCTGGGGGGCGGCGGCCTGCGCGCTGTACGCGCCCGCTCCCGTCGCGGCGCCGGTGAGGCTCACCCGGGGTCCGTCGGTCGCGTTGCCGAGGTGCACGGCGGAACCGGGACCGATCTCCATCTGGTGGATCCGCTGCCCCTGCACATACGTGCCGTTGGTGGAGCCGTGGTCCTCGATGACCCAACTGCGGCCGCCCCAGCTGATCGTGGCGTGCCGCCACGAGACCCTGGCATCGTCGATCACCAGGTCGCCCTGCGGATCCCGTCCGAGGGTGTACGACCTGGACGGATCGAGAGTCCAGGTTCTTCCGTTCAATTCCAGTACGAGTTCCGGCACTCCATGCCCCACTACTTGTCCCCCGAGTTCCCCCCGTCGCAGGGAGCCAGGGATGGCGAACATCGTGGGGAACTATTTCAGGCCCGGCGGCGAAATCGAAAGTCGGACGGTGTGAAGACCGCTCGCACGCGCTACGGCCGTTGCAGGGCCGTGCTGTTGGCTCCGGAGCAATACGCTCGGAAGACCGGGTGGAATGGGACGACTCGGCGTGAATCGCCAGCTCCGCGGGTCCCTTTTGTACGGGGGTGGGTACGGGGACGAGCGCGTGGGAAGGCCGGTGGCCGCGTGCCCTGGGTGCGGCGACGTGATTCTGGCCTCCGGGCGTGGCGGCGCGGTGACCCGCGGTCGGCGGGGGTAGCGCGTCCCCGGGTGGGCGCGGGGGCCGGGCGCTGGGGCCCGGGCGGGCGCGATGCAGCGGGTACGGAAGCCGGGCCGGGTGCGGAGGCCGGGCGGGCGGGGTGCGGGGGCCGGGCGGGG
>NZ_JAUEPL010000067.1 GCF_030406405.1 Streptomyces ficellus
GTGGGCCCGGCAGCCCTGCGGCCGCCCACCCGGGGGCCGCCCGCCCTGGGCCCGGCAGTGCTGGGCCCGCCCGCCCGGAGGCCGGCAGCCCTGAGCCCGCCCGCCCCGGGGCCGCCCGCCCTGGACCCGGCAGTGCTGGGCCCGCCCACCCGGGGGCCTCCTACCGCACCTGCCACTGCTGGCAGGCGTTGTTCAGCCAGGTCCACTGCCGTACGTCGGCCCCGTCCGCGCCCGAGCAGTCGGCGACGTCCGCGACCTTGCCGCTGTTGGCATTGATCAGCCGGACCCAGCCGCCGCCGGCGGTGATCGCGAGGCGGAAGCTCTGGCAGGTGTTGTTCAGCCGGCTCCACTGGCGCAGATCGGCGCCGTCCGCCGTGGAGCAGTCCGCCGTGTCGAGAGCCTTGCCGCTCGCGGCGTTCACCAGGACGCTGGTGTCGTTGCCGAGGTCCTCCACGCGCCACCGCTGGTTGGCGCCGCCGTCGCAGCTCCACTGCCGCACGTCGGCTCCGTCCGCGCTCGAACTTCCCGCCACCTCCAGGCACTTGCCGCTTCCCCGGTTGACCAGCGTGTACGTGCGCGGGGTGGCGGCCGTCTCGCCGGAAGGGCCCGGCAGGGTGGTGCCGAGCCGTACCGGAGTGCCGAGGTTCGGCGTGCCGTCCGCGTTCCAGGTGAACTTCTGGGCGCGGGTGGTGCGGTTGTTGTCGCAGCCGTCTGAGGCGGCGTCGTTGGCGTGGTAGACGATCCAGCTCTCGGAGCCGTCCGGGGAGGTGAAGAAGCCGTTGTGTCCGGGGCCGTAGACGCCGTTCGCGTCGTCGCGGCTGAAGACGGGCGTGGGCTTCTTGGCAGGACGACGCGGAGAGCGGGTCGCCGCCGGTGAGGGTGAGCATGCCGAGCTTGTAGTCGGGCGTCCAGCAGCCGCCGGCCGAGTAGACGATGAAGGTCTTGCCTCCCCGTTGCAGCACCTGCGCGCCCTCGTTGACGTTGGCGCCGGACTTCTCCCAGGCGTAGGTGGGGCTGGAGAGGGTGGCGAAGGCGCCGCTGACGGTGTACGGGTTGGACATCGGGGCGATCAGCAGGTTCTGGTTGCTGCCCTGCCAGGCGCTGGCCAGCAGGTAGAGCCGGCCGCCGACCGTCATCACGCTGCCGTCGATGAGCCAGCCGGTGTGCGAGGAGTGCGAGAGCCGGTTCTTGTAGTGGTACGGGCCCTGCGGGTCCGCGCCCTCGCTCTCCAGGACGTGCAGGCGCTGGGAGCCGTAGTCCGTACCGTCCTGCCCTGCCGTGTAGTAGAGGTACCAGCGGCCGTTGAGGAAGTGGATCTCGGGTGCCCAGATGTTGCAGCAGCGCGACGCCTCGTCGCCCTGCCACACCTGGATGCTCGGCGCGGTGGAGAGGCCCGCCAGGGTCGGCGACCTGCGCATGGTGATGACGTTGGTCCAGGAGGTGGTGACCAGGTAGTAGTTCCCCTGGTGGTGGGCGATCCAGGGGTCGGCGCCCTTCTGCGCCTTGACGGGGTTGGTGTACGGGCGGCCTTCGGCCGCGCTCACGGTGCCGCCGCTGCCGAGTCCCAGGGCGAGGACCAGGGCGGCGAGCAGGGTCAGTAGGCGACGGGCCATCCGCTGCTCCAGTTCAGAAGGTTGACGCCGAGCTTGGGGGTGCCGTTGTCCTGGCCGTCGTAGTAGTGGTGGACGAGCAGGTCTCCGTCGCTGTCCGCCATGATCGACTGGCCGCCGGGCCCGATGTAGCGGCCGTGGCTCTCCAGGACGGGCGTGCCGCCGTTGTCGAGCATGCTGACGCCGTTCTTGTCGTAGTACGGCCCGGTGACGCGGGTGGCACGGCCCACCTTGATCTTGTACGTGGAGCTGGTGCCCGCGCAGCAGGTGTCGTACGAGGCGAACAGGTAGTAATAGGCGCCCCGCTTGACGATGTACGGCGCTTCGACGGCCTTGGTCCCGGTGGGCCGGGAGGCGAGGGAGCGGCGCGCGGTGTCGCCCGCGTGCTGCTTGCCGGTCGACGGGTCGATGCGGATCATCTTGATCCCGGTCCACCAGGAGCCGAAGGACAGCCACCACGTGCCGTCGCTGTCGGCGAAGAGGTTGGGGTCGATCGCGTTGTAGTCGCTGGACGAGGTGGAGGTGTAGACGGCGCCCAGATCGGTCCAGCTGCCGGGCGCCCCGGTCGTGGAGCGGGCGAGTCCTATGGCCGAGGTGTTGGAGCCGAAGGAGGAGACGGAGTAGTACATCCAGTACCTTCCGCCGCGGTATGAGATGTCGGGCGCCCACACGTCCGAGGTGGAGTTGTAGTTGCGCCACCAGGACGGCCGGGTGGGGAAGGCGGAGCCGGTGCGGGTGAAGTGGACGCGGTCGGTGGAGGTGCGCAGTTGGAGGCCGTCGCCGGTGGAGTAGAGCAGGTACTGGCCGGCCGGGGTGCGCAGCATGGTCGGGTCGTGGACGACGATGTCGCCGGTGACGCGGCCGGGGTCGGGGTAGGCGGACGCGGAGGTGGGGACGAGGGCGAGGAGGACGGCTGCGGGCAGCGCCAGCAAGGTCCTCCTGCGGCGCGACAGCGAGGTGCGGCTCATGGGGGGCTCCTCCGGGAGGGCGGCGGCGCGGGGAGACGCCGCCGCCGTTCAGGGGCGGTGAGGCGATGTGTACGCGTGCGGGTGCGGCCCTTCTGCGTGGGGGGAAGGCAAGCGCTGTTCAACAGGCTGACTGGAATGGGGGGTTCGGCCACAGGCTTGAACGGAACGTAGGGTTGAAGCGCTTCCGCGTCAACGCTTGCCGTCGATCACTTTCAGCCATCTCCCGTCGCCGTCGCGCCGTCCGCCCCGAGACGGATGACGTTCCAGGACATCGGTTCCAGGACGGCGCGCAGGGTGCCGTCCGTGAGCGTGGTCGTGGTGACGGGGTGGGGGGTGACGCGCTCGGGATCGTCAAGGGTGTTGCGCGCGTCCGGGTCGGCCTCGGCCAGCGCGGAGTGCTCGATCACCTCGGTCAGCTCCAGGCCGTGCAGGGCGACGTCCAGCGGCAGCGGCTCGGTCCGGCCCCGGTTGACGGCGAAGACGGTGACGGTGCCGTCGTCGCCGCGTACCGCCGTGGCGTGCAGCAGCGGCACCTCGCCGTACGCGCGCGTCGGGTAGGTGGGCGAGTCGACCCGGACGTCGAGGACGCGGCCGCGCCCGTGGCGGGAGGCCTGGGCGAACGGGAAGAACGTGGTCTGCCGCCAGGCCGGGCCGCCGGGTTCGGTCATGATCGGGGCGATGACGTTGACGAGTTGGGCGAGGCAGGCGACGGTGACCCGGTCGGCGTGGCGCAGCAGGGCTATCAGCAGCGAGCCGAAGACGACGGCGTCGGTGACGGAGTAGTTGTCCTCCAGCAGGCGGGGGGCCTCGGGCCAGTCGAGCGGTTCGGCGTCGGCCTGCTGCTGGAAGCGGCTCAGGTACCAGACGTTCCACTCGTCGAAGGACAGGTTGATCCGCTTCGGCGACTTCAGGCGTGCGCCGACGTGGTCGCAGGTGGCGACGACCTCCTCGATGAAGGCCTCCATGTCGACGGCGGACGCCAGGAAGGAGTCGCGGTCGCCGTCCGTCTCCTCGTAGTACGCGTGCAGGGAGACGTAGTCCACCAGGTCGTACGCCTCCGCCAGGACCGTCGCCTCCCAGGCGGCGAACGTCTCCATGCTCCGGCTGGAGCTGCCGCAGGCGACCAGTTCGACGTCCCGGTCGATCTGGCGCATGGCGCGTGCGGTCTCGGCGGCGAGCCGCCCGTACTCCCCGGCCGTCTTGTGGCCGGTCTGCCACGGCCCGTCCATCTCGTTGCCCAGGCACCACAGCCGGATGCCGTAGGGCTCTTTGTCACCGTTCGCTATCCGGCGTTCGGAGAGTTCCGTGCCGCCCGGGTGGTTGGCGTATTCCTGGAGTTCAAGCGCTTCCGCGACACCGCGCGTGCCGAGGTTGACGGCCATCATGGGCTGCGCCTGCGGGCCGATCTTCTTGAGGAAGCCGATGTACTCGCCCAGGCCGAAGCGGTTGGTTTCGGTGGAGCGCCAGGCGAGGTCGAGGCGGCGCGGGCGGTGCTCGGCCGGGCCGACGCCGTCCTCCCACTTGTAGCCGGAGACGAAGTTGCCGCCCGGGTAGCGGATGGTGGTGACACCGAGTTCGCGGATGAGGTCGAGGACATCGGTGCGCAGACCCGCCTCGTCCGCCTCGGGGTGACCGGGCTCGTGGATACCGGTGTAGACGCACCGGCCCAGGTGCTCGACGAACGAGCCGAACAGACGCGGGTCGACGTCGCCGACGGTGAAGGCGGGATCGAGGGTGAAGCGGGCGGGCAGGGTCATATGGGGGGGTCCTCTCGGGGGGCGAGCGCGTTACTGGCCGGCCAGGCCGGTGTGGGCGACGCCGCGGACGATCTGGCGCTGGAAGAGCGCGAACACGATCAGCAGCGGCAGTCCCGCGATGACGACGGACGCCATCATCTGGGCGTACCGCAGTCCGTAGGACGACTGGACGTTGACCAGGCCGACCGGCAGCGTCATGCCGTTGGGGTCGGTGGTCACGAGGAACGGCCAGAGGAAGTTGTTCCAGGTGGAGATGAAGGTGAAGATGGCGACCGCCGCGAGGACCGGCCGGGACAGCGGCATCACGATCGTCCAGAAGACCCGCCAGCGCCCGGCGCCGTCCACGAAGGCGGCTTCCTCCAGCTCGCGCGGCACGCCGTCGAAGAACTTCACCAGGATGAACACCATGGCGGGAACGGCGACTTGGGGCAGGATGACGCCCCAGTAGGTGTCCACGAGGCCGAGTTGCACCATCTCGGCGAACAGCGGGGCGATCAGCACCTGCGGCGGCACCATGATGCCGGCGAGGACCAGCCCGTACAGCGCCTTGCGGCCCCGGAACTCGGTGCGCGAGAAGCCATAGGCGGCCATCGCGCACAGGACGACGGTGAGCGCGGTCGTCATGACGGAGGTGTAGGCGGAGTTGACCAGCCACTGGGTGAGGTCGCCGGACTTCCACACCTGCCGGTAGGCCTCCAGCGTGAGCGTCGAGCCGATCCACTCCAGCGGCGTCTTCGCCGTCTCGCTCTCCGGCTTCAGGGAGGTGGCCACGGCCCACGCGATCGGCAGCACCCACAGCGCCACCAGGGCGAGGGCGATGACCAGCAGCGTGAGCCGGCCGAGGGTCCAGCGCGGGCTCATCGGGCGTTCTCCTCACGCGTGCGGCGGGACAGCCGCAGGTGCACCAGGGAGACGATCAGGATCAGGGCGAAGAAGACGTACGAGACGGCCGACGCGTAGCCGATCCGGTAGCCGGTGAATCCGGCCTGGTAGACGTACTGGAGGATCGGCCGGGTGGCGTCGTCGGGGCCGCCGCCGGTCATGATGTAGACCTGGTCGAAGATCTTCAGCGAGGCGAGGATCTGCAGGACGACGATGACGCCCGTGGTGGTGCGCAGCATGGGCAGGGTGATGTGGCGCAGCCGGTGCCGGGGCCCGGCGCCGTCGAGTGCGGCGGCCTCGTACAGATGCCGCGGGATCGCCTGGAGCGCGGCGAGGTAGAGCAGGAAGTTGAAGCCGACCGTCCACCACACGGTGGTCAGGACGATGGAGAGCATCGCGTACCGCTCGTCGGTGAGCCACCCGATGCCGGGGTGCAGGCCGAGGGAGGCGAGCGCCTGGTCGGCGAAGCCGAAGTCGGAGGGGTAGATGACCCACAGGAACAGCAGGCCGACGACGCCGGAGGGCAGCAGGAACGGCGCGAACCAGCTGAGCCGCCACAGCCACTGCACACAGCTCAGGTGGTGGGCGAGCAGGGCCAGGACCAGGCCGGTGACGACGAGGGGGACGGTGGACAGGACCGTGAACCAGACGGTGTTCCACAGCGACGACCAGACGCCGGCGTCCTGGAGGGCTTCGGCGTAGTTGTCGAGGCCGATGAACTCGCCGCCCGTACCGGCGATGTTGTCGCTGCGCAGGCTCATACCGATGCCGGAGAGCAGGGGCCAGAGCAGGAAGAGCCCGTAGACGAGGAGGAAGGGCGCGATGAAGACGAGGCCGTGCTCGCTCCAGTGCCGGCGCACGGCCGCGCCCGGGGAGGCGCCGGCGGGCGTGTTCACGGCCGGGCCGGCGGAGGTGCGGACGGTCGCGCCCGCCGGCGCGCTGACGGCCGCCTCCCCGGCCGCGCTCCGGATCGCGCTCATACGGCGGCTCCGAAGGGGTTGGGGGTCTCCAGCAGGGTGCGGAGGCGGGCCTTGGCCTCGGTGAGGGCGTTGCGCGGCGTCCGTGACCCGGTGAGGACGCCGGAGAACACGGCGCCCAGCTCGATCCACATGACGGAGGCGGAGCCGGCGAACCAGGCGGGCTCGTCCAGTGCCACGTCCTCGACGACCGAGCGGTAGGCGGACTGCGGGGTGAGGGCGAGGTATTCCGGGTCCTTCAGGGTGGGCAGGTAGGCGGGTACGTGGCCGCCCTTGGCCCATTCGACGGTGTTCTTGAGCATCCAGGCGACGAAGGCGTGGGCCGCCTCATTGGTCTTCCCGCCTCGGCCGTCCTGGTGCGGCAGGACGAAGGCGTGGCAGTCGGCCTGGGCGGTGGGCCGGCCGAAGAGGTTGGGTACGCGGGTCATCGAGAACGGCAGCCCGGTGGTGAGGAAGGAGCTGATCTCCCATTCGCCGTTGAGGTAGAAGCCGGTCTTCGCGTTGTTGAAGACGCCGACCGCTCCGACGTAGTCGACCCGCCGTACGGCGAGCCCCTCTTCCACGATCATGCGCATGTACTCCAGGGCCGTGAGCGCCTTGGAGTCGTCGAGGGCGATGCTCTTCGCGTCGGGCGAGAGGACGGCGCCGCCCAACTGGGAGTAGAGGGTGGAGAACAGGCGCCAGGGGCCGATGCAGTCCGAGCCGAGCGTCTCGGTGACGAGGGCGGGCTGCCCGGTGACCTGCTTGACGGCGCGCAGGGCCGCGGTGAACTGTTCGGCTCCTTCGATGGGGCGCAGGGTCGTGCCGGGGCCCAGCAGACCCGCCTTCGCGCACAGCTCGGTGTTGTAGAAGAGCACCATGGGGTGGGTGTCGAGCGGGATGGCGTACTGCTCGCCGCCGGCGCCGCCGCGTCGCCAGATGCCCTCGGGGAAGTCGGCCGGGCGCACGCCGTGCCGGGCGAGCAGGTCGAGGTCGAAGGGGTCCAGCAGCCGGCCGGGGGCGAAGCCGGCGAGCCGGGCGAGGTGCAGGACGGCGACTTCCGGTGCCCGGCCTCCGGCGCCCGCCATGCCGAGCTTGGTGTAGTAGGGGGCGCCCCACTGGAAGGTGGCGGCCTCGACCGCGATCCGGGGGTGCTGGGCGCGGAAGGCGTCGAGCATCACCTGCATGTTGATGCCGTCGCCGCCGCCGAAGAGGTGCCAGTAGCGGAGCCTGGTCTTTCCGGCGCCGACCGCCTGGGGTGCGGCGCATCCGGCCGCTCCCGTCGTGCCCGCCGCGCCGGCCGCGAGTCCGCCGATCCCGGCGAGGACCCTCCTGCGGCTCAGGGAAGGTCGTGCCATACCCAGCCCCCCATGTTCGCTAGCCCAACGTTCGACATTTCGAATGCCGCTCGTAACTTCGAACGGGACCGTAGAATCGAACATCATCCGCGTCAATGAGTCGCGCAGACATTGCTCAAATTCCCGGACGCGGTTCGACGTGGCGAACAGACGACATGTCAGTTATGGACGTGGACACCGTCGGGCCGGCCGCCGAAGCCGCGAGCGCGGATCAGGCCGGCGCGGATCAGGCCCGGGCCCTGGGCTCGCCGAAGTGGGCGCGCAGGGCGGCCAGTACGGCGGCGGGCTGTTCGGCGGGGGCCAGGTGGGAGGCGCCCGGCAGTTCGGTGAGGGCCGCGCCCGGGATCGCGTCGGCGATCTCGCGGGCGTGCGCGGGCGGGGTCGCCGGGTCCTCGCGGCCGGCCAGCACGAGCGTGGGCGCCGTGATGGCGGGCAGGGCGGGGCGCAGGTCGTAGCCGGCGAGGGCGTCGCAGCACGCGGCGTACGCGTCCGGGTCGGCCCGGCGCAGGTCGTCGACGAGGCGCGGGTCGGTGAAGCCGGGCGTGAACCAGCGCGAGGGCGCCGTCGCGGCGACCGGGGCGGTGCCCTCGCGGCGCACCAGGGCGGCGCGTTCCCGCCACGGGCCCGGGTCGCCGAAGTGGGCGGAGGAGCACACGACGGCGAGCCGGCCCAGCCGGTCGGGGTAGTGGACGGCGAGCCACAGCCCGACAGCGCCGCCCAGTGACACCCCCGCGTAGTGGAACCGTTCCAGGGACAGCGCGTCGGCCAGGCGCAGGACGTGCGCGGCGAGGTCTCCCACGGTGGCTCCCGGGCCGATCAGGTGGGCGGGGCTGCCGCCGTGGCCGGGCAGGTCCCACCGTATGCGCCGGAAGGGCAGTGTGGGCGCGACGGCGTCCCACAGGGCGGTGGAGGTGCCCAGGGACGGGCCGAGGAGGAGGGCGGGCGCGGTGGCGGGGCCTTCCACGATGTGGTGGAGCAGGGTCATCGGCGTTCCAGGGCGCGGTCGGTGAGGGGGCCGGCCGCGCCGGTGTAGCGCGTGGGGTCGGTGAGTTCCGGCTCCACGCCGAGCACGTCGGCGAGCGGTGTGCCGGTCGTACGGACCTGCTCCGCCGCGCGCGCGAGCACGTCCTTGGGGAAGCGGGTGCGCAGGCGTTCGGAGACGATCAGCCCGTGGGTGAGGTCCAGGTTGGCGCGCATGCGCCCGGGGTGGACGCGCAGCCCTTCCGCCAGCCACGCGGCGTGGTGCGCGGCGCCCCCGACGAGCCGCAGCAGGTCGCGCAGCGTCTCCCACTCGGCGTGCCAGGCGCCGGCGGGCCGTTCGTCCTCGGCGGCGACCGAGCCGTACAGGACGGCCGCGAGCGCGGGCGCGCGGCGGGCGGCGGCCGCGATGAGGGTGGAGCGGACCGGGTTGGCCTTGTGCGGCATGGCGGACGAGCCACCGCCGCTGCCCTCGCTCACCTCGCCGGTCTCGGTACGGGACAGCAGCAGCACATCGGCGGCCGGCTTGCCGAGCGCGCCCGCCGTGAAGGCCAGCGCACCGGCGAGGTCGGCGACCGGGGTGCGCAGGGTGTGCCACGGCAGGGTCGGCTCGGCGAGGCCCAGTTCGCGGGCGTACGCGGCCATCAGGGCGAGCGGATCGGCGCCGTACTCCTGCGAGGCGGCCAACGTGCCTGCCGCGCCGCCGAGTTGGACGGTGAGCCGGTCGCGTACGGCGGTGAGGCGGTCGCGGGCGTCGAGCACCAGGGCGCGCCAGCCCGCCGCCTTCAGGCCGAAGGTCGTCGGCACCGCGTGCTGGGTGAGCGTGCGGCCGGGCATCACCGTGTCGCGGTGCTCGGCGGCGAGCGCCCGCAGCGCCTCGGCGGTGCGCTCCAGGTCGGCCAGGATGAGGGCGAGGGTGCGCCAGGCGACGAGCATGGCGGCCGTGTCGAGGATGTCCTGGCTGGTGGCGCCCCGGTGCACCCACTCCCGGGCCTGCTCGGGTACGGCGGCGGTGAGTTCGGCGACCAGCGGGATCACGGGGTTCCCGCCGGGGCGGGCGAGCAGCGCCAACTCCCGTACGTCGAAGGGACCGGCGCAGGCGGCCGTGATCGCCTCGCTCGCCTCCGGGGGCGCCTGGACGCGGGCCAGGGCGGCTTCCGCGTCGAGCATCGCCCGCAGGAACGCCGCGTCGCGGGTGGCGCCCTCGGCGGGGGCGCCCGCGCGCCCCGGGGCGAGGAGGCCGGCGTCCTCGTAGGTCATGTGAACTCCAGGAAGACGGTTTCGTCCGCACCCTGCAAGCGGATGTCGAACCGGAAGGTGCGGTGCGGCTCGGCACGGGCGACGAGGGTCGCCGCGCGTGCGGGCGGCAGAGAGGCCAGCAGCGGGTCGGCGGCGAGCGCGTCTGCCGGTTCGGGCAGGTGGAGGCGGGTGAAGAGGTGGTGGGTCAGACCCCGGGCGAAGACGCAGACGCTGAGGTACGGGGCGTGCTCACCGCGCGCGCCGGGGCGCAGTGTGCGGACCGCCCAGTGGCCGTCGGCGTCCGTCGGTACGCGGCCGAAGCCGGTGAAGTCGACGCCGTTGCGGCCGAGGAATCCGCCGGTCACCGGGTCACGGCGCATGGAGCCGCCCTTGCGCGGCAGTTCACCGTCCGGGCCGGGGCCCCAGATCTCGATGAGCGCGTCGGGGACGGCGGTTCCCTCGCCGTCGAGGACGTGGCCGTGGACGGTGATCGTGTCGGGGTCGCCGGGCGGGGCTGTCTCGCCGCCGCCGGGGAAGGGCAGGGCGTACCCGTAGAACGGGCCGACCGTGTGGGACGGGGTGGGGCGCGGCGTACTCATCGGCCGTCCTCGATCCAGGTGGCGGCGGGCCCGTCGAGGACGATGTCCCAGCGGTAGCCGAGAGACCATTCGGGCGTGGAGAGGCTGTGGTCGTACGTCGCGACCAGCCGCTGCCGGGCGGCGTCGTCCGTGACGGACTGGAGGATCGGGTCGTACGGGAAGAGCGGATCGTTGGGAAAGTACATCTGCGTCACCAGCCGCTGCGTGAACGCGGTGCCGAACACCGAGAAGTGGAGGTGCGCGGGCCGCCAGGCGTTGGTGTGGTTGCGCCACGGGTAGGCGCCCGGCTTGATCGTGGTGAAGCGGTAGCCGCCGTCGTCGTCGGTGAGGGTGCGGCCGGCGCCGGTGAAGTTCGGGTCGAGCGGTGCGGGGTGCTGGTCGCGCTGGTGGGCGTAGCGGCCGGCGGCGTTGGCCTGCCAGAGCTCGATGAGCTGGCCGCGTACGGGCCTGCCGTGGCGGTCGAGCACGCGGCCGGTGACGGTGATGCGTTCACCGATCGGCTCGCCCCGGTGCCGGCGGGTGAGGTCGTTGTCGAGCTCGGTGACGTCGGTGTCGCCGAAGGCGGGCGAGCCCAGTTCCACGGCTTCCGGGTCGCGTGCGGTGGCGACGACGACGAGGGGCTGGTGGGGGTGGCGCAGCAGACTGGAGCGGTACGGGGGGTAGTCGCGCGGCGGGTGGTCGGCCCGCGGGGCCCCCTCGGCCACGGACTTCTCGTACGCCTCGCGGTGCCGGGCGATCTCGTTGTCCATGTCCTGCTGGGTCAGTGCCATGTCGGTGAACTCCTGTGGCCTCAGCGGCCCGTGCGGACGGGAGCGGCGGTTTTGTGCTGGATCTCTTCGGCGGTGACGCCGGGGGCGGTTTCCACCAGGAGCAGGCCGTCGTCGGTGACGTCCAGGACCCCGAGGTCGGTGATGATCCGGTGGACACAGGCCCGGCCGGTCAGCGGCAGACCACACTCCTCCACGATCTTCGCACTGCCGTCCTTCGCGGTATGGGTCATCGTCACGATCACCCGCCGGGCACCATGCACCAGATCCATCGCCCCGCCGATACCGGTCACCAACCTGCCCGGCACCGCCC
>NZ_JAUEPL010000068.1 GCF_030406405.1 Streptomyces ficellus
CCGCGAGAGGCCCGTGGGCAGGTCTTGTCAGTGCTCGCAGGTAGATTCGACTGGTGGCAACGCGCCGTCCGCACCCGGCCGCGTGCCACGCCGACCAACGACAGCAGGAGTGATTCGCGTGGATCGTTGAAGCTGCTGTTCGACAACCGCATCGTCATCAACAACCACCTCAAGCGCGCCCGCGGCGGGAAGATCTCCTTCACGCACCTCATCGGGTACGCGATGGTCCAGGCCCTCAAGGCCATGCCGGCCATGAACTACTCCTACGCGGAGAAGGACGGCAAGCCGGTCCTGGTCAAGCCGCCGCACATCAACCTCGGCCTCGCCATCGACCTGGTGAAGCCGAACGGTGAGCGCCAGCTGGTGGTCGCGGCCATCAAGAAGGCCGAGACGCTCGGCTTCTTCGAGTTCTGGCAGGCGTACGAGGACATCGTCCGCCGCGCCCGCAACAACAAGCTGACGATGGACGACTTCACCGGCGTCACCGTCTCGCTGACCAACCCCGGCGGACTGGGCACCGTCCACTCGGTGCCGCGCCTGATGCCCGGTCAGTCGCTCATCATGGGCGTCGGTTCGATGGACTACCCGGCCGAGTTCCAGGGCACCTCGCAGGACACCCTGAACAAGCTGGGCATCTCCAAGGTCATGACGCTGACCTCGACGTACGACCACCGGGTCATCCAGGGTGCCGCGTCGGGCGAGTTCCTCCGGATCGTCGCCAACCTCCTCCTGGGCGAGGACGGTTTCTACGACGACGTCTTCGAGTCGCTGCGCATCCCGTACGAGCCGGTCCGCTGGTTCAAGGACATCGACGCCTCGCACGACGACGACGTCACCAAGGCCGCCCGCGTCTTCGAGCTGATCCACTCCTACCGGGTCCGCGGCCATGTCATGGCCGACACCGACCCGCTGGAGTACCGCCAGCGCAAGCACCCCGACCTGGACATCACCGAGCACGGGCTGACGCTCTGGGACCTGGAGCGGGAGTTCGCGGTCGGCGGCTTCGGCGGCAAGTCCATGATGAAGCTGCGCGACATTCTGGGCGTGCTGCGCGACTCGTACTGCCGCACCACCGGCATCGAGTTCATGCACATCCAGGACCCCAAGCAGCGCAAGTGGATCCAGGACCGCGTCGAGCGCCCGCACTCCAAGCCGGAGCGCGAGGAGCAGCTGCGCATCCTGCGCCGGCTGAACGCCGCCGAGGCGTTCGAGACGTTCCTCCAGACCAAGTACGTCGGCCAGAAGCGGTTCTCGCTGGAAGGCGGCGAGTCGGTCATCCCGCTGCTGGACGCGGTCATCGACTCCGCGGCCGAGTCGCGCCTCGACGAGGTCGTCATCGGCATGGCCCACCGCGGCCGCCTCAACGTGCTCGCGAACATCGTCGGCAAGTCGTACGCGCAGATCTTCCGCGAGTTCGAGGGCAACCTCGACCCGAAGTCGATGCACGGCTCCGGCGACGTGAAGTACCACCTGGGCGCCGAGGGCACCTTCACCGGCCTGGACGGCGAGCAGATCAAGGTCTCGCTGGCCGCGAACCCCTCGCACCTGGAGGCGGTCGACCCGGTCCTGGAAGGCATCGTCCGCGCCAAGCAGGACATCATCAACAAGGGCGGCACGGACTTCACCGTCCTGCCCGTCGCCCTCCACGGTGACGCGGCCTTCGCCGGCCAGGGTGTCGTCGCCGAGACGCTCAACATGTCGCAGCTGCGCGGCTACCGCACCGGTGGCACGGTCCACATCGTCATCAACAACCAGGTCGGCTTCACCGCCGCCCCGGAGTCGTCGCGTTCGTCGATGTACGCGACCGACGTGGCCCGCATGATCGAGGCGCCGATCTTCCATGTGAACGGCGACGACCCGGAGGCGTGCGTCCGGGTGGCGCGCTTGGCCTTCGAGTTCCGCCAGACGTTCAACAAGGACGTGGTGATCGACCTCATCTGCTACCGCCGCCGCGGCCACAACGAGGGCGACAACCCGCAGTTCACCAACCCGCAGATGGTGAGCCTGATCGACAAGAAGCGCTCGGTGCGCAAGCTCTACACCGAGTCGCTGATCGGCCGTGGCGACATCACGCTGGAAGAGGCGGAGCAGGCGCTCCAGGACTTCCAGGGCCAGCTGGAGAAGGTGTTCACCGAGGTCCGCGAGGCCACCTCGCACCCGTCCCCGGCGCACAGCCCCGAGGCCCGGGCCGAGTTCCCGGTCGCCGTCACCACCGCGGTCTCCCAGGAGATCGTGAAGCGGATCGCCGAGTCCCAGGTCAACATCCCCGACCGCGTCAAGGTGCACCCGCGCCTGCTGCCGCAGCTCCAGCGCCGCGCCGCCTCGGTCGAGGACGGCACGATCGACTGGGGCATGGGCGAGACCCTGGCCATCGGTTCGCTGCTGATGGAGGGCACCCCGGTCCGGCTCGCCGGCCAGGACACCCGCCGCGGCACGTTCGGCCAGCGCCACGCGGTGCTGGTGGACCAGGAGACCGGCGAGGACTACACGCCGCTGCAGTACCTCTCCGAGGACCAGGCCCGCTACAACGTCTACGACTCGCTGCTGAGCGAGTACGCGGCGATGGGCTTCGAGTACGGCTACTCGCTGGCCCGCCCGGACGCCCTCGTCATGTGGGAGGCGCAGTTCGGTGACTTCGTCAACGGCGCGCAGACGGTCGTGGACGAGTTCATCTCCTCGGCCGAGCAGAAGTGGGGCCAGACCTCCGGCGTCACGCTGCTGCTGCCGCACGGCTACGAGGGCCAGGGCCCGGACCACTCCTCGGCCCGCCCGGAGCGCTTCCTCCAGCTGTGCGCCCAGAACAACATGACGGTCGCCATGCCGACCCTGCCGTCGAACTACTTCCACCTCCTGCGGTGGCAGGTGCACAACCCGCACCACAAGCCGCTGGTCGTGTTCACGCCGAAGTCGATGCTGCGCCTCAAGGCGGCCTCGTCGAAGGCGGAGGAGTTCACCACCGGCGGCTTCCGCCCGGTGATCGGCGACGAGTCGGTCGACGCCAACGCGGTCCGCAAGGTCGTCTTCTGCACCGGCAAGGTCTACTACGACCTGGACGCCGAGCGTAAGAAGCGGGGAGTGACGGACACGGCGATCATCCGGCTGGAGCGCCTGTACCCGCTGCCGGGTGCCGAGCTCCAGGCGCACATCGCCAAGTACCCGAACGCCGAGAAGTACATCTGGGCCCAGGAGGAGCCGGCGAACCAGGGTGCCTGGCCGTTCATCGCGCTCAACCTGATCGACCACCTCGACCTGGCGGTCGGCGCCGACCTGCCCCCGGCCGAGCGCCTGCGCCGCATCTCGCGGCCGCACAGCTCGTCCCCGGCGGTCGGCTCGGCCAAGCGCCACCAGGCCGAGCAGGTCCAGCTGGTCAACGAGGTCTTCGACGCCTGACCAGCGCCCGGCCTTGGAGGCGCCTGTACGCACGGCAGGGCCCGGCACTCGCGATCACCATCGCGGGGGCCGGGCCCTCCGGCGTACTACAACGGCCTAGTACGGCTGGGGTTCGAAGTCCCAGTACGGGCGGACGCCCTCGCGCATGTAGCGGGTCTGCGGATGGTCCTCGCCGCGCGCCTCGGCGAGCCGCCGCAGGGCGTCCGCCTCCAGCCGGTCCGCCTCCCGCATCTCCCCCGCCGCCCGCAGGTCCAGCGCCAGCCCGGCCTGGACGTTGACGGTCAGGACGTGGTCGCCGCCCACACGCCGGCGGGCCCGCTCCAGGGCGTCGCGGCCGAGCGCCACCGCGCCGGGCACGTCGCCGGTGGCCGCCCGTGTCCCCGCGGTGTTCATCGCGCAGCCGATGCTCCACAGGTGGCCCGGTCCGAGCGCCTGGTTCATCCGCTCCAGGGTCTGTTCCGCCAGTGAGCGCGCCGCCCGCCGCTCGCCGATGTCGCGCAGGATGAGGGCGCAGTTGTCGCGGGCCCCGATGGCGTACGGATGGGCGTCGCCGAGCTGGGTGACGTACAGCCGGGCGGTCGTCTCGGCGAGGTCGAGCGCCTCGTCGAGCTCGCCGGCGCCGCGCAGCAGCATCCCGTAGTCGGTGGCGACGAGGAGCGTCTCGGGGTGGTGGCGGCCGCGCCGGCGCACCAGCCGCTCGTGGACCGAGCGCATCAGGGCGCGGGCGGCGTCCAGCTCCCCTTCGCGCCGCAGGCACAGCGCCAGGTTGTGCTCGGCCTGGAGGCTCTGGGAGTGGTCGCGGTCGAGGACCTGTCGGTGCAGCCGGGTGTTCTGCTCCTGGATGGCGAGCGCCTCCGCGTACCGGCCGAGCAGGCGCAGCATCCAGGCGGTGTTGAGGGCGGAGAGGAGCGTGAGCGCGTTCTTGCCCCCGAGCACCGCGACCCGTGCCCGCAGGACCGCGCGGTGGTGGTCGAGGGATTCCTCGTAGCGGCCCTGGAGGCCGAGGGCGGTGGCGAGGTTGGTGCGCAGGCTCAGGGTGAGGGGCACGCGGTCGCCGAGGAGCCGGGCGGCGTCGCCGGCGGCCCGCTCGTACAGGTCGCCGGCCTCGTCGTACTTGGCGAGCGCCATCAGGGTGCCGCCCAGGCCGTTGAGCGCGCGCAGCGTCTCGATGCCGCTCTCGTCGGCTCCGGCGGCGGCCAGGCTCTTGAGGACGGCGCGGCCGGCGTCCTCGGCGTCCGCGTAACGGCCCATCCTGCGCAGCATGTTGGCGTACTGGTGGGCGGCGACGAGCACCATGCGGTCGGTGGGCCCGGAGGTGGCCCGCCAGTGCGCGAGCGCTTCCCGGCTGATCGCCCAGCCCTCGCGGTACTCGCCGCGCATGCGGAGGTACTCCACGCAGTTGAGGACGAGCCGCCGCACGTCCTCGTCCTCCGACTCCAGCGCGCCGGACGGCCGCAGGTGCGGGATCAGCTCGGCGTAGCGGGCCCAGTGCCGGGGCTGGGTCGGCTCGCGGGGATCGGCGGCCACCAGGACGCGGCAGGCGGTCCGGGAGGCGTTCTCGCGGTCCTCGGGCGGCAGGCTCTCGCGTACGAAACGGTGGAAGAGCCGGTGCATGCGCAGGGTGCCGACGGTGAGCGTGTCCGCCTGGGGCCCGGTCTCGTACTCCAGCCACATGGCGGTGGACTCCGAGAGGGTGCGCAGGGCGGAGTTCCAGCTGCTGGGCTCGGCGGCCATCCGGGCCAGGTGCGGCGGCAGGTCGGCGGAGCGCGCGGACTGCAGGAGCCGTACGGGGACGACGTCGGCCGAGAAGTAGGCGAGCAGTTTCAGCAGTTCATGGGCCTCGGGGGCGTCCTCGTGCAGGGTGTTGACGGCCATGGCCCACACGGCCTGGAAGGGCCGGGGCTCATCACCGTTGGCGAGGACGCCGAAGACGCTGGGGCTGCCGTCGCGGATCTCCGCCACGTACCGGCTCACCGGGATCGTCGGGTGGGCGTCCAGCCAGGCGGCCATCTGGTCGATGAGCAGCGGCAGGTCCTCCAGGGCCTCGGCGAGCCGGTCGGCCTCCCGCTCGGTGAGCCGGGCGGCGCGCCGGCAGGCGTAGGCGACGCTCTCCACACGGTCGAAGCAGGGGATTTTGAGCAGGTCGGCGCCATGGGCGGACCAGGCGGTGCGGTGGCTGGTGATCAGCACATGGCCGGGCCCGTCGGGCAGCAGGCCGGCGAGGCGTTCGTGGTCCTCGGCGCCGTCGAGGACCAGCAGCCAGCGTTTGCCGGTGGTCCGCAGGGCGGCGTGTACGGCGTCGATGAGCGGGCCGAGTTCGTCGCCGTCCCCGACGCGGAGGCGGCCGGCGAGGGCGGCGAGGTTCTCCCGGGCGGTGGTGCTGGTGGCGGCCCGTACCCACCAGACGATGTCGTACTCGCCCGCGTACCGGTGGGCGTACTCCATCGCGAGCTGTGTCTTGCCGACGCCGGCCGGCCCGTGCACGGCGACGATGGACGTGCCGTCGCTCCGCGCGGTCAGCATCGCGTGCAGCCGCTCCAGGGACTCGCGGCGGCCGGTGAAGCCGCGGTTGCGGCGGGGGACGTTCCACACGGGCGGCAGGTCGTCGGGGAACCGCAGCCTGCGGCCCAGCTCCACGCCGCCGCTCCTGGGCGCGGTGACACCGAACAGGCCGAGCAGCCGGCGCCTGGCCTCGTCGCGCCCCACCCCGCGCAGCTCCACGGGGTCCAGGGCCCGGACGGGCTCGGGCAGCGGGCGGGTGGTGACGCTCAGGGCGGCGAGCCGTCCCCGGTGCTCGGGCAGGACGGCGCGCAGGACGTCGACCCAGGCGCGGTAGCGTCCGGAGTCGAAGCGCAGGTACCAGTCGTCCAGCATGAGCAGGACGCAGCCGGGGGCGGCGAGCAGGTCGGTGAGGGCGGATCCCTCCGGCGGGCGGCGCAGCGGATCCCAGCGGACCAGGCGGGTGCCGAAGCCGGCGGTCCGGAGTTCCTCCTCGACCCACGCGGCCCAGCGTTCGCTCTGTCCGGCGAAGACCACCGTGATGTGCTCGGAGTCTTCGGTCATGCGGAGGTCTCCCTCACTGAAGAACTGAAAGAGTCAGGTTTCGCACACAAGCCATTCGATTGTGCGTCAGTTTCCTGTCAGTGAGGGCTGGTTCGCGAACAGTGACGAATGTCTTCCATCTCACACAGTCGGTTCGCCACATGCCGTACGAGGCGTTCCAGGTCGGCGCAGTAGACGCTGGGGTGCAGGAAGCCGGTGTGCGGGGCGTACCGGTGGGCGTAGTTGCCGCCGCCGCACACCCGTACCAGCGGGCACGCCCGGCACTCGGCGGCCAGGCCGCGCCGGCCGAGCTGGCGGGCGGCGATGCCGGGGTGGCGCAGCGCCCGGTCGAAGCTGTCGTGGAAGACGTCGAGTCCGGTGGCGGGGGCGCCGGGGTAGGCGGACTTGAGCGAGTCGACCTGCTCGATGGAGCCGTCCGTGTCGATGACCACCGCGGTCATCGGGGAGAGCCCCACGGACTCGGTGGCGCTGGGGGCGCCCAGCAGCAGCGTCAGGATCTCGCCGAAGATCCTGACCTTGGTGACCATCCGGTCGGCGTGCCACCACAGGTCGAACACCTCGGCGAGCCAGTCGCCGTACGGGGTCGGCCGGGGCCGTCTGCCGGGGTGCGCGTGCGGGACGGCGGGCGGCGGCGACGCCCAGTTGGCGTGCGGCAGGAGCAGGTCGATGGCGGGTGCGCCGAGCGCGACGAGGGAGGCGTACACCTCGGCCGGCGGGGCGGTGACGTCGACCGTGCACAGCACACCGGCGTACTGCTCGCCCCGCCTCGCGAGGATTCGCGCCGCGCGGGCGGCGGCCGGCCAGGAGGGGCGGCCCGCGTGGTCGGCGCGGCGGGCGTTGAGGGCCTCGGTACCGCCGTCGAGGCTGAGCCCCACCCGGATGTCCGCGGCGGCCAGCCGGTCCAGGGCGCGCTCGGTGAGGAGCGTGCCGTTGGTCTGGACGCAGACGCGCGCGGTGCAGTGGGCGGGCAGGGCGTCGCGGACCGTACGGGCGTACGTGAGGACCGGCTCGGGCCCGCCGAGCAGCGGTTCACCGCCGTGCAGGTCGATCCGGACCCGGTCGAGCCGGTGCGCGGCGGCGTGCTCGGCGACACGGCGGGCGGTCTGCCGCATGGTCCGGGCGTCCACCCGGACCGGCCGCTCGCGCCAGCTGCTGTCGGGGCCGCGGTAGATGTAGCAGTAGGCGCAGGCGAGGTTGCAGCGGCTGTGCACCTTCAGCACGAACTGCCGCAGCGGCACGGGGCGCAGGCCCGAGGTGTCCAACGACCGGTGCGGCCACAGGGGCGCGGTGGTGGCGCCGGTCATGGCGCGTCGTCGTAGTAGGCGACGACGGTCTCCCCGGCCCGCTCCCGCACCCCGGCCAGCACCGCGTCCAGCACGGGGTGCCCGGTCGCCCCGCCGCCTTGCGCGGCGAGCTCGGCGAGCGCGGGGAATTCGGGCAGCGGTATGTCACTCGTCACGCCGGTCCCGGTCATGCCTCACCGGCCTCGGACCGCGTCCGCGGCGGTTCGGCGGACGCGGCGCCGGGCCGCTGCCCGGGCGGGGCGTCGGGCAGGGCGCCGGGCCGTCCTCCGGGCAGCGCGTCCGGCGGTTCGGCGGGCCGGGCTTCGGGCGACGCTTCGGGGCGTTCGGCGGGCTGTTGCCCGGGCAGGGCGTCGGACCGTCCCACGGGCGGGGCGTCCGGCCGTTCGCCGGGCCGGGCTTCAGGCGACTCTCCGTGCCGTCCCCCGGGCGGCGCTTCGAGTCGTGCGATGTCCTGCCGGAGCTGCTGGGCGGCCGTGGAGCCGGCGGTGTCGTCGTCCTCCTCCAGCAGCCTCAGGGCCTTGCGGTACTCGGTGAGCGCGCGGGCGGGGCCCGCGGTCTCCTCCAGGCACCCGGCGCGTTTGCTCAGCGCCGTCGCGGCGAAGGCGGTGTCCCGCGTCGCCACCGCGTCCTCGGCCGCGCGGCGGTAGTGGGCGGCCGCCTCGGTCAGCCGTACGGTCGCGCCCGTCGCGCGGCTGAGCGCCACGGCCACGTCGCCGCGGATCAGCCAGGCGAGGGCCGAGATGTCGGGTACGTCGATGCCGCGCGCCCCGGCACCCAGTATCCAGTCGGCCTCGTGCAGGTCGGTGAGCGCGCCGCGCAGGCCGTAGCGCTGGAAGAGGGCCTGGCCGAGCTGGATACGGTACGTGGCAAGCTCGGCCGACGTCTCGGAGGCGGCGTCGACCGCCTCACGGAAGATGCGTACCGCCGTCTCCACGTCCTCCGCCGTGTTCGGCCGGCGCAGCAGCAGCGCGTTCCCGTACCGGGTGAGCAGCTGCCGGTGCTGGGGTGTGCCGGACGGGGAGAGCCGCATCGCCTCTTCGAGGATCGCGATGGTCTCGTCGACGGGTTCGCGCCCCCCTTCCGGCCGGGACAGCCGCAGCCGGACGCCCACGATGCGGTAGAGGCAGTTGGCCATGTCCTCCTCCCAGCCCGGCCAGCGGGGGAAGCGCTCGGCGGCCACCCGCGCCCGTGCGAGGGTGGACAGGACGCGTAGGAGGTTCTCGTCGTCGGCCTCCCAGCCGAATCCGGTGAGCTCGATGGCGGAGGCCGCCGCCATCCATCCCGTGAACACGCTTGCGGGCCCCGGCTGCCAGGCCGGCAGGGCTCCCGTCGGCGGCGCGGGCTCGTGCCGCACCTGCTCCTCCAGCCGGGGCAGCGCGTACAGCAGGTCGTCGCTCGCCTGGCGCGCCAACTGCCGCACGATGTCGGCGGAGACGGCGCGGCCGAGGCTGTGGTGGCGGGCGAGACGCTGGAACATCGCGCCCCGGAAGTAGCGCACGGTCTCGGCGGGGCCGGTCTCGTCCTGCGCGTCCAGTACCCCGATGGCGCGCACGAGCGTGGCGGTGAACCACTGCTCCGGCCCCTCGGGCGCGGGCCGGTGCAGCCGGACCGCCTGCTCGGCGAAGTCGACCGCCAGCTGCTGGAGTACGCGTACGTGGGCGACGGCCGCGTTGACGTCCGCCGCGCCCGCCGGGGCCGACAGCCGCTCCAGGCACTCGGCGGCGTACACGAGCAGCAGGAAGCGCAGCGCCTGCGGGTCGGTGTCACCGCCCTGGTGGCGGCGTGCCGCCTCCTCGCGGAAGCGGTCGGGCACCGCGTCGCTACCCGCCCCGGCGGCCTGGACCTGGCGCTCCATGTGGCGGAGCACCTGGGCCAGCGTTCCGTACGCGCCCGGCTGGTCGGGGACCGCCCGCTCGGCCGCCGCGAGCGCGTCGCGCAGGTCCTCGCCCAGGGCGCGGGCGCCCCAGCGTTCCAGCAGGGCGTGGGCCAGCTCGGCGTACAGGGCGGCCTGTTCGGCGCGGGCCGGTGCCACTCGCGCGGCGTCGGTCAGGAGCTGGACGCCCGCGTCGAGGTCCCGGGCGGTGCCCTGGGCGCGGAACCGCGCCAGGCTCTCGCGGGCCCGGGCGGCCAGGTCGGCGGGGTCGGCCGCGCCCGTGGTGGCCGGTGGCGGGGTCAGGAAGTGGCGCAGGACCTGGGTGGAGACCACCGCGAAGCGCCGCAGCCGCGGGTCGTCACCGGCCGCGCCCTGGGGCTCCACGGTGCCCGCGAGGTAGGCGGCGGCCATCGCGGGGAAGTTGCGCACCCCGGTGCCGAAACGCTGCTCCAGGTACTGCGAGCACTTCTTCAGTACGAGGTGGGCGTCGCCCGCGTCCTGGCGGGCCATCAGCTCTTCCCGTACGCCGGGCAGGAACTCGTAGGCGGGCTCGGTCACGTCGTCGCCCTCGTCGTCGGCGCGCCTGAGCAGCCCGCCGAGCAGTACCTCCGCGAGGACGTCGGGGCCGCTGCCGACCAGCATGGCGCGCTGGACGAGCTGCATCACCGGCAGCACCAGCGGCACCAGGGAGAGGTACTCGGCGAGCCGCACCGCGGACGGCGAGGCGTGGCGGCGGAAGGCCCGTACCCGGTCGGCGGCGGGCATGTCCCCCGGCGCTGCCGCGCCCGGCGGGGCGGGCGGCGGGCCGGCGCCGACCCATCCGGCGGCGCCCGGCAGCGACAACTGGCCGGTGGCCGACACGAGCCGGGCCCAGGTCTCCAGGGCGATCCGGTTGGGGGCCAGTACGGGAACGGGGGCGGCCCCGCGCGGCGGGCGCCCGCGCGTGCTGAACCGCAGGCGTCCCCCGGCCCCTTCGGGGCTGCGCAGCACCCCGGGCCAGGCCGGTAACCGGGCGTTGCGCCACATGCGCTGGGGCAGCGGCTGCACGACCGCGACGGGCGCGGTCGCCGCCCACCGGTACAGCAGCCGGTGCAGCTCGCCGTTGCGCCACATGGGGCCCGCGCAGTCGCTGAGCAGCAGGGTCAGCCGGCGTCCGGTGGGGTCGGCGAGCTGGGCGGGCGAGCGCAGCGGGGCGGCGGGCCTGGTGGGTGTGGTGGTGACGCCGGGGGTGCCGTCTGGGTGCTCGTGCAGATAGAGCACGCTCACGTCCCGGAAGGCACCGGCGCGTTCGCAGACGGTGCGCAGCTCGTCGAGCGTCTGGTGCCAGACGACGGTGGACGACGAGACGTCCATGAGGAGCTGTACGCGGGCCTCGCGGCGGCGTTCGCGGCGCAGCACCGGCACGGTGAGCCCGGTGTCGGCCGCCCGCTCGGCGGTGGCGCGTTCGTCCAGTACGCGGCGGGCGGGCGCGCGGGGCGCCTGGAACCGCTGCAACGGCCGTAACGCCCGTTGCAGGGCGAGCGGGTCCGGCAGGGTGGCCGCGGTGGGCACCCAGACGCGGGCGTCGCCGACGCCGTGGGCGCCGGGCGTGCCGGTGCGGCCCGGGGCGGACAGGATGCCAGTTCACGGGCCGGTTTGAACGCGGTGGAGATCAGCCAGAGGAAGGGGAAGGCGAGGAAGGCCAGGTACCCGAGGAGCGCGAGGTACTGGCCGGCCCGTG
>NZ_JAUEPL010000069.1 GCF_030406405.1 Streptomyces ficellus
GTCGCGGTCCGAGCGCGTGGCGGCCGGAATGCCGGTCGCGATGCGAGCGCGACGGGGCCCAGGGCCCCCGGCGGCGGCCGGCTCGTCCCCGGGCGCTCCGCGACGGGCACCCGGGGCCGGCCCGCGCGCGGTATCAGGCTTCGAACGTGGCCTTGAGGGCGTCCGCCAGGCCGGGCACCAGGTCGGCACCCGTGAGGACCTCGGTCGGGGAGTCCTTCTCGCGCAGCCGCAGCGCCGACTCACGGGCGCCGTCCCGCAGGACCGCCACCGTCATGCGCACCTCCTGGCGGTCCGGGTGCGCGGCGACCCACGTGGCAAGGCCCGCCTCGTCCAGGCCGTCCGGGACCGACGCCTCGGCGGACGGCGGGAGCATCAGCCGCTCCACCGTCATGGCGCAGCCGGCCACCGCGTCCGGCCAGGCGATGGTGGCGAGGAACTCGTCCAGCGGCCGGTCGGCGGGGATCTCGTCCTGCTCGATCGGCGTGAGCGGGGCCGCGGCCTCGTCGCCGTCGAGACCGAGCTGGGCGGCCAGGCCCGGCTCCTGGGAGCGCAGCTGCGCCGTGTCGACGAGGGCGAACAGCCGGGCCGGCTGGTCCCAGCCGAGACCGGAGGCGTACTCGTCGATTTCGAGCACCGCGCGGGTCAGCGGGCTCGCGGCCATCGGGGGACCTGAGGAAGAAACGTTGGACATGCTCAACATCCTGCCTCCTTTCGACCCGGAGACGGGAACTAGGTAAAGCCTCAGTAAGTTGCATCAGTGGGCTCTACCATCGCTGGGCCTGCTTCAGACGCCGCCACAGGCGGCGGCACATGCTTCAACACGACCGCGAACTCGAGGGGCGCACGTTGGCTTTCCAGATGCCGGACCGCGGCGGAGGCCCGACCGGGCCACGGATCAGAGTCGGCCGGCCGTCCCGGCGGGCCCGTACCCTGCTCATGACACTGGGGGTACTGGCCGTGCTGGCCATGCTCTTCGTCATGTTCGCCGGGTTCTGGACGGACTGGCTGTGGTACAGGTCCGTCAATTACTCATCCGTCTTCACCACCACCCTGTGGACCAAGATCGGGCTCTTCGCCGTCTTCGGGCTGCTGATGGCCCTGGCGGTCGGGGTGAACATCTGGCTCGCGCACCGGCTGCGCCCGCCCCTGAGCGCCATGTCGCTGGAGCAGCAGAGCCTGGACCGCTACCGGATGGGACTGGCCCCGTACAAGAAGTGGGTGCTCCTGGCGATCACGGCCCTGGTCGGTCTGATCGCCGGCGCCTCCGCCTCCGGCCAGTGGCGTACGTGGCTGATGTGGGTGAACGGCGTGCCCTTCGGCCAGAAGGACCCGCAGTTCCGGATGGACGTGGCGTTCTACGCCTTCGACCTGCCCTGGTACCGGTTCCTGCTCGGCTTCGGTTTCGCGGCCACCATCCTGTCCCTGATCGCCGCCGCCCTGACGCACTACCTGTACGGCGGGCTGCGCATCACCAGCCCCGGCGCCCGGGCGACCGCCGCCGCGACCGGTCACCTGTCGGTGCTGCTGGGTGTCTTCGTCTCGCTGAAGGCGGTGGCGTACTGGCTCGACCGGTACGGCCTGGCGGTGAAGTCCAGCGACTTCAAGGCGACCGGCAACTGGACGGGCCTCAGGTACGTCGACGCCAACGCCTACCTCCCGGCGAAGACCATCCTCTTCTGCATCGCCGTCATCTGCGCCGTGCTGTTCTTCGCCACGCTCTGGCGCCGCACCTGGCAGCTCCCGGTGATCGGCTTCGGCCTGATGGTGCTGTCGGCGATCCTGATCGGCGGGCTCTACCCGGCGATCGTGCAGAAGTTCCAGGTCCAGCCGAACGAGCAGGCCAAGGAAGCGCCGTACATCGAGAAGAACATCGACGCGACGCGCAAGGCGTACGACATCGACCAGACGAAGCCGGAGAACTACTCGGGCAAGTCCACGGTCAAGGCCAAGGACAAGCTGCGGGCGGACGCCGACTCCGCCGCCAGCTACCGGCTGGTCGACCCGAGCATCGTCTCGCCGACCTTCCAGCAGCTCGAGCAGCGCCGGAAGTACTACCAGTTCCCGACCACGCTCGACGTCGACCGTTACCAGGGCAAGGACACGGTCATCGGTCTGCGTGAGCTCAACATCAGGGGCATCCCGAAGCGGAACTGGATCAACGACCACTTCACCTACACCCACGGCTATGGCGCGATCATGGCCACGGGCACGGCGACGGACGCCAACGGATCGCCGATCTTCACCGAGTCCGGTCTGCCGACCACCGGCCAGATCCCGAAGTACGAGCAGCGGATCTACTACGGCGAGAAGACCGAGCAGTACTCGATCGTCGGCGGCCCGCAGAAGGAGCTCGACTACGAGGAGAACGGCGAGAAGACCACCAGCTACAAGGGCAAGAGCGGGGTCAACCTCTCCAACGCCTTCAATCGGGCCGCCTACGCCGTGGCCTTGAGCGAGCCGCAGATCCTGTACTCGGGAGCCATCGGCGAGGGCTCGCGGATCCTCTACAACCGCACGCCCAAGCAGCGTGTGGAGGCGGTCGCCCCCTGGCTGACCATCGACGGCGACGCGTATCCGGCGGTCATCAACGGCCGCATCCAGTGGATCGTCGACGCCTACACGACGACGAACGGCTACCCGTACGCGTCGCGTACGACGCTGGGGGACACCACCACGGACTCCCTCACCGCGGGTAACCAGACGCGTGCGGTCGTCGCCCAGCAGAACCAGGTCAACTACATCCGCAACTCGGTGAAGGCCACCGTCGACGCGTACGACGGCACGGTGAAGCTGTACCAGTGGGACACCGAGGACCCGGTCCTGAAGACCTGGATGAAGGCATTCCCCGGCACGGTGGAGCCGAAGAACGCCATCAACGAGGATCTCAGGGCGCATCTGCGGTATCCCCAGGACATGTTCAAGGTTCAGCGCGAGCTGCTGACCCGCTACCACGTCCTGGACCCCGCTCAGTTCTACAGCGGCAGTGACGCCTGGCAGGTGCCGGACGACCCGACCAACAAGGACGGCAACGCGGTTCCTCCGTACTACCTGAGCATGAAGATGCCGGGTGACGAGAAGCAGCAGTTCTCGCTGACGACGACGTTCACGCCGAACGGCCGGCCCAACCTGGGCGGCTTCATGGCGGTCGACGCCGATGCGAACAGCAAGGACTACGGCCGTATCAGGCTGTTGAGGGTGACGCAGGACGTGCCGGGCCCGGCGCAGGTGCAGAACAAGCTCAACAGCCTTCCCTCCGTGGCCCAGTTCGTCCGGGACCTGAAGGGTGCCGACTCCGACATCCAGTACGGCAACCTGCTGACGGTTCCTCTCGATGGCGGCTTCCTGTACGTGGAGCCGATCTACGCCCAGGGCCGTAACGCGCTCTATCCGCTGCTGCGGAAGGTGGCGGTGTCGTACGTCGACGCGGACCAGCCGGAAGGTGACACGACCAAGGACACCACGGTGTTCGAGGACAACCTCGCCAAGGCGCTGAACGCGGTGTTCGGCGTGGACGGCGAGAGGCCCACCACGCCGCCGCCGGGTGACACCACCAGGCCGCCGGCCACCGGCGAGGCGGCGCTGCAGCAGGCCATCGCGGACGCGCAGAAGGCGTTCTCGGACGGTGAGGCGGCGCTGAAGGCCGGCGACTGGACGGCGTACGGCAAGGCGCAGGAGGCCCTGGCGGACGCGCTGCGACGGGCCGCCGAGGCGGACGCCCAGCGCGATGCCGAGGCCGGCAAGAACGCCGAGCCGAAGCCGGGCACTCCGCAGGCCGGCACTCCGAAGCCGGGCACTCCGCAGGCCGGCGCTCCGAAGGCGGGAGCTCCCCAGGCCGCTGCCGGTACGGGCGGCGAGGAGAAGCCCGCGTCAGGCGGCTGAGCCTGTGTGCGGGAGCCCCCTGTCCCACCGCGGGCGGGGGGCTTCCCCACATCGTGATACGGTGTGAACACAACGGCGCGGGGTGGAGCAGCTCGGTAGCTCGCTGGGCTCATAACCCAGAGGTCGCAGGTTCAAATCCTGTCCCCGCTACTGAAAAGCAAGGGCCCGGATCCTTCCAGGATCCGGGCCCTTGCTGTGTTCGTGGACAGCGGGACTCATGTGAATAACCGCCCTGGTGGGGGCAGTTGAGGTGAAACGTGTTTGACTTGTCTCCCTGTGGGCATGTCGACAAAACGCTGAAGTGACCTCACTGGCTGCGGTATACCAGGTGTACGCGGGGTAGCAGGTGGTGCGACGATGGGAATTATGGGGGACAGGGCAACTCTGTTGGAGACAGGGCGGTTTGTGCAGCGGTATGCCGAGGATGCCGCAGAGGTAATGGGTGACGCTGTCATGGACACCACCGCCATGGACAGCGCGGAGGCCGGCGACACCGTTGAGGCCGAGGCGCGTCACCGCCGCGCCGCCGAGAAGGGGGACACCGCGTCCATGAGCGTCCTGGGGGCGCTGCTGCTGCGCCGCGGCGACCTCGACGGAGCCGAGCCCTACCTGCGCGCCGCCACCGCCGAGGGGGACCGGGCCGCCGCCAACAACCTGGGCGTCCTGCTCCACCAGCGGGGGTACGCCGACGAGGCGGCCGGCTGGTGGCGCATCGCCGCCGTGGCCGGTTCCGCCGCCGCCGCGCACGCCCTGGGCCGCCACTACCGCGAGCGCGGCGACGAGCCCGCGGCCGAGTACTGGCTGCGCCAGTCCGCCGAGCAGGGCCACGCGCTCGGCGCGTACGCCCTCGCCGACCTGCTGGAGCACCGCAGCGACGTCGGCGCCGAGCGCTGGCTGCGCGCCGCCGCCGAGCAGGGCCACCGCGAAGCCGCGTACCGCCTGGCCCGCGCGCTGGAGCGCAAGGCGGCCGAACAGCAGGGCGACGGCGACCCCGGTACGGGCACCGAGACCGCCGAGCAGTGGTACCGGCAGGCCGCCGCCCGCGGTCACCGGCGCGCCGCGCTGCACCTCGGGGCCATCCTCGAACGGCGCGGCGAGCTCAAGGAGGCCGGCCGCTGGTACCTGACCTCGGCCAAGGACGGCGAGTCCCGTGCCGCCTGCGCGCTCGGGTTCCTGCTCCGTGACGCCGGTGACGAGGAGAGCGCCGCCGTGTGGTGGCTGCGCGCCGCCCAGGACGGCGACGGCAACGCCGCCAACGCGCTGGGCGCCCTGCACGCGGCCCGTGGCGAGCACCAGACGGCCGAGCGCTGGTACCGCGCGGCCACCGACGCGGGCGATGTGAACGGCGCGTACAACCTCGGGCTGCTGTTCGCCGCGCAGAACCGCGTCGCCCAGGCCGAGCAGTGGTACCGCCGGGCCGCCTACGCCGGTCACCGCGAGGCCGCCAACGCGCTGGCCATCCTGCTCCTGCAGGGCGGCGACCCGAACGGCGCCGAGCCGTGGTTCTCCAAGGCCGCCGAGGCCGGCAGCGTGGACGCCGCGTTCAACCTGGGCATCCTCCACGCCGGTCGCGGCGACGACGCCACGGCGCTGCGCTGGTACGAGCGGGCCGCCGCGGCCGGTCACACCGAGGCCGCCCTCCAGGTCGGCATCGCGCGCCTCCGGGACGGTGACGAACAGGAGGCCGAGCGCCATCTGCGGTGCGCGGCGGGCGGCGGCAGCGCGGAGGCCGCGTTCCGCCTGGCCACGGTCCTCGACGCCCGCCAGGCCCCGTCCGGGCCGCCCGCGCTCGGTGAGCCCCAGGCGCCGAAGAGCGAGTGCGAGGAGTGGTACGAGCGGGCGGCGGAGCAGGGGCACCGCCGCGCCCAGGTACGGGTCGGCATGCTGGCCGCCGCGCGGGGGGACACCGCCGAGGCGGCACGCTGGTACCGCGAGGCAGCCGAGGCCGGCAGCCGCAACGGCGCCTTCAACCTCGGCCTGCTCCTCGCCCGCGACGGGAACGAGCGCGAGGCGTCGCTGTGGTGGACCCGCGCCGCCCGCGCCGGACACGGCCGGGCCGCGCTGCGCCTGGCGCTGCTCGCCGCCCGCCGGGGTGAGCTGACCGAGGGCCGCCGCTGGTGCGCGCGCGCCGTCGAGCTGGGCCCGGCGGAGGTCGCCGAACGCGCGGCACGGCTCAGCGAGGCGCTGCACCAGGAACTCACCGCGTAGGGCCGGGGTCCACCCCAAGGCAGCCTTATCGATTTGCACTGGTCCAGAGGGTCCCGTAAGGTTGTGTTCAACGGCGCGGGGTGGAGCAGCTCGGTAGCTCGCTGGGCTCATAACCCAGAGGTCGCAGGTTCAAATCCTGTCCCCGCTACTGAAACCGAAGGCCCCGGATCCTCAGGATCCGGGGCCTTCGGTGTTGCATGGCTCGATGAGCGGCTGCTTGCTCGCGGTGAGCGGTGCTTGTTCAGTCAGCGGCTGCGCGGCGGGGCCGACCGCCACCGCCGCAGCGCGTCTCTAGGCAGCCGCGCAGTTCGGGCAGACCCCGCGGTACGTGACCTCCACGTCCGAGATCGTGAAGCCGAAGCGCTCGGTGGCCGGCAGGTCCGCCAGCGGGTTGCCCGTCGGGTGCACATCGCGGATCGCGCCGCACTGGGCGCACACCAGATGGTGGTGCGGGCGGTGGGCGTTCGGGTCGTACCGCTTGGCGCGGCGGTCCGTGGAGACCTCCAGGACCTCACCCAGCGTCACCAGCTCGCCCAGTGTGTTGTACACCGTCGCGCGGGAGATCTCCGGGAGCCGCTCCACCGCGCGGGCGTGCACCTCGTCGGCGGTCAGGTGTACGTGGTCCCCGTCGAGGACTTCGGCCACGACGCGCCGCTGCGCGGTCATCCGCCAGCCACGCCCGCGCAGTCGTTCCAACAGGTCACTCATGAAGACCAGCCTAACAGGGAGGGGACTCAGTCCCGAACGGGTGTGGCTTTGGATGAGGGCTTGACTTAGACAAAGTCCATTGTAGGATCGGGCTCGGCATTAGCCAAGGGACAGGACGTGCAGGACATGGCAGGACACACGCAGGAGGCGCACGTGACGCAGGGACCGCTCACCACGGAGGCCGGCGCGCCGGTCGCCGACAACCAGAACAGCGAGACCGCGGGCGTCGGCGGTCCGGTTCTGGTCCAGGACCAGCTGCTGCTGGAGAAGCTCGCGCACTTCAACCGCGAGCGCATTCCGGAGCGCGTGGTCCACGCGCGCGGCGCCGGCGCCTACGGCACCTTCACGGTGACGGCGGACGTCACCCAGCACACCCGGGCGAAGTTCCTCTCCGAGGTCGGCAAGCAGACGGAGACGTTCCTGCGCTTCTCGACCGTCGCCGGCAACCTCGGTGCGGCCGACGCCGTGCGTGACCCTCGCGGCTTCGCGCTGAAGTTCTACACCGAAGAGGGCAACTACGACCTCGTCGGCAACAACACCCCGGTGTTCTTCATCAAGGACGCCATCAAGTTCCCCGACTTCATCCACACCCAGAAGCGCGACCCGTACACCGGCTCCCAGGAGGCGGACAACGTATGGGACTTCTGGGGGCTGTCGCCCGAGTCGACGCACCAGGTGACCTGGCTGTTCGGTGACCGTGGCATCCCGGCGAGCTACCGCCACATGGACGGCTTCGGTTCCCACACCTTCCAGTGGAACAACGAGGCCGGCGAGGTCTTCTGGGTCAAGTACCACTTCAAGACCGACCAGGGCATCAAGTGCCTCACGCAGGAAGAGGCCAACAAGCTCGCGGGCGAGGACCCGGACTCCCACCAGCGCGACCTGCGCGAGGCCATCGAGCGCGGTGACTACCCGTCCTGGACCGTCGGCGTGCAGATCATGCCCGCCGCCGAGGCCGCGACGTACCGCTTCAACCCGTTCGACCTCACCAAGGTGTGGCCGCACGCGGACTACCCGGTCATCGAGATCGGCAAGCTGGAGCTCAACCGCAACCCGCAGAACATCTTCGCCGAGGTCGAGCAGTCGATCTTCTCCCCGGCGCACTTCGTGCCCGGCATCGGCCCCTCGCCCGACAAGATGCTCCAGGGCCGGCTCTTCGCCTACGGCGACGCCCACCGCTACCGCGTCGGCATCAACGCCGACCACCTGCCGGTGAACCGCCCGCACGCCACCGAGGCGCGGACGAACAGCCGTGACGGCTTCCTGTACGACGGCCGCCACGCCGGCGCGAAGAACTACGAGCCGAACAGCTTCGGCGGCCCCAACCAGACCGGCCGCCCGCTGTGGCAGCCGGTTCCGGTGACCGGTGTGACCGGTGACCACGAGGCGCCCGTCCACGCCGAGGACAACGACTTCGTCCAGGCCGGCAACCTCTACCGGCTGATGTCGGAGGAGGAGAAGGAGCGCCTGATCGCGAACCTGGCCGGCTTCATCGCCAAGGTCTCGCGCGACGACATCGCCGAGCGGGCGATCAGCAACTTCCGCCAGGCGGACGAGGACTACGGCAAGCGGCTGGAGGCCGCGGTCCAGGCCCTGCGCGGCTGAACAGCACTGGATCGCTTGTCGTAAGCGACAGGGCCGGCTTCCCGTACGCGGGAACCGGCCCTCTCGCACGTCGTCAGCCGGCCAGGGCGGCCTCCGCCCTCGCCTGCCGTGCCGGTACCCAGCAGCCGATGATGTCGCGTACGGAGACGACGCCGACCGGCCCGTCGCCGTCCAGCACGATCAGGTGCCGGAAACCGCCGTGAGCCATGGCCCCCGCGGCTTCCTCCAGGGTCCATTCCGGTGCGGCGAAGACGACGTCGGTGGTGGTGTGCGCACCGGCCGTCTCCAGGTCGGGGTCCTGGCCGGAGCCGATGGACACGAGGATGTCGCGCTCGGTGAGGATGCCGAGGCCGCAGGTATCGTGGTCGAGGACGACTGCCGCGCCGACGCCGCGCGCCGCCATCAGACCGGCCGCCTGGCGGAGGGTGTGTGCGGGGCCGATGGTGAGGACCACCGTGCTCATGGCGTCACGGACGAGCATGAGAGGAGCCACCTCCTTCGTGAAGGCTTCAACGAGAAGTCGTTCACAAGTGCACAAGTGGGGGGAGTGTCAGAGTGACAGCCATCCACGGCCTCAACAAGGGGGCGTGCACGCTCTGGCGAACATCCGCCACAAGGGGTGACCGGTCCGGCGGCAAACCCGCCGAGATGACCTAGGAACGCTCGTTCAGGTACCCCAGCAGTTCCTCGTGCAGCAGGCCGTTCGACGCCGCAGCGTTGCCGCTGTGGGGGCCGTGCCGCCCGTCGAGGCCGGTGAACGTGCCGCCCGCCTCCTGCACCACGATCGCGGGCGCCGCCATGTCCCAGAGCGACAGCTCCGGCTCCGCGCAGATGTCCACCGAGCCCTCGGCGACCATCATGTACGGCCAGAAGTCGCCGTAGCCGCGCGTCCGCCAGCACGCGCGCGTGAGGTCCAAGAAGCCCTCCAAACGCCCCTGCTCCTCCCAGCCGGTGAGCGAGGAGTACGCGAACGACGCGTCCGACAGCTCCGCGACCTTCGAGACGTGCAGGCGCGTCGCCGACGACAGGCTGCGCCCGGTGTACGCGCCCAGGCCCTTCGCCGCCCACCAGCGGCGCCCCAGCGCCGGCGCCGACACCACACCCACGACCGGCTGGAACCCGCCGGGCGCCGCCTCCATCAGCGAGATCAGCGTGGCCCACACCGGTACGCCCCGGACGTAGTTCTTGGTGCCGTCGATCGGGTCGATCACCCAGCGGCGCGGGCCGGTGCCCTCCACGCCGTACTCCTCGCCGAGGATCGCGTCGCGCGGCCGCGCCCGCTGGAGCTGGCCGCGGATCAGTTCCTCCGCCGCCTTGTCCGCCTCGCTCACGGGGGTCATGTCCGGCTTGGTCTCGACCTTGAGGTCCAGAGCCCGGAACCGGTCCATGGTGGCGGCGTCGGCGGCATCCGCGAGGACATGGGCGAGACGCAGATCATCGTGGTAATCGGCCATGGGGCGACTCTATCCCGCTCCCTTACGGTCCCTCCCGGTCGACCGGCGGCGGAGCGACCCGTTGCGCGCGGGCCGTTGACGCGGCCGGCTCGTGGCCGGTGACAGAGCTGGTGACAGGGCCGGTGACAGGGCTCTTGACAGTGCGTCGCGCCGCGTCAACTCTGAGCGCACCGCAGCTTTGGCCTGGGAGGCGACGATGCCCACCGCGCGTGAAGCACTGCTCGACGCCGCCCTCGCGGCGCTCGGCACACGGCCCTGGTCCGCCGTGCGGATGGTCGAGGTGGCCGCCGCGGCGGGGGTCTCCCGGCAGACGCTCTACAACGAGTTCGGCAGCAAGGAGGGCCTGGCCAGGGCCCTCGTGCGGCGCGAGACGGACGCCTGTCTGTACGGGGTCGAGCGCGTCCTCGCGGCCCGGCCGGACGCCGTCGACCGGCTCGTCTCGGTCGCCGAGTGGCTCGCCGGGGAGGCGGCCGCGAGGCCGCTCCTGCGCGCCCTGCTCACCGGCTGCTGGGGCGAATGGCTGCCCCCGCCGCGCCCCGCCCGCACCCGGGCCGGCGCCGGGTCGCGTGCGCCGG
>NZ_JAUEPL010000006.1 GCF_030406405.1 Streptomyces ficellus
GCAGGAGCCGCTCCTCGACCTGGCCGGCCCAGCGGGTGGGGTGCTTGGTCTCGATCGCGAGGCCGACCGGCCGGCCCGCGTCGGCGACGAGCTCCAGCAGGCGTTCCAGGGTGAGTACGGAGGTGAGAGTCGGGGGTGGTCGGCAGGGGCGGGCCGTCCACGGCGGGCGGGCCCGCCGAGAGCCGGAGCGACGACTCACCCAGCCGCAGCAGCGCGCCCGGCGCCAGCGGGACCGGCCGGGGGCCGACCTCGGCGCCGTCCAGCGTGGTGCCGTTGGTCGAGCCGAGGTCCGCGACCGTGACCTGCCCGCTCTCCGTGACGGTCACCGCGCAGTGCAGCCGTGAGACATCCGGGTCGTCGAGCGGGACGTCCGCGTCGGCGGAGCGGCCGATACGGATCCGGCCCGCGTGCAGCAGGTGGACCCCGCCCGCGTCCGGACCGGCCACCACGTGCAGCCGCGCGGAAGCGCCGTCCAGGGGCGCGTGGTCCTCGCCGGGCACCTGGAGGGAGAGGACCGCGCCGTCCACGAGAGGCGGCTCGCCGAGCACCCGGCGCTGCGCGTCCAGGCGCTCCCCGCCCGCGTACAGCACGACGCTGCCCGAGGAGTCGGCACCCGACACGGCGGACGCCAGCCCGGAGGCCACGGCGGCCAGCGGGGTCCCGGCCGGGGCGGTGACAAGCACGTCACAGGCGCGTCCCGCGGCCTGGCCGCCGGGCGGCGCCGCGAGGACGGTCAGCCGGATCTGCATCGCCGTCAGCGGTCCCTTCTGCGCGGCGCGCCCGGCAGCGGCTCAGCAGTGGCGGAAAGGGCTCCGGCGTGCGCCCCGGGCCATCTCCCCCACCCGCCGCGGACGCGTCGTCCGGTTCAGGTCGGCACGGATCGCGAGGCTCGCGACCCCGCGATGCGCCGTGCTGGAGGCATCCTCGCACCTGCTACTGACAACACGCCCGCGACCCACCTCGAAACGATCTTGAACGGTCATCCCCGGTCGCGAAAACGACTGCTTGCGCACACCTTGGGATCATGTGCGCCGACCTCACCCATGTCACCCTGGCAACCTGGAGCCGTTCCGGAACGTCTTGTCCTTCCGAACGGGAGGCAAGACGACCGACCGGTGTGCCGCCCCCCGGCACTACAGTGGGTCGGACACCCGGGTGGGCCCCACGGGGAGGCTCGGAACAGGCAAGGACCACGATCGCAGGGAGCGCAGGACGTGCGGCCAGTCGGCAGTAAGTACCTGCTCGAGGAGCCGCTCGGACGCGGCGCCACGGGCACCGTCTGGCGAGCCCGCCAGAGGGAGACGGCGGGCGCCGAGGCGGCCGTAGCGGGACAGCCCGGCGAGACCGTCGCGATCAAGGTCCTCAAGGAGGAGCTCGCGAACGACCCGGACGTGGTGATGCGCTTCCTCAGGGAGCGCTCCGTCCTGCTCCGCCTCACCCACCCGAACATCGTCCGCACCCGCGACCTCGTCGTCGAGGGCGATCTCCTCGCCCTCGTCATGGACCTGGTCGACGGCCCGGACCTGCACCGCTACCTCCGCGAGAACGGCCCGCTCACCCCGGTCGCCGCCGCGCTGCTCACCGCCCAGATCGCCGACGCGCTCGCCGCCAGCCACGCCGACGGGGTCGTCCACCGCGACCTGAAGCCGGCCAACGTGCTGCTCGCCGAGCGGGACGGCCGGATGCACCCGATGCTCACCGACTTCGGCATCGCGCGCCTCGCGGACTCGCCCGGCCTGACCCGTACGCACGAGTTCGTCGGCACGCCCGCCTATGTGGCGCCCGAATCCGCCGAGGGCCGGCCGCAGACCTCCGCCGTCGACATCTATGGCGCCGGAATCCTGCTGTACGAGCTCGTCACCGGCCGCCCGCCGTTCGGCGGCGGCACCGCCCTGGAAGTCCTGCACCGCCACCTCAGCGAGGAGCCGCGCCGCCCCTCCACGGTCCCGGACCCCCTGTGGACCGTCATAGAGCGCTGCCTCAGCAAGGACCCGGACCGCCGCCCCAGCGCCGAGAACCTCGCCCGTGCGCTGCGTACCGTCGCCGCGGGCATCGGCGTGCACTCCACGCCCGCCCAGATCGAGGCGGCGGACGGCGTGGGCGCGCTGCTCGCCCCCGACCCGTCCCCCGCGGCCGTCCCGGAGGCCCCGGGCGCGGCAGACCCCACCCAGGTCCTGCCGGGCAACGCGGCCGCCCAGTACGACCCGGCCGCCCCGACCAGCGTCATGCCCACCAGCGGCCCCGGCCGGGGCGCCCCGGGCGCCGCCGACCCGACCGCGGTCATGCCCCCCGTACCCCCGGGTCAGGACAGCCCGCCGCAGCCGCAGGAGCCGCATCCCTGGCAGACCCAGCTGCGCGCCGCCCGGGACCGCAACGAGCAGACGCAGGTCCAGTACCTCGACCCGAGCCAGGACCCCCTGCGCCGCCGCCCCCAGCGCCAGGCACCGCAGCAGCCGCCGCAGTACCCCCCGCAGCACCAGCAGCCGCGCCCGCCCCAGCACCAGCAGCGGCCGCCGCAGCGCCCGCAGCCGTACGCGCCGCCGCCCCCACAGCAGTACTACCCGCCCCAGCACCAGCAGCCGCACCCGCCCCGGCAGCCCCAGCAGCCGGCCCCGCGCCCGCCGCGCGAGCCCCGGCAGCCCCGGCAGCGCAGCGCCAACCCGATGCGCATCCCGGGACTCGGCTGCCTCAAGGGCTGCCTGTTCACGATCGTGCTGTTCATCGTGGCGGGCTGGCTGATCTGGGAGCTGACCCCGCTCCAGGACTGGGTCGCGCAGGGCAAGAGCTACTGGCAGGCCATCGGTGACGCCGTGTCGACGGTGTCCACCTGGGTCTCGGAGCTCAGCGGGAGCACCGGCAACACCCCCGCCGGACAGTAACCCCGCCGATTTGTCGACTTCCGGGCACTTCCGGGGGGTGATTTCCCCCCGGAAGTGCCCGGAAGTGAATACCGGCGTCTGCACCCGCGTAACTTTGTCGGGAACGCCAGCCGCTGAGGGAGCAGTCGTGGCACGGAAAATCGGCAGCCGGTACACGGCCCACCAGATCCTTGGGCGGGGCAGCGCCGGCACGGTGTGGCTCGGCGAGGGCCCGGAGGGCCCCGTCGCCATCAAGCTGTTGCGCGAGGACCTGGCCTCGGACCAGGAGCTCGTCGGACGCTTCGTCCAGGAGCGCACCGCGCTGCTCGGGCTGGACCACGCGCGCGTGGTGGCCGTCCGCGACCTGGTCGTCGACGGCAACGACCTCGCGCTCGTCATGGACCTGGTCCGCGGCACCGACCTGCGCACCCGTCTCGACCGCGAACGCCGGCTCGCCCCCGAGGCCGCCGTCGCGATCATCGCGGACGTCGCCGAGGGCCTGGCCGCCGCGCACGCCGCTGGGGTGGTGCACCGCGACGTCAAGCCGGAGAACATCCTCCTCGACATGGAGGGCCCGCTCGGCCCCGGCGGAGCCCACCCCGCGCTCCTGACCGACTTCGGCGTCGCCAAGCTCATCGACACCCCGCGCCGCACCAGGACCAACCGGATCATCGGTACGCCCGACTACCTGGCCCCCGAGATCGTCGAGGGCCTCCCGCCCCGCGCGGCCGTCGACATCTACGCCCTGGCGACGGTGCTGTACGAGCTCCTGGCGGGCTTCACGCCCTTCGGCGGCGGCCACCCCGGCGCCGTGCTGCGCCGCCACGTCACCGAGCGGGTCGTCCCGCTCCCCGGCATCCCGGACGAGCTGTGGCAGCTGATCGTCCAGTGCCTCGCCAAGGCCCCCGCGTCCCGCCTGCGCGCCTCCGAACTGGCCGCCCGCCTGCACGACCTCCTCCCGCTCGTCGCGGGCATGCCGCCGCTCGACGTGGACGAGCCGGACACCGAGCCCGCCCCGGAGCCGTACGAGGACGATCCGTACCCGACCATCCCCGCCGCGCCGCGCCGCGCCGCCGTACCGCTGGTCCCCGGCTCGTCGCCCGACTCCAACCGGGACACCCACACCTCGATGCGCGTCCCGGCCCCCGACGAGCTCTCCGGCGGCCCCCACGGCACCGCCCGCGCCCCCCGCCCCGCCGGCGGACGGCGCCCCGGCTCGGCCCGCAACCGCGCCGGAGCGGTCCGCAAACGCCGCGTCACCCTCGGCGTCGCCGCCCTCGCCCTCGTCACGGCGGCCGGCGTCGGCGGCTACCTGGCGACCAGCGGCGACGGCCCGGGCGTCCCGCCGCAGGACTCCAAGCAGTCGGCTCCCTCACAGCCGTAACCGCCTCCTGGGGGCCGGGACTGTCATGGGCAGCCGTTACGCTGGTCTCGTGGCAGTCGTCGATGTATCCGAAGAGCTGAAGTCCCTCTCCTCGACCATGGGGTCGATCGAGGCCGTCCTGGACCTCGACAAGATGAGGGCAGACATCGCCGTGCTCGAGGAGCAGGCCGCGGCCCCGTCCCTGTGGGACGACCCGGAGGCGGCGCAGAAGATCACCAGCAAGCTTTCGCACCTCCAGGCCGAGGTCCGCAAGACCGAGGCGCTGCGTAGTCGCATCGACGACCTCGCCGTCCTCTTCGAGCTCGCCGAGGAGATGGACGACCAGGACACCCTCGCCGAGGCCGAGGCGGAGCTCGTCTCGGTCCGCAAGGCGCTGGACGAGATGGAAGTCCGCACGCTCCTGTCCGGCGAGTACGACGAGCGCGAGGCGCTGGTCAACATCCGCGCCGAGGCCGGCGGCGTGGACGCCTCCGACTTCGCCGAGCGCCTCCAGCGCATGTACCTGCGCTGGGCCGAGCGGCATGGGTACGCGACGGAGGTCTACGAGACGTCGTACGCGGAAGAGGCCGGCATCAAGTCGACCACCTTCGTCGTCAAGGCTCCGTACGCCTACGGCACGCTCTCCGTCGAGCAGGGCACGCACCGGCTGGTGCGGATCTCCCCGTTCGACAACCAGGGCCGCCGCCAGACGTCCTTCGCGGGCGTCGAGGTGCTGCCGGTCGTCGAGTCGTCGGACCACGTCGAGATCGACGAGTCCGAGCTGCGCATCGACGTCTACCGCGCGTCCGGTCCGGGTGGCCAGGGCGTCAACACCACCGACTCGGCGGTGCGCATCACGCACATCCCGACCGGCATCGTCGTCTCCTGCCAGAACGAGCGCTCGCAGATCCAGAACAAGGCGAGCGCGATGAACGTCCTCCAGGCGAAGCTGCTTGAGCGGCGCCGCCAGGAGGAGCAGGCCAAGATGGACGCCCTCAAGGGCGACGGCGGGAACTCCTGGGGCAACCAGATGCGTTCGTACGTCCTGCACCCGTACCAGATGGTCAAGGACCTCCGCACGGAGTTCGAGGTCGGCAACCCGCAGGCGGTGCTGGACGGCGAGATCGACGGGTTCCTCGAAGCGGGCATCCGCTGGCGGAAGCAGCAGGAGAAGTAACCTCCGGAATTCACCGGGACTTTCGGCGCCGGACGGCCCATCGAGCGGGCCGTCCGGCGCCGTTCGCGTACGCCGCCGAATTCGCCGCCGCAAGCGGGCAACCGGGCCCCGACCTCGCTTTGTCGACAAGGAAACTGGCTTTCAGGGGGCGGGAGTTCGGCTTTTACGTCACAGTTGCATCGTTGCACGCCCGGCAAGTGTGATCATTTCCGGCATCGCGCACACAACGTCCTTGACGCTCATATGAAAAGTGGGAAAGCTGACGCGCGGCATGCGCATGACTGGGGCGTGTGTGACCGGGGGATGGAACATCACCCCCAGTGTCCGCGCCCCCAGCGCTGCTCCACCGACAAACGGCTACTGGGGGTAGCAAGCATATGACCAAGAAGACGCGCGTCCGCGTCGCGCGAATCACCGCGGGCGCGGTGATCGCCGCCGGAGCGTCCCTGACCGCGGCGGGTGCCGCCTCGGCGGTCGGCATAGACGTCAACGTCGCCGGCATCGGCGTCCAGGCCAAGGCGGGCGAGGCCGGCCTGGAGGCCGGCCTCGGCATCGGCCGTGAGGGAGAGGACGGCGGCAACACCAGCATCGGCCAGACCGTCGGCGGCAACACCGGCGGCACCGCCAACGCCGGTGGCAGCGCGAGCACGGGCGGCGGTGACGCCGGCACGGGCGGCAGCGCAAGCACCAGCACCGGCGGTGCCGCCAGCATCGGCGGCAGCGTGAGCATCGGTGGCAGCGCGAGCACGGGCGGCGGTGACGCCAGCACGGGCGGCAGCGCCAGCACGGGCGGCAGCGCCAGCACGAGCACGGGCGGCGGCGACGCCAGCACGGGCGGCAGCGCCAGCACGGGCGGCAGCGCCAGCACCGGCGGTACGGCCAGCACCGGTGGCAGCGCGAGCACGGGCGGTACGGCCAGCACGGGCGGTACGGCCAGCACGGGCGGTACGGCCAGCACCGGCGGCACCGCCAGCACCGGTGGCACCGCCAGCACGGGTGGCACCGCGAGCGTCGGTGGCAGCGCGAGCGTCGGTGGCAGCGCCAGCACGGGCGGTACGGCCAGCACGGGCGGCAGCGCCAGCACGGGCGGCAGTGCCAGCACCGGCGGCACCGCCAGCACGGGCGGCAGCGGCAACTCCGGCAGCAATGGCAACGGTGGCGGCGACCAGGGCGGCACCAGCGCCACCGGCGGTTCCGGCACCAGCGGGTCCGCGACCAGTGGCGGCGCCGGCACCTGCACCGTCGACCTCGACGGTGCCGAGTGCGTCGACAACACCGACACCGACTCCGCCGGCTCGAAGCCGGTCGAGCAGGGCGAGGCCAAGGAGGAGCTCGCCGAGACCGGCGCCGCTCAGACCTCGTTCCTGCTCATCGGTGCCGCGACGATGATTGCCGGCGGCATCGGCTTCCGCATGCTGCCGCGCCTCGTCGGCGGTGGCCGTACCATCGCCTGACGGCGGTCACCCACGGGCACGTACAAAACGCAGGTAGAACGCGCATAGCAGGCCCGTAGAACGACGGAAGGGCCCGGGCGGGCCGATCAACGGCCGCCCGGGCCCTTTCCGCGTACAGCTACGCAGAGTTACAGATCCGTACGGTGAAGCCTTACGCGGTCTGGTGGGCCGCCAGCAGGGCCACCGCCGCCACCAGTATCACCAGGAGCGTCAGCAGAGCCACCGGGCTCATTCCACCGAAGGGCCCCTCCTGCTGAAGGCGCTCCCGGTTCGCCCGGCATACGTGGCACCGGCCCTCGCTGACGGGCGCCGCGCAGTTGGCGCACACCAATCGGTCGTAGGTCATGCGCTCTCCTCCTCCCGCGCGGCGGAGCCGCAGACGCGGACCGTGCACGAACGCGGACTGTGCACACAGTTCTCTCCGCACAACGCTCAGGGAAACGCATCCGTTCCCCCTACCACTGTGCCAGCTCCGCAGAGTTTAGGCGCGCCCCACCGGATTCCCCCAGGTCCGGGCTTGTACCGCAGCCGGACATAAGGCGCAAGCGGGACGGCGGGAGGACGGCGACTGCACGGGGCATCCCCAGTCGCGTATGGTCACGCTCACCTACTCCCTGCCGACCATGGTGCATCCGTGATCCGATTCGACAACGTCTCCAAGACTTATCCGAAGCAGAACCGCCCCGCGTTGAGGGACGTCTCCCTCGACATCGAGAAGGGCGAGTTCGTCTTCCTGGTGGGGTCCTCCGGCTCCGGGAAGTCCACCTTCCTGCGGCTGGTCCTGCGCGAGGAGCGCGCCAGCCACGGCACCGTGCACGTGCTGGGCAAGGACCTGGCCCGGCTGTCCAACTGGAAGGTGCCGCACATGCGCCGCCAGCTCGGCACCGTCTTCCAGGACTTCCGCCTCCTGCCCAACAAGACCGTCGCGCAGAACGTGGCGTTCGCGCAGGAGGTCATCGGCAAGCCGCGCGGCGAGATCCGCAAGGCCGTGCCGCAGGTGCTCGACCTCGTCGGGCTCGGCGGCAAGGAGAACCGGATGCCCGGCGAGCTGTCCGGCGGTGAGCAGCAGCGCGTGGCCATCGCCCGCGCGTTCGTCAACCGGCCGATGCTGCTGATCGCCGACGAGCCGACCGGCAACCTCGACCCGCAGACCTCCGTCGGCATCATGAAGCTGCTGGACCGGATCAACCGCACGGGAACCACCGTGATCATGGCGACCCACGACCAGAACATCGTCGACCAGATGCGCAAGCGGGTCATCGAGCTCGAAAAGGGCCGTCTCGTACGCGACCAGGCGCGCGGCGTCTACGGCTACCAGCACTGAGCAGCAAGGAAAGGCTGAACGCACGCGATGCGCGCCCAGTTCGTACTGTCGGAGATCGGTGTCGGCCTCCGTCGCAATCTCACGATGACCTTCGCCGTCATCGTCTCCGTGGCCCTTTCGCTGGCCCTCTTCGGCGGCGCGCTCCTGATGCGCGAACAGGTCAGCGTCATGAAGGACTTCTGGTACGACAAGGTCAACGTCACGATCTACCTCTGCAACAAGAACGACGCGGCGTCCGGCGGAACCTGCACCAAGGGAGCGGTCACCGCCCAGCAGAAGAAGGAGATCGAGGCGGACCTGGAGAAGCTCGACATCGTCGAGAAGGTCCACCACGAGACGGCCGACGAGGCGTACAAGCACTACAAGGAGCAGTACGGCGACACGGCCATCGCCAGCATCATCACGCCGGACCAGATGCAGGAGTCGTACCGGGTCAAACTGAAGGACCCGGAGAAGTACAAGGTCGTCGCGACGGCGTTCGCCGGGCGGGCCGGTGTGCACTCCGTACAGGACCAGCGCGGCATCCTGGAGAACCTCTTCAACATGATGCGGGGCATGAACGTCGCCGCCCTGTTCGTGATGGCGCTGATGCTGGTCATCGCGCTGATGCTGATCGTCAACACGGTGCGGGTGTCGGCGTTCAGCCGGCGCCGTGAGACCGGCATCATGCGGCTGGTCGGCGCGTCCAGCTTCTACATCCAGATGCCGTTCATCATGGAGGCCGCCGTCGCCGGTCTGCTGGGTGGCGTGGTCGCCTGTGTGATGCTGCTGGTCGGCCGGTACTTCCTGATCGACGCGGGCCTCAACCTCGCCCAGAGCATGCCGCTGGTCAACTTCATCGGCTGGGACGCGGTGATAACGGTGCTTCCGCTCGTCCTCGTCATCGGCCTGCTGATGCCCTCCCTTGCCGCCGCCATCGCGCTGCGCAAGTACCTCAAGGTGTGACGAGCGCCCCGTGCGCCGTACGGCCAACCGCCGTACGGCGCTGTTCGTTTGTCCTAGAGTGGGCGCCATGCTGGGCCTTGAGTTCTGTACCCGGCCCCGCGGTGTTCGCAGCCGCGGGGCGGCCCTGACCTTCCTCTTCGCCACGGTCGTCGTCACCGCGGCGGCGACCAACTGCCTTCCCCAGGAGGGGGACAGCGACCCCGGGCAGCCCCTCGCGCAAGCCGCCGACGCCCCGGCCGCGGCCGGCCGCGGCGGGTCCGTCGACCGGCGCGAGTTGGCCCGGGCGGCGGCCGAGGCCATGGCGGACGGCAAGTCCGGCGCCAAGGCGGCCGAGGAGGTCGTCAGCCGCAGCGGTGACCGGTGGGGCGTGGTCTACGACCAGCGTGAGTACGAGGAGTTCGAGCAGGCCCTGGACGGGCGCTACACGGGTGTCGGGCTGTCCGCGCGCCGTGCCGCCGGCGGGCGTATCGAGGTGGCCCGGGTCCAGGAGGGCGGCCCGGCGCACCGGGCGGGCCTGCGGGCCGGCGACCGGCTCCGTACGGTGGACGGCCGCCCGGTCGACGGCCGCTCCGCCGCCGAGGTCGTCGCCCTGCTGCGCGGCGACGGCGCACCGCCCGGCTCGGTCGTCGCCGTCGGGGTGCAGCGCGCCACGCACACCTGGACCGAGCGGCTGCGGCGGGCGAGCCTCGCCACCGAGGACGTGACCGTGCAGCGGCTGGACGGCGGCGCCGTGAGGATCAAGGTCGCGGCGTTCACCAAGGGCGCGGGCGAGCGGGTGCGGGAGGCGGTCCGGCGCGCCCCCAAGGACGCGGGCGTCCTGCTCGACCTGCGGGGCAACAGCGGCGGCCTGGTCGCCGAGGCGGTGGCGGCGGCCTCCGCCTTCCTGGACGGCGGGCTGGTCGCCACGTACGACGTGCACGGCGAGGAGAGGGCGCTGTACGCGGAGCCGGGCGGCGACACCGGCAGGCCCCTGGTCGCGCTGGTGGACGGCGGCACCATGAGCGCGGCCGAGCTGCTCGCCGGGGCCCTGAAGGACCGTGGCCGGGCGGTGACGGTGGGCAGCCGGACCTTCGGCAAGGGCGCGGTGCAGATGCCGAGCAGGCTGCCCGACGGCTCGGTCGCCGAGCTGACCGTGGGCCACTACCGCACGCCCGCCGGGCACAGCGTCGATGGGCGGGGCATCACCCCGGACCTGGCGGCGACCGTCCGCGCCGAGGAGCGGGCGCGGACGGTATTGAGTGGCCTGGGGGGTGGGTCGTAGTGCGAAAATGGCCGCACTATGGCTAAGGAAAAAGGGCGCAAGCTGATCGCGCAGAACAAGAAGGCGCGGCACGACTACCACGTTCTGGACACCTACGAGTGCGGTCTGGTGCTGACCGGCACCGAGGTGAAGTCGCTGCGCCAGGGGCGGGCCTCGCTGGTGGACGGCTTCGTGCAGATCGACGGCAACGAGGCGTGGCTGCACAACGTGCACGTGCCGGAGTACAGCCAGGGCACCTGGACCAACCACAGCGCGCGGCGCAAGCGGAAGCTGCTGCTGCACCGGGCCGAGATCGACAAGCTGGAGTCCAAGTCGCAGGAGACGGGCCACACGATCGTGCCCCTGTCGCTGTACTTCAAGGACGGCCGGGCGAAGGTCGAGATCGCGCTGGCCAGGGGCAAGAAGGAGTACGACAAGCGCCAGACGCTCCGCGAGAAGCAGGACCGGCGCGAGGCGGAGCGGGTGATCTCGGCGGTACGCCGGCGTCAGCGGGCCTGAATGACGTGACGTGGATCACGTCGGCCCGGAAATAAGCTGGCACCGTCGGGCGTTGATCCCGTACGATGGCACCTGCCTCTCACGGCAGAGGCGCTGATTGATAAATCAACATGGGGATGATCGGTTTCGACAGCGGATGTCGAAGCAGGGGAAGCGTGTCGAGGAAGCGGCAATGATCTCGTAAACCATATGTCGCAAACAATAATCGCCAACACCAAGCGCGATTCCTTCGCCCTCGCTGCCTAAGTAGCGAGCTTGCGAAGTGTCAGCCCGGGGCTGTTCCCGACCCGGATCCTGGCATCAGCTAGGGAACTAAACCTCTAAGCCCGGTCACGGGGCGTAGAGGGAAACCAGACAGTGACTGAGCCCGTCGGAGACTTGTCCGCGTGATCTCCGGGGCCGAGAAAAGCGCAGCGGACTGCACACGGAGAAGCCCTGGTTCTGCACCGTTGGACGCGGGTTCGATTCCCGCCATCTCCACCATGGAGGACCTCCGGGGGCATGCCCCCGGACCCCTTCAACCCCATGTGGGCGAAGGCCCGGCTGTCATGACAGCCGGGCCTTCGTCGTACCCGGGCCCGTACCCGGGCCCGCCAGGCACAGCAGCAGGGCCAGCGCGGCCGCCGCGACCGGCACCGCGTATCCGGCGGTGGCGCCCGCGTGCTCCACCGTCCAGCCGCCGGTCGCCGAGCCCGCCGCGATGCCGCCCAGCAGCGCGGTGACCGCCAGCGTCATGCCCTCGTTGAGCCGGCCCTCGGGCGTCAGGCGCTGGATCAGCGTCATGCCCGTCACCAGGGCCGGCGCCGTCGCCATGCCCGCCGGGAGCAGGGCGGCCGCCAGCGCGGGCAGCGAACCGGTCCCGGCCGCCGCGAGCAGCGGCAGCGACATCAGCGCCGTCATCGCGGCGAGGCAGCCGAGCAGGCGGCGCCCCGCGTGAGGGGCCGGCCGCACCGATCCGTACACCAGCCCCGCCACGCACGATCCCGCCGCCTGGAGCCCCAGCACCGCGCCGGCCGCCGGGCCGTCCACGAACGCGAGCGTGACGACCTCCATCGACCCGAAGACCGCGCCCGTCGCCAGGAACACCAGCAGCAGCGCGGGCATGCCGGGCGTACGGAGCGGAGTGCGCGCCCCGCCGGGGGGCCGGGGCGAGACGGGCGGCTCGGTGGCGCGCTGCGCCGCGAAGACCAGCACGCCGGCCAGCATCAGCACCGCGCCGGTCAGGGTGCCCGCCTCCGGGAACAGGGCGGCGCACAGGAGCGCGGCGAGCACCGGGCCGAGCATGAAGCACAGCTCGTCGGCGGCCTGCTCGAAGGCGTTGGCGGTGTGGACGGCGGCGGGGTCGCCCCGGTGCAGGTGGGCCCAGCGGGCGCGGGACATGCCGCCGGTGTTGGGCGTCGTCGCGGTCGCGGCGTACGCGGCGAACAGCGTCCAGGCGGGCGCGTGGTGACGCACGCACAGCAGCAGGGCCAGCGACCCCAGCGCGGCGATCACCGTGGCGGGCACGGCGACCCGCGCCTGCCCGTACCGGTCGACCAGCCGGGCGGTGAAGGGTGCGACCAGCGCGGTGGCGGCGAGACCGGTGGCGGTGACGGCGCCGGCGAGGGCGTAGGACCCGTACGCCCCGGCGATCATGATGATGGCGCTCACGCTGAACATCCCCATGGGAAGCCGCGCGAGGAGCGCCCCGGCGGTGAACGCCCGGGCGCCGGGGGGCGCGAAGAGGCGCCGGTAGCGGCCGGCCGGCCGCCGGTCCGGGCCCGGGGGCCGCGACCGGGACCAGGACGGGGGCCGGGACCGCGACCGGGACCAGGACGGGGGCCGGGACCGGGACCGGGACCGGGGCCGAGCGGTCGGTGGGGCGGCGACGAGGACGTCACCGGACAGGGCGAGCACCGGGGCGGGAAGCGTCATGGACGTGTCAGGCATGGCTCCACCCTGGCGGGGCGGCCGCCGGCCGGTCCAACACCTGTACGGCGCCGATTGACGCATCCGCGTTGTAAGTTCGCGCGATGTACCGCGACCTCGACCCCCGTCTCCTGCGCGGCTTCGTCGCCGCCGCCGAGGAGCTGCACTTCACCCGCGCCGCCGCCCGGCTGTTCGTCGCCCAGCAGGCGCTGAGCCGCGACATCCGGCGGCTGGAGCGGGAAGTGGGCGTGGAGCTGTTCATCCGCTCCACGCGGCGGGTGACGCTCACGGCGGACGGCGAGCGGCTGCTGCCGTACGCGCGGCGGGTGCTGGCCGCCCACAGCGAGCTCGCGGCGGCCTTCGCGGCCGGGGGCCGCCCGCTGCTGGTGGACGTCAGCGCGCCCGTCAGCACCGGCCACCAGGTGCTGGAGGAAGCCCGCCGGGCGGCTCCGGAGGTGGAGTTCGTCGCGCGCTACGTCAGCGGGCTGACCGGTGCGGCCGCCGACATCCTGGCGGGGCGCCTGGACGTCTCCTTCGGACGGGTCGCAGGGCTCGCGCCGGCCGTCCTGTCCGGGCTCGGCCACCAGCCGGTGCGCTACGAGCGGATGGCGGTCCTGCTGCCCGAGGATCACCGGCTGGCCGCCCTCGACGCCGTACCGCTGGCCGCGCTCGCGGGGCTGACCCTGTACGTGGCGGCGGGCAACCCGGCCACCGCCGAGTGGACCGACCTGGCGCTGCGGCTGTTCGAGGGCCGGGACATCACCCCGGCGGCTCCGTTCCCGGAGATCGCGGGCCCGGACGAGTTCGTCCGGGTGGTGCGCAAGCGGGGCTGGTCCGTGCTGGCGAGCACCGAGTTCCTGGCGGTCGGCGGGATGGTGGTGCGCCCGCTGACCGACCCGGTGCCCCTGTCGCCCGTATCGCTGGTGTGGCGGCGGGGCCTGCGCCATCCCGGCCTGGACGCCCTGCGGGAGGCGGCGGTGCGGCTGGGCGAGGCGGACGGGCGGCGGTGGCTGACCGTGCCGCCGGGCAGCTGGCTGCCGGACGCCGACCGGGAGCTGATGCGGCGGGGGCGCCCGACTGCTCCTGAATCGTCTTGTTGATCTTGACGAGAAGATGAAGATCTCTTTACTCGTTCGAGGGCAACCGTGTTCGTTGTCACATTCCGAAAGCTCAAGGGAGCCTCAGGCGACACCTTTTCGATCATTTAGATGCTCTTTTGCCCCTCGTTAGCTTGTGATCAAGGTGCGTGAGTCGCATCACAGAACCCGCACACTGTGCGGATTAAGAGGGGCAAAGTGAAGAGAAACAGACGTGCGTCCATGCCCGGGGGGGTAGGGCGCCGCTGGCCGGTCGGTGCGACCGGTATGCGCGAGATAGCAGGCGGCCTCGCGGCCGTCCTCACGCTGTCCGTGCTGTACGGGACGGAGTCGGCGCTCGCCGCCACTCCGGCCGCCACGTCGGCGGACAAGGCGGCCGCGGCCGCCCCGGCACCGGCGACCACCGCGCAGGACATCCCGTCCGCCCGGGTCGCCGCCCGGCTCTCGGGCAAGAGGGTCGAGGCGCTCTCCGAGCGCACCGAGACCTCCACGACCTGGGCCAACAAGGACGGCAGCCTGACCACCGAACTGTCGGCCGGGCCGATCCGGTTCAAGCAGGGCGACACATGGGTTCCGGTCGACGTGAACCTGCGCGTCGGCGCCGACGGCTCCGTCCAGCCCAAGGCGCACCCGCAGGGCCTGCGGCTCGCGGGCGGCTCCGGCAAGCGCTCCGCCTCGCTGCGCGCCGCCCAGCAGGCCCCGGGCACCGACCTGGTGACGCTCGGCTCCGGTGACGAGCGGATCACCCTCCAGTGGAAGGGCAGCCTGCCCGCCCCCAAGCTCGACGGCACCCGCGCGATCTACCGGGACGCGGTGCCCGGCGCCGACGTGGTGGTCGAGGCCACCCGTACCGGCTTCGAGCAGTTCGTGGAGATCAAGCAGCGGCCGGCCGCCACGGGCTACACGTACACGCTTCCGCTGAAGGCCAAGGGCCTGAAGGTCACTCAGCACAAGGACGGCAGCCTGCTCTTCACCGACAAGAAGAGCAAGAAGCGGGCGGTCATGCCCGCCCCGGTGATGTGGGACGCCTCCGTCGACAAGGTGTCCGGCGAGCACACCCACCGCGCCAAGGTCGGTCTGAAGGTCATCGAGACCAAGGGCGGTGTGGACCTGGTCCTCACCCCCGACGCCGCGTTCCTGGCCGACCCCAAGACCCGGTACCCGGTGACGGTCGACCCGTCCACCTCGGCGCTGTCCAACGTCTTCGACACCTACGTCCAGCAGGGCGAGACGGTCGACTGGTCGGCCGACACCGAACTGGACCTCGGCAACCCGGGCACGAAGAACGCCGACGGGACGCCGCGCACGGCCCGCTCGTTCATCTCCTGGAACACCACGCCGATCCAGGACGCGCTGGTCTCCAGCGCCAAGCTGAGCCTGTACAACTTCCACTCCGGAAACACCGACTGCACCGCGCAGCCGTGGGAGGTGTGGTCCACGGGGGCCGCGTCGACCTCCTCGCGCTGGACCTCGCAGCCCGCCTGGACGGCGAAGAAGGCCGGCTCCACCGAGACCAAGGGCAACCCGAACTGCACCGCGGCCCCGGACGGCTGGATCAACGCCGACGTCACCACGCTGACCCAGGAGTGGGCCTCGGCGAAGGCCTCCCGCGGCCACATGGGCCTGCGCGCCGGCGACGAGACGCTCGCCGCCCAGTGGAAGCGGGTCAACTCGGCCAACGCGGCGGCCAACCCGCCCAAGCTGGTGGTGAACTACAACTTCCGGCCGCGCACCGGCACCAAGCAGGAGGCCGGGCAGCCGTACTTCAGCTACAACGGCGACTACGTCGTCAACTCCGCGACGCCCACTCTGCGCGACACCTTCGTCGACGGTGACGGCGACCAGGTCAACGGCACCTTCCAGATCTTCGACAGCACCACCAACACCCAGGTCGGCAACGTCCTGGTGTCGAAGTTCGTGCCCTCGGGCCAGCCCGCCTCGGTGACCGTCCCCGCCGGTGTGCTGACGAACGGCAAGACGTACAAGTTCCGCACGTCCCCCTACGACGGCACCCACTACAACAGCGGCTGGTCGGCGTGGAAGACCTTCACGGTCGACGCCACCGCCCCCTCCGCGCCCGCGAAGATCACCTCCACCGACTACCCCTCGGACGCGTGGGTCAAGGGCGCGGGCCAGGCCGGCAGCTTCACCGTCACGCCGCCCTCCGCCGACCACAACTGGCTGGAGTGGTCACTCGACGGCGTGTCCTGGACCAAGGTCCACACCGGTGGAGCGGCCGGCGACAAGGCCGTCTCCGTCACTCCGCCCAAGGACGGCACCCACACCCTCCAGGTGCGCTCGGTCGACAAGGCCGACAACAAGTCCGAGCCGCTGACCTACACCTTCCACGCCGGCCCCGGTGGCTTCCTCCAGCCGGCCGACGGTGAGCGCACCGCGCGCCGACTGCCGCTGGCCGTCGAGGTCGACGCCGCCAGGTACGACTCGGCGTCGTTCTCCTGGCGCCGCTCCGAGGCCGACCCGTGGGTGCGGATCCCCGTGGGTGACGTCACCAGTGGCGGCACCGCGCTGGCGGCCTGGCCGGTACCCCTGACGGGCGGCAAGAACGCGCCGCTGGTGTGGAACACCACCGACACGGTCAACCCGGACGGCACCGTCCAGCTCAAGGCCGACTTCACCGGCCCCAACAGCGCCGCCGGCTCCACCCAGCCGCTCACCGTGGTCGTGGACCGCAACGGCTCCGGCGCGGCGACCCACGAGATCGGCCCCGGCTCGGTCAACCTCCTCACCGGTGACTACGCGCTCTCCGCGGGCGACGCCTCGTACTTCGGCATGTCGGTGGGCCGCACCGCGTCCTCCCGCACGCCGAGCGCCCAGACCCAGGGCCAGGCGCCGATCTTCGGCAAGGAGTGGACCAGCGGCACGATCGCCGAGAACACGGGGTCGGACTACGTCCAGATCCTGAAGGTCTCCGACACCGCGCTCGCCGTGGTCCAGGAGGACCGCACCGAGATCAGCTTCACCTCCAACGCCGCCAAGACCGGCTGGGTTCCCGAGCCGGGCGCCGAGGAGCTGACGCTGAAGGGTTCCTACGCGGGCAGCTTCACCCTCACCGACACCGAGGGCACCGAGACGGTGTTCACCAAGCCGGCCGCGACCGCGACCACCTGGGTCGTCGACCAGTCCAAGCTGAACGGCCTGGCCTCCAGCACCACCGACATCGTCTCCGAGACGGTCACCGTCGACGGCAAGGTCCTGGCCCGTCCGAAGCGGATCGTGGCCCCCACCTCGGCGGCGTCCACCGCCACCTGCGCGGCCACGCCCGCCACCCGCGGCTGCCGCTCCCTGGAGTTCGTCTACGCGACCGCTACCACCGCCACCGCCACCGCCTTCGGTGACGTCAGCGGCCAGGTGAAGGAGATCCGGCTGTGGTCCACCGAGTCCGGTGCCACAGCCGCCACCTCCAGGGCCGTGCAGACGTACGCCTACGACAGCACCGGCCGGCTGCGCCAGGCATGGAACCCGCAGATCAGCCCGGCGCTGAAGACCGAGTACGGCTACGACGCCACCGGCCGGGTCACCCAGCTGACCGCGCCCGGCCAGCTGCCGTGGAGCTTCGCCTACGGCAAGGCCGGCAACGCCGCCACCGCCGGTGACGGCATGTTGCTCAAGGTCTCCCGCTCCGGCCTGGCGCAGGGCACGGCCGACGCGGTCTCGGGCACCAACACCACCAGCGTCGTCTACGACGTACCGCTGACCGGCACGGCCGCCCCCCACAAGATGGGCGCCGCCGACGTGAAGGCGTGGGGCCAGACCGACGCCCCGACCGACGCCACCGCGGTGTTCCCGGGCGATTCCGTCCCCGCCTCGCACTCCGGCTCCGCCCTCGGCGCCGCCGATTACCGGCGAGCCGAGACGTACTACCTGGGTGTCTCCGGCCGCGAGGTCAACACGGCGCAGCCGGGTGGGCACATCTCCACGCAGGAGTTCGACCGCTTCGGCAACACCGTGCGCACGCTGACCGCCGGCAACCGCGCCATCGCGCTCGGCACCGCGCCGGGCGCCCTGGACACGCTGCGCGGCCTGGGCATCGAGTCGCTCTCGACCGCCGAGCGTGCCGAGGAGCTGTCCACCGTCTCGTTCTTCAGCGCGGACGGCGCCAGGGAGACCGAGGGCTTCGGCCCGCTCCACCGTGTGGAGCTGACCGAGGACTTCAAGGACGGCACCACCGTCCTGGTCGCCGGCGGTGTCTCCGTGCCGGGCCGCGAGTGGACCGTCACCGAGTACGACGAGGGCCGTCCCACCGACGGCACCGCGGCCGTCAAGGACCAGGTGACCATCGCGGTCTCCGGCGTCCGGGTGCGCGGTTACGACTCGGTCATGGGCGAGATGCGCGTCAACGAGACCCAGTACGACTGGGCCAAGGGCCTGCCCAAGCTGGCCATCCAGGACTCCGGCGGCTTGAACCTGACCACGGGCACCGTCTATGACGCCCAGGGCCGGGTCACCGACCAGAGCCTGCCCGGCAGCACCGGCAACGACGCCGCCACGCGCGTCACCGTGTACTGGTCGGCCACCGGCACCGGCTGGTGCGAGGGCCGCCCCGAGTGGGCGGACGCGGTGTGCTGGACGGGCCCGGCCGGTGACATCACCGGTGGCGGCTCGCAGCCCGCGCAGCTGCCCGACACCGCCCACGAGTACGGGTTCTACGGCCAGCTCACCAAGCGGACGGAGACGGCCAACGGCGCCACCCGCACCACGAGCACCACGTACGACAACGCCGGACGGGTCGTCAAGAACACGGTGACCGGCCCCGGCCAGGCCGTGCCCGAGACCACCGTCGAGTACGACCCGGCCACCGGCCTGGTCGCCAAGACCGGCTCGACGGCCGGCGGCACCATCTCCAAGGCGTACGACAAGCTCGGCCGCCTCATCTCCTACACCGACGCCGACGGCGGTGTGACCAAGCGCGAATACGATCTCCTGGACCGCTCGGCCAAGGTGTCCGACTCCGTGCCGTCCTCCGTCACGTACACCTACGACAGCGCCGCGGAGCCGCGCGGCCTGCCCGTCGCCACCACCGACTCGGTGGCCGGCACCTTCTCCGTGAACTACGACGCCAACGGCGCCGTGGCGAGCGAGAAGCTGCCCGGCGGCTACACCCTCGCCCAGGGTCTGGACACCACGGGCGCCGTGGTGAGCCGCGTCTACAAGCGCGACAGCGACGGCGTGAGCGTCATGTCCGACACGGTCTCCAAGTCGGTCCACGACCAGGTCGTCAAGCACTCCGGCTGGTCCGACCAGACCTACCGGTACGACCGCGTCGGCCGCCTGGTCTCGGTCGACGACACGAGCGAGAACGTCTGCACGCGCCGTACGTACGCCTTCGACAGCCGCTCCAACCGCACCTCGCTGACCAAGGCGACGGGCTCCGCGAGCGGTGACTGCCCGGCCGGCGGGGGTACCACCACGTCCCACGCCTACGACAGCGCCGACCGTCTGGTCGACGCCGGCCACACCTATGACGCCTTCGGACGCACCACGGCTCTGCCGGGCAGCACGGTCGGCTACTACGCCAACGACCGCGCCCACCAGCTGACCGCGGGCGGCCAGCGTCAGACCTGGCAGCTGGACTCGGCCATGCGTTTCCGCTCGTGGAAGACCGAGACCAACAGCGGCGGTACCTGGACGCAGACCCAGTCCAAGGTCAACCACTACGGCGGCGACGGCGACAGCCCGAGCTGGATCGTGGAGGACACCGCCACCGGTGCGCTCACCCGTAACGTCATCGGCGTCGGCGGCGACCTCGGCGCCACCACGAGCAAGACCGGTGACACGGCGCTCCAGCTCACCAACATCCACGGTGACGTGGCCCTCCGGCTCCCGCTGGACCAGGCGCAGGCCCCGCAGGTGCTCGACAGCGACGAGTACGGCAACGCCCGCGCGGGCCGCTCGGCCGAGCGCTACGACTGGCTCGGCGGTAAGCTGCGCTCCTCGGAGACACCGACCGAGCTGACTCTGATGGGCGCGCGCCTGTACAACCCGGCGACCGGGCGCTTCCTGAGCACCGACCCGGTCTACGGCGGCAACGACAACGCGTACACCTACCCGGCCGACCCGGTGAACGCCTACGACCTCGACGGTCACAAGAAGAAGAAGAAGCCGAGGTCGTGCGGCTTCTGGTGCGGTGTGCTGGTGAACGGTGTGCAGGGCCTGGCCGCCGTGGCCTGTGCCGCGCTCTCCGGAGTCGGCGCCTTCATCTGCGGCGCCGTCGTCGGAGCCATCGGCGGTCTCGCCCGGTACGCGTACCAGTGCTGGGACCGGTGCTTCACCGCCAGGGGAGCCGTCAAGGCCGCCCTCGTCGGTGCGGGCCTCTCGGCCTTCGGAGCGGGCGTCACCAAGGCCCTTCTCAAGATCGGTGGCAAGGTCTTCCGAGGCTACGGCGACAGGGCTTCCATCAAGGCATGGGACAAGTTCGCCAAGGCACTGAGGTAGCCGGGACCGTGCCGCACCGGCACATCGGCTGACCGATCGACATCCCCGGGCGGGGCCTCCCACGGCCCCGCCCGGGACCTTCGTCACTCAGAAACGTTCAGAACCACTCAGCACGATCGAGGAATGAGGTGTTCGCCTTGGGAGAGCGCGGTACCGCTCTGAAGGTGTGGCTGCGGCTGCTGCGCGCGCCGCTGGCCCTGGCGGCGGTCGTCGGCGTCCCACTGGGCGCGGCCGTCGCGGCGGGTCTGGCGTACGACCCCGAGGTGAGCGCCGGCGACGCGCTCGGTGCCTTCGGATTCGTCGTCGCCTGCGCCTGCGTACTGATCCCGCTCCCGCTGGCCACCGCACGGCTGGTGTCCGCGCGGCTCGCCGCCCGCCGCACCGGCAGGCCCATGGAACCCGGCATGACCGACGGCCGCCAGTCCTTCGAGGCGACGGGGACCAACCCGTACGGCCTGACCGCCGGGGACCTCGCCGACCGGTTCACCGCCGGCCTGAAGGAGCGGGCCAAACTGTCCACCGGGCCCTACGTCTACAGCTGCCTGGGCCGGGCCGACGTGGTCGTCCTCGTCGAGGCGGCCCTCACGATGCGCGAGCAGGACTTCACGGTGCGGATCACCGCGACGCCCCGCAGCCCGTGGCGCCGCAGGATCAACGGCGTCGAGACCTGGGAGGTGCTCCAGAACGTGCGCTCCCGCGTCGAGGACGCCGTCGCCCGCCAAGCCGGGCACCGGCCCGTCTGAGCGCGGCGCCTCACCGCCGCCCGGTCGGCTCGGTGAGAGCAAGGTTTCAGCCCGGTCACGTCATATGACCGGGCTGAAACGCATCCTCCCTAACGTCGGTCCGGACGGGATTCAGGACCGACAGCAGCGGAGGTACGCGATGAGCGGCCGGTGGATCGAACAGTGGGACCCCGAGGACGAGACCTTCTGGCGGGAGAAGGGGGAGCGGATCGCCAAGCGCAACCTGCTCTTCTCCGTCCTGTCCGAGCACATCGGGTTCTCCATCTGGACGCTGTGGTCCGTGATGGTGCTGTTCATGGGGCCGGAGTACGGGATCGACCCGGCCGGCAAGTTCGCCCTGATCGCCGTGGCGACCGTGGTCGGCGCCGTGATCCGGGTCCCGTACACCTTCGCCGTCGCCCGCTTCGGCGGCCGGAACTGGACCGTCTTCAGCGCGCTGCTGCTCCTGCTGCCGACGACCGCCGCGTACGCCGTGATGGAGCCCGGCACGTCGTACACGACCTTCCTGCTGGTCGCCGCGCTCACCGGGGTGGGTGGCGGGAACTTCGCCTCCTCGATGACCAACATCAACGCCTTCTTCCCGCTGCACAAGAAGGGCTGGGCGCTCGGCCTCAACGCCGGCGGCGGCAACATCGGCGTGCCGGTCGTCCAGCTTGTGGGCCTGCTCGTGATCGGGGTCGCCGGTGCCGCCCACCCGCGCGTCGTGCTCGGCGTCTATATGCCGCTCATCATCCTCGCCGCCGTCTGCGCGGCGTTGTACATGGACAACCTGGCGCCCGTGAAGAACGACACCGGTGCCGCCAAGGAGGCCGTCAAGGACGCCCACACCTGGATCATGGCGTTCCTCTACATCGGCACCTTCGGCTCGTTCATCGGCTACAGCTTCGCCTTCGGCCTGGTGCTCCAGACCCAGTTCGGGCGCACGCCGCTCCAGGCCGCGTCCCTCACCTTCATCGGCCCGCTGCTCGGCTCCCTGATCCGGCCCCTCGGCGGGTCGCTCGCCGACAGGCACGGCGGCGCCCGCATCACCCTGTGGACCTTCGCCGCCATGGCGGCGGCGACCGGCGTGGTCGTCTACGCCTCCGTCATCGAGTCGCTCGCCGTCTTCCTCGTCGGCTTCATCTCCCTGTTCGTGCTCAGCGGGCTCGGCAACGGCTCCACGTTCAAGATGATCCCCGCCATCTTCCAGGCCAAGGCGCACGCCTCGGGGCTCGCGGGCGAGGAGGCCGACGCGTACGGGCGGCGGCTGTCCGGCGCCGCCATCGGACTGATCGGCGCGATCGGCGCGATCGGCGGGCTCGGCATCAACCTGGCCTTCCGGCAGTCCTTCATGACCGCCGGCACCGGCACCTCCGCCTTCGTCGCCTTCCTCCTCTTCTACGGGGCGTGCCTCACCATCACCTGGGCGGTATACCTTCGCCGCCCGGTGGAGATCCCCGCCAAGCGGCAGCTCAGCTACTCCGAGGTGTGATCGGGCGTGGTACGTAACGGGGGTGAAATGCGGCTGAACCCGGACTGTCACGCACCCTTGTCAGTCTCTGGTGCCATGCACGAGCAACAGCATGGTTCGCATGGTCCCCTTGCCGGATTCACGGTCGGCGTCACGGCGGCCCGCCGCGCGGACGAGCTGGGCGCGCTGCTCCAGCGCCGGGGCGCGGCGGTCGCGCACGCCCCGGCGCTGCGGATCGTGCCGCTCGCCGACGACGCCGACCTCCTCGACGCCACCAAGGCACTGATCAGCCACGCCCCGGACATCGTGGTCGCCACCACCGCGATCGGCTTCCGGGGCTGGCTGGAGGCCGCGGACGGCTGGGGGTACGGCGAGGAGCTCCTCGACTGCCTGCGCCATGTGCAGGTCCTCGCCCGCGGCCCCAAGGTCAAGGGCGCGGTGCGGGCCGCCGGGCTGACCGAGGAGTGGTCGCCCGCCTCGGACTCCATGGCCGAGGTCCTGGACCGGCTCCTCGACCAGGACGTCACCGGCCGCCGTATCGCGCTCCAACTGCACGGCGAACCACTGCCCGGGTTCGTGGAGGCGCTGACCGACGCGGGCGCGGACGTCGTGGTCGTACCGGTCTACCGGTGGATGCCGCCCGAGGACCTCGCGCCGCTGGACCGGCTCATCGACGCGACCGTCGCGCGCTCGCTGGACGCGCTGACCTTCACCAGCGCCCCGGCCGGCGCGTCGCTGCTGGCCCGCGCCGACGACCGCGGCCTGCTGCCCGAGCTGCTCGACGCGCTGCGGCACGACGTGCTGACGGCCTGCGTCGGGCCGGTCACCGCCCTGCCCCTCCAGGCCCACGGCATCGACACCGTCCAGCCCGCCCGCTTCCGGCTCGGCCCGCTGGTCCAGCTGCTGTGCCAGGAGCTGCCGGGCCGGGCCCGCACGCTGCCGGTGGCCGGGCGCCGCATCGAGATCCGGGGCCACGCGGTCCTGGTCGACGGCGAGCTGCGCCCGGTCCCGCCGGCCGGCATGTCCCTGCTGCACGCGCTGGCCCGCCGCCCCGGCTGGGTCGTCTCCCGCGCCGACCTGCTGCGCGCCCTGCCGGGCGCGGGCCGCGACGAGCACGCGGTCGAAACGGCGATGGCCCGGCTCCGCTCGGCCCTGGGCGCCCCCAAACTGATCCAGACGGTCGTCAAACGCGGCTACCGCCTGGCCCTCGACCCGGCGTCGGACGCCAAGTACGCGGACGCGTAGGGGCCGGCGGGTCGGCGTGGGACGCGGTGGACGCCGCGCTCCACTCCACGACGTTCGACCAGCGCGTCGCCGGCCTTCGGCTCCTGGGCGTCGGAAGCTCCCCGCGCCACAGGGCGACCCGCCTCCCCTCGCGCAGGCGGGGTTCCGGTGGCGGCCCCGGGCGGGCACTCTGGGGCGCATGGTGGCATGGCGGTTCCACTCCGGGCGGCTCTGCCTGGACCTGATGGACGAGCGGCCGGCCGACGCCGCGGGGCTCGCGCGGTGGCTCGTCGCCGCCGGGCTCGTGGCGGGAGCGGCCCCGCTGGACGCGGTCGACGGCACCTGGGTGGCGCGCTTCGGTGAACTCGGCGGCGTCATCGAGCGGTTGGTACGCGACGAACTCGACGGACGCGGGAGCTACGCCGCCGCCGACGTGGCCCGCCTCAACGCGCTGGCCGCCGCCCCGCCGCCCGCCCCGCGCGCCGTACCCGGCGAAGGGGGCCGACTCGTACGGGCGTTGAGCCCCGCGCCCGGCTGCGACGCCCTCCTCGCGGCCGTCGCCCGCGACGCCGTCGAGCTGCTCACCGACCCCGTCGCCCGCGCCCGGCTGCGGCAGTGCGAGGGCGAGCGGTGCCGCCGCGTCTACCTCGACACCTCACGCGGGCGGCGCCGCCGCTGGTGCTCCAGCGAGGTCTGCGGCAACAGGGAGCGCGTGGCCCGTCACCGAGCGCGTACCGACAGGGCGCTCAGGGGAAGTTCCTGAGAAAAAAATCCACCCGCGTTGAGTCGATCCGCTCCGGCCTCCGTAGTCATGGGGGACAACGAGTCAGATCAAGGTCTCGACCGGGAGGTTCCAGGTGCGCAAGGATGCCGCCGTGGCCGATGACCGTCGGGGGACGCATCGGGCGCGGCATCGCGCAGTGACGGCACGCACCCAACCCGACGTCCCGGACGAGGAGTTGATGCGGGCTCTCTACCGCGAACACGCCGGCCCTCTGCTCGCCTACGTACTGCGCCTCGTCGCCGGTGACCGCCAGCGCGCGGAGGACGTCGTACAGGAGACGCTCATCCGTGCCTGGAAGAACGCCGGTCAGCTCAATCGGGCGACCGGCTCTGTCCGACCCTGGCTGGTGACGGTCGCCCGGCGCATCGTCATCGACGGCCACCGAAGCCGGCAGGCCCGGCCGCAGGAGGTCGATCCGTCGCCGCTCGAGGTCATGCCCGCGGAGGACGAGATCGACAAGGCGTTGTGGCTGATGACGCTCTCTGACGCGCTCGACGATTTGACCCCGGCCCACCGGGAAGTCTTGGTCGAGACGTATTTCAAGGGGCGTACGGTCAACGAGGCGGCCGAGATCCTCGGCATACCCAGCGGGACGGTCAGGTCCCGCGTGTTCTACGCACTGCGCTCGATGAAGCTCGCGCTGGAGGAGAGGGGGATCTCGGCATGACGACGTACGAGAACGAGTCGGCGCACGACGCCGTCGGCGCGTACGTGCTCGGCATTCTCGACGATGCCGAGGCCACCGCCTTCGAAGCGCACCTGGCCGGCTGCCACCGGTGCGCCGCCCACCTGGAGGAGTTCTCCGGGATGGAGCCGATGCTGGCCATGCTCGCCGAGGGCCCGGGACCGGCCGCCCAGCCGGTCGCCCTGCCGATGCCGCAGCGCCCGGGCGCCGCGCCGCCCGCACCCCTGCTCGACCGGCTGGTCGACGAGGTCGCCGTCAAGCGCGCCCAGCGCCGCCGCCGCACCCGCTTCCTGGTCGCGGCGGCCGCCGCGCTGATCATCGGCGGTCCCGCGGTCGCCGTCGTGGCCACCTCCGGCGACACCGGCCGCAGCAACCAGGCCATCGACCCGCACCCCACCAGCCCGGCCGAGGACGCCTTCTTCCACCACATGGACGAGAAGGCGTCCGCGACCGACGCGACGACCAAGGTCAGCGCGACCGTCGGCATGGAGAAGAAGGGCTGGGGCACCCACGCCGTCCTGGAGCTGAAGAACGTCAAGGGCCCGCTCAAGTGCAACCTGATCGCCGTCTCCAAGAGCGGCGAGGAGGAGGTCGTCACCTCCTGGGCCGTCCCGAGGTGGGGGTACGGCATCCCGGACAGCCCGAACGAGACCGCCAAGAACCCGCTGTACGTCCATGGCGGCGCCGCCATGGACCGCAACGACATCGATCACTTCGAGGTCCGTACGTTCGACGGAGAGCGCCTGGTGGAGGTCCCCGCGGCCGACGCCTGACATACCGGCCCTCCGTGGCGTACGCTCGACGGCTGCCCAGCACATCAGAAGGGGGCCTCGGTGGCCGCGCAGCAAGCCGACCGTGGTGTCGATACCGTCCGGGACCGCGAGATCGGTATCGAACAGGACCATCTGGACCAGGTGTACCACCGCCTCGAGGAGAAGATCCACGAGGCGGAGTTCCTGATGAACGACGCCGCCCAGCGCGGCCAGGTCGGCACGCCCGGCGCGCTCGCCGAACGTGACGCCCAGGTGTTCCGGGCCGGTATCCACCTCAACCGGCTCAACAACGAGTACGAGGACTTCCTCTTCGGCCGCATCGACCTGCTGACCGGCAAGGACGGCAAGAAGGGCCCGGACGGCGCGTACACCTCCGTCGAGCCGTCCGAGGACGCCGTACGCCCGGACAACACCGCCGAGATCGGCGAGACCCTCCACATCGGCCGCATCGGCGTCCTCGACTCCGACTACGCGCCGCTGGTCATCGACTGGCGCGCCCCGGCCGCCGCGCCCTTCTACCGCTCGACCCCCGTGGACCCGGGCCGGGTGGTACGCCGCCGGGTCATCCGTTCCAAGGGCCGCAAGGTCCTCGGCGTCGAGGACGACCTGATGCGGCCGGAGCTGAAGGCCTCGCTGGACGGCCGCGAGCTGGCGGTGATCGGCGACGGGGCGCTGATGGCGGCCCTGGGCCAGGCGCGCAGCCACACCATGCGCGACATCGTCTCCTCCATCCAGGCGGAGCAGGACCTCGTCATCCGGGCTCCCGCCAACTCCGTGACGTACGTCGAGGGCGGCCCCGGCACCGGGAAGACCGCGGTCGCGCTGCACCGCGCGGCCTACCTGCTCTACCAGGACCGGCGCAGATACGCGGGCGGCATTCTGATCGTCTCGCCGACCCCGCTGCTCGTCGCCTACACCGAGGGCGTCCTGCCGTCGCTGGGCGAGGAGGGCCAGGTGGCGATCCGCGCGGTCGGCAGCCTGGTCGACGGGGCGGAGGCCACGGCGTACGACGAGCCGGCCGTCGCCCGCGTCAAGGGCTCCTCGCGGATGCTGAAGGTGCTGCGCAACGCCGCCCGCGGTGCGCTGGAGCTGGGGGAGGCCCCCGAGCGGCTGCGCGTGGTCGCCTTCGGGCGGCGCCTGGAACTGGAGGCCGACGAGCTGCGCCGCATCCGCCACAACGTCCTCGGCGGCACCGCGCCGGTCAACCTGCTGCGCCCGAGGGCCCGCAGGCTGCTGCTGGACGCCCTGTACGCCAAGTCGGGCGCCGCCGGCCGGCACACGGACCCCGAGCTCGCCGCCGAGCTGCGCTCCTCCTTCGACGAGGACGTCTCCACCGAGGACAGCTTCGTCACCTTCCTGGACGCCTGGTGGCCGGAGCTCACCCCGCGCCGGGTGCTCGACGCGATGGCCGACGAGAAGCGGCTGAGCCGCTGGGCCCGGCGCGTGCTCAACCAGGGCGAGGTGCGGCGGCTGGCCCGCTCCCTGCGGCGCGACGGGCTGTCCGTACACGATGTGGCGCTGCTGGACGAGCTCCAGACGCTGCTGGGCGCCCCGGCCCGGCCGCGCAGGAAGCGGGAGCTGGACCCGCTGGACCAGCTGACGGGGCTGGAGGAGCTGATGCCGGTACGGGAGGAGACGCAGCGCGAGCGCGCCGAGCGGCTGGCCCAGGAGCGCACCGAGTACGCCCACGTCATCGTGGACGAGGCGCAGGACCTCACGCCCATGCAGTGGCGGATGGTCGGCCGGCGCGGGCGGCACGCCACCTGGACGGTGGTGGGCGACCCGGCCCAGTCGTCGTGGCCGCTGCCGGACGAGGCGGCCGAGGCGCGGGACGAGGCGCTGGGCAGCCGCCCGCGGCGGCGCTTCGAGCTGACGGTGAACTACCGCAACCCGGCCGAGATCGCCGAGCTCGCCACCAAGGTGCTGGCGCTCGCCATGCCGGGCATGGAGGCGCCGCGCGCGGTCCGCTCGACGGGCGTGGAGCCCCGCTTCGTCGCCGTGGCGGACGGCGGGGACCTCATGGAGCTGGTGCACCAGGAGGCGCGGCGGCTGCTGGAGCGCGTGGACGGCACGGTGGGCGTCGTGGTGGCCATGAACCGGCGCGAGCAGGCGGCGCGCCGGCTGGCGGACCTGGGCGACCGGGTGGTGGCGCTGGGCAGCCTGGAGGCGAAGGGACTGGAGTACGACGCGACGGTCGTGGTCTCGCCGGCCGAGATCGCCGACGAGTCCACGGCGGGCCTGCGGGTGCTGTACGTGGCGCTCACGCGGGCGACGCAGCAGCTGACGGTGGTGTCGGGGCGGCGCGACGAGCCGGACGCGGAAGGTGTCCCGGACCTGCTGAGGGACTGAGCCGAGGGCTGGGCCGAGGGCTGGGCCGAGGGCTGGGCCGAGGGGCTGATCCGGGGTCAACTCCCGATCCGGAGTCACTTTCCCGCGCGGTTTGTTAGCCTGGTGGAGGCACCGGCTCGATCCAAGCCCCCGGGCCCAACCTTCGTCGCTACGAGCGACCACTTGCCGCGAGGCGAGCATGGCGGGTCGGTGCCACTCAACGTAGTCAGCAGGTCCGTGTCATCCTCCGATGGCGCGGACCTGCTGGCGTTCGGCCGTTGGGGCTTCCGCCAAGACCATGATTTCTCGTATGGTGGAAAACAGTTTCCGAAAACTAAACGACCACTATTACCTGCTACTCGCAGGTAGGTGCGACCATCGGAGGGCCCCGCCCGGCCACCGCCGGTCGCGGAGCGGCAACGAACCAGGGAAAGCAGAGGAACACGGCCATGGCAACGGCGCCCAGCGTCTCGTACTCGATGACGGTCCGGCTGGAGGTGCCCGCGAGCGGAACCGCGGTGTCCCAGCTCACCACGGCTGTGGAATCCTCCGGCGGCTCGGTCACGGGCCTCGACGTGACCGCGTCCGGTCACGAGAAGCTGCGGATCGACGTCACCATCGCCGCGACCTCCACCGCGCACGCCGACGAGATCGTCGGGAAACTGCGCGGCATCGAGGGCGTCGTCCTCGGCAAGGTCTCCGACCGTACGTTCCTGATGCACCTCGGCGGCAAGATCGAGATGCAGTCCAAGCACCCCATCCGCAACCGTGACGACCTCTCCATGGTCTACACCCCGGGCGTGGCCCGCGTGTGCATGGCGATCGCCGAGAACCCCGAGGACGCCCGCCGCCTCACCATCAAGCGCAACTCCGTTGCGGTCGTGACGGACGGCTCCGCGGTGCTGGGCCTGGGAAACATCGGCCCCAAGGCCGCCCTGCCCGTCATGGAGGGCAAGGCGGCCCTCTTCAAGCGGTTCGCCGGCATCGACGCCTGGCCCATCTGCCTGGACACCCAGGACTCCGACGCCATCGTCGAGATCGTCAAGGCGATCGCCCCCGGCTTCGCCGGCATCAACCTGGAGGACATCTCCGCGCCCCGCTGCTTCGAGATCGAGGCGCGGCTGCGGGAGGCCCTCGACATCCCGGTCTTCCACGACGACCAGCACGGCACGGCGATCGTCGTGCTCGCCGCCCTGACCAACGCCCTGCGCGTGGTCAACAAGGGCATGGGCGACGTGCGGGTCGTGATGTCCGGCGCCGGCGCGGCCGGTACGGCCATCCTCAAGCTGCTCATCGCGGCGGGCGTCAAGCACGCCGTCGTCGCCGACATCCACGGCGTGGTGCACGCGGGCCGCGAGGACCTCGTCTCCGCCGACCCTGAGTCGCCGCTGCGCTGGATCGCCGACAACACCAACCCCGAGGGCGTCACCGGCACCCTGAAGGAAGCGGTCGTCGGCGCCGACGTCTTCATCGGCGTCTCGGCCCCGAACGTGCTCTCCGGCGACGACGTCGCGGCCATGGCGGACGGCGCGATCGTGTTCGCGCTCGCGAACCCCGACCCCGAGGTCGAGCCCGCAATCGCCCGCCAGACAGCGGCAGTTGTGGCCACGGGACGCTCGGACTTCCCCAACCAGATCAACAACGTGCTGGTCTTCCCCGGCGTCTTCCGCGGCCTGCTGGACGCGCAGTCGCGGACGGTCAACACCGAGATGATGCTCGCGGCGGCGACCGCCCTCGCGGACGTCGTCACCGAGGACGAGCTGAACGCGAACTACATCATCCCGTCCGTCTTCAACGACAAGGTCGCCGGCGCGGTCGCGGGCGCCGTGCGCGAGGCCGCCAAGGCGGCGGGCGCCTCTGTGACGGCGCCCACGTCCCTCTGACCTCCGGCGCGTCGCGGGCCCGGAGCCGTAAACCCGCCTTTAGGGTGGCGGTTCGGCTCCGGTGAGTCCCGGCACGGTCGACCGAACGTCACCACAGCGGGGCTGTGGCGCTTTTCGTGTGACTCCGGAGGGTGCCGGATTGGCTTTCCCGCCGCTGGTGGGGGCAGGATGCGTATTCGGGCGCGAGGGTCTGACAGCAGACCCGGGTCCGGGGACTGTCCAAGGGCCCTGGCAGCATCGGCTTCGCTGTGCCCAATGTGCGGCTGCGCCGCGTGGCACGCCTCAACAGCAAGAAGAACACGGGAGTAACAACATGAACCGCAGTGAGCTGGTGGCCGCCCTGGCCGACCGCGCCGAGGTGACCCGCAAGGACGCCGACGCCGTGCTGGCCGCGCTCGCCGAGACCATCGGCGAGGTCGTCGCCAAGGGCGACGAGAAGGTCACCATCCCCGGCTTCCTGACCTTCGAGCGCACCCACCGTGCCGCTCGCACGGCTCGTAACCCGCAGACCGGCGACCCGATCAACATCCCGGCCGGCTACAGCGTGAAGGTCTCCGCGGGCTCCAAGCTCAAGGAAGCCGCCAAGGGCAAGTAAGCCCCATGGCGCTTTGAGAAGGGCGGCCACCCTGTCAGAGGGTGGCCGCCCTTCTGTGTCCGTACGGCCCTGTGGACGGGCCCGCACACGGCGTACGGCCCCTGGGGGCCCTGTGGCGCGTAAGACGCACCTCGGCACGGCCGTCCGGAGCCCGTGCGCGGGCGCAAAGGCGCCCCGCACGCGCCTCCAGGCCGCCTCCAGGCCACCTCCAAGCCGCCTCCAGGCCACCTCCAGGGCCCGAAACGGCCGACGGCCCCCGCACACCGTGCGGGGGCCGTCGTGGCGTCTTACGGAGCGTCAGACGATCGCGCTGCCGGGCAGCTCGACCTTCGCGCCCAGCTCGACCAGCTTCTCCATGAAGTTCTCGTAGCCGCGGTTGATCAGGTCGATGCCGTGGACCCGGGACGTGCCCTGGGCCGCCAGGGCCGCGATCAGGTACGAGAAGCCGCCGCGCAGGTCCGGGATGACCAGGTCGGCGCCCTGGAGTTTCGTCGGTCCTGACACGACCGCCGAGTGCAGGAAGTTGCGCTGGCCGAAGCGGCAGTCGGAGCCGCCCAGGCACTCGCGGTACAGCTGGATGTGCGCGCCCATCTGGTTGAGCGCCGAGGTGAAGCCGAGCCGCGACTCGTACACCGTCTCGTGGATGATCGACAGGCCGGCGGCCTGCGTCAGGGCCACCACCAGCGGCTGCTGCCAGTCGGTCTGGAAGCCGGGGTGCACGTCCGTCTCCAGGGCGATCGCGTTCAGCGAGCCGCCCGGGTGCCAGAAGCGGATGCCCTCGTCGTCGATCTCGAAGGCGCCACCCACCTTCCGGTAGGTGTTGAGGAACGTCATCATCGAGCGCTGCTGCGCGCCGCGCACATAGATGTTGCCCTCGGTCGCCAGCGCCGCCGACGCCCAGGAGGCCGCCTCCAGGCGGTCCGGGATCGCGCGGTGGGTGTAGCCGCCGAGCTTGTCGACACCGGTGATCCGGATCGTCCGGTCGGTGTCCATGGAGATGATCGCGCCCATCTTCTGCAGTACGCAGATGAGGTCCTCGATCTCCGGCTCGACCGCCGCGTTGGACAGCTCCGTCACGCCCTCCGCCAGCACGGCGGTCAGCAGCACCTGCTCGGTCGAGCCGACCGAGGGGTACGGCAGGCGGATCTTCGTGCCGCGCAGCCGCTGCGGGGCCTCCAGGTACTGGCCGTCCGCCCGCTTCTCGATCGTCGCGCCGAACTGGCGCAGCACCTCGAAGTGGAAGTCGATGGGCCGGCCGCCGATGTCGCAGCCGCCCAGACCCGGGATGAACGCGTGGCCGAGGCGGTGCAGCAGGGGTCCGCAGAAGAGGATCGGGATGCGCGACGAGCCCGCGTGGGCATCGATGTCGGCGACGTTCGCGCTCTCGACGTGTGACGGGTCGAGCACCAGCTCACCCGGCTCGTCGCCGGGGCGCACCGTCACGCCGTGCAGTTGCAGCAGCCCGCGCACCACCCGTACGTCGCGGATGTCGGGCACGTTGCGCAGCCGGCTCGGCCCGCTGCCGAGAAGAGCGGCGACCATCGCCTTGGGCACGAGGTTCTTCGCGCCGCGGACGCGGATCTCGCCCTCCAGCGGGGTTCCGCCGTGGACAAGCAGTACATCGTCTGTGCCGGTCATGAATCTCGCGTTCCGGAGTGGGGGCAGGGGGCCAGGGAAAAGGGTAAGGGCCCGGAGCACCGTTCTTGGTAGCCCCGTGACGCCTGTCAGATGTAATGAATTCGGCACAGCACCCTCTGTTTCCCCGCCCTTGCGGACGGTCACGGTCCGCTTTCGGCCAGAAGCGGTCGCCGGGGGTGGGTGAGCTGCGATTCGTGCGCGATCGTGGCCGAGTCCCGCCCCGACCCCCCGCGAAGGCGCGAGATGCGGGATCATGTCTGCCATGACCGAGGTGTCCTCGCTCACAGGACGGCTGCTTGTCGCCACCCCCGCGCTGGCGGACCCGAATTTCGACCGCGCGGTGGTCCTGCTGCTCGATCACGACGACGAGGGGTCACTCGGCGTGGTCCTCAACCGCCCCACACCGGTCGGTGTCGGCGACATCCTGGAATCCTGGGCTCCGCTCGCCGGTGAGCCGGGTGTGGTGTTCCAGGGCGGCCCGGTCTCCCTCGACGCGGCGCTCGGCCTCGCCGTGATCCCCGGCGACGAGGGACCACTGGGCTGGCGGCGGGTGTACGGCGCGATCGGGCTGGTGGACCTGGAGACGCCGCCCGAGCTGCTGGCCGCGGCCCTCGGCAGCTTGCGGATCTTCGCGGGGTACGCGGGGTGGGGGCCCGGCCAGCTGGAGGACGAGCTGGCGGAGGGCGCCTGGTTCGTCGTGGAGTCCGAGCCGGGCGATGTGTCCTCGCCGCGGCCCGAGGGTCTGTGGCGGGAGGTGCTGCGGCGCCAGCGTAGCGAGCTCGCGATGATCGCCACCTATCCGGACGACCCGTCGCTGAACTGACCCGGGGCCGGCCCGGCACGGCGCCGCTCCCGGGAAGCCGCCGACGTGGGTACCCTTGGAGCTCATGAGCACTCTTGAGCCCGAGCGCGGGGCAGGTACGGGGACCCTCGTAGAGCCGACGCCGCAGGTGTCGCACGGCGACGGCGACCACGAGCGCTACGCCCACTACGTCCAGAAGGACAAGATCATGGCGAGCGCCCTCGACGGCACTCCCGTGGTGGCGCTGTGCGGGAAGGTCTGGGTACCGGGGCGCGACCCCAAGAAGTACCCGGTCTGCCCGATGTGCAAGGAGATCTACGAGTCCATGGGCGCCGGTGGCGACAAGGACAAGGGCGGCAAGGACAAGAAGTAACCCCGTCCCCACCCCGCCGGGCGGTGGCCCCCGGAGCGCGTACGCAGGTACGCGGTCCGGGGGCCTTTGCCGTTGCGCGTGCGCGCCTACCGTCTCATGTGGTCGAGACCTCTTGTGGCTGGTCTCCGCACGCCTCTAACCTCCTGCGTGTTGTGCGGCGCGAAACGTGTGTTGCGTATGGTGCAACACCGTCGGAGGGGACCCGCCATGAAGCTTCCTGCCCGAACAGCCGCCCTGCTCGCGGCAACACCGACTCCGCCGGGTAGGTGCGGGACGGCGGACTCGCCGACGTCGGCGCGGAGTTGACGGGCTGGGCGGAGGCGAAGGACACCGACCCCACCGCGCGCGCCTCGGTCACCACATGACCGGAACCGCCCTGCTCGGTGGCCGGTTCGCCGCCGTGCGCCCGGACGAAGGGCAGCGCGCCGTACGTGTACGCGCCGCCCACCGCGATCCCGTACAGCCGCAGCCTGGCCTCGCCTTCTTCGTACTCGTACAGCGCCGCCTGGTGTCCGGGCTCGGCGGCGCGGTGAAGGACTGACGACCCGATGGACCTCATCCCCGCGCCGTCGCACCTCGACGGGCCGTACCGCGCCTCCTTCAACCTCGGTACGGAAACGGCGCTGGCGGCGTCGCCCGGCACCGAGGGCGTCGCCCGGTGGCTGCGCGCCACCGTGGGCGCCGCCCTCGGGTGCGACCTGCTGCCCGGCACGGCCGGAGCCGACCGCACCATCACGCTGCGCACCGACCCGTCCCTGCCGCCCGAGGGCTACCGGCTCACGGTCTCGTCCGCCGTCGAGATCCTCGGCGGCAGCGCGGCGGGCGTCTTCTGGGGCGCCCAGACACTCCGTCAACTCCTGGGCCCGGCCGCCCACCGGCGGGCGTGCGCGGCCCCAGGGGCCCGCCACGCCATCCCCCACCAGACCATCGAGGACGCGCCCCGCTTCTCCTGGCGCGGCGTCATGCTCGACGTGGCACGCCACTTCCTGCGCACGGACGACGTCCTGCGGTACGTGGACCTCCTGGCCGCCCACAAGCTCAACGTCCTCCACCTCCACCTCACCGACGACCAGGGCTGGCGCATCGAGATCACGCGCTACCCCCGGCTCACCGAGGTCGGCGCCTGGCGGCCGCGTACGAAGCGGGGGCACGGGGCCTCGGACCTCTGGGACGACACACCGCACGGCGGCTACTACACCCAGGACGACATCCGCGAGATCGTCGCGTACGCCGCCGAGCGGCATATCCGCGTCGTCCCCGAAATCGACATCCCCGGCCACTCGCAGGCCGCCATCGCCTCGTACCCGCACCTCGGCAACACCGACGTCATCGACACGACCACCCTCCCCGTCCGGGACACCTGGGGCATCAACCCGAACGTACTCGCCCCCACTGACAACACCCTCCGCTTCTACGAAGGCGTACTGGAGGAAGTCCTCGGCCTCTTCCCCGTGGAGACGTCGCCCTTCGTCCACCTCGGCGGCGACGAGTGCCCCGCGGACCAGTGGAAGGCGTCCCCGGCCGCCCGGGCCCGCGTCAAGGAGCTCGGACTCGCCGACGAGGAAGGGCTCCAGGCCTGGTTCATCCGCCACTTCGACCGCTGGCTGGCGGCCAGGGGCCGCCGCCTGATCGGGTGGGACGAGATCCTGGAGGGCACCCTTCCGCCCGGCGCGGCCGTGTCGTCCTGGCGCGGGTACGCCGGGGGGATCGCCGCCGCCGAGGCCGGGCACGACGTGGTCATGTGCCCCGAGCAGCACGTCTACCTCGACCACCGGCAGGACGGCGGCGTCGACGAGCCGGTGCCCATCGGCTACGTACGCACCCTGGAGGACGTCTACCGCTTCGAGCCCGTACCCCCGCGGCTGTCCCCGCAGGCCGCCGCGCACATCCTGGGCACCCAGGCCAACGTCTGGACCGAGGTCATGGAGAACCGCTCCCGCGTCGACTACCAGGTCTTCCCCCGCCTGGCGGCCTTCGCCGAAGTCGCCTGGTCCACCCGCCTGCCTGCCCCCGCCGAGCGCGACCTCGCGGACTTCGAGCGCCGAATGACCGTCCACTACCGCCGTCTTGACGCGCTCGGCGTCGACTACCGCCCGCCCACCGGCCCGTTGCCGTGGCAGAAGCGCCCAGGGGTGCTCGGACGCCCGATCGAGGGGGCGCCCCCAAACGTGTGAGCCCGGCGGAAAGGCGCACGCGCCCGCGCTCGGTACCTGCGACCGTGGGGCCGCCTGGGAAAGCCGTACAAGGTCGCCGAGAAGTGGCAATCCGCGCGTGCCGCCGATGGCGTGGCAAACCGGTCCATCTCGCAGGTCATGGGATGTCCGGGGCGGATGCGTCCTTCGCGGACCCTCGCGTCGACCGGCCCGGAAGATGTGCCAGAGTTGCCACGTCCGGGCTGTGAGCACGTACGGTACGGCAACACAGGCGGGACAGCCGGGACAGCCGGGACACCGGGAAGGGGCAGCTGGGTTGACCACGCACGCACCGCGGGCGGCGCAGTCCGTGACGCTGCCGGCCACGCTCGACGAGGCCGTGGCGGCACTGACCGCCATGCCCGCCGCCGTGCCCGTGGCGGGCGGTACGGATCTGATGGCCGCCGTCAACAAGGGACAGTTGCGCCCGGCCGGCCTCGTCGGACTCGGCCGCGTCAACGAGATCCGTGGCTGGCAGTACCAGGACGGCCACGCCCTGCTGGGCGCCGGCCTCACCCACGCCCGCATGGGCCGCCCCGACTTCGCCGCGCTCATCCCCGCCCTCGCCGCGGCCGCCCGCGCGGCCGGACCCCCCCAGATCCGCAACGCGGGCACCCTGGGCGGCAACATCGTCACGGCCGCCCCCACCGGCGACACCCTGCCCGTGCTGGCCGCCCTGGAGGCGGACCTGGTCGTCGCGGGCCCGGGCGGCAGGCGCGAGATCCCGGTGACGCACCTGCTGGCGGGCCGCGAACTGCTCGCGCCCGGCGAGCTCATCGGCTACGTACGCGTACCCCTCCTGCACGCCCCGCAGGTGTTCCTGAAGGCCACCGGCCGCACCGGCCCGGGGCGGGCCACCGCGTCCGTCGCGGTCGTCCTGGACCCGGCGCGGCGCGGCGTGCGGTGCGCGATCGGGGCGATCGCCCCGATGCCGCTGCGCCCGCTGGAGGCGGAGCGCTGGATCGCGTCCCTGATCGACTGGGACGGCGACCGGGGGCTGGCGCCGGAGGCGCTGACGGCGTTCGGGGAGTACGTCGCGGCCGCCTGCATCCCGGACCCGCCGGGCGAGGAGCGGTTGCCGCCCGCCGTACTGCATCTGCGGCGCACGGTCGCCGCGCTGGCCCGACGGGCACTGGGGAGGGCGCTGTCGTGACCACCGACGAGCACGGACGCGAGCACGGACCCGAGCACGGGCACGGGAACGAGCAGGGGCAGGGCGGCTGGCAGCCGATCCCGCAGGGGGAGTACGACAGCGAGGCGACCGCCTTCGTACAGCTGCCGCCCGACATGTCGCCGGACGGCGCTCCCCTCGAAGCCCCCGGGCACGGCTACGTACCGGCGGAGGCGTGGGCGGCGCACGACCCGAACGCGACGTCGCAGTGGAACTTCCAGGAGGCGCCCGCGCCCGCCGTCCCCGCCCCGGCGCCCGCGCCCTCCGAGCTGACCGGACAGTGGACGATCCCGGTCGCGCAGGGGGATCTTCCGGACGAATCCGGTGAGTTCAACACCTCGGCGCTGGCCTCGCAGTGGACGAGCGGCAACCCGCCGGCCACGCTGCCGGGCGGCGCGGCCGCGCCCTGGGCGACGGCGGCGCCGACGCCGGAAGACCCGGCCCAGGAACCGGCCCAGGAGCCGGGCCGGCAACCCGCCCCCGAGCCGGACGAAACCGCCTCCCAGCCGGCACCCCCCAGACAGGAAGCCCAGCCCGAGTCTCCGGAAACCCAGGCCCAGGAACCCCAAGCCCAGGAACCCCAAGCCCAGGAACCCCAAGCCCAGGAACCCCAAGCTCCGGACGCCCCAGCCCCGGACCCCCAGGCCGAGGAACCGCAGGTCTCTCAGGCGCCCCCCACCCACGTCACGGACAGCGACGAGCACCCGCACATCTCGTACGTCCTGCGCGTCAACGGCACGGACCGCCCCGTCACCGAGGCGTGGATCGGCGAGTCCCTGCTGTACGTCCTGCGCGAGCGGCTCGGTCTCGCCGGCGCCAAGGACGGCTGCTCGCAGGGCGAATGCGGCGCGTGCAACGTCCAGGTCGACGGCCGTCTCGTCGCCTCCTGCCTGGTGCCCGCCGCCACCGCGGCCGGCAGTGAAGTGCGCACGGTCGAGGGGCTGGCCACGGACGGCGAACCCTCCGACGTACAGCGCGCCCTCGCCCGGTGCGGAGCCGTCCAGTGCGGCTTCTGCATCCCGGGCATGGCCATGACGGTGCACGACCTCCTTGAGGGCAACCACGCCCCCTCGGAGCTGGAAACCCGCCAGGCGCTCTGCGGCAACCTCTGCCGCTGCACCGGCTACCGCGGCGTCCTGGACGCCGTACGGGAGGTCGTCGCCGGACGCGCGGCGAGCGCCGCCGCGGAGGCGGCCGGGGCGGCCGAGGCCACCGAAGAAGGCGCCGGACAGGCCCGTATCCCGCACCAGATCCCCCACCCGCACGACGGAGGCATGGCGTGAGCAACGACGCGGCCACCGCCATCCCGGCGGTCGACGGCCCCCAGGACCCGCGGCAGGAGCTCCCGGCCCACGGGCTCGGCGCGTCGCTGCCGTCCGCCGACGCCCGCGCCAAGACGGAGGGCACCTTCCCGTACGCCTCCGACCTGTGGGCCGAGGGGCTGCTCTGGGCGGCGCTCCTGCGCTCCCCGCACGCGCACGCGCGCGTGGTCTCGATCGACACGACGGCCGCCGCCGACATGCCGGGCGTACGGGCCGTGGTGACCCACGCGGACGTGCCGGGCGAGGCCACCTACGGCCGCACGGTCGCCGACCGCCCGGTCTTCGCCTCCGACCTCGTACGCCACCACGGCGAGGCCATCGCGGCGGTCGCCGCCGACCACCCGGACACGGCCCGCCTGGCCGCCGCGGCGATCGCCGTCGAGTACGAGATCCTCGACCCCGTCACCGACCCGGAGAAGGCCTTCGCGGCCCCGCCCCTCCACCCGGACGGCAACCTGATCCGTCACATCCCGCTGCGCTACGGCGACCCGGAGGCGACCGGCGAGGTGATCGTCGAGGGCCTGTACCGCATCGGCCGCCAGGACCCGGCCCCCATCGGCGCCGAGGCCGGGCTCGCCGTACCCCGCCCGGACGGCGGCGTGGACATCTACACCGCCTCCACCGACCCGCACACCGACCGCGACCTGGCGGCGGCCTGCTTCGGCCTCGCCCCGGAACAGGTGAAAGTCGTCGTCACCGGCGTGCCGGGCGCGACGGGCGACCGCGAGGACCCGGGCTTCCAGATTCCGCTGGGCCTGCTCGCCCTGCGTACCGGCTGCCCCGTCAAACTCACCGCCACCCGCGAGGAGTCCTTCCTCGGCCACGCCCACCGCCACCCCACCCTGCTGCGCTACCGCCACCACGCGGACGCCGAGGGGCGCCTGGTGAAGGTCGAGGCGCAGATCCTCCTGGACGCGGGCGCGTACGCCGACGCCTCCTCCGAGTCCCTCGCCGCCGCCGTCGCCTTCGCCTGCGGTCCGTACGTCGTGCCGCACGCCTTCGTCGAGGGCTGGGCCGTGCGCACCAACAACCCGCCCTCCGGCCATGTGCGGGGCGAGGGCGCGATGCAGGTCTGCGCGGCGTACGAGGCCCAGATGGACAAGCTCGCCGCGCGCCTCGGCCTGGACCCGGCCGAACTGCGCCTGCGCAACGTGCTGGCCACGGGCGACATCCTGCCCACCGGCCAGACGGTCACCTGTCCGGCCCCCGTGGCGGAACTCCTCCAGGCCGTACGGGACTTCCCCCTGCCCGCCCTCCCCAAGGACTCCCCGGAGCACGGCTGGCTGCTGCCCGGCGGCCCGGAGGGCGCGGGCGAGCCCGGCGCCGTACGCCGCGGGGTGGGCTACGCGGTGGGCATGGTCCACATGCTCGGCGCGGAGGGCGCGGACGAGGTCTCCACGGCCACGGTCAAGGTCCACGACGGCGTCGCCACGGTCATCTGCGCGGCCGTGGAGACCGGCCAGGGCTTCTCCACCCTCGCGCGCCAGATCGTCCAGGAGACCCTGGGCATCGAGGACGTGCACGTGGCCTCCGTCGACACCGACCAGCCCCCGGCCGGCCCGGCCGCGCACGGCCGCCACACCTGGGTCTCGGGCGGCGCGGTGGAGCGCGCGGCCAAAATGGTGAGAACCCAGCTGCTCCAGCCCCTGGCCCACAAGTTCGGCATGTCCACCGAGCTGCTCCAGATCACCGACGGCAAGATCACGTCGTACGACGGCGTGCTGTCCACCACCGTCACCGAGGCCATGGACGGCAAGGAACTGTGGGCCACCGCCCAGTGCCGCCCCCACCCCACCGAACCCCTGGACGACGCCGGCCAGGGCGACGCCTTCGTGGGCCTCGCCTTCTGCGCCATCCGCGCGGTCGTGGACGTCGACATCGAACTCGGCTCGATCCGTGTCGTGGAGATGGCGGTCGCCCAGGACGTGGGCCGCGTCCTCAACCCCGCCCAGCTCGCCACCCGCATCGAAGCGGGCGTCACACAGGGCGTCGGCGCCGCCCTCACCGAGAACCTCCGCACCTCCCGCGGCCTGGTCCGCCACCCGGACCTCACGGGCTACGCGCTCCCGACGTCCCTGGACGCCCCGGACATCCGCATCGTCAAGCTCATCGAGGAACGCGACGTGGTCGCCCCCTTCGGCGCCAAACCCGCCAGCGCGGCCCCGGTCGTCACCTCCCCGGCCGCCGTAGCCTCCGCGGTCCGCGCCGCCACCGGCCGCCCCGTCAACCGCCTCCCCATCCGCCCCCAGTCAGCGGTCGCCGTCCCCACCACCTGACCGCCGGGCGGCGGTCACGGCCTACGACCATGGGACGAGGTCGCTCCGGTCCACGGACAGGGGCCAGATGGGGGAATGCCACTTACGGTGAGGGCATGACCGTTGTGGGAAGCAGTCGCACAGGGATGTCCGCCGGGCCGCAGAAGCCCGGCGGTGTTCTTGGGCGGCAGCATCGTGCGCTCAGTGTCGGGATCATCTCCGTGGTGATGCTGATCGCCTTCGAGGCGACCGCCGTCGGTACGGCTATGCCGGTGGCAGCGCGGGAGTTGCACGGGATTCCGCTGTACGCGTTCGCGTTCTCGGCGTACTTCACCACCAGCCTCTTCGCGATGGTGCTGTCCGGTCAGTGGTCGGACCGCGCCGGGCCGCTCGGGCCGCTGACCGCCGGGATCGCCGCCTTCGGGGCCGGGCTGCTGCTGTCCGGGACGGCGGGGGTGATGTGGCTGTTCATCCTCGGGCGGGCCGTGCAGGGGCTGGGCGGCGGGCTGGTGATCGTGGCGCTGTACGTGGTCGTCAGCCGGGCGTACGCGGAGCGGCTGCGGCCCGCGATCATGGCGGCGTTCGCGGCCGGGTGGGTGATCCCCTCGGTCGTCGGGCCGCTCGCCGCCGGGACGGTGACCGAGCGGCTGGGCTGGCGGTGGGTCTTCGTCGGCATCCCCGTGCTCGTCGTCCTGCCACTGGCGCTCGCCCTGCCGGCGATACGGCGGATGGCGTCCGGGCCGGCCGAGCGGGAGGCGCCGGTGGCGTTCGACGGGCGGCGCATCCGGCTGGCGCTGGGGATCTCGCTGGGCGCGGGCCTGCTCCAGTACGCGGGCCAGGACCTCCGCCCGCTGTCGCTGGTCCCGGCGGTGGCGGGCACCGCCCTGCTGGTGCCCGCCGCGCTCGGGCTGCTGCCGCGCGGCACGTACCGGGCGGCGCGCGGGCTGCCGTCGGTGGTGCTGCTGCGGGGGCTGGCGGCGGGGGCGTTCATCTCGGCCGAGTCGTTCGTGCCGCTGATGCTGGTCACCGAGCGGGGCCTGAGCCCCACCATGGCGGGGCTTTCGCTGGCGGTGGGCGGGGCGACATGGGCACTGGGCTCGTACCTCCAGTCACGGCCACGCGTGGAGCCGTACCGCGAGCGGCTGATGGTGCTGGGGATGCTGCTGGTCGCGGCGGCCATCGTGACCGTGCCGAGCGTGCTCATCCCCGCCGTACCGGTGTGGATCGTGGGCGTCGCCTGGGGCTTCGGCTGCCTCGGCATGGGCATGGTCATCGCCTCCACGAGCGTGCTGCTGCTGAAGCTGTCGGCGCCGGAGGAGGCGGGCGCCAACTCGGCCGCCCTCCAGATCTCCGACGGCCTCGCCAACGCCCTGCTCCTCACGGGCGGCGGCGCGGCCTTCGCGGCGCTGGGCGGCGGCTCGGCGGCCGGGCACGCGGTGGTGACGGGCGGCTCGCACCCGGCCGCCTTCGCGGCGGTGTTCCTGCCGATGGCGGGGGTGGCCGTGGTGGGGGCGTGGGTGGCGACGCGGTTGCGGGTGCGGTAGGCGGTCGGCGCGCCAGAGCGTAGTACCACTCTGACCCCACGCGGTGGTACCATTCTGGTATGGCTATGAACCTTCGCCTCCGTGATGACCAGACCGACGCCATAAGGCAGCGCGCCGAGCAGGAGGGCGTCAGCATGCACGCCATAGTGCTTCAGGCGGTCGACGACTACCTCGCGCGTACGGCACAGCAGGCCATCGTGCGCAAGACGGCCAAGGAGCAGGCCGCCAAGTGGCACGAACTGATGGAGCGCCTCAAGTGACGTGCGTCTATCTGTCGTCGGAAGACGTCCTGGCCATCGCCGAACACGCGGTCGATGACCAGGGCGTCGTCGTCCGTGACGCCGGGCTTCTCGAATCGGCGGTGCACCGGCCCGCGGCCGCCATGTTCGGTCAGGAGGCGTATCCGGATCTCATCGACAAGGCGGCCGCGCTGCTCCAGTCACTCGCGATCAACCACCCGTTCGTCGACGGCAACAAGCGCACCGCGTGGCTGTCCTGTGTGACCTTCCTCGCCATGAACGGTGTGCAGTTGCGGCCGGACATCGACGCGGCCGAGCGGCTGGTGATCGCGGTCGCCACAGGTGAGGCGGACGAAGTGAAGGTCATCGCCGAAGGGCTGCGCGGCCTCGCGCTGTGACCCGGGTCTCAACTGCTCCCGGCCCGGTGTCGTCCGGGCCGGGAGCGGGTCACGGCACCGGTAGGGTGGCCCGGTTGTCGTACGTAACAGCCGAGAGACCGAATCGGAGACCGTGACTACTACCGCCTCCCATCACCTCTCACCCGCCTTCCCCGGCCGCGCCCCCTGGGGCACCGCGAACAAGCTGCGTGCCTGGCAGCAGGCCGCGATGGAGAAGTACATCCAGGAGCAGCCGCGCGATTTCCTCGCGGTCGCGACGCCCGGCGCCGGTAAGACCACCTTCGCGCTGACGCTCGCCTCCTGGCTGCTGCACCACCATGTCGTGCAGCAGGTCACCGTCGTCGCGCCGACCGAGCACCTGAAGAAGCAGTGGGCGGCCGCCGCCGCGCGGATAGGCATCAAGCTGGACCCGGACTACAGCGCCGGGCCGCTGAGCAAGGAGTACCACGGGGTGGCGGTCACCTACGCCGGCGTCGGCGTACGGCCCATGCTGCACCGCAACCGCAGCGAGCAGCGCAAGACGCTCGTCATCCTCGACGAGATCCACCACGCCGGTGACTCCAAGTCCTGGGGCGAGGCCTGCCTGGAGGCGTTCGAGCCCGCGACGCGTCGGCTCGCGCTCACCGGTACGCCGTTCCGGTCCGACACCAACCCCATCCCCTTCGTCACGTACGAGGAGGGCAACGACGGCATCCGGCGGTCGTCCGCCGACTACACGTACGGATACGGCAACGCGCTCGGCGACGGGGTCGTCCGGCCCGTCATCTTCCTCAGCTACAGCGGCAACATGCGCTGGCGCACCAAGGCCGGTGACGAGGTCGCGGCCAAGCTCGGCGAGCCGATGACCAAGGACGCCATCTCGCAGGCCTGGCGCACCGCTCTCGACCCGCGCGGCGACTGGATGCCGAACGTGCTGCGCGCCGCCGACCAGCGGCTCACCGAGGTCCGCAAGGGCATCCCGGACGCGGGCGGGCTCGTCATCGCCTCCGACCAGGACTCGGCCCGCGCGTACGCCAAGCTCCTCCGCGAGATCACGGGCACCAGGGCGACCGTCGTCCTCTCCGACGACGCGGGCGCCTCGAAGCGGATCGACGAGTTCAGCGAGGGCGACGACCGCTGGATGGTCGCGGTCCGGATGGTGTCCGAGGGCGTCGACGTACCGCGCCTCGCGGTCGGCGTGTACGCGACGACGATCTCGACGCCGCTGTTCTTCGCGCAGGCGGTGGGGCGTTTCGTACGTTCCCGCCGGCGCGGCGAGACGGCCTCCGTCTTCCTGCCGACCATCCCCACCCTCCTCACCTTCGCCGGCGAGATGGAGGTGGAGCGCGACCACGCCCTCGACAAGCCGAAGAAGGCGGGCGAGGACGATCCGTACGCCGAGTCCGAGAAGGAGATGGACGAGGCCAACAAGCAGCAGGACGAGGACACCGGCGAGCAGGACATGCTGCCCTTCGAGGCGCTGGAGTCCGACGCGGTCTTCGACCGGGTGCTGTACGACGGCGCCGAGTTCGGCATGCAGGCCCACCCCGGCAGCGAGGAGGAGCAGGACTACCTCGGCATCCCCGGGCTCCTTGAGCCCGACCAGGTGCAGCTGCTGCTGCGCAAGCGGCAGGCCCGGCAGATCGCGCACAGCAGGCAGAAGCCGGCCGAGGAGGCCGACCTGCTGGAGCTGCCGGCCGAGCGGCGGCCGGTCGTCTCGCACAAGGAGCTGCTGGAGCTGCGCAAGCAGCTGAACACGATGGTGGGCGCGTACGTCCACCAGAGCGGCAAGCCGCACGGGGTGATCCACACCGAGCTGCGCCGGGTGTGCGGCGGGCCGCCGAGCGCGGAGGCGACGGCCGGGCAGATCCGGGAGCGGATCAAGAAGGTCCAGGAGTGGGCCACACGGATGCGCTGAGCGCGCGAGCCGTACATCGCAAAACACGCATACCGGGACGGAATTTCCGTACAGCAATCGCTTGCGCCCGGATTCTGGACGAGGTCTTCCGCTGAGCGGAGCCGCTCGCTACTGTCCCGGCAATCGCAGTGCAAACGTTCCGTGGCAGCGCCGCCGCGGAGCGCAGCCGGTGCGCCATGCCTGCCGGCGGCCTCTCCGTGCGTCGCCGATGGGACCGGTGCCGTATCCGCCGTTGAGAGTACCCGCCGTCACTCACTCCGAAGGAGAGGGCGTCGTGACCGCGGAGACATCCCAGACGCTCGACCGAGGACTGCGCGTCCTCAAGCTGCTCGCCGACACCGACCACGGGCTGACCGTCACCGAGTTGTCCAACAAACTCGGCGTCAACCGCACCGTCGTCTACCGTCTGCTCGCCACGCTCGAACAGCACGCCCTCGTGCGCCGTGACCTGGGCGGCCGGGCCCGCGTCGGCCTCGGCGTGCTGCGGCTTGGCCGCCAGGTCCACCCCCTCGTACGGGAGGCCGCGCTGCCCGCGCTGCGGGCGCTGGCCGAGGACATAGGGGCCACCGCCCACCTCACCCTGGTCGACGGGGCGGAGGCGCTCGCCGTCGCGGTCGTCGAGCCGACGTGGACCGACTACCACGTGGCGTACCGGGCCGGTTTCCGCCACCCGCTGGACCGGGGCGCGGCCGGCCGCGCGATCCTCGCCGCCCGGCAGGGCGTGCTGAGCGACCCGGGCTACACCCTCACGCACGGCGAGCTGGAAGCGGGCGCGAGCGGCGCGGCGGCCCCGCTGCTGGGTGTCACGGGCATCGAGGGCAGCGTGGGCGTGGTCATGCTGGCCGACGCCGTACCGGAACGGGTCGGGCCCCGCGTGGTCGACGCGGCACGGGAGGTCGCCGACGCCCTGCGGTGACGGGGCGGGCGGGGCGGGCGGGGCGCGTCAGCGCGCGGGGGCGGGCCGATAGATTGGCACCGTGCTCTCCAGTCTCACGCGTCCCCGTGCTCTCGCCCTGTGCGCCCTGCCGATCGCCGCGCTGCTCGTCGTCGCCGGGGTCGCGCCGTTGCCGTACACCCTCGCGCAGCCCGGGTCGACCACCGACGTGCTCGGGGAGCACCAGGGCCGGCAGGTCATCACCATCTCCGGCGTGCCCGTCCGCGAGACCCGCGGCGAGCTGCTGATGACGACCATCATGGCCACCGGGCCCCGCGCGGACGTCGACCTGGCGGACGTCGCCGACAGCTGGTTCCGCGGCGACCGGGCCGTCCTGCCGCGCGACTCCGTGTACCCGGCCGGCAAGTCCGACGCGGAGATCGAGAAGCACAACACCGGCCAGATGCGGCAGTCCCAGAACAGCGCCGTCCAGGCCGCCCTGGGCTACCTCGGCAAGAGCCCCGAGGACGTCAAGGTGGAGCTGCGCCTCGCCGACGTCGGCGGTCCCAGCGCCGGGCTGTTCTTCGCGCTCGGGATCATCGACAAGATCCAGGGCGGCCTCACCGGCGGGCGGACGATCGCCGGTACGGGCACGGTCACCGCCGACGGCACGGTCGGCGCCGTGGGCGGGGTGTCCCTCAAGACGCAGGCCGCCCACCGCGACGGCGCCACCGTCTTCCTCGTACCGAAGGACGAGTGCGGGGACGCCCAGGCCGAGCTGCCCGAGAACCTGCGGCTCATCCCCGTCACCGCCCTCAAGGACGCGGTGTCGTCCCTGCGCGCGCTGGATCAGGGCAAGCCCGTTCCGAGCTGCTGACAGTCCCGTCCAGCCCGCGCCAACAGGGGAAGACCGCCGGCGTCAGCGTCGCCACGAAGTAGAGGCCGCCGACCGTCAGCAGCGCCGGTACGAGACCCACCCGCTCCACCGGGTAACCCGCGCCGGCCCCGCCCAGCGGCGTGGTCCCGGTGTTCCTCGTCGTCTCCTTCGGAAGCCCTCCCTACTCTTCCGCCGCCTGCTCCACCAGCGGGATGATCCGCAGCGGTACGGGGTTCTCCATCACGATCGCCGTGGAGGCCCGCACGATGCCGTCGAAACCGACGACCCGGTCGATCACCCGCTGAAGGTCCGCGTTCGACCGGGCCACCAGCCGGCACAGCATGTCCCCGTGACCCGTCGTGGTGTGCAGCTCCAGGACCTCCGGTACGCCCGCCAAGTGCTCGCGCACGTCCGCCCCTTGGCCCTGCTTGATCTCCAGCGTCGCGAACGCCGTCACCGGGTAGCCCAGGGCCGCCGGGTCGACGTCCGGTCCGAACCCGCGGATGACCCCGCTCGACTGGAGCCGGTCGAGCCGCGCCTGCACGGTCCCGCGCGCCACCCCCAGCCGCCGCGACGCCTCCAGGACCCCTATCCGGGGCTCGCGCGCCAGCAGTGCGATGAGCCTGCCGTCCAGATGATCGATCGCCATGACGGCCTCCGGGTGGTCATCCTGTACAGAACGCCCGACCATACTGCCCTCCACCTGTGCAGATTGCCCACCCCCGGCGCCAACTATTGCGCACCTTGCCAAACGGAGAGAGCCTGCCGCCATGACTGAGACCATCGATCACACCCCCGACACCGCCCGGCAGGCCGACCCCTTCCCGGTGAAGGGAATGGACGCGGTCGTCTTCGCCGTCGGCAACGCCAAGCAGGCCGCGCACTACTACTCCACGGCCTTCGGCATGAAGCTGGTCGCCTACTCCGGACCGGAGAACGGCAGCCGCGAGACCGCCAGTTACGTCCTGACGAACGGCGCCGCTCGCTTCGTGCTCACCTCCGTCATCAAGCCGTCCACCGACTGGGGCCGCTTCCTCGCCGACCATGTCGCCGAGCACGGCGACGGCGTCATCGACCTCGCCATCGAGGTCCCGGACGCCCGCAAGGCGTACGCCTACGCCGTCGAGCACGGCGCCACCGGCCTCGCCGAGCCGTACGAGGTGAAGGACGAGCACGGCACCGTCGTCCTCGCCGCCATCGCCACCTACGGCCAGACCCGCCACACCCTCGTCGAGCGCTCCGGCTACGACGGCCCGTACCTCCCCGGCTACGTCCCCGCCCAGCCCATGGTGGAGCCCCCGGCCAAGCGCACCTTCCAGGCCATCGACCACTGCGTCGGCAACGTGGAGCTCGGCCGCATGAACGAGTGGGTGGCCTTCTACAACAAGGTCATGGGCTTCACCAACATGAAGGAGTTCGTCGGCGACGACATCGCCACCGAGTACTCCGCGCTCATGTCCAAGGTCGTCGCGGACGGCACCAAGAAGGTCAAGTTCCCGATCAACGAGCCGGCGATCGCGAAGAAGAAGTCGCAGATCGACGAGTACCTGGAGTTCTACGGCGGGCCGGGCGTGCAGCACATCGCCCTCGCCACCAACGACATCGTCGCGACGGTCCGCACCATGCGTGCGGGCGGCGTCCAGTTCCTCGACGTCCCCGACTCGTACTACGACACGCTCGGCGAGTGGGTCGGCGACACCCGCGTACCGATCGACCAGCTCCGCGAGCTGAAGATCCTCGCCGACCGCGACGAGGACGGCTACCTGCTGCAGATCTTCACCAAGCCGGTCCAGGACCGACCGACGGTGTTCTTCGAACTGATCGAGCGCCACGGCTCCATGGGCTTCGGCAAGGGCAACTTCAAGGCGCTGTTCGAGGCGATCGAGCGCGAGCAGGCCAAGCGCGGCAACCTCTGACGACCACGGCCCGCCCGCACCCGGCGTACGGCCGGGGCGGGGCCGTGCAGGCTCGTCCCCGCAGGGGATGGGGGCGCGGCAGGGGCTCGTTTCACCAGACCCAGGGCCGCCGGCCCCGAGGAGGCGAGCCCGGAGGGGTCCCGCCCCACCCCCACCGGTCTCACCGCCCCGACGCCGACGCGCTCGGTGAAGCACTCACCGACGCGCTCGACGACGCGCTCGGCGAGCCGTCCGGGCGCCGTGGCTTCACAGACGGCTGCCGCCGCTCCGTATCCCGGGGCGGCGGCGACCACGTACGGGACGTACCACCGCCCGAAGCCGCACCCGACCCCGACCGCCCCCGCGCTTCCTCCCCGCCACCTGCGTCGCCCCTCGGCCCGCCCTCCGGCGGCTCGCCCAGCGCGGCCAGCGCCTCCCGGGCCTTCGGCGCCAGCAGCGGCGAGAAGTCCGGGTTGACGCGCAGCGCCTCCTGGATGTGGCGGCGCGCCGCCCCGTACTGCCCCAGCGCCCGCTCGATCTGCCCCCGGTGGTACGCGAACAGCGCGCTCCGCAGCCCCTGCTCCGTCGCCCGCCGGGCGTACCCAAGCGCCTCCTCGGGCTTCCCCGCCCGGTACAGCGCCCAGCCCAGCGCGTCCGCCACGTGCACCGACCGCTGCCCCTTCGCCCACACCGCCCTCAGCGAGGTGACCGCGGCGGCCGGGTCGCCGTGGTCGGTCTCGTACCGCGCGAGGACCAGTGTCTCGTTCACCCCGTGCGCCGCCCCCTCCGCCGCCCGCGCGCGCAGCATGTCGTACTGCGTGCGGGCGTCCCCGTCCAGGCCGAGCGACTCGTAGAACTCGCCCGCCTCCAGCGCGTATTCGGGCAGCGGCAGCGCCTCCAGCGCGGCCCCGTAATCCCGTACCGCCTCGTCCGCCCGCCCCAGCGCCGCCAGCGCCCGCGCCCGCCCGGCCAGCGACGGGCCGTGGCCGGGCACCAGCCGCAGCGCGGGTTCGTAGGAGGCGGCGGCCTCGGCGGGCTCGCCGCGCTCCCACGCCAGGTCGCCCAGCCGCGCCAGGCACGCCGCCTTCTCCGCCGGCGTGGCCGCCAGCGCGACCGCGTCGTACGCCAGGGCCGACGCGTCCTCGCGCCAGCCCCGGTCCCGGTGCACCAGCGACGCGCGCGACAGCGCGGGCGCGCCCGGCCGCAGCGCCCGCAGCCGTTCCATGGCGCGGCCGGCGGACACGTAGTCGCCGAGCCCGCTGTACGCGTCGATCAGCACCGCGTACGCCTGCCAGCGCCGTGGCGTGTGGTTCCGTACCGCCTCGCCCCACTTGCGGGCCGCCGGGAAGTCGCCGCGCGCGTTGGCGAGCGCGCCCATGCCGAGCTGCGCGTCGACGTTGCCCTTCGCGGCGGGCAGCACGGTCAGGGACCGCTTCAGCGCCTTCTCGGCCCGTACATACGAGGCGGTGTCGCCGCTGCGGGCGCCCCGCTCCACGTACGCCGTGCCCAGCTCCGCCCAGGACGCGTCGTCGCGCGGGTGCGCGCGCAACCACTTCTCGCGGTCACCGATGAGCGCGGCCAGCTCCGGCAGCGACGCCTGCGCGCCCGCGTGCGCCGCCGACACCGCCCGCGCGACGGGCCCCGGCGCGGGCGGCGGCCCGTCCCCGCCCAGGCTGCCCGGCACGAACAGGACGGCCGCGCCGGCCAGCACCGCGCCCGCCCCCACGCCCAGGACGATCTGTGGGACCCGTTCCGTGTTCATGGCGCAACTGTGCGTCACGCGGTGCGTCAATACGACGAGACACCCGGCGTTCCCGGAGCGGATCGCCCGCCGGGTTCACACCGATGGCCCCGGATGCCAGGCTGGGATCATGGAAGACGTCCTGGCACGACTGCATGAGCGCCTCCGCGCGGGACTCCCGGCCGACGCCCTGATCACCGACGCGGACATCACCGCTTCGTACGCCCATGACATGGCGAGCTTCTGCGAGGCGGGCACGCCCGCCGTGGTGGCCCTGCCCCGCACCGTCGAGCAGGTCCAGCACGTGATGCGCACCGCGACCGAACTGCGTGTCCCCGTCGTCCCGCAGGGCGCCCGCACGGGCCTGTCGGGCGCCGCGAACGCCGCGGACGGCTGCATCGTGCTGTCCCTCACCAGGATGGACCGCATCCTGGAGATCAACCCGGTCGACCGGATCGCCGTCGTCGAGCCCGGCGTCATCAACGCCACCCTCTCCCGTGAGGTCAACGCGCACGGCCTGTACTACCCGCCCGATCCCTCCAGCTGGGAGATGTGCACCATCGGCGGCAACATCGGCACCGCGTCCGGCGGCCTGTGCTGCGTCAAGTACGGGGTCACCGCCGAGTACGTCCTCGGCCTCGACGTCGTCCTCGCGGACGGCCGCCTGCTGTCCACCGGCCGCCGCACCGCCAAGGGCGTCGCCGGGTACGACCTGACCCGGCTCTTCGTCGGCTCCGAGGGCACCCTCGGCATCGTCGTACGGGCCGTCCTGGCGCTCCGGCCGCAGCCGCCCCAGCAGCTGGTGCTGGCGGCCGAGTTCGCGTCGGCGGCCGCCGCGTGCGACGCCGTGTGCGCGATCATGGAGCGGGGCCACACCCCCTCGCTGCTCGAACTCATGGACCGTACGACGGTGCGGGCGGTCAACCGGCTGGGCCGCATGGGCCTGCCCGAGTCGACGGAGGCGCTGCTGCTCGCCGCCTTCGACACCCCCGACCCCGGCCCCCACCTGGCCGCGGTGGCGGAGCTGTGCACGGCGGCCGGCGCCACCCAGGTCGTCCCGGCCGAGGACGCCGCCGAGTCCGAACTGCTGCTCAAGGCCCGCCGGATGTCGCTGACCGCCCTGGAGGCGGTCAAGTCCGCGACGATGATCGACGACGTGTGCGTACCGCGCTCCCGGCTCGCCGCGATGATCGACGGCACGGCCGCCATCGCCGCCAAGCACGACCTGACCATCGGTGTCTGCGCCCACGCCGGCGACGGCAACACCCACCCCGTCGTCTGCTTCGACCACACCGATCCCGACGAATCACGGCGCGCCCGCGAGTCGTTCGACGAGATCATGGCGCTCGGCCTGGAGCTGGGCGGCACCATCACGGGCGAACACGGCGTCGGCGTACTGAAGAAGGAGTGGCTCGCCCGCGAACTGGGGCCGGTGGGCCTGGAGTTGCAGCGGGGCATCAAGCGGACCTTCGATCCGCTCGGCATCCTCAACCCCGGCAAGCTCTTCTGAGGCTTCAGCCCTAGTCCCGATGTCCGATGGCCCGGGGACCCGCCGCGCGCATAGCGTGAAGAGGACCGACGAAGGAGGAGCCGTGCCCGCACGTCTTGACCACACCATCGTCCGCAGCCGCGACCGGTTCGCCGCCGCCCGCTTCCTCACGGAGCTGATCGACGCCCCCGAGCCGAAGCCCTTCGGGCCGTTCGCCTCCGTCCCGCTGGAGGGCGGCGTCACCCTCGACTACCTGGACGACGACGCCCCCGACATCACCCCCCAGCACCTCGCCTTCCTCGTCCCCGACGACGAGTTCGACGAGATCCTCGCCCGGATCAAGGAGCGCGGGCTGCCGTACTGGGGGGACCCGCACCACCACGAGCCCCAGCGGATCAACCACCACTTCGGGGGGCGTGGCGTGTACATCGACGACCCGGACGGCCACTCGATCGAATTCATCACGCATACGTACGTCACCGACTGACCGCGGCCGCTAGACGTCCCCGTCCAGGTCGCCCGGGGTGCGGGCCAGCAGCTCGGCCAGGGCGTCGTCCAGGTCGAGCCGCCCGGCCTCCGTGCCGGGCTCCACCACGCGCAGCGTCCGCTCCAGCCACGCGGAGACCGGCGCGGCGGGGGCCTCAAGGAGCGCCTCGCCCTCCGGCGAGGACAGCGCCATCAGCACGACGGCCCGCCCGTCGAGCGTGGTCGGCCAGACCCGTACGTCACCGTGCCCGCACGGCCGGAAGACCCCCTCGACCAGCAGCTCGCGGGCCAAGGTCCAGTGCACGGGGACGTCGGAGCCGAGGTGGAAGGTGATGTGCACGGCGTACGGGTCGTCCGTGCGGTACGTCAGCCGGGCCGGGACGGGGATGCCGCGCTCGGGCGACACCACCAGCGTGAGTTCCAGCTCGCGCTCCACGACGGTGTGCTGCATGGGACGGTTCCTTCCTCTGAAGACCTGTGAAGGTGTACGGGCCCCGAAGCGGGCCGCACAGAGGGAGAGCCGCTTTCCCGTCCGTCATTACGCGACTTCCGATGAGGGGTTTCTCTTACTTTCTGTGACACTGATGTGACCGAATGGTGGTCGTTGTCGCCGGACCGGTCCGGGGGCGCTCGGCGGTCTGATAGATGTGGTGCCTTGAATTGAGGCCCTCGAGGAGATACGGGACCACGGTGATGAGCGCCCCAACCCCGGCAACCGGCGACGGCAGCCCCACGCCTGGCTACTACCCCGATCCGTCCATCCCGGGATACATCCGGTTCTGGAACGGTGCCGCGTGGGTGCCCGGCACGAGCCGGCCCGCCCCCAAGGACGGCGAGGCGGCGCCGGTGCCGCCGGCCTCGGCCGCTCCGGCGCCCGCTGCCGCCCCGGCGTCCGCGCCTACGCCCACGCCTTCGGTGGAGGAGACCGGACCGGTCTTCTTCGACGAGTTCGACCAGTTCGAGGAGGGGGAGGACCCGGCCGCCGAGGCGCGGCAGGAGCCCGCGTCGGTCTGGCAGGCGGACGCCTCGCGCCAGACCGGGTTCGGCGGCGAGCGCGACCACCGCGTCTCATGGGGTGCCGAGAGCGGCGAGGACCCGCGTCGGCAGGCCACCGACCCGACCGGCGGGGCCCTGCCCGGCGTACGGAACGTGGAGCCGCAGACCGGTGAGGCACCGGCCCGGGAGGGCACGGTGACCATCCGCGCGGTCACGCCGAAACCCGAGCGGCCCGCCGACGGCACCATGACCATCCGGGCCCTCACACCGGACGCGCCGAGCACCCCGCAGGCCCCGTCCCCGCCCCAGCCCCACCCCCAGTCCCCGCCCCGGTCGACCGCCGCGGCCCCCGCCCCCGCCCCCGCCCCGGTCGCCCCCGCTCCCGCCCCCGCGGCCCCCGCTCCCGCTCCCGCGCCCGCCACCCCGATCACCCCCGCCGCGCACGGCCCCGGCGGTGGCGCGGCTTCCTGGGCGCAGCAGGTGCACCAGCTCGCCCAGCCGGAGGTGCCGGCGCAGGCGCAGGGGCTGCCCGAGCAGCCGGTGCTGCCGTGGAAGCCCCCGGTGGACGACCCGTTCCTGCGGGCCGCCCGGGCCCAGGCCGCCGCCCGCCCGGCCGCCCTCGGCAGGCGGCTGGCGGCCCGGCTGATCGACACCGTGGTCCTCGGGGCGGCGGTCGGCGCCGTCGCCGTACCGTTCGTCGCCAAGGCGCTCGACCACATCGACGGCAAGATCCAGCAGGCCAAGCAGTCCGGCGAGACGGTCACCGTATGGCTCGTGGACGGCACCACCTCGACGTACTTCGGCATCGCGCTCGCCGCGCTGCTGGTCCTCGGCGTGCTGTACGAGGCGCTGCCCACGGCCAAGTGGGGCCGGACGCTGGGCAAGAAGCTGTGCGGCCTCCAGGTGCGGGACATCGAGTCGCACTCCCCGCCGCCGTTCGGCGCGGCGCTGCGCCGCTGGTTGGTCTACGGGGTGCTGGGCGTCCTGGTGGTCGGCGTGGTCAACGTCCTGTGGTGCCTGTTCGACCGCCCGTGGCGCCAGTGCTGGCACGACAAGGTCGCGCATACGTTCGTGGCGGGCCAGTGAGCCGGGGGTAGCCCGAACGGACGGTGATCCGTTGCGGGGCTCCGCGGGGCGGGATGCACTGCCCCCATGAGCAACGAACCGCCGCCGTCCGGTCAGCAGCCGCCCGAGGACGATCCGTTCCGCAAGAAACCGCAGGACGAGGGGGCGCAGCCGCCGCCCGAACCGCCGCCCCCGCCTCCACCGGGCGGCGGCGGGCCGTACGGGACCGGCGGCCCCTACGGTGGCGGCGGGCCGTACGGCGGTGGCCCCTACGGGGGTGGACCGTACGGCTATGGCGGTGCCGATCCGCTCGCCGGGATGCCGCCGCTCGCCAGTTCCGGCAGGCGCGTCCTGGCCCGGCTCATCGACTGGCTGATCATCGTCGTGCCGCTCGCGCTCATCGGTATCCCGTTCGGCATCTACACGAGGGTGACCGACGAGACCGATGTCGCGGACGTGTGGCGGACCAACGAGGGCGGGGAGTGGGTCTTCCAGCTCCTCACGATCGTGGCGTACGTCGCCTATGACACCCTCATGACGAAGAGGAACGGGCAGACGGTCGGCAAGCGGCTGTTGGGCATGCGGGTGGCGATGCTCAACGACGGCAGCGTGCCGACCACGAACGCCGCGCTGACCCGGGCCGTCGTGCTGTGGCTGCCCACGCTGATCTGCTGCGCGTGCCTGTGGCCGTTGCTGCTGCTGATCCTGATCCTGGTCGACAAGCCGTACAAGCAGGGCTTGCACGACAAGGCCGCCAAGACCGTCGTCGTGTCAACGACGCAGTGAGTGCTCCCGGGGCTTCGCCGGGGCGGCCGCGTGCGCGTTCCCGTACGCCGTACGCCGCCCCGCCGGCTGCGGCAGGGTCATCGCGACCAGCAGGCCGAGCGCGAGTGCGGCCACGCCGATCAGGGCGATGCCCGGCCCGGTGGTGGTGCGGGACAGCAGGAGCATGGCGACGGTCGCGAAGACGACGGTGGCCGAACCATAGGCGAGCTGTGCGGCGGTCGGACGCGGCATGGCGGGTTCCGTCCTCGAAGCAGGGGAGCACCGGATGGGGGTCACGCAACTCGGTCGCACTGTTTCTGACTCTACGACGGTGGATGCCCGAGAGGAACCGCTAGTAAGCGTGACCTAACCCACGGTACCGGTGCATGGGGGGCGCACGGAGTCACGGCCTATGCCATATGGCCGGAACACGGCGCCTGTTGACGCGATCCACCGGGGTGTGGTCCGTCGCGGCAGCGGGGGAGGACCGCATCAAGTGGCCAACACCACAAGCGCGTTGAGGCCCGCCCTCACCCTCGCCCTCACCCTCGTCACCTTGGCCGCGAGTGCGGTGGGGGCGGGGACGACCGCCCGGGCCGCCGTCCCCGGCCGTGACGGCTCCGCGCACGGTACCGCCGAGGGCCAGCGCGACGGGCATGTCATCGACGGCCCCTTCAGCGCCCGGCAGCGGCTCCAGCGGCAGGCCGCGCTGGAGCAGGTGCTGAGCGGGCGGGCGGAGGTGGAGCGGCGCGGCGGCTCCCGGGTCGTGAACCTCGGCGAGCGCAAATACGTCGAGCTGGGCCGGGAGCGCACCGCGGGCAATCCGGTCTTCGACGACCACAAGGGCGTGTACTGGTACGCCCAGAGCCGGCACGGCAGCGTGCGGACCAGGGACACCACACCCGGATCACGGTCACCGCGCAGCCGCCGGACGGTTCGTCCGTCACGGTGAGGGTGGGGCCGTCGGCCGGCTGATGCGGGCCGCCGCACTGTTCGCCATCCGGATCGGCCTGTTCGCATAGAGCACTTGGCCTGTGCAAGTCAAGATCTGTCTTTTCGCGTCATTCTCCGGTCGAATGTCGTCACTTGTGGCGCGACACCGCACGCGGATATCACTTCGACCCCCCATCCGCGATTCGCGGGCGCGGGGAGGACAAGATCAAGTGACCAGCAGACGACGTGCGTTCAGAGCGTCCGCGGTGCTCGTGGCCCTGGCAGCCACCGCCGCGACGGCCTCGGCGCTCAGCACGGCCCAGGCCGACGACCGCCCCACCGGCGCCATCGAGCGCCATGACCCGGCGCCCGGCGCACACGACGAGGGGCACGGGGCCCCCGGACACGACCACGCCGCCGGGGTCGACCACGACCTCGACGGCCCGTTCAGCAAGCAGCGGGCGCAAGCGCGCGAAGCGGCGCTGGAGCAGGTACTGGCCGGCGACCTCACGGTGGAGCGCAGGGGTGCCTCCAAGGTCGTCAAGCTCGACGACAAGAAGTACGTCGAGCTCGGCCGCGAGAAGACCGACAAGATCTTTACGATCCTGGTCGAGTTCGGCGACAAGGTCGACAACACCACGCTCATCGACCGCGCGGACGACGAGACCGACGAGCTCAAGCCGAAGTTCGGCGGCACGCCGGGCCCGCTGCACAACCAGATAGCCGAGCCGGACCGTACGAAGGACAACTCGACGGCCTGGCAGGAGGACTACAACCAGCGGCACTTCCAGGACCTGTACTTCGGCACCGGCAAGGACGAGAAGACCGGTCAGCAGAAGCAGTCCCTGAAGACCTACTACGAGAAGACCTCCTCGGGCCGCTACTCGGTCGACGGCGCGGTCTCCGACTGGGTCAAGGTCGAGTACAACGAGGCCCGTTACGGCTCGAACTACTGCGGCAACAGCAACTGCTCCAACGTGTGGGACGCGGTCCGTGACGGTGTGACCGCCTGGACGGCGCAGCAGAAGGCGGCCGGCAAGACCGACGCCGAGATCAAGGCGCAGCTGGCCCAGTACGACCAGTGGGACCGCTACGACTTCGACGCCGACGGCAACTTCAACGAGGCCGACGGCTACATCGACCACTTCCAGATCGTCCACGCCGGAGAGGACGAGTCCGCGGGCGGCGGCGCCCAGGGCGGCGACGCGCTGTGGGCCCACCGCTGGTACGCCTACGGCACCGACGCCGGCAAGACCGGCCCGGCGCACAACAAGGCCGGCGGCACCCAGATCGGCGACACCGGCATCTGGGTCGGCGACTACACGATGCAGCCCGAGAACGGCGGCCTCGGCGTCTTCGCCCACGAGTACGGCCACGACCTGGGCCTGCCGGACCTGTACGACACCTCCGGCAAGGCGGGTGCCGAGAACTCGACCGGCTTCTGGTCCCTGATGTCCTCCGGCTCCTGGCTCGGCACCGGCAAGGACTCCATCGGCGACCTGCCCGGCGACATGACCGCCTGGGACAAGCTCCAGCTCGGCTGGCTCAACTACGAGAAGGCCAAGGCGGCGACCACGTCCAAGCACACGCTGGGCGTCGCGGAGTACAACACCAAGAACCCGCAGGCGCTCGTCGTCGAGCTGCCGAAGAAGAAGGTCACCACCGCGGTCGTGAAGCCCGCCGAGGGCTCCAAGCAGTGGTGGAGCGACATGGGTGACGACCTCAAGAACACCCTCACCCGCTCGGTCGACCTCACCGGCAAGGCCGCGGCCCAGCTGACGCTCGACGGCTGGTGGGACATCGAGAAGGACTACGACTACCTCTACACCGAGGTGTCCACCGATGGCGGCAAGCAGTGGACGGCGCTGGCCGGCACCGCCAACGGCAAGGCCATCCCCACCGACGCCAGCGGCGCCCCGGCCCTGACCGACGTCTCCGGCTCCTTCCAGAAGCTCGTCTACCCGCTGGACGCGTACGCCGGCAAGAAGTTCGACCTCCGCTTCCGTTACCAGACGGACGGCGGCGCGGGCGGCAAGGGCTTCACCGCCGACAGCATCACGCTGACCGCCGACGGGGCCCCGGTCTTCTCCGACAACGCCGAGGGCGACGACAACGGCTGGACCGCGAAGGGCTTCTCGCGGATCGGTGAGTCCTTCACCAACGAGTACGAGCAGTACTACATCGCCGAGAACCGCCAGTACGTCTCGTACGACAAGACCCTCAAGGTCGGCCCGTACAACTTCGGCTTCGCGGCGCCGATGGACAGCTGGGTGGAGCACTACCCGTACCAGACCGGCCTGATGGTCTGGCAGTGGGACACCTCCCAGAAGGACAACAACACCGCCGTCCACCCCGGCTCCGGTCTGATCCTGCCGGTCGACGCCCACGCCACGCCGCTGAAGTGGGCGGACGGGACGCTGCTGCGCAACCGCATCCAGTCCTTCGACTCGCCCTTCAGCCGGTACGCGACGGACACCTTCACGCTGCACAAGGCGGGGACGCCGCTGCGGATCGCCTCGCACGCCGGCAACCCGGTCTTCGACGACCGCAAGGGCGTCTACTGGTACGCCGACAACCCGCGGGCCGGCGTCAAGGTAACTGACACCAACACCAAGATCTCGATCGTCAAGCAGCCGAAGAACGGCCGGACGATCACGGTCCAGGTCGGACCCTCGGCGAAGTAACCACATCGCCGCAGGTCAGAGCATGATCGGCCGTCGCCCCCTAGCGGGCGGCGGCCGATCGTGTTTAGGTGCGTGGTGCACGTCCTTATTGACACAGCGTCCCAGGGGGAGTGGTTTCGCATGCCCGGTGGAGGGTTTTGCAAGTTGCCAGGCGGCAGCGTGGTCGTCGCGCTCGGCCTGCCCAACCCGGCCGGCGACGGCTCCACGGTCCGCGTCCTGGTCCACGCGGGCAACCGCGCCCGCGCCCTGACCCGGCTGCGGAACCTGGGCCTGCGCGCGGTCTACCTGCGCGGCAACACCCACCCGCCCACGCCGGACGAGATCACCGCGGTGCTCCACCACCCCGACGGCCTGCTCTGGCGCACGGTCCCGGAGACGCACACCGAGCTCTGGCACCCCATACGCGCCCTGCTTCCCCAGCCCCGGATCTGGGGCACGCCCAGACCCGCGTCGTAGGCCCGGAAGGCCCCGCAAGCGCCCGGGAAAGGCCCTAGAAGGCCCGTCCTGGGCCCGGGAGGCCGGCCCTGGGTCCGGGAGCCGGTATCAGGCCGGGCCCTGGACGAGCGGCTTGCCGGTGAGTTCGACGCCCGCCTCGCGGAGCTCGTCCAGCGCCCGCAGGGTCGTCTCCTCCGACACGCCCGCCGTCAGGTCCAGCAGCACCTGGGTGCGGAAGCCCTCCCGGGCCGCGTCCAGCGCCGTGGCCCGCACGCAGTGGTCGGTGGCGATGCCCACCACGTCCACCTCCGTGACCCCGCGCTCCCGCAGCCAGTCGGCCAGCGGGACGTCGTTCTCGTCGGTGCCCTCGAAGCCGCTGTACGCGGCCGTGTACGCGCCCTTGTCGAACACCGCGTCGATGGCGCCCGACGCGACGGTGGGGGCGAAGTTCGGGTGGAAGCCCACACCCTCCGTACCGGCCACGCAGTGCTTCGGCCACGACCTGACGTAGTCGGGGTCATCCGAGAAGTGGTCGCCCGGGTCGACGTGGTGATCACGGGTGGCCACCACGTGCTGGTAGACGGCGCCGGCGGCCTCGCCGACCAGGTCCGTGACGGCGGCGGCGACATCCGCGCCCCCCACCACCGGGAGGCTGCCGCCTTCGCAGAAGTCATTCTGAACGTCGACGACGATCAATGCGCGGTGCATGGCGGTTGTCCTTCGGTGGGGGAGCGGTTGTGGGGGTCGGTTTCGAGCCTAGAGACTTACCCGTCCCGGCGGGAGGGGGCATCGCCCCGCCCTCCGGCCTCAGACGTACTCCGTCGGAATGACCGCCTCGCCCCGCGACAGCTGGATCGCCGACATCGGCAGCCCCGCACGCGCCGCGATGTGCCGCTCCCGGGGCACGTCCAGGGGCTCGCGGGCCACGACCTCGCCGCCCTTGATCAGCTCGACCAGCAGCTGCCGGCCGGCGAGCTCCGGCGGGAGGGGCCCGGTGCCGACGACCTCCGCCTCCGCCACCCCGTCCGCGTCCACCCGCCGCGCGGCCCACTTGCGGCCCCCGATCGACATCTTGCCGCCCAGTGACTTCTTCGCCACCGGCCGCAGCGGGGCCCTCGGGTCCGCCGACTCGGCGCGCGCGACGAGCTTGTAGACCATCGAGCAGGTCGGGTGGCCGCTGCCGGTGACCACCTGCGTACCCACCCCGTACGCGTCGACCGGCGCCGCGGCCAGCGACGCGATCGCGTACTCGTCCAGGTCCGAGGTGACCACGATCTTCGTGTCGCGCGCCCCCAGCTCGTCCAGCTGCTGGCGCACCCGGTGCGCGACCAGCAGCAGGTCGCCGGAGTCGATGCGCACCGCGCCCAGCTCGGGTCCGGCCACCTCCACGGCGGTACGCACCGCCTCGGCCACGTCGTAGGTGTCGACGAGCAGCGTCGTACCGCGGCCCAGGGAGTCCACCTGGGCGCGGAAGGCGTCCCGCTCGGTGTCGTGCAGCAGCGTGAAGGCGTGCGCGGAGGTGCCGACCGTGGGGATGCCGTACCGGAATCCGGCGGCCAGGTCGGAGGTGGAGGAGAAGCCGCCGACGTACGCGGCACGGGCCGCGGCGACCGCGGACAGCTCGTGCGTGCGCCGGGCGCCCATCTCGATCAGCCGCCGCCCGCCGGCCGCGGCGGACATCCGCGACGCGGCGGCCGCGATCGCCGAGTCGTGGTTGAGGATCGACAGGATCACCGTCTCCAGCAGGACGCACTCGGCGAAGGAGCCCTCGACCCGCAGGATCGGCGAGCCGGGGAAGTACACCTCGCCCTCCGGGTAGCCCCAGACGTCCCCGCGGAAGCGGTACTCCTCCAGCCAGGAGAGCGTCGGCTCGTCGACGATGCCGCGCTCGCGCAGGAAGCCGAGGACGCCCGCGTCGAAGCGGAAGTTCTCCACCGCGTCCAGGACGCGGCCGGTGCCGGCCACGACGCCGTAGCGCCGCCCGTCCGGCAGCCGCCGGGTGAAGACCTCGAAGACGGACCGCCGCTCGGCCGTCCCGGCCCGCAACGCCGCCTGGAGCATGGTCAGCTCGTACTGGTCGGTGAAGAGCGCGGTAGACGGCACGTCCACCGGCAGCCCAAGATCCGCAGCATTCATATGAGAAATGCTACCGCCCATACTCGTCAGAGTGACGATTTCGGCGCGTCGCAGGCCCCGTTCCCGGCCGCCGGGCGCGCTCGCCGTCCGCGCCCCGTTTGTGCGACCCCCCACCCTCAGTGGCAGCATTGGCTAAGTGAGTGTTGCTCCCGCAGAGATCGAACGCACCGAAGCGGCCGAAGAGAGTTCCGCCGTCGTGGAACCCGACGTGCCGTGGGTGACGATCGTCCACAACGATCCGGTCAACCTCATGAGCTACGTCACCTACGTCTTCCAGACGTACTTCGGCTACTCCAAGGACAAGGCGCACAAGCTGATGCTGGACGTGCACCACAAGGGCCGGGCCGTGGTCTCCAGCGGCACCCGCGAGGAGATGGAACGGGACGTGCAGGCCATGCACGGTTATGGGCTGTGGGCGACCCTCTCCCAGGACCGCAACTGATGAGCGGGCACTTCGAGGCGCTGCCCGGCGGCGGCGCGGCCGTACCGCTCGACGAGGTCGAGATCTCCATCCTCCGCTCCCTGGCCGTCCAGCTCCTGGAGCTCATCGGCCCCGGCGACGTACCGCCCAAGGGCGAGGACCCGCTCGCCGAGCTGTTCCGCGAGGGTCCGAGCGAGCCGCCGGCCGACCCCGCGCTCGCCCGCCTCTTCCCCAACGCGTACGCGGACGAGGACGAGGAGTCGCGCGCCGCGTCCGCCGAGTTCCGCCGCTACACGGAGAACGACCTGCGGACCCGCAAGCGGGAGGACGCCCTCGCCGTCGTGCGGAGCCTCGACGCCTTGGACCCGGCCGGGGACGGCGGCGCGGTCCTCAAGCTGACGCCCGAGGACGCCCGCCACTGGCTGGGCGCCCTCAACGACCTCCGGCTGACCATCGGCACCCGGCTGGAAGTCAGCGACGAGGACGACAACGACGAGCTGTACCGGCTGCCGGACTCCGACCCGCGCAAGCCGATGGTCATGGCGTACCTCTGGCTGGGCGCGTTGCAGGAGACCCTTGTCGAGACCCTTATGTGACGCCTTCGTGATCTTCGTCCGCCCAGCGGACGGTCAAATCCGTATAACGATCAGACCATCAAGACGTCCCCCTTTGTAGTCAACAGGGGAGTTTGTCCGCTTTTTCCTGTGGCCCCGGCCACAGGCGCCTTCGCCGATCACCGGGGCGGCCGTGATAGATCTTCACGATCGCCCGGACAACGCCACCCCTGTTTCCGGGTGCGCTCCGGCCGGCAGACCGCCGGCGGCACTCCATCCATATCCGGGGGGATCAGGACCTGATCCGCGGCCGCAACGCATTCGGCGCGGATCAGCGTGGAGAAAGGCGCACAACCATGACCTCAGTGCAGGTCGACAAGCAGCACGACGGCAGTGAGGCCGCGGGAACCGCATCCGGCGAGGGTGAGGGCTATCAGCGGGGCCTCGGCGCCCGTCAGATCCAGATGATCGCGATCGGCGGGGCCATCGGCACCGGGCTCTTCCTCGGCGCGGGCAAGGCCATCTCCAAGGCCGGCCCGAGCCTGATCCTGGCGTACGCCATCGCCGGCCTCGTCATCTTCTTCATCATGCGGGCCCTGGGCGAGCTGCTCATGTACCGCCCCGTCTCGGGCTCCTTCTCCGAGTACGCCCGTGAGTTCGTCGGCCCCTTCGCGGGCTTCGTCACCGGCTGGACGTACTGGCTCTTCTGGGTCGTCACCGGCATCACGGAGGTCACCGCGGCGGCCACGTACATGACGTACTGGTGGAACATCCCGCAGTGGGTCTCCGCCCTGGTCTTCACGGTCATCCTGTACGGCGCGAACCTGATCTCCGTGAAGCTCTTCGGCGAGCTGGAGTTCTGGTTCTCGATGGTGAAGGTCACCGCCATCATCGGCATGATCCTCATCTGCGCCGGCATCCTCACCATCGGCTTCTCCGACGCCGGGGACACCGCCTCCATGACCCTGCTGTGGTCCGAGGGCGGCTTCTTCCCCCAGGGCATCGGCGGCACCGTGATGACCCTGCAGATCGTGATGTTCGCCTTCCTCGCGGTCGAGCTGGTCGGCGTCACCGCCGGCGAGTCCAAGGACCCGAAGGTCACCCTGCCCAAGGCCATCAACACCGTCCCGTGGCGTATCGCCGTCTTCTACGTCGGCGCGCTGATCATGATCCTGTCGGTCGTGCCGTGGACGCACTTCAAGCCGGGCATCTCGCCGTTCGTCGCCGCCTTCGAGCAGATGGGCCTGGGGGTGGGCGCCGCGATCGTGAACTTCGTGGTGCTGACCGCCGCGCTGTCCTCCTGCAACTCGGGCATGTACTCCACCGGCCGCATGCTGCGCGACCTCGCGCTCAACGGCCAGGGCCCGAAGCTCTTCACCCGGCTCACCAAGAGCGGCACCCCGCTGATCGGCACCACCTTCTCGGCCGGCCTGATGCTCGTCGGCGTCTGGATCAACTACCAGTGGCCGGGCGACGCCTTCGACAAGGTCGTCTCCTTCGCGACCATCTCCGGCATGTGGGCCTGGATCATGATCCTGGTCTCGCAGATCCGCTACCGGGCCAAGGCCGACCGCGGCGAGCTGCCGCAGTCCGAGTTCAAGGCCCCCGGCGCCCCGTTCACCAGCTGGTTCGCCCTGCTGTTCATCTTCGGCGTCATCGTGATGATGGGCATCGACAAGGAGGCGCGGGTCTCGCTGTACTGCGCCCCGCTGTGGGCCCTGATCCTGGGTGTCTCCTACCTGGTGCTCAAGGCGCGCAACCCGGAGAACGCCGCGTTCAAGCGCTGACCCCGTCCAGCATGTGGGCCCGCCCGTACCAGCACTCGGTACGGGCGGGCCCGTCTGCTTATCCTGATGCGCATGCTGACCATCACACGGGCTCTGTACGACCAGATCGTCGCGCACGCGCGCGAGGACCACCCGGACGAGGCCTGCGGCGTGGTCGCGGGCCCGGCCGGCACGGGGCGCCCCGAGCGGTTCATCCCGATGCTCAACGCGGCGCGCTCGCCCACGTTCTACGAATTCGACTCGGGCGACCTGCTGAAGCTGTACCGCGAGATGGACGACCGCGACGAGGAACCGGTCATCGTCTACCACTCGCACACCGCCACCGAGGCGTACCCCTCCCGCACCGACGTCTCGTACGCCAACGAGCCCGGCGCGCACTACGTGCTGGTCTCCACCGCCGACACCGACGGCGCCGGACCCTTCCAGTTCCGGTCGTTCCGCATCGTCGACGGCGAGATCACCGAGGAAGAGGTCGAGGTCGTCGAGGCGTACTGACGGTCCCGTCCCGCATCGTGGGCCAAAATCGTCCACCATGCGATATCACACTCCGGATACCCGACCGGGAATCGATACGATGACCGCATGGTTTCCATCGACGTGAGCGAACAGACGCCGGGCACCGTGCTGCTCGTCGCGCGGCTGCACGTCGACCTGTGCCGCCTCGCCAGCGCGATGTGTCCGCGCCGCGCCGCCCTCTGAGCGCACCCGGCACCACCCCCGCACCGCCGCGCACCCCGTCCGTGCGCGCCCGCAGCACGCCCGTCCTCCGCCCTCCGACAGGAGCCCACGCCATGGCCATCGAGGTCCGCATCCCGACCATCCTCCGCACCTACACCGGCGGCGCCAAGGCCGTCGAGGGCAGCGGGGACACCCTCGCCGACCTCTTCGCCGACCTCGAGACCCGGCACGCCGGCATCCAGGCCCGCATCGTCGACGGCGACCAGCTGCGCCGCTTCGTGAACGTCTACCTGAACGACGAGGACGTCCGCTTCCTCGACGGCATCTCCACCAAGCTGGCCGACGGCGACAGCGTCACGATCCTCCCGGCCGTCGCCGGCGGAATGCGCTGAGCGCCCCGATGCGTTACGACAGCCCCCTCGCCGCGGTCGGCAACACGCCGCTGGTCCGGCTGCCGCGCCTGTCCCCCTCGGACGACGTACGCATCTGGGCCAAGCTGGAGGACCGCAACCCGACCGGCTCGATCAAGGACCGCCCGGCCCTGCACATGATCGAGCAGGCGGAGAAGGACGGCCGGCTCACCCCCGGCTGCACGATCCTCGAACCCACCAGCGGCAACACGGGCATCTCGCTCGCGATGGCGGCCAGGCTCAAGGGCTACCGCATCGTGTGCGTGATGCCCGAGAACACCTCCCAGGAGCGGCGCGAGCTGCTCACCATGTGGGGCGCCGAGATCATCCCCTCCCCGGCCGCGGGCGGCTCCAACACCGCCGTACGCGTGGCCAAGGAGCTCGCCGCCGAGCACCCCGACTGGGTGATGCTCTACCAGTACGGCAACCCCGCCAACGCGGGTGCGCACTACGCCACCACCGGGCCGGAGATCCTCGCCGACCTGCCGTCCATCACGCACTTCGTGGCGGGCCTCGGCACCACCGGCACCCTCATGGGCGTCGGCCGCTACCTGCGCGAGCACAAGCCGGACGTCAAGATCGTCGCCGCCGAGCCGCGCTACGACGACCTGGTGTACGGCCTGCGCAACCTCGACGAGGGCTTCGTCCCCGAGCTGTACGACGCGTCCGTCCTCACCACCCGCTTCTCGGTCGGCTCGGCCGACGCGGTGACCCGCACCCGCGAACTCCTCCAGCAGGAGGGCATCTTCGCGGGCGTCTCGACGGGCGCGGCGCTGCACGCGGCGATCGGCGTCGGCAAGAAGGCACTGAAGGCCGGCGAGCCGGCCGACATCGTCTTCATCGTCGCGGACGGCGGCTGGAAGTACCTGTCGACAGGCGTCTACACCGCGCCGACGACCGAAGAGGCCATCGAAACCCTCCAAGGCCAACTCTGGGCCTGACGCCCCGGGGCGGTACCGCGCCCCCGGAGCCCGGCCCTCGTGCGACCACGGCCCGCACTCGGCGTACGGCCGGGGTGGGGCCGTGCCCCTGGAGCCCGGCCCTCATCCGACCACGGCCCGCACCCGGCGTACGCCGGGGTGGAACCACGCCCCTGGAGCCCGGCCCTCATCCGACCACGGCCCGCACCCGGCGTACGGCCGGGGTGGGGCCGTGCAGGGTCGTCCCCGCAGGGGGGTGGGGGTCCCCCCTGCTCGAGCGAAGCCGAGAGCTTGGGGGAGGCGAAGCAGGGGCTCCCATCCACGAGACCCAAGGCCGCCGTCCCCGAGGAGACGAGCCCGGAGGGGCCCCGCCCCCACCCACCGGCCCACGCCGCCACCGCGGCCCGCCGCGCACTCCCCCCACCGCGCCCCCGGCCCACGCCCCCCCACCCCGCCCCAGCGCACCCCCCTCGCCCTCCCCCCGGCGCCCGAACCGGTGACAGCACAGGTGAGTTGCCCCACACAGAGGCACTGCGAAGGAGCGCCCCGCCCCGCCGCGCCTTACGCTCGGTAAACCGCACGACCTCCCCTGTCAGCGCCTGCCCGGCTTCCGTCCACGGAGGTTCACGCTCCATGAAGCTCACCGTCGTCGGCTGCTCGGGGTCGTTCCCGTCCGCGGAATCGGCCTGTTCGAGCTACCTCGTTGAGGCCGACGGCTTCCGGCTGCTCCTCGACATGGGCAACGGCGCCCTGGGCGAGCTGCAGCGCCACATCGGTCTGTACGACCTGGACGCGATCTTCCTCAGCCATCTGCACGCCGATCACTGCATCGACATGTGCGGGTACTTCGTCGCGCGCTACTACCGCCACGAGGGCGGCCGCTGCCCGGCGATCCCCGTGTACGCGCCGGACGGCGCCGAGCAGCGGCTGACGACGGCGTACGCGGACACCCCGTCCGACACGTCGATGAGCGAGGTGTTCGACTTCCACACGCTCAAGCCCGGCTCCTTCCAGGTCGGCCCGTTCCAGATCCGTACGGAGAAGGTGTGCCACCCGGTCGAGGCGTACGGCTTCCGCATCGAGCACGCCGGGAAGTCGCTCACGTACTCCGGTGACACGGGTGTCTGCGCCGCGCTCGACGAGCTGGCCGCGGGTGTCGACCTGTTCCTGTGCGAGGCGTCCTTCACGTACGGCAAGGAGGACATCCCGGCGCTCCACCTCAACGGCCGCGAGGCGGGGGCCCACGCGGCGCGTGCGAGCGCCAAGCGGCTGGTCCTCACGCACATCCCGCCGTGGACGGACGGCGAGCGCAACCTCGCCGACGCCCGCGCGGTGTACGACGGCCCGTCGGAGCTCGCGTACGCGGGAGCCGTGTACGAGGTGTGAAAAAGGCCCCCGGGTGACCGGGGGCCTTCTCGGTGGTGCTCGCTTACTTGGCTTCCGCCTTCTGGAGTTCAGCCAGCTCCTCGTCGGACTCGCGGCCCGGCGTCGGGAGGTTGAACTTGGTGATCGCGAAGCGGAAGACCACGTAGTAGACCGCCGCGAAGCACAGGCCCACCAGGGCCAGGCCCCACGGGTTGGACGCGATGCCCAGGTTGAGGACGAAGTCGACCGCGCCGGCGGAGAAGCCGAAGCCGCTCTTCATGCCGAGCGCCCAGGTCAGCGCCATGGAGACACCGGTCAGCACCGCGTGGATCGCGTACAGCACCGGGGCGATGAACATGAACGTGAACTCGATCGGCTCGGTGACACCGGTGACGAAGGACGTCAGCGCCAGCGAGAACATCATGCCGCCGACGACCTTGCGCCGCTCGGGGCGGGCGCAGTGCACGATCGCGAGGCACGCGGCCGGGAGGGCGAACATCATGATCGGGAAGAAGCCGGTCATGAACTGTCCGGCGGTCGGGTCACCGGCGAGGAAGCGGCCGATGTCGCCGCTCTTGCCCTCGTACGAACCGGCCTGGAACCAGGGGAAGCTGTTCAGCAGGTGGTGCATGCCGACCGGGATCAGCGCGCGGTTGGCGACACCGAAGATGCCCGCGCCGACGGCGCCGGAGCCGACCAGCCACTCACCGAGGTTGTGCAGGCCCGTGCCGAGGACCGGCCAGATGTAGCCGAAGACGATGCCGATGATTAGGCCGGCGAAGGCGGAGAGGATCGGGACGAGACGGCGGCCGCCGAAGAAGCCCGCCCAGTCGGGCAGCTTGGTGCGGTAGAAGCGCTGGTAGAGCAGCGCGACGACGATGCCCATGACGACACCGCCGAGCACCTTGGCGTCGACCGGCGCCTCATTCATGACGATCTTGTTGTCGACGACCTCGGCGACCTTGGGCAGGTTCGGGTCGGTGAAGGTCCCCAGGACGTGCTTGAAGACCAGGTAGCCCGCGACGGCGGCGAGCGCGGTCGAGCCGTCCGACTTCTTGGCGAAGCCGATGGCGATGCCCACGGCGAACAGCAGCGCCATGTTGTCGAGGATGGCGTTGCCACCCGCGGCCATGAACCCCGCGATCTTGGTGATGAACGCCGGGAACGACTCGCGGCCGAGCATGTCGTCGTTCCCGAGCCGGACCAGCAGCGCGGCGGCCGGCAGCACGGCGACCGGCAGCATGAGGCTGCGGCCGATGCGCTGGAGCACGGCCATCACGCCGGCGCCCTTCTTCTTCTCCGCCGCGGGGGCGGTGGCGGTGGACATCACGTTCCTCCAGGTGGGCAAGGCGCCGCCCGGGGACATTGAGGTAATGGGGGGGACGGCGGCGTCTCGGGAAACGCGGCGCGACGCCGCGTGGTCTACACCACTAGCTGGTGTAGACCTGTTGTAGCACGGTGAGGGTTCGATAAGGAACTTGCGATTCGGTAACGCCGGAGGGGCCCCGGAATCGGGGCCCCTCCGGGTAAGTGGGCGGCTACGGCTTGGTGACGTCCGTCTCCGCTTCCTCCGGTTCGCGGCCCGGTGTCTTGAGGTCGAACGTGGTGATCGCGAAGCGGAAGACCACGTAATACACCGCCGCGAACGCGAGCCCGATCGGGATGATCAGCCACGGTTTCGTCGCCAGGCCCCAGTTGATGACGTAGTCGATCAGGCCGGCCGAGAAGCTGAAGCCGTCCTTGACCCCGAGCGCCCAGGTCACCGCCATCGAGACACCGGTGAGCACGGCGTGGATCGCGTACAGCACAGGGGCCACGAAGAGGAACGAGTACTCGATGGGCTCCGTGATGCCGGTGACGAACGACGTCAGGGCGACCGACAGCATCAGGCCGCCGACCTCCTTGCGGCGCTCGGGCCTGGCGCAGTGAGTGATCGCCAGCGCCGCCGCCGGGAGGGCGAACATCATGATCGGGAAGAAGCCGGTGGTGAACTGCCCCGCGTCCGGGTCACCCGCCAGGAACATGTTGATGTCACCGTGCACGACCGTGCCGTCCGGCTTGGTGTAGGTGCCGAACTGGAACCAGATCGGCACGTTCAGGAACTGGTGCAGGCCGATCACCAGCAGCGCCCTGTTGGCGATGCCGAAGAGGCCCGCACCCCATGCGCCAAGGTCCACCAGCCAGTCGCTGAAGTTTTCCAGCCCCTCGCCGATCGGCGGCCAGATCCACAGGCACAGCGCGGCGAAGGCGATCGCGACGAACGACATGATGATCGGGACGAGCCGGCGGCCGTTGAAGAAGCCGAGCCAGTCGACCAGCTTCACCCGGTGGTAGCGCTGCCAGAACCACGCCGTCAGCAGACCCATGACGATGCCGCCGAAGACGCCCGGATTCTGGTACGTGTACGCGGCGAAGGTGTCGTTCGCGGCCAGGCAGCCGCCCCCGACGTCCCTCGTGCCCGCCGGGCAGTCCTTGGGGAACGCGTGCAGCACCCCCCGGTACACCAGGAACCCCGCCACGGCCGCGAGCGCCGTCGAGCCGTCCGACTTCTTGGCCATGCCGATCGCGACGCCGACGCAGAACAGCAGCGGCAGCCCGAGGTCGCTGTCCAGCAGCGCGCCGCCCGCCCCGGCCATCACTCTGGCGACGTTGGTCCAGTTCAGCCCGTCCGCCCCGAACACGTCCGGCTGGCCCAGACGGTTGAGGATGCCCGCCGCGGGCAGGACGGCGATGGGCAGTTGAAGGCTGCGGCCCATCTTCTGCAACCCCTGGAAGGCCCCCGCCCACCGCTTCGGCTTCGGCGCTGCCGCACTCTCGGAGCTCATCGGCGTCCTCCTCCCGGGACACTGGTGTAGACCAGTTGCGCTATGGTGGGCGCTGGTGATCGTCATCCTTCGGTACAACCGGGTTATGCGCCCGCGAAGATGGGCCAACCGTGCGTTACCGTGACGAAAGACCTAGGTGGGCCGAGCAGCGCTCAGTGCTCTCGAACGCTCAGTGCTCTTGAACGCAGGGAGAATGACATGGCCAGCAAGGCTGAGAAGATCGTCGCCGGGCTCGGTGGCATCGACAACATCGAAGAGGTCGAGGGCTGCATCACCCGCCTGCGGACCGAGGTCAACGACCCCGCCCTCGTCGACGAGGCCGCGCTGAAGGCCGCCGGCGCCCACGGCGTCGTGAAGATGGGCACCGCCATCCAGGTCGTCATCGGTACCGACGCCGACCCGATCGCCGCCGAGATCGAAGACATGATGTGAGCCTGGCTGACCGCTCTCACCCGTGAGGGGCCCGTTCCGGTACCGGAACGGGCCCCTCACGCATCGGGGACTAGGCTCATCACATGTCTCGAATCGACGGCCGCACCCCCGAACAGCTCCGCCCGGTCACCATCGAACGCGGATGGAGCAAGCACGCCGAGGGCTCCGTCCTCATCTCCTTCGGCGACACCAAGGTCTTCTGCACCGCATCCGTCACCGAAGGCGTCCCGCGCTGGCGCAAGGGCAGCGGCGAAGGCTGGGTCACCGGCGAGTACTCGATGCTGCCCCGCTCCACCAACACCCGCGGCGACCGTGAGTCGGTACGCGGCAAGATCGGCGGCCGCACGCACGAGATCTCCCGCCTCATCGGCCGCTCGCTCCGCGCCGTCATCGACTACAAGGCCCTCGGCGAGAACACCATCGTCCTCGACTGCGACGTCCTCCAGGCAGACGGCGGCACCCGCACCGCCGCCATCACCGGCGCGTACGTCGCCCTCGCCGACGCCGTCGCCTGGGCACAGCGCAACAAGCTCGTCAAGGCCGGCCGCAAGCCGCTGACCGGCACCGTCGCCGCCGTATCCGTGGGCATCGTGGACGGCACGCCGCTGCTCGACCTCTGCTACGAGGAGGACGTCCGCGCCGAGACCGACATGAACGTCGTCTGCACCGGCGACGGGCGCTTCGTCGAGGTCCAGGGCACGGCCGAGGCCGAGCCCTTCGACCGCAAGGAGCTCAACGCCCTCCTCGACCTCGCCACCGGCGGCTGCGCCGACCTCGCCGCGCTCCAGCGCGAGGCGCTCGGCACCGCGCTCTAGCGAGACCGCGGCCACCGCGGCAACCACGGCCGCGTTCGACGGCGTCTCTACGCACGCGGGCGTACGGATCACCCCGTACGCCCGTCCACACCCTCGCCCGCCCCACCCAGCCCCACCCCGTCCCGACACCGCTCCACCCCGTCCCGACTCCGGAGGACCCGCCCATGCGCCGACGCCGCACCGCCGCTCTCGCCGCCGCCACCGCAGTGCTCGCCCTCACCGGAGCCGTCGGCTGCGCCGCGCTCGACAAGGGACTGGACTGCGTCCGGACCGCCGACGCCATCGCCACCAGCGTCGACAAGCTCAGCCGGGCCGTCTCCGGCGCCGCCGGCGACCCCACCCAGCTGAACGAGTCCCTCAACGAGATCGAGCGGGAACTGTCCACCCTCAAGGGCACCACCGACAACGCCGACCTCTCCAAGGCCGTCGACGACCTCGGCAAGGGCGTCCAAAGCGTCCGCACCGCCGTCGAGAACGGTGACACGACCCCGGACATCGCGCCCGTGACCGACGCCGCCGCCGAGGTCGGCAAGGTCTGCACCCCGTGAGCCCCGGGATACTGGGGGGCATGACCCGCCTGATCCTCGCCACCCGCAACGCCGGGAAGATCACCGAACTGCACGCGATCCTCGCCGACGCGGGCCTGGCCCACGAACTCGTCGGCGCGGACGCCTTTCCCGAGGTGCCCGACGTCAAGGAGACCGGCGTCACCTTCGCCGAGAACGCGCTCCTCAAGGCCCACGCCCTCGCGCAGGCCACCGGCCTGCCCGCCATCGCCGACGACTCCGGCCTCTGCGTCGACGTCCTCGGCGGCGCGCCCGGCATCTTCTCCGCCCGCTGGGCGGGCCGGCACGGCGACGACAAGGCCAACCTCGACCTCCTCCTCGCCCAGCTCGCCGACATCGCCCCGCCGCACCGCGGAGCCCACTTCGCCTGCGCGGCCGCCCTGGCGCTGCCCGGCGGCACCGAACGTGTCGTCGAAGGCCGCCTCACCGGCACGCTGCGCCACACCCCCTCGGGCACGAACGGCTTCGGCTACGACCCGATCCTCCAGCCGGACGGCGAGACCCGCACCTGCGCCGAACTGACCCCCGCGGAGAAGAACGCCATCAGCCACCGCGGCAAGGCCTTCCGCGCCCTGGTCCCGGTCATCCGCGAACTGGTCGGCTGACTCACGCAGTTACGCCGAAGGGCCGCCCCGCGTACGGGACGGCCCTTCGCCGCGTGCGGCCGGAGGGACTTGAACCCTCACGGGTGTTACCCCACTGGGACCTAAACCCAGCGTGACTGCCAATTCCACCACGGCCGCGTGCGCGCCCCATCGTAGTGGGCCGCCCGCCGCCATTCGACGCCCCCGTCAGAACTTCGGCTCCGGGGCCTGGGCCATGACCAGTTCCGCGGCCTCTTCCTTGGTGCAGACGGAGGGCGGCGAGCCCGCCAGCGGGCGGCGGGCCGTCTCCTTCATGCAGGCGACGGCGATCACCCCCACCAGGGCCGCCGCCATCGCGTAGTAGGCGGGCATCATGTCGTCGCCCGTGGCGCTGATGAGCGCCGTGACGACCAGGGGTGTGGTGCCGCCGAAAAGGGAGGCGGAGATGTTGTAGCCCACCGACAGGGAGCCGTAGCGGACCTGGGTCGGGAACAGGGCGGGCAGCGCCGCCGACATGGTGCCCAGCAGGCACACCAGCGAGAGGCCGAGCATCAGCATGCCCGCCGACACCGCCACCAGGCTGCCCCGCTGGACCAGCAGGAAGGCCGGGACGGACAGCAGGAGGAAGCCGAGCATGCCGGTCATCAGCAGGGGCTTGCGGCCGAAGCGGTCGTTCAGCCGGCCCACCTGGTTGATCAACAGCATCAGGATCACCATGGTGCCCAGCAGGATCAGCAGGCCGTGCGTCTCGGTGTAGTGCAGCTCGTCGGAGAGGTAGGTCGGCATGTACGACAGCAGCAGGTAATGGGCGATGTTGTACGCGCCGACCAGCGCCACGCACAGGATCAGCGTCGGCCAGTGGTCGCGGAAGATCTTCGCCAGGTCCCCCGTGGCGGACGTCTCCACGGTGTCGGCCGCCTCGGACGCGGTCGCGGACTCGTTCTCCAGCTTCTGGAACGCCGGGGTCTCGTCCAGCTTCAGCCGCAGGTAGAGGCCCACCAGTCCCAGCGGACCCGCCACCAGGAAGGGGACCCGCCAGCCCCAGTCCTCCATGGTCGCCGTGCCGAGCGCGGCCGTCAGCGCCGTCACCAGGCCGGCCGCGCCGATGTAGCCCGCCAGCGTGCCGAACTCCAGGAAGCTGCCGAAGAAGCCGCGCCGCTTGTCGGGGGCGTACTCGGCGATGAAGGTCGACGCGCCGCCGTACTCCCCGCCCGTCGAGAACCCCTGGACCAGCCGGAACAGGATCAGCAGCACCGGCGCCCAGAAGCCGATCGAGGCGTACGAGGGGATCAGCCCGATCGCGAAGGTACCGACCGCCATCATGATCATCGTCAGCGCCAGGACCTTCTTGCGCCCGATCCTGTCACCCATGGGACCGAAGACCATGCCGCCCAGCGGCCGGATCAGGAACGCGACGGCGAAGGTGGCGAAGGCGGACAGCAGCTGGACCGTCTCGTTCCCGGACGGGAAGAAGACATGGCCGATGGTGACGGCCAGGTAGCTGTAGATGCCGAAGTCGAACCACTCCATGGCGTTGCCGAGCGAGGCCGCCTTCACGGCCCGCTTGACCGCCGCCTGGTCGGTGACGGTGATGTCCGAGCGCCGCAGCTTGGGGTTCTTCCGCCGCTGGATGGTGCGGAAGAGCAGACGGTGTCGCCGGATCGCCGCTGGATCGGCTTTGGCCGCCATGGGCAGGGTCCTTTCCCTGGACTTTCTCGAGCTGAATCCAAGGGGGACGCCTGCTCGTGCCTGGCGTTGGCAAACCGAAGCCCCGGTGGATGGGACTTCGGTCACACGGCGGCCGACTGGGACGGCAGGGCGGCAGGGCCGGCTGGGACGGCGGGACTGACAGAGCCGTCAGAGCCGTCAGAGCCGTCAGAGCCGTCAGAGCCGTCAGATGCCGAGATCCTTGATGATCTTCGCTACGTGGCCGGTCGCCTTTACGTTGTACAGCGCGCGCTCGACCTTGCCGTCCTCGTCCACCACGACCGTCGAGCGGATCACCCCGGTGACCGTCTTGCCGTACAGCTTCTTCTCGCCGAAGGCGCCGTACGCGGTCAGGGTCTCCTTCGAGGGGTCGCCGACCAGCGTGACCTTCAGGTCTTCCTTCTCGCGGAACTTCGCCAGCTTCTCGGGCTTGTCCGGCGACACGCCGATCACGTCGTAACCGGCGCCCGCCAGCAGGTCGAGGTTGTCGGTGAAGTCGCAGGCCTGCTTGGTGCAGCCGGGCGTCAGCGCGGCCGGGTAGAAGTAGACGATGACCTTGCGGCCCTTGTAGTCCGCGAGCGAGACGTCGTTGCCGTCCGCGTCGGGCAGGGTGAAGGCGGGGGCGGTGTCGCCGGGCTGCAGTCGCTCGCTCATGGTTGCTGACTCCTCGGGAGGGTGGGGCGTACGCGTTCAGAGCCTAATGGGGGTCTGTGACACTGGGCGGGGCGTCGAGCTGACAGACTGTCCGGTACGGATTCTCGACAAGATCACGGAGGCAGCGCGGTGTCGGATGCCAGGACCCCTGCGCAGATCGAGGCGGACATCGTCCGCCGGCGCGAGCAGCTCGCCGTCACTCTCGACGAGATCGGTGTGCGGGTGCACCCCAAGACGATCATGGGGGACGCGAAGGCCAAGGTCGCGTCGACGATCGACCACACCGCCGGCCGGGCCTTCGTCGCGGTGAACCGCGCCGTGAGCGAGGTGAAGGCGCGGTTCGTGTCCGAGGACGGCGCCCCCCGCCTGGAGCGCGTGGTGCCGGTGGCGCTGCTCGCGGTCGGCGTCGTCGGCCTGGTCGCCGTGTCCGCGCGCAGGCGCAGGGGCTGAGCCCGACCCTTCGGCGTGCACGCCGCGCCGGGGCAGGTAAGTTCATGGCGTGAGCGAGAACACCCACGACAAGCTGCCCATCCGGATGCTGCACGACCGCGTGCTGGTCCGGAACGACACCCCCGAGGGCGAACGGCGTTCGGGCGGCGGCATTCTGATCCCGGCGACCGCCGCCGTCGGCCGCCGCCTGGCCTGGGCCGACGTGGTCGCGGTCGGTCAGAACGTACGGACCGTGGAGCCCGGCGACCGGGTGCTGTACGACCCCGAGGACCGCGCCGAGGTCGAGGTGCGGGGCGTGGCGTACGTACTGATGCGCGAGCGCGACCTGCACGCGGTCGCGGCGGACCGTTTCGAGGGCTCCGAGGACTCCACCGGCCTGTACTTGTAGGCCGGCGGCTGGCGAGCAGCGCGCGTACGAAAGGCCTGGTGGCGGACGTCACCAGGCCTTTCGTCGGTGTTTTGCTACGGTGGAGGGACCCCGACGAGACGCGCCGTACCGGGTTGTACGCAAAGACGACGCACCCCCTTTGTTCGTACGTCCTCGCGTCTCGGAGGTGCCGTCATGGCCTGGGTTCTGTTGCTCGTCGCCGGTCTGCTGGAGGTGGGCTGGTCGATCGGGATGAAGTTCACGGACGGCTTCACGCGGCTGTGGCCCAGCCTGCTGACCGGCGCCGGGATCGTCGCCAGCATGGTGCTGCTGTCGCAGGCCGCCAAGACCCTGCCGATCGGTACGGCGTACGGCGTGTGGGTCGGCATCGGCGCGGCCGGTGCGGCGGTGGTCGGCATGGTGGCGCTGGGTGAGCCCGCGACGGCCGCCCGGATCTTCTTCGTCTGTCTGCTGCTGGTCGCCGTGGTGGGCCTCAAGGCGACGTCCGGGCACTAGGACGGTCGGCGGGCGCCGGACCGCCCGGACGGCCCGGCCCGTCGTAGCCGTCGTACCGCGTGCTCTCCCTGAAGTCGTAGCCGTCCTGCCCCCACGGACCGGACGGGTCCGAGGAGCCGTCCGGCCACGGCTTGTCCCGCTCCTCCGCGCCGTCCGCGAGCACCAGGTCGAAGTTCCGTACGGCGCTGCCCTCCAGCGCGGTACGCGTGTAGTCGCCCCAGATCTGCGCGGGCGCCCCGCCCCCGTTCGTGCGAGGCTGCCCCAGCGCCCCGTACAGCGATTTCTGCGCGCCCGTGTCCGGGTCCTGGCCCATCACCGTGACGACGGTCGCGAGGTCCGGGGTGTATCCCGCGAACCAGGCCGCCTTGTCGTCCTCGGCCGTGCCGGTCTTGCCGGCCGCCGGGCGCGCGGCCGTCTGGGCGGCGGTGCCGGTGCCGTCCTCGATGACGCCGCGCAGCATGGCCGTGGTGGTGTCGGCGGCCTCCCGGCTGATGACCTGCTTGGTCTGCCGGGCGGGCAGGGCCAGTTCGGCGCCGTCCCTTTGGACCTTCTCCACCAGCGTGTACGGCGTGTGCTTGCCGTGGTTGGCGAGCGTCGCGTACGCCTGGGCCATGTCCAGGACGCTGGCGGTGGCGGGACCGAGCGCGATGGAGGGGGAGGGGTTCAGGTCGGGGGTGTCGGCGGGCAGGCCCAGGTCGATGGCGGTCTGCTCGACCTTGGCGGGGCCGACGTCGACGGCGAGCTGCGCGTAGACGGCGTTGACGGACTTGTCGGTGGCGTCCCGGACGCTGATGGGGCCGTAGTCCATGTCGTCCTCGTTGCCCGGCGCGTACGGGGCGCCGGTCCAGCCCTGCACCTGCCGCTTGTTGGTGCCGTCGTAGACGGTGTTGGGCGTGATGCGCTTGCCGTCCTGCGTCTTGGAGCCGTTGTGGACGGCGGCGGCGAACACGAACGGCTTGAAGGTGGAGCCGACCTGGTAGTCGCGGCGGGTGGCGTTGTTGACGAACTGCCGGGTGTAGTCGACGCCGCCGTACATCGCGACCACCTTGCCGGTGGCCGGGTCGATGGACACGCCGCCGACGCGTACGTAACGGTCGGTCTGGTTGCCGTCGTCGAGCTGCGACATGACCTGGTCGTCAACGGCCTTGGCGAGGGACTCCTGCTTGTTCTGCTCCAGGGTGGTGGTGATCCGGAAGCCGCCCTGGGCCAGGGTCTTCCTGTCGATGACGTCGTGGCGGGTGAGGTAGTCCTCGACGGCCTGGACGATGTAGCCGCGCTGGCCGGACAGGCCGGTGGTGGCCGTGGCCTCCTCCGGGTCGGGGAAGGCGGTGGCGGCGCGGGCGGCGGGGCTGAGCCACTTCTCCTTGACCATGGCGTCCAGTACGTACGTCCAGCGGCCGATCGCCTTGGCGCGGTTCTCGGGGCGGCCGGCGACGTCGTACGCGCTGGGGGCGTTGAGCAGCGTGGCGAGGTAGGCGCCTTGACCGGTCGTCAGGTCGTGGGCGTCCTTGCCGTAGTAGGCGCGGGCGGCGGCCTGGATTCCGTAGGCGTTGCGGCCGTAGAAGCTGGTGTTGAGGTAGCCCTCGAAGATGGCGTCCTTGGTCTTCTCCCGGTCGAGTCTGATCGAGATGAAGAACTCCTTCACCTTCCGGACGAGGGTCCGTTCCTGCCCGAGGTAGTAGTTCTTGACGTACTGCTGGGTGATGGTGGAGCCGCCCTGGGTGCCCTTGCCGGTGAGGGTGTTCCAGGCGGCGCGCAGCATCGCCTCGGGGTCGACGCCGGGCTGGGAGTAGAAGTCGCGGTCCTCGGCGGCGAGTACGGCGTGCCGCACGGTGTCGGGGACCTGGGAGAGCCGCACGTTCTCGCGGTTGACGTCACCCTTCTGGGCGAGCGGGGTGCCGTCGCGGTACAGGTACACGTTGGACTGGGCCGTGGCGGCGGCGTTGGCGGGCGGGATGTCGACCAGGTGGTAGCCGGCGAAGAAGCCGGCGATCAGCAGCAGGGCGGTGAGGAGGAAGCCGCCGAGGACCATCCGCCAGGTGGGCAGGAGCCGCCGCCAGCCGGTGCGTTTCCTGCGCGAGGAGGAGGCGCGGGCGGCTTTGCGGGGCGGCCCGGCGACGGTCGGGTCGCGGGGCTTCCAGGCTGGCTGCGATGGCTCGTCGCTCATGGTCGGTCTCCGGCCTGTTCCGTGTCGTGTGCGGTGCGGCAGCGTCTCCGCGTCGCATGCGCGGCGTAATACGCCTTATGTGGCGATTTGGTGCATTCCCCTCATAGTGCACGGCCCACCCGCCCAACCCCGGCAACGGCAGCCGAAAACCGGTCGCGCGCGTGGATCACGGAGGGCTAGGCTCCCCGGCTTTGGCACTGGCGGGTGGCGGGAGGAGCGCGGGGATGCGGCTGTACGCGGCCGTGGCGGCGGGTGGGTTCCGGCGCTACGCGACCTACCGGGTGGCGACCGCCGCCGGGGTGTTCACCAACACCGTCTTCGGCTTCATCCTGGCGTACACCTATATAGCCCTCTGGGACGAGCGGCCACGGCTCGGCGGCTACGACATGCCCGAGGCGCTCGCCTATGTGTGGATCGGACAGGCGCTGCTGGCGACCTGCGGACTGATGGGCGGTGGCTTCGAGGACGAGCTGATGGAGCGCATCAAGACCGGTGACATCGCCGTCGACCTGTACCGGCCGGCCGACCTCCAGATGTGGTGGCTCTCCGTCGCCCTGGGGCGGTCGGCCTTCCAGGCGCTCGGGCGCGGCGTCGTACCGATGGTCGTCGGGGCGCTCGCCTTCGACATCGCGCTGCCCGAGCGGCCGGTGACCTGGCTCGCCTTCCTGGTGTCGGTCGCGCTGGGGGTGGTGGTGAGCTTCGCGGTGTGGTTCTTGGTCGCGCTGAGCGCGTTCTGGCTGATGGACGGGGCGGGGGCGGTGCAGCTGGCGTGGCTGTCGGGGCTGTTCTTCTCGGGGACGCTGCTGCCGCTGACCGTCTTCCCCGGTGCGCTGGGCGAGGTGGCCCGGGTCCTGCCCTGGTCCTCCCTGCTCCAGATCCCGGCGGACGTCTTCCTGGAGAAGCGGACCGGCTGGGGCCTGCTGGGCGCGTACGCGTTCCAGGCCGGCTGGGCGCTGGTGCTGCTGGCGGCCGGGCGCGCCGTGCAGCGCGTGGCAACGCGACGGGTGGTGGTGCAGGGTGGGTGAGGGGCTGCGCGCGTACGGGCTGATCGCCGCCATGTGGGTGCGGTCGACCATGACGTACCGCTTCTCGTTCGCCATGACGCTGCTGTCGAACTTCTCCGCCACCGCGTTCGACTTCGTCGTGATCCTGCTGATGTTCGGTCAGGTCGAGGGCCTGGGCGGGTTCTCGTTCGCCGAGGTGGCGTTCCTGTACGGGACGGCCGGCACCGCCTTCGGGCTCGCCGACCTGGCGCTCGGCCAGGTCGGGCGGCTCGGCAAGCGGGTGCGGGACGGGACGCTCGACACGCTGCTGGTACGGCCGGTGCCGGTGCTGGCGCAGGTGGCGGCGGACCGGTTCGCGCTGCGGCGGCTGGGACGGGTGACGCAGGGGCTGGTGGTGCTGGTGTGGTCCCTGTTCCTCATCGATGTGGCGTGGACGCCCGCGAGGGTGGTGCTCGTGCCGGTGATGGTGCTGGGCGGCGGGCTCATCTTCTCGGCGGTGATGGTGGCCGGGGCCGCGTTCCAGTTCTTCGCGCAGGACGCGGCCGAGGTCACCAACTCGTTCACCTACGGCGGCAACACGCTGCTCCAGTACCCGCCGTCCATCTTCGCCGCCGACATGGTCCGGGGCGTGGTGTACGTGGTGCCGCTGGCCTTCGTGAACTGGGTGCCGGCGCTGTACGTGCTCGGGCGCGACACGCCGGCCGGGCTGCCGGGGTGGGCGGCGTTCGCGTCGCCGGCGGTGGCGGTGGTGTGCTGCGCGGCGGCGGGGCTGGCGTGGCGGGTGGGGGTTCGTTCGTACCGGAGCACAGGGAGCTGACCGTTTTCGTGGACACCGACTTCATCGAGCTGGACGGCGTCGAGAAGGTCTTCGACGTACGCCGCAAAGTGGGACGCCTGCGGCGCGCAAGACGCCAGGTGCGGGCGGTCGACGGGATCAGCTTCCGTGTGCCGCGCGGCGAGATGGTCGGCTACATCGGGCCCAACGGCGCCGGCAAGTCGACCACCATCAAGATGCTGACCGGCATCCTGACCCCCAGCGGCGGCCGGCTGCGTGTGGCGGGCATCGACCCCGCCCGGGAGCGGACCCGGCTGGCGCGGCGTATCGGGGTGGTGTTCGGGCAGCGTACGACGCTGTGGTGGGACCTGCCGCTGCGCGACTCCTACCGCCTGGTCCACCGGATGTACCGGATCCCCGACGCCCGCTTCCGGGAGAACCTGGAGCGCTGCGTGGACCTCCTGGACCTGGGCGAGCTGCTGGAGGTTCCGGTACGCCAGCTGTCGCTGGGCCAGCGGATGCGCGGCGACATCGCGGCGGCGCTGCTGCACGACCCGGAGGTCCTCTACCTCGACGAGCCGACGATCGGCCTGGACGTCATCTCCAAGGCGAAGGTGCGGGACTTCCTCCGGGACCTGAACGCCGAGCGCGGTACGACGGTGCTGCTGACCACGCACGACCTGACCGACATCGAGCAGCTGTGCAAGCGCGTGATGGTCATCGACCACGGGCGGCTGATGTATGACGGGCCCCTGGGCGGTCTGCACGAGGTGGGCGAGAGCGAGCGCACGCTCGTGGTGGACCTGGACCGCGAGCTCCCGCCGATCGCGGCGGACGGTGCGCGGGTCGTGCGCGTGGAGGGCCCGCGCCAGTGGCTGGCGTTCCCCGCCGCGCGTTCGGCGGCGCCCCTGGTGGCGCGGATCGCGGCACAGTACCCGCTGGTGGACCTGTCGGTACGGGAACCGGACATCGAGACGGTGATCGCGAAGATGTACGCGGAGAAACGCGGCCGGGCCTGACGGCGGACGGGGGACGGCGGACGGGGGACGGCGGACGGGGGACCGGTACGGCCTGGGCGTCCCGTCAGGCATACGGGAACTTGGCGTGCGGCTGGGGAGTACCTGAGGTAGGGACTAGGGAGTGTCCACGACGTGGCGTCGTCCGCCCGCAGGCGGGCAGGCGGGCAGACGGGACTTTGTGGACAGAACGTATGCGCGCGGACGGGTGGAGCGGATGAACCATACGAAAACCTCGCTGGTCGCCTTCTCGTACACGGCCGCGGACGAGGAGAAGCGCCGCGGCGTCCGCCGGATGAAGCTGACGGCGACCGGCCTGCTGCTCCTGGTGGCCCTGATCTACGTCGCCGCCACCTGGGCGCGGAACGCCGGCGTGGGCGGCTGGCCCGGTTACGTGGCGGCGGCGGCCGAGGCGGGCATGGTGGGCGCGCTCGCGGACTGGTTCGCGGTCACGGCGCTCTTCCGGCGCCCGATGGGCCTGCCCATTCCGCACACGGCGATCATCCCGACGAAGAAGGACCAGCTGGGCGCCTCGCTGGGCTCGTTCGTCGGCGAGAACTTCCTCTCCTCGGAGGTCGTACGCGCCCGGCTGCACGCCCTCGGCATCGGCGGCCGCCTCGGCGCCTGGCTCGCCGACCCCGCGCACGCCGACCGGGTCACGGCCGAGCTGTCCACGGCCCTGCGCGGCGCGCTGACCGTGCTGCGGGACGCGGACGTCCAGGCGGTGGTGGGCGAGGCGATCACGCGGCGGGCGGAGGCGGCGGAGATCGCGCCCGGGGTGGGCAAGACGCTGGAGAAGGTCGTCGCCGACGGGGCGCACCACGGGGCCGTCGACCTGATCTGCACCCGCGCCCACGACTGGCTGATCCTGCACGCCGACTCGATCATGGACGCGGTCCAGGGCGGCGCCCCCGGCTGGACGCCCCGCTTCGTGGACCGGAAGGTCGGCGAGCGGGTCTACAAGGAACTGCTGCGCTTCGTCACCGAGATGCGCGACATGCCCGCGCACCCGGCGCGGGCCGCGCTCGACCGGTTCCTGACGGACTTCGCGGCCGATCTCCAGGCCGACACGGACACCCGGGCGCGGGTGGAGCGCCTGAAGTCGGAGCTGGTGGCCCGCCCGGAGGTGCAGGACATCATCGCGTCGGCCTGGTCCTCCGTACGCGCCATGATCATCTCGGCGGCGGAGGACGAGCGCAGCGAACTGCGCCTGCGCGCCCGCGCGTCCCTGATCTCGCTGGGCGCCCGGCTGGCCACCGACGGCCGGCTCCAGTCGAAGGTGGAGGGCTGGGTCGAGGACGCGGCGGTGTACGTCGTCACCACGTACCGCGCCGAGATCACCTCGCTGATCAGCGACACGGTGGCGAGCTGGGACGCGGACCAGACGTCGAAGAAGATCGAGGCCCACATCGGCCGTGACCTGCAGTTCATCCGTATCAACGGCACCGTGGTCGGCGCGCTGGCGGGCCTGCTGATCTACACGGTCTCCCACGCGCTGGGCGGGTGACCGGCCCCTGCCCGGCCGGTCCGCCCGCCCAGCCCCTGTGGGGAGGTGCTGTGCAGTACGTACGCCGCGCCCGGCGCGTTCACCCCGTCCTCAGCCGCTCTTGCGACCGACCGCCCAGGACGCGGCGGCCACGGCCCCGGCCACCGAGAACACGGCCGGCCAGGCCCCGACCTTCTTGGCGAGCGGGTGCGACCCGGCGAAGGCGGCCACGTACGCGGCGGTCAGCCCGGCCGCGGCCTTCCCGCCACTGCGCTCACGCCACTCCCGCGCGGCCACGGCCCCCGCCGCCGCGAGCGCCACCCCACCGAGCGGCCGCTTCTTGGTCCACCGCGCGACGGCGTACCCACCCACGAGCCCACCCGCCGCCACGGCTCCCGCCGGAATCCTGGCCATGTCCCCTCGCCCTGCCTTCCCACACGCTTCGGCTGCCTCCCGTCGAGGCTAACGCGGCGGGTGGGGCGCCTGGGGTAGGTGGGTACGAACCCTGGAACGGTCCGTCGGTCACGGGACGTCGACGACCGGTCGCCGGAACCGTAACCGCAGGTAGGCGCGCATGCCTGGCGGGCACAGAAGACGCATGCCGACGCCCACGCCGCCGTACGCCCGTCTCGCCACCGACCCGCTCGTCGTCGCCCAGGACGGGGTCGCCACCGTCCACCAGCTCATGGACCTGGGCTGCGCGTCCTCCGCGGTCGCCGCCCTGTGCCGGCCGCCCGGCCCGTGGCGCCGCCTGCTGCCCAGGGTGGTCCTGCTCCACACCGGTGCCCCGAGCCCCCGGCAACGGCTGCGCGGGGCCCTGCTGTACGCCGGCCCCGACGCGCTCCTCACCGGCCCCGCCGCGCTCGCCCTGCACGGCGTCCCGCACGACGTGCCGTTCGGCGCGGGAAGCCCGCCCCCGCAGGTCGACGTCCTCGTCACCCACCGGGCCGGCCCCCGCAGCCACGCCTACGTCCGCGTACGCCCCACCCTCCGCCCGGCGCGCCGCGTCCCCGTGAGCGACCTGCCCTGCGCCTCACTGCCGCGAGCCGTCACGGACTCGATCCCGCACCTGGACGGCGACCACGCGATCACGACGCTCCTCACCGAAGTGACCCGACACGGCCTCTGCGCCCCGGGGGAACTCCTTGCCGAACTCCAGGCCGCCCAACTGATGCGCGAACCATGGGTGGCGGCCATCCTCCGAGGCGTGACCGACACCTGACGCCCAGCCGGCGACGGGCAAAGCCATAGCCACCACCCGACACCGTCACGGAAGGCCTCCGCGTCACTGGGTGACCTGGTGCGAGATCGCGACGGGGCTCACCACATCGAAGGGGCACAGCGGCGGCGCACGCCTGACGCGGGCCGAAGGATGATCGCCCCTATGGGGCGGGAAGCTGCCGTGGGCAGAAACCCCGACCCTCCTGAGCGTCGCCGTGGCGGAGGAGGGTGGCGATCGACGTGATCGCCGACCTTCTCCACTGGGTACGGGCGCACGGCTGCGACCCGGACGAGGCGCTGGACCGGGCGCAGAGGCGCGAGGCCGAGGCCTCGCGGCCCGCGTGGTGCCGCTGTCAGTCGTCGTGCTGGAAGAAGCAGAGTTCGGGTGTCTCCGGCGTGCCGATCAGCAAGGCGCGGTCGAGAAAGGTGTTGTTGATCTCGCAGCTTGTCTCGGGGAGGAGTATGCAGGCATGGCAAGCGGCCAAATTGAGGCTGTTCACTCCGCTTGCGTCGGCCTCCATGCACAGGGGGTCGGCCGAGCACCACGAGATCCGCTTGAGCGCAGACCGCAAAGACCGGGCCAGGCGTTCGGGCTCACCCTGGGCGACGATGCCGCCCAGGCTTCCCGCCGAGTCGCTGGTGGCCGTGTAGAGCAGAACCCCGGCCATGTCGTCGTTCACGTACAGACGCTCACGCAGCGACGAGGCGGGGTAGCCGCAGTCCAGGCTCCATTCGTTGATCAGCGCGTGGGCAAGGGTATGGAGGAGGACGAAACGTGCGGTCACCGGCGAGTTCACCTCGACCGACGTGTCTCCGGCGCGTCTGCGCAACTGACGCTCGTGGTTGCGGCGGATCCGCTCGGTGCGCCTGGCCGGCGAGCCCGGACCCGTAGACGCTTCCCAAGCCGTCAGCCTTTGCTGGTCGAGGGTGAGGAACACACCCTCGCCGACGACTTCGATGGCGGGCAGCCACGTGATGTCGTCGCTCAACGCGAGGCCCACGGCTCGATCCTGATCCGCGTCGGAGCGCATCAGCGGTTCCACACGGGAGAAGCTCTGCAGGGCCCGCACCTCGCGCAGCCGCTTCACAAGCATGGTCCTGTTGACGCCGGTGATCGTCGTCTCGCGGGCGCGGTCGGGCGGAACACAGACGAAGTGATGGTTCTCCGGTCGTTCCTCCGTCGTAGTGCAGAGCTGCTGGTACTCCTCCTGCCGGATCCGATTGCTCGCCTCGAACTCGGTAATCTCCTCCGGGTCCTCCTCCGGAGACTCGGTGTCAACATCCTCCAGCGCTCGTACGGCTTTGATCACGTCCTCAGCGGTGTACTTGCCGTCAGTGAGCCAGCCCTTCTTGGCGGCGATCTTGCCAATCCATACGTCGTTCTCCCGCAGCAGGAGGTCGCGGTGGCCCATGACATGCTGCATCAATTCGTCGTGCCACGGGGGAATGGACAGCGCCGACCGAACATTGGGAAACCATGCGGCGGAGGAACCACGCTGCAGGACACGCAGCCGGCTCCTGCAGTGAGCCTCGCGTGCGTCCCGGCCGAGCCAAGGACGTCCACCCCGACAGTCGATCTTGAGTGAAATCATGGCGTCCTTACCGAAGGCGCCCTCCATGGAGGCTTCCTCGCCGCAGTCACATGTGATCACGATGCCACGCAGGCTCGCCGTACGACCTTCGCTCCTCAGCTTCAGCCGCGCCTGTTTCGGCTCGCAAGCGCGGCGGGCGCGATGGTCGTCGCCCCTGCCGGAGTGCAGCCATCGCCAGTACGGGAACTCATCCAGGTGCCCTTTATCGCAGGCAACGACGAAACGAGACGGAGTGAGCGGGGACTTGCACTCCCCACAGGTGCTGTCACTACGCCGAGTCCCGAAGTCCCGGAACGGCTTGAGATCCGTGCATCGCGGACAGGAGTACGTCTCCGGGAAGCGCCGTACCTTCACACCATTCCCGGTCGGCGCCTGGGCGGCCGGCGGCAGGCGGAATCCCTTGACCCGCAGTCGCTGCTCGAGCCTGGGCTCATGCAGGTCGGGCTCACCGCGCACACCCCAGGTGTCCAGGCCGCTGACGATGAACGATTGGTCACCGATGGCGATCATCGACCCGACACCGTAGGTGGTGATCTGCTGGGCCCGACGGACCGATCCCAACGGCTTGCGGTTCGCTTCCTGCCGGGCCGGAGTGCCCGTGCCGATGGAAGAAGTGCGGCGTGCCATGTCAGCTCTCCAGGTAGAGGTCGGACTCGACGTCGACGTCGCGAAGGCTCCACAGAGTGGCTTTGGCCTCCGTGAGGTCATGGTCGGCGTGGGTGCGCAGCAGCGCCGTGTCGGTGTGGCGGTCGGGGTGGGGGCTGAAGGAGAACTTCGCCTCGTACACAAGCCTTTCGTTGTGTCGGGCGAGTCGGAGCCAGCTCTCGATGAAGGCGCCCAGCTCGGTGTCGGTCGCCTCCGCCTCCTCGGGCGAGATACGGCCCACCCTGGTCACAAGGCACTGGCGCAGGCTCTGCAGGTCCTGCTCGAACGCCGCCACATTCGCCGCGGCCTCGTTCCTCCGCGCGATGGGCAGCATCAGGCGGGCCAGGCCCACGAAGACGGCATGCAGTGCACGGTCACGGGCACGCGCGGAGTAGGGCGTGACGCTGGTGGACTCCACCTGCTTGTACAGGGCGGAGTGGTAGGCGACGAAGTCCTCATAGTGCGAGAGATCGCGGGAGCGCGCGGCGTTGAAAAGCGTCACGACGAGCCCGGGGTGCAGACGGCCGACACGGCTGGTGGCCTGGATGTACTCAGCCGTGGTCTGCGGTTGGCCCAGCACCACCATCAGCCCGAGGCGATCGACGTCGACCCCCACCGAGATCATGTTCGTGGCGAGCACCACGTCCTGAGCCTCCCCGGACTCCCGCGTCTTTGTCAGTGCCATCAAGCGCTCGGGAATCCTGCTCGAAGGCACACGGCTCGTCAGCTCGACCGGGGTCACCTGACGGGCCTCGCACTCGTCCCGCTCCGCGTGGGTCTTCAACCGCTCGTTCACGTCCGCGTGCACCTGCAGCTCTGCGGCGGCGAGCAGCCGGAGGCTGTTGAAGTAGCCAACGAGCGTCCAGTAGGCGTCGCGTGCCGCATCGCCTTCCACCCGATGCGCGTGATGCAGCAGCGAGGCGTAGGCGCGAATCAGTAGTGTGGCCTGTGAGATTCCAGGTGCCAGCAGGCCGACGTACTGGCGGGAGGCCTTTCGATCGGCCGGCGCCTGTACCGCGAACCAGGAGTCGCGGGCGTCGAGGGCGGCGGGCGGGAACTGGGCGACATCACGGTCGAACAGCGCCTTGCCCTGCCCCTTGGCACGGCGAATGGTGGCCGTGGAGGCGATGATCTTCGGGCGGTCGCAGGCAATGTCGATGGCCGCCTCGTACAGGCCGGCCAGGCTGCCGAGCGGCCCCGAGATCAGGTGCAGCTCGTCCTGCACGATCAGCTCGGGAGGCGGCGTGCCCTGGCCACTGGTGTCCCGGTTGAACAGTGCCGCCACATCGGCACGCCAGGCGACGCGGGCGAACTTGTCGGCCGTGGCGATCACCAGGGTCGGGCGGACGCGGTACAGCTCCTCGTCCACGACATGCACGGGCAGCCCGGTGGTGTACGCGCAGCTGTCGTCCGGGCAGGCGATCGTCATGCAGCCGGCGTCGGTGTCGACCGTGTAGTCCGTTGCTCCCAGCGGAGTGCCGCACCAGGCGCAGGCCCGGAGCTGCACGGGGTTCTCCTCTTGGAGGGTTTCGCCTTTCACGAGCCTGCGCAGGGAGGTCTCTGCGTCAACCAGCGTGTTCGGGGTGGCCGCCTTGCCCACCCACATGCCGATGGACATCGGCTCCTTCCCGAACCGGTCAGGTCTCTGCTCCCTCAGTTGGTCCATGGCACACATCAGCAGTGCCGCCCGCTCGAACTGCTGGAGTGTGAGCAACCGCAGCGTGTATCGCATCAACACGGTCACCCCGCCGCCCGCTTCACCGCGACGCAGCCTCCTGTGGAACACGGTGAAGGCGATGAGCCCGAGATACGCCTCTGTCTTTCCACCGCCCGTGGGGAACCAGAGCAGGTCGACGATGCCGCGATCCTGGTGCTCGGGGTCGACGATGCCGTTGAGGCACAGCAGCAGAAAGCCGATCTGGAAGGGACGCCACGTGCCCTGGGGCCGCGGGGAGCCGATGCGGCCCTCCTTGATCCAGATGCCACGGCCGCGCTGCAGTGCCATGGTCTCGTTGGCCTTCTGAAAGGCCTCCATGGCGTGCTCGTCGTCCTGAAGCAGTCGAATTCCTGCTTCCATGCGCCGCTTGGCCGCCCGACAGAGATCGAGCTGTTCATGGGCGAGCCGCAGGTACTCGGTATCTCCGTAGGGGCCGCCGCGCAGGGCGTCGATGTCGAGCGACCGCGCCTCGATCCAGTTCCCGTACGCCGCCACGAGCTCCACCAGCCAGGCCGTGGCCTGCTCGGAGGTTGCGGTCGCCAACGCTTGCATGTCGAGACGCCTGGTGTCGATGTCCGGGTTGGAGTCGGTGAGCAACACTTCGTACGTCGGTACGAACTCGGTCCATACGGAGGTCACACCGGCCACGCCCTCGTTGGCCACCGTGTCCCCGATCGGGGGTGGCGTCCAAGCCCAGTCAGCCGCGCAGCCATGTCCGGTGGCGAAGGCCGGGACGTGCCGGTACAGCAGACGGTTGAGCCGCACTTCGTCGTCGATGCCGGCTTCCGAAGGCCGCTCGACCAGGGCGGGTTCGCCTCCGGGCACGTCGACGCGGAACCCTGCCTGGAAGAAGCAGTGTGTGTCCTTGATGTCCTGCTTGTCGATCACATGCGTGTTCACCAGGGTCACGGTCACCGACACGGCGCCCCGTGGGCCGCTCGGTTTCCGCACGCGGATGCGCAGCTCCAGCCCGTTCGCCAGCACGACCGGCTTCGGGTGGAGTTGCCGAACATCGACCTCGGTCACGGGCAGATCGAGAGGGCGGCGCCTCCAGAGCAGGTCCTGGTCACCGGTTGCGCGCTTCTCCGCCCGCTTGGGGACCGTGGGAAGGCCCTGCCTGTCGACCGGGTCGTACACGGCGGCTGTCGCGGTGACGATCACGGTGCTGCTGAGGTGCGGGTCGACCGCGAAGGTGAGTCCGGTTGCCGACGGCCTTCGGACATTTGTCAGCGTTACGCCGGTGTCCGGGATCTCGTCCATGCCGTACCGGGAGTCACCGTCGTCAAGGTCATTCTCACTGGCCTCCTCGGTGGCGAGCTCCTCGTCCTCCGTGCGTGGGAAAAGCACCCCGGTGGCGTAGGCCGTGACAGGCCAGTCCTGCAGCGTCTCCATGGCATCAGCCCCCAGTCCGGTGGGGCCGAGAAGGTCGGCCTTGAGGCGCTCCACCATCTCGCCTCGGAAGCGGTAGTGCTCCTTGTGGTCGCGCATCGTCGTCAGTCCTTGTCCGTGAAGTCGTAGTGGAACCGTCCGAGGCCGGTAGGGCGTGGAGCCAGCCACACACCGAGATCTCCCAACCCCGCCCGGCTGCCCGCAGCGCCTTCGCCGGCCACGGTCTCGACCGTGTCGAGACGCAGCCCGGTGATGCGGCGCGGCCAGTTGCGGGGCTCGTAGCGATGCGACTGCTGCATGAGGCGGTACATGTCGCGTCGGAACGACTCGGATGCGACGCCGATGAGCCGCTCACGATGGGCCAGCGCGTAGCCGGGAGCGACGTGGATGTGGTGGTCTTCGGGGATCCCGTCGATCCGGACGAGTTCGACCTCGTCGCCGGCAGCCACATGGCTGCGCAGGTACGTTTGTAGGCTGCGCGCATCGTCCTCGAACCCGTGCCTGCCGGCAGGGTGGTGGGTATGGATGTCGCCGGCCATGAGTTCGATGCCCAAGCGCTTCCAACGCTGGTAGCCGAAGCGGGCCCAGCGACCGGATCGCCGGTCCCTGCGCACCAGGCGAAGGCCGCTGCGGTCGACGATGCGTACCGCCTCGGGCAGGTCGAGCCGGTAGGCCTCGTCCCGCGCTCTGGTCATCGCGACGTACAGAGCCCGGGCACGATCGGCCACATCGACACCCAGAAGGTTCTCATCGCCCTCGACGGGGCCCGGATCGACCAGGAGGACGCGGTCGAATTCGAGTCCCTTCGCCCGATGGAAGGTGGAGATCACCAACGGGTGCGGCGGCTGAGCGGTCAGGGCATCGGGCAGCCGGTGGAGGGCAATGGCATCCCGCAGGCGGGAAAGGTCGATCGACCTTCCGGCACGGTCCCCTGCGCAAGAGAGCAGCAGCCGCCACAGCCGTTCAGGGTCCGTGTCAGCCGTCGCCTCCACCAGCAGGGGATGGAGTTCGCCGAACCGCTGCCGGGTGAGTGCAGGCGCGCTGTTGCCCACGAGCATCAGCTCGTTGAGCCATGCCGGTGCGGTCCGGTCCTGCGCCGCACGACGCAGCTGGTGGTCGATGCCCTCGGTGTGCAGCCACTCCGATATGAGCAGCGCTTCGCCGTTCGTGCGGCACAGCACCGCTGTCGACACGGAGGTGTCGCCCAGGGAGTCGCGAATGAACGGGACGGTGATGTCGCCGAAGCTCATCAACGTCGCGAGCTCCGCGCGCAGATCCTCGTGCACGCGATCGGCGACGGCGAGCGTCGTGCACTCGCGTACGGCCTTCTCGAAGCGCTGCGCGGAGCGCGCCTCCGCGGTGCGGGCCCGGAAATTGCGGGTGAGCGACAGCTCGACCAGTTCACCGGCGAAGTAGCTGCGTAGCCAGTCGAAGAACCTGTTCGTCTCGATGGCGCGCTGGTCGTCCTCGATCACCTGGAATCCGTAGATGGCCTGGGCCGGATCGCCGACGACGGTGAAACCGCAGTCATAGGCCTCCAGCAGGACCTCGACCAATTCACGCCGGTCGCCCACGAGGTCCTGAACCTCGTCGATCACGAGATGGCGCAGCTCGTCGAGCCACTCCGGAGCGGTCGATTCGTCCTGGATGCGCTGGGTGGCCTCCCGGATCCGCTCGTCGAAGGGGCACGTGCGCCAGTCGATATCGGCCGCGACCTCGCTGAGGATCTCCAGTGCCCAGGAGTCGAAGGTCGTCACGCGGACATGGCGGGACCGTCCCTGGTGCCTCGACAGGCGCTCCCTGAGCTCACGGACGGCGGCATTGGAGAACGTGAGAATCAGGATGTCACCCGTGGTGAGCCCATGGTCGGTGATCAGAGCCTCGACGCGGCGCACGAGGGTATGCGTCTTCCCCGCGCCCGCGCCGGCGGTGACCAGCACCTTCGCCTCGGCACTCTGCTCGATGACGACGAGCTGCTCGCCGGTCAGAGCAGGTGTGCCGTCGTACGGACCGGTGGTCACGCCTTGCCCTCCCACAGGTACTCCAGCTCGGTGTACGCCAGCTTCCGGCCGAAGTTCTGGATGTTGTCGGCGACGTTGAGGATGAGGCAGCTCTCCTTGCCGCCGTTCAGAGGCCCACGAAGCCCGCGGCCGATCATCTGGATGTACGTGTTGGGGCTATAGGTGGGGCGAGCCACCACCACCGCGCGCACGGCCGGGGCGTCGAAACCCTGCGTCAGCACGTTGTAGTTCGTGAGCACCTGGATCCGCCGCTTGCGGAAGGCGTCGACACGCCGATTCCGGACGCCGGTCGGCGTCTTGGCATCCACCGAGGCCGCGCTGATGCCGCTCTCGTTGAGCAGCGCGGACAGGATCTGGGAGTGCTCGACGGAGGTCGCGAAGACGAGCACGGGCCAGTTCTGCGGCAGTCGTTCGATCTCCTCGATGATTCTCTTCGTACGGTTTACGTCCCCGGCCAGCCCATCGATCACCTCGGCGGGCAGCGTCATGCTGTTGCTGCTCCTCACCTGCTGGATCTGGTGCGGTGTGAGGGAGTACTCACCGCCCGGAAGCTCCTTGTACTCCACCTTGGAAAGGACGCCGAGTTCCTGAAGGTGCTCGTAGGGGGCGTCGCCCTCGAAGACACCGCGATCCAGTCGCTTGTGTCCGAAGCGGGCCGCCAGACGCCGTGTCTCCTCGGTGCTCCCTCCGCGAAAGGCGGTCGCGGTCAGACCGATCAGGTGCCGAGAGGTCCGGTACTGGTCGATACCAAGTGAGTCCAGAATTTTGGTGTACGTCTTCGGCACCGCGAAGTGGGCCTCGTCGACGACCACCGCATACGCCTCCCGCAACCAGGCGTACTGCTCGCTGTCGAGGTGGCGCGAGAGGGTGTCATCGATAGCCACGACCACCTGCGGGCCTCCCGGCGCGGGCTCCGCGGCCATGCCACCCCACATGCGGCTGATGCGGAGGCTCTGCTCGGGGCCCGACATGGACCAGACGAACTTCCAGGTCTCGATCGCCTGCTCGCACAGTTCCGCGCTCTGTGCGATCCACAGCACCGGCCCGGTGACGACGCCGTCCGCGATCGCCTGAACGGTTGCCTCGACCGCGATACGCGTCTTACCGGCACCGGTCGGGATCTGCAGCATGGCCCGCTTCTCCTCGCCCTGCACCAAGTGCTGGTACATGTTGGCGACGAGTCGCATCTGGTACGGGTGCAGGGGCAGAGGCCTGCGCGGCCCCGGAACCGTCTCGAAAGGGGGCGGAGCCTGGCTTGTCTCCTGGTCACCCGCCCACTCAGCGGGAAAGCCATACGTCTTCACGAAGGCACGGCTCGTGTGTCCGCCGGTCCACCTGTGGGGCGCGTCAAAGCCCGCCTTGGTCAGCGCGGGAGCGAGTTCGCGCAGAACCTCTTCCCCGTGGGTGGCGATAACGAGCTGAGCGACGCGAAGGTCACTCGGCGCCTCGCCGTTCAGCTCCTCGTCCGCCAGAAGGAGGCCCGGAGGAAGCTCTTCGCGCAGCCGCTCCACACCGAGGGCAAGCAGCAGCTTTCGCGCGGGATCGGGTTCACGGCGAACTTTCAGGAACCGCTCGTCCTCACGGTCCTTCTCCTGCTGCTGCAGCAGGGCACGGCACCCCTGCTCGCCCAGCCTCAACCCGAGAACCCGGTCGACGGCCAGAAGGACGTCCAACTCGTCGTCGGGACCGCAGAGGAGCACGGTGTCGCCCTCACGAGCCTCGACGAGTGGCACCTCCCGCTTTCCCTCTGCGGTGCGGATCACCCTGGCCAGATGGGAACAGTGGGACAGCTGCCAGTCGGTGCCACGGGCCAGCCGCTGCCGCAGTCGCGGGTAGAGGTCGGTGAGTGGGGTCGGCGTGCCCAACGGGACTGCTTCGAGCTCCTCCTTGAGGAGCTCGGCCGGGGCACGCAGGTCCGTGTCGCCGACCAGGCGCGCAGCGTCTTCGGCATCGAGCACCAGCAGCGCCGGCACCTTCTCGCGCCGCAGGATGCGGTACTGCTCCCGGTCGGCGGCTACCGCGATCTCCTCGTCGGGGCGAAGGGCCCACTCGTCGCCCACCTGGCAACGGGTGAGGGGGTGGCGGGCCCAGAACTCCTCGTCCTGAGGGACCCGGGTCATCAGGGCGTAGGCGCGGCCGATGAAATCGGCATCCTCACTGACGAGCGCGCGTTGCACGAGCTCCTCCCAGAGGGCCTCCGGGACGGTCTCGATGTCGTCGGTGAGGGCGAGCACCTGTGCGATCCCTCCGCTGACCTGCGCTACCGGCAGGAGGTCACCGTCGACCGCAATTCCGGGGCCGACGCACTCGGCCGGCTTGCGGATCCCCAACGAGGTGGGCACTGCGCCGCATCGCTTCAGCATCCAGGCGAGGGGTGAGCGGACCTGCTTCTCCGTGCTGCGACTGCCACCCTGGACGGTCCAGTTCTGCACCGCGCCGTGTGGGGGAAGGTGCTTCACGAAGGCGGCTCGTCCCGCCTCGGAGAGCTGCGGGAGCAGATGGAGCGGACCGGCGGGATTCGCACCGTTCCACCGCATGCTGCGCTGCATGGGCGGTCGCTGCCCCTCCTTCACCAACTTCTGGGCGTACAGCTTGTACACCTGGTCGGTGTAGGTCTCGAACCAGGCGTCCTTGCGAGGGTCCCAGTCGATCGTGGGCCGGTCGACAGCGCCCAGATCGCGCAGGACCGCGATGTCGGCACTGTGGAACTCGGGGTCGATCAGCAGCTCCCGGTCGCGGGAACGGTCGGTCGGCAGGTCGGCCGGCACCACGGGGCCTGCCAGGAGTGCGTCCCGGATCGGCCGGAACGCCCCGTCCGCCGTTCGGATCTTCAGGAGTCGTCGGGGATCGTCGACCTTCGCACGGATCACGCCGACGGCCCGCCCGCCGCCGGCCTGCCGGGTCAACCGCCAGAAATCCTCCCAGTCGGCATTCCCGTAGCGTCCGAAGCCGACGTCGAGCACGGCTTTGAGGCGCCCTTCGGCGTCCGCCTCGCGGATGCCCAACTCCTCCAGCGCGTGGCGTGCGTCGGAGTCCGCGGCGATGTCCGGGTGGGCGTAGACCAGGTCGTCCCGCAACCCCTGGCCACCCGCCGGGCTGCGCCGGTATACCTTGCCGCGGACGGGGGCGACCAGGTCTCCCCGCTCGGTGAGGAGGATGCGGGCCCGCGTCGCCTCAGCTGCCTGCTCGGCGGCCCCGACCGCCTCCATGTCCGCGGCGATGCGCAACGCCAGGGCGGAGGCGGTGGCGGACCGGTCGGACACCAGGGCCTCCAGCCATTCGGTGACGTCGGTGGCTTCGCCGGCTCCGGCGCGGAGCATGATGTCACGGGCGCGCGAGCGCCGCTCCCTGCTCTCCACCGAGTGGTGGCACCAGTTCACGGGCCGGCCCGGGTACGACTCCCAGAGCTGCAGCCACTTCTCGCGCAGGCCGTCCGGGTGCAGGCGAAGCTCCTTGGGCTTGCGCAACACACCGCGCTGGTCGGGCAGCGACGGCTGGGCCGCCGCGACGGCCAGGACCTCGGCGCTCAGCATCTCGTCGCCCCACTGTGAGGCCTCACGACCACGGGCGGTCAGCAGCGTCAGGTAGGAGCCGGGATCGTCGGACTCGACCAGCCGCGGCAGGGAGCCGATGATCAGTTCGGCGGCCGCCTTGACGAGCTCGGCGTTGAAGTCGCTCTTCGTCAGGTTCTGCCGGTCCTCTGGGGTTTTCCAGGGGGCGTTGAGGATGCCGGTGAGTGTCGTGTCGTAGTGGGTGGGGAAGAAGGCCCAGAAGCTGCCGCGCTTCTTCCGTGCCTCGACCCCCTTTCCGGGTACCGCCCACGAGATGCGGATGATTGGGCGCTCATGCAGCTCGCCCGCCGTCTTCTGGGACTCGGCGGTCGGCGCGTGGTCCAGGTGGAAGACATCCCACCGCTCGTTGCGGGACTCCTTGCCGTTGGTCTCCTCGATAACCCGATGTTCGATGTCATTGGTGTGCTGCCTCAGCACGCGCACGAGCCGCTGGCCCTCCCGGCGATCCTCCAACACAACGGAGGCGACGTGCGAGGAGAAGAGCATGAAGTGGGCGGGAAAAACGCGCAGGTCGTTCCCGAGTCGGCGCTCCGCGCCCTCGTGCAGGGGAAGAACGACGGCCGTGCTCGCCCAACGCATCAGCTCATCGAGCACTTGGTCCTGCCGGCGATCCGCTGCCAGATCGAGGGGCTGCGCCATCCGCAGCACCGGCGTCTCGTCCTGCTCCGAAAGCTGCGGCACAACCTCTCGGATGCGCTCGGCGGACCAGGCCCTGTCGAAGCCGAAGGAGCCCGAGGTGCTGTAGAAGCGCGGCGTGTCGGAAACGCTCAGCACGGATTTCACGCCGACGCCGAAGCGACCGATCTGCCCACCTCGCTTGCGGGAGACGGCCATGCGCAGGATCGTGTCGGCACCCTCGGGGGAGACCGGGTTGCCGGTGTTGGCGCAGTATAGGTGGTGGTCGGTCAGCAGGACATGGATGCGTCCGCCTTCCGCGACCTCCTGGGTCTCATCGGCGCCGTTCTGCACCAGCTCGTATATCTGCCGCTCGCCGTATCCCCCCTGCGTGATGCGACGTTCGTTGTTCGCGTGCTCCTGCACATGCCCCGGATCGGCGCGGTAGACCTCCAGGATGCGCCGGGACTGAGCGAGGACGGTTCCGATGACGTCTGTGGCACCGGACAGAGCGTTGCTCATGTGGTGGGTGACTCCCGGGTCGAAAGGGACGAAAGCGGGGTCGAGCGGCGACAACGGATTGACCGTTCTCGAAGGCAACATGGAGCAGCAAGCTGGCGGTGGGGGGGGAGGTCCGGCGTCGTTCACCACGATGGTTGCGAGGTGGAGCGCGTCGTGTGGAGGAATGCCGTCACGGCATGAGTGGACACACTCCTCCCCTTGACCGGCTGTCATCAGGGGGTGATGTGCCAGCTGCGGAAGCGAGACGTTAGCGGGCATCTGCCGGTCTGCGCAAGCAAGTTGAGGCCTGCGTCAATCACCCATAGGACTGGTTCTCAGGGTGCGAGGACAATGAAATTATCGCAACCCCCCGCTGTCAAATGCGTCCGGTACGATGACGGGAGTCGTGAGGGGAGGCGTGGGTGGAGATGGGCAACGAACGCGGCGAGGGGTTCGGCATATGGCTTGCACGCCAGCTGAGGCGCCAGGACATGACCCAGGCCGAGCTGGCTGCGGCATTGGGCATCACCCGGGCCGGCGTTTCGGCGTGGATCACCGGGCGTGCCGAGCCGCGTGAGGACAAGAAGCGTGCCATCGCCGAGATCCTCGGCACCGACGAAGCCACGGTGCACCTGCGCACCGTCGACGCCCCGGCGGCCCGGCCCATCGCCTGGTACCACCGTCCCGCGCATGCCGACGGCGGACGGGAATTCGGCAACGCCGCGGCCTTCGCGTTCGACGCGGATCTGGCCGTACTCGCACGCGAGGCCACCCAGAACAGCTTGGACGAGCGCCACGACGACGATCACCCGGTTCGTGTCCGCTACGTCCTGCACGAACTCAGTGGAGAGCATCTGCGGAGCTTCCTCGACGCGCTGGCGTGGGAGGACCTGCTGCCGCACTACGAGGTCGCCGCGGCCCAGAAGCAGAAGGTCGGGGGGGTCATTGCCGAAGGGCTGCGTGATCTACGCGAAACGGACACCCTGCTGCTTCTGCGTATCGACGACTTCAACGCGTCGGGCCTGACCGGCCCCGAGTACGGCGACGGTCGGTTCGCCGCCGTGGTGCGCCGGCAACTTGACAGCCACAAGACGAGTGGGCACGCGGGTGGATCGTACGGATTGGGCAAGGCGACGCTGTGGGCCACTAGCAGGTTGGGTCTCGTACTGATCAACAGCACTCTTTCCACGCCGCATGAGGGGCGTCGTGAGCGACGTGTGATCGGCCGTCTCGACCTGCCGTGGCGAGAAGTGGACGGGCAGGCATACGCGGGGCCGGCCTGGCTGGGGGAGGAGGACACCGACCCCGAGTTCAAGGGTGTGTCCCGGTCCTGGTGGGCGGATGAGCGGACCACGGAACGACTGCACCTCAGTAGGGTCGGTTCCGACCCGGGGACTTCGTTCCTGGTGGTCGGTGCGCACGATGCGGCGGGCGACGCGGGGACCGTGCAGGAGATGCACGACAAAATCGTCCGATCGCTGGCGGAGAACTTCTGGGCAGCGATGACCCACGGCGAGGCCACGGCCCCCATCATGGAGGCATCGGTCACCACCTTGCGGAACGGCCAGGTGCTGATCAAGGAGGAGCGCGTCGACCCGCACGCGCATGAGCCCGCACGCTGCCGTGCCCTGAAGGCCTATTTGGACGGCGGGACGGTCGACCACCTCGCGGGGCCCGAACAAGTGGCTCTCGCCCATGTGCCCCTCACCGTTCCTCCCCTGCGTGGTGACAAGGGCCCGGGAGTGGACCACCGAGCCGTTCTGCTGGTGACTCCTGCCGACGACGCCGACACCAAGCCCAACCACCTCGTCTGCATGCGCGGTAATCGCATGACGGTGAGCGTCCGCCGGGTACCCGACCTTCCCATGGGGACGAACCCGTTCCAGGCCGTTCTTCTCGCCGGCCATGCCACAGGCGCCAGAACCGAGGACGCCGACCTCGCCGAAGCATTCCTGCGCGCGTCCGAGCCGCCGGAGCACGACGACTGGAACAGGACGGAGGAGCTCGCCGCCCGCTACGCACGCGGAGCCCTGAGCCGGATCCGCGACTTCCGCCGCGAGATGAACACGGTGGTCCGACATCTGGTCGCACGACGAGAGCAAAAGACCGGTGGCGGCCCAGCGGTCCTGCGCGAGCTGTTGCGACTGGACGGCGGTGGTACGTCCGCCGGCCGTCGCATCGACAGCCACCCCACCGTACGGAACGTCGATGGGGAGTTGGACTCCTCCGGGGCCTGGCGGGTCCGTGTAGAGGTGAAGCTGCCTCCGCGAGACGATGCCTGGGTGATGATGCCCGTGGCGAAGTTCGACGTACGCTCCGGCAGCAAGCCGAGCGTTCGGTGGGCAGAGCTCGTAGCCGGTGAGAACTGTCATGTGGAGAACGGCCATCTGCGCTTCGACGCGAGGATGAGCACGGCTTCCTTCAGCGGGGTCACGGATGTCGCGAGCCATCCGGTGCCCGCGGAGATGGCACGCCTCGTGATCGATCTCCAGAAGGCCAGGAGTGGCGCCGCATGAAAACCTTGATGCCCTACGCCACTCTCGCCGGTGAAGTGACGTTCAAGGTCGCCGCAGCCAAGCTCGACGGTCGGGACCTGCCGTTGAGCATGCTCTCGCAACAGGAACGCGTCGTCGCCCTGCACCAGGTGGAGCGCCAGAAGTGGGATGAGGCGCGCCTGGATCTGCGCGTCCGGATCCCGGAGGCCGAACTCGCCGAGGGGCCTTGGTCCGACGTGGTCTGCGTCGCTGTCCTCACCGAAGGTGTCAGCAACCTCCGTACCGTCACGCGACTCAACCGCTCGGCGGACGGCACCTGGGTCGGCAGCCCGACCTTGGCTCGCGATGCGTGTCGCACCCGCGCCGAGCTCTCTGTGAGTGTCGTCGCCACCGTCGACGGCGTTCCAGGGCGCATCATCGGGGGATCAGAGGAGAACTGGCTCGTCGATGTGCTGGCGCGCAAGCCCGTGCGCCAGCGTGAACTCCACATCAACGAGGTCGACTTCGGTGAGAACCAAAAGCCGTATGAGTGGCTGCACGCCTTCAAGGACGCCCCCTGGCTGGTGGAGACCTCCGGCGACATGCCCACCGTGCACCTGAACACCGGGTTCGAGGGGATCACGGAGCTGCTCGGCTCCGGGGGCAGCACCATGGAGAAGGCCGTGCGTGGCTTGATCGCCGCTCAGATCGCAACCGAGGCGTGGACGGCCATGTTTCACTCGGCAGTGAGCGACATCGAGGTGGCGGAGGACGGTTCGCTGGAGTGGCCCAGTGGTTGGCGTGACTGGGTGCTGCGCGCCATGCTCCCCGATGTCCTGCCCGATCTGTCCCCCGCCGACGCTCTGTCGGAGATCCACTCGCGCAGAGTGGAGACCTCCGGCTGGAACGAGCTGCAGCCTCGTATCCAGTACGCGGCGTCACGGCGGGCGCGAGTCGCCAAGAATCTCGGAACCGCGATCCGCGAGCTCGACCGTTCCGACGAAGGAGACCAGTGATGAGTCGGCACGCCGATGACCTCCCGGAGCAGCTCGGTCTGCTCCGGGATGCCGTGGCCGCCAGGAACCTGACCCGGGGCGTACTCACCGGGCAGGAAAGCCCGCCGTTCGTCGCTCTCGCGCGTGAGGCCGAGCGCATCAAGGGGGCCGGCTCCCGATGGAACGTCCGTCCCCTGCGTGAGCTGTTCGATGATGCGCGGCGCCTCCACGACGAGTCGGGGCGGACCGGTGCGGACAGTTGGCTCGCCCCCCGGTTGCATTACACGCTGCGGCTGACGAGGGCGGAGGCGGCCGATCCCGCCCTGTGGAACTACATCGCCCTGGTTGTGGCTCCGGACTACGTCGTGTGGCGGCACCTGCCGAAGACCGCCCGTGACGGGAAGCGCCCGGCGGTCACCGCGGACCGCTTCTGCGGCCCTCACTACAAGCAGGCGTTCGCTCGCCTGTGGTGGGCCGCTGAGCTTTTCCGCGACGGCGACGATTACCGCCCGGCAGTCGCCGCGTGCCGCAACCAGGATGTGCTCAACACCGTGCTCAGATTGGACGTCATCGATCACCGTCCGACTGCTCGTGCCGTCACCAGAATGTTGGAGGACGGGATCGTCCGCACCGGCCGAGAGGTCAATGCCTTGGCGACCGCCATCAACGCAGCGGCAAGCACGCTCATGTACGAGGTTCTCGCATCCGATGAGGGCCCCGATGCCGAGGCTTTTCGCTACTGGATGGATGAGCTCGACATGGCCCCGCCCGCTCCTCGGAAGACGCTCCCGGCCGGGCCGGGTGACGGTGCCATACCGGAGGGAGCCGTTGACGTCATGGCCACCTACTTCGAAAAGCTCTTCGCCGAGGCCCCGGTGCGGGGCAAGGAGCCCAAGGACGCGGAGGAAGTGCCGATCGACGTCTGAAGGACGCTGCCCTCCGCGGTGCCCGACCGGCGCGTCATGCGGTGGCGCCCCCCAGAGCACTCAAAGCCTTGTGGAGCCTCTCCTCACCCAGGTCGAGTGCACTGGCCAGAACGTGCGCGGCAAGCCGGGGCGGAATGGCATTGCCGATCTGCTGCGCACGGTTGCGGCCGGACCAGGGATAGTCAGCCGGAAAGGTTTGCAGCTGTCCCGCTTCCGCCAGAGTGAAGCGCTCGAGCTCGGTTTGGTCGTACGACGAGACGATCCGATTCCGGGAGATCTTTCCCGTGACGGTGGCGGACGGTTCATCGGACGTGCGCCTACCGCGGGCTGCGGGGTCCCCGCCGGTGCCGTAGTTGGAAACGACTTCATAGCGCACCGGCCGCTTCACCACCTTGCCCATGGGAACCCACGGCTCTCGACCGGGATCGCCGGTGTCGCGGTCCACGCCCTTTCGGTAGGGCCGGTGCGTCGCCGGCGGCATGTCGACCGTGAACTCGCGGTCGCCGGTCGTGTTGCGGCGGGCGATCAGGATGGCACGGCGGCGGGTCTGGGGAACGCCGTACTCCTCCGTGCGCAGGACGGCGCACTTCGTCGCGTAGCCAACGGCGTCGAGCGCTTCGCCTACGGCCTCCCACACCGGAAGCACAGCCGGAACCTGCTCCAACACAATGGCTTGGTAAGGGCGATTCGTTTCGACTGCTTCAAGAGCCCATCGCAGGGGCTCCAGAACGAGCCCGGTACGCTCGTCGACCGCTTCCTTGAGATCGGCGGTCACGTCTTCACCGGCTGCCATGCGCTTGGCAAGAGCTAGTACGTCGTCCAAAGCGCGGCGGCCCGTGCCGGAGCCGGCGACCGTGTACGTCTGACATGGCGGCCCACCCGCCAGTACGGTCGCAGCGGGAAAGTCTGCGGGCCCGAGTTCGCGCACGTCCGCCTGACGTGTGAGCAGCCCGGCCGCCTGGCGAGTGGCACATGCGTCCGCGTCCCATTCGATCCCGGTGACGGGGAGACCCAGCTCTCGTGCAGCCACGTCCAATCCGCCTGGACCGGCGAAAAGGTCGACGATGTTGATGGCGTGCACGAGTCTCCCGACTGTCGGGTGGAGAAGTGATCAGCGGGATGAGCCCCGCGCAGTCTACCGGCGCCGCGGTGGACGGTTCCAGCCGGCGGGCGGCATTGCGCGCAAGCCAGGAAGGGCCGCCCATCACTCCAGTTGCGCGAGGGCCGTCGCAAGCTGGGTACCCAGCGCCTGGGCGACAGGTGGGGGCGTCGCATGCCCCAACTGCCGGTACGCGGCAGTCTTTCCACCCAAAAGCTGCCATTGAGGTGGAAAGCCCTGGAGAATCGCGACCTGTTCCAGAGTGAGCTTCGGCAGGCCTCTCACGTCACCCTGGGGGTCCCATTGGTAGTCGGCAGAGGGAACATCGTTCCCGATGCCGCCACCATTGATCCCCATGCGAGCCCACGCCCGCTTGGTTCCGGTCGGCCCCAGATCGGCTCCTCCCCTTCGTTCGGACCCACCCACGATCGCCGGTGCCGCACGGTCGGCCTGGGCCGCCCACACAGCGGCGTCGCGCCAGCCGCGCGCGGCCATGGTTTTCCACAACACCGCACCCACGGTCGGTGAGGGAGTGGCGAGCGGGTCAGGCCAGCGAAAACGAGCGGAGCTTTCACCTCGGAGTGCGACAAGCAATCCCATTTTTCGATCCTGTGCCAGCCCGAAGTCGCTCGCATTGAGGATGCGCCAGTGCAGCGAGTAGCCAAGGTGTGCCAGTTCCTGTGAGACGAACTGACGGACATCTGCGAACGAGTCGTCGTTGATCAGTGCGGGGACGTTCTCGATGAGCACCGCCTTCGGCTGTACTTCGGCGACGAGCCATACCGTGGCCTCAAGTAGTTCACGTTCGTAACCGTCCTCGGCCCGCTTGATCGCTGCTGGCGATTTCACGCGCGGCAGCCCTGCCGAAATGAGATCCACGTCATAGGTTTCCGGATGCTCGCGAGCCACGAATTCGCGAAAGTCCATTTCCAGAACACGCCACCCTGGTTTGTTGGCGCGGAGAGTGCTGCATGCGTGGCGATTCCTCTCGATCAGGGCGACCGGACGGAACCCTGCAGTCTCCAAGCCCATGGCGAGTCCACCAGCTCCGGCGCAAATCTCGAGGGAGGTCATTCGGGGGTGTGGCAACGTGGTGCTTCTCCCGGTTGTTCCAATGGGTTTGCGCAGTGTTATGTGGGCAGCCGATCAAGCCCCGGAGGGGCAATCAAGCCTGTGGATTGTGGGCCCGCGGATGGAGTACGGGGGGTGAGCCGATCAGGGCGTCCCGTGTGCGGGACACCATCTGCGCAACCACTTCCGGCCTTTCGTGTTCCCAGAAACGGAGTACCGTCCAACCTTCGGCGTGGAGATGCTCGGTTGTTTCGCGGTCCCGAGCCATGTTCTTCTCGAGCTTGGCGCGCCACCATTCGGCATTGGCCTTCGGGTGGGTGGCGTGCTCCGGGCAGCCGTGCCAAAAGCAACCGTCCAGGAAGACGGCGACCTTGGGCCCGGGGAATGCGATGTCGATGGTGCGTCGTGGCATCCCGGGAACTTTGACGTGCAGGCGATACCGGAGACCTGCCGCGTGCAGGAGCTTCCGCACAGCCAGCTCGGGGGTGGTGTCCCGGGCCGTCTGGCGGCTCATGCGCGCCGACACGCCGGGGGAAGAGGGTTTCGCTGGAGCCATAGCGTTCCTTCTCCTCCCTGCCTCGTGTACGGAATGCTCCCGGCAACGGCCCAGTAGATCGACGATCGGCCATCCACACGCGCTCAAGTCGATGGTAAGGAATCACGTGGCACGCTGGTGCGGATCCGTGTGGAATCACAGCAACGCAAGCCGTACCGACTTCAGCTCCACCACACGGAGCCCGACCGCCGCCACGCCATCGCGCACTGCGGGCTCGAGCCGGCCCCGGCGCGGGAGCTGATCAATCAAGCCTCCAGCACTGGGGTTCCGCACCTCGCCGTAGCGGAACTCGGCTCAGCCGTTGTCGCAGCCCACGCCGTCGTTGTCGCGGTCGAGGTGGCGGGCGTAGCCGGGGTCGCCTCGGTGGACGGGGGCGGCGCCGGCGGCGCGGGCGGCGGCGCAGTTGGCGTAGTAGACGTTGTCGCTGCCGCTGCCGGCGTCCGAATCGGCGTTGCCTGAGTCGTCGTTGGCGGCGGCAGGGGCCTGGCGCGTGGCCGTCACCGTCGCCGTGACGGTCGCGGTCGCGGTCGCGGTGACCGTGGGGGCAGGGGCCGCGGCGGGGGTCGCGGTGGCCGTGGCGGTGGCCGTCACCGTGGTGGCCGGGGCGGGCTTGGCCGCCGACTTGGGGGCGTCCTCGGCGCTGAGGGCTCCGCAGCCGCTGCCGATCATCAGGAGCAGCAGGCCGCCGCCCCACACACGCTTCATGCGGTGCGGCGGGCGCTGTGCCCCGGGGGCCGGGGCAGGGGCGGTGACGGGGGTGAAGGGCTGCTGCTGGTACGGGTTGCTCATGGGCACACGTCTCCCTGGCGCAGACAGGACTGGAACTGCGTGGGGGAACAGAGGAGCCAGTCGAGGCAGTAGTTAAGTGTGAAACTACTGCACGCAAGTGGTGAAGGGCAGGGAAACGCGTGAGGTGAGGGTCCTTTACGGCCGCGCCGTCCCGTGGCAGTCGCCGTACGTGCGGGACGAGCCGCACCAGCACGGAGACGTGCGGGCGGGGGGCCAGGGGGTGGCACGGCCGCGGGCGGCGAGAGTGGTGGCGTACTGGGGGAGCAGCTCCGCGTTGGAGGGCGGGGTGGCTTCGGAGGCGGCGAACGCCTCGTACGACGGGACCGTGCCCTGGACGATGCCCAGGTTCGGGGTGCCCGCGGCGGACAGTTCGCGCAGCGAGGCCTCGATGTCGGTGAGGTGGGCCTCGTGGGTGGGGTACTCCGACTCCAGCTCCGGGTACGCGGCGAGCAGCTCCGTCAGCTCGTCGGCCGGCCAGAGCAGGACCGCCACCGGGAAGGGGCGGGACAAGGCCGTGCGGTACGAGCCGAGTTCGCTGCGCAGTCGCGTGATCTCCGCCTGGAGTTCCGCCGGGTCGGAGGAGCCGAGGGACCAGAGGCGTTTGGGGTCGTGGAGCTCGTCGAGCGGGACGGCGCCCGTGTGCAGGCGGTCCGCCAGGACGTCCCAGTCGTCGTGCCGCAGGCCGATCAGGCGGCGCACGCGGTGGCGGCCCATGAGGAGGGACTGCGCCGGGTACGGGACCTCGTCGTCGGGGGAGGGGATCAGGGTGGTGACGGCGGTGGTGAACACCTGCTCGGAGGTTTCCAGCTCGTCGTGGGCCTCCAGCGTCTCCGCGACGATCTCCCAGGCGGCCGCGTCGGACGGGGGCGTCGCGCGGATGCCGTCGATGATGGCCCGGGCCTCGGCCTCGTGTCCGTACTCCCACAGGTTGGCCGCTTTCAGGGCCTTGACCAGGTGCGGGTGGTCCGGGGGCGGGGTGGCGGCCAGGAGGTCGTCGTACAGCGTGGTGGCGCGGGCGCGGTGGCCGGCCAGCTCGAGATGGGCGGCGGCCTGGAGGAGCAGCGGCTCCCGGTCCTCGGGGTACTGCGCCGCGGTGCGCAGCAGGCGCTCGGCTTCGGTGATGTGGTCAGCAGGCGTGTCGGGGCGCATGGGGGACACCGTACTGCTGTACGGGGTCGGGGACGCAGAGGCGTTCTGGCTACGGCTCCGGTGACATGCCGGTCCGGCGTGCGGATGGTGCACGGGAGCGCGTGGCGGCGCGTACGCCACCCTCCGCGCACCCTCCGCGCGCACCTTCCGCGCGCACGCGTCGCGCGGCGTTTTCCCCAAGCGGAAACTCCGCGCGACGCGTGCGCGTTAGGGTTCACGAGAGCGGAGGAAGGGGGGAACGCGTGCGCGGTGTCATGGCGCGGCTGCTGCCGTGCGGGGCGGCCGGCGTCCTGTTCTTCCTCTTCGCCCAGGGGCTGTACGCCGAGGGCGGCGCCCTCTCCGCGGCCGTGGCCCTCGCCGCCGTGGGCTCCGCGTTCGTCGCGTGCGCCGTCATCGCGGCGCGCGGTGTTCCGGCCGTGCCGCCGACGCGGGTGCGCACGGCCATCCGTGACCGTGAGCGGCGCACCGCGTTCCTCCCGCAGCGCGATCCCGACGCCTCCGGGCGCCGGCGGCCCCGAGCGCCCGGCCGTCTCATCGCGACGGCCGCGTAGGGGCTCCCCCGGGTTCTGTTCCGCGCGGTTCCGTCATGCCGACATCTCGATTCCCGGTACGACGAGACCCCACGGAGGGCTCCTTCCCATGTCCGTTTTCGCCTCGCTGATCGAGCAGCTCGCCGCCCTGCTCCAGCCGCTGTTCCACGGCTCCGCCACCGCCGCCGCCATCGTCGTCTTCACCATGCTCATACGGCTCGCCCTGCATCCGCTCTCCCGGGCCGCCGCCCGTGGGCAGAAGGCGCGCACGCGGCTCGCCCCGCGCGTCGCCGAGCTGCGCGAGAAGCACGGCAAGGACCCCGAGCGGTTACAGCGGGCCGTGATGGAGCTGCACGCGAAGGAGAAGGTGTCGCCGCTCGCCGGGTGCCTGCCGAGCCTGGCGCAGGCCCCCGCTTTTATCCTGATGTATCACCTGTTTTCGGGCGGAATGATGGCCGGGCATTCCCTCTTCGCCGCGCCTCTTGGCGGGCGCTGGGCCGACGCCCTGGCGGACGGCGGCGTCTTCGGGGCCGCCGGGCTCGTGTACGTGGCGCTGTTCGCGATCGTCGCCGGTGTCGCCACGGACACGTACCGGCGTACCAAGGGGCAGATGGCGGACGTGGACGGCATGGGAGCCGGTATGGGCGCAGGTATGGGTGCCGGTATGGCGAAGGTGATGCCGCTGCTCTCCTTCGCCACGCTCGTCACCGTCGCCGTCGTGCCCCTCGCCGCCGCGCTCTACGTCGTCACGAGCACGGCGTGGACCGCCGCCGAGCGGGCGTACCTGTATCGCGAGACGTCCACTGTGTGAACGGGGTCTTGCGGGGTGATCCGATGTCTTGGAGGATCGACCAATCCTCCGATGGCCGCACCCCATCGGCCGGGGCCACACCTCGACCACAGGGAGAAGACCATGAAACTGCTGCGCGTCGGTACGTCGGGCGCCGAGCGCCCCGCGCTGCTCGACCAGGACGGGGTGCTGCGGGACCTGTCCGCGGTCGTCACGGACATCGACGGGAGCCTGCTCTCCGACGCCTCCGCGCTCGACCGCGTCCGGGCCGCCGCGGGCGCCGGAGTGCTGCCCGCGCTGGACGCGACGGGCCTGCGGATCGGGCCGCCGGTCGGGCGCATCGGCAAGGTCGTGTGCATCGGGCTGAACTACCACGACCACGCCGCCGAGACGGGCGCGGCGACCCCCGCCGAGCCGGTGATCTTCTTCAAGGCGGCCGACACGGTCGTCGGGCCGAACGACACCGTGCTCGTACCGCGCGGCAGCCGTAAGACCGACTGGGAGGTCGAACTCGCCGTAGTCATCGGACGTACGGCCCGTTATGTCGAGTCTGCGGAGGCCGCGCTCGCGCATGTGGCCGGGTACGCGGTCGCGCACGACGTGTCCGAGCGCGAGTTCCAGATCGAGCGCGGCGGCACCTGGGACAAGGGCAAGAACTGCGAGACGTTCAACCCGCTCGGGCCGTGGCTGGTGACGGCCGACGAGGTGCCGGACCCGCAGGCGCTGTCGCTCAAGCTGTGGGTCAACGGCGAGCTGAAGCAGAACGGCACGACGGCCGACCAGATCTTCCCGGTGGCCGAAGTGGTGCGCTACGTCAGCCAGTTCATGACCCTGTACCCCGGTGACATCATCAACACCGGTACGCCGGCGGGGGTGGCCATGGGGCAGCCGGAGCCGAAGCCGTTCCTGCGGGCGGGTGACGTCGTGGAGCTGGAGATCGACGGGCTCGGCCGGCAGCGGCAGGAGCTCAAGGACGCCTGAGGCGGAGTGGCTGGGCCGCCCCGCACACCGCACACCGGGGCGGCCCAGCCCCCTCTGTGGTCAGGAGAGCAGCTTCACCTTCTCCGTGCGGTCCTTGAGCTTCACGCATTCCGTGTACGGGTTGGGGTCGCCGTGGCGCTCACGGCACTTCCAGGCCGTGCCGTCGACGTGGACGATGACGACCTTGCGGTCCTTGGCCTCGACGGCCTTGCCGTACGCGTCGGCCACGCGGTGCGCGGTTCCGCAGGCGGAGCTGCCCTTCGTGGTCACCGCGACGACGGACAAGCCGTTCCAGCCGGTACCGCAGTCCACCAGCGTGACGTCGGGGCGCGGGGTGGCCGGGGTGGCCGGGGTGGTGGCCTGTGCGGGAGCGGCCGAGAGGGCCAGCAGGGTGGCGCCGCCCGCCAGAGCGACGGCGGCTGTTCGGATGGAGCGCATGGCTGCCTCCTTCGGGCGAGACTCGACGATCGCCCGCCTGACGATCGCACGCCTTTTCGAGGCTAGGGCCGTACGGGGGAGGGTGCGGTGTGGAGTTACTCCGAATGGGTGAAGTGCTCCAGGGCCTCGACCACCAGCGCGTGGTCTTCCACTTGCGGCAGCCCCGACACGGTCACCGTGCCGATCACGCCCGCGCCCTCGACGGCGATGGGGAACGCGCCGCCGTGCGCCGCGTAGCGGCCGGGGTCCAGGCGGGAGTCGGTGTCGAACGACTTGCCCTTGGCGCGGAAGCGGGTGCCGACGAGGAGGGAGCTCTCGCCGTAGCGCTCGACGACGCGGCGCTTGCGGTCGATCCAGTCGTCGTTGTCCGCGCTGGAACCGGGCAGGGCGGCGCGGAAGAGCTGCCGCCCGCCGCGCCGGATGTCGATCGCGACCGGGGCCCGGCACTCGCGCGCCAACTCCACCAGCAGCGTGCCGAGCGCCCAGGCGTCCTCGTACGTGAAGCGGGGGAGGACCAGGCGGGCCTGCTGGGCTTGAAGTTCAGCGATGGTCGGCGCGGTCACAGGGTCACCGTCACACCCTCGCGGGCCGACCGCCGCGCCGCCTCAAGGACGTCCAGCGCGGCCGCCGCCTCATGGGCCGTGACCGGCGGAGCCGTACCGTCGCGCAGGGCGGCTGCGATGCCCGCGTAGTACGCCGGGTAGTCGCCGGGCAGGGTCGGCACCGGCGTCCCGCCGCCCGTCAGGGGGGACTCGCCCGCGCCCAGGCGGCCCCACAGGGACTCCGGTTCGGTGCCCCAGCCCTCGGCGGGCCGCTTGCCCTCGCGCAGCGCCGCCTCCTGCGGGTCCAGGCCGTACTTGACGTACCCCGCCCGTGAGCCCAGCGCCCGGAAGCGCGGGCCGAGCTGGGCGGCGGTGGCGCTGACGTACAGATGGGAACGGACGCCGTTCGCGTGCGTGACCGCGATGAACGTGTCGTCGTCCGCCTCGGCGCCCGGGCGGCGTACGTCCGACTCCGCGTACACCCGCACCGCGGGGCCGAACAGCACCAGCGCCTGGTCCACGACATGGCTGCCCAGGTCGTACAGCAGCCCGCCGAACTCCTCCGGCGCCCCCGACTCGCGCCAGCCGCCCTTCAGCCGCGGCCGCCACCGCTCGAAGCGCGACTCGAAGCGCTGGACGTTGCCCAGCTCGCCGCGCTCCACGAGGGAGCGGAGGGTGAGGAAGTCGTTGTCCCAGCGGCGGTTCTGGAAGACGGAGAGGAGCAGGCCCCGCTCCTCGGCGAGCGCCGCGAGCGCGCGCGCCTCCGCCGCCGTGCCCGCGACCGGCTTGTCGACCACGACCGGCAGACCGGCCTTGAGCGCGGCGGTCGCCAGCGGGACGTGCGTCTTGTTGGGCGAGGCGATCACGATCAGGTCCAGCTCGCCGGCCCGCTCCCACAACTCGTCGGGCGACGCCGCGCACCGCACGTCCGGGAACCGGGTACGGGCCTGCTCCTGCCGCGCCGGGTTGGACGTGACGACCGTGTCGAGGGCCAGGCCCTCGGTCGCGGCGATCAGCGGAGCGTGGAAGACGGAGCCCGCGAGGCCGTAGCCGACGAGTCCGACGCGCAGGGTGCCAGTGCCTGTCATGGGTTTCACTTAAGCAACGCTGTTGCCAAAGTGCAAGCGGGCGGGACAATGGCGTGGTGAACAGCAATACGGGCGTCAACCTGCCGGCGCTGCGGAGCCACAACGCCGCGCTCGTACTCAACCTGCTGCGTACGGCGGGTGAGGACGGCGTCAGCCGGCTGGACCTCGCCGAGCGCACCGGACTCACCCCGCAGGCCGTCAGCAAGATCACCGGCCGGCTCCGGGCCGAGGGCCTCGCCGTGGACGCGGGCCGCCGCGCCTCCACGGGTGGCAAGCCGCGCACCGTGCTGCGCCTCCTCCCCGGCGCCGCCCACGCCGTGGGCCTGCACCTGGACCGGGACGAGCTGACGGCCGTGCTGGTGGACCTGTCGGGCACCGTCATCGAGGCGAACGTCGTCCCGCTGGACCTGGGCGCGGGCGCCGAGGTGGTCATGGAGGTGGTGACGGGCGAGGTCGCCGCCCTCGCCACCGACACGGTCCTCGGCGTCGGGGTCGCCATGCCCGGCCCGCTCGACCACGCGGCGGGCGTACCGCACCGGGTGACCCGGTTCCCCGAGTGGGACGGCTTCCCGCTGCGGGACGCGCTGGCCGCGCGCCTGCGGCTCCCGGTGGTGCTCGACAAGGACACCAACGCGGCGGCGCTCGGGCTCGCCCTGCGCGGGGCGGGCGCGGACTCCTTCGCGTACCTCCATCTCGGTACGGGGCTGGGCGCGGGGCTCGTCCTGGGCGGCGCGCTGTACCGGGGCGCGCGCACGGGGGCGGGGGAGTTCGGGCACCAGACCATCCAGCTGGACGGCCCGGTGTGCGGGTGCGGTGGGCGCGGCTGCCTGGAGGCGCTGTGCCTGGCGGCCGTCGCGCGGGGCGACCTGGCGGGGGCGGCGCGGGTGCTGGGCGCCGGGGCGGCCAACCTCGTCAGCCTCCTCGACATCGACCGCGTCCTGCTCGGCGGGCGGATCGTGACCGGCGCCGCGGAGCCGTTCGTACGCGGCGTGCGCGCCGTCCTCGAAGAGCGCGCCCGGCGCGGGGGCGAGCCGGTGGTGCCGGTCGCCCTGGCACAGGACTCGGCCCACCCGGTCGCGGAAGGCGCCGCGCAGCTGGTCCTGGCACCGGTATTCGGGCGCTGACCGGGTCGGGATGACCCGGTTTGGTCCCTGCCCCGGTTTGGACCCACACCCCGTTTGGGCTCTGCCCGGGTTCGGGCCTCCACCGCGTTTGGGCTCTGCCCGGGTTCGGGCCTCCACCGCGTTCGGGCCTCCACTGCGTTTGGGCACTGCCCCGGTTCGGACCCCCGCCGCGTTGGGGCGCTGCCCGGGTTCGGGCCGCCACCCCGTTTGGGCTCTGCCCCGGTTCGGACCTCAACCCCGTTTGGTCCCTGCCCGGTTCGGGCTCTGCCTCGGTTCGGTCCCTCGACCCGGTTCGGGCCCCTACCCCGATTGGCCCCTACCCCGTTGGCCCCACCCCGTTTGGCCCCTGCGCCGGTTCGGGCTCAGACCGGTTTGGGCCCCGGTCCCGTTCGGGCCCCGACCCCCTTCGGGCCGCGACCCGGTTAGGCGCTGACCCGGTCCCGGTTCTGACCGGCCGCGATTACGATCTTGCGCTGATCGGGCGGACGCGTGCCGCCGTACGGCGGGATGTGGCCGCCGAGTCGATGGGCGGCCCGGCTCGCGTGGGAGGTTCTCGGGGCACGACTGTCCACGCCGCCGGCAAAGGTTCCCCATGCGACTGCGTCACGTCACCGCCCTCGCAGCCACCGCCACGGCCGCTGCCACCGTCTTCACGCTCAGCCCGGCGGTGGGCCTCGCCCCGGCCCACGCCTCCGCCGGGGCACAGGCCCAACTCCACGCCCCCGCCCGCCACGAGCGGGCCGCGCAGCGTGACAGTGCCGCTGCCGATCCCGGGGGCTTCGGGGTGGCCGTGCCCGATCGGCAGCCCACCTGTGGGGATCCCTCCGCCGCCGAGTTCCCCATCCGTACCCGTATCAGCGGTGGCCCCGATGCCTACCGTCCCGGCGGCGGGTTCCACGCATGGCAGGTCGAGCTGACCAACACCACCTCCGAGCCCTGCGGCAACATCCACCCCGTCATCGTGTTCACCGACCGGACCCGCGCCCTGCGCCCGGCCCAGATCCAGCTGGAGTTCTACGAGGGCGCCGGCAGCGGCCGCCACTACCCCGTCACCGTCGAGAAGACCGACGAGAGCGAAATCGTGGGCGTCCTCGACGACATCGCCGGCGGCTTCCCCGGCTTCACCGTCCCGCCCGGCCGGACCGTCACCGTGCCCGTACGCCTCGCCTTCACGTCCGACGCCCGGCCCGACACGATCACCGCCAACGCCGCGATCGTCCAGCGCCGGGGCGACGACGGGGACTGGGTCGGCGCGTCCGCCGACTACCGGTTCACGCTCGTGGACGACGAGCCCGCCAGCGAGACCGCCGAGGAACTGCCCAGCACCGGCCGGAACGTCCTGCTCGTCGCCGGGGCGTCGGCCATCGCCTTCCTCCTCGGCGCCGGAACGCTGTCGCTGGCGGGCCGGCTGCGCGACCGCAACAGCTGACCCCGCTCTCGCCGGGGGTACACGGCCGGGTGAAGATCACCTCATCGTGATTACCCTGGGGGCGTCGCCACAGCGCTGTCGCGGCGTCCCCAGTACGCATGCACGTCACACGTACGCGCGTCACACGTATCTGTACGGTCTGTACGGCAGGAGTCCCGCCCCATGGCAGAGCGCAAGCCGATCGAATCCTGGCTCACCGACATGGACGGTGTCCTCATCCACGAGGGCGTTCCGATCCCCGGCGCCGACGCCTTCATCAAGAAACTGCGGGATGCGGAGAGGCCCTTCCTGGTCCTCACCAACAACTCCATCTACACCGCCCGCGACCTGCACGCCCGCCTCGCCCGCATGGGCCTGGACGTGCCCGTCGAGAACATCTGGACGTCCGCCCTGGCCACCGCCCAGTTCCTGGACGACCAGCGGCCCGGCGGCACGGCGTACGTCATCGGCGAGGCCGGGCTGACGACGGCCCTGCACGACATCGGGTACATCCTCACCGACCACGACCCGGACTACGTCGTGCTCGGCGAGACCCGTACGTACAGCTTCGAGTCCCTCACCAAGGCGATCCGGCTCATCAACGCCGGGGCGCGGTTCATCTGCACCAACCCCGACGAGACCGGCCCGTCCGCCGAGGGGCCGCTGCCCGCCACCGGCTCGGTCGCCGCGCTGATCACCAAGGCCACCGGCAAGGACCCGTACTTCGCGGGCAAGCCCAACCCGCTGATGATGCGCACCGGTCTGAACGCCATCGGCGCCCACTCCGAGACGAGCGCCATGATCGGCGACCGGATGGACACCGACGTCCTGGCCGGCCTGGAGGCGGGCATGGAGACCTTCCTGGTGCTCACCGGCCTGACCGGCCCGGCGGACGTGGACCGCTATCCGTTCCGCCCCTCGAACATCGTCGACTCGATCGCCGACCTGGTGGATCGCATCTGATCAGTGCTGCCCGATCGGTGCTGCCCGATCGGCCCTACCGGACGGTAGCCGCCCGTCTGCGGATGCGGAAAGCGGCGAACGGGGTGAACCTTGCAGTCCAGGAGGTTCACGATGCGTTCAGCTCTGTTTGCTCTCCGTGCCGCGGGGGCGGCCACCGTCCTGGTGCCCCTGGCGGTGCTCGCACCGGCCGCCGGGACCGCCCACGCCGGTGACGGCGAGGAGCGCGCCAAGGTGACGGCCCTGGTCGTCCCGGCCACCACCAAGCCCGGCGGCGACGTGGACATCCGGGTCCACGGCTGCGAGGGCAAGCACGGCTCGGTCAGGTCCAAGGCGTTCGTCGCCGACGCCGAACTGTCCGGCCGGGAAGGCAAGGGCAACCCGCTGTACGGCGACACGACCGTCAAGTCGCACCTGGACTCCGGTACGTACCCGCTCACCGTCCACTGCGACGGCCGCGACCACCACGACGCGGGCCGCGTCCACGTCACCCACAAGCCGCCGCCCAGCCCGGTCGCGCCGGTCAAGGCGGGTGGCGGAGGCGCCGCGCTGGCCGCCGAAGCGCCGCCGAAGGGCGGCAGCACCGAACAGCAGGGGCCCAGCACCTCGCACACCGTGATCGGCCTGGTGCTGGCGGGCGTCGCGGCGGTCGCCGTCGCGTTGCGCAGCACCCGCCGCCGACGCCGTACCCGCGCGGACTGACCATGTCCACCACCTCCCCCTCGTCCTCCACCCGGAGTCCCGCCGGACACGGCCGGCTGCTCACCGGCGTGGCATGGGCCCTGCTGCTGCTCGGCCTGTGGCTGTGGGGCAAGGACGTCACGGCCGGCCCCGGCGGCCTGTCCGCCCCCACCACCGGTGACGTGGCCGCCGTGGGCCGCCCCCTGGGCGTCCCGCTGCCCTCGGCCCACGAACCGATGCGACCCGCCCCGCCCGAGCGCCTGGAGGTTCCGTCGCTGGGCATCACCGCCCCGGTCGTACGGCGCGGGCTGGACGCGTCCGGCGCGATAGAGCCGCCCCCGTACGATCAGGCGCACTCCGTCGGCTGGTTCCGCGACGGCGCCGAGCCCGGCACGGACGGCGCGGCCCTCATCGTCGGCCATGTGGACACCGAGACGAAACCGGCCGTCTTCTACGGGCTGAGCTCCGCCCGTCCCGGTGAACGGATCAAGGTGACCCGGGCGGACGGCTCGGTCGCCGAGTTCACCATCGACGACGTCCAGGTCTTCGCCCGGCACGAGTTCGACCCGAGGAAGGCGTACGGGCAGCGGCAGCCGGGCCGCGCCGAACTGCGCCTGATCACCTGCGGCGGCACCTTCGACCGGACCTCCGGCGCCTACACGGCGAACGTGGTGGTGTCGGCGTACCTGACGGGAGCCTCATGACGGGTGGCCGGCCACCTGGCCCGGCCGACGGCCCTCCCCCGGCTGTGCGGGGGACCCTACTCCCGGGCCGTCGACCGGGCCGGCCCTCGACCGTGTGACTCCGGGCCGCGGGAGTGGCCCGGCATCGCGCGGGAGGTCGGGGATGGTCCGGTGTGCCTGGCGCGGCTCCGCTCACTGTAGAGCGCGGTACGGGCCCACTCCAGAGGGCCGCCCGCCCGGGAACGCCGCGCCCCTGCGGGGCCCTGCTCGCCGCACGGCCGTACCCGAACGCCGTACCGCACCCACGGCCGTACCCGGGGCCGTACCCCCGAGGCGCCATACCGCGACAGCGCCGCCGCTGCCGACGCCATGGCCGAGAGGCCCCCGGCGCGCGGCCGGCGCTTCCCCTGTGCCGGACGGGGTCCCGTCCGGTCGTGGTCAGGCGCGGCGCTGCCCTTGACCACCGGCTCCGGGAGGGCGTCCGGCCGCCCCGGGGTGACCGACCGCTCGCCACTGCCGGGGGTGATCCGCCGGTGTGGGCGGGGCGCCTGAGCGGCGGCGGTGAGCCGGGCCGCGGTCTCCTACGGCACCGTGGTGGTGCCGGCGGCGCTGGCGGTGGTGGCCGGATCCCGCTGTGCCGCTCCGGCCGGGGCGGCGGTCCCCGCCAATCAGGCTCGCGACTGCTCCCGCGTTTCAGCCTCCGGAGCATGTACGGCACGGGTGCCGTCCTGGAACGAAACTCCGGACGGCCCGGTGAGAGTTGACATGTGCTCACATCGGGGACGCGGGGCGGGCGGCAAAGGCGCGAGGCCCCTCGTCCGTGGACGAGGGGCCTCGCGTGTCTGTGCGCCGCCAGGGACTCGAACCCCGGACCCGCTGATTAAGAGTCAGCTGCTCTAACCAACTGAGCTAGCGGCGCCTGCTGACCTGCGTAAGTTTACCCGACGCCCGGGCGTGGTCCGGACGGCCGGGCCTGCCGCCGCGCTGATCGTCGGCCGCTGTTCCGGCCTGTCGACTGGCCGTTTTTTCCCGTTCAACCGTCAAAATGCGATATGTCAGGACAGTTGAGACACTGACGCCCGTACGCAGCACGCGCCCGTACCGCAGCACGGGAAGACCCAGGAGGGGAACCGCATGGCTGTACCGGTCTTCGAGGAGTACGAGCCCGCCGCCGACTGTCCCTGTGCCGGCTGCGCCCGGCAGCGGCGCGAGCTGGCGCTCGGCCTGGCCGTGCGGGCCGGCGGCCACCCCGCCGCGCACGGCGCCCGCCGGGCCCTGGTCCTGTTCACCGCGGCCGGGGTGGTCCTCGGCGGCGGAGGCGTCGGCGATGGCGGCGCGGTCGCCCTGGCCCAGCCGGGGCGCCCGTCCGGGGAGACGGGCGCCGCTCGGGTGAAGGACGACCCCGACGCGCCTACCCCGCAGGGCAGCGCCGGGCCCCTGCACGGCGGCGGGCGCCCGCACGCCGGGCCGACCAGCCAGGACACCGCCCCGGTCCTGCGCAAGTCCACGCGAGCCGAGATCATCAACCGCGCCAGGCGCTGGGTCGCCGAGAAGGTCCCGTACTCCATGGAGAGGTACTGGACGGACGGCTACCGCCAGGACTGCTCGGGCTTCGTGTCGATGGCCTGGAACCTCACCGGCAACGAATGGACCGGCACGCTGGGCCGGTTCGGCACCCGGATCGACCGGTCGGAGCTCCAGCCCGGCGACATCCTGCTCTTCCACAACCCGGCCGACCCGAACAGGGGCTCCCACGTCACCATCTTCGGTGGCTGGACCGACTACACGCGCACCACGTACATCGCCTACGAGCAGGCCCGGCCGCACGCCCGCAGGCAGGTCACCCCCATGGCGTACTGGAACAACTCCAGCCGTTATGTCGCCTACCGCTACAAGGGGTTGACCAGCGGCGACCCCGGGAATCCCGGCGCCCCCGGCGTCTCGGTGGCCTACCCCGGCCCGGTGTTCGGGCTGGGCGCGGCCAACGGCCACGTCACCCGGCTCGGGCGGATGCTCGTCGAGCGGGGCGGCGCGCGGTTCTACCGGTCAGGTCCCGGGCCGCGCTGGGGCGAGGCCGACCGGAGGGCCACGCGGGCCTTCCAGCGGGCGCAGGGCTGGACCGGGCGGGAAGCGGACGGGCTCCCGGGGCCCCACACCTGGCGGCTGCTGGTGAACGGGCAGGGCCGCGACATCACCTCGGCGGCCTCGGCGCCCGCCTTCCCGGGGCGTGGCCACTTCCGGCCCGGCCAGTCCAACAAGCACGTCGAAAGACTCGGCCGCCGGCTGGTGCAACGGGGCTTCGGCGCCCACTACCGGTGGGGCCCGGGGCCGCGCTGGACGGAGGCGGACCGGCGCAACGTCGAGGCGTTCCAGCGCGCGCAGGGCTGGCGCGGCGGGGCCGCCAACGGCTACCCGGGGCCCGAGACCTGGCGGCGGCTGTTCCGATGAATGATCACGAGGAGGCAGGGTTGAGTACGGCGATGCCGGAGGGTGGTGGGGCGGCGGGCGGTCGGCGCGTCCCGGTGATCGGAAAAGAGACCACCGGGCAGATCCCGGTGCATCTGCTGTTCCGGGACGGTGGTGAGGAAGGCGCGGGCCTGCCTGTGACCTCGGTGGGTCCGGTGACCACCACGGGACCGGCCACGGTAGTAGAGGAACGGTCGGCCGCGCGCCCGCCGACGCCGCCCGCGCCGACGCCTGCGCCCCAGCCGACGACCCCGGCACTGACGCCTACGTCGAAGCCGACACCGGCACTGACGCCTGCGTCGAAGCCGACACCGGCACTGACGCCTGCGTCGAAGCCGACACCGGCATCGACGCCTGCGTCCAGGCCGGCACCGGCACCGGCACCGACGCCGAGCCGGGCACCCGCGCCCAGCCCGACCCCGGACCGGACCCGGAGGCCGGAGGGGGACCAGATTCGGGAACGAAAAGGGGAGCGGGAGGGGGAGCGGAAGGCGGCGGCCGATCCGGTGGGGGTGAGGCCCGCGCCCTCGGCCGACCCCGCGCTGGTCGAGCGGACCGGGCCGGTGCTGCCCGGCTGGGCGGGGGTGGCGGCCGGGGCGGTCGCGCTCGCCGGGTGCGCGGCGGTGCTCTGGTGGGTGGGGGCCGTGCCGGAGGCGGTGACCGTGATGCTGGGGCTGCCCTCCCGCCCGTACAACGGCATCGCGATCGGGGCGTGGGCGCTGCTGGCGCTCGGCGTGCTGATGGTGCTGTTCGCCTTCGGCGGGCTGGGGCGAGGGCGGGTCGGGTACGCGTGGGTCCTGACGCTCTTCGGGGACTATCGGGGCAGTGTGCGGCGCACCGGCCTGATGTGGGTCAGCCCCCTGCTGCTGCGCCGCCGGGTCGACGTACGGCTGAGGCACTGGCGCAGCGAGCCGCTGCCCGCCGTCGACGCGAACGGCACCGCGCTGCGCGTCGTGGTGCTGGTGGTGTGGCGGATCAGGGACACGGTGCGGGCGGCGCTCGGGGTGGCGGACCACGAGCGGTACCTGCGCGAGCAGGTGGAGGCGGCGATGGCCCGGGTGCTGTCCCAGCTGCCGGCCGACGCCTTCCATGAGGACGCCCCGACCCTGCGGGACGCGGAGGTGGTCGGGCGGGCGCTGACGCGGATGTTGTCGGCGGAGTGCGCCCCGGTCGGGATCGACGTCTTCTCGGCGCAGCCGACGCGGATCGAGTACGCGCCGGAGATCGCGGCCGCGATGCAGCGGCGGCGGATCGCGGCGATCGACGCCAAGCACCGGGACATGGTGCTGACGTCGGTGGTGGACGCGGTGGATGACATGGTCCACCGGCTGACCTCGCGTGGTCTGGTCGAGCTGGACGACTACGACCGCAAGGCGCTGGTCAAGGACCTGACGGTGGCGTTCTACACGGGGCGGACCGGACTTCCGGAAGGCCCGTGATTGGTATGGACATGCTCAATACCTGTCCATACATTGAGACTTGGTCCAGACCAAATCAGGCACCACCGCACGCGTGCAGCAGGGCTCACCGAACTCCCCCACGTTCTCCTGGAGCGACAGCATGCGACACAAGATAGGCGCGGCCGTGGTGGCCCTCGGCGTGGCCGGGGCCTCCCTCCTGGCCACCAGCAGCGCCAGCAGCCACGGCTACACCGACAGCCCCATCAGCCGCCAGAAGCTCTGCGCCAACGGCACCGTGACCAACTGCGGCAACATCCAGTGGGAGCCGCAGTCCGTCGAGGGCCCCAAGGGCTTCCCGGCCGCCGGCCCCGCCGACGGCAGGATCTGCGCCGGCGGCAACGGGCAGTTCGCCCAGCTCGACGACCCGCGCGGCGGCAACTGGCCCGCCACCAGGGTGACCGGCGGTCAGAGCTACACCTTCCGCTGGCAGTTCACCGCCCGGCACCGCACCACGGACTTCCGGTACTACATCACCAAGAACGGCTGGGACCGCACCAAGCCGCTCACCCGCGCGGCCCTGGACTCCCAGCCGTTCCTGACCGTCCCGTACAACAGCCAGCAGCCGCCGTCCACGCTTACGCACCAGGGGACGATCCCCAGCGGCAAGACCGGCAAGCACCTGATTCTGGCCGTCTGGACGATCGCGGACACGGCGAACGCCTTCTACGCCTGCTCGGACGTCCAGTTCTGACGGCTGACGGCTGACGGCTGACGGCTGACGCCTGAGGGCTGACGGCTGGCAAGCACAACAAGGAAGCCCCCCGCTCGCGCGAGGGGCTTCCTTCGTCTGTGCGCCGCCAGGGACTCGAACCCCGGACCCGCTGATTAAGAGTCAGCTGCTCTAACCAACTGAGCTAGCGGCGCCTGCTGACAGGATTAATACTACCTGGTCCGGAGGGGTGCTTCGACCACCGCGCAGTGGCCCGGCTCACAGTGCCAGGGAGAGCACCACCGGGGCCGCCTTGCGGTTCAGGGTGTCCGCCGCCGTGCGCAGCCGGTGGGCGTGCTCGATCGGCAGCGAGAGCGCCAGGCAGCCGACCGCCGACCCGGCCGTGAGCGGCACCGCCGCGCAGACCGTGCCCACGGCGTACTCCTGGAGGTCGAGCACCGGGACGGTCGGCGGCTGGCTGTCCAGCTTGGAGAACAGCACCTTCTCGCTGGTGATCGTCCGCGAGGTCAGCCGGGCGATCTTGTGGCGGGAGAGGTGATCGCGGCGGCCGTTCTGGTCGAGCTGGGTCAGCAGGCACTTGCCGACCGCGCTGGCGTGGGCGGCGGAGCGGAAGTCGACCCATTCGTTGACCTTGGGCGTGTGCGGGCCGTCGGCCATCTGTGTGATCTTGACTTCGCCGTCGATGTACCGGCTGATGTAGACGGCGGCGCCGACGGAGTCCCGCAGCTCGGTGAGCGTCTCCTGGAGCTTGCTCTCCAAGGCCTCGCGGCGGGTGGCGCCGGAGCCCAGCAGGACCAGGGAGTCGCCGACGACATAGCCGCCGTCGGTGACCTGCTCGACGTACCCCTCGCGGCGCAGCATGAGCAGCAGCGGCTTCAGGTGTCCGGCCGGGAGCCCGGTCTCGCGTGCGATCTGGGCGTCGGACACCCCGCCACCGTGCTTGGAGATCGTTTCGAGAACGCGCAGGGCGTACTGCACCGAGTGGAACGGCGCGGTCGGCTCGGGCTTCAGCGCCACGGTTTCCCCCTACCAGGTTGTGACCGCAAGCTTCCGTACCACGATAGCCGCCAAGAGCCGTTTGGTGGGCTCCTGTTGACAAGAAACTGTTCCGTCCCTCACGCATACGCTGCGACGGGACACCATGGCATATGCCGATGGCACACTTACGGACGGTAGAGGGAGGTCAGGGCACCGCACCGACGAAGTCGCGCGTGCGTTCGTCCTCGGGAGCGGAGAAGATTTTCTCCGCCGAGGCCGACTCGATGACCTTGCCCGAGTCGAACATCACCACCTCGTCCGGGGGCGGCGCGGTTCTGTAGCGACGAGCTGTTCGAGCCATGGTGGCGCGGCTACCCGAGTCGTGGCGGGGTATGCGTACGCGGTGCCGGCAGGTCGGCCGAAGGACAGGAGGGCGTGACATGACGACGGTGGGACTGCTCTGTCCCAAGCACTGCGCCGAGGACGACTACCCCCGGATCGAGACGCTGCTGACCGGCGTCAACGTGCCGATCGTCCACACCGGCGACGGCGAGGACGCCCACCGGCCCGGGGCGCTGCGGGAGATGGGTGCGGTGCCGCGGCTCGCGGGCGAGGTGGAGGCGCTGCGGCTGTCCGGCGCCGAGTCGGTGGTGTGGGGCGTGCACCAGCGGTTCGTTCGTGTACGGGTGGGAGGGCGCCCATGAGCAGATCCGCGCCCTCGCCGTGACGGCCGGGCTCCCGGCGTCGAGCACGGCGTTCGCGTTCGTCCACGCCGTACGGGAGGTGGGCGCCGCGCGGGTCGCGGTGGCGGCCACGTACCCGCAGGACGTCACGGAGCTGTTCGTCCGGTTCCTGGAGGCGGCGGGGATCGAGGTGGTCGCGGCCCGGTCGGGCGGGACCGTCACGGCGCCGGAGGTCGCGACCTGGGGGCGCGACCAGGTGCTGGAGCTGGTGCGGGCGGCCGACGACCCCCGGGCGGAGGCGGTGCTCGTGCCGGACACGGCGCCCGTCGACCAGGCGCCCCGCCGCTCCGCCAGCCGCAGCCCCTCCCATACGGTCACCTGGTTGGCCGTGAGCATAGCTGGGGACGCTGTTCGCCCGCAAGCAATAGCCCGCAAGCAATAGCCCGCAAGCAATAGCCCGCAAGTAAGAGCGCGCAGGCAAGAGCGCACAGGCAGGAGCCCACCAGGAATCGCCCGCCAGGAATAACCGGAGATCCCCTCCTGTTGACGGTGCCCGTACGTATGTTTCCGCGCAGGAGGGTCCACACCGGTGAGCGACGCGATTCGAGGCACGGCGAACGGCGCCGCGCCCGTACCCCTGTCCGTACTGGACCTGGTCACCGTCGGCAGCGGCCGCACCGCCACCCAGGCCCTGGCCACCAGCGTGGCGCTCGCGCGGCTGGCCGAGCGGCGCGGGTACCACCGCCACTGGGTCGCCGAGCACCACTCCATGCCCGGCGTCGCCTCCTCCTCCCCGGCCGTGATCCTCGCGCACCTCGCCGCCCACAGCGGCCGCATCCGGCTCGGTTCGGGCGGCGTGATGCTGCCCAACCACGCGCCGCTGGTCATCGCCGAGCAGTTCGGCACCCTGGAGGCCATGGCCCCCGGCCGTATCGACCTCGGGCTGGGCCGGGCCCCCGGCACGGACGGCGCCACCGCCGCCGCCCTGCGCAGGACCGACCGGCTGAACGAGGGCGCCGACGACTTCCCCGAGCAACTCGCCGAGCTCACCCGCTTCCTGGACGACGACTTCCCGGACGGCCACCCCTACGCCCGCATCCACGCCGTGCCCGGCCCGGTGCAGGGCCCGTCCGCGCGGCCGCCCATCTGGCTGCTCGGCTCCTCCGGCTTCAGCGCCCGGCTCGCCGGAACGCTCGGCCTGCCGTTCGCCTTCGCCCACCACTTCTCGGCGCGCAACACCATCCCGGCCCTCGACCTGTACCGGGACTCCTTCCGCCCCTCGGCCGTGCTGGACGCCCCGTACGCCCTGATCGGCGTCTCGGCACTCGCGTCGGACGACGAGCGGGAGGCCCGCCGCCAGGTGCTGACCGGCGCGTTGTCGATGGTCCGGCTGCGCACCGGGCGGCCCGGGCTGATCCCGACGCCCAAGGAGGCGGAGGCGTACCCATTCAGCGCCATGGAGCGGGACTTCGTCGACGGCTGGCTGGCCAACGTCGTGCACGGGACCCCCGACGCGGTACGCGCGGGCCTGGACGACCTCCAGAAGCGCACGGGAGCCGACGAGTTGATGATCACCGCCAACGCGCACGGCTCCGACGCGCGGCTGCGCAGCTACGCCCTGATCGCGGACGCGTACGGCCTCCCGGACTCGGCGCCCGAGGCGTAAAGCGTCGTTGACGGCACCGGTCAGCCGGGACCGACCCCGATCAGCGCGGCGATACGGTCCGGAGCCACCGCGCGCGAGTACAGCCACCCCTGCCCGGTGTCGCAGCCGATCCGCCGCAGCCGCGCCGCCTGCCCCGAGGTCTCGACGCACTCGGCGGTGACCGTCAGCCCGAGCCGGTGCGCGAGCTGCACCAGCGCCTCCACGATCACCTCGTCGGCCGGGTTGGGGTGCTCCTCGTCCTGGAATCCCCGTACGAAGGAGCCGTCCAGCTTCAGTACGGAGACGGGCAGCCGGCTGAGGTAGGCCAGGTTCGAATAGCCGGTGCCGAAGTCGTCGATGGCGATCCGTACGCCCATGTCGCTCAGCGCCTGAAGGGCTTGCAGGGGCCGCCCGGCCGAGCCCATCACCGCCGACTCGGTCAGCTCCAGCTGGAGCAGATGGGGCGCGAGCCCGGTCTCGGCGAGGATCCCGGCGACATCCGCGACCAGGTCGGAGTCCCACACCTGGCGTACGGCGACGTTCACGCTGACGAACAGCGGGCGTTCACCCGGGTGGTCCTTCTGCCACTGCCGTGCCTGGCGGCACGCGGTACGCAGCACCCAGCGGCCGAGCTGGACGATCGAGCCGTCCTCTTCAGCAATTCCGATGAACCGATTCGGCGCCAGCGGGCCGAACTGCGGGTGGTTCCAGCGGACCAGTGCCTCCACCCCTCGTACGGTCCCGTCCGACATGCCCACCAGCGGCTGGTACTCCAGCGCGAACTCGCCCCGCTCCACCGCCGGACGGAGGGTGGAGGAGAGCGACTGCCTCGTCATGCGGTGGGCGTTGCGCTCGGGGTCGAACAGGGTCCAGCGGGCCTTGCCGTCGGCCTTGGCCCAGTACAGCGTGGTGTCGGCGGCCTGCATCAGACCGTTCACGGTGGTGCCGGCGGCGGTCCGTTCCACGACCCCGATGGACGCCGAGACCGACAGCCGCTGCCCCGCCAGGTCGAACGGCCGCTGCACGGCGGCCAGTACGGACCGGGCGAGGTCGGCGAGCTGCTCCGTACCGGTGGAGTCCTCGACCAGGATCGCGAACTCGTCCCCGCCGAGCCGGGCCACCAGATGGCCGCCGCCACGGGTGTAGCCGTCGCTGTCGGCGCACTCGGTCAGCCGTGCGGCGACGGCGGCGAGCAGCCGGTCGCCGACGCGGTGCCCGAGCGTGTCGTTGACGGCCTTGAACCCGTCGAGGTCCAGGTAGCACAGGCCCACCCGGCCGGTGCCGCCGTCGTCGTACGACGAGTTCTCCAGCGCGGAGGTCAACCGCTCGATGAACAGGGTGCGGTTGGGCAGCCGGGTGACCGGGTCGTGCATCTGGAGGTGGCGCAGCCGGGCCTGGAGCTGGCGCCGGTCGCTGATGTCCGCGATGGACAGCAGCACACGGCGGCTGCGCGGTACGGGCGCGACGGTGACCTCGGCCCACAGCGAGCGCCCGTCCGGGTGTTTGAGCCGGCGCGTGCAGCGGAACCGGGAGCGGCGGCCGCGCAGCACCTCGCGGTAGGCGTGCCAGGTGCGGCTGTCGGACATGAGGTCGACCAGGTCGGCGGCGGCCTGCTCGCGCAGGGACGCGGTGTCGGTGCCGAGGAGCGCGGCGAGGGCGTCGTTGGCGGAGACGACCAGCCCCTCGGGGTCCACGACGGCCATGGCGAGGTGGGCGGCGTTGAAGGCCGCCCGGTAGTCGTGCGCGTCGCGCGGGTCGGGGTCACCGGGGTCGTGGGGGTCGCGGGGGTCGCGCGGGTCGGGCTCACCGGGGTCGTGCGCGTCCGGTTCGGTACCTGTGTCCCGTTCGGCGCCCGCGCCGTGCGAGGCGGGGGCGGCGGTGGGCGAGAGGCGCAGTTCTCCCACGGTGTGGTGACACTCTGTGACCGACCGGCGGGTCGTTCCGGTCGGTGAGACTGCCGCAGCTCCCGGTCCTTCGGAGGTTCCGTTCACGGCTCGCTCCCGCAAGGCAGTTGTGACGCACATATGTGGTCGGGATGGGTCGGCCTGGAAAGTGTGCCGATCATAGAGGCTCTTATGGCGGCCATTCCAGCGATGACGTCCAGTGGGGCGGGTGGGGTTGCTGTGGGGCACCTCACCCTCCACCCCTGCCCGATCGTTTCTGCGCGGGTCTGGCACGGGCCGGTCCCGCCACGATCGATTGTGACTGTCGGTGAACTTACCGGACCGGTGGGGCGCGTCGCGGACTCACCCAAGTGGGGCAGTGGAACAGGGCGTATCACCATAAAACGTCACAGGGTGGTGGGACGTCCCGTATCCCGCATCCGGAGGTCGACGTGGAGGGTCAGCAGACACCCGAGGGAGTGGAACGCCGCCTGCGGTCCACCGCCGCCGGGATCTTCGCTCTCCTCTCGCTCGCCGCGACCGGCCTCGTCGCCGGGCCCGCGGTCGCCGCGCCGGCGGCGGGCCCGTGCGCCCTGCCGCGTACCGACGCCCATCACTCCCTGGGCCTGGACACCTGGAACACCGCCTACCCGCGCCCCGTCCGCGACCTCGACGCCGTCATGGTCTTCCTGTCGTTCCCGGACTCCCGGCCGCTGACCCGCCCGGCGGAGCTCGCCGCCGACCACTTCCCCGCCACCAGCCACTTCTTCCAGCGGGCCTCGTACGGCAGGTTCACGCTGCGCCCGCACCCACGGCAGGAGTGGATCCAGATGCCGCACGCCTCCACCTCGTACGCCATACAGCGCGACTGGGAGCCGGGCAGGCGCGCGGCCTACCTGCGCGACGCGCTCGCCGCGGCCGATCCGGTGGTCGACTTCTCGCGGTACGACATCGTGTACCTGGTCGCCGACCCGGACGCGCCGGGCGTGGACTCCGACGCGACGAAGGTCGTCAACTTCGAGACGCCCCTGCGCGCGGACGGCACGGACCTCAAGCGGGTGGTCACGGTGTTCGAGCGGCACCCCCCGGACCGCAATGTCCTGGCCCATGAGACCGGCCACGTCTTCGACCTGCCGGACCTCTACCACCGCCCCATGGACGGCAAGGGCGACTGGGACACCCATGTGGGTGACTGGGACGTCATGGGCAGCCAGTTCGCACTCGCGCCGGAACTCTTCGGCTGGCACAAGTGGAAGCTCGGCTGGCTGGACCGGCAACAGGTGCACTGCGTGGAAGAGCCTGGCAGCAGCCGTTTCACGCTGGAGCCGCTGGCGGCGGCGCCCGAGCGCGGCGTCTCGGTCGGTACCCGGCTCGCGGTGGTCAGGACCGGCGACAACAGCGCGCTCGCGATCGAGGCGCGGGAGGCGACCGGAAACGACGGCGGTACCTGTACGGAAGGCGTGCTGATCTACCGGGTCCGTACGGACGCGGTGTCGGGCGCAGGCCCGGTCGAGGTCGTGGACACCCACCCGTCGACCGGCGCGTGCCCGGACCGGTCGGTGTACCCGCCGCTGGCGGACGCGCCGCTGGGGGTGGGGGAGACCTACACGGTGCCGGGGGAGAAGGCGCGGGTGGAGGTGGCGGACCGCACGCGTACGGGCGCGTGGACGGTGCGGGTCACCGTACCGTGACGTAGCGACCACGCAGAGCCCATACGCCGGCGTGCGAGAACCGGCGTACGAAAAAGCCCCCCGCTTCCGCGAGGGGCTTTTCCCGTCTGTGCGCCGCCAGGGACTCGAACCCCGGACCCGCTGATTAAGAGTCAGCTGCTCTAACCAACTGAGCTAGCGGCGCCTGCTGACGTCGTAGACCTTAGCACCCTGGTCGGCGGGAGGAAAAATCGATACCCGCACCCCGGCGGCGGACGCCGACCTGGCCGCCCGTACACAGGCCCAGAGGAGTACCTCCGGCCCCGGCAGCCAGGGATTCCGGGTGTCCGGCGCGACCAGCCAGCGAGGCCCGCCGTCCCCGCCGGGGGTCAGCGCCGGGACGGTCACCGCGTCCCCGGTGCCGTGGCAGAGCAGGGGCGGTACGGCGGCACCCCACTCCTCCCAGCCGAGCAGGGACGGCAGCCGCTGGGCCGTACCGGGGGCGCAGAACAGCAGCATCCGGCCGCGCTGCACGGCGACCGGGCCGGAGCCGGGCCCCTCCTCCCAGAGCCGGTCCAGCATGCGGCGGCCGAAGACCGACTCCACGTTCACCACGTCGAACACCGTGCCGCACGGCAGCACCGCCGGGGCGGTCGGCCGGTTCTCCCACAGCGCGAGCGTGGAGCGGGGGTGCGCGGCGGCCGACGTCAGCCAGTCGGCTCCGGCGGCGGTGACGTGCGTGGCGTGGTGCCGGCCCTCGTCCCGCAGGAAGCGGAAGGCGTCGGACCGTTGTCCGTCGTGTCGCTGTCCCTCGTGTCGCTGTCCGTCGAGGTGTTGTGCGTCGTGGAGGTCGTCTCGCAGCCATGCGCTCATGGCATCCACATCTACCGGCTGTGACGGAACGGTTCCGGCGGGTTCATGGAAATCGGGACAGGATGGGGTGGGAGGGAGTATCTTTCGCCGCCGTCATATGCCATCCGGCTACTCCGCCGTAGTCGGCGTTTCTGCCCCCTCGTCCGCCGCGGCGCGCGCCCTGTCGTCCCGGCTCCGGCGCATGCCCGCTCGGAGCCCGGCTGCGGGCCTGCCTACTTGTCCGGGCCCGGCGCGCGCCCTGTCGCCCCGGCTGCGGGCCTGCCTACTTGTCCGGGCCCGGCGCTGCCCGCTCGGTCCCGGCCGCGGCGCGCGCCTGCTCGTCCCGCCCCGCGTCGGCCTACTCGTCCAGGCCGCGGCCGCCGGCGCGGATCAGGTCCCGGCCGAACTCGATCATCTTCCTGGCGTAGTCCTCGGTCCACTCCGCCCGCTCGGCGATGTCCGCGGCCGTCAGCCGGTCGAACCGCCGCGGATCCGCGAGCTGCGCGGCCGCGACCGCCTGGAACTCGACCGCCCGGTCGGTCGCCGCCCGGAACGCCAGCGCCAGTTCGGTGGAGCGCGCGAGGAGCTCCCGGGGGTCGTCCATCGACTCCAGGTCGAAGAAGTGCTCGGGGTCGGAGGCGGCCTCCGCCGGCTCGAAGAGCAGGGGCGCGGGCCTCAGCCGCCGCTGCTCGCCCCGCTCGGTCTCCGCCATGTCCCTCTCCTCTGCTCCCCGGCCCCCCGCCCTCCGGTCGGCCAACGTCCATTGTCCCGCTCCGCGCAACCCCGCACCCCGCGCCCGGCATTCCGCGCCCGGCAGCCCGCACTACGGTGCCCAGCTCACCCGGTGCTCCGACAGGTGCGACAGCACCGCGTGGTTGGCCTCCCACCCGTCCGGGAACTTCACCGTGACGCCCAGCTGCACCGGCTCCGTCGAGGGATGCTCGTCCAGGAGCTCGGCCACCCCCGCGCGGCACACCACGATGCACGCGTGCCGGTGCCGCGACGCCAGCACGCACAGGCGGCCGGTCTCCAAGTGGAACGCCGTCGCGTCCGGGCGGCCGGACAGCGGGTGCAGCACGACCGTCACGTCGTACTCCCGCCCCTGGAGCCGGTTCGCCGTGTCCACCGTCACGCCCGCCACGCCGAGCCCCGCCAGCTCCGCCCGCACCGCCGCCGCCTGGTCGCGGTGGGCAGTGCCGACCGCGATCCGGTCCGGGGTGAGCGGCACGGGGGCCTCCGCCCGCTCGCTGGTCGCCGCCCCGCCCCGGTCCAGCAGCCGCCGCACCACCAGCGCCACCGCCCGTACCGCCTCGGGGTCCGTACGCGGGGTGTGCCGGGCGGGCAGCTCCAGCAGGCCCCAGCCCGACTCGGCCGCCTCGTCCAGCACACGGTCGGGCGCCGACCCGTCGGACGGCACCCCGAACGCCAGCCGCCGGTCGGCGGGCCCCGTCCCGCTGCGGAAGGGCGTGTACGGGTAGAACGCGTCCGACACCAGTGGCGCAGCCGATGCCGGGAGCCGCCACGACACCGGCAGCCGGTGCTGCGGCAGCTCCGGATTGTGCGCGAGCAGGGTGGAGACGGCGCTCGCGGAGGGGTCGTACGACAGCCCCGCCCACTGCTCGGCGCCCACCACGCTGAACGGATCCAGCTGCCCGGGGTCGCCCACGAACAGCGCCCGCTCGAACAGCCCCGCCACCGCCAGCAGCGCGTCCGACCGCATCTGGTACGCCTCGTCCACGATGGCGTGCCCCCACGGCTCGACGCCCTTCACGTGCGCCCACTTCGCGGCCGTGGAGATCACCACGTCGAGGCCGGCCAGGTCCGCCGCCTTCGCCGACTTCCGTACGTTGTCCAGGTCGTCCAGCGCCTTGTCGTACGGGTCCGACTCGTTGCTGTGCAGCCGGCCCACCGGCAGCTCGGGCTCCTTCTCGGCGAGCCGCAGCACCAGGTCGTCGACCTGCGCGTTGGTCTGGGCGACCACCATCAGCGGCCGGCCCGCCCCGGCCAGCTCCAGCGCGGCGCGCACGACGAGGGTCGACTTGCCGGCGCCCGGCGGCGAGTCCACGACGACGCCCCGCGCGTCACCGCGCAGGGTGTCGTCCAGGATCTCCCGGGTCGCCCGCGCGGCCTCCCTGCCGGGATCGAAGCTCACAGCAGGTCCTCCGGGGTCACGGCATCAGGGGCTTCCGCCACGTCGGTGCGCGGTGGGCCGCCATGCGTCCACGGCGTCTCCTCCGGGTCCGGCAGCTTGGGGCCCACCCGCTGGTCGTGCTCGAACAGCGTCCACACCAGACGGTCGCCCTTCTCCGGCACGGAGCCCTCCGCCGGTTCCTTGGACCGGCCCATCCGGTCCATCAGCCGCAGCACCAGCGCCCCGCCCTCCTCCTCGTACCGCACGAACTCCGCCGTCTGCGGCTTGCCGTCCAGCGAGCGGTACACCTTCCCCCGCTCGCCCAGGTGCGGCCGGTCATCCGTCCGCACGGTCAGCAGGGGGCGGGGTGAGGGCCGCTTCGACTCCGACCAGGCCATGGTCACGTCCACCACCTCGGCCAGGAACGCCTCCCCCGCGAGCCGCCGCCCCGCCAGCACCAGCGGGTCGTCCAGCGCCTCCTGCGCCTCCAGCTGCGCCTGCGCGCTCTCCCGCGCGGCCAGCTTGTTCGCCGCCGTCACGGCGTCGTCCCTGCGCGGCTGCGGCGGTTCGCCGGCCCGCACCCGGTCCCGGTGGCCGGTGAACGACCAGCGGTCGCGCGTCCACCGGTCCACGACGCGCGCGCCCGGCGGCAGCTCCCGCACCAGCTCGACCGCCCGCCACACCGCCCGCCACGTGGGCCGCAGCTGCGACGCGATCAGCCGCCGGACCTCGCCCTCGGCGCGGTACAGCGCGCCCAGCCGCTCGTCGGCCGCCTCACCGTCCTCCGCAGCCGCGAGCGCCTGACGCGCCCGGTCGTACCGCTCGATCGCGGGCGCCAGCAGCCGGTTGTCGAACGCCGGATCGGTCGCCGGACCGGCCGGCGGGCACAGCAGCTGACCGTCCCGGTCCCGCGCCAGCTCCGCCCGCAACGCCGCCTCCGCGCCGGATTCACCCGCCGGGGGGTCGATCCAGGCCAGCAGCGCCCCCAGGTGCTGGTCCTCCAGCGACGACTGGCCCGTCGCCCAGTGCCGGTTCAGCAGGTCGGTCGCCGCCAGCAGCAGCGACGAGCCGGGCACCCGCGCCCGCTCCCCGTAGTGCGTCAGCCACCGCCCCAGCAGCGGCACGCGCGGCGGCGCCGGGAACGGCGTCTCCGGATCCTGCTCGGCCGTGCGCCGGAACCGCATGGAGCGCCCCAGCAGCCGTACGTACGCGATGCCCGCCCGGCTCGGCACGATCAGCTGCGGCGCGTCCGCGCACAGCTCGACCTCGACCTTCACCTTCTTGCCGGTCTCCGGGTCGGTCTCGTTCCGCTCCGCCGCCTCGACGTCGTCGGCGTACCCGTCGAGATACGGGATGACCACCTCCGCCAGATCCGCGAGGAACGCGAACCGCAGGTCCCGGTCGCGCGGCTGCGGCACCACCAGCAGCCGCGGCTCCTCGGGGTCCGTCCCGACCAGCGCGCCGAGCGGCGCCCCCGCCTCACCGGCGGTCGTCAGCGGTACGAGGACGAGGGGGCGCCGCGACACATGCCGGTGCCGCACGGTCGCCAGCGGCTGCGCCCGCCCGGCCTCGACGGCCTCCAGCCGCGCGAGCGTGGAGATCAACGACATGACCCCGCCCCCTCCGCCGCCACCGGGGTCCGGGCGGCCGGGACAGCCCCCGCCTCCGCCCCGGTCTGGGCGACCGCCTCCGCCCGCAGCGCCGCCGCCCGCCGCAGCGCGGCCACCGTCGGGTCGTCCGGGTCGCCGGACTCCCCACGGGCCGCCGCCAGCACCGCGCCGACCGTCGTCAGCCCGCCCAGCTCGCCGCGCACCGAACGGCCCAGCGCCTCCACGGCGCCCGCCTCCCGGGCCCGGTCGCGGCAGTGGAACGCCAGCTCGCAGGCGGCCAGGCACTCCGGCGCGTACGCGTGCGGGACCGCCTCCACCGCCGCCGCCAACTGCTCCGCCGTGCACGCCTCCACGTCGAAGGTGAGCCCGTCCGGCAGCGCGGCGGCGATGTCCTCGATCCGGGTCAGCCGGGCCAGCTGCCGCCGCGTCACCGACAGTTGCTTGCGTACGTCGACCACCGACCCGGTCGGCTGGTTGGAGAAGTCCTTGGGGCACACCAGCAGCACCGAGTGCCCCACTTCCGCCCCGTCCGTCAGCGCCGCGACCCGCTCCAGCGCCAGCACGTACACGGCGGCCTGCCGGGCGGCGGCGCCCACCTTCGCCGCGTCCGCCGAGCCGTCGAGCATCGGGAACGACTTGATCTCGACGACCGTCCACCGCCCGTCGGGGTGCACCACGACCGCGTCCGGCTCCAGATACGCGGGCGACCCGGCGACCTCCAGGGCCAGCATCGGATGGTCCAGCAGCGACCACGCCCCGGCCGCCGTGGCGTCGCGCAGCGCCAGAGCCGTACGGGCGGCGCGCCCCTCGGGCCCGGCCGCCGCGAGATCCGGCACCCGCACCCCGTCCGGCTCGGGCACACCCAGCAGCCGCATCAGCTCCATGCCGCCCTCGGCCTTCACCTTGGCCTCGAAGGCGTTGCCCCGCATGAACGCGAACTGCGACTGCCCATAGCCCGAAGGCGACCCGAGCGCGGACGCCAGCGCCGCCTTGTCGACCCCGGCGCCGTCCAGCAGCGCCCGGCGCTCGCAGCCGGGATTGGCGGCCAGCGCCGCCAGCGCGCGGGCGTCCAGCGGATGCGGCGCGGCGGTGGGGCCGCGCAGCTCCGCCAGCCTTCCCCAAGCGCTCGGCCGCGCTGGAGTGGGGCAGGCGGCAGGCCGGAGTGTCGTCTGCGGCGGTCGAACCGGTCCGCCGCCCAGGGATTCGCTCACCCGCGGAAGTCTCGCATCCGGCACTGACAATCGCCGGACGCCCCCGGAGCCGTGGCCCCGAGTTCCCGTGCGCGATGATGGACGGGCACCCCACTTGTGAACCCCAGGAGAGCCCTCATGGCACCGCGGATCCTGCTCGCCCGGCACGGCCAGACCGAATGGTCACTGCTGGGCAGGCACACCGGCAGGACGGACATACCGCTCCTGGAGGAGGGCCGCCGTGGCGCGAAGCTGCTCGGCGAGCGCCTCCACCGCGGTCCCTGGGACGGCCTGGACGGCGTCGAGGTCCGTACCAGCCCACTGGCACGCGCGCGGGAGACCTGCGAACTGGCCGGCTTCGGCGGCCGGGCGGAGCGCTGGGACGCCCTGATGGAGTGGGACTACGGCGCGTACGAGGGCATGACGCCGGCCGAGATCAAGGCCACCCGTCCGGACTGGTTCATCTGGCGCGACGGCGTCCCCGAGGGGGAGACGCTGGCGCAGCTGTCCGACCGCGCCGACGAGATCGTCGCCTGGGCGCGCTCGGCCGACCGTGACGCCCTGGTCTTCGCGCACGGCCACATCCTGCGCTCGATCGCCGCGCGCTGGCTGGGCGAGGACGTGTCGTTCGCGGCCCGTATCCGCCTCGACCCGACCAGCCTCTCGGCCCTCGGCTGGGCCTACGGCGCCCCCGCGATCGAACGCTGGAACGACACGGGGCACCTGGAAAACTAGGCCCTGCCTGGTGGATCAGGCGCCCAGGGTGGCGCGGCGGTCCAGGAAGGCGGCCACCGGGGGCGTGCCGTGGTGCGGGGCGAGGAGGCGGACCGTTTCGGTGAGCATCGCGCGGATGCGGCTCGACCGGACCTCGCCGAGCAGGTCCAGGACCCGTTCGCCGGCCGCCGCGGCCTCCTCCAGACGGCCGCCGCGTGCCAGGTCCGCCGCCAGTTGCGCCCGGTACAGCGCCAGATTGCGGGCGAAGTGCGAGCTCGACAGCACCGTCGCGCGGTGCGCGTGCCGGGCGGCGCGCGCCCAGTCGCCCAGGGCCGACCAGCACTGCGCCTCCAGTGCCTCCACCTCCGGTTCGCCGAAGAAGGACATCCACTCCGGGTCCGCGTCGCACGGCCCGCGCCCGAACAGCGTGTGCGCCCGCCCCAGGGCCTCCTCGCACGCCGCCCGGTCGCCCAGCCCCGCCCAGCCGCCGGCCTCCCGCAGCGTCAGCAGCGCCAGCAGCCGCGCCGACGACAGGTGCTTGCCCGCCCGCTGCCCCGCCTGCGCGGCCCGTACCGCCTCCCGGTACTTGCCCGCGTCCCTGGCCAGGAACGACGTGTTGGAGAACGCGTGCGCCTCCAGGGCCGGGTCACCCGCCACGCGCGCGGTGGCCAGGGCTTCCGCGTAGTGCGAGCGGGCGTCCTCCAGACGGCCCGAGTCATGCGCCAGCCACCCCACCGACAGCGCCAGCTCACCGGTGCCCGCGTGCATCCGGTCGGCCGTCGACTGGCGGGTCGCCCGGCCGGAGTCCAGCAGCGCGTAGGCGGCACGGAGCGGTTCGGCGGCCTTCCGGTACAGCCCGTCCGCGCCGTGCCGGTCGTCGAGCAGCCGGATCCGCCGCACCGCCTCCTCGACGGCGTTCACCTCGGCCTCGCCGAACCTGTCGCCGGCGCGCGGCGCCGGGATCGGGCCGAGGCCGCCGATACCGAGCGAGGCGGCCGCCACCGTGGCGGTGCCGCCCGTCATGAATGCGCGACGCAGCACGTCGCTCTCCTCATCGTTCCGGGTGGTGATCTCTGGCGCCGGTGCGGCGGCGACCGCGGCACGCGCCCCCCGGCCGCGTACGTGCTCCCGCGCGACGAACCCCAGATCCGTCAGGGACAGCCCGGGGAACATGTGCAGGAACACCCGCTCGTACGCGTAGTTCGGGCAGCGGATCTCGCCCGACTCCACGCGCCCGATGTAGCGGGCGTCGCACGCCACCTGCTCGCCGATCTCCCGGGCGGCCCTGCGGACCGCGGCCGCGAACTCCCCCGGGGAGCGCTGCCCGCGCAGGCGGCGGAAGGCGAGATTGGGAACTGCCCGTGACGTCGCCATGGCCGAGCCCTCTCCTGCGTACTGCACTGCCGTTGTTCCGGCGAAGCAGAACGTACATGGCGTGACGGAATGAGTACGCAGGGTTTGGCTGCAAACGGGATATCTCACCCACGATCCGCCATGAACTGCCATCCTTTGCGGCGGCGTGCCGCCGTAGCTGTTGACGCGCGCGGGCGTTGAACCATGCGGAGAGACGCAACGTGTCTTCATACGGGGACTCGAGCGAGGAGGGATCCCTTGTTGGAGGTCGGCATGGAGGCGAACCGGCGGTCCGTTGACGGATCGCAGAGCATCGCGCGGCACCGGCCGGCACCGGACGCGAGCGTCCCGCCCGAGGACGGCGAGCCCTGCGACCTGGTGACCGTTCCGGCCCGGCAGGGCCTCGAAGCCGTCGACATCCTGCGGCGCGGCGGCGCCCCGCTGGTGGGGCCCGTGCTGCACGACGGGACGTGCGACACCCTCGGATTCCTGGTTCCGCCCGGCACCGCCGCCGGCTGGGACATGCCCGGCAGCGCCTGCACCCGGACCTCCGGGCGCGGCCTGCGGATCGCCGACGCCGCCGGCGAGGCCCAGCCGGAGCCCCCCGTCTCCGGCTCCGGCTGGCTCCTGCCCCCCACGGACACCGTCCCGGTCACCGACCCCGTCATGCTGCGCGAGGCACTCGGCGAAGCCGCCCGCCTGATCGAGGCCGCCGACAACTGCCGCTAGGGCCCGCGCCGGCCCGTGGTCGGCGCGCGTCCGTCGATAATGGGCGGATGGCAAGGAACAAGCAGCGTGGGCGGGTGGCGGTCGTGGAGACCGTGGCCGGCGGGGTCGCCGAGCTGATACCCGATCCCGAGCACGCCCGCGCCTGGACCCTGCTCATCGACGGCGCGCCCCAGTCGCACGTCGACCTGGACGACCCGGCCCGCCTGGGCTTCGCGTACCAGCGGCGGCTGGGCCACATCGCCGACCTCGTCGCCCCGCCGGGCCGTCCCCTCCAGGCCGTCCACCTCGGGGGCGGCGCCTTCACCCTCGCCCGCTACATCGCCGCCACCCGGCCCCGCTCCACCCAGCAGGTCGTCGAGTACGACGCGCCCCTCGTCCAGCTGGTGCGCCGCGAGCTGCCGCTCGACCCCGGCGCCCGTGTCCGCGTCCGGGGCGCCGACGCCCGGGCCGGGCTCGCCAAGGTGCCGGACGGCTGGGCGGACCTGATCATCGCGGACGTCTTCAGCGGAGCCCGTACCCCCGCGCACCTCACCAGTACGGAGTTCCTCGCCGAGGTGCGGCGCGTCCTGAAGCCCGGCGGCCACTACGCCGCCAACCTCGCGGACGGCCCGCCGCTGGCCCACCTGCGCGGCCAGATCGCCACCGCCGCCACCGTCTTCCCCGAGCTCGCGCTCGCCGCCGACCCCGCCGTGCTGCGCGGGCGCCGCTACGGCAACGCCGTGCTCCTCGCGTCCGCCGTCCCGCTGCCCGTCGCCGAGCTGACCCGCCGGGTCGCGACCGACCCGCACCCGGGGCGGGTGGAGCACGGGCGGGCGCTGACCGACTTCACGGGCGGGGCGGTCGCCGTCACCGACGCGAGCGCCAAGGACTCACCCGTACCGCCACCCTCGGTGTTCCAGTAGCGGGCGGTGTCCGCATGGTGGGCGCGTGCTTGCGATGCGTGGCCGGCGGAGGCGAGAATCGGCCAATTGTTCCCAATGATGGAAAGAGGCCCTCATGGGTAATCATGTCCATGTTCGCGTCCATCAGGGCATGGGTGTCTCGGACGGCGGCGAGCTCATCGAGCACTACCACTGCCGCTGCGGGGAGACCTGGACGAAGTCGTACGAGGTCGAAGACGAGTGAGCGTGACGCCCTAGCGGCGCTCCTCGATCCGGACGGTCGGCGCATGGTCGTGCCAGGTGCAGAAGACGTCGATCTCCGTACCGTCCCGGCTGAACGTCACGCGGATGTAGGTCGGCTGCTTCCACACCTGCATCTGCCAGCCGGCCGCCGGGGTCGCCGAGACCAGTTCCGCCGACGAGGCGCCGATGTCGAAGGCGACGCGGCCGCCGTCGACCGTGTAGCTCTTGACCTCGCCGGTGCCGGCCTTCTCCGGGGCCTTCGGGGTCTCCCGGACCGCCGGCGCCTCCCCGGCCGTCGTGCCCTCCCGGCTCGGTGACGGTGCGCGGCTGCCGCCCGGAGCGGCGGACACGGAAGGCCGCGGCGAGGGCGGCGACGAGGGCGTCGGGGACGCCGGGCGCTGAGTGGACGAGGCCTGCGGCTCCACGACCCGCGCGGCCGGGCGATCGGTGGCGAGCGGCAGGGCGCGCGGCGGGTCGTACGCCGTGCCCGCCATCACCGTGTGCACGCCCCACCACGAGAGGGTGACCGCCGCGCCCGTGGCGAGCGACCACGCCAGGGCGTGTACGAGTCCTCTACGCATCCGGGCCATAGTGCACCACCCGCCCACGCCGTCAACACCGGTCCCCCTCATTCCGCCGTATGGCGTACGGTGCCGCCCATGGCAAGTGTGCTCGTGGTCGAGGACGACCAGTTCGTACGCTCCGCCCTCATCCGGCACCTGACCGAGGCGTCCCACACCGTACGGAGCGTCGGCACGGCCCTGGAGGCGCTGCGCGAGGTCGCCCATGTCCGCTTCGACGTGGTGATCCTGGACCTCGGACTGCCCGATCTGGACGGGTCCGAGGCGCTGAAGATGCTGCGCGGCATCACCGACGTACCGGTGATCATCGCCACCGCGCGGGACGACGAGGCCGAGATCGTACGGCTCCTCAACGACGGCGCCGACGACTACCTCACCAAGCCGTTCTCGGTCGAGCACCTGTCCGCGCGGGTGGCCGCCGTGCTGCGGCGCTCCCGTGCGGCCACCGGTGAGGGCTCGCCGTCCAGCGTCCTCCGGGTCGGCGGGCTGACCGTCGACCCGCTGCGGCGCCAGGCGGAACTGGACGGCGCGCGGCTGGACCTCACGCGCCGGGAGTTCGACCTGCTGGCGTTCCTTGCCGGGCGGCCGGGCGTGGTCGTACCGCGCAAGGAACTGCTCGCCGAGGTGTGGCGGCAGTCGTACGGGGACGACCAGACCATAGACGTCCATTTGTCGTGGCTGCGGCGCAAACTGGGCGAAACGGCCGCGAAACCCCGCTACCTGCACACCTTGCGGGGTGTCGGCGTGAAGCTGGAGCCGCCGCTGTGAGCGTCGCCCCCGACATCAGCCGCTGCCGCGGCGGGGCGGCCGCCGGGCCCCGGGCGACCGTGATGGCCGCACCTCCGCTCCTCCTGCCTTCGGCGGGCGGTACCCCCGGCGCGGGCGGAGACGGGGGTACCTGCCGGGCGGAAGCCCTGGGGGAGGGCCGAGAGCGGTGAGGTGGGCGCTCGTCAAGGTGGCGCTGGCCGTGACCGTGATGGTCGTGGTGGCGTTCGCCATCCCGCTGGGGCTCGTCATCAAGGAGATGGCCCGCGACCGGGCCTTCACCAATGCCGAACGGCAGGCCGCCGCGATCGGCCCCACCCTGTCCATCACCACCGCCCGGGAGGAACTGAACCGGGCCGTCGCCTCCACCCAGGCCGGGGCCGCCGGACGCATGGCCGTGCACATCCCGGCCCCCGACGGACCGGGCGGCCGGGCCATGGAGATCGGCACCGGCCGGGCAACCGAGGAGGACCTGGCCACCGTCCAGCGGGTGCCGCGCGCCTCGACCGCCGAGGTACCGGGTGGCTACGCCCTGCTCCAGCCGACCGCCATCAGCACCGGCCGGATCGCGATCGTCGAGGTGTACGTGCCCGAGGGCGAGGTCTCCAACGGACTCGCCACCGCCTGGCTGATCCTCGCCGGGGTGGGCGTCGCCCTGATCGTCGGCTCCGTCGCGGTCGCCGACCGGCTCGGCGTACGCATGGTGCGGCCCGCCCAGCGGCTTGCGCGCGCCGCGCACGACCTGGGCGAGGGCAGACTCGGCGCCCGCGTACCCGAGGACGGGCCGCCCGAACTGAAGTCCGCCGCCGTCGCCTTCAACTCGATGGCCGACCAGGTCGTCCAGCTCCTGGCCAACGAGCGGGAACTGGCCGCCGACCTCTCCCACCGGCTGCGTACGCCGCTGACCGTGCTGCGCCTGAACGCCGCCTCGCTCGGCGACGGGCCCGCCGCCGACCAGACGCGGGCGGCCGTCGAACAGCTGGAGCGGGAGGTCGACACCATCATCCGTACGGCCAGGGCGGCCAAGCCGCAGACCCAGGCGGCGGGGCCCGGCGCCGGGTGCGACGCCTCCGAAGTCGTACGGGAGCGGATGGAGTTCTGGTCCGCGCTCGCCGAGGACGAGGGACGCAAGGTGCGCCTGGCCGGTGTCGACCGGCCCGTGCGCATCCCGGTCGCCCGCCCCGAGCTGGTCGCCGCCCTCGACGCGCTGCTCGGCAACGTCTTCCGGCACACCCCCGAGGGCACCGCCTTCTCGGTCGACGTCCACAACGGCGAGGACGCGGTCATCGTGCTCGTCTCGGACGCGGGGCCCGGCATCGCCGACCCGGACGCCGCCCTGGCGCGCGGCAACAGCGGGGCGCGCGACGGGTCCACGGGGCTGGGGCTCGACATCGTGCGCCGGGTCGCCGAGTCGACCGGCGGGGACGTACGCATCGGGCGCTCCGTCCTCGGCGGTACGGAGGTGCGCGTCTGGCTCGGGCTGGACGAGCGGCGCGCCACCGAGCACCGCCGGCGCGGGCACCGGGTGCGGCGCCGGCGCGGCCGCCTTCTTTAACCGGCGCCCATGCCGTCCTTAAGCGGAGCCTAAGATCCCCACCCCCCGTCCCAAAGTGGGCATTTGTCCGCTTCCTGCTCGCTAGCGTGCTGCCACACCCCCCACCCGCGACGCACCCCGTAGCCACTCCTCAGCCACTCCTCCAGCGCTCCGGCCGGGTCACCCCCCATCCGGCCGGAGCGCGCCCCCGCGCGCGTCGCGGGTCACCCCTTCACCGCGCCCTGCATGATGCCGCCGACGATCTGCCTGCCGAAGGCGACGAAGACCAGCAGCAGCGGCAGCGTGCCCAGCAGCGCGCCCGCCATGATGACGGACTGGTCGGGGATGTAGCCGCGGCCGAGGCCGGTCAGCGCCACCTGCACCGTGGGGCTGCCGTTCTGGGTGAGGGCGATGATCGGCCAGAAGAAGTCGTTCCAGGCCATGACGAACGTCAGCATGGCCAGCACCGCCATCGCTGGCCGGGCGGCCGGGAAGACCACGTGCCACACCACCCGGAGGCCGCTCGCGCCGTCCACTCTGGCCGCTTCGAGCAGCTCCACCGGCAGCGCCTCCAGCAGGTACTGCCGCATGAAGAACACCCCGAAGGCGCTGACCAGGGCGGGCAGGACGACCGACTGGAGCTGGTCGGTCCAGGACAGCTCGGCGATCAGCATGAACAGCGGGACGACACTGAGCTGCGGCGGCACCATCATCGTGCCGATCACCAGCAGCAGGAGCACGTTCTTGAAGCGGAAGCGCAGCTTGGCGAAGGCGAAGCCGGCCAGCGTGGAGAACAGGACCGTGCCCGCCGCGACCGTGCCCGCCACGATCACCGTGTTGAGCAGGGCGACGCCCATGTTGGCGTCGGTCCAGGCGATCCCCAGGTTCTTCGGCAGGTTCCCGCCGAACCAGAAGGGCGGTGGGGTCCGCGCGAGCCGGCCGTTGGTGCCGGACGCCGCGATCGCCGTCCACACCAGCGGAAACAGCGACAGCACGGTGAAGACGATGAGCACGGCGTACGTCATCCGGCCCGCACGAACTCTCAACCCGTCCTCCTCCGGTAGGCGTTGATCAGCCCGGCGGCCGTCCCGAGCAGCACCAGGATCAGGAACATCGCCCACGCGATCGCCGAGGCGCGGCCGAGATGGAGGTTCACCCAGCCCTGCTCGTACAGGTAGAGCCCCAGCGTCTGGAACTGATGGTCCGAACCGCCGGTCGCGCCCGCGCTGCCGTTGAACAGCAGCGGCTCGCCGAACAGCTGGGTGGCGCCGATCGTCGACACGACGATGGTGAACAGGATCGTCGGCCGCAGCGACGGCACCGTGACATGGACGAACTGCCGCCAGCGCGAGGCGCCGTCGAGCGCCGCCGACTCGTACAGCTCGTCCGGGATCGACTGCATCGCGGCGAGGTAGATCAGCGCGTTGTAGCCCGTCCACCGCCAGATGACGATCGTGGACACCGCGAACTGCGAGGCCCACGCGCCGTTCTGCCAGTTGACCGGGCCGATCCCGGCGAGCCCGAGCGCCCAGTTGACCATCCCGTAATCGCGCCCGAAGAGCAGCACGAAGACCAGCGTCGCGGCGGCGACGGAGGTGGCGTACGGGGTGAGGGCCACCACCCGGAAGAACATCGACCCGCGCAGCCGGCCGTGCAGCAGGTGCGCCACGCCGAGCGCGATCAGCAACTGCGGCACGGTGGACAGCAGCCCGATGGTGACCGTGTTCTTCAGGGCGTTCCAGAAGAACTCGTCCGCCACCAGCCGTGAGAAGTTGCGCAGCCCCACCCACTCCATGTCGGCGGGCGCGGTCAGCTCCACGCGGTGCAGCGAGGCCCAGGCCGTGTAGAGCAGCGGGACGAGCCCGAAGGCGGCGAAGAACACGAAGAAGGGGGCGATGTACGCGTACGGGCTCCACCGCACGTCCCAGCGGTGCCGGCGCGCACGCCACCGCCGCTCCCCGGCCGCGTCCTGCCGCAGTGGCGCACCGCCGGCCGTGGTCGTCCCGCTCGCCATGCCGGTCACAGGTCCAGGGCGTTGTCGATGGTCCTGACCGCCGCGTCCCAGCCCGCCTCGGGCGACCTGCCCCTCTGGTCGACCTGGAGCATGCCGACGTCGGCCAGGTTCTGGGCGATGACCAGGTCCTTCGGGCCGAGGATCGTCACCGGCACGCCCTGGGCGGCGCGGGTGTAGATCCGGCCGGTGGGCGCGTCGTTGAAGTACGGGTGCCTGGCGCCCGACACGGCGGGCAGGGCGTGTGCGGCGGATGCGCTCGGGAAGCTGCCGCGCCGCTGGAACAGCTTCGCCTGCTGCTCGGGCGCGGTCAGCCAGGCCGCGAGCCGTACCGCCTCCGCCCGGTGCTTGGCGGACCTCGGTACGACGAGGAACGAGCCGCCCCAGTTGCCCGGTCTGGGCGCGGCCGCCACGTCCCACCTGTCGCGCCCGGCCGCCCCCGCCTTGTCCTCGATGTAGCCGAGCATCCAGGCGGGGCACGAGACGGTGGCGAAGGTGGCGTTGGCGTACGCCTGATCCCAGGCGGGGGTGAACTGCTGGAGCCGGGCGGTCAGGTTCTCGGTCGCGAAGGAGGCGGCGATGTCCCAGGCCTCCCGCACGGCCGGGTTTCTCTTGTAGACGACGGTGCCGTCCTCGTCGTAGAACCTCCTGGCGCTGCTGCCGGTGATGGCCGCCAGGACGCCGGAGGCCGAGTCGGTGAACGCCGTGCCCGCCGGGGCCTTCGCCCGGTAGCGCTTGCCCGTCTCCAGATACGCGCGCCAGTCGCCCGCCCACAGCCTGCCGACCGCCTCCCGGTCGGTGGGCAGCCCGGCCCTGGCGAAGAGGTCCTTGCGGTAGCAGATGGCCTGCGGCCCGATGTCGGTGCCGAGGCCGACCGTCCTGCCGTCCTTGGTGGTGGCCTGCGCCCACTTCCACGGCAGGAAGTCGTCCTTCCGTACGCCCGGGGCGGTGCCCAGGTCCTCCAGCCGGTGCGCCTGGGTGGCGGTGATCTCCGCGATGTTGATCGCCTCGACGGCCTGGATGTCGGCGAGGCCGCTGTCGCTGACCAGGTGGGTGAGGAGCTGCGGGTAGTAGTTCTCGTTGCGCTGGATGGACGTCTGCTCGATGACCACGTCCTTGTGGAGCCTCATGTACTCGTCGTAGAGACCGGCCTCCTTGAAGCCGAAGCTGCCGAAGAGCCCCACGCTGATGGTGGTGCGGCCGTCGTCGCCGTCCCTGTCCGCGGCGCAGCCGGCGGCCGGCGCGGCGCCGAGCGCGACGGCGGCCGCGAGCAGCAGGGCCCGCGTCCGCGGCACGCGGGTATGAGTGCGCATGGGGTGATTCTGTACGGAACGGGGCCCTGACGCGCCGAGGCCCCGGCGGCGAGCCGGGACCTCGGGGACGAGCGGGAGCTCGGGGGCGGGCCTGGGCGTCGGGACGTGCCTGGGCCTCGCCGCGCTATTACATCCCCTGGGGCGGGGGCACCTCGCCCGACCGCGCCACGCGCGCGTACCAGTGGGCGGTCGACTTCGGCGTACGCTTCTGCGTCTCGTAGTCGACGTGCACCGCGCCGAACCGCTTGGCGTAGCCGTACGCCCACTCGAAGTTGTCCAGCAGCGACCACAGGAAGTAGCCCCGGACGTCCGCCCCGTCGGAGATGGCCCGGTGCACCGCCTCCAGATGGCCCTGCACGTACGCCAGGCGCTCCGGGTCGTGGACCGAGCCGTCGGCGGCGACCTCGTCCTCGTACGCCGCGCCGTTCTCCGTGATCAGCAGCGGCAGCCCCGGGTGCTCGCGGGTCATGCGCATCAGCAGGTCGTACATGCCGGACGGGTCGACGCTCCAGCCCATCGCGGTCAGCTCGCCGGGCGGCTGGTGGAAGGCGACGTCCTCCGAGCCGGGCCAGGGCGAGAAGGTGCTGGCGCCGTGGCCGTCGTGGCGTGGGGCGTCGTCGCCGTCGCGGACCACCGACACGAGGGTCGGCGTGTAGTAGTTGATGCCCACGGTGTCCAGCAACTGGTTGATCTCGGTGAGGTCGTTTCGCCGTACGAAGGACCAGTCGGTGAGCCCGGCCGTGTCCGCCAGCAGGTCCTCGGGATAGGCGCCGTTCAGCATGGGCCCGAGCCAGACCCGGTTGCCGACCGCGTCGATCCGGCGCGCCGCGTCCAGGTCTTCGGCGGCGCCGGTCAGCGGCCTGACCTGGTGCAGGTTGAGCGACACCGACACCTCGGCGTGCGAGGGCAGGGCGGCGCGCAGCGCCTGCGCCGCGAGGCCGTGCCCCAGGTTCAGGTGGTGGGCGGCGCGCAGGGCGGCGACCGGGTCCGTGCGGCCCGGGGCGTGGACGCCGGAGCCGTACCCGAGGAAGGCGCTGCACCAGGGCTCGTTGAGGGTGGTCCAGCGCGGGACGCGGTCGCCGAGCGCGTCGGCGACGATCCCGGCGTACTCCCCGAAGCGCTCGGCCGTGGTGCGCTGCGGCCAGCCGCCCGCGTCTTCGAGCTCCTGGGGCAGGTCCCAGTGGTAGAGCGTCAGGAGGGGCGTGATGCCGTGGGCGAGCAGCTCGTCGACGAGCCGCCGGTAGAAGTCCAGGCCCTTCTGTACGGCGGGCCCGCGGCCGGTCGGCTGTACGCGCGGCCAGGAGACGGAGAAGCGGTACGCGGTCAGGCCCAGGTCGGCCATGAGCCGTACGTCGTCACGGAACCGGTGGTAGTGGTCGACCGCCACATCGCCCGTGTGCCCCTCGAAGACCTTGCCCGGCGTACGGGCGAAGGTGTCCCAGATCGAGGGGGTACGGCCGTCCTCGGCGGCCGCCCCCTCGATCTGGTACGCGGCGGTGGCGGCGCCCCACAGGAACCCGGGCGGGAACCGGCGGGTCGCGGTCAGCGGCAGGGAATCGGCCGCGGTGGCACCGGCCGCGGTCGTGTCGGTCACGGCCCTATCGGGGGCAGTCACCTCGGCGGCAGTCACCTCGGTGGCGGTCATGTCGGACGCAGTCATACGGGAGCGCTCCCAACGCAGAGACGGGTGCAGAGAGGGTCAGGTAGGGCATCGGCCGCGTCAGGTCAGTTCTTGACCGCGCCCGAGGTGATGCCCCCCACGATGTGCTTGCCGAGCACCGCGAAGACGAGCAGCAGCGGCACGGTGGAGATCAGCGCGCCGGTCAGCACGACGGCCTGGTTGATGGTGTGGTTCCCCGAACCGAGGCCGGCGAGCGCCACCTGAAGGGTCGGACTGCCGTCCGGCGTGAGCGCGATGAACGGCCAGAAGAAGTCGTTCCAGGCCTGGACGAAGACCAGCATGCCCAGCACCGCCATGGCGGGCCTCGCCACCGGGAACACCACGTGCCAGATGATCCGCAGGCTGTGCGCGCCGTCCATCCGCGCCGCCTCCACCAGCTCCACCGGCAGCGCCTCCAGCAGGTACTGGCGCATGAAGAACACCCCGAACGCGGCCACCAGCGAGGGCAGCACCACCGACTGCAACTGGTCCACCCAGCCCAGGTCGGTGATGATCCGGTACAGCGGGATGACGCTGAGCTGCGGCGGGATCGTCATCGTCGCCACCACCAGCGCCAGCAGCACATTGCGGCCACGGAACGGCAGCTTGGCGAACGCGAAACCGGCCAGTGTCGAGAACAGCACGGTGGACAGCGCCACCAGGCCCGCGACCACGGTGGTGTTGACCAGCGCCTCACCCATGTCGACCTGGTTCCAGGCGAAGGTGAGGTTGTCGAACAGGCGCGGACCCGGCAGCAGCGGCGCCGGGGCCTCCACCACCCGCTCGCCCGTGTGCGAGGCGGCGACGAGGTTCCAGTACAGCGGGAAGAGCGAGACCAGGGCCGCCAGTCCCAGCAGGATGTACGTCAGCGGGCCCGCGTGGTGCTGCCGTCCCGCCCTCTGCCCGAAGGTCCTCATGCCGACTCCTTGTTCAGGCGGGCGACGAGCAGCCGGGCGGCGCCGATCAGCAGCAGGATCAGCAGCATCACCCAGGCGATCGCGGACGCCTGCCCCAGCGCGCCGGTGATCCAGCCCTTCTCGTACATCAGCAGGCTCAGCGTCTGGAACTGGTTGCCGCTGCCGCCGCTCACCCCGAGGCTGCCGCCGTACAGCATCGGCTCACCGAACAGCTGCGTGGCGCCGATCGTGGAGACGACGATGGTGAACAGGATCGTCGGGCGGATGGAGGGAATGGTGACGCTGATGAACTGCCGGAAGCGTGAGGCGCCGTCCAGGGAGGCCGCCTCGTACAGGTCCTGCGGCACGGCCTGCATCGCGGCGAGGTAGATCAGGGCGTTGTAGCCGGTCCACCGCCAGATGACGATGACCGAGATGGCGATCTGCGCCGGCCACTTCGATGACTCCCAGTCGACCGGATCGAAGCCGACCCATCCGAGCACGGTGTTGATCAGTCCGTAGTCGCTGTTGAACAGCTGGGCGAAGACGAGCGTCGCGGCGGCGATCGACGTGGCGTACGGAGCGAGCACCGCCACCCGGAAGAAACCCCGGCCGCGCAGCTTGTAGTTGAGCAGGTGCGCCAGGCCCAGGGCCATGAGCAGCTGCGGAACGGTGGAGATGACCCCGATGGTGAAGGTGTTCGCCAGCGCGTTCCAGAAGAAGTCGCTGCCCCACAGGGCCGTGTAGTTGTCCAGGCCCCGCCATTGGGCCTCCCCGCCGAGTTCGACGCGGTGCAGCGAGAGCCAGCCCGTGTAGATCAGCGGGAAGAGCCCGAAGGCGGCGAAGCAGAGGAAGAAGGGGGAGACGAACGCGTACGGGGTCGCCTTGAGGTCCCAGCGGTAGAGCCTGCCGCGCCACCTGCTGGGCGCCGGTGGTGAGGGGGGCGGTGGCGGCGAGGGGTCGGGCGGCGCGGTGCCGTCGCCGGTCGCCGCACGGACGGAGGTGGCCACGAGGGGCGGTCCTTCCAAGTCGGTACGGGGAGGTGGGCGGCCGCCCGGCGGGGGAGCGCCGGGCGGCCGGTGGCCCCGCTACTGGTCGATCTTGTCGGCGACCAGCTTCCTGACGTTCTCCCAGGCGGCGTCGGGAGAGGTGCCCCGCTGCTCGATGTCCAGGATTCCGTTGTCGGTGATGAAGGTCTTCACCTGGCCGTCGTACCGGCTGACCGGCGCGGGGGTGATACCGGCCGCGGCCTCGGAGTAGATCTTGCCGACGGGGGTGTCACCGAAGTACGGGATCGTGGCGTTCTGGACGGCCGCCGAGGCGAGGGTGTCCTTGGTGGAGGGGATGTTGCCGTTGACCCCGAACACCTTGGCGTGCTGCGCCGGCGCGGTCAGCCAGGCCGCGAGTTTGGCGGCCTCCTCCGCGTGGGGGCCGGACTTCGGTACGGCGAGGAAGGAGCCGCCCCAGTTGCCGGCGACCGGCGGGGCCGCGATGTCCCACTTGCCCTCGTTGGCCGGGCCGGCCTGGTCCTTGATGATGCCGGTCATCCAGCTCGGGCAGGCGACCGTGGCGAACTTCGCGTTCTTGAAGCCGGCGTTCCAGGTGCCCTTCTCGTCGAACTGGCGCAGCTTCGCCGTGATCCCGCTCCGCGCGGCCTCGACGGCCAGGTCCCAGGCCTTCTTCACGCCGGGGCTGTTCTCGTAGTCCAGCTCGCCCTTGTCGTTGGCGTACTGCCGCGGCTGGCTGGAGAGCACGGCGTTGAACAGGCCGCTGGCGGAGTCGTGGAAGGCGGTCCCGGCGGGGGCGCTCCGCTGGTACGCCTTGCCGGTGGCGACGAACTTCGCCCAGTCGCCCGCCCACAGGGCGGCGACCTTGGTGCGGTCGGTGGGGAGCTTGGCCTTGGCGAAGAGATCCTTGTTGTAGCAGATGGCCATCGGGCCGATGTCGGTGCCGAGGCCGATGACCTTGCCGTCCGGGGTCGTCGCCTGTTTGACCTTCCAGTCCAGGAAGGCGGAGGTGTCGGCGCCGCCGGTCTTGGACAGGTCCACCCATTTGTTGGCCATGGTGGGGCCGGTGGCCTCGGCTATGTAACCGACCTCGATGGCCTGGATGTCGGCGAGGCCGCTGTTTCTGGACAGGCGCAGCTTCAGCGTGTCCCAGTATTTCTGGCCGTCCGCGACGTTCGACTCGACGATCTTGATGTTCGGGTGGAGCTTCTCGTACTCGGCGTAGAGCTTGGCGCCGTTCTTGTTGTCGTAACCGAACGAACCGAACGTGCCGATGCGCAGGATCGTCCTGCCGTCGCCGGTGGTCTCGCCGGACCCGCCGCCCTCGCTGCTGCAGCCGGTGATCAGGACGGCGCCGGCCGCGAGCGCGGCGATGGCCGCGATTGCGGGGCGGCGTCCGCGCGTACTGCTGGAAGTGCGCATTCCACTCTCCTCGTCCAGGGTGGTGGTGCGGGTTCGGCGGCGCTGGTCGTGGGAGCGCTCCCACCCGTCATGCCCGGAAGGTTGCTGCCTGCGGGGTGCGGGTGTCAAGACATGAACACCACATTCGTGGGGCCCGGGCGGTGCGTGCGGGTGGCCGTCAGTTCCTGAAGGCGGGCGGCGGCGGGTGCGGTGGCGCCGGGGGTGGCTTTCCTCTACGGTGAGACCGCTGTGGGAGCGCTCCCATTCCGTTTACGGTGAGCAGGTACTCCCGCTCGTGCTGGGGGAGGGGGCACCCTCTAGGTTGACTACCTCATCCGGGGTACGACGAGGCACGAGGCACGAGGTTCGACGGGAGACCGATGGCGGTGAGCGGACGGCAGACCGGCAGGCCCACGCTGGAGGAGGTCGCGGCCCGCGCGGGGGTCGGGCGCGGCACCGTGTCGCGGGTGATCAACGGCTCGCCGAGGGTCAGCGACCGCGCGAAGGAGGCGGTCGGCCAGGCCATCGCCGAACTGGGGTACGTCCCCAACCGCGCCGCCCGCGCGCTGGCGGGCGCCCGCACCGACGCGGTCGCCCTGGTCATCCCGGAAACCGAGGCGCGGCTGTTCGCCGAGCCGTACTTCCTCGACATCATCCGGGGAGTCAGCGCCGAACTCGCGGACGCGGACATGCAGTTGCTGCTGACGCTCATCCGCTCCAGCAAGGAGCGGCAGCGGTTCGAGCAGTACCTGTCGGCCCAGCGCGTGGACGGCGTCCTGCTCGTCTCGGTCCACGGGGACGACCCGCTGCCCGACCTGGTCCAGGAACTGGGCATCCCCGCCGTACTCAACGGCCGCCGCTCCGCGGACGAACCGGTCGCGTACGTCGACTCCGACAACGTGGGCGCCGGCCGCTCCGCCGTCGCCCACCTCGCCGGCCGCGGCCGCCGCCGCATCGCCACCATCACGGGCCCGCTCGACATGTACGTGGCGCGCTGCCGCCTCGACGGCTACCGCCAGGGCATCGAGGCCGCGGAACTCCCGCTGGACGACCGGCTGGTCGCCGCCGCCGACTTCACCGAGGAGGGCGGCCGCCGCGCCATGCGCCAACTCCTGGACCGCTGCCCCGGCCTGGACGGCGTCTTCGCCGCCTCGGACGTCATGGCCGCGGGCGCCCGCAGCGTCCTGCGCGACGCCGGCCGCCGCGTCCCCGACGACGTGGCGCTCATCGGCGTGGACGACTCGGCGGTGGCCCGCCTGATGGACCCGGGCCTCACGAGCGTGCGCCAGCCGATCGAGGAGATGGGCCGCCGCATGGCCCGCGCCCTGCTCCAGCACATCACCGGCAGCGGCACGGAGCCGCGCCAGGTGATCCTCCCCACGGACCTGGTGGTGCGGGACTCGACGTGACGCAGGCGCGGCCGGATCACCTGGGCTCTGGATCCGCCGCGATCCGCTCGTACCGGGAGCCGGTCGTGCGCGTCTGCATCGATGGAATGGCACGGTCGTCAGATCCCGATGTCGTAGCGCGGCCGCCGGCCCTCGCGAAGCGGCGGACTACTCCCCCGAGAAGGCGATCCGCAGGTCGCGGTCCGTACGGCACCGCAGGCCCCAGGCCAACAGCGTCGCCATGATTCGATGACGAATCCCACCCCACCCGCCCTCCTCTACTCGCCCTGACGATAGCCCGGTGAGCCTCACAGCGTCGTTCCCAGGGCGTAACGGCCAAGCGCCCAGGCCCTCGTTGGTGCCGGTGACCATAAAGCGTGGCAGCTCAGCGAGCGCATAATCGGTTGCCTATTGGCGATGGTGGTGGGTCCAATCACCGGCATGATCACCCGAACGCGCCCGCCGCGGCGAGACGTGAGGAACGCGGACCGCCGGCCCCGGGCGGAGCGCCATCCGGGCGGAGCGCGACCGCATCGTCCCAGGGGAGACGCCACCCGATGAATACGCCACCATCGCCGTCCGGAGCGGAGCACACAGGCCGGCCGCCCGTCCGCCTGGGCGCTCTGGTCCCGCTGACGCGGCCCGGCTGGGTCGAGGCGGGCCGACACCTGCTCGCAGGACTCGACCTGGCCGTTCGCGAGGTCAACGAGGCCGGCGGGATCGGCGGCAGACCACTGGAGCTGGTGGTCCGGGACACCGCGGCCGATCCGGAGCGGGCCGCGGCGGCCGTGGACGAACTGGCCGGCCTGGGCGTGACCGCCGTGGCGGGCGAGTACCACAGCGTCGTCGCCCGCGCCGCCGCCGCCCGGGCCGACGCCCTCGGCGTGCCGTTCCTCTGCTCGTCCGCGGTGCTCGACGCGCTCACCGAGGAGCCGACGGAGTGGGTCGCGCGCCTGGCCCCGGCCCAGTCCCACGGCTGGCGCGTCTACGCGGACTTCCTCCTCGGCGCGGGCCGGCGCCAGGTCGCCGTGGCGACCCAGCCGAGCGTCTACTGGGCGTCCGGGACCCGCGTCCTGCGGGACCACCTCGCTCCCCGCGGCGGCACCGTCGTCGAACTCGACACGAACGCGCTCACACCCGAGGCCCTGTGCGACGCGCTCGTCGACCACGGTGCGACGGCGCTCCTCCTGCTGGTCGGCCATCCGGAGCCGGCGGTGCCGATCGTCAGGGCCGTCCGGGGCGACCAGCGGCTCGCGGAGATACTGGTCGGCGCTCCGGCCGGACAACCGGAGTTCGTCGAATGGGCCGCGGCGCTGGGCGAGGACGGCGCCGGGATTCCGTTCCTGCGCTACCTTCCCGAGCGCCTCGGTCCGCTTGGCGAACGCGTCGGGAAGCAGCTTCGCGAGCGGCTCGGCGAAGCGCCGTCCTTCGTCGCCTTCGAGGGCTGGGACACCGTCGCGGTCCTCGCCGAGGTGCTGCGATCCCACGGTACGGACCGGGCGGCCATCGCCGCGTCATGGCCGCGCGTGGCGGTCGAGGGCACCCGCGGGCCGATCCGGTTCTCCCGCACGCCGGGCATCAGCGTTTGGCAATGGGCTTGGACACCGGTCCAAGTCGTTGATCGGGACCCGGCGGAACCCGGTCGCTTTCGGATTCTCCACGCCGGCTGAGAGAGCACGGAGGCCCGACGGGGAAGCCGCTCGCTGACCCCCGGGCAAGGTCGTCACCACCGTGTGACGTCCCGGGCCCCCGCCCCCGGCCGGCCGTGAGCGGCTGCCGGGGGCGGGGGCCCGGGGGTGCGTCAGAGCGCCGGGTGGGCGTTCTTCATCAGTTCCTGGAACTGGGCCGAGAACCAGTGGCCCGAGACCGGGGCGTTCGGGAGCGCGCCCGACATGCTGTTGCCGTTGCGCGGGTTGCCCGTGTAGGTCGGGTCGCACATCCGGTCGAAGCCCTTGCCCTCGTCGTTCGGGATCGCGCTGCTCGCCCCGTCCGACTCACCCGGCGGCTTCATCCACACGTACGCGTCGATGCCCGCCGCCGGCGCCGCCTTCGGGCGTTCGCCGAGGCCCGCGCCGGCCTGGTTGCACCAGTTGCCCAGGTGGATGCGCCGGTCGTAGCGGCCGCCGTTGACGTAGGTGTCGACGTCGGTGCGCGCGCCGGGGCCGGTCGGCCGGGCCGCGCCGCCCCAGCCGTTGCGGGAGGTGTCGATCAGCATGCCGAGGTTCTGGTCGAAGCCGAGCGAGACCAGCTTGGCGCGCATGGCCTGGGCGTACGACAGCTCGTCGGTGTACCGGTTCCAGTCGACCCACTTCGACTGGCGTACGGAGACGCCGTTGACCGAGTCGTCGATCGTGAAGTGGTCCTCCTTCAGGGCGCTGTAGTTGGCCGTGTTGACGATGAAACCGTGCACCTTGGAGACCGTGGAGCCCTCGGCGGTCGCCGCCTGCTTGAACAGTTCGGCCGAGGCGCCGAAGTTGTCGTCCCAGCCCAGCCAGCCGTGGTGGCCGGCGTCCACGTAGTTGTAGACGTTGGCGATGGCGCCCAGCTTGTTCAGCGCGTACCCGACGCCCTTGACGTAGTTGCCGTTCGCCTTCATCACGTCACAGTTGGGTGTGGCGGTCGGGCGGGGCGTCACGTTGGTGACCAGGTTGGGCAGGGAGTCGATCTCGACCGTGGTGACGATCCGCAGGCCCGCGTACTTGGGGTCGGCCAGGATCGCGGCGATCGGGTCGATGTACTGGGTCTTGTACTTGTCGATCTCGGTGGGGCCCAGCTCGCCGTTGGAGGCGAGGGCGGCGCAGTCGCGGCCGGGCAGGTTGTAGATCACCAGCTGGACGGCGAGCTCGCCGGTGCCCTTCTGCCGCAGCGCCTCGTCGAGGTGGGCGCGCAGGCCCATGCCGCCGTTGACGCCGTTGATGGCGGCGATCCGGTCCAGCCAGACGCCGGTCGGCTGGCTGGAGATGCGGCTGCCGCCCGGCTCGGCCGCGGCCTTCGCGGACCATTCCGGGTTCACGTACACCTTGGCGCCCGCGTACGGGTTGTCGACGCGGCTGCCGGACGGCGGCGGGGTGGTGGGCGGGTCGGTCGGGCCGGGCGGGTCGGTCGGGCCGCCCGGACCGGCGTTGCAGGTGACGCCGTTCAGCTTGAAGGCCGCCGGTATGGCGTTGGTGCCGCTGTACGAGGCGTTGAAGCCGAAGGAGGCGGAGCCGTTGGTGGCCAGCGTGCCGTTGTACGAGACGTTCTTGGCGGTGACGGCGGCGCCGGCCTGCGTGATGGTGGCGTTCCAGCCCTGGGTGACGCGCTGGTTTCCCGCGTAGGTCCACTCCAGGGTCCAGGAGCTCACCGGGTCACCGGTGTTGGTGATGGTGACATTGGCGCCGAAGCCGGCGTTCCACTGGTTGGTGACCTGGTAGTCGACCGTGCAGCCGGGGGCGGCGGCGCCGGCCGTGGTGGTCAGCGCGGTGGCGGTCGCGCCGGTCGCCGCGATCAGGGTGCAGGCGGCCAGCAGGGCGGTGCGACGGCGGCGAGGCGCGGTCGCGGTGCTGCCCGAGGCGCTGCCCGAGGCGCTGCCCGTGGTGGTGTTCGTGGTGCGGCTCATGTCCGGTGTTACCTCTCAGTCGAGGGCGCGCAGATGGTCGCGCAACCCGATGCCGAATGCGGTGGGGGTGCCGTTGTAGTCGCTGATCAGGGCCGGGCCCGAGGAGCAGTCCCAGGTGTTCCAGGTCCAGCCGAGGTACGACAGGCCACGGGCGTCGAACCACCTCATGACGCGGTCGATGAAGCCGTGCCCGCAGGTGTTCTCGCCGATCTCGCCCGCCACCAGCGGTACGCGGGCGGCGACCGGCGCGAGCGTGGAGTCCCAGCACGCCTCGTTCGCGCAGGCGTTGAAGTTGTAGACGTGCCAGGCGGCGGCGAGATTGCCGGCCGGGTCGGCCGGTGCGTACGCGAGCCACTGGCTCAGGTCGTTGGAGTACGCGATTCCGGGGACCAGGACGAGGTTGCGGGCCCCGGTGGCCCGTACCGCGTCCAGGAGATCCTGCATCCCGGCGACCTCGTAGCCGATCCCCGGGCAGGTGCCGCCGTCGCGCCAGCAGGTCCAGGCCTGGGCGGCGGTGGAGGTGGCGCGGTCCGGGTAGGGCTCGTTGAACAGGTCGAAGACGACGCGCCGGTCGTCCTTGAAGGTGTTCGCCACCGAGGTCCAGAAGGTCGGGGTGTAGCGGGCGTTGGGCATCGGCTTCTGGCAGCTCGCGTGGATGTCCGAGCAGCCCGCGGAGTTGCCGGTGTACTGCCCCCAGCTCCAGTGCAGCTCCACGATCGGCGTCATGCCGTGCGCCTCGACCCGCGCCACCAGGTCCTTCACGGCGTTGATGTAGGCCGTGCCCCGGTAGGCCGGCTTGATGTTGTCCAGGCCCAGCCAGCACTCCTCATTGAGCGGGATGCGGACCGTGTTGGCGTTCCAGCCGGCGATGGCGCGTACGGAGGCGTCGTCCACCGGCCCGTCGAAGATGCCGTGCCCCTGCACGCACATGAACTCGCCGCCGGAGCGGTTCACGCCGAGCATCCGGCGGGTGGCGCCGTTCTCGTCCACCAGCTTGTTGCCGTTCACGGTGAGCACGGGCGGCCCACTGCCCGGGTCCGGCGGGTTCGGCGGGTTCGGCGGGTCGGTCGGGCCGCCGGGGTCGGCGTTGCACACCGTGCCGTTGAGCGTGAACGACGCCGGGGCGGGGTTCGTACCCGACCAGGAGGCGATGAACCCGGCGGTGACACGGGCGCCGGTGGGAAGCGAGCCGTTCCAGCTCTCGTTCACGGCGGTGACCGACGCACCGGACTGGGACCATGTGGCGCCCCAGCCCTGGGACACCTTCTGGCCGCCCGTGAAGGCGAAGCCCAGGGTCCAGCCGTTCAGCGCGGCACCGTTGTTGGTCACGGTGACCGATCCCTGGAAACCGCCGGCCCACTGGTTGGTGGCGCTGTACTCCACCGTGCAGACGGGTGCGGCGGCCGCCGAAGCGGCCCCGGCAGCCGCCGGGGCCGGTGCGGCCTTCGCCGGGGACATGGCGCCCGCCTGGACCGGCGCGGCCACCGCCGCCGACCCGGGCGGGAGAGCGGCGCCGACCACAGCGAGCGCCGTTCCGGTGAGCACCGCTCCGATACGGGAGCGTAAGGACGGGGCGTGTCGCGGGGAGTATCGCGGGGGGTGTCGCATGAGCGACTCCTTGCAGAACGGGCGCGTACCTGACAACGCGCCGACTGAATGGAACCGCTCCCACTGGTGCAGCAGACCGTAGCGCCAAGCGCTGTCAAGGAACAGAGGGGCCGTCAATTTTCGCTGTCGATTTTCTTCGACTCTTCAAGCACCTTGACCCCCTCGCCGCCTCTCCGCATAGTGGGAGCGCTCCCACTGGTCAAAGCTTGTGCTCATCCCCACCTCCCTCACGAGCCGCGAGGAGAAGCAAGCACATGTCACCAGGACCAAGACGGTTATGGGCCGCGCTGGTCGCCGTCGTCTCCCTGCCTCTCGGGATGACCGCCGCCGCCGGAACCACCCCCGCACAGGCCGCCGCGGCCGTGCAGTGCAGCGTCGACTACAAGACCACCAATGACTGGGGCTCCGGCTTCACCGCCGAGCTGACCCTCACCAACCGGGGCACCGCCCCCCTCGACGGCTGGACCCTCACCTACGACCAGGCGGGCGACCAGAGGCTCACCAACGGCTGGAACGGCACCTGGTCCCAGACCGGAAAGTCCGTCAGCGTCCAGAGCGCCGCCTGGAACAGGACCGTCGCCGCGGGCGCGGCCGTCACCACCGGTGCCCAGTTCACCTACACCGGCACCAACAAGGCACCCGCCTCGTTCGCCGTCAACGGCACGACCTGCGCCGGTGCCCAGCAGCCGCCGGTCGCCGTGCTCACCAGCCCGGCCCCCGGCGCCGTCTTCACCGCCGGCGATCCCGTCCCGATGGCCGCCACCGCCGCGGCCGCGGACGGAGCCACCGTCAGCAAGGTCGAGTTCTACCGCAGCGGCGGCAGCGGCACACCGGCCCTGCTCGGTACGGACACCACCGCACCCTTCACCCACAGCGCCACGGGCCTCGCCGCCGGCGCCCACTCCCTCTACGCCAAGGCGTACGACAGCCGGGGCGCCGCGGCCGAGTCCGCGCCGGTCGGCATCACGGTCGCCGCAGGCCCCGCCCTGGTCGCCACCCCCGCCCAGCTCGGCGTCCGCCAGGGCACCACCGGCAGCTTCGACCTGAAGCTGTCCACCCAGCCGCCCGCCAACGGCAACGTCACGGTGACCATCGCCCGCACCTCCGGCACCACCGGCCTCACCGCGGCTCCCACGACCCTCACCTTCACCCCGGCGAACTGGAACACCGCCCAGAAGGTGACCGTCACCGCCGCGCGGACCGGCACCGGCTCGGCCGTCTTCACCGCGACCGCCCCCGGCCACACCAAGGCCGAGGTCACCGTCACGCAGCTGGCCGCCGACTCCACGTACGACGCCCGCTTCCTCGACCTCCACGGGAAGATCACCAACCCGGGCAACGGCTACTTCTCGCCCGAGGGCATCCCGTACCACTCGGTGGAGACGCTGATCGTCGAGGCGCCGGACCACGGGCACGAGACGACCTCGGAGGCGTACAGCTATCTGATCTGGCTCCAGGCCATGTACGGGAAGATCACCGGCGACTGGACCAAGTTCAACGGCGCGTGGGAAACCATGGAGAAGTACATGATCCCCACCCGCGCCGACCAGCCCACCAACTCCTCCTACAACGCTTCGAAACCGGCCACGTACGCCCCCGAGCACGACCTGCCGGCGCAGTACCCCTCGCGCCTGGACTCCGGTGTCACCGCGGGCGTCGACCCGATCGCCGGCGAGCTGAAGAGCGCGTACGGCACGGATGACATCTACGGCATGCACTGGCTCCAGGACGTCGACAACGTCTACGGGTTCGGCAACGAGCCCGGCACGTGCTCCGCCGGGCCGGCCGCGCAGGGACCGTCGTACATCAACACCTTCCAGCGCGGCCCCCAGGAGTCCGTCTGGGAGACCGTCACCCACCCCACCTGCGACAACTTCCGCTACGGCGGCAGGAACGGCTACCTGGACCTGTTCACCGGGGACGCCTCCTACGCCAAGCAGTGGAAGTTCACCAACGCCCCCGACGCCGACGCCCGCGCCGTCCAGGCCGCGTACTGGGCCGACGTCTGGGCCAAGCAGCAGGGCAAGGGCGGGCAGGTCACCGCGACCGTCACCAAGGCCGCCAAGATGGGCGACTACCTGCGCTACTCCCTGTTCGACAAGTACTTCAAGAAGGCCGGCGACTGCGTCGGCCCGACCACCTGCCCGGCCGGTACCGGCAAGAGCAGCGCGCACTACCTGATGTCCTGGTACTACGCCTGGGGCGGCGCCACCGACACCAGCGCCGGCTGGTCCTGGCGCATCGGCTCCAGCCACGCCCACGGCGGCTACCAGAACCCGCTGGCCGCGTACGCGCTCAGCGAGTACGCCCCGCTCAAGCCCAAGTCGGCCACCGGGCAGGCGGACTGGGCGACCAGCCTGGACCGGCAGCTGGAGTTCTACCGCTGGCTCCAGTCCGCCGAGGGCGCCATCGCGGGCGGCGCCACCAACAGCTGGCAGGGCCGGTACGCCACGCCCCCGGCCGGCACGCCGACCTTCCACGGCCTGTACTACGACGAGAAGCCGGTCTACCACGACCCGCCGTCCAACCAGTGGTTCGGCTTCCAGGCGTGGTCGATGGAACGGGTCGCCGAGTTCTACCACCAGACCGGTGACGCGGCCGCCAAGGCCGTCCTCGACAAGTGGGTCGACTGGGCCGTCTCCAAGACCACCATCAACCCCGACGGCACCTACCGCTTCCCCTCCACCCTCCAGTGGTCCGGCAAGCCCGACACCTGGAACCCCGCGAACCCCGGCGCCAACACCGGGCTGCACGTCACCGTCGCCGACTACACCGACGACGTGGGCGTGGCCGCCGCGTACGCCAAGACCCTGACGTACTACGGCGCCAAGTCCGGCGACGCGGACGCCAAACGGGTCGCCAAGGCGCTGCTGGACGGCATGTGGGCCCACCACCAGGACCCGCTGGGCATCGCGGTCCCCGAGACACGCGCCGACTACAACCGGTTCGACGACGCCGTGTACGTACCGAGCGGCTGGACCGGCGTCATGCCGAACGGCGACACGGTCGACTCCTCCTCGACGTTCGCCTCGATCCGCTCCTTCTACCAGGACGACCCGGCCTGGCCGAAGGTCGAGGCCTACCTCAAGGGCGGTGCCGCGCCGGTCTTCACGTACCACCGGTTCTGGGCCCAGGCGGACATCGCCCTGGCCATGGGCTCGTACGCGGAGCTTCTCGAATAGCCCCGCGGGGCTTCGCGTACGTACCAAGCCGGGAGGGCCGCGCTGCCTGCGGCCCTCCCGGCTCATGCCTTTCCCCCCGATGCCGCACGCCCGCACGCCCCCACGCCCGAGAGGAAGCCCCCGTGCGCAGAACACGACACCTGCTCCTCGGCCTGGCACTCGCCGCCGGCCTGCTGACCGGCACCCACCCGCCCGCCGCCACGGCCGCCGCCCAGGCAGCACCCGCCGCCCCGCCGGGGCCCGCCGCCGAGTCGTACACCTGGAAGAACGTCCGCATCGACGGCGGCGGCTTCGTCCCCGGCATCGTCTTCAGCCGCACCGAGAAGAACCTCGCCTACGCCCGCACCGACATCGGCGGCGCCTACCGCTGGCAGCAGGCCACCAAGACCTGGACGCCGCTGCTCGACTCGGTCGGCTGGGACCGCTGGGGCCACACGGGCGTCGTCAGCATCGCGTCCGACTCCATCGACCCGAACCGGGTGTACGCGGCGGTCGGCACGTACACCAACAGCTGGGACCCCGGCAACGGCGCCGTCCTGCGCTCCGCCGACCGGGGCGCCACCTGGCAGAAGGCCGACCTGCCCTTCAAGCTCGGCGGCAACATGCCAGGGCGCGGCATGGGTGAACGCCTCGCCGTCGACCCGCACCTGGGCAGTGTGCTGTACCTCGGCGCGCCCAGCGGCAAGGGCCTGTGGCGCTCCACCGACGCGGGCGCCACCTGGTCGCAGGTCACCGCCTTCCCCAACCCCGGCACCTACGCCCAGGACCCGTCCGACACCTCCGGTTACGCCTCCGACAACCAGGGCATCGTCTGGGTCACCTTCGACGAGACGACCGGCACGCGCGGAACCGCCACCAGGACGATCTACGTCGGTGTCGCCGACAAGGACAACGCCGTCTACCGCTCCACCGACGCGGGCGCCACCTGGACCCGGCTGCCCGGCCAGCCCACCGGCCTCCTCGCCCACAAGGGCGTCCTCGACGCGGCGAGCGGCCACCTCTACCTGGCGTACAGCGACACGGGCGGCCCGTACGACGGCGGCAAGGGCGCGGTGTGGCGGTACGCCACGAAGACCGCGACCTGGCGGGACATCACCCCGGACGCCCAGGCGCACTACGGTTTCAGCGGGCTGAGCGCCGACCGGCAGAAACCCGGCACGGTCATGGTGACCGGCTACAGCTCCTGGTGGCCCGACACCCAGATCTTCCGCACCACCGACAGCGGCGCCACCTGGACCCGGGCGTGGGAGTACACCTCGTACCCCACCCGCTCCAACCGCTACACCATGGACGTCTCCTCCTCCCCCTGGCTCACCTGGGGCGCCGACCCCGCACCGCCCGAGCAGTCCCCGAAGCTGGGCTGGATGACCGAGTCGCTGGAGATCGACCCGTTCGACTCGAACCGGATGATGTACGGGACGGGCGCCACGATCTACGGCACGGAGAACCTCGGGCAGTGGGACGGCGGCGGCAGGATCACCATCACGCCGATGGTGCGGGGCCTGGAGGAGACGGCCGTCAACGACCTCGTCTCGCCGCCCTCCGGGGCCCCGCTGATCAGCGCGCTCGGTGACATCGGCGGCTTCCGGCACACCGACGTCACCAAGGTGCCGCCGATGATGTTCACCTCGCCCAACTTCACGACCACGACGAGCCTGGACTACGCCGAGTCCCGCCCGGACACGGTCGTCCGCGTCGGCAACCTCGACAGCGGCCCGCGCATCGCCTTCTCCACCGACAACGGCGCCACCTGGTTCGCGGGTCAGGAGCCTTCGGGCGTCTCCGGCGGCGGCACGGTGGCGGCGGCGGCGGACGGCAGCCGGTTCGTGTGGAGCCCGGACGGCGCGGCGGTGCACACCACGTCCGGCTTCGGCACGTCGTGGACGGCGGCTCGGGGCATCCCGGCCGGCGCGGTCGTCGAGGCCGACCGGGTCGACCCGAAGAAGTTCTACGGCTTCGCGGCCGGGACGTTCTACGTCAGTACGGACGGTGGCGCCACCTTCACCGCGTCCGGGGCCACCGGCCTGCCCGCGTCGGGCGGGGTGCGCTTCCAGGCCGTCCCGGGCCGGGGCGGCGACATCTGGCTGGCGGGCGGCGAGGCCGGCGGCACGTACGGCCTGTGGCGCTCGACCGACTCGGGCGCGACGTTCGCCAGGGTCCGGGGCGTCGAGGAGGCCGACACCATCGGCTTCGGCAAGGCCGCGCCGGGCGCCTCGTACCAGGCGCTGTACACCAGCGCGAAGATCGGCGGCGTACGCGGGATCTTCCGCTCCACGGACGCGGGCGCGAGCTGGGTCCGCATCAACGACGACGCCCACCAGTGGGGCTGGACGGGCGCCGCGATCACCGGCGACCCGAGGGTCTACGGGCGCGTGTACGTGTCGACCAACGGCCGTGGCGTCATCTACGGCGACACGGCGGGCACGCCCACCGGCCCCCCTGGGGAAGGCCCGTGTTCCGCGACGTACAAGGTGACCAGCCAGTGGCAGGGCGGCTTCCAGGCGGAGGTGACGCTCAAGAACACGGGCACGGCGGCGTGGAACGGTTGGTCGGCCGGCTGGAGTTTCCCCTCCGGCCAGCAGATCAGCCAGATCTGGAACGCCACCCACACCCAGACCGGGGCCGCCGTCACGGCGAAGAACACCGCCTGGAACGGCACGGTGCAGCCGGGCGCGTCGGTCGCCTTCGGCTTCACCGGCTCGTGGTCGGGGACGAACCCGCCCCCGACCACGCTCGCCTGCGCTACGGGGTAGTGATCACCGGCCGGGGTGCGGTCCGCATCCCGGCCCCGATGTGGAAGCCCGGGTGCGGGGGCTGGTTGTAGGCGGTGTTCTGCCAGGCCAGCCCCACGCGGTACATGGTGTCGTGCAGCAGCGTGGTGATCCTCGTGTCCGTCCGGTGCGGCGTGGAGTAGATCCGCAGCGCCCGGTTGTCCGACGTGCGCCAGACGACCTCCTCGCGCCAGTCGCCGAGGATGTCACCGGAGAGCGCCGGGGTGGACTTGCTGCCGTTGTTGGACGACACCGAGGCGCCGGTCAGCAGCCGGGTGTCGCCGCCCGTGCCGTACTTGTCGATACGGGTGCCGTCCAGCAGCTCGCGGGTCGTGTCCCCGTCCCACCAGCTGACGAAGTTGACGCTGGACGGCTCGCGCCCGAGCGAGGCCCCGGTCGCCGACCTGAGCGTGGTGTCGGTCGCCGACCAGGACTCGGCCCCGGCGGACCCCGCGTAGACGTCGGCGGAGACGCCACGGCCGTTGTCGCCCCCCGTGGCGGTCTGCCAGAGAACCTGTCCGGTACGGGCGTCGGCCATCCAGGAGCCGGGCTTGGAGGTGTCCTCGGAGACCTTGAAGTACTCCAGCCCGGCGCGGGCCGGGTTCAGGTCACCGACATGCCCGGCGTCCCCGTGCCCGAGCCGGTTGGTCCAGAGCCCGGTCCCGTTGTCGTCGACGGTCATCGCCCCGTAGACAACCTCGTCCCTGCCGTCACCGTCCACGTCCGCGACCGACAGGCTGTGGTTGCCCTGCCCGTCGTAGCCCTTGCCGGCGTTGGCCGAGGCGCTGCTGTCGAACGTCCAGCGACGCGTGAACCGCCCGTCGCGCCAGTCCCAGGCCGCGATCACCGAGCGCGTGTAGTAGCCGCGCGCCATGATGAGCGAGGGCCGGGTGCCGTCCAGGTAAGCGGTCCCGGCGAGGAACCGGTCGACCCGGTTGCCGTAACCGTCGCCCCACGACGCCACGTTGCCGCGCGCGGGCACATAGTCCACGGTGCCCATGGCGGCGCCGGTACGCCCGTTGAACATGGTCAGGTACTCGGGCCCGGCCAGCACATAGCCGCCCGAGTTGCGGTGGTCGGCCGAGCCGCTGCCGATGACCTTCCCGGTTCCGTCGACGGTCCCGTCCGCCGTCTTCATGGCGACCTCGGCCTTGCCGTCGCCGTCGTAGTCGTACACCTGGAACTGCGTGTAGTGCGCGCCGGAGCGGATGTTGCGCCCGAGGTCGACGCGCCACAGCCGGGTGCCGTCGAGCTTGACGCCGTCGATGACGGTGTTTCCGGTGTAGCCGGACTGGGAGTTGTCCTTGGCGTTGGTCGGCTGCCACTTCAGTACGAAGTCCAGGGCGCCGTCCCCGTCGAGGTCGCCCACGGACGCGTCGTTCGCCTCGTACGTGTACGAGACGCCGTCCGGCGTACGGCCTCCGGCGGGCGGCGAGATGGGCACGTCCCGGTAGCCGGTGCGGAACTGGACGGCGTGGACGGAGTCGCCCTGCTCGACACCGCCGACGACCGCGCGGACGGTGTAGTCGGCGGAGTTGGGCGCCCCGGAGTGGAAGTAGTTGGTCGAGCCGGTGACGGGCGTGGCGTTGACCTTCGTACCGCCCCGGTAGACGTTGAACGCCACGTTGTCCGGGTCGGTGCCGAGCCAGCGCCAGCTGACGAGGTTGCCGCTGCCGGTGTGGACGCTGACGACGCCCCGGTCGAGCCGCTCGGCCTGCCGGGCGGGCGCGGCGGCCTCGGCCGTCCCGGCCGGCAGCACCCCGACGAGCGGGGCGACCACGGCGGCCACGGCGACAGCGGCGGCGGCGACCGGGGTGGAGCGGCTTCTCCTGCGGCGCGGAGTGCGCGGGTGCGGGTGCGGGTGCTGCACTTTTCCTCCTGTGGGGGGGGGAAGAGGGGTGTTGCGTACCGCACAGTCGCCACCGCGGGGCCAAGGGTTGCCGCGGCCGGGGGCCCCGCCCGGCCGGGTTGTCGCTCGACGCCGACACATCGGCGACCACATCCGGGCCGCGCGGCTACACGCCAACCTCAGCCAAGAGGCCGTGGCCCGACCTCGTACGGTGAACCTCGGCCGACCAGGGACGCCGGCCGGCCGAGGCGGTCACCTCGCGGTGGCCACGCGCTTCGGCGCCGGCTCGATGATCCGCTCCGGGTGGTGCAGCCACACCTGCTGGCCCCTGGCCGTCACCGTCAGCCCGAAGTCGCGAGGCTCGGGCGAGCCCAGGGCGACGTACTCCTGATGCACCTGCTCCACCTCCCCCCACAAGTCACGCGACCCGTACAGCCACGCGTCCTCACATGTCGCGGCGGTCGCTGCGGAGCCGTCCCGGTCCTGGAGCCACACCTGTGCGCCGTCCGGCCTGTCGGCATGGACCATGCGAACGCCTGGCACGCGGGTGCCCGCGTACAAGGCGAACCCCAGCGAGAGCAGCTCACGCGGGTCCACGTTGGCCTTCGCCGACCGCGCCGTCGTCTGATCGACAGCCGCCGGCGCGGGCGCCCGGTGGGACCGCATCGGCATGTAGGACGCACCGCCCTGAAATCGGCCGGCCGCCGATCCCCGGCCGTCGCTCGTGAGCTGTACGAGGGCGCCGCTCCAGAAGTCGCGGTCCATCGGGGCTACGAGGATGCCGCCCGGGGCGAGCTGTTGCACAAGCTGGTGTGGGATCGTTCGGAGCGCGCACGTGGAGATGATGCGGTCGAAGGGGGCTTGGTCGGGCCGGCCACATTCGCCGTCCACGCACGCGAGGTTCGGCTCGTACCCGGCCGAGCGCAGAACAGCGGCCGCGTGGTGAGCGAGGCCGGGGTCGATCTCCACGCTGTGGACGAGCGGGTCACCAAGCCGTCGCGACAGGAGCGCGGCGACATATCCGGACGCGGTGCCGATCTCCAGCACGCGATGACCCGACTCGACAAGCAGCAGCCGCAGCATGCGCGCCACCATGGAGGGCTGGCTGTTGGACGAGGTGGCGATGCCGGGGCCGTCCGGCCGGCCGTCGTCCAGCTGGATGACGACCGGCTCGTCGGAGTGGATGAGGGCGAGCCGCTCGGCCTCGGTGGTCAGCGGCTCGCAGCCGGTCGGGCCCTGGCGCCACGCCTGCTGGGGGATGAACGGTTCGCGGGGGACGGCGTGCCAGACGGCGCGCCATGTCTCATCGAGCAGGCCGCGCTCGTAGAGGTCCTCTACGAGCGCGGCGTGCCCGCCCACTTGGGCGGTGGTCACATCAGCTCCCGTTGGGGTCGATGTACTTGCCGGGGCCGGAGCCGTCCGGGGACGGCGGGGCCGGCGGCGGCGTCCACGGCTTGTCGGACGGCTCCCCGCCGTGCTTGCCCGCGTCGGTCATCGTGTCGCTCATCTGCTACCTCCTGGGTAGGTCGTGCCGGATGCGGCGGGGTGGTGGTGCCCGCCCGCTGAGCCGTCCCTGCCATCGGTCGTGGGCAGCGGGCGGAGCTCAATGGGGCGCGCGGCGCCGGCTCTGGTACCAGGCCAGGGCCGCCAGCGTGTCGTCAAAGGGGGCCGCGAGGTCCGCGGCGTGCTCGTGGCAGGCCCACACGTCCTTACCGTCCCGGACCGCGACGACCCGCAGATGCTGCGTGGACCCGCACGCGGCGCACGCGGCGCTCACCGGCCGGCCGCCGACCGGCAGCGATGGCAGACGCACGGCGGGTACGAGGCGAACACCGGCGGCGGGGCGTCGGCGGGAGGGACTTCCCGCTGCCGCCGGATGGTGCGTGTCGATCCGTCCGGACGTACCTGGTACACCTTGATTGTCATCACGGGTCGCTCCCCGTCGCGTCAGTAGTTGCTTCACAACTGACGGTAAGGGTGAACCTCGGGGGTGAGGGGGAGAGTTCCTCACCCCTTGTCGAGGGGGAGGAAACCTCCCTGCCGGCCCGTCATACCGGTACGCCGATCTCCACCGCGAGCCGGCGCGCGTCCTCCCGAACCATCGGCGGCCCCGACTTCACCAGCCCCGGGAGAGCGGCCCGAGTGTGCAGGTTGTACTGGATCGTTTCCGGGGATTCCTCCCACGCCTTCCGCAGCAGGTGTACAGCGGCGACGCCCTCATCACGCATCCCATGCGCGCGGGCCGCTTCGATGAGATGGTACGAGCGGCGCGTGGCGGACGGCACCGCGCTCACGTCGAGCGCGGCCGCAACCTCCAGCGCCTGACCCGGCCGCGCGAGGTCGTTGTGCATGGTCAGCGCGTACGCATCGACCACGCCCCGGCCGAACATCAGCCACTCGTGGGCGTAGTCGTTGCCGAGGCGCCGCGCGGCGTCGTCGGCCTTGTCCCAGTACCGCCACGCGGGACCGCTCCGGCCGACCTTCGCGAAGGACAGGGCGACCGCCAGCATGAGGAGCCCCCAGCGAGCGATCTGCTCCGGGTCATCGTCCGTGCGCAGCAGGCTGGCGGCTTCCTCGGCCAGCTCCACACGGGCCTCGGCTGCCTCACCGGCATCCCGGTAGACGTGGTTCATGTACCAGGCTGCCGAGGCGATGGCCTGCGGGCTGTCGGCGTCCTGCGCCACTGTCATGGCGCGGTCGCCTGCGAGGACGACGAGGTCGGGTACGGGCTGGAACGACAGGTACAGCTGGGCGAGATGGTAGGTCTGCGCCTGCGCAACGAGGGCGCGGCGCCGTTCCACACCTTCGAGGGTCCGTGCGGAGTGCTGAGTGTCGAGCAGCAGGTCCGGCAGGAGCCGCGCAATTGCGGAGCGGTGCGCGCCGGGGCTGTGCCACATCTTCCATGCCTGGCGTACCCGGGCGGCGAGTGCCTCGGCTGGCTCGGGTTCGTCGTCGCGACGCGTGAGGTGGTAGGTGTTCAGCGCCCGCCTGATCAAGGGCAGGTCGACGTGAGCGGTCTTGGCGTACGTCGATGAGGCGATGCGTTCTTCGCCGGTCAGGTCGGCGACGTCTTCCACGCCGAGGACGTGTGCGAGGTGCAGGAGCATGGGGAGTCGGGGCATACCGATGGTTCCGGTCTCGATGCCTTTTACCCAGTCGCTGGAGCGGCCGACGAGACCGGCGACGACGGGGCGTGTGAGCCCGGCGCGCTCCCGTGCGCGCCGCACGCGCTGGCCGAAGGTAAGGGCGTTGTCTGTGCGATCGGGCATGTGGGCTCCGTTCGTTCTGACCTCGACGCTCAGAACGCTACTCCCTGTCGGTGACGGGGGAACGACGAAAGCGCCCCTCTGCCCGGCCCGAAGGCCAGAAGAGCGGCGTCGCCATTCACGGGTACCGGCGGCAGTACGGATCGAGCGCGAGCGGGAGAGGCCCGCCGGCTCCGGGTCCGGGTCTGGCGGTGGCGAGCTGTCCTTCCGGCACACCACGACCAGGGCGCCGTTCCCGTCCTTCTCGACCCGCAGCTCGTGCGACAGCTGGTGCCCGCTCACCTTCACGCTCGGACACGACGAAGGGCTGACCTGTTTTCACAGGTCAGCCCTTGATCGTTCAGGGTGAGTAACGGGACTCGAACCCGCGACATCCTGGACCACAACCAGGTGCTCTACCAGCTGAGCTATACCCACCACGACCGGTCTTCTTCCCGACCGGCCGAGAAAAAGTGTACAGGGTCCGAGAGGGTGCTCGCTCCAGCCTTTCGCGGGGTGGCGGGCGGGTGTCAGTCGGGCAGGACGTGGCGGGCCGCGATCTGCTTGGCGGTCTCGGAGTCCGGGCCGGGCTGCGGGACGAAGATCGCCTCGCGGTAGTAGCGCAGCTCGGCGATGGATTCGCGGATGTCGGTGAGCGCGCGGTGGTTGCCGGCCTTCTCCGGACTGTTGAAGTACGCCCTCGGGTACCAGCGGCGAGCCAGCTCCTTGACCGAGGAGACATCGACGATCCGGTAGTGGAGGTAGTCCTCCAGCGTCGGCATGTCACGCAGCAGGAACCCGCGGTCGGTGGAGACGGAGTTTCCGCACAGCGGGGCCTTGCCGGGCTCCTTGACGTGTTCGCGTACGTAGGTGAGGAGCTGCTCCTCGGCGTCGGCGAGCGTGGTGCCGAGCGCCAGCTCGTCGAGGAGTCCGGAGGCGGTGTGCATCTGCCGCACCACGTCGGGCATGGTCTCCAGCGCCGCGTCCGGCGGGCGGATCACGATGTCCACGCCGTGACCGAGTACGTTCAGTTCTGAGTCGGTGACCAGCGCGGCCACCTCGATAAGTGCGTCGTCCGTCAGCGAGAGTCCGGTCATCTCGCAGTCGATCCACACCATGCGATCGTTCATGCGTCCTACCTTAGAGGGGCGGTACGTGGCGGTACGGCGGGTCCCGCGGTACCGCTACGGCGCGCTGCGCTGGCCCGGGAGGGCCGCCCGGCCCCCGGTGAAGGCGTCCGCGTGGTGCCTGCCCTGCTCCGGCGGAGCGGTGGACGTGGTCGTGGCGCCCGCCGCCGCGCGCCGCGCCGAGTGCGGGAACTGCGAGGCGACGACCGGGTCCACGGCTCCGGACGGCCCCGAGGAGTCGCCCTGCGGGCGGCGGGCCCGGTAGGCGGCCCGGTACGCGGCGGGCGAGGAGCCCAGCTGGCGGCGGAAGTGCCCGCGCAGCGCGACGGGGGAGCGGAAGCCGCAGCGGCCCGCCACCTCGTCGACCGAGTAGTCGGACGTCTCCAGCAGCCGCTGTGCCTGGAGCACCCGCTGGGTGATCAGCCACTGGAGCGGCGCGCTGCCCGTCAGCGAGCGGAAGCGGCGGTCGAACGTCCGCCGGCTCATGTACGCGCGGGCGGCGAGCGTCTCCACGTCGAACTGCTCATGGAGGTGCTCCAGCGCCCAGGCGACCACCTCGGCGAGCGGGTCCGCGCCGATCTCCTCGGGCAGCGACCGGTCGAGGTACCGCTCCTGTCCGCCACTGCGCCGGGGCGGCACCACCAGCCGCCGGGCGAGTGCCCCGGCCGCCTCGGTGCCGTGGTCCGTGCGCACGATGTGCAGGCACAGGTCGATTCCGGCCGCCGTCCCCGCGGAGGTCAGCACGTCCCCGTCGTCGACGAAGAGCTCCCGCGGGTCCACATGGACCGACGGGTAGCGCTTGGCGAGCGTCGGCGCGTACATCCAGTGCGTGGTGGCGGGCCGCCCGTCCAGTAAACCGGCGGCGGCCAGTACGAACGCCCCGGTGCACAGCCCCACGATCCGGGCGCCCTCCTCATGCGCCCGGCGCAGCGCGTCGAGCGCCTCGGCCGGTGGCGGCGAGGTGATCGACCGCCAGGCCGGTACGACGACGGTGCCGGCCCTGCTGATCGCCTCCAGGCCGTACGGCGCGGTCAGTTCGAGTCCGCCCGTGGTGCGCAGTGGTCCGTCCTCGCCCGCGCAGACCAGCAGCCTGTAGCGCGGAACCCCGGCGTCCTGGCGGTCAATCCCGAACACCGAGAGCGGAATGGAACTCTCGAAGATGGGGCCGCCGCTGAACAGCAGCACTGCGACGACCTCGCGACGGCGCCGTCCGGACAGTTTGCGTCCGTTCTCCGGTGCGGCGGAGTCCTGGCTCATGACGCTAAGCCCCCCTCGGTGTTCGCGTCTCCTAGGTCCTGTCGCTCCTGCACGTTTCCCCTCGGTTTTGCACGAGTCCCCAGTCTTCGATAGTCATGATCGAATCTACTGCGTCCCGTGGCGCCGGAGTGACAAGTTCCGCATCCGGCACTATGTCGACAAGGCAACTTGGCGCGAAGCATTCGATCACGAAGCGTTCCACTCACGGGCCCCGCAGGGAAGTGCGCCTCACGCGCATGGCCCATCCGCGTAGGGTGCGAGCGACCCCGGCGGTCCTTTCTTGCCTGGTGACAAGGGGGTTGGCAGGCCATTTTGACAAGGATCGGCCGGTAGGCCGAAGTTGGCTGAAAACCTACGGGCGCGTGTGTGCGAACGTGTCAGTCTCCGGGCGCGCCCCGGCACCGTGCCGGCCCCCGCGGTGTGCCCCCGTACCCGTCCGGGAGTGCCGGCCGCGGTGCGGGGCGGTCCGGTGCCGGCTCTTCTCGGCGATCCGCTCCGAGCGGCGCAGCAGCACCCGGCAGACGGCGGTCACGGCCGCGAGCCCCAGCGCGGTGCCGGCCGCGCCGCCGAAGGACGTGCCGTACACCAGGAGGACGACGGGGACCAGGGCACAGCTGAAGGCTGCCCAGCGGATCACGTCGCTCGCCGACTCGGAGGTGGACGACGGGGCCGGGGTGGACGAGTGTGCGGGCACGAGGACTCCCTGAGGGCTGCGGTGTGACCGGTGTGACCGGGCGGACCGTGTGGCCAACGATCACGGGACGGTTACGGTCACTGCGGGCGCCTGGCGTCCTTTTCGTCACGCGTTATCACACGCGTCCCTCACGCCCCTGTGTTACCGGCGGTCACGCATGGCACCGCTGTCACGCAGGTCAGCGGGCGGGACGCCGGGGCCGCGGGCGCGGCGGGCGCGGGGGTTGTGCGCCGTCGCGAGCGGGGGCGGCGGGAGGCGCGGAGGGGGCGCGGGGAGGGGCACCGGGAACGCTGTAGGGCACATCCGGCATTGCCATACGGGTCGGGGCTCGTGCATGCTCCCTGGAACGCCCTGTGACCGCTGTGGCAGGGCGGTGGGCACTGGGCAGCGGAGGCGTGCCGCCGTACCCTTGGGGGTATGGGGTTGGGAAGATGATTCCCGGACACAGCTCCGCAGCCAACCGTCGTCACCCTGTTCCTTCCCACAAGGACCTTCTTCGCCGAGACACCGATGGCCGGTCACGAAATCCCTGAACCCGCGGACCGCAGGCAGGTCGCCGACTCCCCGGTCGACCCCCTGGCGGCGGACGAGACGCGCCACGCCTGCGATCCCGCCTTCCAGCACGGGGTGGTCGTCGGCTTCGACGGCTCCACCTCCAGCGAGCGAGCGCTCGCGTACGCCATCGGCATGGCCCGCCGCTCCGGCTCCGGCCTGATCATCGTGCACGTGGCGAACCGGCTGCCCACCACCGTCTGGGCCGGCTGCGAGCCCCCCGTCTTCGTCGACGTACCCGATCACCGCACCGAGGTCCTCGGACTGGAGCTGGCCTGCGCGGACTACCTCTCCGAGGTGCCGTGGATCCTGGTCGAGCGGGGCGGGGACATCTGCCACGAGCTGGAGGAGGTCGGCCGCGAGTACTCGGCCGACGCGATCGTGGTCGGGTCCACGCACGGCCTCGTCGGCCGGCTCTTCGGCTCGGTGGCCGGACGGCTCGCGCGGCGCGCGCAGCGGCCGGTCGTCGTCATCCCGTAGCCCTGCCGTTATCCGCCGGTGATACCGCGTCAATTTCCTTCCCCTTGGGCGAGATTCGGCGCCCCGCGAGGTGGGTTGTGCGCTTGTGAAGGGTATATCCAGGTGGCTGGGAAGCAGCACAACTGCACATGAGCATGAAGGGAGCCCGCCGTGGACAACGACGTCTCTGCGGGGAGCACCACCTCTACTCTCGGCCACCTCGCACTCGGCCTGACACTGCTGGCGTTCGGCATCGGCAGCACCGGTGTGATCGACAACGTCGCGGCCTCCGACGCCGCGACTCTCGCGACCTGGGTCGGCGGGGTCGCCCTCTTCGTCGCCGGCCTCTTCGAACTGCGCGCGGGCAACGGCCGCACCGGCACCGCGTTCGCCGGCCTCGGTGCCTTCTGGTTCGCCTGGGGCATGGGCGTGGGCAGCGCGGTCTCCGCGGAGGCCGGCGGGCTGTTCATGATCCTGTGGGCCATGCTGTCGCTGAGCCTGACGGCTGCCGCCTCCGGCAGCGGGCTGCTCGCGCAGGGCGTGTACGGGCTGCTGACCCTCTCCCTGCTGCTCTCCGGCATCGGCGCCTTCGCGGACGCCTCCGCGCTCGCGCAGATCGGCGGCTGGGCCGCCGCACTCGCGGGCCTCGGTGCCTGGTACGGCGCGACCGCGTCGCTCGCCAAGTGGCCGACGTTCTCGGGGCGCGCCGCGGGCCGGGGCGTGACGGCCACCGGCTGAGCGGCCACCGAGGCCGGTGCGAGGGCGGCACCGGCCGTACGGAAAAGGGCGACCCCCGGCGCGTTGGTGGCACGCGCCGGGGGGCGCCCCCTTTGCGCCTAAACCGGCTCCGCTCTCGCGGAGGTGGCTGGCCGCCGTGGGGGTTGCCGCCCCTTTGCGGCTGAACCGCCGCCGCTCTCGCGGAGGTGGCTGGCCGCCGTGGGGGTTGCTCAATTGTCGCTTCGGCCGTCGTCGGTGAGGACTACTCCACCGTGACGGACTTCGCCAGGTTGCGCGGCTTGTCGATGTCGCGGCCGAGGGCCAGGGCCGTGTGGTAGGCCAGGAGCTGGAGCGGGATGCCCATCAGGATCGGGTCCAGCTCGTCCTCGTTCTTCGGGACGATGATCGTGTGGTCCGCCTTCTCCTGGACCTGGTGCGCGACCGCGAGGATCTTGCCGCTGCGGGCCTTGATCTCCTCCATCGCCGCCCGGTTCTTCTCCAGCAGGGAGTCGTTCGGGACGATCGCGACGGTCGGCATCGCGGGCTCGATGAGCGCCAGCGGGCCGTGCTTCAGCTCGGAGGCCGGGTACGCCTCGGCGTGGATGTAGGAGATCTCCTTGAGCTTCAGGGAGGCCTCCAGGGCGACCGGGTAGCCCCGGACACGGCCGATGAACATCATCGACTTGGCGTCCGCGTACTCGGCGGCCAGCTTCTTGATGTCCTCCTCGCCTTCGAGGATCTCCTGGATCTGCCCGGGCAGCTTGCGCAGGCCCTCGATGATGCGCTTGCCGTCGGCGACGGACAGGTCGCGGATACGGCCCAGGTGCAGGGCCAGCAGCGCGAACGCGACGACCGTGTTGGTGAAGCACTTGGTGGACACCACGCAGACCTCCGGGCCGGCGTGGACGTACACGCCGCCGTCCGCCTCGCGGGCGATCGCCGAGCCCACCACGTTGACCACGCCGAGGACGCGGGCGCCCTTGCGCTTCAGCTCCTGGACTGCGGCCAGCACGTCGTACGTCTCACCGGACTGCGAGACGGCGATGTAGAGCGTGTCGGGGTCCACGACCGGGTTGCGGTAGCGGAACTCGGAGGCCGGCTCGGAGTCGGCCGGGATACGGGCCAGGCCCTCGATGAGCGAGGCGCCGATCATGCCGGCGTGGTACGAGGTGCCGCAGCCGAGGATCTTCACGCGGCGGATGCCACGCGCCTCGCGGGCGTCCAGGTTCAGCCCGCCCAGGTGCACGGTGGAGAACTTCTCGTCGATGCGGCCGCGCAGGACGCGGTCCACCGCGTCGGCCTGCTCCGAGATCTCCTTGTGCATATACGTGTCGTGACCGCCCATGTCGTACGAGGCGGCCTCCCACTCCACGGTCTCGGGCGTGGCGGTGGTCAGCGTGCCCGAGGTGGTGTACGTACGGAACTCGTCGGCCTTGAGCGTGGCCATCTCGCCGTCGTCCAGGGTGACGATCTGGCGGGTGTGGGCGATCAGCGCGGCGATGTCGGAGGCGACCAGCATCTCCTTCTCGCCGATGCCGAGGACGACCGGGGAGCCGTTGCGGGCGACGACGATACGGTCGTTGAAGTCGGCGTGCATGACGGCGATGCCGTAGGTGCCCTCGACCACCTTGAGCGCCTCGCGGACCTTCTCCTCCAGCGTCTCGGCCTGCGAGCGGGCGATCAGGTGCGTGAGCACCTCGGTGTCGGTCTCGGAGGCGAAGACGACGCCGTCCGCCTCCAGCTTGGCGCGCAGCTCGGCGGCGTTGTCGACGATGCCGTTGTGGACGACCGCGACCTTGTTCTCGGGGTCCATGTGCGGGTGCGAGTTGATGTCGCTGGGGGCGCCGTGCGTGGCCCAGCGGGTGTGGGCGATGCCGGTGGTGCCGGTGAAGCGCTTGGGGACGCGGGCCTCCAGGTCACGGACGCGGCCCTTGGCCTTGACCATCTTCAGGCCGGTGCTCTTGGGGCTGGTGATCACCATGCCCGCGGAGTCGTATCCCCGGTACTCCAGCCGCGCCAGGCCTTCCAGCAGCAGCGGAGCCACATCGCGCTTACCGATGTAACCGACAATTCCGCACATAAAGTTCTGCCCCTCCGAGTGGTTTGCGGGTGTGCTCAGCCGTAGACGATGCGGCGCAACTGCCGGAGCGAGAGCTCCGGGGGCGCCACGGCGCGGTGCGGCAGTTCGGCCGCGATGCGCTCGAAGATCACGGAGTTGACCTCGCCGCCGGACTGCAGTTCGCGGTGGCGGCGGCGGACGAACTCCTCGGTCGTCTCGTCGAAGTACGCCAGCACGTCGAGCACCACCCGGGAGGCCTCACCGCGCTGGAGCGCGGTGCTGCGGCACAGGTGGTCGATGAGGTCGTCATGCGACGGGCGGCGTTCGAGCACCCGTAGATACTGAGGCGCGACGGGCTCTCTTTGCAAGAATGCTGCCCGATATCGGGCAGCTTCATCATGATCGAGGTGATGGAGGTCATGAGGCGGCGTGGGAAATGGTCCATACCTTGACCGCTTCCGGGGTGCGCGGTACGGATGGTGACCGTTCGGTTGCGCAAGCCACGGTTGTGACGCCCGTCGAAGGGACCAGCTTGTGAGACAGCACGGAACGTTCCCCCGCCCCTGCCCCCTCCCTCGCTTCCGCCTCCGCCTGTTCGGTTCGCTGTTACTCGTCATGGCGGCCGGCGTCGGCGGCATCGGGGCCACGCCGGGAGGCGCCGCCCCGGGAGGCGCCGCGCCGGCCGTGCGGCCGCTCGGTGACATCGTGCCCGTACCGTTCTCCGTACGGCCCTCGGGAGCCCCGTACACCCTCACCCCGCGCACCCGCATCCACGTCGACGACGACTCGCGCGAGGCGCGCCGGATCGGCGCGTACCTCGCGGGCGTGCTGCGGCCGTCCACCGGGTACGCCCTGCCCCTCACGGACGACGAGGCGGGGCGCGGCGGGATCCGGCTCCGGCTCAGCCGGGGCGAGAAGGCCCTGGGGGACGAGGGGTACCGGCTGGAGTCCGGACGCCGTGGCGTCACCATCACCGCCCGCGAGCCCGCCGGGCTCTTCCACGGCGTCCAGACGCTGCGCCAGCAGCTCCCGGCCGCCATAGAGAAGGACACCCGCCGGCCAGGCCCCTGGCAGGTCGCGGGCGGGACCATCACCGACACGCCCCGCTACGGCTACCGGGGCGCGATGCTCGACGTCTCCCGGCACTTCTTCACCGTCGAGCAGGTCAAGCGCTACATCGACCAGATGGCGCTGTACAAGGTCAATGTCCTGCACCTGCACCTGAGCGACGACCAGGGCTGGCGCCTCGCCATCGACTCCTGGCCGCGCCTGGCCACCTACGGCGGCTCCACCCAGGTCGGCGGCGGGCCCGGCGGCTACTACACCAAGGCCCAGTACAAGGAGATCGTCGCGTACGCCGCCTCCCGCTACCTGGAGGTCGTGCCCGAGATCGACATGCCCGGCCACACCAACGCCGCCCTCGCCTCGTACGCCGAGCTCAACTGCGACGGCATCGCCCCGCCCCTCTACACCGGCACGGCCGTCGGGTTCAGCTCCCTGTGCGTCGACAAGCCGGTCACGTACGACTTCGTGGACGACGTCATCCGCGAGCTGGCCGCGCTCACCCCCGGCCGGTACCTCCACATCGGCGGCGACGAGGCCCACTCCACCAGCCACCAGGACTACGTCACCTTCATGGACAAGGTGCAGCCGATCGTGGCCACGTACGGCAAGAAGGTCATCGGCTGGCACCAGCTGGCCGGGGCCACCCCCGCCAAGGGCGCGCTGGCGCAGTACTGGGGCCTGGACCGTACGAGCGACGCGGAGAAGGCCGAGGTCGCCAGGGCCGCGCGGAACGGCACCGGGCTGATCCTGTCGCCCGCCGACCGGATCTACCTGGACATGAAGTACACCGAGGACACCAAGCTGGGCCTGTCCTGGGCCGGGTACGTGGAGGTGCGGCGCTCCTACGACTGGGACCCGGCGACCTACCTGCCGGGTGCCCCCGCCTCGGCCGTGGCCGGGGTCGAGGCACCGCTGTGGACGGAGACCATCGCGTCCGGCTCCCACATCGACCACATGGCGTTCCCGCGCCTGCTCGGCGCGGCGGAGCTGGGCTGGTCCCCGGCGGCGTCGCACGACTGGCCCGCGTACCGGGAACGGCTCGCGGGGCAGGGGCCGCGCATGGCGGCGCTGGGCATCGACTTCTACCGCTCGCCGCAGGTGGACTGGCGTACGGAGTAGGAGGGAGCCGACGCCCGGAGGACCGTACTCCGGGCGTCGGCCGGTCTTACGCGAACCGTGCGATCGGGTTCTTCAGCGTGCCGACGAACTGCAGCGCGGCCGACGGGTCCGCCAGGTCCACCATCTGCTTGTTGTTGCGCAGCTGGAGCCGGTTGAGGCAGGACAGCGTGAACTCGTCGGCGAACATGTCGTACTGCGCGAACTTGTCCGCCAGCTCCGGCTTGGACTCCTGGTACGCGCGCACGCACTCGGCGACCGTCCGCCAGAAGTCGTCCTCGCCGAGCACGCCCTCGGCGGCGAGCGTCGCGCCCAGGAAGCGGAAGAAGCAGTCGAAGACGTCCGTGAAGACCGACAGCAGCTTGGTGTCCTCGGGCACGTCGACCCTGATCCGCTCGACGGCCGGCGGCAGAACCGCGTCCGGGTCCATCACCACGATCTCCTCGGCGATGTCCTTGAAGATCGCGCGCTGGACCGTGCCGCCCTCGATCACCAGGATGACGTTCTCGCCGTGCGGCATCCACGCCAGGTCGTACGCGTAGAAGGTGTGCAGGATCGGCAGCAGGTACGCGTCCAGGTAGCGGCGCAGCCACGCGGTGGGCGCGAGGCCCGACTCGGCGATCAGGGCGCCCGCGAACGACGCGCCCTCGTGGTCGGTGTGCAGCAGGGACGCCATGGTGGCGAGCCGCTGCCCGGACCGGATCGTCGGCACCGGGCTCTCGCGCCACAGGGCGGCGAGCATCTTGCGGTACGGGGAGTAGCGGTCGGTCGCGGCCTCGTACTCCAGGTGCCGGTAGCCGACCGCCGCGCGCTCGCGGATGATCGAAAAGCGGGCCGCCCGCAGAACGTCGTCGCCGTCGATCAGGTTGGCCAGCCAGTCGTTGATGGCCGGGGTGGCCTCCATGTACGCGGCGGACAGGCCGCGCATGAACCCCATGTTGAGGACGGAGATCGCCGTCTTCACATAGTGCTTGGCCGGGTCGGTGGTGTTGAAGAAGGTGCGGATCGACTGCTGTGCCAGGTAGCGGTCCTCGCCCTCGCCGAGGAAGACCAGGCGCCGCTGGGCGATCTCGGCGGCGAAGGTGACGGACAGCTTGTTCCACCACTGCCAGGGGTGGACCGGCACCAGCAGGTAGTCGGCGAGGTCCAGGCCCAGGTCGGCCAGGGTCTTGGCGAAGCCGTCCACGGTCGCGTCGCCCAGCTCCGCGCGGATGAACGTCTCGTAGTCGATGCCCGCGCCCGCCGTGAAGGTGGTGCGGTCGCGGCGCGCGGCCAGCCAGATCAGCTGGAGCGGGGTCGCCGCCTCGGGCGCGTACGCGTGGTATTCGTCGATGCCGAAACCGAGCCGCCCGTTGTTGGCGACGAAACAGGGGTGGCCCTCGGTCATGCCCGTCTCGACGGCCTGGAAGTCCGCCTTCGCGAGCTCGACGGCCGAGATTCGCGGCTTGGCCGACTTGTACGCCGTACCGGAGAGCGTGGAGGAGATCTCCTCCAGGTAGACCGGGAGGATCTCGTCGCTCAGGCCCAGTGAGCCGCGCAGCTCGATGATGAACCGCAGCGCGTCCAGCGGCAGTTCCTCGCCGCCCTGGTGGCGGCTGATCGAGTCGGCGTACACCTGCCAGTGGTCGAGGGCGAACCGGTCGGCGGTGAAGCGGTACTCGGTGGCGCCGTCGTCGCTCACCACGCGGTAGCGGCCCTCGCCCAGGGGCTCGGGCGCGAGCAGGCGCTCGTGGGCGAACTCGGCCAGGCCCTTGCGGATCAGCAGCCGGTTGGCGTGCGCCCAGCGGTCGGGGGTGAGGTGTGCGACGGGGTTCACCGGGCGGCCCCGATCGCCGCGAGGAACTGTTCCCGGGTGCAGAAGCTCAGGTAGGCGTCCTTCTCCGGCTTGGCTATCTTCTCGGCTATCTCGAAGCCGACGGCCGCGTTGAGCGCGTGGACGGCCTTGTTGCGTACGTCGGGCTCGACGACCACCCGCTCGGTCGCCGGATCACGGAACAGCTCCTCCATGACGGCCGTGATGACCGCGCGGGTGAAGCCGTGGACGGGGGTGTCGGCCGGGGCGACCAGGAAGTGCATGCCGACGTCACCGGGCCGGGCCTCGTACAGCCCCACCAGCTCGACCTTCGACGGGTCGTACCGCTCCATCAGGAAGCACGGCGTGCCGTCGAGCATGCCGATGAAGGCGTCGTGGTGCTCGTTGGCGGCGATGGCCATGTACTCGCGCTCGACGTCCTGGAGCCGGTGGTCCCCCATCAGCCAGAAGGCGGCCTTGGGGTGGGTGACCCAGGAGTGGACCAGCTCGCTGTCGGCGAGGGGGTCCAGAGGCCGGAAGGTGAAGGTCCCGAGGGACAGGGTGGTGCTCATACGGCGAACTCCTGGAACGCGATGGACTTCTCGACCGGGTAGTGCTCGTAGCCCAGCAGCTCGCCGATGATGTACGCGTTGCGGTAGGCGCCCATGCCCAGGTCGGGGCTGGTGATCGAGTGGGTGTGCACGCCGGCGTTCTGGAGGAAGACGCCGCGTCCGGTGGTGTCGATGGAGTAGTTGCGGGCCACGTCGAAGCGGCCCTGCCCGTCCCAGCGGATGCGGTCCTCCACGGGCTTGAGGAACTCCGGCGTGACGTACTTGTAGCCGGTGGCGAGGATCAGGCCCTCGGTCTCGATCTCGAAGTCCTTGCCCTGCTCCTCCTGGCGCAGGCCCAGGGTGTACGTCCCGTTCTCGTACGCCGCGGTGTTGAGCGACGTATTGGTGATCAGGCGGGTGGGGACCGGGCCGCGCAGGTTCTTCTGGTACAGCAGGTCGAAGATCGCGTCGATCAGATCGCCGTCGATGCCCTTGAACAGGCCCTTCTGCTGCGACTCCAGCCGGTAGCGGGTCGCCTCGGGCAGGGCGTGGAAGTAGTCGATGTACTCCGGGGACGTCATCTCAAGCGTGAGTTTGGTGTACTCCAGCGGGAAGAAGCGCGGGGAGCGGGTGACCCAGTTCAGCCGGTAGCCGTGGACGTCGATCTCGCTCAGCAGGTCGTAGTAGATCTCGGCGGCGCTCTGCCCGCTGCCGACGAGCGTGAGGGACTTCTTCTTCTGGAGCGCTTCCTTGTGGGGGAGGTAGCGCGAGTTGTGGATGGCGTCGCCCTCCAGGCCCTGGCAGGCCTCCGGGACGTACGGCGGGGTGCCGGTGCCCAGGACGAGGCGGCGGGCGCGGAACGTTTCGCCACCGGCCGTGCGGACCGCGTACAGCTCGTCCTCGGCGTCGTACTCGACCGTCGTGACCGTCGTGTTGAAGCGGATGCTGCTCAGCTTGGCTGCGGCCCAGCGGCAGTAGTCGTTGTACTCGGTCCGCAGCGGATAGAAGTTCTCGCGGATGTAGAACGAGTACAGCCGGCCGGACTCCTTCAGGTACTGGAGGAAGGAGTACGGAGAGGTGGGGTCGGCGAGCGTGACCAGGTCGGACAGGAACGGCGTCTGGAGGTGGGCGCCTTCGAGGAACATCCCCGAGTGCCACTCGAAGTCGGGCTTCGCCTCCAGGAAGACGCCGTTCAGCTCGTCGATCGGCTCGGTCAGGCAGGCCAGGCCGAGGTTGAACGGACCCAGTCCGATACCGATGAAATCGTGAAGGTCACGAGGCGTGGACAAGGTTCTCTCCAAGGTACTGCTCGGCGTGGCCGGCGATCAGGTCGAGGACGGCGGTGATGTCGTGCACGGTCGTCTCGGGGTTGAGCAGGGTGAACTTGAGGTACTGGCGGCCGTCGACCTTCGTACCGGCGACGACGGCCTCGCCCGACGCGAACAGCGCCTTGCGGGCGTGGAGGTTGGCGCGGTCGATCTCCGTGGGGGAGGTGACGGCGGCCGGGATGTAGCGGAAGACGAGGGTGGACAGGGAGGGCTGGACGACGACGTCGTAGCGCGGGTCGGCGGCGAGCAGGTCCCAGCCGGCGGCGGCCAGGTCGCACACCTCGTCGAAGAGCTGCCCGATCCCCTCGGCGCCCATGACGCGCAGTGTCATCCACAGCTTGAGCGCGTCGAAGCGGCGGGTGGTCTGGAGGGACTTGTCGACCTGGTTGGGAATGCGCTCCTCCACCGTACGGCGGGGGTTGAGGTAGTCCGCGTGGTACGTGGCGTGGCGCAGCGTCGCCCCGTCGCGGACCAGTACGGCGGAGGAGCTGACCGGCTGGAAGAACGACTTGTGGTAGTCGACCGTGACGGAGTCGGCGCGCTCGATGCCGTCGAGGAGGTGGCGGCGGGTGGGGGAGGCGAGCAGGCCACAGCCGTAGGCGGCGTCGACGTGCATCCAGGAGCCGTACTGGGCGGCCAGTTCGGCGATTTCCGGGAGCGGGTCGATGGAGCCGAAGTCGGTGGTGCCGGCGGTGGCGACGATCGCCATGGGGACCAGGCCCTGGGCGGCGCACAGTTCCAGCTCGGCGGCGAGGGCGACGGACTGCATGCGCTTGTCGCGGTCGGTGGGGATCGCGATGACGGCCTGGGGGGACAGGCCGAGGAGCTTGGCCGACTTCTGGACGCTGAAGTGGCTGCACTCGGAGGAGAAGACGCGCAGTTTCGCCAGGTCGTCCGTCTTGGCCTCCTCGCGGGCGAGCAGCAGGGCCTGGAGGTTGGACTGCGTACCGCCGCTGGTGAACACCCCGTCGGCGGCCGGGCCGAGGCCGATGCGGCCGGCCGTCCAGTCGATCAGGCGGCGCTCGATGAGGGTGCCGCCGGCGCTCTGGTCCCAGGTGTCGAGGGAGGAGTTGACGGCTGAGAGCACGGCCTCGCCGAGGACGGCGGGGATGACGACCGGGCAGTTGAGGTGGCCCAGGTAGCGGGGGTGGTGGAAGTAGACGGCGTCGCGCAGGTACACCTGCTCCAGCTCGTCGAGGGCGGCGGAGGTGTCGCCGAGCGGCCGGTCGAGGTCCACCGAGGAGATGAGCGGGGCCAGTTCGTCGGGGGTGACGCCGGTGAACGGCTGTCGGGTGGAGGCGAGCCGGTTCGCCACCCGCTCGACTCCTTCGGTGACGGCACGGCGGTACTGCTCGGCCGTCGCGTCATTGAGCAGGTGCGAGCGCATGCGCGATGTCCTTCCGGGGACGGGAGACGTGGTCGGCCCTCAAGGAGAGGGGGAGGGCGACGCGAAGTAAGGTTAGCCTAACCTAATTTGGAGGCGCAACGGCCCCTGGGGTCCCAGGGGGCACGGGCGTTACGGTGCCGTGCCGTGGCTCGGCCGGGATGGGTGCCGGCTCGGGCTCGCGCCCGTGGGTGTGCGGCGCCGCCCCGGGTACACCCGGTGCGGCGCCGCACACGGCAGTGGTGGGCGGACCGGCGTTACGCCGCGTCCTCGGCCGCCTCCGGGGCCTCCCGGAGGGCGTCCTCGCTCAGGCCCTTGCGCCAGTACCCGACGAACGTCACACGCCGCCGGTCGAGCTGACGCTCATTGACCAGGTGACGGCGGAGCGCCTTGACCGACCCCGACTCGCCCGCGATCCAGGCGTACGGGGCCGAGCCGGTCAGCTCGGCGGCGCGCACGGCCTCGACGGCACAGGGCGCGCCCTCCTCGCGGACCAGCCAGGTGACGGTCGCGTCCGCCTCCGTCCGCAGCTCCAGCCGGTCGGCGGCGTACGGCACTTCCAGCCACACCCGCGCCCTGGTCCCGGCGGGCAGCCACTCCAGGATCGACGCGGCGGCGGGCAGCGCCGTCTCGTCCCCCCAGATCAGCACCTCGTCCGCGTCCTCGGGCAGATGGAAGCGCACACCGGTGTTGTCGGCCACCGCCGGGCCGAGCACCACGACCCGGTCGCCCTCGGACGCCTGTTGTGCCCAGCGGCACGCGGGCCCGCCATCCTCATGGAGCGCGAAGTCGATGTCGACCTCGTCGGGATCGTGCCGCTGCTCGCGCACGGTGTACGAACGCATCACCGCCCGTACGTCCTCCGGCATGGCCCGCCACGCGCCGAGCGCCGCGTACAGGTCGCCACCGTCGAGCGGCGGCATGACCGGCTCGCTCTGCCCCGGGTGCGGCAGGAACAGCGACAGGCTCTGGTCACGGCCACCGGAGGCGAACCCCTTCAGCTCCTCACCGGTCGCCCCCGCGAACGTGACACGGACCATCGACGGCCCCAGCCGCCGCGTCCGTACCACCCGCAGGGAGAAGAAACCGAACGCAGCGGTCTCGGCTGTCGTCATCCGGCTCAGGCCACCTTCTTGGCGTTCTCGATCGCCTCGGCGAGGTTCTCCAGCAGCGGGGCACACTTGTCGTACGAGTAGACCGGCTCGGTGAAACGCGGGACGACCTGGCCGGCCTTCACGGCGGGCAGCTGGGCCCAGGTCGGCTTGGACTTCAGGTCGGCGGGCTGAATGGCCTGGCTGCGGTTGTCCATCATGATGATGTCGGCCGGGTACGTGTCGAGGTTCTCCCAGCTGAGCTCCTCGAAGTAGCCCTGCGCGTTCACCTTCGGCTTGACGAACTTCACGCCCAGTTCCTCGAAGTACAGCGTGTCCGCCGACATCTTGGCGAGCGAGACGTAGAACAGCTCCGCGCTGGCCGAGCCGATCATGACGCGGATCTCGGGCCGCGCCTTGGCGGCGGCGCGCAGCCGGGCGGCGGCCTTCTCGAAGCGGGCCTTGGCCTCGACCGTCTTCTTGTCCTTCAGGTCGGCGCCCAGGGACTCGGCGAGCTGGGCGTGGCGCTCCAGGGCCTTGGGCATGGTGGTGTTGGCGGCCCACAGGGCGACGCTCGGCGCCAGCTTGAGGATCTTGTCGTGGGACTGCGGCGGCAGGTACCACAGGACGTCCTTGTCCCACATCGCCGAGACCAGCAGCTCGGGTTCGAGCTTCAGGTACTCCTCGATGTTGAACTGGCCCCACACGTTGCCGATGTTCTTCACCTTGGTGACGTCGAGGTCACCGGCCTGGATGTCCGCCGTCTCCTTGCCCGTCTTCGGGTCCTTGACGGTGGTGGGGCCGAAGACGCCCTTGACCTCGATGCCGTAGTCGTGCAGCGCGGCGGCGGTGCCGATGAAGGCGACGATGTTCTTCGGGACGGACTTCAGCTCGACGGCCTTGCCGCGGTCGTCCGTGAACTTCCACGGGCCGGACTTCTCGCCGGCCGGGGCGGAGTCCTTGGCGTCCTTGCCGCCACAGGCCACGAGCGCGGCGCCGAGCCCGAGGGCGCCGCCCGCGGCGAGCAGGCCGCGACGGGTGAGATGGGAGGCTCGGGCGTTGCTGGGCATGGCGGAGTCGCTTTCGTACGGCCGGTTTCGGCCACTGGGCAAAGTCGAAGGTAGGTTAGCCTAACCTCACGACTTGTCCAGAGGGTGCCCCCGTGTGGGATGGAGCACTCGCCACCCGCGGCCCATGGCCCCCGGCGGTCCGGGGGCCGGCCGTGCGTCAGGCCGACAGCCCCAACTCGCGGGCGATCAGCATGCGCTGGACCTCACTGGTGCCCTCGCCGATCTCCAGGATCTTGGAGTCCCGCCACATCCGGGCCACCGGATACTCGTTCATGAAGCCGTACCCGCCGTGGATCTGGGTGGCCTCGCGGGCGTTGTCGACGGCGACCGTCGACGAGTACAGCTTCGCCAGCGCCGCCTCCTTCTTGAACGGCTCGCCGCGCACCAGCCGGGACGCCGCGTCGCGCCAGCCGATCCGGGCCATGTGCGCCCGCATCTCCATGTCGGCGAGCTTGAACTGAATGGCCTGGTTGTCGCCGATGGGCCGGCCGAACGCGTGCCGCTCCTTGGCGTACTTCAGCGACTCGTCCACACATCCCTGCGCCAGCCCCGTCGCGAGGGCCGAGATGGCGATACGGCCCTCGTCGAGGATGCGCAGGAACTGGGCGTACCCGCGGCCCTCCTCGCCGAGCAGGTTCGCGGCCGGGACGCGGACGTCGTCGAAGGACAGCTCACGGGTGTCCGAGGCGTTCCAGCCGACCTTGGAGTACGGGGCGGCGACCGTGAAGCCGGGCGTGCCGGACGGCACGATGATCGAGGAGATCAGCGGCTTCCCCTCGGGGGTGCGGCCGGTGACGGCGGTGACCGTGACCAGGCCCGTGATGTCCGTACCCGAGTTGGTGATGAAGCACTTGGTGCCGTTGATGACCCACTCGTCGCCGTCCCGGCGGGCCGTCGTCTTCGTACCGCCCGCGTCCGAACCGCACTCGGGCTCCGTCAGCCCGAACGCGCCGAGGATCTCACCGCCGCACATCCGGGGCAGCCACTGCCGCTTCTGCTCCTCGGTGCCGAAGCGGTAGACCGGCATCGCGCCGAGCGAGACGCCCGCCTCCAGCGTGATGGCCACCGACGAGTCGACACGCGCGAGCTCTTCGAGCGCGATGCCGAGCGCGAGGTAGTCGCCGCCCATGCCGCCGTACTCCTCCGGGAACGGCAGGCCGAACAGGCCCATGCGGCCCATCTCGCGGACGATCTCGTACGGGAACTCGTGCCGCTCGTAGAAGTCCCCGATCTTCGGGGCGACGACCTCGTGCGCGAACTCCTCGACGGTACGGCGCAGTTCCTCGTGCTCCGGTGAGAGCCGGTGGTCCAGGGACATGACTCAGGACTCCTTGTGGGAGGCCGCGCCGCCAAGGGCGCGGACGGTGCGGGACGGGCTGGGACGGCCCAGGCGTCCGGCCAGCCACTCGCTGGTGGCGGTGAGCCGGCCGAGGTCGACCCCGGTCTCGATGCCGAGGCCGTGGAGCATCCACACGAGGTCTTCGGTGGCGAGGTTGCCGGTGGCGGACTTGGCGTACGGGCAGCCGCCGAGCCCGCCGGCGGAGGCGTCGACGGTGGTCACGCCGTGCTGGAGGGCCGCCAGGGTGTTGGCCAGCGCCTGGCCGTATGTGTCGTGGAAGTGCACGGCGAGGGCGTCCGTCGGGATGCCGGCGTCGTTCAGCGCGGTCAGCAGGGCCTGGACGTGGCCGGGGGTGGCCACGCCGATCGTGTCGCCGAGGCTCAGCTCGTCACAGCCCATGTCCCGCAGCCGGCGCGAGACGCGGACCACCTGCTCGACGGGGACGGGGCCTTCCCAGGGGTCGCCGAAGCACATGGACAGATAGCCGCGCACCGACAGGCCCGCCTCTATGGCGCGGGTGACGACCGGGGCGAACATGGCGAGCGCCTCATCCACCGTGCGGTTGAGGTTGGCCTTGGCGAACGACTCGGTGGCGCTGGCGAACACGGCGACCTCGCGCGCGCCGAGCGTGAGCGCCCGGTCGAGGCCGCGGTCGTTCGGCACGAGGACCGGCAGCCTGGCCGGCACGTCGCGCACCATCGGGAACAGCTGCTCGGCGTCGGCCAGTTGGGGCACCCACCTGGGGTGGACGAAGCTGGTCGCCTCGATGGTGGTCAGCCCGGCGTCGGCCAGGCGCCGGATGAACTCGGCCTTCACCTCGGTCGGAACGGTGCCCTGCTCGTTCTGCAGGCCGTCGCGCGCGCCCACCTCGTGGATCCGCACGCGCGCGGGGAGCCCCGGCGCGGGCACGGTCATGGGCAGTGCGGTGGTCATTCCTCCTCCTTCGGCACGACCACGGCCAGCACCTGGTCCATGGCGACGGTGGAGCCGGGCGAGACGTCCAGCTCGGCGACGGTGCCGTCGTGCGGGGCGGAGATGACGTGCTCCATCTTCATCGCCTCGACCACGACCAGGCCCTGCCCGGCCGTCACCTCGTCCCCGACGGCCACCTTCACGACGGTGACGGTCCCGGGCATGGGCGCGGTCAGCGCATCGGCGCCCGAGTGCGCGGCGCGGTTCAAGGACGCCTCGACGGGGTCGTGGTCCAGGACGTTCCAGCTGTCCCCGTCCCGGCCGAGCCACGTGCCGGCACGGTGGAAGGTGTGGGTGACGCCGTCCACGGTGACCGTGACCCGGTCGTCCGTGACGTGTGCCTGCCCCCGGGTCCGGTGAGCGACGGGTTCCGAGCCCGCTACGCGCAGCCAGTGCGTGAGCGGTACGGGCTCCCCGCCGAGCCGCCAGCCGCTGGGCACCGCGAAGGGGTCCACCCAGCCGTTGGCCTGCGGCTGCGGGCGCAGCCGGGCCTCCCGTACCGCCGCCGCCGCTTCGTACACCTCCTCGGGGACACCTGCCGGAACCAGGGCGTCCACGTCCCGCTCCACCAGACCCGTGTCGATGTCGCCCGTGACGACGTCCGGGTGGGCCAGCAGGCGGCGCAGGAAACCGGCGTTCGTCGGCACGCCCAGGGTCACCGTCCCGGCGAGGGCGGCGCGCAGTTTGCGCAGCGCGGTGGGGCGGTCCTCGGCGTGGACGATGACCTTCGCGAGCATCGGGTCGTACAGGCTGGAGACCTCCGTGCCCTCGCTCAGGCCCGAGTCGGTGCGCACCCCCTCGCCCTGGGGCTCGTTCAGCGCGAGCACCGTGCCGCCGGAGGGCAGGAAGCCGCGCGCGGGGTCCTCGGCGCAGAGGCGGGCCTCGACGGAGTGCCCGGTGAGGATGATGGCGTCCTGGGTGAAGGCCAGCGGCTCCCCGGCGGCGATCCGCAGCTGCCACTCCACCAGGTCCAGCCCGGTGATCAGCTCGGTGACCGGGTGCTCGACCTGGAGGCGGGTGTTCATCTCCATGAAGTAGTACGAGGAAGGGTCGCTGCCCGGGACGATGAACTCCACCGTGCCCGCGCCCCGGTAGCCGCAGGAGCGGGCGGCCTGCACCGCCGCCTCACCCATGGCCGCCCGGGTCCTGTCGTCCAGCAGGACGCTCGGCGCCTCCTCGATGATCTTCTGGTGGCGGCGCTGGAGCGAGCACTCGCGCTCGCCGAGGTGCACCACGTTCCCGTGCGCGTCCGCCAGCACCTGGATCTCGATGTGCCGGGGCCGGTCGATCCACCGCTCGACCAGGAGCGTGTCATCGCCGAAGGACGCCCGCGCCTCGCGCCGCGCCGCCGCGATCTCCTCCCGCAGGGCCGACTCGACGCGGGTGAGCCGCATGCCCTTGCCGCCGCCGCCCGCCGAGGGCTTGAGCAGCACCGGCATACCGATCTCGCGGGCGGCCGCCGCCAGTTCCTCGTCGCTCAGCCCGCTCCCGGACGAGCCGGGCACCACGGGGACGCCGGCGGCCTTCACGGTCTCCTTGGCGCGGATCTTGTCGCCCATCAGGGCGATGGCGGAGGCGGGCGGCCCGATGAAGACCAGCCCCGCGTCCTCGCAGGCCCGCGCGAACGCCGCGTTCTCCGCCAGGAAGCCGTACCCCGGGTGGACCGCCTGCGCGCCCGTCCGCGCCGCCGCCTCCAGCAGCCGGTCCACGCGCAGGTAGCTCTCGGCGGCGGGCGGCGGCCCGATCCGTACCGCCGTGTCCGCCTCCCGTACGTGCCGGGCGCCGGCGTCCGCGTCGCTGAAGACGGCGACCGACCGGATGCCGAGGGCCCGCAGCGTACGGATGACGCGGACCGCGATCTCGCCTCGGTTGGCCACCAGGACGGTGTCGAACATCGTCATCTCGTAAGGTCCCCTCACATCCGGAAGACGCCGAAGCCGCGGTCGCCCAGCGGGGCGTTGGCACAGGCGGTCAGGGCCAGACCCAGCACCTGCCGGGTCTCCAGCGGGTCGATCACGCCGTCGTCCCACAGCCGGGCCGTGGCGTAGTAGGCGTTCCCCTGCTGCTCGTACTGCGCGCGGATCGGGTCCTTGAACGCTTCCTCGTCCTCGGCGGACCAGGACTCCCCGCGCGCCTCCAGCTGGTCGCGCTTGACCGTGGCGAGGACGGAGGCGGCCTGCTCGCCGCCCATGACCGAGATCTTGGCGTTGGGCCACATCCACAGGAAGCGCGGCGAGTACGCCCGCCCGCACATGGAGTAGTTCCCCGCTCCGTACGACCCGCCGATGACGACCGTCAGCTTCGGCACGCGCGTGCAGGCGACGGCGGTGACCATCTTGGCGCCGTGCTTGGCGATGCCGCCCGCCTCGTAGTCACGGCCGACCATGAAGCCGGAGATGTTCTGGAGGAACAGCAGCGGGATACCGCGCTGGTCGCACAGCTCGATGAAGTGCGCGCCCTTCTGGGCGGATTCGGAGAACAGGATGCCGTTGTTCGCGACGATCCCGACCGGATGGCCGTGGATGCGGGCGAAGCCGGTGACCAGGGTCTGGCCGAATTCCGCCTTGAACTCCGCGAACCGGGAGGCGTCGACGATCCGCGCGATCACTTCCCGTACGTCGTACGGCGTACGGGAGTCGACCGGCACCGCGCCGTACAGCCCCGCCGGGTCGACCTTCGGCTCCTCGGCGGGCTCCACGGACCAGGGCAGCGGGCCGCGCGGGGGGAGGGTGGAGACGATATTGCGGACGATCCGCAGCGCGTGCGCGTCGTCCTCGGCGAGGTGGTCGGTCACCCCGGACGTACGGGAGTGGACCTCGCCGCCGCCCAGCTCCTCCGCGGTGACGACCTCCCCGGTCGCGGCCTTCACCAGCGGCGGGCCACCCAGGAAGATCGTGCCCTGGTTCCGTACGATCACGGCCTCGTCGCTCATCGCCGGGACGTACGCCCCACCGGCCGTGCACGAGCCGAGGACGGCGGCGATCTGCGGAATCCCGGCGCCGGACATACGGGCCTGGTTGTAGAAGATCCGCCCGAAGTGCTCCCGGTCGGGGAAGACCTCGTCCTGCTTGGGCAGGAACGCGCCACCCGAGTCGACGAGGTAGACGCACGGCAGCCGGTTCTCCAGAGCCACCTCCTGTGCGCGCAGGTGCTTCTTCACGGTCATCGGGTAGTACGTGCCGCCCTTGACCGTGGCGTCGTTGGCGACGACCACGACCTCACGGCCGCTGACGCGCCCGATCCCGGCGATGACGCCGGCGGCCGGGGCCTGGTCGTCGTACATCCCGTTCGCCGCCAGGGGCGCCAGCTCCAGGAACGGCGAACCGGGGTCGAGGAGTGTGTCGACCCGGTCGCGCGGCAGCAGCTTCCCCCGGGCGGTGTGCCGGGCGCGGGCCGTCTCGCCGCCCCCCAGCCGCACGGCGGCCAGCCGGGCGCGCAGCCCGTCGGCCAGCTCCTGGTGCGCCGCCTCGTTGGCCTGCCAGGCCGCGGACGCGGGATCCGCCGCGCTCACCAGCACAGGTGCCTGCTGCATCGTGTCGAGCCCCCTTGCCCGTACGCCTGCTCATAGGATCTACGTTAATGAGCGTTAACGCATGTCCTCAGGTTAACGACCGCTAACCGCCTTGTCTAGAATCAATCCATGAGCACCAGGACCGACGCCCCGACGCGCCGTGAGCAGATCCTCAAGGAGGCCGCCCGCCTCTTCGCCGAGCGCGGCTTCCATGGCGTCGGCGTCGACGAGATAGGAGCCGCGGTCGGCATCAGCGGCCCCGGCCTCTACCGCCACTTCCCCGGCAAGGACGCGATGCTCGCCGAGCTGCTGGTCGGCATCAGCGAACGCCTCCTCGCCGGCGGCCGCCGCCGCGTGGAGGAGGCCCACGGCGACGCGAAGGCGCTGCTCGCCGCCCTGATCGACGGCCACATCGACTTCGCGCTCGACGACCGCCCCCTGATCACCCTGCACGACCGGGAGCTGGACCGCCTGCGGGACGAGGACCGCAAGCGGGTGCGGCAGCTCCAGCGGCAGTACGTCGAGCTGTGGGTCTCCGTGGTGCGCGAGCTGTACCCGGCGCCCCCGGAGGCGGAGGCGCGGGCCACCGTCCACGCCGTGTTCGGCCTGCTCAACTCCACCCCGCACATCGGCCTGCTCGGCCGCACGGCCATGGAATCCCTGCTGCGCCGCCTGGCCCACGGAGCCTTCGGCTCCCTGGCGGCGTGAGCGTTCCGGTTCTCGGCGCCCGTCTTCCTACGGGGCCGGGTGGTCGTGTCGGCCGGTGGCGAGGAGGTCCAGGGCGCCTGGCGGCCTCGGGATGTGCGGGGCGCAGTCCGTGCAGGCGTAGACGTTGAACCCGGGACCCGATCCGGCGTGGACCTCGGCGACCAGCACGGGCGTCTCGGTGAGCCTGTCGCACCGGACGCACATCCGCACCGGACGGCGCGCCGGGGCGGTCACCCGGTCAGCCCGAGCAGGTAGGGGCGCACCAGGGCCGTCTCGGTGCCGTCCAGGGGCTCGTCGAGCCCGTACGGCGAGCGCAGCGGCGGAAGGCTGGGCGGCGGGGGCTGGACGGTCGGGCGGGTGGGGGGTGCCTCGGGGGCGCGCGGGGGTACGAACAAGGCCCTCGCCCATCGGGGGAGGACACGGATAAGGTTGGTCATGTCGGTCTGCTTTCTCCAGATCGGCCACGCCCCGGGACGGTTGCAGCCGTCGCCGGGGCTCTCTGCGTCACCAGGATAGGGGAGGTGTACTACCCCCGTCTACCCTCTGGGGTGGCTATGGCAGGTCCATGCTGGGCGCCTAGGGTCCGACTCCATGAGCATTGACCGGGAAGGGCCCGTTCCGCCGTACCGCCAGATCGCGACGATCCTGCGCGCACGCATTGAGGACGGAAGCATCCCGCCCGGACGTCGCATCCCCAGCCTGGTGGCGCTGGAGGGAGAGTTCGGCGTGGCGCGGGACACTCTGCGTAAGGCCGTGCAGGTTCTGAAGAACGAAGGCTTGGTGCATACGGTCCCGGGCATGGGCGTCTACGTCATCGACGGCCCCGCGGAAGGCGACACGGGCGCCCGGTAACCGTCCACCCCCCGAAACAGCCCAACCACTCCGCGTGGCGGGGCGGCACAATGGGGCCATGCCGATACCCAGCCGTGCCGCCCTCGTCGAGCACCTCGTCCGTACCCGGATCGCCGGAGACGTCGCCACGCCCCGCGACAACAACCTCTCCCACTACCGCAAGCTGGCGAACGGTGACCGTCACTACTGGCTCGGTCTGGAGCTGGGTGACCGGTGGACGGACGAGCAGGACGTGCTCGCCGTGATGGCCGAGCGGTGCGGAGTGAACGACGACCCGGCGCACCGGGCCGGGCAGGACACCATCGACCCGGAGCTCACCGTCGACGCCCTGGACCGGGCCGCCGCGCGCCTGCGCAAGGCCGCGGCCGGCAAGCAGCGGGTGCTGTTCGCGACCGGACACCCCGGCGCGCTGCTCGACGTGCACAGCAGAACCGCCGCCGCGCTGCGCGGCGCCGGGTGCGACATCGTGCGCATCCCCGGCGGGCTCACCGCCGACGAGGGGTACGTCGTGCAGTTCGCGGACGTGGCCGTCTTCGAGCGCGGAGCCACCCTGTGGCACACCCATTCGCCGGAGCCGATGAACGCCATCCTGGACCGGCTGGACGTACAGCCCGATCTAGTGGTCGCCGACCACGGCTGGGCGGGCCGGGCGGGCCAGCGCGGGATCGACTCCATCGGGTACGCCGACTGCAACGACCCCGCCCTGTTCATCGGCGAGGCCGAGGGGACCATGCAGGTCACGATCCCGCTCGACGACCACGTCCTGGACCCGCGCTTCTACGAGCCGATGACGGAGTACCTGCTGGACGCGGCCGGGCTGCTCTGACGGGCGGGCCCTCAGCGGGCTCCTCAGCGGGCGCCCCCGCTGCCCAGCTCGCCCCGTGCGGCCTCCATGAACGCGTGCCGCCGTTCACGTTTGGCGGGCGGCGCCGCGCCCGTCGTGCCCTTGCGCACGCGCGCGTGCAGCGCTTCGGCGTAATCCTGGGCGGCCTGCGCCGTCTCGCGCGCGCAGAGCAGTTCCACGGCCTTCGTCGCCAGCCACAGCTCGTGCAGCGCCTCCTCGTCGGTGCCGCACGGATCCGACAGGCCGAGGTTCCTGCTGTCGAGCACCAGCTCGATCCGTTGCGCGGAGCCGAGGAACTCCATGATGGCTGCCTTCCGCTCCGCGCGTTCCGTGGCGGACCGCTCCCATTGATGGCGCCGGTTGTCGACCCGGGTCGCGAGGTGCTGGCCTATGAGCGTGCCCAGCGTTCCCAGCACAACTCCCGCGAGGGCCAGGGCAGTTCCACCCGTCAACGTGTCCATGGCGCCAAGGAAATCATCCTCGCGGGACGCGGACCACGCCCTCCTGGATGACGGAGATCGCGAGGCGGCCGTCCTGGGTGTAGATGCGGGCCTGGCCCAGGCCCCGGCCGCCCGAGGACGACGGTGACTCCTGGTCGTACAGGAGCCACTCGTCGGCGCGGAAGGGGCGGTGGAACCACATCGCGTGGTCCAGTGACGCGCCCACCACGTCCCCGACCGCCCAGCCGCCGCGCCCGTGGGCGAGCAGCACCGAGTCGAGGAGCGTCATGTCGGAGACGTACGTCGCCAGGCACACGTGCAGCAGGGGATCGTCCGCCAGCTTGCCGTTCGTGCGGAACCAGACCTGGGAGCGGGGTGCACGGGGTTGTCCGGCGCCGGCCCAGGGCGGGGCGTCGGCGTAGCGCAGGTCGACCGCCGCCCGGGCTTCGATCAGTCGCTCGGCGACCGGGGCCGGGAGGTGGCGCGGCAGGATCTCGCCGGCCGTGGGGAGCGTCTCGGGCGCCGGGGCGGGCGGCATGGCCGCCTGGTGCTCCAAGCCCTCCTCGTACGTCTGGAACGACGCCGACAGGTGGAAGATCGGCTGGCCGTGCTGGACGGCGACGACCCGGCGCGTGGTGAACGAGCGGCCGTCGCGGATGCGGTCCACGGTGTAGACGATCGGCGCGCCCGGGTCCCCGGGGCGCAGGAAGTACGCGTGGAGGGAGTGGGCGTGGCGGTCATCGAGGACGGTGCGTCCGGCGGCGACCAGGGCCTGGGCGGCGACCTGGCCGCCGAAGACGCGGGGGACCAGGGCCGAACGCGACTGTCCCCGGAAGATGTCCTGCTCGATCCGCTCCAGGTCGAGCAGATCGAGCAGGTCGTCAAGCGCCTCGGTCACCTGGCTTACAGGCCCATCGACTTGGCGATGATGGACTTCATGACCTCGCTGGTGCCGCCGTAGATGCGGTTGACGCGGTTGTCCGCGTACAGGCGGGCGATCGGGTACTCGTTCATGTAGCCGTAGCCGCCGTGCAGCTGGAGGCAGCGGTCGATGACGCGGTGGGCGACCTCGGTGCAGAACAGCTTCGCGGAGGCGGCCTCGGCGGGCGTCAGCTCGCCGGCGTCCAGGGCCTCCAGGGCGCGGTCGGCGACGGCCTCGGCGGCGTCCACCTCGGCCTGGCAGGCGGCCAGTTCGAACTTGGTGTTCTGGAAGTGGGCGACCGGCTTGCCGAAGACGGTGCGCTCCTGCACGTACTGCTGCGCGAACCGCACCGCGGCCTTGGCCTGCGCGTACGCGCCGAAGGCGATGCCCCAGCGCTCGGAGGGCAGGTTCTGGCCGAGGTAGTGGAAGCCCTTGTTCTCCTCGCCGAGCAGGTCCTCGACCGGGACCTTGACGTCGACGAAGGCCAGCTCGGCCGTGTCGGAGGTCCGCAGGCCCAGCTTGTCCAGCTTGCGGCCGATGGAGTAGCCCTCGGACGTGGTGTCCACCGCGAAGAGCGAGATGCCGAAGCGGCGGTCCTCGGCGGTGGGGGCCGAGGTGCGGGCGCAGACGATGACGCGGTCGGCGTGCACACCGCCGGTGATGAAGGTCTTGGCGCCGTTGAGGACGTAGTGCGTGCCGTCCTCGGAGAGCTTGGCGGTGGTCTTCATGCCCGCGACGTCGGAGCCGGTGCCCGGCTCGGTCATCGCCAGCGCCCACATCTCCTCGCCGGAGACGAACTTCGGCAGGTAGCGCTTCTTCTGCTCGTCGGTGGCGAGCATCTTGATGTACGGCAGGGCCAGCAGGACGTGCACGCCGGAGCCGCCGAACTGGACGCCCGCGCGCGCGGTCTCCTCGTAGAGCACGGCCTCGAACTTGTGCGTGTCCAGGCCGGCCCCGCCGAACTCCTCGGGGACGTTGATGCCGAAGATGCCCAGCTCGCCGAGCTTGTAGTAGAAGTCGCGAGGCGCCTGGCCGGCCGCGAACCACTCGTCGTAGACGGGGACGACCTCCGCCTCGATGAAGGCGCGGATGGTCTCCCGGAACGCCTCGTGGTCCTCGTTGAATACGGTACGGCGCACGACAACGCCTCCTCTGGGGCCTTGGGGTACGTGATACGGGGCTGGCTAAGCGCTTGCTCAGAGTAAGTTACCCGGGGGTCACCGGGGCTGTCCAGGGTCGTTCACATCACAACCACCGCAGCGCGAACCACAGCTCCATCCGGACCTCCGGGTCGTCCGGATCCACCGACAGCAGCGCCGCGCACCGGGCGATGCGCTGGCGGACCGTGTTGCGGTGGACCCCGAGCGCCGTGGCCGTCCGGTCCCAGCTGCCGTGCAGGGACAGCCAGGTGCGCAGCGTCTCCCGCAAGGGCTCGGTGAGCGGCCCGAGCAGGGTGCGGGCGTACGCGGCGGCCTCCTCCGGGTCGACCAGCCCGCCGAAGCCGGCGGGGCGGTGCCGGACCAGGGGCGCGCCGGTCGCCCAGGCGCGGCGCAGCGCGCGGGCCGCCTGGAGATCGGCGGCGCCCCACTGCGAAGGGTCCGCCGGGGCACTGACCCCGAGGGTCCAGCCGGGGTGCGGGGACGGCTCGCGGCCGGCGGGCAGCAGCGCCCGTACGGCGCCCTCGTGGGCGTCCACCAGAGGTGTGCCCAGCGGTGGCGGGGGGCCCTCACCGCGCGCGTGGACCACGGTCCACGGGGCCTCGCCCAGCAGCGGGGCCACCTCGGCGGGGGCGGCGCCCAGCAGGAGGCGGACCAGGGCGGCGGAACGCGCGGCCTCGTCCGCGCCCTGGTGCGGGGCGGTGAGCAGCGACAGGAGGACCACGGCGACGCCCGCGATCGTGTGGTCGCCCGGCTCGCGGCGCCCCGAGGCGAGGCCCAGGGTGAGGCCCCGGGCGCCCCCGAGGGCGTACGCGGCGAGGTGGGTGCCGGCCACGGTGTCGGCCGCCGAGGCGGGGCGCGAGCCCGAGTGCGGCACCTGGGCCAGGCGCGCCAGGGCCGCCGCGACGTCGGGCTCCACGTCTCGGCCCGCCGCCGCGTACTCCGTGCCGTCCGGCGCGTACAGCGCGGCCCGCCCCGCCAGCCGGGACGCCAGCGCGCGCAGCACGGCCGGCACCGGATCGGGGCGCGCCGCCGCGGTGGCCAGTGACTGCTGCGCCTGCGTCACCCGGCGCAGCTCATGGTGGCGCGCCTCCGCCATGAGCCGCCACACCGCGCGCCCCACCGCCGTGAACGGCGTCCTCGGCGGCACCTCCAGCAGCGGCAGCCCGTGCCGGGCGCAGGCCGCGACCAGCTCGTCCGGCACCGTGTCGTGCACCGGCGCCACCCCGAAGCCCAGCGCCGCCGCGCCCGCCTCGACCACCCGTGAGACGTACCGCTCGGGGTCGGTGAGCTGGACGCCCGCCGTCATCAGCAGCTCGCCGCCCAGCAGGTACGGATAGGGGTCGGCCATCTCGGAGGTGTGCACCCAGTGGATGACCACATCCGAAGGCTCGGACGGCCCCGCGATCAGCCGCAGCCCCAGGTCCTCGCGGGCGAGGAGGGCGGTGAGCGGGATGGCGGGCCCGGGAGGGGTGGGCGTCGCCTCGGACGGGACCGGCATGGACGCTTCCTCCACCTGGCGCGTGAACAGTGGATGAAACGTACACTTCTGCCGTGCCTTCGGGCCACCTACTGTCGTCCCGACCGGCGGCCGCGCGCCGGCCATGCACACTCGAAGCAGTGCGCATCACCGCACAGCAGTACGAAGCGACCGAAAGAAGGCACCCGAACATGAGCAGCAGCACCCCCGGCACGCCGCGCGGCCCCATCGACTCGTCCCGCGTCCCGCGGTACGCCGGTCCGGCGACGTTCGCGCGGCTGCCGCGCCTCGACGAGGTCGGCACCGCCGATGTCGCCGTCATCGGCGTGCCCTTCGACTCCGGGGTCTCCTACCGCCCCGGCGCCCGCTTCGGCGGCAACGCGATCCGTGAGGCGTCGCGGCTGCTGCGCCCGTACAACCCGGCGCAGGACGCCTCCCCCTTCGCGCTCGCGCAGGTCGCGGACGGCGGCGACATCGCCGTGAACCCGTTCAACATCAACGAGGCCGTGGAGACCGTCGAGGCCGCCGCCGACGACCTGCTGGGCACCGGCGCCCGCCTGATGACCCTCGGCGGCGACCACACCATCGCGCTGCCGCTGCTGCGCTCGGTCGCCAAGAAGCACGGCCCGGTCGCCCTGCTCCACTTCGACGCCCACCTCGACACCTGGGACACCTACTTCGGCGCCGAGTACACGCACGGCACCCCGTTCCGCCGGGCCGTCGAGGAAGGCATCCTCGACACCGAGGCGCTCTCCCACGTCGGTACGCGCGGCCCGCTGTACGGCAAGCAGGACCTGACCGACGACGAGAAGATGGGCTTCGGCATCGTGACGTCGGCCGACGTCTACCGGCGCGGCGCCGACGAGATCGCCGACCAGCTGCGCCAGCGCATCGGCGACCGCCCGCTGTACATCTCCATCGACATCGACTGCCTCGACCCGGCCCACGCCCCCGGCACCGGCACCCCCGAGGCGGGCGGCATGACCTCCCGCGAGCTGCTGGAGATCCTGCGCGGCCTGGCCTCCTGCAACCTGGTGTCGGCGGACGTGGTCGAGGTCGCCCCCGCGTACGACCACGCCGAGATCACCTCGGTCGCCGCCTCCCACACGGCGTACGAGCTGACGACGATCATGTCCCGCCAGATCGCCGCGGGCCGCGCCTCGGGCGCCGAGTAAGCCCGCCGGGCCGGCCCCGGAATCCGGCCGCCGGGGCCCGCGGGTACGGTTCCCGTGGGCCCAGCGGCTGCGGCACGGAGCACCGAGGGCCCACCCCGCAGGACCGAACGGCGAGTGAGCCGAAGGGGCGCGCGGGTGTCGAAAGGGAGAACGCGCGGAGGTTCCGAGGAACGAGGAACCGAGCACGATCGACCGTCGACACACGCTCAAGCGCCCCGGAGGCGAACCGAGCCCTCCCAAAAAAGGTGAGAAGCGTGACCCACGACCACGACCTGGTGCTGCGGCCCACCGCGGCTCAGACCGAGGCCGCGCTCAACCCCCCGCCCGGCCGCAACGGCGGCGACCTCGTCGTCGAGACGCTGGCCGGGCTCGGGGCCACCACGGTCTTCGGCCTGCCCGGGCAGCACGCGCTCGGGATGTTCGACGCGCTGCGCCGCTCCGGTCTGACCTACGTCGGGCTGCGGGCGGAGAACAACGCGGGCTTCGCCGCCGACGCGTACGGCCGGATCACCGGCGAGGCCGCCCCGCTCCTGCTGTCCACCGGGCCCGGCGCGCTGATGTCGCTCGCCGCGCTCCAGGAGGCCGCCGCCGCGAGCGCGCCCGTCCTCGCCATCGGCAGCCAGGTCCCGGCGGCCGGGCTCGGCGGCGGGCGCCACGGCTACCTGCACGAACTGCGCGACCAGCAGGCCTCGTTCCGCGACATCGTCAAGTCCGTGCACACCGTGCGTACGCCGTCGCAGATCCCGTCCGCGATCGCCGCCGCCTGGGAGTCCGCGCTGACGGCGCCGCACGGGCCGGTCTGGGTGGAGATCCCGCAGGACGTGCTGCTGGCCGGGACCACCCTGCCGGTGGTCACCGCCATGGACGCCGCCCCGCACGACCTGCCGCCCCGCCCCGAGCTGACGGCCCTGGCCGCGCATCTGCTGGCGAACGCCGAGCGCCCCGCGATCATCGCGGGCGGCGGCGTCGTACGCTCCGACGCGTCCGGCAAGCTGAAGGCGCTCGCCGAGCGGATCGAGGCCCCGGTGGTCACCACCTTCGGCGGCAAGGGCGCGTTCCCGTGGGAGCATCCGCTGTCGCTCCAGTCGTGGCTGGAGGACCGGCACACGACGGACTTCCTCCAGGACGCGGACGTCCTGCTGGTCGTGGGCTCCGGGCTCGGCGAACTGTCCTCGAACTACCACACGTTCGCCCCGCGCGGCCGGGTGATCCAGATCGAGGCCGACCTCGGCAAGCTGGAGTCCAACCACCCGGCCCTCGGCATCCACGCCGACGCGCGGCTCGCCCTGACGGCCCTGCTGGAGACGGTCGGCGAACGCCGGGACCCGGGCGCCGCCGAGCGCGTCCGCACGGTGCTGGCGAAGGTGCGCGAGCGGATCGTCGCCCAGGGCCTCACCCTGGAGCAGCACGTCCTGGCCTCCGTACGCGACGCCCTGCCGGACGAGGCCCCCAGCTTCTGGGACATGACGATCCTCGCCTACTGGGCCTGGTCCGCCTTCGACGCCCGGCGCCCCAACACCATGCACTCCGCGCAGGGGGCGGGCGGCCTCGGCTACGGCTTCCCGGCGGCGCTCGGCGCGGCGGTCGCCGATCCCACGACGCCTGTGCTGGCCGTCTCCGGCGACGGCGGCGCCATGTACTCGATCGCGGAGCTCGCCACGGCGAAGCAGTACGGGCTGAACGTCACCTGGCTGATCGTCGACGACGGCGGCTACGGCATCCTTCGCGAGTACATGACGGACGCCTTCGGCCAGGCCACCGGCACCGAGCTGGCCCGCCCGGACTTCGTCGCGCTCGCCGAGTCCTTCGGCGTCCCGGCCCTGCGTACGACCCCGGAGGCCCTGCGCGCGGACCTCGCCAAGTCCCTTGCCGAGCAGGGGCCTTCGGTCGTCGTCCTGCCCGCCGTGCTGAAGATGTTCGCGCCCACGCATCGGTGAGCGGGCCGTGAGCGGGTGACGCGTGGGGTGTGTCGAACCGGTGTGCCCTGCGCGTACAACTTTTCGGCCGCGTGTGAGTCATCTGATGCGTGAACCCACTCTCCATATCCCGCCACCCGCGCAGCTCGCGCGGAGCGCTGTGCGCCGCGGTCGCCCTCGGAGTGCTCCTGCCGACCGCCGCCACCGCCACCCCGGCCGCCGCCGTGACCCCGGCCGTGGCGTGCACGTCCCAGAAGGCGGGCCTCGCCGCCAAGCTGGTCACGGACATCAACGCCGCCCTCAAGGGCCGCAAGTCCACCACCGCGATCCTCGTCAACGACCGCGTCACCAAAACCAGCTGCGTCCTCCGCCCCGACCAGCAGTTCGACTCCGCCAGCGTGGTCAAGGTCACCGTGCTCGCCACGCTGCTGTGGGACGCGCAGAAGACCGGCCGCCAGCTGACCGCGACCGAGAAGTCCCGCGCCACCGCCATGATCACCAAGTCGGACAACGACGCGACCAGCGCGCTGTGGAAGCAGCTGGGCGTCACCAAGGTCAAGGGCTTCCTCACCGCGGCCGGCATGACCAGGACCGTCCCGGGCTCCGGCGGTTACTGGGGACTCACCCAGATCACCGCCCGGGACCAGCAGCGGCTGCTGGGCCTGCTCACCGCCAGGAACACGGTCCTGACCGACGCCTCGCGCGGCTACGTCCTCCAGCTGATGAACAGCGTCGTCACCTCGCAGCGCTGGGGCACACCGGCCGGAGCCCCCTCCACCGCCAAGATCCATGTGAAGAACGGCTGGCTGCCGCGCGCCACGCACGGCTGGCGGGTGCACTCCATCGGCGCCTTCACCGGCACGGCGCACAACTACCAGATCACCGTGCTCACCCACGACAACGCGGCGATGAACGACGGCGTCGACACCATCCAGGCCGTCGCCCGCGTCATCCACGCCGACCTCAACCCCACCGCCTCCTCGCGCCTGGGCTACGTACCGCCCGCCGCCCCGCAGGAAGCCCTCCCCGCCGTGCCCGGACGCGCCGCCCAGGACACGGTGACCGCGAACCCGCGCTGACCCGGGCCAGGGGTGACCGGGCCCAAGACCGGCCCGGCCCAAGACCGGCCCGGCCCAAGACCGGCCCGGCCCAAGACCGGCCCGGCCCAAGACCGGCCCGGCCCGAGGCCGGCCCGGCCCAAGACCGGCGCGGCCCGAGGCCGGCCCGGCCCGAGGCCGGCGCGGCCCAAGACCGGCCCGGCCCGAAGCCGGCCGGGACCACGGTCCTAGGACCAAAGCCCGTCGTGGCGGAGGGATGAAATCCGTTCGCGCCCGCGTTGGTGCCTTCCGGTAGATCAGAGGTTCGACGGGGAGGCACCAGTGGCGGACGCGGAGCAAGGGTGGGCACGACGGCTGTCCGGGTACGCCTGGCGGTACCGGCGCAATGTGGTGCTCGCGCTCGGCTCGTCCCTCGCGGGCATGGCCGTCATGGCGCTCGTCCCACTGATCACCAAGGTCGTCATCGATGACGTCATCGGCGAGGGCACGAGATCGCTCGCCGTCTGGACCGGGCTGCTCATCGCCGCCGCGGTCGCCGTCTACGTACTGACGTACATCCGCCGCTACTACGGCGGGCGGCTCGCGCTCGACGTCCAGCACGACCTGCGCACCGAGATGTACGGCACGATCACGCGGCTCGACGGGCGGCGGCAGGACGAGCTGTCCACCGGGCAGGTCGTCGGGCGTGCCACCAGCGACCTCCAGCTGATCCAGGGCCTGCTGTTCATGCTCCCGATGACCATCGGGAACATCCTGCTCTTCCTCATCTCCCTGGTCGTCATGGCCTGGCTGTCGCTGCCGCTCACCCTGGTCGCGCTCGCCGTCGCCCCCGCCCTGTGGTTCATCGCCAGGCGCAGCCGCACCCGCCTGCACCCCGCCACCTGGTACGCCCAGGCCCAGGCCGGGCACGTCGCGGGCGTCGTGGACGGCGCCGTGTCCGGCGTACGCGTGGTCAAGGGCTTCGGGCAGGAGGACCAGGAGACGCGCAAGCTGCGCGACGCCGGCCGTGAGCTGTTCGCCGGCCGGCTCCGCACGATCCGGATGAACGCCCGCTACACCCCCGCCCTCCAGTCCGTGCCCGCGCTCGGACAGGTCGCCATGCTGGCGCTCGGCGGCTGGCTGGCCACCCGCGGCCAGATCACCCTGGGCACGTTCGTCGCCTTCTCCACCTACCTCGCCCAGCTCGTCGGACCGGTCCGGATGCTGGCCATGGTCCTGACCGTGGGCCAGCAGGCCCGCGCGGGCGTGGAGCGGGTCCTGGAGCTCATCGACACCGAACCGGTCGTCAAGGACGGCACCAAGGAGCTGCCCGCCGACGCCCCGGCGAGCGTCGAGTTCGAGGAGGTGAGCTTCGCGTACGAGGACGGGCCGCCCGTCCTGGACGGCTTCTCGCTGGAGATCCGGCCCGGCGAGACCGTCGCCGTCGTCGGCGCCTCCGGCAGCGGCAAGTCCACCGTCTCGCTGCTCCTGCCGCGCTTCTACGACGTCACGCACGGCGCGGTCCTGGTCGGCGGGTACGACGTGCGCGAGCTGACCCTCGCGTCCCTGCGGGACGCCATCGGCCTCGTACCGGAGGACAGCTTCCTGTTCTCCGACACCGTCCGCGCCAACATCGCGTACGGCAAGCCCGACGCGACGGACGAGGAGATCCGCGCGGCGGCGCGGGCGGCGCAGGCCGACGGCTTCATCACCGCCCTGCCCGAGGGGTACGACACCACGGTCGGCGAGCACGGCCTGTCCCTGTCCGGCGGCCAGCGCCAGCGCGTCGCGCTCGCCCGCGCGATCCTCACCGACCCGCGGCTGCTGCTCCTGGACGACGCCACCTCGGCGGTCGACGCGCGCGTGGAGCACGAGATCCACGAGGCGCTGCGCTCGGTGATGGCCGGGCGCACCACGCTGCTGATCGCCCACCGCCGCTCCACGCTGAACCTCGCCGACCGGATCGCCGTCCTCGACGGCGGGCGGCTGTCCGACATCGGCACCCACGAGGAGCTCCAGGAGCGCTCCGCGCTCTACCGGCGGCTGCTGACCGACCCCGACGAGCTGGGCGGTGTCTCGCCCGGCCACGCCCTGCCCGTGGAGGTGCCCGAGGACCACACGGTACGGGAGGAGCTGGACGCCGAGTTCGACGCGGAGCGCGGCATCACGCCGGCCCTGTGGGAGCGGGACGCCGACGCGGCCGGCCGGTCGGTGGCGCCCGGCGCGACGCCCGAGCTGCTGGCCCAGGTCGAGGCGCTGCCGCCGGCGACCGACACCCCTCAGGTGGACGAGGCGCGGGCGGTGGCGCCCGAGGAGTCGTACGGGCTGCGCCGGCTGCTGCGCGGCTTCGGCGCGGCCCTGCTGGTCAGCCTGGGGCTCGTCGCGGTCGACGCGGGCATGGGCCTGCTGCTGCCGGTGCTGATCCGGCACGGCATCGACGAGGGCGTCGAGCAGGCGTCGCTGGGCGCGGTGTGGGCGGCGTCCGCTCTGGCGCTGGTGACCGTGCTGGTGCAGTGGGTGGCGCAGACCGGCGAGATCCGGATGACCGGCCGGACCGGCGAGCGGGTGCTGTACGCGCTGCGCCTGAAGATCTTCGCGCAGCTCCAGCGGCTCGGGCTCGACTACTACGAGCGGGAGCTGACCGGCCGGATCATGACCCGGATGACGACGGACGTGGACGCCCTGTCGACGTTCCTCCAGACCGGCGTCGTGACGGCCTTCGTATCCCTGGTGACGTTCTTCGGCATCATGGTCGCGCTCGTCGTGATCGACGCGCAGCTCGCGCTGGTGGTCTTCGCGACGCTGCCGGTCCTGATCATCGGTACGTACTTCTTCCGCCGCTCCAGCGTCAAGGCGTACGAGCTGGCGCGTGAGCGGATCAGCGTCGTCAACGGCGACCTCCAGGAGTCGGTGTCCGGGCTGCGGATCGTGCAGGCGTTCCGGCGGGAGCGGTCGGGCGAGCAGCGGTTCGCCGAGCTCAGCGACGCCTACCGCCGGGCGCGGGTGCGCGGGCAGTGGCTGATCTCGATCTACTTCCCGTTCGTCCAGTTCCTGTCGTCGGTCGCCGCGGCGGCGGTGCTGATCGTGGGCGCGGGCCGGGTGCAGGCCGGGACGCTGACGACCGGTGCGCTCGTCGCGTACCTGCTCTACATCGACCTGTTCTTCGCGCCCGTACAGCAGCTGTCGCAGGTCTTCGACGGCTACCAGCAGGCGTCGGTCTCGCTGGGCCGCATCCAGGAGCTGCTGCGCGAGCGGACGTCCACGGCCCCGCCGGACAAGCCGGTGGAGGTCCCCTCCCTGCGGGGCGAGATCGCCTTCGAGGACGTCTCCTTCTCGTACGGGAATGACGTCGGCGACGGGGAAGGCGCGGCCCTGAGCGGGGTGTCCTTGCGCATCCCGGCCGGGCAGACCGTCGCGTTCGTCGGCGAGACGGGCGCCGGCAAGTCGACGCTGGTCAAACTGGTCGCCCGGTTCTACGACCCGACGTCCGGGCGCGTCACCGTCGACGGCACCGACCTGCGCGACCTGGACCTCACCGCGTACCGGCACCGGCTCGGGGTCGTCCCCCAGGAGGCGTACCTCTTCGCGGGCACGGTCCGGGACGCGATCGCGTACGGGCGGCCCGAGGCGAGTGACGCGGAGGTGGAGGCGGCGGCGCGCGCGGTGGGCGCCCACGACATGATCGCCACGCTGGAGGGCGGGTACCTCCACGAGGTCGCCGAGCGCGGCCGCAACCTGTCGGCGGGCCAGCGGCAGCTGATCGCCCTGGCGCGGGCGGAGCTGGTCGACCCCGACGTCCTGCTGCTCGACGAGGCGACCGCCGCGCTGGACCTGGCCACGGAGGCGCAGGTCAACGCCGCCACCGACCGCCTGGCCGGCCGCCGTACGACCCTGGTGGTCGCCCACCGCCTGACCACGGCGGCTCGGGCGGACCGGGTCGTCGTCATGGACCACGGCCGCGTCGCCGAGGACGGCACCCACGACGAACTCCTGGCCCGCGGCGGGCGGTACGCCCAGCTGTGGCGCACGTTCATCGGCGAGGAGGAACCGGCGGCGGCCTGAGGCACCGCGCCCCGGCGACCGCGTAAGGCACTGGCCCCACAGCGCCCACCGCACGGTGCCCACCGTGCCCGACCGGCGGAAGGCAACCGTCCGGCTCCGCCCCGCGTCGTACGCACGTACGTTCATCAGACACAAGGGGAGCAAGCGTGCTCGATGGGGTGGCTGTGGCCAGGACAGGACGACCGCTCGTGCGCACACTCGCGGTGCTCGTCGCCGTGGGCGCCTTCGTCATCGGCGGGCCCGGCGTCCCACGTGCCGACGCCGCGGGCACCGCCTGCTCCGGACGCCTGGTCAAGACGGTGAAGTTCGCGACCGGCGAGCTGCGGGTCTACAAGAACCGCCAGTACGCCTGCGCCGTCACCCTCGCCACGGCCCCCGGCCCCCGCCGCGCCATGTCCGTCTCCGTCCAGGCGCGCGGCGGACGCGCCGCCGTCGACAGGGGCGCGTTCACCCGGCAGGCCGGGCCCGTGACCGTACACGCCCTCCACCGCTACGTCCGCGCCTCCGGAGCGGTCGCGGGCCGCGGCGTCTCCACGGGCTGGTTCCTCTGCTGAGCCCAACCGGGTCTGGCGGCGCGGGGGTTGAGCCCGTTAGGTTCACGGCGACCATCGTGAACCAAGTGGAGGGTGAATGCGCAAGGCGCTCAGATGGCTGCTGTCGCTCGTGGTGCTCATAGGCACCGTGAGCGCGGCCGGCACGGCCACCGCCGCCGGTACCGCCGACAGCACCACGGAAAGCACCACCCGGAACGACACCACCCCGTCCGACACCACGCAGGACATCAAGGACCGCGTCCTGGCGATCCCCGGGATGAGCCTGATCGAGGAGAAGCCCTACCCCGGTTACCGCTTCTTCGTCCTGAACTACACCCAGCCGGTCGACCACCGGGACCGCTCCAAGGGCACCTTCCAGCAGCGCCTGACCCTGCTGCACAAGGACACCGGCCGCCCCACCGTCTTCCACACCAGCGGATACTCGGTCAGCACCAACCCCGGGCGCGCCGAGCCGACGCGGATCGTCGACGGCAACCAGGTCTCCATGGAGTACCGCTTCTTCACCCCGTCCCGCCCCCAGCCCGCCGACTGGTCGAAGCTGGACATCTGGCAGGCGGCCTCCGACCAGCACCGGATCTTCACCGCGCTGAAGAAGATCTACGACCGCAAGTGGCTCGCCACCGGCGCCTCCAAGGGCGGCATGACCGCCACGTATTACGAGCGCTTCTACCCCCGCGACATGGACGGCGTCGTGGCGTACGTCGCCCCCAACGACGTGGTGGAGAAGGAGGACGCGGCCTACGACCGGTTCTTCGCGACCGTCTCCACCCAGGAGTGCCGTGACCGGCTCAACGCCATGCAGCGCGAGGCGCTGCTCCGCCGCGAGCCGCTCCAGGAGAAGTACCGGGCGTGGGCGCGGGCCGAGGGCGCCACCTTCACCACCGTCGGCTCGCTCGACAAGGCGTACGAAGCGGTCGTCCTGGACTTCGTCTGGGCGTTCTGGCAGTACCACACCGAGGCCCAGTGCGCCGACATCCCCGACGCCGCCTCCGCCACCGACCAGGTCATCTACGACACCATCGACACGTACTCCGGCTGGTCCTTCTACACCGACCAGGGCCTGGAGCCGTACACCCCGTACTACTACCAGGCCGCCACCGAACTGGGCGCGCCCAGCATGAGGATGGAGCACCTGAAGGACCTGAGCCGGTACGGCTACCAGCCCGCGCGCGCCTTCGTGCCGGGTGACATCCCGGTGCGGTTCAAGCCGTGGGTGATGCGTGACGTCGACACCTGGGTGCGCACCCAGGCGCGCGGGATGCTGTTCGTGTACGGCGGGAACGACCCGTGGGGCGCCGAGCGCTTCCGCGTCGACAAGGGCGCCCGCGACGCGTACGTGTACGCCGCGCCGGGCGCCAACCACGGCGCGAACGTCTCCCGGCTCGTCGAGGCCGAGCGCACCAAGGCCACGGCCCGCATCCTGTCCTGGGCGGGCGTCGCACCGGCCGACCCGCGGCGCGCGGCGCCGCTGGCGACGTACGACCCGCGCCTGGACAAGCGGACGATCGAGCGCTCGCAGACGCTGCGCCCGTAAGGCGTCGCGCCGGTAAGGCACCGCAGGACAGGGCTGCGCGCGCCGCGTTCACTCGTACGATTCGTATGATTCATACGAATCGGTACGACTCATACGCGGCGCGCGCAGTGCTACGGCCTGTCGTCTACGCGTACGACAGGCCGTAGCCCATCGGGTACAGCACCTGCGCCGGGTCGTCCGCCCGCTGTACGGGCACCGGGAGCCGGCCCTCCGGCCGCGCCCGCCCGGCGATGACCCGGGCGGCGGCGCGCACTTCGACGTCGGTCCAGGAGTACGTGGCCAGCGTGGCGCGCTGGCCGCTGAGCCGGGCGATGTCGTACGGGTTGCGCAGGGAGACCGTGACGACCGGGACGCCGGTCGCCGCCAGCCGGGACACCAGGGTGCGCTGGCTGCTGGTCGCCGTCACGTTGTACGTGCCGACGATCACGGCGTCCTTGCCGGCCGCCGCCGCCACCGCCTCGTCGATCTTCGCCGCGGACGGTGCCGTTCCGGTCGGCAACAGCCTGGTGGTGAAGCCGAGTTCGGTGAGGGCGGCGGCGAGGGTGGCGGTGGGCGGGCCGGTCGTTCCCGAGGGGGACGCCACGTCGGCGCCCACGACGAGGAGGTTCGGCCGCTCCTGGGGGCTGAGCGGCAGCAGGCCGCCCGAGTTGAGCAGCAGCGTGGTCGTCCGCTCGGCGATGCGGTCGGCGGTGGCGAGGTGCGGATCGGTGCCGACCGTGCGGTCCACACCCCGGTCGGTGACGTACGGCTCGTGCAGCAGGCCCCGTTTCGCCTTGAGCCGCAGGATGCGGAGAATCGATTCCTCGATACGGGATTCGGCGATCTCACCGCTCCGTACGGCCTTGAGCACGGCGTTCCACGCCACGGCCAGGTTCGGCGGGTTGAGCAGTTGGTCGCAGCCGGCCTTCAGCGCGAGGACGGGCACGCGGTCGTCGCCGTACTTGGTGCGTACGCCCTGCATGCCGAGCGAGTCGGTCACCACGACCCCGTCGTAGCCCAGTTGCTCACGGAGGATGCCGGTGAGGATGGGGCGGGAGAGGGTGGCGGGGTCCTCGGCGGGGTCGAGGGCCGGTACGACGATGTGCGCCGTCATGATCGAGTCGATGCCGGCGGCGATGGCGGCCCGGAACGGCGGCGCGTCGAGCGTCTGCCACTGCTCGCGCGTGTGGAGGATCGTGGGCAGCCCGTAGTGGCTGTCGGTCTCGGTGTCGCCGTGGCCGGGGAAGTGCTTGGCCGTGGCCGCCACGCCCGCCCGCTGATAGCCGTTGACCTGGGCGGCTACCAGGGCGGCGACGGCCTGCGGGTCGGCGCCGAAGGACCGTACGCCGATGACGGGGTTGGCCGGGTTGACGTTCACGTCGGCGACGGGCGCGTAGTTCTGGCGGATGCCCATCGCGGCCAGCTCGCGGCCGGCGATCTGGGCGGCGCGGCGGGCGTCGGAGCGCGAGCCGCCCGCGCCGAGTGCCATCGCGCCCGGCATCAGGGTGGCCGGTTCCCCTATCCGGGCGACGATGCCGTGCTCCTGGTCGATGGAGATCAGGACCGGGACGGGAGCCGGCTGCGCCAGCGCGGCGCGCTGGATGCCGTTGGACAGGTCCGCGATCTGGTGCGGGTCGCGGGTGTTGTGGGCCCAGGAGAAGTAGATGATGCCGCCGACGTGGTACGTGGCGATCAGCTCGGCGGCGGTGCGGACGCCGATCTCCTTGAGGTTGGCGTCGATGTCGGCCTGGTCGGGGGCGGTGGCGGAGTGCCCGAACACCCGCATGACGAAGAGCTGGCCGACCTTCTCTTCGAGGCTCATACGGGAGATGAGCCGCTTGAGGCGGCGGTCGTCGCCCGCCGCCACGGCGGGGGTGGTGACCCCGGTGACGGCGGCGGCCGCCGCGGCGGCGGTGACGGCGAGAACGGTACGTCTGGAGGGGGTGTGGGGTGTGGCTCGGTGGTGCATGGTGCTCCTTCCGGCCATCCGGATGAAGGAAACTTCCAAGGAGTCACGCATAGCCGGAAAGTAACTGCCAGGTCAAGGACCTGAGCGCACCACGCCGGGCAAGGCGCCCATCCTCGCCGCCTCGTCGATGAGCGCCCGCGCCTTGGCCTCGGCCTGGTCGTACCGCTCGGGAAACGCCGAACGCTGCACGCCCTGCGCGACCTGGCCGGCGGTCCACTCGGGGTGGGCGCGCTCGGTCTCGACGGCCCGGACGAAGAACGCGTTGGACGCGTACGCCACGTCCATGCACTGTTCGCGCGTGCCCCAGCCCTGGCTGGGGCGCTGCTGGAAGACGCCGACGGAGTCGAGGTGACCGCAGGGCAGGTTGTTCATGTGCGACTCGACCCACCCGGCCTCGAAGCCGGCGAGCATGACCTTGTCGTTGACGCCCAGTTCGCCGCCGACCCGGTAGACGATCCTGATCACCTCCGGATCGTGGTCGGGAGGCACCGTACAAGCCGCCGTGTCCCCCAGTTCGGTGGCCGGAATATGGTCCCCGACAGGAGGGGGTTCGCTCGCCCCCGCCCAGGCGACCCGCTGCGGGCCGCCCAGTACCCACGCGGCGGCGGTCAGACCGCCGGCTTGTACCAGGCTGCGTCTGGACACCATAGGGGGAACTCCCTTTTCGGCTGTCGGGCTGTCGGGCTGTCGGGCTGTCGGGCTTGTGGGCTTGCGGACTTCCGGGCTCGTCGGCGCGGTCCGTCGAAGCACAGGTTCACACCGGCTCGCCGATTCCCGGGCCAGGGTGACGACGTGTCGCCCGGAGCCCGCCCGAAAAGCACACTTACGCCGGACCGGGCGCGGCCCCGGAGCCTCACGCGGCCCGCAGCCTCACGCGGCCCCCGGAGCTCCATACGCGGGGGTCCCGGCCCTCACGCGGGCCCCGGAGCTCCATGCGCGGGTCCCGGCCCTCACGCGTGGGCCACGGATGGCCACAGCTCCCGGAGCGTGCGTACCGTCTCGTCCCCGGGCTCCTCGCATCGCGCCGCGCCGGGCCGGGCCCGGCCGGAGGGCGGGGGAGGGGTCAGGCCAGGCCCCGCAGGTGCTCAAGGCCCGATGCCAGCAGCGGCGGCAGGTCGGCCGCCTGCGGATACCACCGCTTCTCGTACTCCCAGCAGGCCCAGCCCTGACCGCGCAGCAGGGACAGGCACTCGGCGAGCGGCAGCACCCCGGCGCCGAGCGCGACCGGCGTGGTGTCCTGCGTCGAGGCGATGTCCTTGACCTGGACGTACCCCAGGTACGGCGCCAGCACGGCGTGGGTCGCCACCGGGTCCTCGCCGGCCAGCCACGGGTGCATCACGTCCCACAGCGCGCCCACGTTCTTGTGGCCGACCGCGCCCACGATCCGGGCCACGTCCGCGCCCGTGCGGTGCGAGTCGTGCGTCTCCACCAGGATGCGTACGTCCAGATCCGCCGCGATCTCGGCCGCCACGCCGAGGCGCCGGGCCGCCGTCGCGTCCGTCTCCGCCGGGTCCTGTTCGCCGCCGCCCGGGAAGACGCGGACGTACGACGCGCCCAGGTCCGCCGCGAGGTACAGCAGCCCGTGCAGCTCCTCGTACACGCCCTCGTCGTCACCGGCCTCGGCGACCCGCGCGTACCCGGCGACGGTCAGGATCTCGACCCCCGCCCGGGCGAACTCCTCGACCACCGCCCGCCGTTCATGGGCCACGAGCCCGGGGTGCACCGGCTCCTCGGGGTGGGCGCGCAGTTCCACGCCGTGGTAGCCGGTCTCGGCGGCGAGGCGGACGACGTCGGGGATCGGCATCCCGGGGACACCGAGAGTGGAGAAGGCGTACTTCACGGTCGGGAGCTCCTTCAGGCCTGGCCTTCGGATCGTACGGATCGTGCGGAACCTACCCCGAGGACCCGGCCTACACGTGCCCACGTGTCCGTGCCCACGTGTCCGTGCTCACGCGTCCGTGCTCACGCGTCCCTGCCCGCGTGCCCGTGCTGACGTGTCCGTGCCCTGCCCGCGTGCCCGTGCCCGGTGGCGCGTCACCGCTGCCGCGGCCGCCCCGTGGACGAGCGGACCATCAGCTCGCCCCCGATCGTCGCGATCCCGCGCGGCGGCGGCACCTCCGTGCCCATCGCCAGCCGCCCGGCCCGCGCCCCCGCCTCGTACAGCGGCAGCCTTACGGTGGTGAGCGCGGGCACCACGTCCACCGAGAACGGCAGGTCGTCGAAGCCCGCCACCGAGATGTCCTGCGGGATGCGCAGGCCCCGCTCCCGCAGCGCGGCGCAGGCGCCCAGCGCGACCGTGTCGTTGGCTGCGACGATCGCGGTCAGGTCCGGCTCGCGGCGCAGCAGTTCCAGCGTCGCGTCGTAGCCGGAGCGCCGGTCGTAGGTGCCGTGCGCGGTGAGCCGCTCCACGTCGCCGCCCAGCCCGGCCGCGGTCATGGCCGCGCGGTGGCCCTCCAGTCGGTGGCGGGTGGTGGTGCGCTCGGCCGGACCGGCCACGTACCCGATCCGCCGGTGGCCGAGCGTCAGCAGGTGCTCGGTCAGTCTCCGTCCGCCGCCCCGGTTGTCGAAGGTCAGCGCGGCCGTGATCGCGTCGCCCGGCACGGGGGGCCGCCCGCACAGCACGATGCGGGTGCCGGCGTTCGCGAGCTTGGCCAGCTTGGCGGCCATCGCCGCGGTGTGTCCGGGGTCCTCCACCGCGCCGCCGGTCAGGACGACCGCCGCGGCGCGCTGGCGCTGGAGGAGGGTCAGGTAGGTCAGCTCGCGCTCGGGGGAGCCGCCGGTGTTGCAGACGACGGCCAGCTTCTCTCCGCCCGCGCGCCCGGCCGCGCCCTCACCGATCGCGTGCTGCGCGGCACCGGCCATGATCCCGAAGAAGGGGTCGGCGATGTCGTTGACGAGGATGCCGACCAGGTCGGAGGTGGCGGCGGCGAGCGCGCTCGCGGGGCCGTTCAGTACGTAGTCCAGCTCGTCGACCGCGCGCAGCACCCGCTCCCGGGTCGAGGCCGCGACCGGGTAGTTGCCGTTGAGGACGCGGGAGACGGTGGCCGGGGACACCCGGGCGCGCGCCGCCACATCGGCCAGGGTGACTGTCATCGCGTTCCTCCGAGGAGAGTCGGGCCAGGCCCTTGTACGGGCTGCTGTCGGCAGGCTAGCGTCATCAGCGATAGAAAGCGCTTGCTACGGCGATGCCGGGGCAAGACACCGGCAGGTCCCAGCACGGCAGAGGCGCGGATACCACACCAGCGCACCCGCCACACGCACCGCAGAGCCCCACCACCCACAGAGCCACTCCGCACCACAGACCCAGACGACCCACAGAGCAACACCACCCACAGAGCAACACCACCGCAGAGCACCGTCGAGCACAGATGGAGGACCTTCGTGACACGCAGGACAGTCCGGATCGCCATGAACGGCGTCACCGGGCGGATGGGCTACCGGCAGCACCTGGTCCGCTCCATCCTGGCCATCCGCGAACAGGGCGGCCTCGACCTCGGTGACGGCGACGTCCTGTGGCCCGAGCCGGTCCTCGTCGGCCGCCGCGAGCACGCGCTGCGCGAACTCGCCGACCGCCACGGGCTGACCGAATGGTCCACCGACCTGGACGCCGTCCTCGCCGACGAGGCAACGGACGTCTACTTCGACGCGCAGGTCACCTCCGCCCGCGTCGCCGCGATCACCAAGGCGATCGCGGCGGGCAAGCACGTCTACACCGAGAAGCCCACCGCCACGGACGTGGCCGGCGCCCTGGAACTGGCCCGGCTGGCGAAGAGCGCTGGCGTCAAGCACGGCGTCGTCCAGGACAAGATCTTCCTGCCGGGCCTGCTCAAGCTGAAGCGCCTCATCGACGGCGGCTTCTTCGGTGAGATCCTCTCCGTACGCGGCGAGTTCGGGTACTGGGTCTTCGAGGGCGACTGGCAGGAGGCCCAGCGCCCCTCCTGGAACTACCGCGCCGAGGACGGCGGCGGCATCGTCGTCGATATGTTCCCGCACTGGGAGTACGTCCTGCACGAGCTGTTCGGCCGCGTGACCGCGGTAACCGCGCACGTCACCACGCACATCCCGCAGCGCTGGGACGAGCAGGGCAAGCCGTACGCCGCCACCGCCGACGACGCCGCGTACGGCATCTTCCAGCTGGAGGGCGGAGCCGTCGCGCAGATCAACTCCTCGTGGGCGGTACGGGTCAACCGCGACGAACTGGTCGAGTTCCAGGTCGACGGCACCCACGGCTCGGCCGTGGCCGGACTGCGCAACTGCCGCGTCCAGCACCGCTCCGCGACCCCCAAGCCCGTCTGGAACCCGGACCTGCCCGTCACGCACTCCTTCCGCGACCAGTGGCAGGAGGTCCCGGACAACACGGACTTCGACAACGGTTTCAAGGCCCAGTGGGCGCTGTTCCTCCGCCACATCGCGCTGGACGAGCCGTACCACTGGGACCTGCTCGCGGGCGCGCGGGGCGTCCAGCTCGCGGAGCTGGGGCTGAAGTCCTCGGCGGAGGGCCGCCGTTACGACGTACCGGAGCTGTCACTGTGACGATCAGACTTCCGCACGGCACGTACGAACCGCGTACCGAGGCCGTCTCCTTCACGACCGGTGGCACCACCGGTGGCGCGGCCTTGGCCTCCCGTACGGTGTTCTCCGCCGCCCACGTCGTCGCGGACCCTTCCGCGGACGTCTCGCCCGACGACCCGGCGGCCGTCGACTGGGACACCACCCTCGCCTTCCGCCGCCACCTGTGGGCGCACGGGCTCGGCGTCGCCGAGGCCATGGACACCGCCCAGCGTGGCATGGGCCTGGACTGGGCGGGCGCGGCCGAGCTGATCCGCCGCTCGGCGGCCGAGGCGAAGGCGGTCGGTGGCCGGATCGCGGCGGGCGTCGGCACCGACCAGCTGACGGGCGGCCCGGCGGACCTGGCCACCGTCCGGGCCGCGTACGAGGAACAGCTCTCCCTGGTCGAGGACGCGGGCGCCCAGCCCATCCTCATGGCCTCCCGAGCGCTCGCGGCCACCGCCCGGACCCCCGACGACTATCTGACCCTCTACACCCACCTCCTCCGCCAGGCGAGCGAGCCGGTGATCCTGCACTGGCTGGGCCCCATGTTCGATCCGGCCCTGGAGGGCTACTGGGGCTCGCCGGACCTGGACACGGCCACCGACACCTTCCTGAAGGTCATCGCCGAGCACCCGGACAAGGTCGACGGCATCAAGGTCTCCCTGCTCGACGCGGAGCGCGAGGTCGCCCTGCGCCGCCGCCTCCCGCACGGCGTGCGCTGCTACACGGGCGACGACTTCCACTACCCCGAGCTGATCGCGGGTGACGACCAGGGCTTCAGCCACGCGCTGCTCGGCATCTTCGACCCGCTGGCCCCGCTGGCGGCGGAGGCGGTCCGCCGTCTCGACACCGGCGACACGGCGGCCTTCCGCGCCCTCCTTAACCCGAGCGTCCCCCTCTCCCGCCACCTCTTCCAGACCCCGACCCGCTTCTACAAGACGGGCGTAGTCTTTCTCGCCTGGCTGGCGGGCCACCAGGACCACTTCACGATGGTCGGCGGCCTGCAATCGGCACGCTCACTGCCGCATCTGGCGCGGGCGTACCAACTGGCCGATGAACTGGGCCTGTTTCCGGACCCGGGCCTGGCCGAGTCCCGTATGAGATCCCTTCTCAAGGTCTACGGAGTCACCCAGTGACCGACCTCGCCCGCTTCAGCATCAACCAGATGACGGTCAAGCAGCTGGCCCTGCCGGAGCTGACGGAGGCCTGCGTACGCCTCGGCATCCCCGGCATCGGCCTGTGGCGCGAGCCTGTCCAGTCGTACGGAGTCGAGGCCACGGCCAAGCTGGTGCGCGACGCCGGCCTGACCGTCACCACGCTGTGCCGGGGCGGCTTCTTCACCACCGTGACCGACCTGGACGACAACAGGGCGGCCATCGACGAGGCGGCCACCCTGGGCACGGACACCCTGGTCCTGGTCTCCGGCGGCCTGCCGCCCGGCAGCAAGGACCTGCCGGCCGCCCGCCACGTCATCGCCGAGGCCCTGACCGAACTGGCCCCCTACGCGGCCGCTCGCGGCGTACGCCTCGCCATCGAACCCCTGCACCCCATGTACGCGGCCGACCGCTGCGCGGTCTCCACCCTCGACCAGGCCCTCGCCCTCGCGGAGCCCTTCCCGGCCTCCCAGGTCGGCGTGGTCGTCGACACCTACCACATCTGGTGGGACGACCGCGCCCCGGCAGCCGTCGCCCGCGCCGGCGCCCAGGGCCGCATCCACGCCTTCCAACTCGCCGACTGGACCACCCCGCTACCCGCCGGCGTCCTCACCGGCCGCGGCCAACTCGGCGACGGCACGATCGACCTGCGCGCCTGGCGCCAACTGGTCGACGCCGCGGGCTACACCGGCCCCATCGAAGTGGAGCTCTTCAACGACACCCTGTGGGCCCGGGACGGCGTCGAGGCCCTGGCGGAGACGACCCGCCGCTACATCCGCCACGCGCTCTAGGCCGCCCACCGCCCGCGCCCGGACGACAAAAAAATTACTCGCCGCATCCGTGCAACCGTTCCACAGTGACGAGTGTCGTACATGTCGGCAGGGCTTCGGGGAGGGATCTGGGGGGATCAGGAAGCCCTGCCGGGAGGGAAGCACGCGGGGCCCGGTCCACGGACCGGGCCTCTTGATGCACCTCCAGAGCGATTTCGGCGTACGGCAGCAGGCGGCCGCGTACGGGTCGAACAGTAAGTCCTGCTGATCTGTGGCCTCCGGCGAAATGGCGCTTAACGGACTGCAGGCTCACTCGCTGCCGATACGGTCGCGAACATGGTCGGGGAGCGGATACTCACGTTCACGCGGAATCATGCCCTCGACCGCCTTGTGATGCCCTGCTGTGACAGCCCGGTGGATCTCTCTCACCGTCTGGGTGACATCCTTGATGTCGACAATCCAGTCATCCACATAGCGCGTAACAGCCTCTCCAGAGAGCCCAATCTGGATGGCGCGACCAGGCAAGGGATTGAGATTCAAATCCCTGTCGGGGTCCCACTGGATGCGAACCGGGCTGGAGCGAAGCTGCGCTCGCCAGTCCTCTTCCGATGTGAAGTGATTCCGGTCATAGTGGCTGAGGCATGAATGAGAAAGGGCCCACTCGAAGCCCTCTCGAGTGATATCAATGGCAAGAACCCGATCTTGGTCGGTCTTTGTTGCCCAGCCCGATCGGTACATCATCCACAGGAACGAGGGTTTGATCCAGGTCATGCGCGTGACTTTGAAGGGCGCGACAAAGGTGCCGGCCGATAGAGCCGGAATGGCGATTCTGTCCGCGTACGCCTGGTACACCGTGATGGTCTCAGGAGTAAAAGCAGCACGGACGTGACGAGTCATGCGGAAGGCTCCTGTGCCCATACCTCGGGCCCTCTCAGAACTGGGCCATCAATCGTCCGTGCACCACAGGTGTACAGGAGCCAGCGCAGATCTTCCCAAGCGAAAAATGGCTCGCCCCACGTGTCGGTCCAAACCCTCAACCGACCGTCCGGCAGTGAAGTGAGGTCCCACCAGCTCCAACCCCTGACCTCGAGCTCCGGATCGAAACGATACAGCCAATTCTGCAGTTCCCACGGAGCGCTACCGGTTTCTTCGGAGTAGCGTCGGCTCCCAGCCTGTGCGAATGGCTCTGCGGGCCCTTCGGCGCCCCGACATGCGTTAATAAACCACTCCGGCAGACTGTGGACCGGAATGTCCTCGTCGGCGAACTCCTGGGACATTGCCAGAGTCAGCACGGATCGCATAACATTGCGCAGGCGATCCGCGTAGGCAGTGGCGCTGCCATCCAGTGTCAGGTCGAAATGCGCAAGGAGTGGCGGCGCTGAACCGAAATCTGGACGCTCAGAGGTTCGCGACCGTTCCATTTTTATATCTTCGATCTCGTGCAACATGCGAGCATCCCCTATTTCTGCGTTCAGGGAGTTCACTCTGATCTTGACCGCGTCCTTGACGTACTGTTCCCGCTCGGCGTACGACCCCGCCGACAGGCCGACCCCCTGCGCGAAGGCGTTCCCGCGCAGGGTCAGCGCGCGGACCCCCCACTCCCAGCGGTCGCAGAACGTCTGGAACTCCGCCGTCAGACCCCCGTGGCCCAGCTCCATCCCCGACAACGCAAGATCCGAAAACCCCCGCCCCGCCGACGCCTCGCCGATCATGCCGAGGTCCTTGAGCTCGGCATGCGCCAGGTTGATGCCGTTCGTGATGTCCACAAGCGCCTGTTTCGGCGCCTCAAGATCCCCGCCCATTACGCATCTCCCCCGAGATCGACCGCCACCGCGTCGGGCACGATGCCCTCCGCCGGCGGGAACAACATCCCCTCGTCGCTGCCCGCGTCCAGCGCCACACCCGCCGGCCCCGGAAGCATCGGCACCATCACATCCAGCAGCCGCGCACCCAGAATCGTCCGGTACGTCCACTCCCGCTGCGCTTCACCCCGCGCGCGGGCGAACCGGGCGAGCGTCTCCTCGTCCGAGAACGCACAGATCCACCGCACCCCGTTCTGCTCGGCGGTCCACAGGCTGCCGTACTCATCGAACGGGACGAGCACCGCCGTACGCCGGAATTCGCCGAGCAGCATCGCAAACTGCCGCCGTGCGGCGGCAAGCTCATGCCCATGCTCAACCTCAGGTGCGGGCGCTGTTTGTGGTGCGGTCCAGTCGGCCAGCTCGGTCAGTTTCGAGCGCCGCTCAGGCCCCGGTATGTCATCCCCGTTGTCCATCACGCGCCGCATGGTGTCATGAGCGTCTTCTCGCGAGCAACGGAGGAAAGAGGGCCCTGGCCTGGCCTGTCAACTGCGCCGTGGGGACACCCGGACAGCGGGTGCTGGTGCCTCAGCCGGCGAGTTCACCGTTTCTCAGGGCGCTGACGAACGCCGACCAGCCGCGCGCCGAGAAGACCAGGGCCGGTCCGTGCACGTCCTTGCTGTCCCGTACGGGAACACCCGCGTGGCCACGCGCGACCTCAAGGCACTCGCCCTGACCGCCGCCACTATGGCTGGACTTGTACCACCCCGTGAGGGAGGACGAGTCGGGGACGGTGTGCTCACTGCTGACCATGTTCGTGTTCCTCCGCTGCCGCCCGGACGAGGGCCAGTGACTCCTGCTGCGACAACGCGTCGCTCAGCGCAAGAGCGTAGGCCGTCTGGCTGGCCCTCACCAGGGCGGGATCGTCCATCAAATGCCCGGTGAGTAGCCCTTCTACGTAAGCCACCGGGGCAGAGTCCTCAAAGCTCATGAGAGTGAGCAGGCTTTCCAGCAGAGCATGCGCGCCGACCCCGAACGGCAGTACGTGCAGGCGCAACCGGCCGCCCTCCGCCATGTTCGCGATTTTTCGAAGCTGGTCGGCCATGACCTGCGGTCCGCCGATCCGACGCCGGAGCACCGCCTCGTCCAGCAGGGTCCACACGACCGGTCGCAACGGTCCGTCGAGAACTCGGGAACGCCCTGTTCGAATGACAACCTCTCTGTCAAGTTCTTCGGGCGTGTGGTTGGGCCGGTACGCATGAAACAACGCACGTGCGTAGCCGTCTGTCTGCAGCAGGCCCGGCACCAGGGAGAGCGCGAACTGCTGGATCAGCGTGGCCTGTTGCTCCAGGTCCGCCACGGCCGCGAAGTAACGGGCGTACTCGGCCTCCAAGTCCTCCAGCCAGCGGGCGAAGAACCCGTCCGTCCCCAGCGCCTGGTCGATCCGTTTCGCGTCGTCCGGCTTGGGCAGCCGTCGCCCGGCCTCGAAATGGCTGATGAGCGAGGGCGAGCACACGACCTGCTCAGCCAGGCCCTCCTGAGTCAGACCCGCCGCCAAACGCCGCAGCCGCAGTTCCTCCCCGTACTTCTCCCGCGGCGTACGCGGCGTGCGGCTCGTGTCCATGAGACCAACTCCCCAACCTGACGGGCGTGCTGTCAAGCGTCCAGGTCTAGAAGCCTAGCGATCGATGACCGCACCCTGTGAAGGGTTCGCCACTGAATGCAATGACGCAATGAGGAAAGCAGGCTGACATGGCAGACGTTCTCGCTCGGCTCTTCAAGCCGCTGTGGCGGTCCTTCTTCACCGGCAGGAGGGAGGAACATCCGGCGGGCCCACCCCGGTACCCGTACCCGTATCCGTACCCGTACTCCTGCGACTACGTCGGAGGCCCGACCACGTACCGCACCGGGGAGCGGCCGCCGTGGGGGGATGACAGTCCGCTGGTCCGGCCGTATCTCATCGCGCACGAGAGGCGGGTCGCGGCCGAGGCGCGACCGCGCACTCTGTGGATCGCCGGGCACGGGGTGGACGTGGGGCCACACCTGGTTCGTGGGGTCGAGGTGGACGTATGAGGGGGGAGCGGTACGAGGGGTGCGCGGCGCGGCTGTTGCCCTGGACCGGGTCGGAGGGCAAGCCGTGTTACGTCCTGGGCGACGGCAGCGGTTATGTGTCGCGGCTCGCGGACGGCATCGAGGGCGTCCAGCTCGACATGGCGGACGAGCTCCTGGAGCACGCGGCCGACCTTCTCGGCGAGCCGCGGGTGACCAGGAGCGAGCTGCACTTCCTTGCCAGTCGTCTGAGCGAGTCCCTGCGGGACGTCAAGCGCGTCGCGGAAAGCCGGGGAGCACGGCTGGAAGGACGCGCGTGAGGCGGGCTTGGGGCGCGGGTTATCCACAGGGGCACCGCGCTGTCGGACCTGCCGGGTAGCGTCGGAGCATGTCCAATCTGGCAGTGGTCGAAGGGGTCCTGGAGCGGATCACGTACGCCAATGAGGAGAACGGCTACACGGTGGCCCGGGTCGACACCGGGCGCGGTGGCGGGGATCTTCTCACGGTGGTCGGCTCGCTGCTCGGCGCGCAGCCGGGGGAGTCGCTGCGCATGGAGGGGCGCTGGGGGTCGCATCCGCAGTACGGCAAGCAGTTCACCGTGGAGAACTACACCACCGTCCTGCCGGCCACCGTCCAGGGCATCCGCCGTTATCTCGGCTCCGGCCTGATCAAGGGCATCGGTCCGCGTATCGCCGACCGGATCGTCGAGCACTTCGGCATCGAGACGCTCGACGTCATCGAGAACGAGCCGAAGCGGCTCATCGAGGTGCCGGGACTCGGGCCGAAGCGGACCAAGCTGATCGGTGCCGCGTGGGAGGAGCAGAAGGCGATCAAGGAGGTGATGGTCTTCCTCCAGGGCGTCGGGGTCTCCACCTCCATCGCGGTCAGGATCTACAAGAAGTACGGGGACGCCTCGATCTCCGTGGTGAAGAACCAGCCCTACCGGCTGGCCGCCGACGTCTGGGGCATCGGGTTCCTCACCGCGGACAAGATCGCGCAGGCCGTCGGCATCCCGCACGACAGCCCGGAGCGGGTCAAGGCGGGGCTGCGGTACGCCCTTTCGCAGTCCACCGACCAGGGGCACTGCTTCCTGCCCGAGGAGCAGCTGATCGCCGACGCGGTGAAGTTGCTCCAGGTCGATACGGGACTGGTCATCGAGTGCCTGGCCGAGCTGGCGGCCGACGAGGAGGAAGGGGGCGTCGTACGGGAGCGGGTGCCCGGCCCGGAGGGGCAGCCGCTGACCGCGGTCTACCTGCTTCCGTTCCACCGGGCCGAGATCTCGCTGGCCGCCCAGTTGCTGCGGCTGCTGCGCGCCGAGGAGGACCGGATGCCGGCCTTCCGGGACGTGGCCTGGGACAAGGCCCTGGCGTGGCTCGCGGACCGTACGGGGGCCGAGCTGGCGCCCGAGCAGGAGGAGGCCGTGCGGCTCGCCCTGACCAAGAAGGTCGCCGTGCTCACGGGCGGGCCGGGGTGCGGCAAGTCCTTCACGGTCCGGTCCATCGTGGAGCTGGCCCGGGCCAAGAAGGCCAAGGTGGTCCTCGCCGCGCCCACCGGGCGCGCGGCCAAGCGCCTGGCCGAGCTGACCGGCGCGGACGCGTCCACCGTGCACCGTCTGCTGGAGCTGAAGCCGGGCGGCGACGCGGCCTACGACCGGGACCGGCCGCTCGACGCCGACCTGGTCGTCGTGGACGAGGCCTCCATGCTGGACCTGCTGCTGGCCAACAAGCTGGTCAAGGCGGTTGCTCCGGGTGCTCATCTGCTTCTGGTCGGTGATGTGGACCAGCTGCCGAGCGTCGGCGCCGGCGAGGTGCTGAGCGACCTGCTGGCCCCGGACGGTCCCGTCCCGTCCGTGCGGCTGACGCGGATCTTCCGGCAGGCCCAGCAGTCCGGTGTCGTCACCAACGCCCACCGCATCAACTCCGGGCAGCAACCGATCACTTCCGGGCTCGCGGACTTCTTCCTCTTCGTCACGGAGGACACCGAGGAGGCCGGCCGGCTCACCGTCGATGTGGCGGCCCGCCGGGTGCCGGCGAAATTCGGCCTTGATCCACGCCGGGACGTCCAGGTCCTGGCGCCCATGCACCGTGGCCCGGCCGGCGCCGGCACGCTCAATGGGCTGCTCCAGCAGGCCATCACCCCGGCCAGGCCCGACCTCCCCGAGAAGAGATTCGGGGGCCGGGTCTTCCGCGTCGGCGACAAAGTCACCCAGATTCGCAACAATTACGAGAAGGGGGCGAACGGAATCTTCAACGGCACGGTCGGCGTGGTCACCTCCCTCAGCGTGGACGACCAGCGCCTGACGGTACTGACGGACGAGGACGAGGAGGTGCCGTACGACTTCGACGAGCTGGACGAGCTGGCACACGCGTACGCCGTCACGATCCACCGCTCCCAGGGCAGCGAATACCCGGCCGTGGTGATCCCGGTCACCACCGGCGCGTGGATGATGCTCCAGCGGAACCTGCTCTACACGGCCGTCACGCGCGCCAAGAAGCTCGTCGTCCTGGTCGGCTCACGCAAGGCGATCGGGCAGACCGTCCGCACCGTTTCGGCCGGTCGGCGCTTTACCTCACTGCGCCATCGGCTGACAGGTGAGGTACGGGTGGGAAACATCACCTAGATCTTTCCCGGACTTTCGTCACCGGGAGGAAGCGGGCAGGATGAGCAGGTTGACGGCACTGAGTGCCGCCAATTGGCCGAATGGTCGACCCCGAGTGCACTCTGCTGAGCCAAGTGGGGGATGGTAGAGACAGTCAGGGCACCTCGAAGAAGAGGCACTACGTCGGTGAGGGATGACGTGAGCGACAACTCTGTAGTACTGCGGTACGCGGACGGTGAATACACCTACCCGGTGGTCGAGAGCACCGTCGGTGACAAGGGCTTCGACATCGGGAAGCTCCGAGCCCAGACCGGTCTGGTGACCCTGGACAGCGGCTACGGCAACACCGCCGCCTATAAATCCGCGATCACCTACCTCGACGGCGAGCAGGGCATCCTGCGGTACCGCGGCTACCCCATCGAGCAGCTGGCGGAGCGCTCCACCTTCCTCGAGGTGGCCTACCTGCTGATCAACGGCGAGCTTCCCAAGGTCGACGAGCTGGCGGCGTTCCGGAACGAGATCACGCAGCACACGCTGCTGCATGAGGACGTCAAGCGGTTCTTCGACGGCTTCCCGCGCGACGCCCACCCCATGGCGATGCTGTCCTCGGTCGTCAGCGCGCTGTCCACCTTCTACCAGGACAGCCACAACCCCTTCGACGAGAAGCAGCGCCACCTCTCCACGATCCGGCTGCTGGCCAAGCTGCCGACCATCGCGGCGTACGCGTACAAGAAGTCGATCGGCCACCCGTTCGTCTACCCGCGCAATGACCTCTCGTACGTCGAGAACTTCCTGCGCATGACCTTCTCGGTGCCCGCCCAGGAGTACGAGCTCGACCCCGTCGTGGTCTCCGCGCTCGACAAGCTGCTGATCCTGCACGCGGACCACGAGCAGAACTGCTCGACCTCCACCGTCCGCCTGGTCGGCTCCTCACAGGCGAACATGTTCGCCTCGATCTCCGCCGGTATCTCGGCGCTGTGGGGCCCCCTGCACGGTGGCGCCAACCAGTCCGTGCTGGAGATGCTCCAGGGCATCCAGGCCACCGGCGGCGACGTGGACTCCTTCATCCGCAAGGTGAAGAACAAGGAGGACGGCGTCCGCCTGATGGGCTTCGGCCACCGCGTCTACAAGAACTTCGACCCCCGGGCGAAGATCATCAAGGCGGCGGCGCACGATGTCCTCTCGGCGCTCGGCAAGTCCGACGAGCTGCTGGACATCGCGCTGAAGCTGGAGGAGCACGCGCTCGCCGACGACTACTTCGTCTCGCGCAACCTCTACCCGAACGTGGACTTCTACACGGGTCTGATCTACCGCGCGATGGGCTTCCCGACCGAGATGTTCACCGTGCTCTTCGCGCTGGGCCGGCTGCCGGGCTGGATCGCCCAGTGGCACGAGATGATCAAGGAGCCGGGCTCCCGCATCGGCCGCCCGCGCCAGATTTACACGGGCGAGGTCCTGCGCGACTTCGTCCCGGTCGAAAGCCGCTGACGGCTCACCGGCCTGGCGCCTGGTGTCCGGCGTCGGCGCCGGGCGCCCGGGCGCCGGACGTGAAAGCGCCCCGCCGCCGATCCCCCCACGGGTCGGCGAGCGGGGCGCTTCCCATATCCCCGGAGCGGATTCCCCCCACGGGATCCGGGTCCGGGCGTCTGCCGGGTATCAGCAGAAGCTCGCGATGCGATCTGCCGGGGTACGTACGTACGGGAGGGCCGCTCAAAGCTTCCCGGTGTACGTGCCCCGGCCCACGCTTGCCTGGGACGTCCCCCAAGACATCCCATGAACGTCCCCCAAGACGTTCGTGGCATCGCCCATTCAGACTCGCGAGCCGCCCAAATGGTTACCCCCAAATATCTGTGATCTAGATCTCCTTGTGAAGGTCTTGTGAGTCACGTGAAGGTGAAATCACGTGAAGGTGATCGGACAAAGACGTTGAGTCACCACACATGGGGCGAAACGAAAAGCACCAGGCTGGGCCCCGCCGTCGTCACGGTGGGGACCGGCCTGGTGTGGCGGCGTGGACGTCGCCCGTGGAGGGCGGCCCGCTCAGGCCTGGCCGACGAGCTCGTAGCCCGCCTCGTCGACCGCTTCGCGTACCGCGTTCTCGTCCAGCGGGCTGTCGGAGACCACGGTCACCAGGCCCGTCGAGGCGACAGCCTGCACGGAGGTGACGCCGGCGATCGCGGAGACCTCCTTGGAGACGGCGCCCTCGCAGTGGCCGCACGTCATGCCCTCGACCCTGTAGACGGTGGTGACGCCGCCGGGCTGGGCGTCGGCCGCGCCGCTGTCGTGGCAGGAGCCGGTGGGCGAGCAGCAGGAGCCGGCGGCCTGGGGGAGCCCGGTGTTCGTCTCGGCGGTCATGACGTTCTCCTCTTGGTTCTTCGGTTCTTCGAATCTTCGATTCGTCGGTCGAGCATGTGACGCGGCGTATGCGGTCATGATGCGCCAGGGGCTCCTGGGAGCGCCGTGGCGGGCTGAACACTCTCCACTATACCCCTAGGGGGTATAGATGCCATCGAGGCGCGCCGTGGATGAGGGAGGGGAACCCGGGTACCCCCGGTGGGCGGCCCACGCGGGCCAGCCCCGCACCGGCTCAACGGTGCGGGGCCGGGATGCCGGGACGTCAGTTCCTTCGCGTCCGGTTTCCGGGGCGGTTGGCCACCCAGACGCGGATCGTCTCCGCGTACCAGTAGGGTTTGCCGTCCTCCACGTGGTCGGGCTGCGGGAGCAGGCCGTGCTTACGGTAGGACCGGACCGTGTCCGGCTGTACCCGGATGTGCGCGGCAATCTCCTTGTAGGACCAGAGCCTTCTGTCCGTCATCTTTGGCACCTCCCTGCGTGCGCCGCGACGGCGGCCCGGGAGGGCCGTCGGGGGAGCCGCGGCGTTGACGCTGGCGATCACTGAGCCTGCGACCGATGAACGACGCACAGTGACGAGCGGGTAGGGGCTGTTGAAGGCCTGTGACGGAAGGCCTGCGTAATGGGGACATGTGTGACAGGGGAGGGATGTCTGTTACAGGCGTGACGGCCTGTCACCTGCCGGGTCACCATGTACGCACCTGCGTAAGTGCGTAAGCGCGTAAGCGCGAATGTACGTATCTATGTACGTGTGTACGTGTGTACGTCATGCGCCGCAGGAGCGGAGGAAGCGGCGGGTCCGTTCGGCGATGGGGTACGGCTTGTCCGGCGGACACGGGTACATGTCCTGCTCGACGATGGCGAAGAGGTCGACGCCCAGGGCCTGGGCCGCGGCCAGTACGGGTTCGAGCGCGGGCACCCCGGCCGGCGGTTCGCACATCACTCCGCGCGCGACGGCCGGGCCGAAGGGGGTCCCCTCCGCGACGACCTCGGCCAGGATCTCCGGGTCGACCTGCTTGAGGTGCAGATAGCCGATCCTCTCCCCGTACGTTTCGATCAGCTTGACGCTGTCGCCGCCGCAGTACGCGTAGTGCCCGGTGTCCAGGCAGAGCGCGACCAGGTCGGGGTCCGTGGCGTCGAGGAAGCGGGCGACGTTCTCCTCGGTGTCGATGTGCGTGTCCGCGTGCGGGTGGACGACGATGCGCAGGCCGAAGCGGTCCTGGACCTCCAGGCCCAGGCGCTCCGTCAGGCGGGTCAGGTCGCGCCACTGACCCACCGTCAGGGTGCGGTCCTCCAGCACCTCGCCGGTCTTGTCGTCCCGCCAGAAGGACGGGATGACGACGAGGTGGTCGGCGCCCATGGCGTGGGCGAGAGCGGCGTTGTCCGCGACGTGCGCCCAGGTCTTGTCCCACACGGCTTCGCCATGATGCAGCCCGGTGAACACGGTGCCGGCCGACACCTTGAGGCCGCGGCGGGTGGTCTCCTCGGTCAGCCGGGCCGGGTCGGTGGGGAGATAGCCGTACGGGCCGAGCTCGATCCACTCGTAGCCGGCCCGGGCGACCTCGTCGAGGAAGCGCTGCCAGGGGACTTGCCGCGGATCGTCGGGGAACCACACGCCCCATGAGTCGGGGGCGGAACCGATCCGGATACGGGACAACGGCGGCGGAGACAGCGGCGTCATGGAGGTCAGCTTGGTGGCGCCCGGAGGGAGCGTCAAGGGTTGGTCAGAATGTCAGGACAAAATGTTGACAGGCCCTCGGGGTACGGCTAGACCTGACCACGGCGCCGACGCGAAGGGGACTTGGATGGCGACCGATGCGCACACCCCGTACGACCTGATCACCATGGGTCGCATCGGGGTGGACCTCTACCCGCTCCACACAGGCGTCCCGCTCGCCCACGTGGACGCCTTCGGCAAGTTCCTCGGCGGCTCCGCCGCGAATGTCGCCGTGGCCGCCGCCCGGCTGGGGCGGCGCACCGCCCTGATCACCCGCACGGGGGCCGACCCGTTCGGCGAGTATCTGCACCAGGAGCTGCGGGCGTTCGGCGTGGACGACCGCTGGGTGACGCCGGTCGCGGCGTACCCGACGCCGCTCACCTTCTGCGAGATCTTCCCGCCCGACGACTTCCCGCTCTACTTCTACCGGCAGCCCAAGGCCCCGGACCTGGAGATCCACGAGCACGAGCTGGACCTCGCGGCCATCGCCGCGGCGCGGGTCTTCTGGGTGACCGGCACGGGCCTGTCCGCCGAGCCCAGCCGCACGGCGACGCTCGCGGCGCTCGCCGGCCGTTCCGGTGCGGCGCACGGCGAGGAACGGACGGTGGCCGCGTACGCCGCGGGCGCGGACGGGCGGGTCACCGTCTTCGACCTCGACTGGCGCCCGATGCTCTGGGAGAGCGCGGCCGGGGACGTGGACGCCGAGTCCGCCCGCCCGCACTACGCCGCGGCGCTGCCGCACGCCACCGTCGCCATCGGCAACCTGGACGAGTGCGAGGTCGCCACCGGCGAGCGCGAACCGTACGCCGCGGCCCTCGCCCTCCTGGACGCGGGCGTCCGCCTCGCCGTCGTCAAGCAGGGCCCCAAGGGCGTCCTCGCCATGACGGCGGACGGCGAGACGGTCGACGTACCGCCCGTCCCGGTCGAGGTCGTCAACGGCCTCGGCGCGGGCGACGCGTTCGGCGGCGCCCTGTGTCACGGGCTGCTGGCCGGCTGGGACCTGGAGCGGACCCTGCGGTACGCCAACGCCGCCGGCGCCATCGTCGCCTCCCGCCTCGCCTGCTCCTCCGCGATGCCGTTCCCGGAGGAGGTGGCCGCAGCCCTGTCCGGCTCACCGCTGAAGGCCACCCCCGCCGCGGACGCCGACCCGCACCGGCCGGACGCCGACCCGCACCGGCCGGACGCCGACCCGCACCGGCCGGACGCCGAACCGCACGGGCCGGACGGCCCCGCCGCCCGTGCCAGGGAACAGTCGTCCCGTACAACGGCGTACGGAACACAGCAGCGCCTGCCGC
>NZ_JAUEPL010000070.1 GCF_030406405.1 Streptomyces ficellus
GGCGGCCGCGCCCTCGATGAGCGCGCCCGGGGGAGGGGCGGCCGGGCTCGCGGGGGCGGCCGGGGCCGCCGGGGCCGCCGGAGACTGCGCGGGCTGCCGGCGCTGCGGGGGGCTGTTCCTGTGCTGCTCCACCTGGACAACGTAGGTCGCGAGGGGCGGGGAACCCGGCATGGGACACGCGCTTTGGGAGACCTTGGCCAAGACTTCGCCCCCCGGCCACCGTCGTGGCCCGTACCGACACGCCCGTAAACTGGGGGATCGGCCCACCATCCACACTTCTAGGGAAGTCGCCAACGTGTCGCTCACGATCGGAATCGTCGGCCTGCCGAATGTCGGCAAGTCGACCCTGTTCAACGCCCTGACCAAGAACGACGTACTGGCGGCCAACTACCCGTTCGCCACGATCGAGCCGAACGTCGGCGTCGTCGGCGTCCCCGACGCCCGTCTCACCAAGCTGGCCGAGATCTTCGGCTCGCAGCGGGTCCTCCCCGCCACGGTCGACTTCGTCGACATCGCGGGCATCGTGCGCGGCGCGAGCGAGGGCGAGGGCCTGGGCAACAAGTTCCTCGCGAACATCCGCGAGTCGGACGCCATCTGCCAGGTCATCCGGGCCTTCAAGGACGAGAACGTCGTCCACGTCGACGGCAAGGTCTCGCCGAAGGACGACATCGAGACGATCAACACCGAGTTGATCCTCGCCGACCTCCAGACCATCGAGAAGGTCCTCCCGCGCCTCCAGAAGGAGTCCCGGATCAAGAAGGACGTCGCCCCCAAGGTGGCGGCGGTCGAGGCAGCCAAGGAACTCCTGGAGAAGGGCGACACGCTCTTCTCGCACGGCATCCTCCAGGGCTCCGAGAAGGCCGAGCTCCTCCACGACCTGCACCTGCTGACCACCAAGCCGTTCCTGTACGTCTTCAACGTCGACGAGGACGAGCTGGTCGACGAGGCCTTCAAGGACGAGCAGCGCGCCCTGGTCGCCCCGGCCGAGGCGATCTTCCTCAACGCCAAGCTCGAAGCGGACCTCGCCGAGCTGGACGAGGAGGACGCCATGGAGCTCCTCCAGTCGGTCGGCGCCGAGGAACCGGGCCTGGCGACCCTCGCCCGCGTCGGCTTCAACACCCTGGGCCTCCAGACCTACCTCACGGCCGGCCCCAAGGAGTCCCGCGCCTGGACGATCAAGAAGGGCGCGACCGCCCCGGAGGCGGCCGGCGTGATCCACACCGACTTCCAGAAGGGCTTCATCAAGGCCGAGGTCATCTCCTACGACGACCTCGTCGCCACCGGCTCGGTCGCCGAAGCCCGCGCGGCCGGCAAGGCCCGCATGGAGGGCAAGGACTACGTGATGCAGGACGGCGACGTGGTGGAGTTCCGCTTCAACGTGTAGCGGGTGACGTACCACCACGTCGCTGATCTGGTAGACATGCAGGTCACAAGGGGTCGGGCTCCGGTGAGTCCGGCCCCTTCCGCGCCCCGCGCGGCGGCGTGAGCTTGTCCAGGTCGATGCTGATCTCGAAGGGCACCGGACGGTGGAGTGAGCCCCGGAAAATGCCGGCGGGTGCATACAGCGCGGTCGGCTCGTCCAGCTCGTACACGTGGACGGCCGGTGCTCCGTCCTCGTCCTCGACGCACCAGTAGTGCGGGATGCCCGCCTCCGCGTATTTGCGGAGCTTCACCGTGCGGTCCCGGTGGGCGGACTCCGGGGAGACGACCTCGACGACCAGCGACACGTCGGCCGGTTCGTACCAGGTCCGTTCGGGGTCGTAGGCGGCTGTCGTGACCAGGAGATCCGGTTCGGGGCGGTTGCGCGCATCGAGCCGGATGGTCATCTCCCGCTCGACCTCCATGGTCTCCGGGGCTTGCTCCATGAGCGCGACCGTCAGTCCAGTGACGAGACGGCCGGGCCACGACCGCTGGGGAGACATCATGAAGACGAGCGCTCCGTCGATCAGCTCTGTGTGGCGCGGCGCCTCCGGGAGGCGGTCCAAGTCCTCCGCGAACCAGCCTTCCGCGCGCGGTGGGCGCATCCAGTCGGGCAGTGCGGTCATGGACCAACCCTATCGATTCCGCCCGTCCCGCGAACGAGGGCCCGGACGCCGTGGGTGATCGATCGGTGCCACAAGGGCCGGCCCTCCGTGGCCGGCCCTATGCGTTCGTTTCGCCGTCAGACCTGCAGCGGCACCTCGTGGATTTCGTCGGCGGCGTGGCCGGTGCGTTCGTGGACGCGCTGGACGGCGTCGGCGGAGGGCCCGGTGGACAGGCAGTAGACCGTGCCCGACTCAGGGTCGGCCCAGGCGCGCTCGAAGTGCACGCCTTCTTCCTTCTCTATGGCGAGGTCCGCCTGATGGGCCTCGCTCAATTTCTCGGACGTGATGCCCTTCATTCCCCGGTGGACATCCATGTACGTGCCCATGGCTCCCGCACCTCCGGATGGTCGTTCGATTTCTGCTCCTCTTCCATGCTGCACCCATGGGTCGCAGGTGGCACGGGCACCGGCTGGTGCGGGAGGGGCGCCCATGGCGGTATGGGCAAGCAGGGGTGCGTCTGCTGCGATGGTGGCGTGGGGGAACATCCTTCCCCGTACTGCGGTACGTCTGTCAGTCGCCTCACCACCCCGAGCATCGCCGTGCTCTTGGAACAGCAGTGTGAGTACGGCAGAATTCAGGCCGGAGTTCGTTGCCGTGCATCAGGCGACTCGGGGGAGTACGCAGTGAATCGCCGCCTGTCCATGGCGCTGGCCGTTTATGGGGCCTGGAATCAGGCGATCCTGTTGTTCTTGTTCGACCCGATCAGGCAGTGGGTCATAGGCGCGCTCGCGCCTGGTGCAACCATCCGGGACGTCCGGGTGCTGGGGTTGTCGCTGGACGGTTTCGCGGTGCGCGACCTTCATCACGTTGAGGGGTGGCTGCCGCAGCTTGTCTTCACTGTGCTGAGTGGCATCCTCACCTACGGCGTGTTCCGTGGCGCGCCGGGGCTCAAGCCGCGGCTGAGGACGGTGCTCGCTCTGAACGGGGCCGTGCTGCTGGCCGCGGGCGTGGCGACGTTGATCGGCCCGGCTCTGGACCCGGACGCGGGCTCGGCTGTGCCCACGTACGACGAGTGGCTGATGAACGCCCGGTTGGGCGCGGTGCCGGCCGCGGCCGCGCAGTTCGCGCTGTGCACCGTCTGGCTGCTGGTCGCCGTCTGGCTCCTGGTATGGCGCTGCCGGCGATGGCAGCCCTTGCGGGAGCACCTCGGAACGTCGGAAGGTGCCGAGAGCGACGAGGTGCCCGTCCCTCTGCTCGCCGCCGCGCGGGAGCGGCGGGATCTGGTGTGTGCCGGGCTGATCCCGGCGGTGTTGCTGGCCGTGGCGGGCGGTCCACTCCTTCGGCACACGGGGGTGCGGCAGTTGGCGCAGACGACCTCGCTCACCTTTGATCCGGACCTGTGGGTCTCGTACCGCCCGTCGGCCCAGGTCAACGAGTGGAGCGGCGTGCTTTACCCGGCACTGCGCCTGCGCCCGGTCAGCACCGAGCGGATCAGTGGCTGGCTCGCGACTCTCGCCATCTGCGTCGTGTTCCTCGTGGCGTTGGCAGTGGCGCTTCGTTCCGTGGCCAGGCGGGTGACGGAGGTGTCGCGGCGGCGCCCGGTGGCGCTGATGCGTCTGGTCATGGAGGGCTGGTACGCGACATTGCTGGCGGCCGTTGCCGCCGCGGTCGTGGACGGCCGGCTGCTGCAATGGTTTGCTCCGCGGGCGGCGGCCACCACGTCGGCCCAACCCTTGGGCATAGCTCTTGATGACGCCGTCCGGTTCGGCAGCGCTTGGGGATGGGCCACGGGACTGGCGTGTGTGGCAGCGGTTCTGTTGATGATGCGCCGTGGGGCCCGCGCGGCACCGGGTGCGGACCTGGACGAGGAGCGGCTGAGCGATGCCTCCTAACCGACGTGCTGTCCGCAGGACGGGCGCGCTCACCCGGGCGAGCGTGCGCCGGGGGCGTGAGCCGCGCGCGGCTCAGGCCGAGGAGGCGCCAGGCCGGCTGCGGTACCTGACGAGCCCGACCGCCTGGCTGGTCGGCATTCTGCTGACTGTGGCGACCGTGACCTTCCAGGACCTGCTGGCCGCGTCGGTGAAGACGATCCTGCCGCTGGACCGGGTACCGGACCGGCTCTCGCCGCAGAACGCCATCGACGTGGTCGAGGTCAGGGACGTCAAGGACACCGGGTGGTACGTGGTGCGGGACGACGCGGGCGGGCAGCTCCTCAAGGCGCTGCACAGCGACACGTCTTGGCGGCAGGGCAGGCGGGTCGTCGATGTCAGGGACGCGGAATGGATGATCACCTTGCAGGGCCGCGCCGCCCAGCAGGTCCGGATCACCGACATCGTGCCCGAGCTGGAGGGAGGCTCGTGCAAGGCGCCACTGGGCGGCAGCCTCGTTCACTTTCCCTCGCAGGGCGTCACGGGCGTCATCCCGCTGGAGGTGGCGGTGGACTCGCCACGGCCTCGCCTCAAGGCGTACGGGAAGGACGGCAAGGCGGCGGAGCCGTTCTTCACCGGGCCTCAGGCCAAACACATCACGCTGAACCAGAACGAGACCGAGGCGTTCCTCATCCATGCGACGTCCGAGAAGGGCTACTGCCGCTGGCGCTACCGCGTGCACTACGAAGTCGGCGGCACCACAGCCGAGATGACGCTCAGCGGTCCCCATGGCCGGCCATTCGAGCTGACCGGAGAACTGCGCGACACATCCGGCTACCGGAACGTCTACTTCCCTCCCCTTGCTTGCGTGTATCCGGGCTCCCACATGCCGGACAGGTGGTACGAACAGACGGGGGCGGAGTACGCCCGCGACCGGCGTAGCGGCAAGGTGCCCCCCTGCCCGAAGAGCTGATTCGGCGAACAGTCCGCCGACGCGACGAGGCCAAGTCGGGCGGCTGGGCCGCTGGGCGGTTGGTCGGCTGGGCCGCTGGGCCACTGGGTGGCGCGGATCTGGTGCTCCGCCACCGTCAGGAGGGTGCGCCCGATCGGCGTACCGCGCGCGGGATGTGCCGGGCGCCGGGCGCCGGGGAGGCGATTTCCTCGGCCAGCGTGGGGCGCCACGGGTGCGTCAAGGGGACGGCGGCGGTCGGGAAACCCCGGTGCCTGGGGCCCGGCAGGTCGGACACCACCAGGTCAGGGCCGAAGCGGAGGACCGGGCACCGCAATGGGGCAGGCATGGCGAGCCGAGATCGCCATGAGCGCCGGCATGTCGCGTGTATGGCAGGCGAGTTACCGGCGCGTCAGGACCCTTGTGCGATTCCTATGGATCGGTCAATCTTTCGCTCGGTAGTGGGATACGGGCAACGCCGCGTACACCGTGCCGTTGCTTGTCATGCCCCTGCCGATCACCCCCACAGCAACGCACCACCAATGAGGAGGATCCCTCACATGTCAGTGATGCGTACGCCCCGGCGAAGACTGGCCGCAGCCGGTGCCACCGTCGTCGCCGCCCTGGCGCTCGGCACCCTGTCCACCCTTCCGGCGACCGCGGCCCCGGCGGCCCCGGAGGGCGTCATCGAGAACGCCGGAGCCCCCGGAGCCATCGCGGGCAGCTACATCGTCACCCTTGACGAGTCGGCCGCCGACGCGGAGTCCAAGGCGGGCAAGGCGATCGCCGCGCGCTACGGCGCGAAGATCGAGAAGACGTACACCTCGGCCCTCAACGGCTACGCCGTCGAACTCTCCGAGGCCCAGGCCAAGAAGCTCGCCGCCGACCCGGCCGTCGACTCCGTCGTACAGAACCGCGTCCTCACGGTCACCGGCACGCAGCCGTCCCCGCCGTCCTGGGGGCTCGACCGGATCGACCAGCGCGCCCTGCCGCTCAACCAGAGCTACACCTACCCCGAACCGGCGGGCGACGGCGTCACCGCGTACATCATCGACACCGGCGTACGCATCACCCACAGCGACTTCGGCGGCCGTGCCTCCTACGGCTACGACGCCATCGACAACGACAACACGGCGCAGGACGGCCACGGCCACGGCACCCACGTCGCCGGTACCGTCGCCGGATCGGCCTACGGCGTGGCCAAGAAGGCCAAGATCGTCGGCGTCCGCGTGCTCAACAACTCCGGCTCCGGCACCACCGCGCAGGTCGTCGCCGGCATCGACTGGGTCACCCGAAACGCCGTCAAGCCGGCCGTCGCCAACATGAGCCTGGGCGGCGGCGCCGACTCCGCCCTCGACACGGCCGTACGCAACTCCATAGCCTCCGGCGTCACCTACGCCATCGCCGCCGGCAACGACGGACGCGACGCCTCCAGCACCTCGCCGGCCCGCGTCACCGAGGCCATCACGGTCGGCTCGACGACCAGCACCGACGCGCGCTCCAGCTTCTCCAACTACGGCAGCGTGCTGGACCTCTTCGCGCCCGGCTCCTCCATCACCTCCGCCTGGAACAGCAGCGACAGCGCGACGAACACCATCTCCGGTACGTCGATGGCGACCCCGCACGTCGCGGGCGCCGCGGCCCTCTACCTGGCGAACAACCGGACGGCCACCCCGTCGCAGGTCGCCACCGCCCTCACTTCCGCCGCCACCAGCGGCGTGGTGGGCAATCCGGGCACCGGCTCCCCCAACCGCCTTCTGTACGTGGGCGATGGCGGAACCACGCCCCCGCCCGGCAAGCGCTTCGAGAACACCGCCGACTACGCGATCAACGACAACTCCACCGTCGAGTCGCCGATCATCGTCTCCGATGTGGCGGGTAACGCCCCGTCAGCGCTCCAGGTCCCTGTGAACATCGTTCACACGTACATCGGTGACCTTCAGGTCCAGCTGATCGCTCCGGACGGCACCGCGTACACACTCAAGGGATACGGAACGGGCGGCAGCGCCGACAACATCAACACCACCTACACGGTCAACGCCTCATCCGAGGTCGCGAACGGCACCTGGAAGCTGCGGGTGAGCGACAACGCCCGCTACGACACCGGGAAGATCGACTCCTGGGCCCTGCAGTTCTGAGGGGCGACCGCGTGACCGAGTGACCGCATGACCGAGTGACCGAGTGACTGCGTGACCAAAGGGCGGCCGCCACGCTGTGGTGGCCGCCCGCTCTGTCGCCCGGTTCGTCCCGTTCGTCACTCGCGTTCCGCCGCCTGTCGGCGACCGCGTACGATGCGCCAGCCGCACGCGCATTCGCATTCGTTCCGCCCGACAGGAGCACCGTAAACCGTGGAACCCTCCCCCCAGGGGTCACCCCAGGAGTCACCCCAGGGCTGGCCCCCGCCCCAGCAGCCGCACCTCCCGGTGCCCCCGGCGCCCTACGGGATGCCCGGCCCGCCGCCGCCCTCGGCGAACACCAACGGGCTCGCCATCGCCTCCCTCGTCACCGGCATCGTGTGCTGTGTTCCGCCGCTCGGCATGGTCCTGGGCGGGATCGCGCTGGGGCAGATCAGGAAGAAGGGGGAACGGGGCAAGGGCCTGGCGGTCACCGGCATGATCCTGTCCCTGGTCAGCACGCTGCTGGTGGTGGCCGGACTGGCGACCGGGGCGTACCGCGAGGTCTACGACGGCATGCGGGACGCCGCCGACGAGGCGTCACGCACCCGCTCGACCTTCGATCTGCGCAAGGGGCAGTGCTTCAACAGCCCGGGCGGCACCATTGAGGCGGAGACCCCCGACGTCACGATCGTCGACTGTGCCACGCCGCACGACGGTGAGATAACGGGCAGCTTCGCGCTCACCCAGTTCGACAAGTGGCCCGGCGACAAGGCCATCGAGCCGGTCGCCGAGAAGCGCTGCGATGTGCTGAACTCCGCGTACGCGATGGACACCTGGGCCATTCCCGACGACGCGTGGATCTACTACTACCAGCCGAGCGCGGACAGCTGGCGGCTCGGTGACCGGGTGGTGACCTGCTCGTTCGCCGCCGAAAAGGGCAAGCTCACCGGCTCGTTGCGCAGTGACGCGACGACGCTCGACACGCATCAGGTCGCCTTCCTCAAGCCGGTCAACCTCATCGACACGGTGCTGCTCGAGGAGCCGGAGGCGGACGCCGAGGACGACCTGGACGCCAATGTGCGGTGGGCCGGGAAGGTGTCGTCCACCCTGAGCGGGACGGTGGCGAAGCTGCGGGCGCACCCATGGCCGACCGCCGCGGAGAGGCCGCTCGCGGACCTGGTGGAGGAGCTGGAGGCGGCCCGCGAGCACTGGGCCAAGGCGGCGGCCGCGACGGACGCGGACGTCTTCTGGGAGCACTACGACCCGGCGTACGACGCGCTGCCGGCCGACATGGGCGCGAAGGCGCGCGCCGCGCTCGGACTGACCCGCACGCCGCCGGAGCCGTCGGCCACCACCTGAGCCGAGCCGCGGGGGGTTGGGGACGGCGCCCCTGGCGGGGCCCCGTCCCCCTGGTCGGGTGACGGCCACTTACCCCCGGTAGCCAGTGCTCAAACGGCGGTCATCACTTCGAGTGAAACCTTGGCCCATGCTTGCGGGGCGCAACCTACGGTTGCCAGGCTGTTGCTGTCTGTCAACCTGATGGGAGTGGCCCGTGACATTCGGTGAGCAGCCCGCCTATCTTCGCGTGGCAAGCGATCTCCGCGAAAAGATCGTCAATGGCTCGCTCCCTCCTCACACCCGGCTCCCGTCGCAGGCCCGCATCCGCGAGGAGTACGGGGTCTCCGACACCGTCGCCCTCGAAGCACGCAAGGTACTGATGGCCGAGGGGCTCGTCGAAGGCCGCTCGGGCTCCGGGACGTACGTACGCGAACGTCCCGTGCCGCGCCCGATCGCCCGCTCGGGTTACGGCCTGACGGCCGGTGCCAATCCCTTCCGGCAGGAGCAGGCGGCCGAGGGCGCTCGCGGCACGTGGGACTCCAGCAGCGAACAGGAACCGGCGAGCGCCGCGATCGCCGAGCGGCTCGGCATCGAGCCGGGGGAGCGGGTGATGCGTACGCGGTATGTCTTCCGTGACGCGGGAGAGCCGATGATGCTGTCCACCTCCTGGGAGCCGCTCGCCGTCACCGGGCGCACGCCGGTCATGCTGCCGGAGGAAGGACCGCTGGGCGGCTGCGGGGTGGTCGAGCGGATGGCGGCGATCGACGTCGTCGTGGACAACGTGGTGGAGGAAGTCGGCGCGCGGCCGGGGCTGGCGGAGGAGCTCCTCGCGCTCGGCGGTGTGCCGGGCCATGTGGTGATGGTGGTGGAGCGGACGTACTACGCGTCGGGGCGGGCGGTGGAGACGGCCGATGTGGTCGTGCCGGCCGACCGCTACCGGCTCGCCTATCACCTGCCGGTGCGGTGACCATGGCCCGGTGACGGGCCTTCAGGCGGTGCAAGGGGGCGCACTCGGCCGGGTGCGCCCCCTTTTCTCACCTTCTTTCTGGCCGGATGTGTATCTCTTTGTAAAAACACGTATCCGCTCCGTAAAGGTCAGGCGTAGGCTCAGGCATATGCGGATTGCGGTTTCGTGGGGATGCTTAGACGCATGCAGGCCGGTGGAGGGAGAGGCGTGATGAACGACAGTGGCGCGGTCCTTCCCTGGCTGGTGATCCGGCAGGACGACAACGGCAACCACTATCGGGTGGGCAGGTACGCGACCAGGGACGAGGCCCAGCAGATGGCCGACAGTCTCGATGCGGACGGACACCAGCAGCTCTACTGGGTGGAGCGCATCGGTCAGCCCGCGAGCTGACCGGCGGACCCGCGGGCCGCCCGCATGGACGGGGTTGGCCCGCCGCCGGTTACGCTCCGGCGCATGACAGATCGTGTGGTGGTGGCCGGAGCCGTCTTCGACAAGGGGCGGCTCCTGGCCGCGCGCCGCAGCGCGCCCCCGGAGCTCGCCGGCCGCTGGGAGCTGCCGGGCGGCAAGCTGGAGCCGGGAGAGAGCGCGCAAGAAGCACTCGTGCGCGAGCTGCGCGAAGAGCTGGGTGTGGAGACGGAGCCGGGCCAGCGCATCCCCGGCGACTGGCCGCTGGCGCCCGGTTACGTACTCCAGGTCTGGACGGCCAGGCTGGTGTCCGGCCGGCCGCGCCCGTTGCAGGACCACGACGAGCTGCGCTGGCTCACCCGGCAAGAACTGGACACCGTCGACTGGCTGGATCAGGACCGTCCCGCCGTGGCCGAGGCCGCCCGCCTGCTGCCTCCCGCCCCCGCCCCCGCCGCCGACAGCCCGGCCGCCGATGCCGCCGCCGCCCCGGATGCCCGCCCGGCCGCCCCGGCCGCT
>NZ_JAUEPL010000071.1 GCF_030406405.1 Streptomyces ficellus
CGATCTGGCGCGGAGTCGGGCGCCGCCCGCCCGGGCGGCGGGACGTTTCCGCGCGGCGACGCGGGGGTCGCGGGGGTCGCCGTAGCGGGGGCGGTCGGGGCCGCCGTACCCGGGCGCGGCGCCGGTTCGTCGGCGGTGACGGCCGTCTGCCAGCCGTGCCGGTCCAGGGCGCGCACCAGGGCGTGGACCATCCGCGGGTCGAACTGGCGGCCCGCGCACCGTTCCAGCTCCGCCACCGCCGTCGCCACGGGCCGCGCGCGCCGGTAGGAACGGGTCGACGTCATCGCGTCGAAGGCGTCGGCGACGGCGACCACCCGTGCCGCTTCCGGGATCTGAGGGCCACTCAGCCCGTACGGATAGCCGCTGCCGTCCAGCCGCTCGTGGTGGTGCAGGATCGCGGCGCGCGCCTCGCCGAGGAATCCGATGCCGCGCACCATCTCGTGCCCATACTCCGGATGCAGCTCTATCACCCGGCGCTCCTCCGGTGTCAGGGGTCCGTCCTTGCGCAGCACCCGCGTCGGCACGCCGAGCTTGCCGACGTCGTGCAGGATCCCGGCGAACCGGATCACCTCCAGCCGCGCCTCGTCCATGCCGAGTTCGCGGCCGATCAGCACGGAGGCGTGACCGACCCGTTCGCTGTGTCCCCGGGTGTAGGCGTCCTTGATGTCGACGGCCTGGACCAGGGCCCGGATCGTGGCCTGGTGGGCGGCGCGCTCGCGGTGGTACTGGGCGTACACCCAGCAGGAGATGTACATGGGCAGCAGGACGAACAGCGCCGAGGGCCAGCCGTACGGGCTGCGCCACAGCACCGCCATCATCAGTCCGGCCAGCCCGTGCACGGCGTGCGGGGCGAGCGAGCGGGGCAGCAGGCCGCGCCAGGCGCCGCGCACCGGCGCGCGTTCGGCGGCGGCCAGGATGCCGCCGTCGAGGGCGGTGACCACCAGGCAGAAGATGAGCGCCGAGGCGGCTGCCGGGAGCAGGACGTACGGGAAGTCGGACGCGCCGACCGCGGCCGGCCCGCCCAACAGCAGCGCGGCGTGCGCGGCGGCCCAGGCGGCGATGGCGAGCTGCGCGGCGCGCCAGATCCGGCGCGGCAGGGCCGGCCGGCGCTCGACGTGGGAGACCAGCGCGCCCGGCACGGCGACGAGGGCGGCCGCGGCGGGCGGCAGCAGCAGGGCTGCGGCGAGCAGGACGGGAAAGAACGATCCGGCACCCACCGGCACGGGGCCGCCGATCGCCCGTCCGAGGAGCGGGCAGCGGGCGGGCCACTCGCCGAACGCGTAGAGCGCGGCAAGGAGCGCGAGGGCGCGCCAGGGGGTCTCGGCGCCGGTCAGGAGCGCGGGGAGCGCGCACGCGGCGGCGCACAGCGCGGCTCCCGCGATGTACGCGCGCGCCGCCACCGGAATCCCCGCCACTGTTCCCCGTCCTCGTCCTCTCGTCTGCCAACTCTCGTCTCCGGAGTGGATCGTCAGGCTAACGAGTCGCGGTGGCCCCGGCGGCGGGACGAATCCGATTAGCACCTTCGGGTGATGCGCGACATGGCACCCGCGTATACGGGAAGGGGCGCGCCGCGATCGGCGCGCCCCTTCCCGTATACGCGGGTCTCTTAGGCCCCGGCTGCGCAGGCGGTTACTCCTGCGTGGCGACTTCCGGCCCGGCGGCGGAGACGTCGTGGTCCGGCACGGGCTCGCCCGACCGGATCATCTCGATCCGGCCCATGACCTTGGCGCGGAGATCGGCCGGTACGTCGTCGTGTCCGCAACAGCGCTTGACCAGCTTCTTCACGGCCTGTTCCAGCCCGTACTTCTCCAGGCACGGGGAGCACTCCCCGAAGTGCGCCTCGAACTTGGTGCAGTCGCTGTCGGGCATCTCACGGTCGAGGAACTCGTACAGATGATCCAGGACCTCTGAGCAGTCCGTCTCGTGCGGCTCTCCGCAGCTCATGAGCCCGAGCCTTTCCCGTTGTTCGACGACTCTCCGGCGCCCGCGGGGGCCAGCCCGCGTTCGCGGGCGTAGTCCTCGAGCATGCCGCGCAACTGGCGGCGGCCACGGTGGAGCCGGGACATCACCGTGCCGATGGGCGTACCCATGATGTCCGCGATCTCCTTGTACGCAAAGCCCTCGACATCGGCGAGATAGACGGCGATGCGGAACTCCTCGGGGATGGCCTGGAGGGCTTCCTTCACATCGGAGTCGGGCAGGTGGTCCAGCGCCTGGGACTCGGCGGACCGCAGACCGGTGGACATGTGCGACTCGGCGCGGGCGAGCTGCCAGTCCTCGATCTCCTCGGCGGCGCTGCGCTGCGGCTCGCGCTGCTTCTTGCGGTACGAGTTGATGAAGGTGTTCGTGAGGATCCGGTACAGCCACGCCTTGAGGTTGGTCCCCTCACGGAACTGGTGGAAGGACCCGTACGCCTTGGCGTACGTCTCCTGCACCAGGTCCTCGGCGTCGGCGGGGTTGCGCGTCATGCGCAGCGCCGCCGAGTACATCTGGTCGAGGTAGCCCAGAGCGTCCCGCTCGAAGCGCGCGTTGCGCTCGCCGGCGGTCTCCTCGTGGCCGTCGTCGGTCCCTGTGTCGGTCCCAGTGACCGGACCCACCTCCTCCAGCGCTGCGGCGGCGAGACCGAGTGCGGACCCGCTCGAATCGGAGAATAGTCGACCTTCCGGTGACAGTCCCTGCCGATTTTGTCCACCCTGAGTCCGGCCAGGGGTGGTCCTGGCCGCCGGCAGCACGGTCCAGTCCAGCTCAGCGGCCTGTGACCGGCTCGGGCAGATGGTCGAACCCATGCGACGGACTCCCTCTCCTGGCTCTTGTCTCTCAACCGACGCAACGGACAACAACGACCGGGCCGCCCGTCATTCCCGCGGGCCCCCTCGTTCCCGCAGCGCGGGCCCCTCATTCCCGCAGGGAGTCCGCCCATTTCCCGACCCCGTCGGTGATCACCCGCAGGGCCTCCTCCTGGGTGAGCGGGGCCCGCTTCGGCACGGCGAAGCCATGATCGGCGAAGGGCACCTCGACCATCTCGTGGTCCCCCTCGGGGAACTCCGCCGGCTTGCCGAAGGAGTCGTTCCCACCCTGGACGACCAGGGTCGGCACCCCGGCGCCGAGCAGCTCGTCCGCGCGGGAGCTCTCGGGCCTGCCCGGCGGGTGCAGCGGGAAGGACAGCGCGAGCACGGCGCGGGCGCCCAGCTCCCGGGCCGTCCGGCAGGCGACCCGGGCCCCGGCGCTGCGGCCGCCGGCCACCACGGGCAGGCCCGGCGCGGACAGCGCCGGCCACAGGTCGCGCCAGCCCTCGTCGAGCCGCTTGGGTGCGGGGGCGAGCTTCTTGCCCGCCACCCGCCAGGGCTGCTCGACCAGGGCGACGGTCACTCCGGCGGCGGGCAGGCTCACGGCGAGGGCCTGGAGGTCGCGGGCCTCGATGCCGCCGCCGGCGCCGTGGCCGAGGGCCACGACGAGGCGTGCGGCCCGGGTGCCCCCGGGCTCGTACCAGGTGATACGGGCGTCCCCGGGGCCGGTCGGGACGGTCTCGGTCCTGGTGCCGGTCCCGGCCCTGGCGCCGGTCTCAGCCCTGGTGCCGGTCCCGGTCTCGGCCCCGGCCCTGGTGCTGGTCGTGGTCCTCTTCCTGGTGGTCACGGCTCCATCCTGCCGCGCGCCCGGTTCAGAAGAGGGTTTCCTCCTCGGGAGCGGCGATTTCCTCCACCAGCTCGGGGCCGTTGTTGCGGACGTTGCTGACGGCCGTGGGGACCGGATACGCCCGCATCAGCCCGGCGGGCGGCGGGGTGAGCAGGGAGCGCAGGTCGTCCACGTCCGTGCGGGCGGGGTCCAGCCAGGCGTCCCACCGCTCGGGCGTCAGCATCAGCGGCATACGGGGGTGGATCTCGGCCAGTGAGCGCGGGCCCTGGGCCGGGGCCACGCCCAGGGGGCCGTCGTCCGCCTGGGTGGTGATCACCGAGCAGGTGCTCCACCACGCCTGGGGGTGGTCGGGCGGCAGCGTGGGGTCGCGCCAGAACTCGTACAGGCCCGCCATGGCGAAGACCGACCCGTCGGCGGGTGTGACGAAATACGGCTGCTTGCGGGGGCGCTTCTTCCTGCCCTGCTCCTCCAGCTGTCGCTCCTCGGCGCCGGTGACCCACTCGTAATAGCCGTCGGCGGGCAGCAGGCACCGGCGCGTGGCGAAGGCCTGCCGGAAGGACGGCTTCTCGTGGAGGGTCTCCGCCCGCGCGTTGATCATCCGGGCGGCGCCCTCCGGTGACTTCGACCAGGAGGGCACGAGCCCCCACTTCAGGGTCCGCAGCTGCCGAACCGGACGGTGTGGATCCGCGTCCTTGTCCTTCAGGGGCCGTTCGAGGACCGCGTACACCTCTTTGGTCGGGGCCACGTTCCAGTCGGGGGGCAGGGTCTCCTTCGGATCCCACTTCTCCACGTGGAAGAGTCCGGTCAGGTCCTCGGGCCTGCGACTCGCCGCATAACGTCCGCACATACTTGCCAACACTGCCATGTGCCACTGACACCATGAGGAGCCGTCCGAAAAAATGGCCAGCACCGACCTCTTCGGTACCCAGCCCGCCCCGGACGTCTGGCTCGTCGTCGTCGCCGCCGTGGCAGCCCTGGCCGTGACCGCCCCGCGTGCGGTGTGGCGGATATCGCGCAACGCGATCACCATCGCCCATGAGGGCGGCCACGGGCTGATCGCCCTGGTCACCGGCCGCCGCCTCGACGGCATCCGGCTGCACTCGGACACCAGCGGCCTGACCGTCAGCCGTGGCAAGCCGACCGGCCTCGGCATGATCCTCACCGCGGCCGCCGGCTACACCGCGCCCTCCCTGCTCGGTCTGGGCGGCGCCTGGCTGCTCGCCGCGCACCGCGTCACGCTCCTGCTGTGGGTCGCCACGGCGCTGCTGATCGCCATGCTGGTGATGATCCGCAACGCGTACGGGGCGCTCACCGTGATCGTGACGGGTGCGGCCTTCCTGCTGGTGTCGTGGTTCACGGAGCCGGACGTGCAGTCGGCGTTCGCGTACAGCGCCGTGTGGTTCCTGCTGCTGGGCGGGGTACGTCCGGTCTTCGAGCTCCAGGCCAAGCGGCGGCACGGCGGGGCGGCCGACTCGGACGCCGACCAGCTCTCTCGGCTCACGCACGTCCCGGCGCCGCTGTGGCTGTTCCTCTTCCATGCCGTATCGCTCTGCTCGCTGATCGGGGGCGGGCGCTGGCTGCTCGGTCTGTGAGCCGGCCCGACCGCGGGCCGTGCGCCCCTGACGGGCGCCCGTTGCCCGGTTCCATGACCTGCGGGCGCTGTGGAGAGTCGGTCCGTGATCGGCCCTGACCATGTGGCCCGTCTAAAGTGAGGGGCATGACCGAAACCCCCGCGCAGCTCGATTTCTGGCCGGCCCCGTACGCGACCGGAGCCGTCGACGCGACCGTCACCGTGCCCGGGTCCAAGTCGGTCACCAATCGGGCCCTGGTGCTCGGCGCCCTGGCCTCCGAGCCGGGCTGGCTGCGCCACCCGCTGCGCTCCCGCGACACCCTGCTGATGGCCGAGGCGCTGCGTACGCTCGGCGTGGGCATCGAGGAGGGCGTGGGCCCGGACGGCACGGGCGAGCGGTGGCGCGTGATCCCCGCGGGCCTGCACGGCCCGGCCACCATCCATGTGGGCAACGCCGGAACGGTGATGCGGTTCCTGCCGCCGGTCGCGGCGCTCGCGAGCGGGCCGGTGGACTTCGACGGCGACCCGCGCTCCTACGAGCGGCCGCTGCACGGCGTGATCGACGCCCTGCGCACCCTGGGCGCCCGTATCGACGACGACGGCCGCGGCTCGCTGCCGATGACCGTGCACGGAGCGGGGGCGCTGGAGGGCGGCCCGGTCGAGATCGACGCCTCCTCGTCGTCCCAGTTCGTCAGTGCCTTGCTGCTGTCCGCGCCGCGCTTCAACCAGGGCGTGGAGGTGCGCCACACGGGCGCCAAGCTGCCGTCCATGCCGCACATCCGGATGACCGTCGACATGCTGCGCGCAGTCGGCGCGCAGGTCGACGAGCCGGAGACCGGCGGCGAGCCGAACGTGTGGCGGGTCTCCCCCTCCGCGCTGCTCGGCCGCGACCTGACCGTCGAGCCCGACCTGTCCAACGCCCAGCCCTTCCTGGCGGCCGCGCTGGTCACCAGCGGCCGGGTCACCATCCCCGACTGGCCGGAGCGGACCACCCAGCCCGGTGACGCGCTGCGGGAGATCTTCACCGAGATGGGTGGCTCCTGCGAGCTCACCGAGCAGGGCCTCACCTTCACCGGCACGGGCACCATCCACGGCATCGACGTGGACCTGAGCGAGGTCGGCGAGCTGACGCCCGGCATCGCGGCCGTCGCGGCCCTCGCCGACTCGCCGTCCACGCTGCGTGGCGTCGCCCACCTGCGGCTGCACGAGACGGACCGGCTGGCCGCGCTCACCAAGGAGATCAACGAGCTGGGCGGCGATGTCACCGAGACCGCGGACGGCCTGCACATCCGCCCGCGCCCGCTGCACAAGGGCGTGTTCCACACGTACGACGACCACCGGATGGCCACGGCCGGCGCGGTCATCGGCCTGGCCGTCGAGGGCGTGGTGATCGAGAACGTCGGGACGACCGCCAAGACCCTGCCGGGCTTCCCGCAGATGTGGACCGGAATGCTCGAGGCCTGACGACATGCGCCGCTACGGCAAGCACACCGACGAGGACGACATCCGCTCCCGTCCCAACCGCAAGGGCAACCGTCCCCGCACCAACATCCGCCCCAAGCACGAGGACGCGGCCGAGGGCATGGTCCTCACCGTGGACCGGGGCCGGCTGACCTGCCTGGTCGACGGCCGAACGGTCATGGCGATGAAGGCCCGGGAGCTGGGCCGCAAGGCCGCCGTCGTGGGCGACCGGGTGTCCCTGGTCGGCGACCTGTCCGGTGCCAAGGACACCCTGGCCCGCATCGTCCGCATCGAGCCGCGCGCCACCGTCCTGCGCCGTACGGCCGATGACGACGATCCGTACGAGCGGGTCGTCGTCGCCAACGCCGACCAGCTGGCCATCGTCACCGCCCTGGCCGACCCCGAGCCGCGCCCCCGCCTGATCGACCGCTGCCTGGTCGCGGCGTTCGACGGCGGCCTGGAGCCGCTGCTGGTGCTGACCAAGTCGGACCTGGCCCCGCCCGAGAAGCTGCTGGAGCTGTACGGCGCGCTCGACATCCCGTACGTCGTGACCAGCCGCGACGAGCTGTACGACGGGCACGCGGCCGACCGTGTCCGCGAGCACCTCGCCGGCCGCACCACGGCCTTCGTCGGCCACTCCGGCGTCGGCAAGACGACCCTGGTCAACGCACTGGTACCGCAGGACAGGCGCCGGATGACCGGTGACGTCAACGCCGTGACGGGCCGTGGCCGGCACACCACCACCTCGGCGCTGGCACTGCCGCTGGAGGGCGGCGACGGGTGGGTGATCGACACCCCGGGCGTGCGGTCCTTCGGGCTGAACCACGTCAACCCGTCCCGGGTCATCAACGCCTTCCCCGACCTGGTGCCGGGCACGGAGCAGTGCCCGCGCGCGTGCAGCCACGACGAGCCGGACTGCGCGCTGGACGCGTGGGTGGCGGACGGGCACGCCGATCCGTCCCGGCTGTATTCGCTGCGGCGGCTTCTGTCCACGCGCGAGCGACGCGAAGGCGACTGACTCGTGCACGTCTGCGGGCGGGACGGGGCGGCAAGTGCATAATCGCACCAAGTGACACGAAGCAGTCACCGAAGTCGCCGACGCGGGAGGCAGGATGACGATGGCGTGGCTGCTGGTGGTCGTCGCCGGTTTACTGGAGACGGGTTTCGCGGTCTGCCTCAAGCTGTCGCACGGTTTCACCAGGCTGTGGCCGACGATCGCGTTCGCCTGCTTCGCACTGGGCAGCTTCGGACTGCTGACGCTGGCGCTGCGCAAGCTGGACGTCGGCCCGGCGTACGCGGTGTGGACCGGGATCGGCGCGGCGGGCACCGCGATCTACGGAATGATCTTCCTGGGCGACCTGGTGTCGGTGATGAAGATCGTCGGCCCCGGCGTTGGCGCCGGCCTCGCGCTTGATCGCGGCGATCTCGGCCGGGGAGACGGTCGAGTCGGCGGTGACGACCAGGGTGTTGGTCTTCGGGTCGACGTGCCAGGCGGTGCCGGCCACATCG
>NZ_JAUEPL010000072.1 GCF_030406405.1 Streptomyces ficellus
GGGCGGCCCGCGACTGGGCCGGTCAACTGGCCCACCTGGGCAGGAAGTCCGTCCCCGTGGTGGCCCTGACGACCGGGTTCCGCGTCCCGGCCGGTGTGGTGGAGCTGGCCAACCGGCTGCTGGCCGCGCTGGACGTGGACGTGCCGCCGGGGCGTTCGCTGCGCCGGGACGGGGAGGTGACGGTCCGCCAGGTGCGGGACCTGGCGGCGGCGACGGTCGACGCGGTGCGGGCGGCACTGGCCCGCGAGGGCTCGGTCGGCGTGATCGCCACGGAGCCGGCGGCCGGGCGGCTGGGCGCCGCGCTGGAGGCGGCGGGGCTGGCGGGGCCGCGCGTGACGGTGCTGCCGGCGACGCTCGCCAAGGGCCTGGAGTACGACCACGTCATCGTCGCCGAGCCGGCCGCCATCGTCGCGGCCGAACCGCGCGGCCTGCACCGCCTCTACGTAACCCTCACCCGCGCCGTCTCCCGCCTCGACGTCCTGCACACCGAACCGCTCCCGCCCCAACTCGCGGACCCGGCGGCGGAGCCCGGCACACGGCGCGACTGAGACCACCCTGCCCGCATCCCCCTGGGCTGTCCGCCCACGGCGGGAGGCACACTCCGCGCCGCCGGATTCTCCCCCTCCGGCCTCACCCTGGCCGTCGCCACCAGCAGCGACCTTCACCGTCTGGACCCGCCGGCGGCCGCACCACGCCGGCTGACCGGCCGCTGCCGCTGCCGCTTGCCGAGCTCAGCTGCCGACGTAGGCCGCGAGGTGCTCGCCGGTGAGGGTGGAGCGGGCGGCGACGAGGTCGGCGGGGGTGCCTTCGAAGACGATCCGGCCGCCGTCGTGGCCGGCGCCGGGGCCGAGGTCGATGATCCAGTCGGCGTGCGCCATCACCGCCTGGTGGTGCTCGATGACGATGACCGACTTGCCGGAGTCGACCAGCCGGTCGAGCAGGCCGAGCAGCTGCTCGACGTCGGCGAGGTGGAGGCCGGTGGTCGGCTCGTCGAGTACGTAGACGAGCCGGTCGCCGCCCTTGTCGGTCATGTGGGTGGCCAGCTTGAGCCGCTGCCGCTCGCCGCCGGACAGTGTGGTGAGCGGCTGGCCGAGGCTGAGGTAGCCGAGCCCGACGTCGGCGAGCCGGTCGAGGACGCGGTGCGCGGCCGGGGTGCGCGCTTCTCCGGAGGCGAAGAACTCCTTGGCCTCGGTCACCGACATGGCGAGCACCTCGCTGATGTCGCGGCCGCCGAGCTTGTACTCCCGTACCGATGCCTGGAAGCGGTTCCCCTCGCAGTCCTCACACGTGGTGGCGGTGCCGGCCATCATCGCCAGGTCGGTGTAGATGACACCGGCGCCGTTGCAGGTCGGGCAGGCGCCCTCGGAGTTGGCGCTGAACAGCGCCGGCTTGACGCCGTTGGCCTTGGCGAACGCCTTGCGGATCGGGTCGAGCAGCCCGGTGTACGTCGCCGGGTTGCTCCGTCGCGAGCCCTTGATCGCTCCCTGGTCGACCGAGACCACCCCCGCCCCCGAGGGGACCGATCCGTGGATCAGCGAGCTCTTGCCGGACCCCGCGACGCCGGTGACGGCGCAGAGCACCCCCAGCGGGATGTCGACGTCGACGCCCCGCAGGTTGTGCGCCGTCGCGCCGCGGATCTCCAGCGTGCCGGTGGGCTTGCGCACCGTCTCCTTCAGGGCGGCCCGGTCGTCGAAGTGGCGGCCGGTGAGGGTGCCGCCGGCCCGCAGCCCCTCGACGGTGCCCTCGAAGCAGACGGTGCCGCCCGCCGTACCGGCGCCGGGGCCGAGGTCGATGACGTGGTCGGCGATCGCGATGGTCTGCGGCTCGTGCTCCACGACGAGGACGGTGTTGCCCTTGTCCCGCAGCCGCAGCAGCAGGTCGTTCATCCGCTGGATGTCATGGGGGTGCAGGCCGGTGGTCGGCTCGTCGAAGACGTAGGTGACGTCGGTGAGCGAGGAGCCGAGGTGGCGGATCATCTTGACGCGCTGCGCCTCGCCGCCCGAGAGCGTGCCCGACGGCCGGTCGAGCGAGAGGTAGCCAAGGCCGATCTCCCCGAACGAGTCGAGGGTCTGCCGCAGCGCGGCGAGCAGCGGCGCCACCATGGGGTATCCCCTGCTCGAAGAGGATGGGGAGGGCTGGTCGAGGCCGCGGACCCACTCGGCCAGGTCGCGGATCTCCATCGCGCACGCGTCGGCGATGCTGATGCCCTTGATCTTCGACGCCCGGGCGCCCTCGCTGAGCCGGGTGCCGTCGCACTCGGGGCAGGTGGTGAAGGTGACCGCCCGGTCCACGAACTCCCGGATGTGCGGCTGCATCCCTTCCCGATCCTTGGCGAGCATCGACTTCTTGAGCCGCGGGATCAGGCCCTCGTACGTCATGTTGATGCCCGCGATCTTCATCCGGGTCGGCTCGTGGTGCAGGAAGGCGTGCAGCTCCCTCTTGCTGAAGTCGCGGATGGGCTTGTCGGGGTCGAACAGGCCCGACTCGGTGTAGAGCCGGTAGTTCCAGCCGCCGGTCCTGTAGCCGGGGATGGTCAGCGCGCCCCCGTTGAGCGACATGGAGTCGTCGTAGAGCTGGGTGAGGTCGAGGTCGGTGACCGTGCCGCGGCCCTCGCATCGCGGGCACATGCCGCCGGTGCGGGAATACGTCGCCTTCACCGCCTTCTTGTTTCCGCGCTCGACGGTGATCGCACCGCTCGCCCGCACCGAGGCGGTGTTGAAGGAGTACGCGCTGGGCGGGCCGATGTGCGGCTGCCCGAGGCGGCTGAAGAGGATGCGCAGCATCGCGTTGGCGTCGGTGGCGGTGCCGACCGTGGAGCGGGGGTCGGCGCCCATCGGTTCCTGGTCGACGATGATCGCGGTCGTCAGCCCTTCGAGTACGTCGACCTCGGGCCGCGCCAGTGTGGGCATGAAGCCCTGCACGAAGGCGCTGTAGGTCTCGTTGATCAGCCGCTGCGACTCCGCGGCGATCGTGCCGAACACCAGCGAGCTCTTGCCCGAGCCGGAGACGCCGGTGAACACCGTCAGCCGCCGCTTCGGGATCTCGACGCTCACGTCCTTGAGGTTGTTCACGCGCGCGCCGTGCACGCGGATCACGTCGTGGCGGTCGGCGACGTGCGGCGCGGGCGCGGGCGACCGCGTGTCCGTGCTCGTGGCCATGGTCATCGGTGTCTCCCTCTGTGGATGGGTGCTTCACGGTCGGCGGGGCCAGAGCTCACTGCCCGCGAGGCTGGAGGAAGCGCAGCATGTTGCCGGAGGGATCGCGGAAGGCGCAGTCACGGACGCCATAGGGCTGGTCGATGGGCTCCTGGAGCACCTCGCCACCCGCGGCGCGGATGCGCTCGAAGGTGGCGTCGCAGTCGTCGGTACTGAAGATGACCCCGCGCAGCAGGCCCTTGGCCAGCAGTTCCGCCATGGCTTTCCGGTCGGCGGGCGAGGCGTTCGGGTCCGCGAGGGGCGGTTCGAGGACGATGTTCACCTCGGGCTGCGACGGCGCGCCGACCGTCACCCAGCGCATCCCCTCGAACCCGACGTCGTTGCGCACCTCCAGGCCGAGGACGTCGCGGTAGAAAGCGAGCGCCTTGTCGTGGTCGTCGACGGCGATGAAGCACTGCGAAAGCTTGATGTCCATGCGTTTCACGCTACGGGCGGGGCTGCGGGTCTGGCTTCTCCATTCCTGACCGGTCGCGTGTGGATCTTGGCGACGCAGGGTGGGATGGCGGCGCCCTCGTCATGCCGGCGCGCCCGGTACGCGCTCGGGCTCTCGCCCACCAGCTCGGTGAACCGCGAGCTGAACGACCCCAGCGACGTACACCCGACCGCGAAGCAGACCTCCGTCACCGACAGCTCGCCGCGCCGCAGCAGGGCCTTGGCCCGCTCGATCCTGCGCGTCATCAGGTAGCTGTAGGGCGTCTCCCCGAAGGCGGCGCGGAAGCTGCGGGAGAAGTGGCCGGACGACATGTGCGCCGCCCGCGCCAGCGCGGGCACGTCGAGCGGCTGCGCGTAGTCGCGGTCCATCCGGTCGCGCGCCCGGCGCAGCCGAACCAGGTCCTCCAGCGTCACCGCACCAGCATCGCACGGCCCCCTGCGGTGCGGGCGGCGTCAGTTGAGCAGGAGCCCGCGCGGAGATGAGCATCCGCGCCCATGCCGTGGCGCCGCCCCGTGGTGAGGATGGTGGACACCCTCACGGAAGGTACCGATGGTGAACCCCGCGCTGGCATTCGCGCCCGGCATTCGCCGGTTGTCCGCGGCGAGCCGCCTGCTCCTCGTGGGCGCTCTGGCATGCCCGCTCCCCACGGGCCTCGCGATCCGGACCTGGTTCCAGGCGGGCTGACCGGGCGTGCGCGGTCCTGCCTACGAACGCGGCGGCGTACCCCGACGCGGTGTCGGAGTACGCCGCCCTCGGGCGGGACGAGTCGCGGGAGGCGGCCCGCGCCGTCATGGGGGATTCATGGGGTTACTTGGGGTCGCGGTTGAACGTCGAGGCCGACCAGAAGTAGCCGAGCACCGCGAGCCCCAGGCACCAGGCGACCGCGAGCCACCCGTTGTGGCCGATCCCACTGCCGAGCAGCAGCCCGCGCAGGGTCTCGATGGCGGGCGTGAACGGCTGGTACTCGGCGATCGGCTGGAACCAGCCCGGCATCGCGCCGACCGGGACGAAGGCGCTGGACAGGAGCGGCAGCAGGATCATCGGCATGGCGTTGTTGCCGGCGGCCTCGGCGTTCGGGCTGATCAGGCCCATGCCGACGGCGACCCAGGTGAGCGCCATGGCGAAGAGCACGAGCAGCCCGAACGCCGCCAGCCACTCCAGGGCCGTGGCGTCCGTGGACCGGAAGCCGATGGCCACGGCGACGGCGCCCACGAGGACCACGCTCATGATCGACTGGAGCACGCTGCCGATGACGTGCCCGATGATGACGGAGCCGCGGTGGATCGCCATCGTACGGAAGCGGGCGATGATGCCCTCGGTCATGTCGTTGGAGACGGATACCGCGGTCCCGACCACGGTGCCGCCGATGGTCATCATCAGGATGCCCGGGACGATATAGGCGATGTACGCGGAGCGGTCCGCGCCGCCGCCGCCGATCCCCGCGCTCATCACGTCACCGAAGACGTAGACGAAGAGCAACAGCAGCATGACCGGGGTGAGCAGCAGGTTCAGGGTGAGGGACGGGTAGCGCCGCGCGTGCAGGAGATTGCGGCGCAGCATCGTGGAGGAGTCGCGTACGGCGAGGGAGAGCGAGCTCATCGGACGGACTCCTTGGGCTGGTCGGGGATGCCGGCGCCGCCGGTCAGGGCGAAGAAGACGTCGTCGAGGTCGGGGGTGTGCACGGTCAGTTCGTCGGCCTCGATGCCGGCCGAGTCCAGCCAGTCGAGGATGGAGCGCAGCTCGCGCTGGGTGCCGTCACTGGGGACCTGCAACGACAGCGACTCGTCGTC
>NZ_JAUEPL010000073.1 GCF_030406405.1 Streptomyces ficellus
CCGCGCCCGCCGCCGAGCCCGCGCCCGCTGCCCCGCCCGCGCCCGCCGCCCGTGCGCCTGAGGCCGCGCAGGCGTCCAGGGCCACGTGGGAGGTGAGGTCGCACGAGCCGTCGGGCACCGGGGGGACCTCCCGGCCGGCGCGGAAGCCCGTCAGCGTCCCGAAGGGCGGCCGGGCGCCCGCCGTGTGGGCGTAGTCCACCGCGACCGCCAGCCCCGCCGACAGGGAGGCCACCGCCCGCGCCCACGCCTCGTCGCGCGGGCGGCCGATCTCGGCGCGCTCGCCCGGCTCCCGCAGCGGCCACCAGCGGGCCAGCCACTCGGCGTCGGCGCCTGTCACGGGCGCGCCGAGCCGTTCGGTGCCGTCCGGCGCGACCTCCACGTACCGGGGCGTGCCCGCCTCGTCCAGCTGGGCCACGTCCACCGGGACGTTGTCCAGCCACTCGTTCGCGAAGAGCAGCCCGCGCACCCCAGCCGGGATGTCCGGCCGCCACGAGACGCGCTCGTCCAGCCCCGCCGGCCGGGCGGCGCGTTCCACGGCGTACGCCCGTACCCGCAGCCCCTCCGGCACGGCGGCCAGCACGCCCGTCAACAGCTCGCCCCGCCCCGCCCCCACATCCACCAGCGCGACCTCGTCCGTGCCCAGCTCCTGCGCGACTCGCGTCAGCAGCCGGGCCACCGCGCCCGCGAACAGCGGCGAGGCGTGCACCGAGGTACGGAAGTGCCCAGCGGGGCCCTCGGGGCGCAGGTAGAAGCCGTCAGGCCCGTACAGAGCCGTCTCGGCAGCCACCCGCCAGCCCCGCCACTGACCACGCCCTTGACCACGCCCTTGACCGGTGTCATCCATCACGGGAACAAGTCTCCACCTTGCGGAGTACGCCTCCGCCGCATGGATCGCCCCTCCGGTTGACCCATGCACCTATCCGGCTTCCCTACGCTGGGTTACGTGCAGCGCCTCTATGACTTCATCCGCAGACACCCCACGGGCGTCGACAGTTTCTGGGCTGTGATGCTCCTCGGGTTCTCCATGCTGTGGGTGGTCCAGGAACCGGTCGGTGCCGAGCCGCGTCTCGTCGCCGCCGCGATCGTGCTGCTGCTCTGCCTGGTCGTGGCGCTGCGCCGCCGCGCGCCCGAGAAGACGCTGGTCCTCGCGGCGGCCCTGGGGGTCGCCCAGCTCGCCTTGGACATCGCGATCAACCCGGCCGACTTCGCGATGCTCGTCGCCATCTACACCGTCGCCGCCCACGACGGCCCGCGCTGGGCGTCCCGCCTGGCGCTGGTCGGCGGGGCGAGCGCGGCGCCGCTGTCCCAGCTGCGCTGGCCCGTCGAGAACGTCTCGACCCCCGGCCGGATCTTCTTCACCATCGTGATGACCGTGCCGTTCATCCTCGCCTGGGTGCTGGGCGATTCCCTGCGTACCCGCCGCGCCTACTTCGCGCAGCTGGAGGAGCGCGCCACCCGCCTGGAGAAGGAGCGCGAGGCCCAGGCGAAGGTGGCCGTCGCCGCCGAACGCGCCCGGATCGCCCGTGAGCTGCACGACGTCGTCGCCCACAACGTCTCGGTCATGGTCGTCCAGGCCGACGGCGCCGCGTACGTCCTCGACAGCTCGCCCGACCAGGCCAAACAGGCCCTGGAGACCATCTCGACCACCGGCCGCCAGGCGCTCGCCGAGATGCGGAGGCTGCTCGGCATCCTGCGCACCGGTGAGCCGCAGGACTCCGAGGACTACGTGCCGCAGCCCGACGTCGAGCAGATCGGGGAGCTCGTCGAACAGGTGCGCGCGGCGGGCCTGGCGGTGGACTTCCGGATCGAGGGCACCCCGCGCCCCCTGCCGAGCGGCGTGGAGCTGACCGCGTACCGCATCGTCCAGGAGGCGCTGACCAACACCCGCAAGCACGGCGGCCCGGACGTCGGGGCGAGCGTCCGGCTGGTCTACTTCGACGACGGGCTGGGCCTGCTGGTCGAGGACGACGGCCGGGGCGCGGCGCACGAGCTCTACGAGGACGGCGGCGCCGACGGCCGGGGCCACGGGCTCATCGGCATGCGCGAGCGGGTCGGTATGGTCGGCGGCACCCTGGACGCCGGGCCGCGGCCGGGCGGCGGCTTCCGGATCAGCGCCCTGCTTCCCCTCAAGCCCGCCCACTGACTCCCTTAAGGACCCCCGCATGCCCATCCGTGTGATGCTCGTCGACGACCAGGTGCTGCTGCGCACCGGTTTCCGTATGGTGCTCGCCGCCCAGCCGGACATGGAGGTCGTGGCGGAGGCGGGCGACGGGGCGGAGGCCGTCGACATCCTCCGGTCCACCGCCGTCGACGTGGTGCTGATGGACGTACGGATGCCCAGGCTGGACGGCGTCGAGGCGACCCGCCGCATCTGCGCCGATCCCGACGCGCCCAAGGTCCTCATCCTCACCACCTTCGACCTGGACGAGTACGCGTTCTCCGGGCTGAAGGCGGGCGCCAGCGGCTTCATGCTGAAGGACGTCCCGCCGGGCGAGCTGCTCAGCGCGATCCGCTCCGTGCACAGCGGCGACGCGGTCGTCGCGCCCTCCACGACCCGGCGGCTGCTGGACCGCTTCTCCCCGATGCTGCCGGCCACGGGCGGCGAGCCGCGCAACACGACGCTGGAGAAGCTGACCGAACGCGAGCGCGAGGTCATGATGCTGGTCGCCCAGGGCCTCTCGAACGGCGAGATCGCGGCCCGGCTGGTCCTGTCCGAGGCCACGGTCAAGACCCACGTGGGCCGCATCCTCACCAAACTGGCACTGCGCGACCGCGTCCAGGTCGTGGTCCTCGCCTACGAAACGGGCCTGGTACGGGCGGGCGGCGGAGCGGCCGGAGCCTGACGTACCGCTCCTTGGACCGACGGCCCGTCCGGCCCGTCCGTGGACCGCTCAGCGCAGCACCGTCTCCAGGAAGTCGCCGCCGATCCGGGCCACCGCGGTGACGGCCAGCGCGTGCAGCGCCACCCCCAGCTCGGCGAGGGGCGAGGGTTCGAAGACGATGCGCTCGGGCGGCAGTCCGGTGATGTCGATGGTCACGCTCACGACCCCATGGTGAGGGGTCGCGGGGCGCGCCTCGCGCCATTTGACGGGCCTCGTCAATCGGCGGGCAGGCGACCGGCGGGCAGGCGGAGGGTGGCGTACATGAACGTGACGCAACAGCACATGCTCGACCTCCACCGGGCGGCCCGGCACGGCGTGGCGCCCCCGCCACCACCGGGCCGCGACGACTGGCCGGTGCTGCGCGCGGCCCGCGAGCACCGCCGCTTCACCTCGGTCCTCGCGGGGCGCCCGGCGAGCCCGGGCGCGCTCCGTCTGCGCCTGCGCCTGGGATGGCGCGCCCGCCTCCGTCCCACGCGCCGATAAGGCCGATCATCACACCACCGTCCACCGCCTGTGGACGGCCAGGTAGCACCACGTAACGCTGGCGTAGCATGACGAAGAATCGTCCGGTACCCCCCGCGGACTGGAACGGAAGGCCGTCGACGAGTGAACGCATCAACAGAACACCGCCCCGCCCGGCTCACCGTCGGTGTCGTGGGCGCCGGCCGGGTCGGGCCCGCCCTGGCCGCCGCCCTGCGCCTCGCCGGACACCGCCCGGTGGCCGTCTCGGGCGTCTCCGACGCCTCCGTGCGCCGCGCCGCCGAGCTGCTCCCGGACGTCCCCCTGGTCCCGCCCGCCCAGGTCCTGGAGCGCGCCGAGCTTGTCCTGCTCACCGTCCCCGACGACGCCCTGCCCGGCCTGGTCCAGGGCCTGGCCGAAACCGGAGCCGTACGTCCCGGGCAGCTCCTGGTCCACACGTCCGGGCGGTACGGCACGGCCGTGCTCGACCCGGCCCGCCGCGCCGGCGCGCTCCCGCTCGCCCTGCACCCCGCCATGACGTTCACCGGCACCAGCGTCGACGTCCAGCGGCTGGCCGGCTGCTCCTTCGGCGTCACCGCCCCCGACGAGCTGCGCCTGGCCGCCGAGGCGCTGGTCATCGAGATGGGCGGCGAGCCGGAGTGGATCGAGGAGGCGGCCCGCCCGCTCTACCACGCGGCCCTCGCGCTGGGCGCCAACCACCTGGTCACGCTCGTCGCCCAGTCCATGGAGCTGCTGCGGCAGGCCGGGGTCGCCGCCCCCGACCGGATGCTCGGCCCGCTGCTCGGCGCCGCCCTGGACAACGCGCTGCGCTCGGGCGACGCCGCCCTCACCGGGCCCGTCGCGCGCGGTGACGCCGGCACGGTGGCCGCGCACGTCGCCGAGCTGCGCAAGCACGCGCCCGCGACCGTCGCCGGGTACCTGGCCATGGCCCGTACGACCGCCGACCGCGCCCTCGCCCACGGCGTACTGAAGCCCGAGCTCGCGCAGGACCTGCTCGGCGTCCTCGCGGACGGCTCCCCAGGAGTGGACGGCTCCCCGGGAGCGGACGGCTCCGCCGGAGCAGAAGGAGACAGCGGCCGATGAGCCCCGACTTCGAACTGATCCCGACGTGCGACGACCTCCAGTACGTCCTCGAACACTCCGCGCCCCGGGGCCGTACCGCCGTCGTCATGACGATGGGCGCGCTCCACGAGGGCCACGCGACCCTGATCCGCGCCGCCCGCCGGCACGTCGGCACGAAGGGGTACGTCCTGGTCACCGTCTTCGTCAACCCGCTCCAGTTCGGCGCGGGCGAGGACCTCGACCGCTACCCCCGCACCCTGGACGCCGACCTCAGGACCGCCCAGGAGGCTGGCGCGGACGCCGTGTTCGCCCCGTCCGCCGACGAGGTGTACCCCGGCGGCGCCCCCGAGGTCCGGATCGCGGCGGGCCCCATGGGCGAGCGCCTCGAAGGGGCCTCCCGCCCCGGCCACTTCGACGGCATGCTCACCGTCGTCGCCAAGCTGCTCCACCTCACCCGCCCCGACGTGGCGTTCTTCGGCCAGAAGGACGCCCAGCAGCTGGCCCTGATCCGCCGCATGGTCCGCGACCTGAACTTCCCGGTCGACATCGTCGGCGTCCCGACCGTGCGCGAGCCCGACGGCCTCGCCCTCTCCAGCCGCAACCGCTACCTGTCGCCCGCCGAGCGCCGCACCGCCCTCGCCCTGTCCGCCGCCCTCTTCGCCGCCCGCGACCGGCTCGCCGCGCAAGCGGCGCTGCTCGCCCGCGCCGAGACGCTGCCCACCTCCGAGAGCCGCGCCGAGGCCCTGTCCCGGCTCGGCGAGTCGCGCGCGGCCGCCGACGCCCACGCGGCGGCGGCCACCGCGTGG
>NZ_JAUEPL010000074.1 GCF_030406405.1 Streptomyces ficellus
CACCGCCACCTCGGGGCCGTTCCGTTGCCGTCCGCGTGCCGCTGGCCGGCCGCCTCTTCCCGGCCGTGCCGGGGTTCTGTCTTTGTCGGGCGTCACCGGGCGGCCGCTGCTCCGCCGCCCTGCTGTTGCGCCGTCGGCGGGCCGGGCCGCCACATGTTGCCGTTCCCAGCCGCTCGCCCCTCCGTCGCCGTGTGCCGGTCGCTTCCCGGTCGCGCGTCCGCTGCCGCTGTCCCGCGTGCCGTCGTCCCGTCGTCCCAGGTGCCGCGTCGCCGCCTGCCCGCCGCCCTCCTGCGGCCGTGGCGTCCCGGTTCTGCTGCCGGGCGGCCGTCGTGCCGCCTCTCCCCGGCTGTGCCGCCGCCATGTGGCCGCCGCCGCGCCGCTGTCCCGTCCCCGCCCCGCCCGGCCGCCCCGCGCGGCTGCCGCGTCCCGCCGCCGGACGGCCGTCGTCACGCCACCGCGCTGCAGCGGCCCCCACGCAGGAGACCCCGGGACCGGCGCGGCCGCGGGGGCCTCGCTGTCCGGCATCCCGCCCATTCGATGTCCAGCTCCGCCAGCGGGGTGCGCTGTTCGGCGGTGAGTTTGTCGCGGCGGCTTTTGGTGTTCGAAATCCATACGCTCAGTTTCACGGTCACCGGCTCCGTCTCTCCGTCGACCGTGATCTGTTCGCTGTGGCCGCGCGGTACAGGCCGGTCGGCGCCTTCCCGCTCTACCCACTGTGTGAGGGCCGTCAGGCCCCGCTGGAAGGCCTGCTGTGCCTTGCTCGGCCCCTTCTCGTACGCTTGGCCGCCGGGGCGGGAGACGGCTCCTCAAGCGGCTTGACGCCCAGCGTGGACAGCCGCTCCTGCTGCTGGGTCGACAGCTGCGCCCAGGTGCCTGGCTTGCGCTGCTGCTGGAGCCACCGTCCGATGTCGTCGCCGTCCATGAGCACGCCAGGGGCGGTGTCGGGCAGGACGCCATCGGATTCATCGGCGGCGAGGTCGGCGAGGACGCGGTAGTGGCGCTGCCCCAGTTGAGCGGCCAGGGGCAGTTCCAGTCCGGGTCGATCGCGGCCAGCTGCTTAGCGCGCTCTGCCGCCCGCTTCGGGTCCTTCCCCAGGCCCTCCTTACGCCGGAGGTTGGCCATGTACTGCCCGATGGGCACGGAGCCGCCGCCGGCTGGGTCGTCCCACACCGCGTCCTGGCGCGGAGCGAGGTGCCCCGTGGCTGTGGGTTCTCGCCTCGTCTCAGGCGCGTGAGATTGGCTGCTGTTTCTTCGGCTTGGGTACCTGCTTGGGTATGAGATTGATCTTGACTTCGCTTGCGCGTTGATGACCAGCAGGTTTGACGGTGCGTGCATCTGTGGCCTGAAGTGTTGAAGGGCTTGAGCTGCGAGACCTCGATGCATCTGAGATTCCCTGATGTCGTTGAAAACCCTTATAGAGATGAGCGGCTCCGGTGCAGGTCAGGCTCGATCCTGGAGGGCGAGCGTGGAGCGACACTGATCACGTAGGGTTCGCCGTAGTTGCTCATCGGGAGGCAGAGGGGGAGCGTTGGCCGAGGAGCACGCGGAGGGGCGTGTTGCAGTCCTGACGCCGCTGTACGAGCGGCTGGTGATGCAGGCATTGATGTCTCTGGGCACTTCGGCGCCCACTGTGTTGACCATCTGCCGCCCTGGGAAGAAGCCTCTCCTCGAGGCACCTGCGCAGTGGCCGGTTCAGCATGAGCCGACGTGGGAGACCTTGCCGGCGCGTGCGACTGAGCTGCTGGCCTCTAAATCCGTCCTGTTGATGCCGCCCTGGGGACGGATCTCATCGGCGAAGCGCTCGGCGGGCAAGGCGCCCTCGCAGTGGGAAGATGCTGTCCTGCGGTCATGCCGACCAGCCTCTTCCGACAGCGTGCTCGGGTTCCTGGTGCCCTCGCAGTTGTGCGCGTCGGAGGCTCCGTGGGCTGTGGCGCTGCGAGAGGCCATCGCCGAGCACTGGGACACACTGCTCGTGGTCTACGGTCACGGCGCCATGCAGGGCTTCGATCCCCGTCTTGAAACGGCTGCGGTCTTCCTGCGCGCCCGCACGGTTGACCAGCCGCCGTTGAAGATCTTCCGCTTCTCCGCGCGGGACGACGAAGCCGCCGTCGAGAAGGACTTCCAGGGGCTGCTTGCCCGGGGCGGGGGCCGAACGCGCCATGGCTACGTGGCGCGCAGGCGCCCCGATCCCGCAGCATCATTGGCGTTCGATCTTCACGACCCGGACATCGAAGACCGCCGCTCCGACCTTGCCGGCTTTGGTGGCGTGAGGTTGCTCGGCGACCTCTATCACCAGCTGCCGACGCTCCATCTTGCCGACGCCAAGAACTGGACCTGCTCGGCAGAAGACCCCGGTGCGGTACGGCTGTTGGGAGGTCGCGACGTTGGACGCGACGGGACGATCGCACCCGTCACAGAGGAGACACTGTGGGGGCGTGTTCCCGAGTCGCATCTGCTGGCCCCCGGCGACCTCTTGGTGCGTTCAGTCCAACACCCAACGGATCCCGGCGGGTTCGTCGTTGCGGAACTGACCCCCCAGGACCTCCCGGCGGCCGCGACCCACATGGCCATTCCGCTGAGGCCTCGCCCCGGTCTGGACGCACAGCAACGCCGCTTTGCCGTGCTGTTCCTGCGCATGCCGCTGGCCCGCAAGCTCATCGGACTGCAGGCGGGACTGCACCTGGGAGGCAGCAAGCTTCGGGCCTTGCCGATTCCGCAACCGGACGAAGCACTTGCCAAGGTGCTGGACGACGTCACCGCTGCGAGGACACGTCGTGAGGAGTGGCAGGAGGAAGCAGACTCCCTGTTGGCCTCGGTGTTCCTGGACAGGACCGCAGCTGCGGCGCGGTCGCGGATTATCGCATCGGGCCGAGGCCTGCGGCTGCGTGTCGAGGCCGCATCGTTGCTGGACGACCTGGGCCACACGGTGCGCACCCGATTCCCCTACCCTGTCGCCTCCCGCTGGCGTGAGACCGAGGCCCAGACAAGCGCCGGCCCCTCGCAGGGCGCTTACGCGGCCGTGCTCGACACGACCGAGATTCTGTTGTGCTACACGGCCCAGCTGGCACTGGCACTCGCCTGGTCTTCAGGCATCGAACTCGGATCGGCCACCGCCATCAAGGACAAGCTGTCCGCCGGACGTGGTGGCCCTGGGTTCGGTGATTGGGCCTTCGTCCTGCAAGAGGTCTCCACCAGCCGCAAACTGCGCGCTCTGCCACCAGGACACCCGCTTCACGACCTGCGGTCTTTGCTCGACAACAAGGAGACCGCCCAGGCTCGCCAACGACTCAGCGACCGCCGCAACGACCAGGCACACCTGCGGCGAATCGACCCCGTGGACCTGCCGAGGGCTACCTCAGAGGCCCTTGCCGACCTGACTTGCCTGTTGGAGGCGGCGAGGTTTCTCGCGGACTGGCCTCTCCTGCACCTCACGACCGTCCGCTGGGATGCACTCACCCGGACTGCCGCACTCGAATACCGTGAGCTGACAGGCGATCATCCGGTCGTGCCGACCCGCACCATGACGGTGCCCCGCAACGACCTCGAGGCCGGGAGCCTCTACCTGCGCGACAGCGATCACGAGCTGCACCTCCTGCGCCCGTTCCTGGTCGGCCGGGACTGTCCTACGTGCCGGCTGTGGTCCACCTTCCACGTGGACCGTGCCCCCAAGGGCAAGGTCATTCTCAAGAGCCTGGAGCACGGACACGTCGTCGAAGACGCCTCGCTGGCACTGCGGGCCAGCCTGGAGCATGTACAGCTGCTGTGACCCACCCGGGGCGGCGTAGTCCTCACGTTGTGTCGCCGGCCTCGGGGTGTCCGGCAGTTTCACCCGCCGCCTGCGTGGCTCTGGGTCCTTGCGGAAGCAGCGTGCAGGCCTCCTAGGAGGAGGCGGATCCGAGCGCGTACTCAGCGCGGTCCGCCTCTGGCCGCGCCGTCGGGTCGGGAGGGGACGGGCGGGCTGGGTCAGGCGCGTCGGACAGGACGGGGGCGGCGTGGTGTCCGTGGAGCCGGTAGACCATTTCGTCGGGTGCGTGCAGTATGCGGGCCTGCCGCCAGGCCGTGTCGTAGGACAGCGGTGTCTTGCTTCGCCGTTGTAGGAGCAGGGCGTGCAGGCTGGTCAGGGGGGAGAGCACGGCTCTCCAAAGGACAAGCTTCATGGTGAGAGTCCTTGTTCGCCACGTGCCAAGGGCCGTGTGATGGACGTCAGTTGGCGTGTGCCTGCGCCGCGGATGATGCGCCGCCGTTGAGTGCGGCGACGGAGTTGAGCAGGGCGAGCATCGTCCGCTGCTGCTTGTCGGCATCGCTGAGTAGGTGTTTTTGAACGCTGGCCGTGAGGTGCGTACGGCTGGATGATCTGGGGTGTGGCGTCTGGCGGGTTGAGCCGGCGGTACTGCCGGGAGTGTGGTGATCCGCTTGCGTCGTCGATGGCGGCG
>NZ_JAUEPL010000075.1 GCF_030406405.1 Streptomyces ficellus
GCGCCGGGGCGGGCGCCGGTACCGGCACGGACGCGGGGGCCGGGGCCCGCGTCCGCAGCGCGGTCGGCTGCTGGCCTGGGACGGGCGCCCGCGCCGAGACCGGGGCCGACTCGGGCGACGGCGCTCGGGCCGGGATCGGCGCCGGCACGATCACGGTCGTGCGGGCACATGGCGCGGGGATTCGCAGCCGTACCGTTCCCGCCGTGGTGCTGCCCATCGCCGACGCCCTGCCCGTGCTGGTCGCCGCCCGGCACGACCGCGCCGCACACCCCGCTGCCGCCTGCTGGGGCGCGGCCGCCCTGCACGCCCTCCACCTCGTCGGCCGCGGCCGGTTGCTGCCCGGGCTGACCGTGGACGACATGGACGCCTGGCGGGCCGGCCCCCTGGACGCCGACGACATCGCCCACCTGCGGGCGATCGCCGCCGCCATGCCGTACGAAGCGCATGCCGTGCCCGTCGCGGGCCTGCGCCCGCTCCAGGTGCCGGAGCCCGAAGCGCTGGTGCGGGCGTTCCTCGACGCGGTCGCCGACACGCTGCCCCGTACGCCGGCCGCCGCGTACGCCGCGGGGGCGCCGTTCGCGGCGCGCGCCCCACAGCACCTGCCCCGCGCGCGTGCCTGGGCAGCGGAGGCGGCGGCCGGTATGGACGCCGGAGTCCGGGTGTCGCTCCGCCTCGACCTGTCCGGGTACGAGCTTTTCGACACCGTCCAGGACGGCGGCGACGAGCGGCCGGCCGCCGCCGCGCTGGTCCAGGTCCACAGCCTCGCCGACCCCACCCTGGTCGTCGACGCGGCCGTGCTGTGGGCGGGCGAGGGCACCGAGCACTTCGGCCCACGCGCGCGGATCGACGCCGTGCTGGCGCTGCGGCGCGCGGCCCGCGTGTGGGCACCGCTCGCCCGGCTGCTGGAGCGGGACGTGCCCGACGTGCTGTCGCTCACCGAGGACGAGCTGTACGAGCTGCTGGGCCCCGCCGCGGCCCGGCTCGACGCGGCGGGCGTCACCGTGCACTGGCCCAGGGAGCTGGCCCGGTCCCTGACCGCCGCCGCGGTCGTCCGGCCCGCGCCCGGCTCGGCCACCGACGGCACCACGTTCTTCGACAGCGAGGAGCTGCTGAGGTTCAACTGGCAGCTGGCCCTGGACGGTGACCCGCTGACCGAACGCGAGATGGACGCCCTCGCCGAGGCGCACCGCCCCATCGTGCGGCTGCGCGACCAGTGGGTGGTCGTCGACCCCGCGCTCGTACGCAAGGCGCGCAAGCGCGAACTGGGCCTGCTGGAGCCGGTCGACGCGCTGGCGGTGGCGCTGACCGGCACCGCCGAGGTGGACGGCGAGACGGTGGAGGCCGTCCCCGTGGGCGCCCTGGCGGCGCTGCGCGACCGGCTCATGTCGGGCCACGGCGCCATCGACCAGCCGCCAGGCCTGGACGCCACCCTGCGCGACTACCAACTGCGCGGCCTGGCCTGGCTGGACCTGATGACCTCCCTCGGGCTGGGTGGCTGCCTCGCCGACGACATGGGGCTCGGTAAGACCGTCACCCTCATTGCCCTGCACCTGCGCCGCGCCCGCCGCGCCCCCACCCTCGTGGTCTGTCCCGCCTCGCTGCTCGGCAACTGGCAGCGGGAGATCACCCGGTTCGCACCCGGCGTGCCCGTACGCCGCTTCCACGGCGCCGACCGCAGCCTGGACGGCGTGGAGGGCGGCTTCGTCCTCACCACGTACGGCACGATGCGCACCAGCGCCGAGCGGCTGGCCGCGCACGAGTGGGGCATGGTCGTCGCCGACGAGGCCCAGCACGTCAAGAACCCGTTCTCCGCCACCGCGAAGGCGCTGCGCACCATTCCGGCACCCGCGCGCGTCGCCCTCACCGGGACCCCCGTCGAGAACAACCTCTCCGAGCTGTGGGCGCTGCTCGACTGGACCACCCCCGGCCTCCTCGGCCCGCTGAAGGCGTTCCGCTCCCGGCACGCGCGGGCCGTCGAGAACAGCGAGCAGATCGAGAACGGCGAGGCGGTCGAGCGGCTGGCCCGGCTGGTCCGCCCGTTCCTGCTGCGACGCCGGAAGTCCGATCCGGGCATCGTGCCCGAGCTGCCGCCCAAGACGGAGTCCGACCACCCCGTCGCCCTCACCCGCGAACAGGTTTCGCTCTACGAGGCGGTGGTGCGCGAGACGATGGCGCAGATCGAGGGAGCGGAGGGCATCGCCCGGCGGGGGCTGGTCATGAAGCTGCTGACGTCCCTCAAGCAGATCTGCAACCATCCGGCGCAGTACCTGAAGGAGGAACCGGCCAGGCTCGCCGGCCGCTCGGGGAAGCTGTCCCTGCTCGACGAGCTGCTCGACACGATCCTGTCCGAGGAGGGCTCCGTCCTGGTCTTCACCCAGTACGTGAGCATGGCGCGGCTGCTCACCGCGCACCTGGCGGCCCGCGCGGTGCCGTCCCAACTGCTGCACGGCGGGACGCCCGTGGCGGAGCGTGAGCGCATGGTGGACCGGTTCCAGTCGGGCGAGGCCCCCGTGTTCGTCCTCTCCCTGAAGGCCGCCGGCACCGGCCTGAACCTCACCCGGGCGGGCCACGTCGTGCACTACGACCGCTGGTGGAACCCGGCCGTCGAGGAGCAGGCCACGGACCGTGCGTACCGCATCGGCCAGACCCAGCCGGTCCAGGTGCACCGGCTGATCGCCGAGGGGACGGTGGAGGACCGCATCGCGGAGATGCTGCTGGCCAAGCGGGCACTGGCCGACGCGGTTCTCGGTTCCGGGGAGGCCGCCCTGACCGAGCTGACCGACCGCGAGCTGGCCGACCTCGTCTCCCTGAGGAGGCTGTCATGACCCCCCGCCCGCCCGCCACGCCCGGCCCCCGCCCCGGGCCCGGCCCCGGCGCAGGGCGCGGGTTCGGCCCCGGCCCCGGGCCCGACCACGGCCACGGTCTCGGC
>NZ_JAUEPL010000076.1 GCF_030406405.1 Streptomyces ficellus
TCGGACCCGGGGTGGGACGCGGGCCGGGGGCCGGCGCCGCGGGCTTCTCGGCCGCCGCGGGCTTCGGCGCGGGTGCGCCGGGCTTCGGGGCGGCGGGACGGTCCCCCACGGCCTTGGCGGCCTGGGAGGTGCCCCCAGCCTGCGCCGGGGAGGGCGCGGCGGGGGAAGGCTTGGCAGGCGCGGCCTTGCGGGGCGCGCCGGGCTTCGCTGCGGACTTGCCGGCGTTACCGCCGGGCCCCTGCAGCGCGTCAGTCAACTTACGTACAACCGGCGCTTCGATGGTCGAAGACGCCGAACGGACGAATTCACCGAGTTCCTGGAGCTTGGCCATGACGACCTTGCTCTCTACACCGAACTCCTTGGCGAGTTCGTATACCCGGACCTTAGCCACTTCGCTCCTTTTAGGTCCGGGTTACCGCCGGACCGTCGCTACTTCATGGGCGTACTCATCGCGTACTCATCGAGTGCTCATCGCAATCTCGACCTACTTCCAACTCGCGAGGTACCTGACCGCACGGTGTTCCGTGCCGTACTTCTTCTTACAGAGTCCGCTGCTCGACAAACCGGCGGAGGTCCGCGGTTTCGAGCGGCCCCTGGACCCGGAAGGCCCTGGGGAACGCCCTGCGGCGGACCGCCAGATCGAGACAGACGGAGGCGGGATGCACGTAAGCACCCCGGCCGGGCAGCGTACCGCGTGGATCGGGGGCGCACTCACCCTCGATCACCACGATGCGCAGCAGATCGCGCTTGGCCGCTCGCTCCCGGCATCCCAGACAGGTTCGCTCAGGGCATGCGCGGGCATGCGTCCGGCCAGACACGCTTAAGTCTACCTCCCCGCACCGACCTCACCCCTTTGGGGCAAAAATCGAACGGTCGTTGTCGTGATCTCGCCGTAGCACAACGTGACCACGACGGGTTCTATTCCCGGGCCGCCGGGCCCGGGGGCATCAGCCCTGCTCGGTGGGGTGCTCGGTGTCCGGGCGGATGTCGATGCGCCAGCCGGTGAGACGGGCGGCGAGGCGGGCGTTCTGGCCCTCCTTGCCGATCGCCAGCGACAGCTGGTAGTCCGGCACGGTCACCCGGGCGGAACGGGTGGCCAGGTCCACGACCTCGACCTTGGAGACCCGGGCCGGGGAGAGCGCGTTCGCCACCATCTCGGCCGGGTCGTCCGACCAGTCCACGATGTCGATCTTCTCGCCGTGCAGCTCGGCCATGACATTGCGCACACGGCTGCCCATCGGGCCGATGCAGGCGCCCTTGGCGTTCAGGCCCGAACGGGTGGACCGGACCGCGATCTTGGTGCGGTGGCCGGCCTCGCGGGCGATCGCCGCGATCTCGACCGAGCCGTCCGCGATCTCCGGCACCTCAAGCGCGAAGAGCTTCTTCACCAGATTGGGGTGTGTACGCGAAAGGGTGACCGAAGGTCCGCGCACGCCCCTGGCGACGCGGACCACGTACGTACGCAGCCGCAGACCGTGCGTGTACTCCTCGCCCGGCACCTGCTCCTGCACCGGAAGAATCGCTTCCAGCTTGTCGTCCAGCTTGACCAGGACGTTCTTCGGGTCCTTGCCCTGCTGCACCATGCCGGCGACGATGTCGCCCTCGCGGCGGGCGTACTCGCCGAACGTCACGTCGTTCTCGGCGTCGCGCAGCCGCTGCTGGATGACCTGGCGCGCGGTGCTCGCGGCGATCCGGCCGAAGTCGGACGGGGTGTCGTCGAACTCCTTGGGCTCCTGCCCCTCCTCCAGGTCGGCCGGGTCCTCCTTCGCCCACACCGTCACATGACCGGTCTGCCGGTCCAGCACGACACGGGCGTGACGGCGGGCTCCCTCGGTGCGGTGGTAGGCGATGAGGAGGGCCGACTCGATCGCCTCGACCAGCAGGTCGAAGGGGATCTCCTTCTCCTGTGCCAAGCCCCTCAGGAGCTTCACGTCGATGTCCACGGTTACGCCTCCTCTTCCTTCTTGTCCTTGCGGTTGAACTCGATCTCCACGCGCGCCTTGGCGATGTCCCCGAACGCCACACGGCGGGTGGTGGGCTTGCGCCCCTTCACGCCCGGCACCTCGAGATCGAGGCCGTCGTCGTCCACGGAGAGGATGCGGGCCACCAGCTCGCCGGCTCCCTCTGCCGCTTGGGCGGTCAGCTGGAGCCTGGCCAGGCGGCCGGTGGCGCGTACGTAGTGGCGGTGCTCGGTCAGCGGGCGGTCGGCGCCCGGCGAGCTCACTTCGAGGACGTACTCCTCGTCGCCCATCGCGTCCGTCTCGTCGAGCTTGTCGGAGATGGCGCGGCTCAGCTCGGCGCAGGCGTCGAGTTCCACGCCCTCGTCCGAGTCCACGATGATCCTCAGCACCCGCCGCCGGCCCGCCCGGGACACCTCGATCTCCTCCAGATCCAGGTCCTTGGCGCTGACCAGCGGTTCCAGCAGCCCGCGCAGCCTTTCGCTCTGGGTGGTGCTCATCCGGGTGACTCCTCGGCCGCGTGTGCTGTTGTGTGGATCGTCGCGTGTCAGATCAAAGGGTATCCGGTCGCAAGGGGTGTTGCCGTCCACCTCACCTCGGCCCGCGGGTACGCTCGCCTGCGGTGATCTTGACGGTCGGGCCGAGGGAGTGACGCGTGGGGCGCACGGGGACGACGCGCAGGCGTGCGCTCATCGCGACGGGCGCGGTGAGCGCGGCGGCGCTGCTGGCGGGGTGCTCGGCGGACGGTTCGGACCGCGTGCGATCCGGTCGATGGCGATCGCGATCCGTTCAATGGCGGCGACCCGTTTGTCCTTGAGCGGATTCAGAATGGCATTCTGGGCAAAGGAGGAGTCCCGTGCGATCTGTTCCCGCTGTTCGGCGAACC
>NZ_JAUEPL010000078.1 GCF_030406405.1 Streptomyces ficellus
GGCACGGTCGGCACCGTCGACGCGGTGTCGGCCGTGCCGTGCCCGGCGGGCCGCCCTCCGGCCGTACGCATCAGGCGCAGCGCGGTCGCCACGTCGCCGGACAGCAGCGCGGCGGCGCCGCACTCGCGGAACGGCAGCGACGTCGCGCACGCCGTCTCGTACGTCGCCGCCACCGGCGACAGCGGCGAGGCGGCCGGGGTCTCCGCCAGGCACACCAGGTGGATGCCCGCCGCGGCGCCCGCCCCGGCCAGCCGGGCGGTCGTCTCGCGCAGCGCCGCCGAGCCGGGGTCGCCGTCGACGATCACGACCGTGTACGTCCCGTCGAACCGCTCGGCCGCCTCCGCGACGGCTTTCTTGTCCGCGCTCGCCCAGCCGGGCCCCAGCGGCCCGTCGTCCAGGCGTCGCGTGAGCTCGGCGGTCCGGGCGGCCGTCTGCTCCCGGTCGTAGGCGAGGAGCAGCCGGCAGTCCTGGCCGTGGGCGGGGCGCAGGTGCGGCAGCCAGCCAAGCCAGCTCCACTCCCGCTTGCGGGCGACGTTGCCGATCAGCACGATCTCCAGGTCGGCCGGCGCGTGCAGCGCGGCGAGCTGCGCCACGACCGAGCGGACCAGGCCCATGAGCCGTGGGCGGGGCCCGGCCAGCCCCAGCGACCCGGCCTCGCGAAGGCTCACGGTGACGGGGACGGCGGCCAGGTCGGCCCGGTCGGTGGTCCCGAGCCGTACGACGAGCGCCTCGGGGTGCCCGGGCCCGCGCTCCCACAGCCGGGGGCCCGGCCCGAGCGCGGTGAGCAGCACGGCCGCGGGATCGGGCCACGTCTCCTGGAGGCCCCCGTGCCCCGCCACGGCCGCCTGCGCCACGCCCCCCTCCGTCTCCGGCGCCTGCTCACCCGCACGCCCTCCCGCGAACCTCCGCGCCCAGGCCCCTATCCCTCGCCTGCGCGCAGGCGGCTGGGGTGCGGGTGCGGGGGCGGCGGGGTGGGGGAGGGGCGCGGGGCCGGGTGCGGCGGGGTGGGTGTCGGTGGGCGTGGCGCCCGTGGGGGTGGCGCCGGTGGGTGCGGCGTCGGCGGGGTGGGTGTCGGTGGAGGTTGTGCCGGTGGGGGTGGTGCCGGCCCGGTGGCCGCCCGGGGCGGCGGTCGCCCGGGAGGTGGTCCCCGGGGCGGTGCCGCCGGCCGGGGTGCGGGCCTGGGGGGTGCCGTGCGAGGGGGCGCCGGTGGCCGGTTGGCCGCCCGTGGGCGTGCCGCGCGGGGGAGTCGGCTGCCGTGCGGGGTCGGTGTCCCCCGGCGGCGTGGGCCGGGGGACACCGGGAGCCCCTGCGGGGGTGGCGGGGGCGGCGCCTCCGGGCGAGGTCGCCCGCCTGCTCTCGCCGCCGCCCTGGCGGGGTACCGCCCCGCCGGACGCACCCGCCGGGGCGGTGCCGTACCGGGCGTACCCGGCCTGGCGGGCCGTCGCGTCGGCGGGGCCGGCCACCGGGGGCGGCCCGTCGCCGCTCGCGGTGGG
>NZ_JAUEPL010000079.1 GCF_030406405.1 Streptomyces ficellus
CACTCCTCCACGATCTTCGCACTGCCGTCCTTCGCGGTATGGGTCATCGTCACGATCACCCGCCGGGCACCATGCACCAGATCCATCGCCCCGCCGATACCGGTCACCAACCTGCCCGGCACCGCCCAGTTCGCCAGATCCCCCCGCGCCGACACCTGCATCCCACCCAGCACCGCCACATCGATATGACCCCCACGGATCATCGCGAAAGACAACGCCGAATCGAAGAACGAAGCACCCGCCACCACCGTGACGGTCTCCTTCCCCGCATTGATCAGATCCGGATCCACCTCATGCTCCAACGGGAAAGGACCCGTGCCCAAAATGCCGTTCTCCGACTCCAGCACCACATGCACACCCTCAGGCAGATAGCCCGGAATCAACGTCGGCAACCCGATACCCAGATTCACGTACTCACCATCACGCAGCTCAACCGCCGCCCGGGCAGCCATCTCCGCACGCGTCCAGCCCATCAGCCCCGCACCGTCCTGTGCTCGATCAACTTCTCCGCCACCTGCTCCGGACTCAGGGCCACCACACGCTGCACGAAAATCCCCGGCAAATGCACATGATCCGGATCGATCTCCCCCGGCTCCACCAACTCCTCCACCTCCGCGATCGTCACCCGCCCCGCCATCGCCGCCAAAGGATTGAAATTACGGGCCGACTTGGCGAACACCAGATTCCCGTGACGATCCCCCCGCGCCGCACGCACCAACGCGAAGTCGGTGCGAATCCCGTACTCCAGCACATGAGGTACGCCACCGAACTCCCGCACCTCCTTGGGCGGCGACGCCACCGCCACCCCACCCCGCCCGTCATACCGCCACGGCAACCCACCCTCCGCGACCTGCGTCCCCACCCCCGCAGGCGTATAGAACGCCGGAATCCCCGCACCCCCCGCCCGCAACCGCTCCGCCAGCGTCCCCTGAGGAATCAACTCCACCTCCAACTCCCCACCCACATACTGACGCGCGAACTCCTTGTTCCCCCCGATATACGAACCCGTCACCCGCGCAATCCGCCCCGCCGCCAACAACACCGCCAGACCCGAACCCAACGCACCACAATTGTTCGACACCACCCCCAAACCACCCACCCCCCTCTCGTACACCGCCCCGATCAACACACTCGGCACACCACTGAGACCAAAACCACCCACCGCCAACGACACCCCCTCCCCCACATCAGCCACAGCCTCCGCAGCCGACCCCACCACCTTGTCCATC
>NZ_JAUEPL010000007.1 GCF_030406405.1 Streptomyces ficellus
CCTCTCGTACACCGCCCCGATCAACACACTCGGCACACCACTGAGACCAAAACCACCCACCGCCAACGACACCCCCTCCCCCACATCAGCCACAGCCTCCGCAGCCGACCCCACCACCTTGTCCATCCGCCCGCTTCCTCCTCCGCCGTCACCGGCCGTCACCGGGCACCACCGGCCCCGAATATGCTCAGTGCACTGACTATCTGCTGTCGAGGAAGCAGCGTGGCACTGCGGTTGTCCCCGGTCAAGACCCTCCGTGCACCTCGGATGCGCATGAGACACTGACCGGCACAGGCTCACACGGGGAAAGAGGACCCACCGTGCCCGCGCTCGACCTCAGCACTCATCCCGGCCATCTGGCCCGGCGGTTGCAGCAGGCCCACACACTGCTGTGGAACACGACCGTCTCGGAGGAGGTCACCTCTCCGCAGTTCGCCGTGCTCAACACCCTGGTCGGCGAGGACGGCCTGGACCAGCGCACCGTGGGCGAGCGGGTCGGCCTGGACCGCTCCACCATCGCCGAGGTGATTCGCCGGCTGGCCGACCGGGGCCTGATCGACAAGGTCCGCGACCCGCGCGACGGCCGGCGCTCCGTGCTGCACGCCACCGAGGAGGGCGTACGCGTCCACAAGAAGCTGGCGCTGCGCACGGCCCGGATGAACCAGGTCTTCCTCGCCCCGCTGGCACCGCGGGAGCAGGACCTGTTCCTCGATCTGCTGCGCCGCGTCTCCGACGCCGCCGAGGGCCTGCGCAACCCGTCTCCCCCGGCGGCGCTCGGCGCCTGAACGGCTGGGCGTGAGCCTGATCGGCGAGGGGCGCGCGGAGGCGTAAAGGTGAGAGACGCAAAGGTGAGACGCGCAAAGGTGCCGGAGCCGTCGCGAGCACGCAACGGCGACGGTGCGTACTCGCGGCGATACGGCGCGCGGCGGCTCGCTCGCCCGTACGGGTGGTCAAGCGTGTCGAGGCGTACGGTGGGCAGATAGGCATGCCTGCGGTGGCGCGCACGAGGAAGGGACGGTGTCTCCCATGCCCGACAAACCGCTCTTGCAGGGACTCGGCACGCACGTCCACGGATCGTGCCGGGGGGACATCGGCCGGCGGGTGGCCGCGCGCCGGGAGCAGCTGGGGCTGACCCGCGAGGAGGTCGCCGTACGGGCGGGCTCGGCGCCCGGGTACATCCAGTACCTGGAGGAGCAGCCGGCCACGCCCGGCATCGGCTTCCTGCTGCGGCTGGCGGACGCCCTGGAGACCAGCGTCATGGAGCTCACCGGCGGTACGGCCGACCTGCCGCCCGGTACCGGCCCGGCCCCGCAGGCGGAACTGGTGGAACTGGACGTCGAGGAGTGCCGCACGCTGCTCGGCACGCACGGCGTGGGTCATGTGGCCGTGGCGACGTACGACGGCCCCGCCATCCTGCCGGTCAACTACGCGGTCACGGGCGGTGAGGTCGCGTTCCGTACGCCGCCGGACGCGCTGCCGCCGATGGCGCCGGGCAGCGAGATGGCGTTCGAGGTGGACCACATCGATGACGCGCTGTGCCGGGGCTGGAGCGTCCTGGTCGTCGGCACGGCCTGTACGGTCACCGACCCCGAGACGCTCCGCGAGCTGGACGAGCTGGCCTACAGCACCCCGTGGGCCGACGGTGACGGGGCGCATTGGGTGACCCTGACACCGACCCGGATCACCGGGCGCAGGGTGAACGTGCGGTACTCGCACGCGTAGGCGCCGCTCCCGTGTGGGCCTCAGGCGGGCAGCGGCAGGTCGCACGTCTCCCCCGGCTCGACCGTGACCGCCATGCCCCGGGCCAGTTCGATGCCGATCGGTGAGCGGCCCGAGCCGGGCACGGCGATGTGCAGGTTGCCCGGTGTCATCCTGAGCCGTACGCCCCAGTGGCCCCGGTAGCGCAGCGTGAAGTCGTACTCGGACAGTTCCGGCAGCGGCACCGGGTCCAGCCGCAGCACCCCGCCGCGCGTCTCCAGCCCGGTCAGGCCGCGCTGTACCAGGTCGAGGGTGCCCGCCATCGCTCCCAGGTGGATGCCCTCGCCCGTGGTGCCGCCCTGGAGGTCGGCGATGTCCCCTTCGAGCGCCTCCTGGCAGAACCGCCACGCCTCCGAGCGCCGTACCCGGGCCAGGATCCAGCCGTGCACCAGGCCGCTGAGCGTCGAGCCGTGACTGGTGCGGTGCATGTAGTAGTCGACCGTTCGCCGCCAGGTCTCGTCGTCCAGCGAGTGGCCGAGGCGGCGCAGCAGCGCGCCCAGCTCGGCGGGCGAGAAGAGGTAGCCCAGCATCAGCACGTCGGCCTGCTTGGACGCCTTGTAGCGGTTGACGGAGTCCCCCTCGGCCTCCATGATCCGGTCGAGCCGCCGGATGTCGCCGTAGCGGCGGCGCAGGCCCTCCCAGTCGAGCTCCTCCAGCTCGCCGAAGCCGTCGAACTGGCTGATGACCCCGTCGTGGAACGGCACGTGCAGGCCCCGTGAGACGTCCTCCCACAGCTCCAGCTCGCTGTGGTGCAGCTCGGTGCGCTCGATCAGTTCCTGGCGGCGCGGCTCGGGGAGCTCGCGCAGCAGGTCGAGGGTGTGGGCGAGCACCCAGGCGGCCGTGACGTTGGTGTACGCGTTGTCGTCGAGGCCCGGCCGGTCGGCGCCCGGGTAGGCGTCGTGGTACTCGTCGGGGCCGAGCACGCCGCGGATGCGGTAGCGGCCGAGGGGGGCGTCGTAGGTGGCCCGGCAGGCCCAGAAGCGGGCGATCTGCAACAGCATCTCGGCGCCCTTGGTGTGCAGGAACTCGGTGTCGCCGCTGGCCTCGCAGTACTGCCACACGTTGTAGGCGATGGCCGAGCCGACGTGGTACTGGAGGTGGGAGTGGTCGGGCAGCCACCGCCCCGAGCGCGGGTTGAGGTGGAGCAGCTGGGTCTCCTCACGGCCGTCGCTGCCGCTCTGCCACGGGTACATCGCCCCGGTGCAGCCCGCGTCGAGGGCGGTGAAGCGGGCGCGTTCCAGCCTGCGGTGGCGGTAGGTGAGCAGGGCCCGGGAGACCTCGGGGAAGTGCAGGTTCAGGTAGGGCAGCACGAACAGTTCGTCCCAGAAGACGTGACCGCGGTAGGCCTCGCCGTGCAGGCCGCGGGCCGGGACGCCGACGTCGAGGTCGGCGGTGTGCGGGGAGAGGGTCTGCAGGACGTGGAAGAGGTGCAGGCGCAGGATGCGGCCGGCGTGGTCCGGTACCTCCAGTTCGGCCCGGCGCCACAGCTGGCGCCACGCGGCGCGGTGGGAGGCCAGCAGCGTCTCGAAACCGGAGGCGCGCCGCACCCGGTCCACGGCGGCGTGCAGCGGGTCGCTGATCGCCTGGTCGCGGGAGGTGTGCAGGGCGACGGTCTTGTCGACGACGACCGTGTACCCGGGGCGCAGGGCGGGCCGGAAGCTCTGGGTGACACGGCGGTCGGTGTGGTGGCTCTCGGGGAGCCAGGCGATGCCGGTCCCCGACATGGAGGTGGTGGCGCGGGCGGCGATGCCGGTACGGATGTCGGAGGTGCTGGTACGGCAGCGCAGCCAGACCGTGTCGGCGGCGGCGTCCCCGGTGTGGACGTGGGTGAGGTGGCGTGAGGCGAGCTGCCGGTAGCGGGCCACTCCGGCGTTGGTGACGTCGCCGTCGACGGTGGCCTCGACGTCCAGGGTCCCCACCCAGTTCTCGGCGGTGAACTCGGTGCGCAGCGCCGCCAGGTGCGGGTCCGCCATGTGGACGAGCCGGGTCTGCCGTACGGTCAGCCGCCTGCCCTCGTGGTCCTCGTACCGGGTGACGCGCTCCAGGGTGCCGGCGCGCAGATCGAGCGTCTGGCGGTGCTCGGTCATCTCCTCGCTGTCGGGGCTCAGCCAGGGCCCGGGGGTGTCGCCGTCCCGGAGGCGGTAGCGCAGGGGCAGCCAGTTGGGCTGGTTGACCATGTCCTCGTTCTCCACCCGGCGGCCGGCCACGTCGGAGACCAGGCGGTTGTAGATGCCCGCCACATACGTACCCGGGTAGTGGATGGAGTCGGCGGAGCACTCGCTGGCGGCGCCTCGGGTGGCGAAGTAGCCGTTGCCGAGCGTGCACAGGGACTCGCGGAGGCTCTCCTTCTCGGGCGCGTAGCCCTCGTACTCCCAGGTCCAGTCCGTCACGACGGCGCTCCTTCGTGGCTGTCGGCGAGCAGTTCCGCGAGGTCGTGTACGACGATGTCGGCGCCGTGGCGGCGCAGCGCGTCCCCGGTGCCGGGGCCGCCCCCGCGGTCCACGCCGATGACAAGGCCGAAGCCGCCGCGCCGGGCGGCCTCGACGCCGGCGAGGGAGTCCTCGACGACCGCGCAGCCGCCGGGTGGCGTGCCGAGCCGGCGGGCGGCCTCCAGGAACAGGGCGGGGTCGGGTTTGCCGGGCAGCCCGAGCCGGTGGGCCTCGACGCCGTCCACGAGGGCGTCGAACAGGTGCAGGACGTGCGCGGACGTCAGCAGTTCGCGGGCGTGGCGGGAGGCGGAGGCGGCGGCGACGGGGATGGCGGCGCGGCGCAGGGCGTGCAGCAGCCGGACGGCGTCCGGGTGGGCGGCGACCCCCTGGTCGCCGAGCCGCTGGGTGAACACCCGTTCCTTCTCGGCGGCGACCGCCTCGGCCGTGGCGGGGGACGGGCGCAGCCCCCGCGAGGCGAGGAAAGCCGCCGCCCCGTCGAGGCGGGACCTGCCGTCCACGTACCGCAGGTACTCCTCGGTGGCGTCGAAGGGCCCGCGCCGGGCGGGGTCGGGGGGCGGATGGTCGCGCAGGTAGGCGTCGAAGGCCGCCTTCCAGGCCGTGGCGTGCAGCCCCGCCGAGTCGGTGATGACCCCGTCGGTGTCGAGGACCACGGCACGCGCCGCCAGCGGCCCGCGGAGCCCGTGGGCCCCTTGGGCGGCTCGTACGGTCATGGCGGCTCCTCCTTCCCTCGCCGGTCGCCGCGCGACGGGCTCCCGGCGCTCTCGCCGAGTTCCCGGCTACGCCCGCCGTACGCGGCGTGGGGCGGGGCGGTGTGGTCGGGCGCGGGTCCGCCGGGCGCGGGTCCGCAGGGCAGGGGTCCGCAGGGCCCAGGGGTCCGCAGGGCGCGGGCGTCACAAGCTGCTACGTGAAAAGGGAACCTCCGCCGTCCCTTGATCCTCTTCTCTCGTGAAGCGCGCGCAGTCAGCTGAAGAAACCACAGAGACAAGGGGGCACCGCGTCATGCCGTACGGAGCGCGGCCGCCCCTGGCGGAAAGGCAGCAATGTTCAGCAAGGCTCTCGCGCCCGAGTACCAAGGGGCGCTCAGCGCGCTGTCGGTGAACTCCTCCCTCACCGATGTCCTCGCCGCGGCGACCGAGCAGATGACCGCCGCCGAACGGGCGGGGGACGCGCAGGAGACGGCACGGGCCGCGCTCGCGGTCGCCGAGGCGCACCGCAGGCTCGGGCATGTCGAGGACGCCGACCGGGCGTGGAAGGCGAGCTACCGCACGGCCCGTTCCGCCGGGGACGTCCCGGCCATGGCGTGGGCCCTGTGGAGCGGCGGCACCCTCGCCCGCCAGCGCGGCGCCCTCCCGCTCGCCTTCCGGCTGCTGCGGCTCGCGGCCGACATGGGCAAGCGCGGCGGGGACGTCGTCGTCCACGGCTACTCGCTCGCCGGGCTCGCCGAGACCGGCCGCATACAGGGCGACTACGAGGCGGTCGGCGCCCTGCACGACGAGCTGCTGGCCGAGGCGCGCGAGCGCGGCGAGGCCCGGCACACGGTGTGGGCCCTGGAGGGCATCGCGCAGATGCACCGCAACAGCGGCCGGTACGACACGGCGTACGCGCTGTTCGAGGAGGCCGCCGGTATCGCCGAGGCCGCCGACGACCGGCGCGGTCACGCCTGGGCACTGCGCGGGCTGGCCGACATCGTCTCCGTACGCGACGGTGACACCGCCCGCGCGCTGGAGCTGCTCAGCCGCGCGGAGGCCGGGTGCCGCGAGATGAACCTGTCGAGCGCGCTGGCCTACAACCACAAGATGCGGGCCAACGTGCTGTACCGGGCCGGGCGGTACGCGGAGGCGCTGGAGAGGTACCAACAGGCGCTGGCCGAGTTCCGCGAGATGGACGAGCCGCGTGGCGAGGCGCTGTCCCGGCTCGGCGCGGTCAAGGCCCGCGCCCGCCTCGGGGCGGCGGAGCCCGCGCGTACCGCCGCCGAACTCGCCGACCTGGGCGTCGTACTGGACCGGATGGGCCTGCGCCACGCCCGCGCCATGGTCGACAAGGCCCATGCCGAGCTGGGCCTGAGCGTCGCCGGGGAGGTACGGCGATGACCGCCGCGCAGGCCACGACCACGGCCGGCGCCGCCGTGGCGGACACCCTGGCCCGGTGCCGTGCGCTGGTGGGGCCCGCGCTGCGCGACCGGGTCGCCGGGCTGCACGCCTGGCCGGCCGAGATGGCCGGATACGCCTTCGGCTGGCGCGAGGCGGGCGGCGAGACCCGTACCGGTTCGCCGGCAGCCGCCGGGACAGCCGGGGCGTCCGGCTCGTCCGGCTCGTCCGGCTCGTCCGGCTCATCCGGCTCATCCGGCTCATCCGGCAAAGGCGTACGGCAGGCACTCGCCGTCCTGTGCGCCGAGGCGGCGGGGGCGCCCGCGCGAACCGCCGTCGAGGGGGCTGTCGCCGTGGAGCTGGTCCACACGTTCACGCTGCTGCACGACGACATCATGGACGGCGACGAGACCCGCAGGCAGCGCCCGGCGGTGTGGAAGGCGTACGGCACCGGGCCCGCCGTCCTGGCCGGGGACGCGCTGTTCGCGCTGGCCTTCCAGGTCCTCGCCGAGTCGCCGGGCCCGTACGGCGGGGCGGCCGTGCGGCGCCTGTCCGGTGACCTGACCGATCTGGTCGACGGGCAGGCCGAGGACCTGCTCTTCGAGGGCCGGCCGTGGACGGGCCCCGGGGCGGTGCCGGTCGAGGCGTATCTGAGGATGGCCGAGCACAAGACCGGGGCGCTGCTGGGCTGCGCGGCGGGGCTGGGCGCCCTGCTCGCGGGCGCGCCGGAGGCGACGGTGGAGGCGCTGTCCACGGCCGGGCGGCAGCTCGGTGTCGCCTTCCAGGCGGTGGACGACGTCCTGGGCCTGTGGGGCGATCCGGCGGCGACGGGCAAGCCGGTCCACGGCGACCTGCGGCGCCGCAAGAAGACGCTGCCCGTGCTCGCCGCGCTGGCGGCGGATACGCCGGCCTCCCGCCGGCTGGCCGCACTCCTGACGGGGTGCGGGCCACTGGACGAGGCCGGGCTGCGGCGGGCGGCCGCGCTGGTCGAGGAGGCGGGCGGCCGGGAGGCGGCGCTCGCGGAGGCGCGCGCCCGCCTGGACCGGGCCAGGGCCTGCCTGCTCGGTGTCCCCCTGGCCCCGGAACCGACCGCGGAGCTCCTGGCGCTTCTGCCGTACGTGGTGGGGCGCGTCGTGTGAGGCACGGGCGGGTGAGGCACGGCGGGTGAGGCGCCGCCAACTCCTTTGCGCCGCGCGCACGTCCGTTGCGTGGAGGGGGCCTTCACGTGGATCACGCACGACCGGCGGGGCCCTCCAGGGAATCTGCACACCGAATGTACAGGCGTCACATCGCCTCCCGCGGACGGTCATGTCGCCGGCCGGAGGACCCCGCCCTTGATACCGGAATGTCCCGTTCCGAAACATCCGCGCGGCGAGCCGGAAGAAGGAAAACGGCGAGCCGTGTGAAGAAGCTGGCACCAAGTCATGGACGCGCACGCACATCGACGTAATTCCGTGTCGGGAAAAGGCCGTTACCGGCACTCGCCCGATTGGCTGAGCAACGCGCCGACGTGCTTTGATCCTTCGCACTGCGGCGGCCGCACAAAGGCTCGGTCCGTAGTCATTCCGAGTTATTCGTGTGAAGGGAACCTCACAACATGAACCCCCAGATCCAGACCCAGGAAATCTCCGACGCCGACCTCGACAACGTGTCGGGTGGCCTCCACAGCGCCGTCGCCAGCGGTGTCACCGCCAACGCCACCGCCACGCTCGACTCGGTCGCCCCGGTCTCCGGTGTGGCGACCTCGGCCGTCGGTGCCGTCGAGTCCTTCGCCGGCCTGAACTCCTCGGCGCTCACGGGCTTCGTCGCGGGTCTCTGAGACCGCATCGGTGAGCCCCGGAGCTCCCCTGTTCCGGGGCTCACCGCGCTATTGGCTTCTCATTGCTTCCTGAACCGGACATTGCAGTCGAGGGAAGACTTACGTGCAGTTCCGCCAAAAGGCCCTTTCCAAGCTGCAATCCCCCGAGGAAATCGACCTGCCGGTGCGCTTCGCCCGGCCGCAGGGCCTGCTCGTCCTCACCGTCACGGTCCTCGCCATGGCCGCCGCGGCCGTCTGGGCCGTGACCGGCTCCGTCTCCTCGACGCTCGCGGCTCCCGGCATCCTGACCCACGGTCAGGGCAGTTACGTCCTGCAGAGCCCCGTCGCCGGCCAGGTCACCGGCGTACTCGCCCAGGAGGGCGACCATCTCGCCGCCGACGCGCCCCTGGTGAAGGTCCGTACCGCTCAGGGCGACACGGTCGTCCGCACCGTCGCCGCGGGCCGGGTGACGGCCCTCGTCGCCACGATCGGCTCCGTGGTCAGGGCGGGCTCGGACGTGGCGGCCGTCGAGCGGGTCGCCACCGAGGACGCGCCCTTGGTGGCGATGGTCTACGTACCGGCCGACCACGGAGCCACCGTGCCCGTGGGTGCCTCGGTGGACCTCACCGTCCAGTCGGTGCCCACCCAGCAGTACGGCGTGCTGCGCGGCCGGGTGAAGGCCGTGGGCCGCACCGCCCAGACCCGCCAGCGGATCAGCGCCTTCCTCGGCAACAGCCAGTTGGCCGAGCAGTTCTCGCGCCAGGGCCAGCCGGTGGCGGTCCTGGTCCAGCTGGAGCGCTCGTCCTCGACCCCCACCGGCTACGCGTGGTCGACGTCGAAGGGCCCCGCGTACGGCATCGACTCCATGACGCTCGTGAACGCCTCTATCCACCTCGCCGAAGAGCACCCGATCGATTGGCTGCTGCCGTGAGCGCGCCGGCCGGGCGGCGCCGCAGCCGGCACGCGCCCGCCCCGAAGGGCAAGCGGCCCAAGGCCGTCCGCACCCCCACCGTGCTCCAGATGGAGGCCGTGGAGTGCGGGGCCGCGTGCCTGGCCATGGTGCTCGCCCACTACGGCAAGCATGTGCCGCTGGAGGAGCTGCGCATCGCGTGCGGTGTCTCCCGCGACGGCTCGCGCGCCAGCAACGTCCTGAAGGCCGCCCGTGGTTACGGCCTCCAGGCCAAGGGCATGCAGATGGAGCCCGCGGCGCTCGCCGAAGTGCGGGCACCGGCCATCCTGTTCTGGGAGTTCAACCACTACGTCGTCTACGACGGGATGGGCCGCCGTTTCGGCCGCCGGGGCGTCCACGTCAACGACCCCGACAAGGGCCGCCGTTTCATGTCGATGGAGGACTTCGACACCAGCTTCACCGGTGTGGCCCTGGTCTTCGAGCCCGGCCCCGGCTTCCGCAAGGGCGGCCGCAAGCCGGGAGTGCTCAGCGCCGTGCCCGCCCGGCTGCGCGGGACGACGGGCACCCTGCTGGCGGCGCTGCTCGCCAGCCTCCTGCTGGTCGCGGTCGGCGCGGCGGTGCCCGCGCTGAGCCGTACGTACATCGACATGTTCCTGATCGGCGAGCAGACCTCGGTCCTGGGCCCGCTGTTCGCGTCCATGGCCGCGATGGTCGCCCTCACCGCCGTACTGACCGGCCTGCAACAGGCGAACCTGCTGCGGGGGCGCATCATCTCCTCCACGCTCAGCAGCGCCCGCTTCCTGCGGCATCTGATGAGGCTGCCGGTCACGTTCTTCGCCCAGCGCAGCCCGGCCGACCTGGTGCAGCGCCTGCAGTCCAACGACGCGGTGGCCGAGACGCTGGCGCGGGACCTGGCCGCCGCCGGCGTGGACGGTGTGGTCGTCGTCCTGTACGCGCTGCTGCTGTGGACGTACGACCCCCAGCTGACCGTCGTCGGCGTGCTGATCGCGCTGCTGAACGTGGTCGCGATGCGGGTGGTGATCCGGTTGCGCGCGACGCACACCCAGAAGCTGCGGGCCGACAGCGCGCGCCTGACGAACACCTCGTACACCGGTCTCCAGCTGATCGAGACCATGAAGGCGACCGGCGGGGAGAACGGCTACTTCCGCCGCTGGGCCGGGCAGCACGCGACCACGCTGGAGGTGCAGCAGCGCCTCGGGGTGCCGAGCGCGGCCCTGGCCGTCGTCGCGCCCACGCTGGCCACACTGAACAGCGCGCTCATCCTGTGGATCGGCGGCCTGCGTGCCGTGGAGGGCCATATCTCGATCGGTCTGCTCGTCGCCTTCCAGGCGCTGGTGACCCGGTTCACCGCGCCCATCACCCGGCTGAACGGCGTGGCGGGCCGCATCCAGGACTTCGCGGCCGACGTGGCACGGCTGAAGGACGTCGAGAGCTTCCCCGTCGACGCGCTGTACGCGCGCGTGGAGCCGGATACCAGCACGCGCCGCCTCAAGGGCCACGTGGAGCTGGAGAACATCACATTCGGCTACAGCCCCCTGGACAAGCCGCTGCTGAGCGGCTTCTCACTGACCGTCGGCCCCGGGCAGCAGGTGGCGCTCGTCGGCGGGTCGGGCAGCGGCAAGTCGACCGTCTCCCGGCTGATCTCGGGGCTCTATACGCCCTGGGAGGGCACGATCCGCATCGACGGGCAGCGCCTGGAGGACATCTCGCGCGGCGCACTGGCCGCCTCCGTGTCCTTTGTCGACCAGGACGTGTTCCTCTTCGAGGGAACGGTGCGGGACAACGTCGCCCTGTGGGACCCGTCCATTCCGGACGACGCGGTCGTCGCCGCGCTGCGCGACGCCGCCGTGTACGACGACGTCATCGCGCGCCGCCCCGGTGGCATCCACAGCCGGGTCGAGCAGGACGGCCGCAACTTCTCCGGTGGGCAGCGCCAGCGGCTGGAGATCGCCCGGGCGCTGGTGCGGCGGCCCAGCATCCTCGTCCTCGACGAGGTGACGAGCGCCCTGGACGCGCGGACCGAGCAGGTCATCATCGACAACCTGCGGCGCCGCGGCTGCGCGTGCGTGGTCATCGCCCACCGGCTGTCCACGGTCCGCGACAGCGACGAGATCGTGGTCCTGGACCACGGCACGGTCGTCGAACGCGGCCGCCACGAGGAGCTGATCGCCGCCTCGGGCGCGTACGCCGAGCTGGTCAAGGAGCGCTGACATGTCCGTCCACCCCGAGGTGGCCGCCGCCGACCCGGTGATCCACGCCCTGGGTTCGCTCGGCTTCCCCGTCGACTGCGCGGGCCTGCGCAACGTACCGCTGGAGGGCCCGCAGGTGCTGTGGCTGGTCGTCACCGGCGGCCTGGACCTGTTCGCGGTCGACGCCGTCGAGCGGGGGCACTGGCACTTCCTGGGCCGGCTGGAGGCGGGGAGCCTGCTGCTGGGCCCGGTCCAGGGCCCGCAGCACACCCTGGTGGGCAGGCCGACGCAGGACTGCGCGCTGCGGCGGATCCCGCTGAGGGAGCTGTACGCCGGATACGACACGTCGGGTGGTTACGCCACCTCGGGCGGATACAACATGTCCGGCGGGTACGACACGTCCGGCGGGTACGGGATCGCTCACGCGGGCTACGACCCGTACGCCGCCTACCACCCGTATCAGACACACGCGTATGAGGCACAGGGCGAAGCCACCCCTTTGGAGCACGCCTTCGCGCTCGGCACGGCACGCAGCCTGGGCGTGCTGTTCGAAGCGCCGCTGGACGGGCGGCCCATGGCGGACGAGGCCGTGGCCGACGACGACATGCTGTGGATGCCGGTCCCGTCGGGCAGCGTCCAGTACGGCGCCGCGTACGGCGCGCAGGCGGCGGCCGATCTGCTGGTGGACGGCGCGCTGTGGCAGCGGATGGTCAACCAGCAGTTCCGGCTGCTGTCGGCCGTGGACCGCTGGATCGAGCAGGTGGAGCGCGCCCACGAGGACCGGGCGGCGGCCGGCATCAAGGCGGGCGAGACGGTCCGCGCGCGGGCGGACCAGGCGCTGCTGGCGTCCATCGGCGGGCCGGAGCGCGGGGGACGGGGGCCGGGCGGCACGGCGGCCGACGACGCCACGTTCGCCGTGTGCCGCCGGGTCGCCCGGGCGGCCGGGATCACGCTGACCGAGCCGTCGGGGACCGGGGTGACCGAGGAGCGGATGAGCGCGGTGGAGCGCGTCGCGGTCGCCTCCCGGGTGCGCACCCGGGAGGTGCGGCTCGCCGGGCGCTGGTGGCGCACGGACTCCGGCCCCCTGGTGGGCCACTGGGCGAAGTCCGGCGCGCCGGTGGCGCTGCTGTGGCGGCGCGGCCGGTACGAGGCGGTGAACCCGGCGTCGGGTCTGCGCATGCGGATCGGCGAGGAGAAGGCGGCCGAGCTGGAGCCGCGGGCGGTGATGTTCTACCGCCCGCTGCCCGACCGGCCGATGAGCGTGGGGCGGCTGCTGCGGTTCAGCCTGCGCGGCGCCGCCGGCGACGTACGCAATCTGGCCGTGGCCGGTCTGGTGACGGTGGTGCTGGGCGCGCTGGTGCCGGTCGCGACGGGCCAGGTCCTCGGCGTGTACGTACCGGCGGCCGAGAAGAGCCTGATCGTCCAGGTCGCCGTCGCCATCATGATCGCGAGTGTGGTGTCGGCGGCTTTCATGCTGATGCAGAACCTCACGCTGCTGCGGATGGAGGGACGTATCGAGAGCGTCCTCCAGCCGGCCGTGTGGGACCGGCTGCTGCGGCTGCCGACGAAGTTCTTCGCCGAGCGCTCCACCGGGGAGCTGGCCGGCGCGGCCATGGGGATCAGCGCGATCCGCCGCGTACTGACCGGGGTGGGGCCGGTGGCCGTGCAGGCGAGCACGGTGGGCGTGGTGAACGTGGTGCTGCTGCTCTGCTACAGCGTCCCGCTGGCGCTGGTGGCCCTCGCCATGCTGCTGGTGATCGCGGCCGTCTTCCTCGGCCTCGGACTGTGGCAGGTGCGCTGGCAGCGGCGGCTCGTGGAGCTCGGCAACAAGCTGAACAACCAGGCGTTCCAGACCCTGCGGGGACTGCCCAAGCTGCGCGTCGCGGCGGCGGAGAGCTTCGCGTACGCCGCGTGGGCGCGGGAGTTCGCCCGCTCGCGGGAACTCCAGCAGCGGGCGGGCCGGATCCGCAACGCCACCACGGTCCTCGACGCCGTGTATCTCCCGCTCTGCTCGCTCATCATGTTCATGCTTCTGGCGGGGCCGGCGCGCGGCAGCATGTCGGCGGGCGCGTTCCTCACCTTCAGTACGTCGGTGACGATGCTGCTGACCTCGGTCACCCAGCTCACCGGGGCGCTGGTCTCGGCAGCGGCGGCGCTGCCGATGTTCGAACAGATCAAGCCGGTTCTTGACGAGGCCCCGGAGGTCCGTGGCTCCACCACGCAGCCCGGCGTCCTCTCCGGTGCCATCGAGGCCCGTAACCTCTCCTTCCGGTACGCCGACGACGCCCCTCTCGTCCTCGACGACGTCTGCCTCGACATTCGTCCCGGCGAGTTCGTCGCGGTCGTCGGGCCCAGCGGCTGCGGCAAGTCGACGCTGCTGCGCCTGCTGATCGGCTTCGACCGGCCGGTCTCGGGCAGCGTCCTGTACGACGGCCAGGACCTGGCCGCCCTCGACCAGGCGGCGGTGCGGCGCCAGTGCGGTGTCGTCCTGCAGAACGCCCAGCCCCTCACCGGCTCGATCATGGACTGCATCAGCGGCGCGGAGTCCTTCTCGCAGGAGGAGGTGTGGGCGGCCGCGGAGATGGCGGGCCTGGCGGAGGACATCAAGCGCATGCCGATGGGGCTGCACACGATGATCGCGGGCGGTGGGGCCGTCTCCGGCGGTCAGCGCCAGCGCCTGATGATCGCCCAGGCGCTGATCCGCCGCCCCCGGATCCTGTTCCTCGACGAGGCGACGAGCGCGCTGGACAACGAGACGCAGCGCATCGTGATCGACTCCACCCGCCGCCTGAACGCCACCCGCCTGGTGATCGCCCACCGCCTGTCCACGGTGATGGACGCCGACCGGGTCGTGGTCATGTCGGCCGGCCGCATCGTCGAACAGGGCCCCCCGGCCACCCTCCTGGCCGACCCGCACGGGCACCTGCACGAGCTCGTACGCCGCCAAATGCACTGACCGGGCACCCCTCGAAAGGGTGGGCTTCGCCCTCCGGCGCGCGCCGATCCCCGCAAACCCGCGAACCCCTCACTCCGAACCCCGCCCGGACGGACCGGGCGGGCCGGCCCTTCAGAAGAAGACCCCGCAGCGCAGCAGCACGTTCGCGTACGGGCGGGCTTCGCCGGTGCGGACGACCAGGTGGGCGGCGGTGGACAGGGTCTTGAGGTCGTCGTGCGGGACCAGGGTCAGGGCGGGGAGGCGGTCCTGGAGGAGCCGGGCGGCCGGGGGGTTGGCGGTGCGGGTCTCGTGGGCGGCCGTCGCCGATGCCACGACCAGTTCGGCCAGCAGCCCGTCGAGTACCTCGGCGAAGGAGGGGACGCCCGCCCGGAAGGCCAGGTCCACGACGCGGGGCCCGCGGGGGATGGGCATGCCCGCGTCGCAGACCAGGACGTCGTGGCCGTGGCCCAGTTCGGCGAGGGCTCCGGAGAGGTGGCGGTTGAGGATGCCGGACCTCTTCACGGGGCGCCCACCTCCTCGGCGGTCGGGAAGGAGTCCTGGGCGCCCCTTCTGGTGACGGCCACCGCGCCCACGCGGACGGCGAACGCGGCGGCCGCCGGGAGCTCGTCGCCCAGGCCGAGCCGCCAGGCCAGGGCGGCGGTGAACGCGTCTCCCGCGCCGGTCGTGTCGACGGCGTCGACCCGTGGGCTCGGCACCCGTACCACCGTGTCCGTACGGCCTTCGGCGACGAGCGCGCCCTGCGCGCCGAGGGTGATCACGACCGACCGGGGGCCGAGGCGCAGGAGGGCGCGCGACCAGTCCTCGGGTGCGTCCCCCGGTGTGTCCCCGAGGATGAACGCGGCCTCGTGTTCGTTGAGGACCAGGGGGTCGCACGCCGCCAGCACCTCGGCCGGCAGGGGCGCGGGCGGCGAGGGGTTGAGGACGAACCGGGTGCCGGCCGGCAGCGTACGGACCACTTCGGTGACCGTCTCCAGGGGGATCTCCAGCTGCGCCGAGACCACCCGGGAGCGGGAGATCAGGTCCCCGGCGGCCCGGACGTCCTCGGGGGTCAGCCGGGCGTTGGCGCCCGGCGAGACCACGATGCTGTTGTCGCCCGACGGGTCCACGGTGATCAGCGCGACGCCGGTGGGCGCCCCGCCGACGAGGACCCCATCCGTGTCGACGCCGGCCGCGTCCTGCGAGGCCAGCAGCAGCCGCCCGTGGGCGTCGTCGCCGACCCTGGCCAGCAGGGCGGTGCGGGCACCGAGGCGGGCGGCGGCGACGGCCTGGTTGGCGCCCTTGCCGCCCGGGTGGACGGCGAGGTCGGAGCCGAGCACCGTCTCACCGGCGGCGGGGCGGCGCTCGACGCCGATGACCAGGTCGGCGTTGGCCGACCCCACGACGAGCAGGTCGTAGTCGTACTGCATCTGTGGTTCCTGCTTTCGGAGCTGCGGCGTGGGCGTACGCCAGGCGTACGCCCACGCCTAGGCCTACGAGGAGGCCTACGACGAGAAGGCGGCGACGTTGTTCTTGGTGACGACCTTGACCGGCACCTTCACCATGGCGTCGATCTTCTCGCCCCGCGCGGCCTTCACCGCGTTGCGGACGGCGATCGCGCCCAGTTCCCTGGGCTGCTGGGCGATCGAGGCGTACAGCGTGCCCGCCGCCACCGCCTTCAGGCCGTCCGGCGTCCCGTCGAAGCCCACCACCGCGACGGAGCGGCCGGCCTTGGCGCCGAGCGCCTTGACCGCGCCGAGCGCCATCTCGTCGTTCTCGGCGAAGACACCCGTGATGCCGGGGTGGGCCTGGAGGAGGTTGGTCATGACGTCCAGTCCCTTGGTGCGGTCGAAGTCGGCGGGCTGCTTGGCGACGATCTCGATTCCGGGGTACGCCTTCAGGCCCTCGGCGAAGCCCGCGCCGCGCTCGCGGCTGGCGGACGTGCCGGCCGTTCCCTGGAGGATCACGATCCTGCCCGTGCCGCCGAGCCTGTCGGCGAGGGTCCTGGCGGCGAGCCTGCCGCCCGCGGCGTTGTCGGAGGCGACGAGCGTCGCGGTCGTGGCCTTGTTGACGCCGCGGTCGGCGGCGATCACCGGTGTGTCCGCCTTATTGGCGGCCCGCACGGCGGGGCCCACCGCGTCCGAGTCGACCGGGTTGACGATGACGGACTTCACGCCGGAGCTGGTGAAGTTCTGGAGCTGGTTGGCCTGCTGGGAGGCGTCGTTCTGCGCGTCGGTGACCGTGAGGTCGATTCCGGCGGCCTTGGCCTCCGCCTGCGCGCCCGCCTTCATCTGGACGAAGAAGGGGTTGTTGAGGGTGGACAGCGACATGCCCACCCTCGTCGTCGTACCCGACGAACCGGGGTTCAGGAAGGACACCGCGCCCACGACCGCCGCCACGCACACGGCCGCGACCGCGAGTTGCCCCGTGGGCCTGAAACGGCCCGGGGTTCCTGAGGGTGAGGCGGCGGACGCGGGCGAGACGCCGGCGCGGCGGCGCAGCGTGTCCAGCAGGACGGCGAGCGCGATGACGACACCGATGACGACCTGCTGCCAGAACGCGGACACCGACAGCAGGTTGAGGCCGTTGCGCAGCACGGCGAGGATGAGCGCGCCGATCAGTGTGCCGGACGCCTTGCCGACGCCGCCCGCGAGGCTCGCGCCGCCGATGACGACCGCGGCGATCGCGTCGAGTTCGTACCCCTGCGCGGCTTGCGGCTGCGCGGACACCAGCCGCGAGGCGAGGACGATGCCCGCGACGGCGGCGAAGAGGCCGGACAGCGCGTAGATGGCGAGCTTCTGCCGCTTGACGCGCAGCCCGGACAGCCGGGCGGCCTCCTCGTTGCCGCCGATCGCGTACATGGAGCGGCCGATGTACGTACGGGAGAGGATGAGCGCGGTCACGAGCCCCATCGCGATCATCACGAGGACCGGGACGGGCAGCCGGCCGCCGAGCGTGTCGCCCAGGACGGAGACGGAGTCGGGGAAGGCGATCGGGCTGCCCTGCGAGATGACCAGGGACAGGCCGCGGCCAACGGACAGCATCGCGAGCGTGGCGATGAACGGCGGCAGTTTGCCGTACGAGATGAGCGCGCCGTTGACGAGACCGCACGCGATGCCCGTCGCGACGGCGAGGATCACCGCGAGCCACACCGGCACGCCTTCGCTGGTCGCCGTCCAGGCGAGGACGGTCGCGGAGAGCGCGGCGACCGAGCCGACCGACAGGTCGATGCCGGCCGAGACGATGACGAAGGTGACGCCGAAGGCCAGGATGGCGGTCACGGCGGCCTGGACGCCGACGTTGAGCAGGTTCTGCGTGGTCAGGAAGTCGCCGGAGAGCAGCGACATCGCCACCATCAGGACGATCAGGGCGCTCAGCGCGCCGTTGTCGAGCAGGATGCGGCGACCCGTCCGTCCTGCGGCGCCACCCGCGCCCGTGTTGCTCGTGAGCGTTTCAGTGGCCACGGGAGCCCTCCACTTCGTTCATCGTTGGTGCGGATACCGCGAGTGCCATGACGGCGTCCTGCGTCGCCTGCCGGGCGGGGAGTTCGCCGGCGATCCGGCCCTGCGCCATGACGAGGACCCGGTCGCTCATCCCGAGCACCTCGGGCAGGTCGCTGGAGATCATCAGGACGGCGTGCCCGGAGGCGGTCAGCTCGTTGATGAGCTGGTAGATCTCGACCTTGGCGCCGACGTCGATGCCCCGGGTGGGCTCGTCGAGGATCAGCACCTTGGTGTCGGCGAGGAGCCACTTGCCGATGACGACCTTCTGCTGGTTGCCGCCGGACAGGGTCCGCACCTGCTGGCCGAGCCCCGCCATGCGTACGCCCAGCTGCTCGGCGATCCGGGCGGCGGCGGCCCGCCGGCCGGCGAGGTCCACGAACCCGGCGCGGGTCGCCGAGCGCAGGGTGACCAGGCCGAGGTTCTCCTGTACGGAAGCGTCCAGGACGAGCCCCTGGCCCTTGCGGTCCTCGGGCACGAGGCCGATCCCGGCGCCCATGGCGGCGCTCACGTCGTTGGCCGCCAGCCGCTCGCCGCGCACGTGGACCGTGCCCGCGTCGTACGGGTCGGCGCCGAAGAGGGCGCGGGCGACCTCGGTACGGCCCGCGCCGACGAGTCCGGCGAGGCCGACGACCTCACCGGCCCGTACCTCGAAGCTGACGTCGTGGAAGACGCCGTCGCGGGTCAGCCCGCGCACGGACAGCAGGGGCTCGCCGGTCTCGGGCCGCTGACGCGGATACTGCTGCTCGATGTCGCGGCCCACCATCAGCCGTACGAGTGCGTCCTCGGGCGTCGAGGCGGGCACCTGGTCGATGCTGCGGCCGTCACGCAGGACGGTGACGCGGTCGCCGAGTGCGGCGATCTCGTCGAGGTGGTGGGTGATGAAGACGATGCCCACGCCGTCCTGGCGCAGCTGCCGGACGATGGTGAACAGCTTGTCGACCTCCCCGGAGGTGAGCACGGCGGTCGGCTCGTCCATGATCAGGACGCGGGCGTCGAGGCTGAGCGCCTTGGCGATCTCCACCATCTGGAGCCGGGCGATGCCCAGTTCGCGCACCCTGGCCCGGGGCGAGACGCGCACGCCGACCCGGCGCAGCAGCTCCTCGGCGTCCGCCTCCATCCGTTTGCGGTCGATCATCCCGAAGCGGCGCGGCTGGCGGCCGAGGAAGATGTTCTCCGCGACGGTCAGGTCGGGCACCAGGTTGAACTCCTGGTGGATGGTGGCGATGCCGAGCCGTTCGGCGTCCTGGGCGCTGTGGATGCGTACCTCCCGGCCGTCGACCAGGATGCGGCCGCGGTCGGGGCGATGGGCGCCGGACAGCATTTTGATCAGGGTGCTCTTGCCGGCTCCGTTCTCGCCCAGCAGGACGTGCACCTCGCCGCGGCGCAGGTCGAAGTCGACGGCGTCGAGCGCCAGCACGCCGGGGAAGGTCTTGCGCACGCCTTCGACGCGCAGCAACTCGTCGGGGTCGTTCATGGGGTGCTCCTCCTCTGCTCGCGGCCGCGGTCCGCGTGGGGTTCGCCGCGGGGCGCGCCGCGGGACTCGCCACGCGGCTCGTCGTGCGGCTCGTCGTGCGGCTCGCCGCAGGAGCGGCGTACGACGAGGCGGGCCGGCAGGGTGACGGACTGCGGGGGGCGGCCCTCGATGAGGTCGGCCAGTGCCCGTACGGCGGCCCGGGCCAGTTCGGCGGTGGGCTGGGCGATCGCGGTGATCGGCGGATCGGTGTGCACGAACCACGGGATGTCGTCGAAGGCGGCGAACCCGATGTCGTCCGGGACGCGCAGGCCGCGGGCGCGGATGGCGTCCAGCGCGCCGAGGGCCATCAGGTTGTCGGCGGCGAAGACGGCCTCGGGCGGCTCGGGCAACGACAGGAACCGCTCGGTGGCGCGGCGGCCGCTGTCCGCCTGGAAGTCGCCCTGGCCGATGTACGCGTCGGGCAGCGCCAGCCCGTGTTCGCGCAGCGCCTCGCGGAATGCCTCGACGCGCTCGTGCCCGGTGGTGGTGGCCGCCGGGCCCGCGATGATGGCCAGCCTCCGGTGGCCGAGGCCGTGCAGATGGGCGACCAGGTCGCGTACGGCCTCGCGCCCGTCGGCGCGCACGACGGGGACGTCCACGCCCGGGACCCAGCGGTCCACGAAGACCATGGGGGTGCCGCCGCGCGCGGCGTCCAGCGTCAGCGGGGAGCGCCCGTCGGCGGGCGAGACGAGCAGCCCGTCGATCCGGCGGTCGAGGAGCGTGCGGACGTGGTGGTCCTGGAGCTCGGGCCGCTCGTCGGCGTTGCCGATGATCACGCTGTAGCCGAGCGCGCGGGCCTCTTCCTCGACGAACCGGGCCAGTTCGGTGAAGTACGGGTTCAGCACGTCACTGATGACCAGGCCGAGGGTGCGCGTCTGGTCCGTCCGCAGCGACCGGGCGACGGCGTTGGGCCGGTAGCCGAGCGTCTCGACGGCGGCGATGACCCGGGCCCGCGCGTCGGGGCTGACGGACGGGTGGCTGTTGAGCACGCGCGAGACCGTGGCGACGGATACGCCGGCCTGGGCCGCGACGTCCTTGATGCTCGCCATCGCTACCGACCACCTCCTCGTGGAATCGATTACAAGGAGGATTGGAATCGATTACACGCCCCCCGTGCAAGACCCTGACAGCACAGCGAGACCGGATCGTGACGAAGAGGGCCGCCCCACTCCACGCGCATACGCCGGGGGCGGGGCGGCCCGCGACCCTCGCACACGACCGGCTCGTACGGCACGGTGCCGTACGAGCCGGTCATCACGTCAGTGCGTGTGCCCCGTGGGCTCTTCGCGCTTCTCCTCCGGCCGGCCGGCGGCCGGCGCACCGGCGTGGACCGTAAAGGCGGCGGTGCGCACCTTTCCTTCGTGCTGGAAGTCCAGGAACAGCCGGTAGGCCCCCTTGCTCGGAGCCGTCGCCGTGAAGGAGATCTCCGGCCCCGGCTCGGTCGTGCCGTCACCGGGTTCGCCGTTCGGGTGCACGTGCAGGTAGGCGAGGTCACCGGCGCGCAGGGCGACGAGGTGGCCGTACGCGCCGAGATAGGGCTCCAGGTCGGTCACCGGCTTGCCCGCCTTGGCGACATGGAGCTTCAGCTCGCTGCCCGCCCCCGGGCTCAACTCGCCGGCCAGGGCGACCTGGTAGCCGTCGACCGTGGCCGTCGTGCTGTGCGGCGGCAGCGGCTGGGGCGTGGACGGTCCGGAGACCGCGAGGTCCGCGCCGAGCGTGAGGTTGCCGGCGTTCTTCGCCTCCGGGGTGAAGTCGGCGAAGACACGGTAGCCACCGGCCTTCGGCAGCCGGACCGGCGTGGACCAGGTGCCGTCGGCGGCCATGACCGGATGCAGGTGCCGATAGGTCGTCAGGTCCCGTGACACGACGATCAGATGCAGCTGCTTGCCGTGCTCGCGCCGGAACACGGTGACGTTGCGGCCCGCGCGCTCGTCCACCACGGCGAAGCGCAGCTGCGAGGCCTTGCCCGCCGCGACGCTGGGCGTCTTCAGGTCCAGCGTGTAGCCACCTTCGGAGACGTGCGGGCCCCCCGGCGCTTGCGCTTCCTCCGCCTCCGCGCCGCCCGCCGTCGCGTGGGCGGCGGAGTCGTGACTGCCGCGCTCGGACGGCTGGGCTTCCGCGACCACGGGGTGCACCGCTCGGCGCACCCCGTAGGCGGTACCGAAGGTCGCGGCGAGCACGGCGGCAAAGGCGGTGATCTTGAGACCGGTGTTCATGACCCACTCCTGTTTCGCGGTCACTCCTGCAGCGACACCAGCAGCATACCCCCCTGGGGTATATTCCGAAAAGGCGCGGGCGGCCCCATCAAGCGGGCTACCGGCTGCAACTCCCGGACGCGACCTGAACAGTAAGGCTTTCAACGATCCCGCTCCATGAGCGACAACGGGCAGTCGGCGTTAGCGTGAAGGAGAGGGGTGGGTCGTCTTCCTCCGCGAAAATGGGGTGACGTGATGACCGATGTCGAAGAGCGAGGCCGGCCGAGGATGAGCGATCCGGGCTCGCGGGGCAGGACAACGATCGCCGACGGCGTGGTCGCCAAGATCGCCGGCATGGCGGCCCGGGAGGTGCCGGGTGTCCATGCGATGGGCGGCGGGCTGGCCCGTGGCATGGGGGTCATGCGCGAGCGCATGCCCGGCGCCGGCAGGGCTGTCACCACGGGAGTCAAGGCCGAGGTCGGTGAGAAACAGACCGCGATCGACCTGGAGATCATCGTGGTGTACGGCGAGGCGATCACCGACGTCGCGGGCAATGTACGGGAGAACGTGATCAGCGCGATCGAGCGGATGACCGGCCTGGAGGTCGTCGAGGTCAACATCGCCGTGACCGATGTGAAACTGCCCGAGGAAGAAGAAGAGCAGGAACAGCCGGAGCGGCGCGTCGCGTAGGCCCCGCGCCCGCGCACCAGGGACTCGCCGGCGCGGGGCCCGTGGTCAGGCGGCTCCGGCGGCGGCCAGTGCCGCTACGGGCAGCAGCAGCATCCACTGCGGTAGCCGCAGCCACGGCTTGGACCAGTCTGCTGCCATCGTCACGGCGAGGAACACCCCCGTGTAGGCCAGGAAGTGGGCGGCGAGCAACCAGGCCACCATGGCGCCGCCGACCGGCTCGGCCAGGGCCAGCCAGATCAGCGCGACGGCGGCCAGGGCCAGGTCGGCGGTGACCATGTGCCAGACGGCGTGCAGGACCCGCCGCGGCTCGTCCGGCAGGTTGCCGGTCAGCAAGGGGCGGACGACATCGCGGCCGCCCGCGACGGCGTGGATCGCGGCGACACCGGCGCTGGTGATGCCCGCGGCGAGGAGCCAGCCGTTCACCGGGCCTCGATTCCGCGGCCGACGAGGCCAGCCAGTTGGCCGGCCAACCGCGGGCCGGCCGGTTCGCCGACCAGCCCGACGTGGAAGAAGACAGCTCCGGCCAGCGTGTCCAGGACCAGGTCCACCGGGACGGCGGAGTCGGCCTCCCCGCGCCGGACGGCCCGCTCGAACACCTCGGCCAGCCGGGTCCTGGCCGGGGCCAGGAAGTGGCCACGGATACGGGACCGCAAGCCGGGATTGGCCGCGAAGTCGGCGAGCAGGCCGGGCAGAGCGGCAGCGGCGGCCGGGGCGCTGAACTCCTGGACCAGGGCTTCCACCAGCGCCGTCAGGTCGCCGGTCAGGCTGCCCGTGTCCGGGACGGGGCCCGACTCGGTCTCGGTGAAGACCGCCTCGTACACCAGCTCCGCCTTGCCGGACCAGCGCCGGTAAATGGTGTCCTTGCCGGTGCCGGCGCGAGCCGCCACCGCTCCGATGGAGGTGGCGGCGTATCCCGCCTCGGCCACCAGCTCGGCCGTGGCGGTCAGGATCGCCTGATGGGCGCGCGTATCTCTCGGACGCCCGCGCGGGGCTTCAGGGAGTGTCATGGGATAACCATACGGGACGCCTCGTTTGATTAATACCCCTCACCGCGTGCCGGGTCAGCGCTTCACGGTCCGCAGGTAGGCGGCGAGAGCGGCGATGGCTGCTGGATTGCGCGGGCTTTCCACCAGGTCCACGTAGTCGAGCACGAAGATCCGCCTGTGCTTGATCGCGGACACCCCTGCCAGGGGCGGGTAGGACAGCAGGAACTTCTTCTTCTGCTCGGCGCTGGTGTCCCCGTAGTCATTGATGACGATGACGTCCGGGTCACGCTCGACCACGCTCTCCCAGCCGACCGCCGTCCAGCTGTCGCCGAGGTCCCGCATGATGTGGTCGCCGCCGGCCATGGTGATGATGTCGTGCGGCGCGGCGAAGCGCCCGGAGGTGTAGGGCTTGTCCTGGCCACTGTCGTAGAGGAAGACGGTCGGCCGGTCCGCGCCCCTGGGAGCCTTCGCCCGGACGTCGGCGACCTGCTTACGGAAATCGGCGATCAGCCGTGCCGCCCGGTCCTCCACGCCGAAGAGCTTCCCGAGGTTGGTGAGGTCGGTGTACAGGGCTTCGAGGGGCGGCACGATCCCGCGCGCGTTGCCCCGGCCGTTCCGGCAGGACTCGGTCAGGACGTACGAGGCGATGCCCAGCTCGCGCAGGGCGTCCGGGGTGACGCCGTTGTCCTCGCCGAAGCCGTAGTTCCAGCCCGCGAAGACCAGGTCGGCGCGGGCGTCGAGGGCGACCTCCTTGGTGATCTCTTTCTTGGAGAGCCACGTCACCTTCTCGTAGCCGTCCCTCCAGGGCACGCCGGACAGTTCGCCCTTGTCGTCCGGCATCACGAAACCGGCCATCCGGTCCTCCAGGCCGAGCGCGAACATGATCTCGGTGATGCCGACGTCGTTGGTGACCACCCGTTCGGGCCGCTTGTCGTACGTCACCTTCTGCCCGCAGTTGTCGATGGTGACGGCGGCGGAACCGTCGTTCTTCTCACTGGACGACGAGACGTGGGCGCCGCACCCCGTGAGGGTGAGCGCGAGCGTGGCGGCTGTGGCAGCGGCCCAACGCGGGCGAGTCATGGCTGAGTTCCCCGTTCCTGGTGGTCGTGTCGGTCGAGTCGGTCGAAGAGGAGGTGTACGGCGCCGGTCTCCGGATGCCGTACGCGGTGCGCGCGGACCCCGAAGACGTCGGCCAGCAGCTGTGGGGTGAGTACGTCGTGCGGAGCGCCGGAGGCGACGATGCGGCCGCGCGCGATGACGTACAGCACGTCGCAGTGGCCGGCGGCGAGGTTCAGGTCGTGCAGCGCGGCCAGCACGGTCAGGCCGGCGTCCCGCACGAGCGCGAGGACGTCCAACTGGTGGGCGATGTCGAGGTGGTTGGTGGGCTCGTCCAGGACGAGCACCCGGGGCTGCTGGGCGAGGGCGCGGGCGATGAGCACGCGCTGCCTCTCGCCGCCGGAGAGGGTGAGGAAGCCTTGGTTCGCGAGATGGGCCGCGCCCACTCTGGCGAGCGCGTCCGCGCAGATCCGGCGGGCGTCGAGGGACGCATGGCCGAGGCTCCCCGAGCCGGTGCCGCCCGAGCCCGCGCCCCGCGAACGGCCCGAGCCCCGCGAACCGCCCGCGCCCCGCAATGCCTTGCCCCACAGGCCGCCGCCGCCCGGGCCCGGGCCGCGCTGGTGCGGCAGCCGGCCCATCGCCACCACCTCGGCGACCGTGAAGTCGAACTCGGCCGACGACTCCTGGGGCAGCGCGGCCAGCCGCCGCGCGCCGGCCCGCGCGGCCATGGCGTGCAGGTCCTCACCGCCCAGCAGGACCGTGCCGGCCGCCGGGCGCAGCGCCCGGTAGGCGCAGCGCAACACGGTGGACTTGCCGCTGCCGTTGGGCCCCACCAGGCCCACGACCTGGCCCTCCTCGGCGGCGAGCGTGATGTCGTGGACCAGCCGGTTGCCCGCGATCTCGACCGACAGGTCGTTGATGTCGACCCGCATCAGCGGCCCCCGAACGCGTAGCCGCGCCGGCGCATCAGCAGCAGGAAGCACGGCACGCCCACCACCGCGGTGATCACCCCCACCGGCAGCTCGGCCGGTGCGAGCAGGACCCGGGACAGGACGTCCACCCAGACCAGCAGCACCGCGCCCACCAGGGGCGCCACCGCCAGCACGCGCCGGTGGTCCGCGCCCACCACCATCCGTACGAGATGCGGCACCATCAGGCCGACGAAACCGATGGCCCCGCTGACCGCCACCACCGCTCCGGTGACAGCGGCCGTGACCACGAACAACTCCCCGCGCAGCCGCCCGGCGTCCACGCCCAGCGCGGCTGCCGTCTCGTCCCCCATGGCCAGCACGTCCAGCCGCCGCGCCGACCGGGCGAGATGGGCCGTCCCGCCGAGCACGGCAGCGGCCGCGAGCGGCACCGAGCCCCATGTCGCGCCGCCGAGGCTGCCCAGCAGCCACATCATCGCCGCCCGGGCCGCCTCGCCGCGGTCCGCGCTGAACACCATGAGCGTGGTGACCGCCGAGAATCCGTAACTCATCGCCGTCCCGGTCAGCACCAGCCGCAGCGGCGTCAGCCCGTGCGCGGACCGGGCGGCCGCGTAGACCAGCACCATCGCGGCGAGCGCCGAGCCGAACGCCGATACCGACAGCGCCCACACACCCAGCGCCGAGAACGCGCCCAGCAGGATCACCGCGTTCGCCCCGACCGCCGCGCCGGAGGAGATTCCCAGCACAAACGGATCGGCCAGCGCATTGCGCACCATGGCCTGCACGGCGACGCCGGTCACCGCGAGCCCTGCCCCGACGACCGCCGCCAGCACGGTGCGCGGCAGCCGGATCTGCCACACGATGGTGTACGCGGCGGCCTCGTCCTGGCTGAGGGTGCCGCCGGTCAGGCCGGCCCGCAGAAGGTGCAGCACGTCCCCCCACGGCACACCGGACGCGCCCAGGCCCACCCCGCAGACCAGCGACACCAGCAGGACGCCACCCAGCACGGCGGTCAGGGGCACCAGCGCAACGCGGCGCGGCGCGGCCGAAGCGGCGTCGGCGTCCACGGCCGCGCTCGTCGTCACAGGCGGGTCCTCACGCGTCGGGCCGCGTCCGGATGCGTGCGCGAGGAGCGGCCGTAGCGCCCTGTCGTGCGACGGGCCCGTGCGACATCCCCTCTCGCAGTCCGCGGCGAGTGGTCGGGATCAATGCCGCCCCATGGGTGATCGGGCTTGCGCGACCGCCCATGTCGGGCGCTCGCGCTTACCGTTGCGGGTCAGCGCCGGACTCTCACCGGACTTCCCCCTGGGACGCCCCCGCAGCGTAGCAAGCCGCCCCAGGAGCGCCGGCGGGCCCCCGCGGGACCGAGGGGTGGCGGGGGGCGTCCGGGACGTCCGGCTGCGCAGCGACGCCATTTCTCGCCCTTGCGGCGCTGGTCGCTGCGCGGCAGCGGCGCGAAGATCTCCGCACCCACCTGGCCCAAGGCGCTGTCCGGCACGCGGCCGGCTTCTGGGAAGGGGAGCGGCGCGAGGGGGCGGTGTGACGCGGTCCAGGGAGCGCCGACGGTGGCGCCGCCACCTGTGGAGCCGTGCCATGTGTGGTGCCGCCACCGCATGTCGACGAGCCCCGGGAACGCGAAATGCCGGCCGAGATCACTCTCGACCAGCATTTCCTTGATCATGTGGTGTCCGAGGGGGGACTTGAACCCCCACGCCCGATAAAGGGCACTAGCACCTCAAGCTAGCGCGTCTGCCATTCCGCCACCCGGACAAGGTGTTCGCCGCTCCGGGTTTCCCCGCGGCGACGTCGACAACTCTACCAGGGGTTCGAGGTGCCCTTCACCTGCATATCCCGTGGTCAGGTGGCCTGAGAGCGGCTTGGCGGGTGCCACCGGTGGTCCCGTACCGCGACCGCTCGCGGAGCGTCGCCTCGTATGCGCGTACGGTACGGAACTGCCGTGGGGCCGGTCAGCCGGGACGTCTAGCAGTCCTTCTCACGCAGCGCGTGGAGATGGGCGCTGGACTTGCGGGCGAAGGTGAAGGACTCGGCCGGGTTGTCGTGCTCGGCTTGCCAGTGGTGGTCGCGGCGGCCGCCGTGCGTGCGGGTCACCGCTGAGATGAAGCGCTGGTAGTCGATGTCTCCGTCCCCGACGTCCACCATGCGGTAGCCGTCGCGGGCGGAGTCGTCGCGTTCGCCGTCCTTGACGTGGAAGAGGGGGTAGCGGTCGGGCTGCTTCAGTACGTAGGCGAGGGGGTCGAAGGGCGCGGGCGTGCCGTCGGGGCGCTTGCCGAAGCGGAACTGGCCGGCGTATGCCCAGTAGATGTCCATTTCGAGGTAGACGAGGCCGGGGTCGGTCTCTGCGAGGAGGACGTCGTAGAGCCGGACGCCGGGCCGGTCGGTGGCGAAGGAGAACTCCTCGGCGTGGTTGTGCTGGTAGAACTTCATGCCGCGCTTCTTCGCCTCGGCGCCGAAGTGGTTGAACTCCTCGGCGCAGCGCTTCCAGCCGTCGACGGTGGCGCCGTAGCGCCAGGGGCCGGAGGCGGTGCCGATGTGCTTGAGGCCGAGGGCCTGGGCGTCGTCGAGGACCTTGGTGAGGTTCTGGGCGAAGGTGTACGCCTTCGGGTCGGAGGAGTAGTAGCCGACGTGGCTGCCGATGGCCCGAAGGCCGTGGTCGCGGGTGAGCCGCTTGAGCTGGGCGAGTGTGATGGGTCCGGCGGAGCCCTGGCTGTAGCCGGCGTACTCGACCTCGTCGTAGCCGAAGCGCCTCAGCTCCTCGAAGACCCTGGCGAAGCCGAGCGTGGAGACCTTGTCGCGCAGCGAGTAGAGCTGGATGCCGAGGCGGCCCGGTGGCAGGACGGGACGGCCGCGGCCCTGGCCCGCCGGTTCCGCAGCTGACGCGGCTGAGGCGGCTGAGGCGGTGGTGGTGCCACCGAGGAGGGCGGCGGCGGTGGCGCCGGCGGCGACGCCGAGCATGTCGCGTCTGCTGAGTGTACGCGCGAGCTCGGGGTCGGTGTTCCTGGTCGTGCGGCTCATGTGGATAACTCCTCGTTGTCAGTGGCGTCTGCTTCAGTGGAGGTCAGTGAAGACCGGCGAGCCGGAGCAGCAGGGACTTCACATCGGTGGCCGCGACGCGCCCCGATACTGCGCGGGGGGTGGAGCACACGATGAGCGGCCCGGTGTCGGTGTCATCGCTCGTGGGAAGGCGGCCATGGCTGCCGCGAATAGGTGAGGGGTCGAGGGGCACCACCGCCAGGCGATAGCGCATGCCGAGCTTTTTGCGGGCGATCGCCGTGGCCGCCTTGAGGCGCACATAGGGGTCGAGTGGGTCCATGAACAGCTCGGCGGGGTCGTAGCCCGGTTTGCGGTGGATGTCGACGAGCTGGGCGAAGTCCGGGGCGCGTGCGTCGTCGAGCCAGTAGTAGTACGTGAACCAGGCGTCGGGCTCGGCGACGGCGACGAGTTCGCCGGAGCGGGGGTGATCCAGGCCGTGGGCCTTCTTGCCCTCGTCGTCCAGGAGCTGCTCGATGCCGGGTACGCCGGTGAGGGCGGCCCGGGTGGCATCGAGGTCTTCGGGCCGGCGGACGTAGACGTGGGCGATCTGGTGGTCGGCGACGGCGAAGGCCCGGGAGGCCATGGGGTCGAGGTACTCCATGCCGTCCTGGGTGTGGATTTCCAGCAGACCCGCGCGGCGCAGGACGCGGTTGATGTCGACGTGCCGGTTCACGCGGGTGATGCCGTATTCGGACAGGGCGACGACGGTGCGGCCTTCGGCGTTCGCGTCGGCGAGGAGGGGTGCCATGGCCGTGTCCAGGTCGGCGGCGGCCCGGTGGGAGCGGGGGTCGTCGGGGCCGTAGCGCTGGAGGTCGTAGTCGAGGTGCGGGAGGTAGCACAGGGCGAGGTCGGGGGCGCGGGTGCGGATGATGTGGCGGGTCGCGTCCACGATCCACTGGCTGGACACGAGGTCGGCGCCCGGGCCCCAGAAGTGGAAGAGGGGGAACGTACCGAGCTTCTCGGTGAGTTCGTCGTGCAGCGCCGGGGGCCTGGTGTAGCAGTCGGGTTCCTTGCGGCCGTCGGCGTAGTAGATGGGACGGGGGGTGACGGTGATGTCGGTGTCCGCGCCCATGGCGTACCACCAGCAGATATTGGCGACGGTGTAGCCGGGGTGGGCGCGGCGGGCGGCGTCCCAGAGTCTGTCGCCGGAGACCAGTCCGTTGTGCTGGCGCCACAGCAGGACGTCGCCGAGTTCGCGGAAGTACCAGCCGTTGCCGACGATGCCGTGTTCGGAGGGGAGGGTACCGGTGAGGAAGGTGGACTGGGCGGCGCAGGTGACGGCGGGGAGGACGGTGCCGAGCGGGGCGTGCGAGCCGGACTGGGCGAGCCGCTTGAGGTGCGGCATGTGGTCGAGGAGCTGGGGGGTGAGGCCGACGACGTCCAGGACCAGCAGGGGGGTGGGGTGGGCGGTGTCGCTCATGGAAGTTCCTTGAGGCCGAGGTCGGTGAGGAGGCCGCGGGCGAGGGCGAGTTCGGCGGCGATGCCGTCGGTGAGCCGGCCCCGGGTGCGGGGGCGCAGTTCGGACGGGAGGGCCTGCCAGGTGTAGGTCTCGACTTCGAGGTGGCGGGTGAGCGGGGCCGGGCCGCCGACGAGCCGCGCGAGGGTGTCGCGGAGGACGGGGAGCGTGGAGGTGAGGGGCGCGGCGGGCGGGCTGTGCAGGGGGACGTGGAAGTGGGCACGCCAGGGGGCGCCGTCGGGCAGCGTCTCGCCGTCGAGGGCTTCGGCGAGGTCGTCGGTCCCGCGCAGGCCGGCGGCGGTCCGGGTGCGGGTCTGGTGGAGGAAGCGGGGCTCGGCGAAGGCGGCGAGGGCCTTGCGTACGTCGGGGAGGTGAGGGTGTTCGGCGTGGAGGGCCGCGGACAGCTGCGCCTTGGGGATGGGGATGGCGGCGGCGGTGAGCGCGTCCAGGGCGGTGTGCGGATCTTCGAAGGAGGTGGCGAGGTGGCAGGTGTCGATACAGATGCCGATGCGCGGGCTTGATACGTCGGTGAGCGGGCCGATCGCGTCGGCGGTGGTCTCGATGGTGCAGCCGGGCTCCGGTTCGAGGGCGACGCGGAGGGACTTGCCGGTCAGTTCCTCCAGGGCGTCCAGGCGCTCTGCGAGGGTGGTCAGCGCGGTGCGGGCGGTGTGGGCGGCGGCGGTGTCGAAGGGGGTGCGCCAGGCGATCGGGAGTGTGGAGACGGACCCTTCGGTGACGTCGGCCGGGAGGAGCGCGGCGAGGAGGCGGGCCAGGTCGGTGGTGTGCGCGAGCCGTTCGGGGCGGGTCCAGTCCGGCTGGTAGACGCGGTACTTGACCTCTTGCGCGCCGAAGCCCTCGTACGGGAAGCCGTTGAGGGTGACCACCTCCAGGCCGCGCCGGTCGAGTTCGGCACGCAGCCGGCGCAGTGCGGCGGGGTCGGTGGTCAGGGAGCGCGCGGCGGCCCTGGCGAGCCAGAGGCCGATACCGAGGCGGTCGCGGCCGAGGCGTCTGCGGACCGGTTCGCAGTGGTCGCCGAGCTGGGCGAGGACGCCGTCGAGGGTCTCGGCGGGGTGGACGTTGGTGCAGTAGGCGAGGTGGATGGTGGAGCCGTCCGGGTGGCGGAAGCGCATGGCCGGCTCCTCTCATTCCCCGCCGCGGAGGATGGAGTTGCCCTCGTGGAGGGCGCCGGGAGTGGGGAGGTCGAGTGGGAGGCGTCCGCTGAGGCCGTAGAAGGCGACGGGGTTGCGCCACAGGACCTGGTCGACGTCGTCGTCGCTGAATCCTGCGGCGAGCATGGCGTCGCCGACCTTGCGGGTCTTGAGGGGGTCGCTCTTGCCCCAGTCGGCGGCGGAGTTCACAAGGACGCGCTCTGTCCCGTACGCCTTGAGGATGGCGACCATGCGGTCCTCGTCCATCTTGGTGTCGGGGTAGATGGAGAAGCCCAGCCAGGCGCCGCTGTCAGTGGCCTCCTTTACGGTGGTTTCGTTGAGGTGGTCGAGCAGGACCCGCTCCGGGGGGAGGTGGGATTCGCGGACGACGTCGAGGGTGCGGCGCAGGCCGGCGAGCTTGTCGCGGTGCGGGGTGTGGACGAGGGCGGGCAGGCCGTGGTCGGCGGCGAGCTGGAGCTGGGCGGCGAGGGCGGTGTCCTCGGCGGGGGTCATGGAGTCGTAGCCGATCTCGCCGACGGCGACGACGGAGTCCTTGACGAGATAGCGGGGCAGGGCGTCGAGGACGGGGGCGCAACGGGGGTCGTTGGCCTCCTTGGGGTTGAGGGCGATGGTGCAGTGGTGGGCGATGCCGTACTGGGCGGCGCGGAAGGGCTCCCAGCCGAGCAGCGCGTCGAAGTAGTCGAAGAAGCTGGCGGGCGAGGTGCGGGGCTGGCCGAGCCAGAAGGAGGGTTCGACGAGGGCGCGGACCCCGGCGTCGTACATCGCCTGGTAGTCGTCCGTGGTGCGGGAGGTCATATGGATGTGCGGGTCGAAGATGCGCATCAGGACTCCTCCGGGGGGACGGCAAGGGCGAGGACGCGGTGGAGGTCGGCGGGGACGGGCCGGCCGGCGGCGGTGCGCTCGGCGGCGTAGTCGGCGAGCATGCGGGCGAGTTCGGCGTCGGCGTGGGCGCGCCGGGGCAGGTCGGCGACGGCGTCGATCGGGACCGCCGTGAAGAGGCACTTGAGGACGGCGTGGCGCCAGGGATGGGGGGCGAGGTGGGCGGCGGCGTACGGGCCGACGGCGGCGGCGACCAGCCGGGTGTCGTTGGTGCGCAGAGCGTCCTCGACCAGGGGCAGGGCCTGCGGGCCCGGTACGAGTGAGGGGAGGGCGAGCAGGACGGCGCGGCGCTCGGCGGCGGTGCCGTGGTGGTACAGGCGGGTGAGGGTGTCCACGTCCGCGCGGGCCTCATGGAGGAGGAGGGTGCGCACGGCGTCGGCGTGTTCCTGGCCGCAGTGGCGGCCGGCGGAGGCGAACCGCAGCGCCCAGGAGGGTGGCGCGGCGCAGGGGGTGGTGCCGTGGGTGGCCGTGGCGGCGTGGGCGGCCTCGGCGAGGGCCTCGTCCAGCCAGGCGCGGGCGGCGCCGCCGAGCCGGTCGTCCAGTTCCTTGCGGGTCGGCGTCACGGTGCCGTCGCTCCCTTCGGGCGGATGGTGCGGATCGCGCGGAGGAACTCGATGGAGGAGCGGGCGAGTTCGGGGCCCGCGTGGGAGTGGCGGGGCAGTTCGACGACGGTCAGGCCCTGGTAGCCGGTGGCGGCGAGGGCTTCCAGGACGGGCGGGAAGTCGATCTCGCCATCGCCGAACGGCAGGTGTTCATGGACGCCGCGCCGCATGTCCTCGATCTGGACGTGGCGCAGCCAGGGCGCGGCGGCACGCACGCAGTCGGCCGGGGGGTCGGGTTCCAGGCACTGGCAGTGGCCGATGTCGAGGGTGAGGCCGAGGAGGTGCGGATCGGGGCCGCCGAGGGTGCGGCGGAGGTGGTGGAAGTCTTCGAGGGTGGCGAGGAGGTGACCGGGTTCGGGTTCGATGGCAAGGGGGACACGGGCGGTCGCCGCGGCGTCCAGGACGGGGGTGAGTGACTCTGCCAGCCGCTTCCACGCGGTGTCGGTACTGGTGGCTTCGGGGGTGATGCCGCTGAAGCAGTGCACGGCGTGGGCGCCGAGGTCCTCGGCGACCTGTACGGCGCGGACGAGCAGCCGGGCGCGGGCGGCCCGCGCGCCGGGGTCCGGATCGAGGAGGGAGGGCCCGTGTTTGCGGCGTGGGTCGAGTACGTAGCGGGCGCCGGTCTCGACGGTGACGCCGAGGCCGAGCTCGCCCAGGCGGCGGGCGACCTGACGGGTGCGGGCGGCGAGGTCCGGGGCGAGGGGGTCCAGGTGCATGTGGTCGAGCGTCAGGCCGACGCCGTCGTACCCGAGGTCGGCGAGCAGGGCGAGGGCGTCATCGAGACGGAGGTCGGTGAGGCCGTTGGTGCCGTAGCCCAGGCGGAGACGCGCGGTGGTGGCCGGAACGCTCATGTGGGGCTCACCTTCCGCGCGAGCGTCCGGGCGAGCGGGACGAGACCCATGAGGGCGAGCCCGGTACCGAGGGCTCCGCCGCGGGCGGCGAGGGCGGCCTGAAGCGGGATCATGGCGCGGATTCCGCCGCCGACCGCACGCTGGGTGAGGGGTGGTGAGGGATTGAGGGCGGCGTGAAGGAGGGGAACGGCGGCGGTGCGCAGGTAGGTCGCGGCGGCGAGCCCGGCGGCAACGCTGCCCGCGTCCGGGCCCCCGGCAGCGAGGCCCCACCCGACTGTCCCGGCACGGCGGGTCGCCCCGGCGCGGTCGGTGGCCCGGGTGTGCCCAGCTGTCCCGGGGCGCCTGACTGTCCCGGCGCGGTCGGCAGCCCCGGCGCGTGCGGCAGCCCCGGCTCGGTCCACCGGCCCCGCTCCCCCGGCGACCCGAGCACGCCGGGTTGCTCCCGAGCGGCCGGCCGCCCCGGCGCGGTCGGCAGCCCCGGCGCGTGCGGCAGCCCCGGCTCGGTCCACCGGCCGGGCTCCCCCGGCGACCCGAGCACGCCAGGTTGCTCCCGAGCGGCCGGTCGCCCCGGCGCGGCGGGTTGCCCCGGCGCGGTCGGTGGGCGGGGCTTCGCGGGCTGGGCGGGGGTGGGCGGCGAGGGCGGCGAGGAGGGTGGTGGTGGCGAGGGCGGCCAGGGGGGCGGTGGTGGAGCCGCCGTGTGCTTCGTGGCGGGATACGGCGGTGACCGCGTAGGTGTGCGCGCCGAGCAGGACGGCGGAGGGCAGGGCGGGCAGTGCACCGTGGGCGGTGGGAGTGGTGCGGCCGGGGCGGGTGGCCGGGGCCGGCGGAAGGGGCGCGATGGGCACGGTGGCCGTTGCCGTGGCGCCGAGGAGCAGGTCCAGGGCGCGGGCCGTGGCCATGGCGGCGGGCGCCGCCGCGGTGTGCTTCAGGCGGAGGTCGTACGCCCAGACCGTGGCGGCCAGTGCGCCGGCGACCGCCAGGGGGGCGCGGCCCGCACGGGCGGCGAGGGCGAGGCCCGTGGCCGTCAGGGCGGCCGACGCGGCGAGGGCGGCGGCCGGTGTGACGCGGCCGGAGGGGATGGGGCGGTGCGGGCGGTCGATGGCGTCCTCGTGGCGGTCGGCCCAGTCGTTGAGGGCCATGCCCGCCTCGTACAGGCACAGTGAGGAGCCGATGGCGAGGGCGGTGCGCCGGTTGGCGACCAGTCCGGTGGCGGCCGCGCCCACGAGCGCGTCGCCCGGCACCGTGAACAGGGCGGAGACGCGCAGGAGTTCCGCCCAGGCGCGCCGGCGGCCGGCAGGCCGGGTCACCGGGCGTCCCGGAGGCGGGCGGCGAAGGCGAGGAGCGCGGCGTACTGGTCCGGGAGCGCCGCCGGGCCGCCGCCGTCCGGGTCCTTGAAGTAGAAGCCGAGTTCGGGCAACGGGCCGGACAGCCCGGCCTCGTGGGCGCGCGCCACCAGGCGGGCCAGGTCCAGGACCAGCGGCGCGGCGAGCGCCGAGTCGCAGCCCTGCCAGATGGTCTGGAGCACCATCCGGGAGCCGAGGAAACCGTCGAAGGCGATGTGGTCCCAGGCGGTCTTCCAGTCACCGAGCGCGGGGACGTCGTCGATGTGCACCTCGCCCTCAGGGGTGTGGCCCAGCACATCCGCCAGCACCCGTTCCTTGCCGGCGTTCTTCGCGGCCGCCGCGGCCGGGTCGGCCAGCGCCGCCCCGTCCCCGCCGCCCAGCAGGTTGGTGCCCGACCAGGCCCGTACGGACAGGGCACGCTGGACGAACATGGGGGCGAGCACGGAGCGCAGCAGCGTCTGGCCGGTCTTGCCGTCCCGGCCCGCGTGGGGAAGCGCGCACTTCCCGGCGGCGTCCGCGAGGGCGGCGGTGCGCAGCCCGGTGGAGGGGGTGAAGTTCACGTAGGGGCAGCCGGCCCGGAGCGCGGCGGCGGCGTAGAGGGAGCTCGGCGGGAGGCGCGGATCGTCCGCGCGGGGAGCGGGTTCGGTGGTGGCGACGTTGATCACGACCGTGCGGGCCAGCTGGTTGCGCTCGGTGAATCGCCTGATGTCCGCCGCGAAGGAGGTGATGAGCTCCTCATCGGTGCGCGTGTCGCCGGGGAGCGGGCCGCCGGGGCGGATCTCCGCGTCCGCCGCGGTGAGTTCGCCGCGTACCGCCGGGGCGAGGCCGTGCGGCAGGACGCCCGCCGCCGTGAGTTCCTCCGCGCGCTTGGGCAGCGGGCACGCCGCCGTGTCGTGGCCGCCGAAGACGAGCGAGGGCAAGGCGGGAAGCCCGCACGGGGCGAACGGCGGCGTTTCGGTGATCATGCCCGTCGGCGGGTGCAGCCCGGCGGCCACCGCCGCGCACCCCGCGACAGCGGTGGTGGCGACGGAGCCCCGGGCTCCGATGAACCAGACCCCGACACGACGATCAGCGAACATGGCCAGCCTCCCTGGGTGTGGTGCGGTGGAGACGGCGGGCGGGGGGTACGGCGCCTCCCCGCCCGCCGCCGGCTTTTCGGGCGCGGCCCTACGCGGTCGAGGGCAGCTCCTTGAGCTGGATGTTGCGGAAGGAGACCTGGTCCTCGGCGCCGTGGTTCTGGAGGCCGATGTAGCCGTCCTTCAGGCTGCGGACCGGGTCGGTGTTGGTGAAGTCGTTGATCTTCACTCCGTTGAGGAAGACCTGGAGCCGCTCCCCCTGGACCTTGATCTCGTAGGTGTTCCACTGACCGGGCGGCCGCAGCACCTGGTCGCGGGCCTTGATGTTCGCCGACGTGAAGCCGTACACGGCTCCGGTCGTGCGGTCGGGGGCGTCGGTCGCGTCGATCTGCACCTCGTAGCCGTTGTTCACGGCCGACCAGGGGTCGTCGGAGGCGGGAAACCCGACGAAGACACCGGAGTTGTCGTCGCCCGCCATCTTCCAGTCCAGCTTCAGCGAGTACGAGCCCAGCTCCTTGGCCTGGTACCAGAGCATTCCCATGCCGCCCTCGGTGCGCAGCTCTCCGTCCACGACGGTGAACCTCCCCGGTCCGGCCTGCTTCCAGCCCTCCAGGGTGTGGCCGTTGAAGAGGGGCCGGTAGCCGGTCCGTGGCGTGCAGTCGGCCTTCACCTGCCCGGTGGCGTAGCGCAGGCCGCCCAGCAGGTGCCGGCGGAAGGCGGGCTCGCCGTAGGACGCGGCGGTGTGGCCGCCTCCGGTGTAGAAGGCGCGCCCGCCCTCGTACGACTGGCACCAGGCGATCGGGTGGTCACCCTTCATGGTGCCGCCCTGATAGGTGGTTTCGTCGAGGGTGGCGAGGATACGGGCCTGGCCGCGCGGGTTGGTGCGGTAGTTGTACCACTCGTCGGTGCGTTCCCAGCCGGCCGCCGGAAGATGCGCGGTGGCCGGGTGATCGTGGTCCTCGGCCCGCACCGTGGCGGGCTGGATGTGCGGGTGCGAGGCGAAGTACGCGCCGACGAGTCCGCCGTAGAACTCCCAGTCGTACTCGGTGTCCGCGGCCGCGTGCACCCCGACGTACCCGCCGCCCGTGGCGACATAGTTCTCGAAGGCCTGCTGCTGGTCGGTGTTGAGCACATCACCCGTTGTCGACAGGAAGACGACGGCGTCGTACCGGGCGAGGTTCTGGGTGGTGAACTGCGCGGCGGTCTCCGTCGCGTCGACGGTGATGTCGCTGCCCGCGCCCAGTTCCTTCAGCGCCGCGATACCGGCCGGGATGGAGTCGTGCCGGAAGCCGGCGGTCTTGGAGAAGACCAGCACCCGCTTGGCGGTCCGGTCGACGGGCGTGTGGGACAGGGTGAAGTCGTCCACGTCGTACAGGGCGCCCGCCCCGCCCTTGAAGACCAGGAACAGTTCCGTGGTCTTCCTCGGCGCGGCCCGCAGCGGGACGTCGATGTCCTGGAAGGTCTCCCAGCCGCCCGTCACCGGTACCGGGGCGGAGCCCAGCAACGTGCCGGTCGCCGATCCGGCCCGTACCTCCAGGAAGCCGCCCGTGCCGCCGGACGAGACGCGGGCGGTCAGCTTGGTGGAGCCGGCCAGCAGGTACGGCTTGAAGGAGATCCAGTCGCCGTCGTGGATGTCGCCGACGGTCTTGCCGCCGTGCGCGGCGGCCTTGTCGTAGGTACGGATGCCTGAGGAGGCGGTGAAGTGCTCGGCCTGCCGGTGCCGGGGCTGGAGCTGCGCCTGGTCGTGGCTGGTCAGCGCGGCCTGGCCGCCGCCTCCGCCGTCCGTGTACTCGGCGTCGAACACCCCGAAGATGTTGGCGTTCGGGTCGTGCCCGCCGTCCGCCGACGTCTTGATGGTGCCGGAGCAGCCGTTGGCGGACGTGACCGGGTGGCCGTGGCTGTCATGGCCGAGGATGTATGTGACCTTCACCTTGGCGCAGTCGATCGTGCCGTCCTCGGGGTCGGTGACCCTGACCTTGAAGGGGATCTCGTCGCCGAAGTCGAACAGTGCGCCCTCCTTCGGCAGGTCGAGTGTGACCGTGGGCGCGGTGTTGCCGACGACCACATGGACGCTGGCGGATCCGGTCCGTCCGGTCGGGTCCTTCGCGGTGACGGTCGCGGTGTAGGTGCCGTTCTTCCGGTAGGTGTACGTGGGGTTCGCGGCCGTCGACGTACCGACGCCGTCGCCGAAGTCCCAGCTGTACGTCAGGGCGTCACCATCGGCGTCCGTCGTGCCCGCCGAGGAGAAGGCGACCCGCAGCGGCGCCTGCCCGGAGGTCTTGTTCGCGGAGGCCTCGGCGACCGGCGAGCGGCCCCCGGTGGCGTTCTCGATCCGGTACAGGCCCGAGTTCTCGTCGCCCCCGAACCAGGCGGTGCCGTAGTCGAGGACGTACAGCGCCCCGTCGGGACCGAAGGCCATGTCCATCACCTGGGTGCCGGCCCACGGAACCGGGTTGATGGACCGGACGGCGCCGGTGCCTTCGGCGTCGTGCTCGATGCGCTTGATCCAGCGGCGTCCGAACTCGCCCGCGAAGAAGTCCCCGTCGTAGGCCTCGGGGAACTTCACCGGAGAGGTGGAAGCGGCGTCGTAGCGGTACACCGGCCCGCCCATCGGCGACTCCGAGCCGGAGCCGAACTCGGGCAGCGAGCCGCCGTCGTAGGGGATCCACGCGGGCTCGGCCGGCGGCAGGTCGGTCAGGCCGGTGTTGTGCGGCGAGTCGTTCTTCAGCGCCGCGCAGTCGAAGGTGGCGCCGGAGGTCCTGGTGGCGAAGTCGTAGTCGACGTACGGGTCGTTGTCGCCCGTGCAGAACGGCCAGCCGAAGTTGCCCGGCTTGGTCACGCGGGCGAACTCGACCTGTCCGGCCGGGCCGCGCCGGGGGTCGGCGGCGCCCGCGTCGGGGCCGTAGTCGCCGACGTACAGCACACCGGTCTTCTTGTCGACGCTGAACCGGAACGGGTTGCGAAAGCCCATCGCGTAGATCTCGGGCCGCGTCCTGGCGGTGCCCGGCGCGAAGAGGTTGCCGTCCGGAATGGTGTACGAGCCGTCGTCGGCGACCTTGATGCGGAGGATCTTGCCGCGCAGGTCATTGGTGTTGCCGGAGGTGCGGCGGGCGTCGTAGGCGGGGTTGCGGCCCGGCCGGTCGTCGATCGGGGTGTAGCCGTCCGAGGCGAACGGGTTGGAGTCGTCACCCGTCGACAGGTACAGGTTGCCCTGCGCGTCGAAGTCGATGTCACCGCCGACGTGGCAGCAGATGCCGCGCGTCGCCGGGATGTCGATGACCTTCTTCTCGCTGGAGTTGTCCAGGGTGCCGTCGGCCTTCAGTACGAAGCGCGAGAGCCGGTTGACGCCTTCGTACCTGGCGAAGTCGGCGGCGGTGCCGTCGCTGGGCGCGTCGCCGGCCGGGGTGTCGAGCGGGGGCGCGTAGTAGAGGTAGACGGCCCGGTTGCGGGCGAAGTCCGGGTCGAGGGCGACGCCTTGGAGGCCCTCCTCGTCGTGGGAGTAGACCGGGACGCTGCCGATGACCTTGGTGTTGCCGACCGCGTCGGTACGGCGCAGCTCGCCGCGGCGCGAGGTGTGCAGCACGCTGCGGTCGGGCATCACGGCCAGCGACATCGGTTCACCGACCTCCTCGCCGCCCTTGGCGAGGGTGACTTGCTGGAACTGCTCTTCGACGGCGGCGCCGTCGTCGGCGGCCACGACCGGGGGTGCGCCGAGGGTGAACGACGTCACGGCGAGCAGGCCGCCGGTGAGGAGCGCGAGTGCGCGTCGCGCTCCCATCCGATGCCCGTTCCGATGTCCGTTCCGATCTGTGCTGCGATCTGTGTTCCGATCTGTGCTGCGATTTCTGTGCACGGATGTCCTCCGGAGAAGGCCGGTGGTAAGGGCGGGTGCCTTGAGCGGGCGGCTCCCAGGGGTGCCGCGCCGGGATGTCCGGGGACCGGCGTGCGCCGTCACGCTGGTCGGGTCCACAGCCTGAGTGGTGTCCTGAAGTCCTGAAGCCGGTGTCCCGAAGTCGGTGTCCTGTACACCTCAGGGACGTACACGGGAGGGACGTTAGCCGGGTTGGTCCTGGCCCGAAAGCCCTTGTGCACGACTCGGGTTGAACTTTTTCCCGGCGCTGGACAAAGCGGGGGGCGGGCAGGCCGGACCGTCCGGTGGCGGCGACCGCCACCGGCCCGGTGCCTCCCCCGGTGTCCTAGGGAGTGTCGTCAAAGTAGCGTCGTCCGCCCGAAGGGCGGGGCCGGCGGCGTCTGGTGCGTGCAGATGCAAGGCGGAGGAAGGAGCCACTGCGGTGGGGGCACCTCCCGTGCCCGAAGGGCTACGGGGGACAGTGGCGACTGACGACAACGCAGCTGGGGGTACCCCCAGGCGAAGCTCTGGGGGAGCGCGTGCCAGGCGTCGCCGGTCAGACGGGACTTTGACGACACGACCTAGTCCGCGCCGCCGAAGGCCGCGTCGAAGGATGCCGCCGGCGGGTCGAAGTCGTACCGCTTCAGCGTGGCGAGCGCTTCCGGAGCGCCGGTCAGCCGGTCCATCCCGGCGTCCTCCCACTCCACCGACACCGGCCCGTCGTACCCGATGGACCGCAGCATCCGGAACACGTCCTCCCACGGCACGTCCCCGTGCCCGGCCGACACGAAGTCCCAGCCGCGCCGCGGGTCGCCCCACGGCAGGTGGGAGCCGAGCCGGCCGTTGCGGCCGTCCAGCCGCCGCCGGGCCTCCTTGCAGTCCACGTGGTAGATCCGGTCGCGGAAGTCGTACAGGAAACCGACCGGGTCCAGGTCCTGCCACACGAAGTGGCTCGGGTCGAAGTTGAGCCCGAAGGCCGGGCGCCGGTCCACCGCCTCCAGCGCCCGCTGCGTGGTCCAGTAGTCGTAGGCGATCTCACTGGGGTGCACCTCATGGGCGAACCGCACACCCTCGGCGTCGAACACGTCCAGGATCGGGTTCCACCGCTCGGCGAAGTCCTCGTAACCGCGCTCGATCATCCGCTCCGGCACCGGCGGGAACATCGCCACCAGGTGCCAGATGGACGACCCGGTGAACCCGACGACGGTCCGTACGCCGAAAGCCGCGGCCGCCCGCGCGGTGTCCGCGAGCTCGCGCGCCGCCCGCTGCCGTACGCCCTCGGGGTCACCGTCGCCCCAGATCCGCCCCGGCACGATCGCCCGGTGGCGCTCGTCGATCGGATGGTCGCAGACGGCTTGGCCGACCAGGTGGTTGGAGATGGCCCAGCACTTCAGCCCGTACTTGTCGAGCAGCGCCCGCCGCCCGTCCAGGTACGAGGGGTCGGCCAGCGCCTTGTCGACCTCGAAGTGGTCGCCCCAGCAGGCGAGTTCCAGCCCGTCGTAGCCGAAGTCGCGGGCCAGCCGGCAGACCTCCTCCAGCGGCAGATCGGCCCACTGGCCGGTGAAGAGGGTGAAGGGACGTGGCACGGCGAACCTCCTACAGCGATACGGGGGTGTAGACGGCGTTCTTCTCGGCGCTCTCCTCCACGGCCGCCAGCACGCGCTGCACCTGGAGGCCGTCCGCGAACGACGGTGCGGGCTCGGTGCCCGACGCGATGGCGTGCACCAGGTCACGGGCCTGGTGGGCGAAGGTGTGCTCGTAGCCGAGGGCATGGCCCGGGGGCCACCACGCCTCCAGGTAGGGGTGACCCGGCTCGGTGACCAGGATGCGGCGGAAGCCGGCCGACTCGGCGGGGTCGTCCCCGTCATAGAAGGAGAGTTCGTTCAGCCGTTCCAGGTCGAAGGCGAGCGACCCCCGCTCACCGTTGATCTCCAGGCGCAGCGCGTTCTTGCGGCCCGCCGCCATCCGGGTCGCCTCCAGCGACACGAGCGCCCCCGACGCCAGCCGCCCCGTGAACAGCGCCGCGTCGTCCACCGTCACCGCCCCGCGCTCGGCGCCCCCCGGCGCCGAGAGCCCGGCGGACGCGCCCGCGAGCAGCGGCCGCTCCCGTACGAAGGTCTCGGTGAGCGCCGACACGCCCACCAGCCGCTCCCCCGCCAGGTACTGCGCGAGGTCCACGGCGTGCGCCCCGAGGTCGCCCAGCGCCCCGGACCCGGCGTGCTTGCGCTCCAGCCGCCAGGTCAGCGGGAAGTCGGGGTCGACCAGCCAGTCCTGAAGGTAGGTCACCCGTACGTGGCGCAGCGCGCCCAGCCGCCCGTCGGCGATGAGCCCGCGCGCGTACGTCATGGCGGGCACCCGCCGGTAGTTGAAGCCGACCATGGCGGCCTGGCCGCGCCCGCGCGCCCGCTCGGCCGCCGCGACCATGGCCTCGGCCTCGGTGACGGTGTTGGCGAGGGGCTTCTCGCACAGCACGTGCTTGCCCGCCTCCAGGGCGGCGACGGCGATCTCCGCATGGCTGTCACCCGGGGTGCAGATGTCCACGACGTCCACGTCGTCGCGCGCGACGAGGTCCCGCCAGTCGGTTTCGGCGGCGGCCCAGCCGTGTCTGTCGGCGGCGGCCCGCACGGCGGCCGCGTCCCGGCCGCAGACCGCCGCGAGCCGCGGCCGCAGCGGCAGGTCGAAGACCCGGCCCACGGAGCGCCAGCCCTGTGAGTGGGCGGCGCCCATGAAGGCGTATCCGACCATGCCGATGCCGATTGTCCGTTCGTGCTGCGCCATACGGGGTCCTCCTCGTCGGTTGCTCGGTGGGGGCGGGCAGAGCCGGGTCAGCTGAAGCCCGTGGGCAGGTAGTCGTCGACGTTCTCCTTGGTCACCACGGCCGAGTACAGGGTGATCGACGCCGGGATCTCCAGTTCCGACATTCCGCTGACGCCCTTCTTCTGGCCCAGTGCGCGGGCCAGGTCGATGGCGGAGGCGGCCATGGTCGGCGGGTAGAGCACGGTCGCCTTGAGGACGCTGTTGCCGGCCTTGATGGCGTCCATCGCCGACTTCGCGCCCGCTCCGCCGACCATCAGGAAGTCGTCGCGGCCCGCCTGCTGGATGGCGCGCAGCGCGCCGACGCCCTGGTCGTCGTCGTGGTTCCACAGCGCGTCGAACTGCTGCTGCGCCTGGAGGAGCTGGGCCATCTTGGCCTGGCCGGACTCGACGGTGAACTCGGCGGCCTGCCGCGCCACCTTTCTGATGTTGGGGTAGTTCTTCAGCGCGTCGTCGAAGCCCTGGGTGCGCTGCTTGGTGAGTTCCAGGTTGTCCATGCCGGCCAGCTCGACGACCTTGGCGTTCGGCTTGTCCTTGAGCTGTTCGCCGATGTAGCGGCCGGCGTTGAGGCCCATGCCGTAGTTGTCGCCGCCGATCCAGCAGCGGTACGCCTGCGGGGAGGCGAAGACCCGGTCGAGGTTGATCACCGGGATGCCGGCCTTCATGGCCTGGAGGCCGACCTGGGTCAGGGCCTTGCCGTCGGCCGGCAGGATGACCAGGACGTCGACCTTCTTGTTGATCAGGGTCTGGATCTGGCCGATCTGGGCGGCGGTGTCGTTGGAGCCCTCGGTGATCTCCAGCGTCACCTCCGCGTACTTCGCCGCCCGTGCCTTGGCGTTCTCGTTGATCGCGTTGAGCCAGCCGTGGTCGGCCTGCGGCCCGGCGAAGCCGATGGTCACGGGGGTACCGGGCTTGTCGGCGGCGGCCGGGACGTTGTCGGTGGCGGGGGCGGAGTTCTTGGGCTCGTTGCTGGTGCAGGCGGTCAGCAGCGCGCCGGCGGAGACGGCGGCGGTACCGAACAGCAGTCCTCTGCGGCTGGTTGGGGGCATGGCGGTGGGACCCTTCCGGTCGGGGGGATGGGCGGACGGGCTGGGCTGGAGTGTCAGGCTTCGGCGGCGCCGCGCGCGGTGCGGCGCTGGACCAGGACGGCGGCGACGATGATCGCGCCCTTGGCGATCTGCTGGACGTCGCTCTGGAGGTTGTTGAGGGCGAAGATGTTGGTGATCGTGGTGAAGACGAGGACGCCGAGCACGGAGCCCACGATGGTGCCGCGCCCGCCGCTCAGCAGCGTGCCGCCGATGATCGCGGCGGCGATCGCGTCGAGTTCGTAGAGGTTGCCGTTGGTGTTCTGGCCGGAGCCCGCCAGGACGATCAGCAGGAAGGCCGCGATGCCGCAGCACAGCCCGGACAGGAGGTAGAGGTAGAGGCGCTGGCGGCGTACGTCGATGCCGGCGAGCCGGGCCGCCTCCGCGTTGCCGCCGACCGCGACGGTGCGCCGGCCGAAGGTGGTCCGGTTCAGCAGCAGCCAGCCGATGACGGTGACGGCGGCGAAGACGAGCACCAGCGGGGGTATGCCGAGGATGTACGCGTCCGGGACGCCGAGGTCGAGGACCGACTGCACGGTGACGATCTGGGTTTTGCCGTCGGTGATCTGGAGGGCCAGGCCGCGCGCCGAGGCGAGCATGGCGAGGGTGGCGATGAACGGCACCATCCCCCCGTACGCGATGAGCAGCCCGTTCACCAGTCCGCAGCCCAGGCCCACCACCACCGCCGTGAACAGGATGCCGGCGAAGCCGTACTCCTGGGTGGCGACGGTGGTCGCCCACACGGACGCCAGCGCGACGATGGCGCCGACCGACAGGTCGATGCCGCCGCTGGTGATGACGAAGGTCATGCCGACGGTGACGACACCGATGACGGAGGCCTGGGTGAGGACCAGTTGGAGGTTGGAGGTGTCGAGGAACTGGTCGGGCCTGGTGATGCCGCCGACCGCGATCAGTACGGCGAGCACACCGAGCAGGGAGAGGTTGCGGACGTCGGCCCGCAGCCCCAGGGGCGGCCGGCCGGCGGCTTCGCCGACGGGTGGTTCGGCGGTCGTGACCGGAGCGGGCTGCGTCATGGCGTCGGGCTCCCTTCCATCACAAGGTCGAGTACGCGGTGTTCGTCGAGCTCCCGGGCGGGCGCCGTGTGCACCACGTGCCCCTCCCGGAGCACCAGCACCCGGTCGGCCAGGCCCAGCACTTCGGGGACCTCGCTGGAGACGAGCAGGACGGCGAGCCCGTCGTCGGCGAGCCGCCGGATCACGGCGTACAGCTCGGCGCGGGCGCCGACGTCCACACCCCGGGTCGGTTCGTCGAGGAGCAGGACGCGGCAGCCCCGCAGCAGCCAGCGGGCGAGCACGGCCTTCTGCTGGTTGCCGCCGGAGAGGGTGCGGATACGGGCGTCCGGGTTGTCGGGCCGCAGGGACAGCTCACGGGTGGCCGTGCGGGCGGCGGCGCGTTCGGCGGTGCGGTCGAGCCAGCCGCCGCGCGAGAAGCGGGACAGGGACGACACCGAGACGTTGCGGGTGACGGATTCCAGCAGCAGCAGGCCCTGGGCCTTGCGTTCCTCGGGGGCGAGGCCGAGTCCGGCGCGTACGGCGGCGCGGACGCTGCCGGGTCGCAGCGGACGGCCGTCGACGAGGACCCGCCCGGCGGTCGGCCTGCGCGCCCCGTAGATGGTCTCCAGGATCTCCGAGCGCCCCGAGCCGACGAGTCCCGCCAGGCCGACGATCTCGCCGGGCCGCAGTTTCAGGTCGACCGGCGCGAACTCGCCCTGCCGCGTGAGGCCTTCCACTCTCAGTACGGGCGGTCGGGTGGGGGCGGCGGGCACCGAGGGCCGTTCGGGGAAGACGTACTCGACGTTCCGGCCCGTCATCATGGCGACGATGTCGCGTGTCGGGGTGTCCTTGGCCGGCAGCCCGCCGGCGACGGCCCGCCCGTCCTTGAGGACCGTCACCCGGTCGCCGATGCGCCGGATCTCCTCCAGGCGGTGGGAGATGTGGACGACGGCGACGCCGTCCGCGGTCAGGTCGGTGACGATCCGGAAGAGGTTGGCGGTCTCGTCGGGGTCCAGCGCGGCGGACGGCTCGTCCATCACGATGAGGCGTACGTCGTGGGAGAGCGCGCGGGCCATGGAGACGATCTGCCGCTGGGCGGCGGGCAGCTCGCCGACCGCCCGGGCCGGGTCGATCTCGGGGTGGCCCAGGCGGCGCAGCAGGGCGGCGGTGGCGGTGCGCGCGCTTGTGCGGCGTACGACGAATCCGGCGGTGGTGGGCTCGTGGCCGAGGAAGACGTTCTCGGCCACCGACAGCCCTGCCACCAGGTCGAGTTCCTGGTAGATGGTGGCGATGCCCAGCCGCATGGCGGCGACGGGCGACGTGAGGGTGACCTGTTCGCCGCGCCAGGTGATGGTGCCGTCGTCGGGCTGGTGGGCGCCGGCGAGGACCTTGATGAGCGTGGACTTCCCGGCGCCGTTCTGGCCGAGGAGGCAGTGCACTTCGCCGGCCCGTACCTCCAGGTCGACGCCGTCGAGGGCGCGTACGCCGGGGAACGACTTGGTGATGCCGGACATGGTGAGGAGCGGTGGTTCCGGTGTTGCCATGACGAATCCCCTCGGCGGGTGCGGCCGGTGAGCGGGCAGGGCGAGGTACCAGGGTGTGCGGTGTACGGAAGGGGTGGTGCGGTCCCGTGCCTGGGGGTCAGGCCGGGGAGAACAGGTGGTCGCTGATGAGCCGGGCGGCGCCGATGACCCCGGCGATCGCCCCCAACTCCCCGAGCACGATGGGCAGGTTGCCGGTCGCCAGGGGCAGCGACGTGCGGTAGACCTGGGTGCGGACGCTGGCGAGCAGGTTGTGCCCGAGGCCGGTCACCCCGCCGCCGATCACCACCAGGCCCGGGTTGAAGAAGCTGACGAGTCCCGCGATGACCTGGCCGACGTGGTTGCCGCCCGCCCGGATGAGGTCGAGCGAGGTGGCGTCCCCGGCCGCCGCGCCGGCGGCGACGTCGGCCGCGGTGAGCCTCCCGGCCGCCTCCAGGCGCCGGGCCAGTTCCTCGGACCGTCCGGCGCGGGCCGCGTCCGCGGCGTCCCGGGCGAGCGCGGCGCCGCTGAAGTGGGCCTCCAGGCAGCCGTGGTTGCCGCAGGCGCAGGGGCGGCCTTCGGGTACGACCTGGATGTGGCCGATGTCGCCGGCGCTGCCGGTCGTACCGCGGTAGACCTCGCCGCCGACGACGATGCCGCAGCCTATGCCCGTACCGATCTTGACGCAGAGGAAGTCGCGCGCGGAGCGGGCGACGCCCGCGTGCTGCTCCCCCATGGCCATCAGGTTCACGTCGTTGTCGACCATGACGGGGCAGCCCAGTTCCTGGCTGAGCGCCTCGCGGACCGGGAAGCCGTCCCAGCCGGGCATGATCGGCGGGGCGACGGGCACGCCCTCGGGGAAGCGGACCGGCCCCGGTACGCCGATCCCGGCGCCGTCGAAGCCTTCCGCCAGGCCCGAGGCCCTGAGCTTGGCCGCCATGGTGAGCACCTGCTCGAAGACGGCGACCGGGCCCTCGCGTACGTCCATGGGGTGGTTGAGGTGTCCCAGGACCTCCAGTTCGGCGTTGGTGACGGCCACGTCGATCGAGGTGGCGCCGATGTCGATGCCCAGGAAGCGGAGTTGGGGCGCGAGGCGGATGTTGTGCGAGCGCCGTCCGCCGCGCGAGGCGGCGAGCCCGTCCGCCACCACCAGGCCGGTCTCCAGCAGCCGGTCGACCTCGACGGCCAGCTTGGAGCGGGACAGGTCGACCTGATCGCCCAGTTGCGCGCGGGAGTTGGGGCCGCCGTCGCGCAACAGCCGCAGCAGCCGCGCCTGGTGCGCGTTGGCGGGTCGAGCCGTCATACGTCTCACGCGCCCCTCCCCGCCGTCGTGTCCGGCCTTGGCGTCCTGCTGTCGAGGGGGAACGTAGCAGCGCTTTCCCACAGGGGGAAGAAGTTGCGCGGCAATCCGTGCCAACTTTCTCCACAGCCAGGACAAAGCCCGGCGCGTCAGGGGACGCGGACGACCTGCCCGGCGTACGAGAGGTTGCCTCCGAAGCCGAAGAGCAGGGCGGGCGCGCCCGACGCGACCTCGCCGCGCTCGACCAGCTTGCTGAGCGCCAGGGGGATCGAGGCGGCGGAGGTGTTGCCCGACTCGGTCACATCGCGCGCGATCACCGCGTTGACCGCGCCGATCTTCCGGGCGACCGGCTCGATGATGCGCAGGTTGGCCTGGTGGAGCACGACCGCGGCCAGCTCCTCGGGCGCGACGCCCGCCCGCTCGCACACCGTGCGGGCGATGGGCGGCAGCTGGGTGGTGGCCCACCGGTAGACCGCCTGGCCCTCCTGGGCGAAGCGCGGCGGGGTGCCCTCGATGCGGACGGCGTGGCCCATCTCGGGGACCGAACCCCACAGGACGGGCCCGATGCCCGCGTCGGGCGCGGCCTCGACGACCGCCGCGCCCGCGCCGTCGCCGACCAGGACGCAGGTGGTCCGGTCGGTCCAGTCGGTGACCTCGGTCATCTTGTCGGCGCCGATCACCAGCGCCCGGGCCGCCGAGCCGGCTCGTACGGCGTGGTCGGCGGTGGCCAGCGCGTGGGTGAAGCCCGCGCAGACGACGTTGAGGTCCATGGTGGCGGGTGACCCCATGCCGAGCCGGGCGGCGACGCGTGCGGCGGTGTTCGGGGAGCGGTCGATCGCCGTGGAGGTGGCGACCAGCACCAGGTCGATGTCGGCCGGGGTCAGCCCGGCGGAGGCGAGCGCCTTGGCGCCCGCGTGGGCGGCCATCTCGTCGACCGGCTCGTCGGGGCCGGCGACATGGCGGGTCTTGATGCCCACCCGGGTGGTGATCCACTCGTCGCTGGTGTCGACCAGGGCGGCCACGTCGTCATTGGTGAGCACCTTGGCGGGCTGGTAGTGCCCGAGCGCGGCGATACGAGTGCCCGTCATGCTCGGGACCCCCTTGGTGTCGGTTCGTGTGCAGGAGCCCTCCAGTCTCGCCAGCGACTGATGAGTAACCGGTCAGGTGAACCAACAGGAATCACGCCCGCCTCTTGGAGAGTCCGCAACATCACCGGTGGCCGGCGGACCGTGCGTGAAATGCCACGGGGGACGCCACGGCGCGTGTCCGCGACCGTGTGCAGGACAATGGGACGCCAGCGACACCCACCTGAAGAACCGGGACTGATCAGCCATGGGACGGGTCACCGAGCGCCGCCGCGTCATCCGCATCCGGGACGGGGCCGCCTCCGCCCGTCCCGACACGCTCGTCGCCGAGGAGCCGATGGAGATCCGGCTGAACGGCCGCCCGCTCGCCATCACCATGCGTACGCCGGGCGACGACTTCGCGCTCGCCGCGGGCTTCCTGGTCAGCGAAGGGGTCCTGGGCGCGGCGGCGGACGTACGGAACATCGTGTACTGCGCCGGGGCCAAGGACGACGGCACCAATACGTACAACGTGGTGGACGTGCGGCTGGCGCCCGGGGTCCCGGTGCCGGACATCACGCTGGAGCGCAACGTCTACACGACGTCGTCGTGCGGGCTGTGCGGCAAGGCGAGCCTGGACGCCGTGCGCACCACCGCCCGCTTCCCGATCGCCGACGCTCCCCCGCTGCGGATCGAGCCCGGGCTGCTCGCGCGGCTGCCCGACCGGCTGCGGGCGGCGCAGCGGGTGTTCGACCGGACGGGCGGCCTGCACGCGGCGGCGCTGTTCTCGGAGACCGGCGAACTGCTGGACGTACGGGAGGACGTGGGCCGTCACAACGCGGTGGACAAGCTGGTCGGCCGCGCGCTGCGCGAGGATCGGCTGCCGCTGGACCGGACGGTGCTGCTGGTGTCGGGCCGGGCGTCGTTCGAGCTGGCCCAGAAGGCGGTGATGGCGGGCATCCCGGTGCTGGCGGCGGTGTCCGCGCCGTCGTCGCTCGCCGTGGACCTGGCCGCCGAGACGGGTCTGACGCTGGTCGGTTTCCTGCGCGGCGAGAACATGAACGTGTACGCGGGTGAGCACCGTATCGCCCTGGCGGCGGGGGCCTGGCAGGGCGCCCCTACCTCCGGGGCGGGTCGACCATCTGGAGCGTGAGCGTGTCCGGGGGCTCGGCGATGCCGGGGCCGCCCGCGTCGACCCACGCGAGGATGTCGTCCAGGCAGTCGTCGTCCAGCGCCCAGCCGATCCAGGCGGCGCGGGCGCCGCGCCTGCGGCCCTCGGTGGAGGGCTGGACGACCACGATGTTGGCCTGGCCGCACGGGCCGAGGCAGTCGCTGGTGCGGACGGCGAGCCGCCCGCCGGAGGCAGCCGCGGCCGCACGGAGGCGGGCCAGCTGACCGGCGTGGTCGGTGCCGGGGTGCTTGCGGGCGTCGCCGCAGCAGCAGCCGCGGCAGACGACGAGCGAGCAGGGGCGGCTGGCGCCGGGGCGTATCCAGGTACGGGTCACGGGGCGGCGTCCGGGGTGGGGCGGGCGTGGGCGGCGGGAGCGGGCATGGCGTCACGTTACCGGCCGGGATGATCTTCACTTCGAGGGCCCCCGCGCAGGAAGCCGGGTCAGCGGCGGTCAGCGGCGGGCGGGCTGCGGCGTGGACGAGGGGACCGATCGGCGGGCGCGGGGTCGGCGGGCTCCAGTGCTCCGCTTGCTCGGTACGGGCCGAACGGCTGTCCATCGTCCACGCGACCGGGTCGACGGGGAAACCCGCGTCCCGGCCGGCCCTCCCCCGCCGCTTCTCGTGAGCGCGGCGTACAGATTCGGTGGAGATTTCGGCGCCCGCTCCTTACTCGCGCGTCAGGAACGTGGACGGCCACCTGCCCCGGGGCGGCGACCTTGCCTCTGACCTGTGGCGATGCCGTGTGAGCCAGGGTGCCGGGCGGGGTGGCCGAAGGGCCTGCCGCCCGACTTCCGGGTGGGGTACCGTCACCCCCCGCGGTGCGATCGCCACCCCTCAAGGAGCAGGCCATTGCGCGAATTCAGTGTCCCCCCCATGGCGGCGGCTCCCCTGGTCGGCGGACTGGCCGACTCCGTGTTCGAGCACGCCGCGGACGATCCGCACCGGGTGGCGTTCGGCCGCAAGGACGCGGCAGGCCGGTGGGCCGATGTCACGGCCGCGGAGTTCCGGGACGAGGTGCTGGCCCTGGCCAAGGGGCTCATCGCGCACGGCGTACGGTTCGGGGACCGGGTCGCCATCATGGCGCGTACCCGCTACGAGTGGACCCTCTTCGACTTCGCCCTGTGGACGGTCGGCGCCCAGTCCGTGCCCGTCTACCCCACCTCCTCCGCCGAGCAGGTCCACTGGATGCTGCACGACGCCGGGGTGACCGCGTGCGTGCTGGAGCACGAGGACCACGCCATGACCATCGGCTCGGTGGTCGACCGGCTGCCCCGGCTGAAGCGGCTGTGGCAGCTGGACGCCGGCGCGGTCGCCGAGCTGGTGGAGGCGGGCACGCACATCGACGAGGAAGTCGTGCAGCGCCACCGGCGGGCGGTGACGCCCGAGTCGATCGCCACGGTGATCTACACCTCGGGCACGACGGGCCGTCCCAAGGGCTGCGTACTGACCCACGGGAACTTCATGTTCGAGGCGGACACCCTGGTGAGCCGCTGGCAGACGGTGTTCCGCTCCAAGCCCGGGGACGAGGCGTCGACGCTGCTGTTCCTGCCGCTCGCGCATGTCTTCGGGCGGATGGTGGAGGTCGCGGCGGTCCGCAGACGCGTGAAGCTCGGGCACCAGCCGGTGCTCGCGGCGAGCACGCTGCTGCCGGACCTGGCGGCGTTCCGGCCGACGTTCGTGCTGGCCGTCCCGTACATCTTCGAGAAGGTCTACCAGGCGGCACGGCGCAAGGCGGAGGCGGAGGGCAGGGCGGGCGCCTTCGACCGGGCCGTCGAGGTGGCGGTGCGGTACGCGGAGGCGCTGGAGACCAAGGCGTTCGGGCTGGGGCCCGGCCCGTCGGCGGGGCTGCGGGTGCGGCACCAGTTCTTCGACAAGGTCGTGTACGGCAAGGTGCGCGACGCGCTGGGCGGGCGGGTACGGCACGCCATGTCGGGCGGGTCGGGGATGGCCCGGCGGCTCGGGCTGTTCTTCGAGGGCGCGGGCGTGACCGTGTACGAGGGGTACGGCCTGACCGAGTCGGCGTCCGCGGCCACGGCCAACCCGCCGGAGCGGACGAAGTACGGCACGGTCGGCCCGCCGATCCCCGGGACGACCGTGCACATCGCGGATGACGGCGAGGTGTGGCTGCGCGGCCCGCACATCTTCGCCGGGTACCTGGGCGACCCGGTGGCGACCGCCGCCGTCCTCAAGGACGGCTGGCTGGCGACCGGTGACCTGGGCGCGCTGGACGAGGACGGCTATCTGACGATCACGGGGCGGAAGAAGGAGATCCTGGTGACGTCAGGCGGCAAGAGCGTGTCGCCGGGCGGCCTGGAGGAACGGGTACGGGCGCATCCGCTGGTGGCGCAGTGCGTCGTGGTCGGCAACGACCGGCCGTACATCGCGGCGCTGGTGACCCTCGACCTGGAGGCCGTGGACCACTGGCTGGCCCTGCAGAACCGGCCGCCGCTGCCGCCCGCCGAACTGGTGCGGGACCCGTCGCTGGAGACGGAGATCCGGCGGGCCGTGGTGGCCGCGAACACACTGGTGTCGCAGGCCGAGTCGATCCGCACCTTCCGCATCCTCGCGCACCCGTTCACCGAGGAGCACGGGCTGCTGACGCCGTCGCTGAAGCTCAAGCGGAAGGCCATCGAGGCGGCGTACGCGGCGGAGGTCGACGCGCTGTACCGGTGACCGCCCGCCGCGCCGCCGCAGTGCCCGCTAGCCGATCGTGACCTTGAGAATCCGGTCGGAGCCGGCCGGCTGCCCGCCGTTGCCGTCCGCGTTGGTCGTGGTGACCCACAGCTGAGGGGCACCCGGCACTTTGGTGACGGTGCGGAGCCTGCCGTACGTACCGACGTAGTACGCCGTCGCGGTGCCGACGTTCTCGTTGTCGGCGGAGATGGGGATGCGCCACAGCCGTTCGCCGCGCAGGGAGGCCATGTAGACGGCGCCGTCCGCGACGGCGATGCCGCTCGGGGAGGCTTCGGCGACACTCCAGGTCTTCTTGGGGTTGGTCATGCCGGCCACGGTGCAGGTGCCTTCGCAGGCCGGCCAGCCGTAGTTGGCGCCGGGCTTGATGAGGTTGAGCTCGTCGCGTGAGCTCTGGCCGAGTTCGGCCTCCCACAGCCGCCCCTGCGGATCGAAGGCGAGGCCCTGCGGGTTGCGGTGGCCGAGGCTGTAGACCAGCGTGCCGAAGGGGTTGCCCGGGGCGGGCCTGCCGTCCTTGGTCATGCGGAGGATCTTGCCGTTGAGGGAGGCGCGGTCCTGGGCGAGCGCGGTGTTCTGGGCGTCGCCGGTCGACGCGTACAGGAAGCCGTCCGGGCCGAAGGCGAGCCGGCCGCCGTTGTGGTAGCGGGCCTTCCTGATGCCCTGCACGAGGGAGGTGTAGCCGGAGAGGCGGGTGCCGTCGAAGGTCATACGGGCGATGCGGTTGCCCTCGGAGGAGGTGTGCATGACGTACACGCGCTTGCTGGTGGCCCAGTCGGGGTCGACGGCGATGCCCATCAGGCCGCCTTCGCCGCCGGTGGTCTGGGAGTGGGGCACGCTGCCGACCTGGGTGCGGGCGCCGGACGGGGTGACCTTGTAGACCGTGAAGGTGTCGCGTTCGGTGACCAGTGCGGCCGAGCCGTCGGGCAGCCAGTGGGTGCCCCAGGGGATGGTCCAGCCGGTGGAGAGGGTGGCCACGCCGGTGGGCTCGCTCGCGAGCGGCGTCGCGGACGAGGGCTGTACCAGTCCGGTGAGCAGCGCGGCGGTGCCGAGGGCGGCCGCGAGAACGGTCCTGCGTGTGGGGGTCATCGGGGTCCTTCCGTGCGGTAGGAGTAGCCGGGCCGGGGATCCGGGCGTGCCGCGTCCACGAGGGCGGTGACGAGCCCGTGGTCGGGGGACTTGGGGCAGACGGGGTCGGTGCGGGTGGCGTCGCCGGTCAGTGCGTACGCCTGGCAGCGGCAGCCGCCGAAGTCGGTGGCGCGCAGGGCGCAGCCGCGGCACGGCTCGCGCATCCATTCCTCGCCCCGGTAGGCGTTGAAGGCCGGCGACTCGCGCCAGATCCACTCCAGGGCGTGGTCCTTGACGTTGGGCGCGCCGAGCCCCGGCAGGGCGGCGGCGGCCGGGCAGGGCAGCACCGTGCCGTCCGGTGCGACGGTCATCGACACGGCGCCCCAGCCGCCCATGCAGGGCTTGGGGGTGCCGTCCACGTAATCGGGCACCACCCAGACGAGATCCAGGCGCCCGGCCAGGCGTTCGCGCCACCGCTCCACGGCGGCGTGCGCGCGGGCGACCTGGGCCCGGTCGGGCAGGAGGGCGTCGCGGTTGCGCAGCGCCCAGCCGTAGAACTGGGTGTTGGCCAGTTCGACCCGCTCGGCGCCCCACGCGAGGGCGAGTTCGACGAGGGCGTCGAGGGCGTCGAGGTTGGCCCGGTGCAGGACGACGTTGAGGCCCAGGGGCAGCCGCGCCTCGCGTACGAGGCGGGCGGCGCGCTCCTTGGCGGTGAACGACCGGGCGCCCGCGATCCGTTCGGAGGCGGCCGCGTCCGCGTGCTGTACGGACAGCTGGACACTGCGCAGCCCGGCCGCCACCAGGCCGCGCAGCCTTCCGGCGCTCAGGCCGACGCCGCTGGTGACGAGCTGGGTGTGGATGGCGGCCCCGTCGGCGGCGGCCACGATCGCGTCGAGGTCACGGCGCAGCAGCGGCTCGCCGCCCGACAGATGCGTCTGGACGACGCCGAGGGCGGCGGCCTGCCGGAAGACGTCCGCCCACTGCCCGGCCGTCAGCTCCGCCGACCTCGCCGTCAGTTCCAGCGGATTGGAGCAGTAGGGGCAGCGCAGCGGGCAGCCGTGCGTCAGTTCGGCCAGCAGAGCCCATGGAGGCGCTGTCATGTGAGCCAGCCCTCCGCCCGCAGCCGTCCGAGGAAGGCCGGCACCTCCTCCGCGACCGGCGCACCCGGGTGGAGCGCCGCCAGTTCGGCCACGATGGCGTCGACGTCCCGCTCGCCGTCGCAGAGCCGGACGACGGACCCGGCGCTGCCGTGCAGCACGACGACGCGTTCGGGCAGCAGAAGCAGGTCGGCGTCGCGCACCGGATCGTGACGGAGCATCACGGACCGGCGCAGTGCCGGCCGCCACGGACCGCCGCCGCTCATGGCCGGCCTCCCGCCTCGATGGCGTCGAGCAGCGACCACAGCACATCGCACTTGAAGGCGAGCGCCGCCACGGCCCGCTCCTGCTCCTCGCGGGTGCGGGCCCAGTCGAGGACCAGGCCGAGCGCTTCGGTGCTGTCACGGCCGCCCTGTCCGATGCGGCCCTGGAAGTACGCCAGTCCGTCCGCCTCGATCCAGGAGTAGTGGGTTTCGAACGCCTGGATGCGGGTGCGCATGATGGTGGGCGCGGACAGTTCGGTGAGGGAGGCGGCGACGGCTTCCAGGCGGGGCCGCAGCCGGCAGAAGTTGACGTAGCCGTCGACGGCCAGCCGTACGCCGGGCAGCACCTCCTCGCCCCCTTCGAGCCGGGCGCGGTCGATCCCGGCGGCCTCCCCGAGCCGTAGCCAGCGCTCGATGCCTCCCCCGCCGTCCTTTTCGCCGTCGTGGTCCTGGATGCGCCGCAGCCAGGCCCGGCGCAGCGCGGGTGTGTCGAGCTTGGCGAGGATCAGGGCGTCCTTGACGGGGATGTGGCGCTGGTAGTGGAAGCGGTTGAGGATCCAGCGGCGTACCTCGTCGGGGCTGAGGGCGCCTTGGTGCATGCGTACGTTGAAGGGGTGGCGGTCGTGGTAGCGGTCGGTGGCGACGGCGCGCAGCCGTGCCGCGAACTCCTCCCGGCTCCAGGGGTTCACAGTTCGATCACCATCCGGTCGGCGGCGACACCGAGGCCCTGGCCGGCGAGCACGGCGTGCTGGGGGGCGTCGGGGTCGGTGAGGGGGTTGGTGTTGTTGAGGTGGGTGTAGAGGCAGCGGGCGCGCAGAGCGGCGAGCCGGCCGGCGGTGCCGTGGGGTCCGGTGATGGGCAGGTGTCCCATACCGGTGGCGGTCTTGGCGGAGATCCCGGTGCGTACGGGCTCGTCGTCGTCCCAGAAGGTGCCGTCGACGATGACGCGGTCGGCGTCCTCGACGGCGTACTGGAACTCCTCGGTCCAGGCGGCGAGCGCGGGCGCGTAGACGAGGGTGCGGCCGGTGGCCGTCTCGCGCAGCCGGAGGGCGACGACCCAGGCGGGGTCGTCCTCACCCGTTCCGGCGGCGTAGCGGGGCCGTTTGGCCGAAACGGGTACCGCCTGGATCTCGACGGTTCCGCCGGCGGTGAGCGGCTGGGGTTTGCCGCCGAGTTCGCGCCAGGTGACGCGGGTGTACGGGCCGAGGGTGTCGCCGAGGCGGATCAGGCCGAGGAGCGCGGTACGTACGGGCGGGGTGGCGAGGATCTCGAAGCCGTCGGCCTCGCGGAGGCGGGCGATGCCGAGGGTGTGGTCGAGTTCGGCGTCGGTGAGGACGACCCCCGCCAGGGGCGTGTCCCGGGGGCCGGGCCCGGGCCACAACTCGCGGCAGCCCTCGATCTGTTCGCCGAGGTCGGGAGTGGCGTTGACGAGGTACCAGGAGCCCTCGTCGGCGCGGAGGGCGAGCGAGGCGTGACGGCGGCGCCGTTCGGGGTGGGCGCGTGCCCCGGCACAGCCGGGGCACGCGCAGTTCCACTGGGGCAGTCCGCCGCCCGCCGCGGTGCCGAGCACCTGCAGCAGCATGGCGGCGGGGTCTACCGGTCGGCGAGGAAATAGGCGGTGACTTCGAGGCCGGTCTCGACGACCGTGTATGCGGGGGTCTGCCAGACAACCGGGGCGGCGGCCGTCTCCTCGGCGTTCTCGTGGGGGTAGGATACGGACATTTCACGCATGACCGGACCTGCTTTCCTGAGAGGTGGGGGTTCAGGAGTGCCGAACAGGGCTATTCAACCGTTCAGATGCGTGCATCGCGTTCAGCGACGTGCAACAGAGTGCCCGCGTTGACGGGACGCGGTCAATGCCTGCATCCAGGAACACGGTCCGGGTATGCGATCGTTGAACACTGGAGTATCAACCGAACCACGTAAGGATCGATCGCTCGTGAGCAAGGTCCCCTCCATCACCCTCAACAATGGCGTCTCCATGCCGCAGCTCGGCTTCGGCGTCTGGCAGGTGCCCGACGACGAGGCGGCGAAGGCGGTGGGCACGGCCCTGGAGGCCGGGTACCGCAGCATCGACACCGCGGCGATCTACGAGAACGAGAAGGGCACCGGCCAGGCCATCGCCGCCTCCGGCCTCCCCCGCGAAGAGGTCTTCGTCACCACCAAGCTGTGGAACAGCGAACAGGGCTTCGACTCGACGCTGCGCGCCTTCGACGACTCGCTGGCCAGGCTCGGCCTCGACTACGTCGACCTGTACCTGATCCACTGGCCGCTGCCGTCGAAGGACGCCTACGTCGACACGTACAAGGCCTTCGAGAAGATCTACGCGGACGGCCGCGCCAAGGCCATCGGCGTCTCCAACTTCCTGCCCGAGCACCTGGAACGCCTGCTCGGCGAGACCTCCGTCGTGCCGGTGCTCAATCAGATCGAGCTGCACCCGCAGCTCCAGCAGGCCGAGTCCCGCGCGTTCCACGCCCGCCACGACATCGTCACCGAGGCCTGGTCACCGCTCGGCCAGGGCAAGGGCCTGCTGGAAGCCCCGGCGGTCGTCGCGATCGCCCGCAAGCACGACCGCACCCCCGCGCAGGTGGTCCTGCGCTGGCACCTCCAGCTCGGCAACGTGGTCATCCCCAAGTCCGTGACCCCGTCGCGGATCCGGGAGAACATCGACGTCTTCGACTTCGAGCTCGACACCGACGACATGGCGGCCCTCGCCGCCCTCGACGAGGGCAAGCGCCTGGGCCCGGACCCGGCCACCTTCGACTACGCCTGAACCTCCGGCCGGCCGCGGGGGCGGATCAGGTGGTCAGGAGCCGGTTGAAGAACGACCGGTACTGACGCAGTGCCTTGCGAAGCTCCTCGGTGTCCACCTCCTCGCCGCGGTTCCACTGGCCCTCCAGCTCCCGCTTGTGGTCGGCGAAGGTCGAGGCCAGTTGCTGCATGACGTCGGCGACGAGGGCGTCGGCCTCGTGCACGGCCTCGCGGGGGTCGTCGACGAACTTGGCCTGGATGCCCTGCCAGCGGTCCCGGAAGCCCTCCTCGTCCTCGGGGGCCAGGAGCTGCGGTGTCTCGTCCTCGTCGCGCCCGGCGGGGACGGCGACTTCCGGGGACGTGGGCGGGGCCGATTCGGCCGGCTCCGCGGTGCCCTCCCGGCGCTCCTCACTCTCCTGGCTCTCGTACGGGAAGGCGGGGGCGCCGGGCCGCTCGCCGGCGGCTTCGCCCGCGCCGCCCGGCTGGGCGATGTCCTCGGTGGACAGGCCGCTCTCGCCGGGTTCGGGTATGTCCTCGCGTTGCATCTCTCCTCCTCCACCGTGGCCTGTGCCGGGTCAGGCGGGGGCGCGGTGGGACTGGCCCCCGTCGGAGAGCAGGTCGTCGAAGAGGGCGCGGTAGTGCACCATCGCTCCACGCAGCTGCTCGGTCGTGGCCTGGTGTTTCATACTCAGCCGGTTGATCTCGTGGGCGGCGCGGTAGTGCTCGATCGTGCGGCCGTGCTCGACGGAGAGGTCCTTCAGCCGCTGGTCGAGATCCTCGGTCGGGTAGCCGCGCTCCCGCATCAGGGAGGTCACCAGGAGGTCCGCGTCCTGCACGGCGTCCTCCGGGCGGTCCACGAACTCTCCCTGGACGTCGGCCCAGTCCCGGGTGTACCGGTCCCTGACCTCGTCCGGCAGAGGCCTGATGTCCAGTTCGTCATGGCGTTTCTCGCGTGCGCTCAGATCGCGCTCGGCGGCGAGCCGGCTTCCGGTGTCGTCGACCGTCCGTTCGTACTCCGGTCCGAACCGCTCGCGCAGGCGGCGCCTGCGGAAGCCGAGGAAGGCGACGACGGCCAGGGCGGCCAGGATCACCGCGACGGGAATGACGATGGCCAGGAGGGTCCCTGTCGACATGGGGCCGACCCCCTCACTAGTGTCCGATATGCCCCATTTAGGGTATCGCTCGCACCAGGCCACCGGAACGGCCGGGGCCGAGCAGGGTGAAATTGGACATTCCCCGCGGCGGATACAGCGTGGCCCCTGACCCGCCGCGCGGGCGCGGCTCGGTCAGGGGGCCAGGTGCGATACCGCCGTCCGTCGTCACCGCCGACGGAGCCGTATCACTGCTGGTGATCGCCGCCATCGCGCTGTCCGTGGCGATGCGTGGGCGGCGGGCTCAGGCCGCCAGGGCGGCGTCCGTCCCGGCGTCGGCCGTGGGAGCGGCCGGAGGCGTGGGAGCGGTCGCGGCCGTGTGCGCGGTCGCGGCCGTGTGCGCGGTCGCGGGGGTGTGCCGGGCCAGCAGCTCATCGGCGGCGGCGAGCGCATCGGAGATGGAGCGCGTGCCCGTCATGACGCACAGGGTGTAGCTGACGTCGTCCAGCGCGCGGAGCAGACCGGGATCGCTCCTGCGGGCAAGGGTGATCTTCAGGTCCGCATAACGGGCGAGAAGCGTCCTCAGTTCACGCGGGTTGAGCATTGGCACGGCGGCCCCTCCCTTTTCAGCATTGGGGTGCGCCTGCCCCGTTTCGCCGCGGGCATGCCTTCCGGTCCGCTGAAATGATCGTCGTCTCGTCGCCGCCGCTAAGGTGTGGCCCCATGACCCGAGCCGCACCCGCGCGGGAGCGCCCGCGCGGCGCGATACCGCTGTCCGTCGCCGCCGCCGGAGCCGTATCACTGCTGGTGATCACCGCCCTCGCGCTGTCCGCGCCGAACCACCCCGGCTTCCGGGCCTGGCAGACCGTGTACGTGGCGCTCACCGTGCAGGCGCTGCCTTTCCTGCTGTTCGGCACCGTCGTCTCCGGGGCCGTCAACGCCTTCGTCCCGGCCCGGGTGTTCAGCAGGGTGCTGCCCCGCAGGCCCGCGCTGGCCGTGCCGGTTGCCGGCGCCGCCGGTGTGGTGCTGCCCGGCTGTGAGTGCGCCTCCGTGCCCGTCGCCGGCAGCCTGATCAGGCGCGGGGTCACCCCGGCCGCGGCGTTCGCGTTCCTGCTCTCCGCCCCCGCGGTCAACCCCGTCGTGCTGGTCTCGACCGCCGTCGCCTTCCCCGGGCAGCCCCACATGGTCGCCGCCCGGTTCGTCGCGTCACTCGCGACGGCGGCCACCATGGGCTGGCTGTGGCTGAAGTGGGGCCGGGCCGAGTGGCTGAAGATGCCCGCGCGGCACACCGGCCACCGGACGGGACACAGCCGCTGGGAGGAGTTCCGGGTCGGGTTCCAGCACGACTTCCTGCACGCGGGCGGCTTCCTCGTGGTCGGCGCGATGGCGGCGGCCACCTTCAACGTGCTCGTACCGCGCTCCGTACTGGACGTGTTCGCCGGCTCCCCCTGGCTGTCGGTGCTGTTCCTCGCCGCGCTCGCCATCGTGCTCGCCGTCTGCTCGGAGGCCGACGCCTTCGTCGCCGCGTCGCTCACCGGCTTCTCCTCCACCGCCCGGCTGACGTTCATGGTGGTGGGCCCCATGGTGGACGTGAAGCTGATCGCCCTCCAGGCGGGGACGTTCGGGCGGGGCTTCGCGGTGCGCTTCTCGGCCGCGACCACGGTGGTGGCCGTGGCGTGTGCCTGCCTGACCGGGTGGTGGCTGCTGTGAGACGCCAGATCCAGGCGGCCCTGCTGCTGCTCACCGGCTCCGCCCTGCTGCACATCTCCCTGCTGAGCCAGGTCTATCTGCGGTACGTGAAGGAGGGCCTGCGGCCTTTCCTCATCGCCTCCGCCGCGCTGCTGCTCGTGCTGGGCCTGGTCAGCGCCGTACGGGACGGGTTCCCGTTCCCCTCGCGCCGAGGGGACGACGAGAGCGTGGACGACGAGGGCGTGGACGACGGCCACGGCCACGGCCACCGGGACGGGCCGCGCGTCGCCTGGGTGCTCTTCCTGCCGGTCCTCGCCCTGCTTCTGCACGCCCCGCCCGCGCTCGGCTCGTACACGGCGGCGCGCGAGACCGGCAACGCCGTCGCCCGGGTGCCGGAGTTCGGCCCGTTGCCGGACGCCGGCCCGGTGCCGCTCTCCCTGTCCGGGTTCATCGCCCGGGTCCAGCAGGACCGCGACCGGGGCCTGGCCGGCCGCACGGTCCTGATGACCGGGTTCGTCACGCCCGCGGGCCCGCCCGCGAAGGACGGCACCGGCACCGGCGCCGGGACCTGGTACCTCAGCCGGCTGGTCGTCAGCTGCTGCGCGGCCGACTCCCGGTCGCTGCGCGTCCGCGTCCACGGCAAGCCCGCGCCCCCCGCCGACACCTGGGTGACCGTGACGGGCACGTGGCACCCCGGTGGCGGTGCGCTCGGGACGGCGGCGGCCGCGGTGGCGATCGACGCCCGGACGGTGCGGCGCGTGCCCCAGCCGGTCAGCCCGTACCAGGACACCGCGCCCCTGCCGCGCTGACGGTCAGCCGCGGCGTGCCGTGTGCACCGTGCGGGCGGTCAGCAGGAACACGTCCGGGCGGTGGTGCAGGCCCTGCGGGTCCGCCGGGTCCACCAGGCGGTCCAGGGTGGCCCGGTCCTCGGGCGCGAGCCGGTCGCCGAGGGCGTCACGCTGCCGGGTGAAGGCAGCGACGACCTGCTGGCGTACGGCGTCGGTGACCGGGGCCGGCACGTCGTGGAGGAACGAGCGCGTGCCGCTCGGTACGAGCCCCGCGTCGGCCAGCAGCGTCCGCCAGTCGTCGACGTCCGCCTTGGCGCCGGGCAGCCCCGCCCGCATCTCGGCGAACCAGTCGGCGTGCGCCACGTCGATCCGGGCCTCCAGACCCGGCCGCCCGATGCCGAAGCTGTGCGGAAGGCGCCGCGTCGGCAGCCCGCCCTCGACGACGGCCAGCAGGCCGCCGGGGCGCAGCTGCCCCGCCAGGCCCGCGAGGGCGCCGCGCTGATCGCCCAGGTGGTGCAGGGAGTCGGCCGCCCAGATCAGGTCGGCGCGGCCCAGCTCGGCGATGCCGCCCGGGAGTTCGGCGTGGTGCGTGGTGACCCGGCCGCCGAGGGACGCGGCACGGGCGCGGGTGCGCTCCAGGAGCTCGGGCGTGGAGTCCACGGCGACGACCTCCGCGTACGGGAACGCCTCCGCGAGCAGGCATGAGATCACGCCCGGTCCGCTGCCGATGTCCAGGATGCGGCGGACGCCTGGCGCCGGCAGCAGTTCGCCGAGCCAGGCCGCGGCCTGCCGGTAGAGGGGGGCCTGGAGCTCCGCGCCGTGCTCCAGCAGCGGCAGCATCTCGGTCCAGTCCAGGTGGGTGTGGTCGTGTTCGTGCTGGTGTCGGCTCATGCGGACAGGGTGCGCCGGTGCGGCGATGACGGCAAGCATTGTTGCCGGTTCGGCAACGCCATGAGCCTCCGCGTCGGCGGCGGCCCGCGCGGCGGGCGCCGGTCGGCCGGATCACGTCGCACGGGACACGCGGCGGCGTGTGGGAGCTGCCGCCGCAGGGCGCAGGGACGGGACATGCGGGCACGGCACGTCCTCGCGCCGGAGCGCCGGTCACGACGCGACGTGGCGGACTCGCCGCCCGCCACCGCGTGTACGTGGCGCGTCAGTTGGCGCCGTGGGACGGTGCGATCTTCTCGACGCGGGCCGCGAGGTCGAAGTCCCGCTCGGTGATCGCACCGCCCGCGTCGTGGGTGTTCACGGTGAGGCCGACCGTGTTGTAGCCGAGGGTCAGGTCGGAGTGGTGGTTCAGTTCCTCCTGGATCTGGGCGATGTGGACCACCATCGCGGTCGCCGCGAAGTGGGTGCCGAGGCGGTAGGTGCGGGCGATACGGTCGCCCTCCTGGGACCAGCCGGGCAGTTCGCGCAGGCGGTCCTCGATCTCCTTCTGCGACAGCGGTTCCGTGGGCATGTCCCGTGCTCCCTCCGGGTCGGTGCGTGTCGGTACGGGTGACCGTGACGATACGGTCCGACGGCTCCGGCCCGCGGTCAACACGTGGGCTACCGTCTGCGGTATGACAAGTGTCGTTTCCGGTAAGGAAGTAGGGCCGCTGCTGCGCGGCTGGCGCGAGCGGCGGCGGCTGAGCCAGCTGGAGCTGGCGCTGCGCGCCGACTCGTCGGCCCGTCACATCTCGTTCATCGAGACGGGCCGGGCCCGCCCCAGTGAGGAGATGGTGCTGCGCCTGGCCGAGCACCTGGAGGTGCCGGTACGGGAGCGCAACGCCCTACTCCTCGCGGCCGGTTACGCCCCCCGGTACACCCAGACGCCCCTGGACGACCCGTCGCTCGGCACCCTGCGCGAGGGCATCGAACAGCTGCTGGCCGGGTACGACCCGTATCCCGCGATCGTCGTGGACGGCTCGTACACGGTGGTGGCCGCGAACCGGGGCATCACGATGCTGCTGGCCGGGCTGCCCGAGCATCTGCTGGCGCCGCCGCTGAACTCCATGCGGATCACCCTGCACCCGGAGGGCCTGGCGCCGAGGATCCTCAACCTGCCCGAGTGGCGCGGGCATCTGCTGGCCCAGATGGAGCGCCAGATCGCCCTTGCCCGTTCCGCGACGCTGCGTGCGCTGTACGACGAGGTCGCCGCCTATCCCGTACCGGAACGCGCCGGCGCCGTCACGGGCCCCGAGGCACCGGCCCCGTACTTCGCGCTGCCGCTGCGGATCGAGCACGACGGCCATGTGCTGTCCTTCGTGTCGTCCATCTCGACCTTCAACACCCCGATGGACGTGACGGTCGCCGAGCTGGCCATCGAGACGCTCCTCCCGGCCGACCCGGCGACGGTCAAGTACCTCCAGTCCCTCTAGCAACCCGGGACCTCAGCGGCTCACCGCCCGCAGGGCGGACCACTGGAGGGCGGCGAATCCGGCCACGGTCGCGGCCTGCATCGGGATCCACAGAGCGCCGGCGGTGCTGGGCGACAGCCAGGCGACGAGCGCGACGACGCTCAGGACCGCCCAGATCACGTTGACGTCGACGACCAGCTTGACGGCCGTGGCGGCCGGCTGCGGCCGGGAGGCGAGGTAGCCCACGCCGGCGGCGAACGCGGTGAGGAACAGGCCGAGTTCGAACAGGAGCGTCGCGTCGACCCCGAGGAGCCGGCCGAGAGGCCCGGACGCCAAGACGTACGCCAGGCCGTTGGCCCCCGTGACGACGGCGTCCAGGGCGAGGAAGCGCCGCAGCATGGTCTGCGGCTCGGTGGTGCGGGAGATACCGGCGAGCAGGGCCTGGGACATGGCGGATCAGCCTCCATCGTCAGGGTTGTCATGGGCCCGGAGCCCGGCCGGAGTGCGAGACCGCCCGGGTTCCGGTACCGCAACCATGCCGGACGCCGGAAAAGAGGTCGATTACCGCAGGGGTAATGCGGGCCCGGCCTGGTCGCTCACCCGCGCTTCAGCATCCAGGCCAGTGCGAGCCAGGGCGTCGTCGCGGCGGCGAGGGCCAGCAGCCACCCCGCCCAGGTGGAGGTGTGGAAGAAGGCCCCGGGCAGCAGCAAACACACGCCGGTGAGCAGGATCAGTGCCGCAGGGACGTGCACGTCGGCGCGGAACCTGCGCGCGGTGTGAATCCCGTCGCGCATCATGCCGAAGGCGGCGGAGCCGAAGGCCCACGCGAACAGGGCCAGTGCCCAGAGCCACAAGTAGAGAAGACCGCTGCTGAAGAACCGGGTGCCATCGTTGCGCACACCGAGCCCCGGGCTGCCCGGGGCGTACATGACCCTCACGGTGTCGTCCACCTCGGGGCGGCCGACGGTCGTCGCGTCGTGGACGGTGACGGTACGGGTGCCGTCGTGGAACCGGAGGGTCACCGCGACGTCCGTGGCGTACTGGTCCACGTCGTTGATGTTCACGCCGGTCGTCCCGGGCTCGTCGAGCAGCGCGTCGACGGTGACTTCGTAGCTGCCTCCGCCCGCCGCGTACACCTGCGCCTCCCAGCGGCCTTCCGCGCCGTCCAGGCCTATCGCCTGCGCCAGCGCCGCGGCGCTGGCCAGCGGGAGGGCCAAGCTGAGGACGACGGGCAGGAACCTGGACGGATCGCGTTCCTTCCGCGCGGGCTTGTCGAGGATGGTCACTTCCGGGCGCCGTGAGCGGATCGAGGCCACCGTCCACAGCACCGCACCGACCGCGGTGCAGCCGACCAGGCCGAGTCGCAGGTTCCGTACATCCACATCCGGCGCCAGCGGCAGCACGCCCACGATCATCGCGGCGAACGCGGCCAGAAGTGTCACCAGGCCGGTCAGCCGCGTCCATGTCGTCGGTTCGGAGCGGCGTCGTTCGAAGTAGGGCCCGTACGGACTTTTCGAGCGAGAGGAGTGGCCCACCGTCGCGTATCCCCCTGTCATCCGCGCGGGTCGGGACGTGAATCCTAGTTCCACGTCACTGGTTCGCTTATTGGTTCGCTTATTGGTCCGACCAGCCGCCGATGAGGTCCCTGAGCCGGTGTTCGGTCCAGTGGCCCGCCGCGCCCGGGCAGGCGGCCAGGTAGGCCGCGATGGCGGGCGCGTCCCAGGCGCCCGTGGCCAGGAGGCCGGCGGCCAGGTGGCGCAGGTAGCCGGCGGAGGGGGTGTTCCACTCGATGTCGCCCATCCGCCAGGGGGCCGTGAGGGTGAGCAGGGGCAGGCCGTCGAGGGTTCCGGCGTGGACGAGGGTCTCGTAGCGGCCGCCGCCGAGCGTGGCGGTGCCGTGGCGCACGACCTGCGTCAGGTCCAGGTCGGTGTCCGGGCCCGGGTCGCGGTACATCTCCTGGGCGGCGATGTCGGAGAACTGCCGGGCGGTGAGGCGGTGGGCCCGGGCCAGGACGTGGCCCCGGGCGCGGGGGTCGTAGAACGCCCTGCCGCCGGTCCAGACGGGTGACTCGGTGGCGAAGTACAGGGCGCCTTGCAGCTCCACCGGGACGGAGGCCGCCGGCAGGCGCCGGTCGCGGCATCCGGGGTAGGTCCTGGCGGCGTCGGGGGGCCGGCCGCCCAGGAGGTAGTACGCCAGACGGTCGACGTGCGTGTTCGAGCCGTAGGCCGCGTACCAGACCTGCGTCGTCATGCCTCGAACGTAACCGGTGCGGCGCGTGAAGCTGCGCTGTTGGCCCGCTTAAGAAATCCTCGATGGACGCGGCGGACGCGGCTGGGCAGATTGGTGCGCGTTCGGCGATCTCTTCCCCCTGGCCCCTGGAGCCGCACTGATGAAGGCACTCGTCAAGCACAAGGCCGAGCCCGGTCTGTGGCTCATGGATGTGCCGGAGCCCGATACGGGGCCGGGGGACGTGCTGATCCGGGTGCTGCGCACCGGGATCTGCGGTACGGATCTGCACATCCGCTCCTGGGACGGCTGGGCGCGGCAGGCGGTGCGCACACCGCTGGTGCTGGGGCACGAGTTCGTCGGCGAGGTGGCGCGCGTCGGCGCGGACGTGCGGGACGTCGCGGTCGGTGACCTGGTCAGCGGCGAAGGGCACCTGGTGTGCGGCAAGTGCCGCAACTGCCTGGCGGGGCGGCGGCATCTGTGCCGGGCCACGGTCGGGCTGGGGGTCGGGCGGGACGGGGCGTTCGCCGAGTACGTCGCGCTGCCCGCGTCCAACGTGTGGGTGCACCGGACGAAGGTGGACCTGGATGTGGCGGCGATCTTCGACCCGTTCGGCAACGCCGTGCACACCGCGCTGTCCTTCCCGCTCGTCGGCGAGGACGTCCTCATCACCGGCGCCGGACCGATCGGGATCATGGCCGCGGCGGTGGCCCGGCACGCCGGTGCGCGCAATGTGGTGATCACCGACGTGAGCGAGCCGCGGCTGGAGCTCGCCCGCAAGGCCGGCGCGACGCTCGCGGTCAATGTCGCCGAGAGCAGCGTCGAGGCGGCTCAGCGGGAACTGGGGCTGCGGGAGGGCTTCGACATCGGGCTGGAGATGTCCGGACGGCCCGAGGCCATGCGGGACATGGTCGCCAATATGACGCACGGTGGCCGGATCGCGATGCTCGGCCTGCCCGCCGAGGAGTTCGCCGTCGACTGGTCGAAGATCGTCACCTCGATGATCACCATCAAGGGCATCTACGGCCGCGAGATGTTCGAGACCTGGTACGCGATGACCGTGCTGCTGGAAGGCGGGCTCGACCTCAGCCCCGTGATCACCGGCAGCTACTCCTACCGCGACTTCGACGCGGCCTTCGACGAGGCCGCCACCGCCCGCAGCGGCAAGATCATCCTCGACTGGACCGTCTGACCCACCCCCTTTTTTAGGAGCCACATCCATGTACGCGTCCGTCCGCGACGAGCTGCGCGCCACCCTCGACGAGATCCGCGACGCCGGTCTCCACAAGCCCGAGCGGGTCATCGCCACCCCGCAGAGCGCCACCGTGTCCGTCGCCTCCGGTGACGTACTGAACTTCTGCGCCAACAACTACCTGGGCCTGGCCGACCACCCGGAGGTCATCGCCGCCGCCAAGGAGGCGCTGGACCGCTGGGGCTACGGCATGGCGTCCGTCCGCTTCATCTGCGGTACGCAGGAGATCCACAAGGAGCTGGAGCGGCGCCTGTCCACGTTCCTGGGGCAGGAGGACACGATCCTGTACTCGTCCTGCTTCGACGCCAACGGCGGAGTCTTCGAAACGCTCCTCGGCCCCGAGGACGCGGTCATCTCCGACGCCCTCAACCACGCCTCCATCATCGACGGCATCCGGCTGTCCAAGGCCCGCCGCCACCGGTACGCCAACCGCGACATGGCCGACCTGGAGAAGCAGCTCAAGGAGACGCAGGACGCGCGGCGGCGGCTCATCGTCACCGACGGCGTGTTCTCGATGGACGGGTACGTGGCGCCGCTGCCGGAGATCTGCGACCTCGCCGACCGGTACGACGCGATGGTGATGGTCGACGACTCCCACGCGGTCGGGTTCGTCGGGCCCGGCGGGCGCGGCACGCCCGAGCTGCACGGCGTGATGGACCGGGTCGACATCCTCACCGGCACGCTGGGCAAGGCGCTGGGCGGCGCGTCCGGCGGCTACGTGGCGGCGCGCGCGGAGATCGTCGCGCTGCTGCGCCAGCGTTCGCGCCCCTACCTCTTCTCCAACTCCCTCGCCCCGGTGATCGCCGCCGCCTCGCTCACGGTGCTGGACCTGCTGGAGTCGGCGGGGGACCTGCGGGAGAAGCTGGACGCCAACACCAAGCTGTTCCGTACGAAGATGACGGAGGCGGGTTTCGAGACCCTGCCCGGTGACCACGCGATCGCCCCGGTGATGATCGGCGATGCGGCCAAGGCCGCGCGGATGGCCGAACTGCTGCTGGAGCGCGGCGTGTACGTGATCGGCTTCTCGTACCCCGTCGTGCCGATGGGCCAGGCCCGTATCCGGGTGCAGCTGTCGGCGGCGCACTCGACGGCGGACGTGGAGCGGGCGGTGGCGGCGTTCACCGACGCCCGGGCGGCGATGGCTGGGTGACAATGGCGGGGTGATCGACCCCCGGCGCCTGCGCGTTCTGCGGGCCGCGGCGGACCACCGTACGGTGACCGCCGCGGCCGCAGCGCTGTACCTGACCCCCTCCGCCGTCTCGCAGCAGCTCGCCGCGCTGGAGCAGGAGACCGGGCACACGCTGCTGACCCGCAGCGGCAAGGGCGTACGGCTCACGGCGGCCGGCGAGATCCTGCTGGAGCACGCCAACGAGGTGCTGGCGCAGCTGGAGCGGGCGGAGGCGGAGCTCGCGGCGTACGCGGGCGGCGCGGCCGGCGAGGTGACGGTGGCCGCGTTCGCGACGGGGATCGCCGAGGTGCTGGCGCCGGCGATCGGGCGGCTCGCCGACACGCGCCCGGGCATCCGCGTCCGGGTCCGGGACGCGGAGGGCGACGCGTCGCTGCCGATGGTCCTGGACGGTGAGGCGGACGTGGCGCTGGCGGTGGAGTACCGGGGCGCGCCACGCGAGGGCGACCGGCGCCTCGCGCGCGTGTCCCTGTACGCCGAGCCGTTCGACGCGGTCCTGCACGCGGCGCACCCGCTGGGGCAGTCGCCCGAAGTGGCGCTGGCCGAGCTGGCGGACGCCGACTGGATCGGGCCCTATCCCGGCAACCCGTGCCACGACATGGTGCTCCTCGCCTGCGAGCTGGCCGGCTTCGATCCGCGCCTGGTGCACTCCTCCGACGACTTCCGCGCGGTGGTGGCCCTGGCGGGCGCGGGCGCCGGGGTGGCCCTGGTGCCGCGTTCCGCGCTGCGGGGCATCGAGCTCAAGGACGTGGTGGTCCGCCCCGTGGCGGGCCCGGCCGCGTTCCGGCGCGTCTTCGCGGCGGTGCGGCGCGGGGCGGAGGACCACCCGCTGATCCGCCCGGTCCTGGACGCGCTTCTCGGGGGCTCGGTTCACCTCCGGGGCGTGTGAGCCCCCGGCCGCGTCAGGCGGCCGGCTGCCGCCGGCGTACGCGGGCCGACATCCAGGCGTACACCAGCACGCCCGCGAAGAGGAACATCACGCCCTGGTAGACCGCCGCGTACCCGGAGCCGGCCACCAGCCACATGGAGAAGGCGAAGGCGGTCACGGCGAGGACCGCGTCGCGGACGAGGCGGGGCCGGTGGACCCGCTCGGACCGGCCGGAGGCGAGGAAGTGGATCTGCGCGGCCGTCGAGAGCAGGTAGGGCACGGTGGCGGTGAAGGTGGTCACCAGGACGAGGATCTCGAAGACACCCTCCGGCCCTGCCGTGTAGTTGTAGACGGTCAGCAGGGAGGCCAGGACGACGGTGACCAGGACGCCGTAGGTGGGAACACCGCGCCGTTTGTGGGTGAACATCGCCGGGAAGAGCCCGTCCTTCGCCGCCGCGTACGGCGTCTGGGCGCTCAGCAGCGTCCAGCCGTTGAGGGCGCCGACCATCGAGACGAGGGCCATGCAGGCGACCGCCGTGCCGCCCCACGAGCCGCCGAACATGGTGTTGACGGCGTCGGAGAAGGGCGCGCTGGAGCCGATGAGCCGGTCGTGGGCGACCAGGCCGAAGACGGAGAGGGTGCCGAGCAGGTAGATGGCGGCCGCGCCGAGCGTGCCGAGGATGGTGGCGCGGCCGACGTTGCGCTGCGGGTCGCGGACCTCGCCGGCGCTGACGGCAGCGGACTCCACGCCCAGGTAGCTGAAGAGCAGGATGGCGGCGGACGCCGAGATCGCGCCCATGGCACCGGAGTCACTGGCCTGGAAGGGGCCGAGGTTGTCCGCGTCGAAGAAGAACAGCCCGCCGACGGCGACCAGCAGCAGCGGGACGAACTTGAGCACCGTGGAGACGAGCTGGACGGCGCCGACGTACCGCGTGCCGGCCAGGTTGGCGAGGGCGGGCAGCCACTGGAGGGCCAGCGCCGCCGTGATCGTCGCCGCTGTGGAGCCGTGCACGGGTATGAGGACGTCGAGGTAGCCGACGGCGGCGACGGCGAGCGCCGCGTTGGACACCCAGGTGGTGATCCAGTACGACCAGGCGGCGAGGAATCCGGCGAAGTCGCCGAACGCCTCGCGGGCGTACACATACGGGCCGCCGGTCCGCGGGAGCCGCTGGGCGAGCCGGCCGAAGACGAGGGCGAGGGCGATCGCGCCCGCGGTGAGGACGGCGAAGGCGACCAGGCTGATCGTGCCGTAGGGCGCGACGGAGGCGGGCAGCAGGAAGATCCCGCCACCGATGATGTTGCCCACCACGAGCGCGGTGGCGATCGGCAGTCCGAAGGTCCGCGCGTGCTTGCTGCGCTCGTCCGGGGTGGGATCGGTGATCATGAGGGTGGTGCGCCTTTCGCCGTACAAACCTGAACATGGTCGGGTAGGACGGACGCTGCACCAAATCAGCCGTGTTTGTCCGGCGCGATGCCCTCGGCGACCGGAAATGCTTCTTCCCCTGGTGGCCGTGACGGTGATTCCTGCACCGTTTCCCTCACCGTTTCCCTTGCCGGTTCCCGCACCGGCCCGAGGGGCACTTGCGGTCCCTGGCTCTCCCGCAGCCAGCGCCGCAGCACCCGGTGCACCCGCTCGGCGCCCACCAGCCGGCCACCGTCCGCCACCGGCGCGGACAGACTCCGCGGCCAGAGCAGGAAAGCGTGCGACTGCTCGCCGCCCAGCCCGCCGTGCGAGCCGATCTGCTCCTCGAAGGCGTGCACCGTGCCGGTCGCCGGGTCGTACATGGAGTTGACCATGATGTCCGCGACGTGCGGGAAGGAGTCGGTGCGCCGCACCGCGTCGGCCGCGCCCGGGCCGAACACCGCGAGCGGGCCCGCGTCGGTGAGCTCGCCGACCGGTACCTCGGCCCCGGCCGGGCCGAGCACCACCGAACCGTGCTCCTCACTGCGTACGAGCACGAATCCGATGCCGGGGTGGCTGGCCAGCGTCCGCAGCAGGGCCGGATGGCGGCGCTCGATCTCCTCGCGGGACATGCGGTGGGGCACGTCCGGAAAGGAGATCAGGCCCAGGTTGCCCGAGGCCAGCACGATCGGGTCGGACGTGCGGGCCGGGCGTTCCTCGCGGCCCTCCTCCACCGGCAGGTGCACGGCGGTGCGCAGCGCGCCCCGCGCCTCGGCGCCGCTCGGGGTGTGCTGGGCGCGGCGCGGTACGGGCAGCCCGCAGCCCGCCCGCACCAGGTCGCGCAGCGTCAGCCCGTACGCCGACTCGAAGGGCTCGCCGGGGCTCTGGCCGTGGTCGGAGAGGAGCACGATCCGGTACGGGCGCGGCGCGTGCTCGGCGGCCTTGGCGATCAGGGCGATCGACCGGTCGAGCCGCTCCAGCACCTTCGCCGCGTCGCGGCTGTGCGGCCCCGAGTGGTGGGCCACTTCGTCGTACGCGACGAGGTCGGCGTACACGGCGGTACGGCCGGCCAGCATGTCGCCCATGACGGCGGCGACGACCACGTCCCGCTCGATGACGGTCGCGAAGGCGCGGATGAACGGGTACAGACCGCCGCGGCCCACCCTGGGCCTGTCGTCCCTGAGGCGGGCGCGGGTGGACTGGCCGATCTCGCGGCACACCTCGGCGACGTAGGAGATGGCGGTACGGACGGCGTTGGCCGGGTCGCGGAAGTAGGCGAAGTACCCGGCGCGGGAACGGTTGCGGCGGCCACGGCGCGCGGAGACCGACAGCACCAGGGCGAGCTGGTCGGCGCCGCCGCTGAACAGGTTGCCGCGGCTCGCGCCGTCCAGGGTGAGCAGCCCGCCGTCGCCGGTGCGCCGGATGGCGCGGCGCTGCAGTTCGGCGGCGCTGGCGGGCCGGTTGCTGACCATCAGCCGGCCGGTGTCCTTCTCGTACCAGCGGAAGGCGGGCACGTCGTGGTTGGAGCCGTGCAGGATGCCGAGCTGGCTGGCGCCGGTCTGGCTGGACCAGTCGGTCTGCCAGGGCGTGAGGCGGTGGGTGGTGCCCATCCAGGCCGCGACGGTCGGCATGATCCCGTCGTCGGCGGCGTCCCGCAGCACCTGGTGCCCGACCCCGTCGAGCTGGAGGAACACCGTGCCCGGCGGGCTGCCGGGACCGGGGGCGGTGCGGCGCCGTCCGGCCAGCCGGTACAGGCGTCGCCGGTAGGCGTTGTCGTCACGTACCGCGAGGGCGGTGGAGGTGGCGGAGGCGACGGCGGACATCACGGCGGCCACCACGACGGCGTTGTCCGGTTCGGCCTCGCCGCGCCCGTCCGGGATGAGCCAGAGCGCGACCAGCAGCAGAGAACCGTTGAGGAAGAACACCAGCAGCCCGAGGACGAGCGCGGGAACGAGCAGCAGCGCCCGTACGACAACCGGCCACACCAGCGCGCTCAGCAGACCGAACGCCCCGGCGCCCCAGGCGGCGGTGACGGCGGTGCGGGTGACGCTGTCACCGTCGTCGGACTGGAGCTGGAAGTCGGGCATCAGCCCGGCGAGCGCCAGCATGGTGAGGGTCGACACCGCCCACACCACGATGACCCGCAGCAGGGCAACGCCCGCCGTACGGGAGGCTCGTGTGAGGCTCGGTCGTCCTGCGGGGCGCCGGTTGCGTCCGCCGCGGGCCGCGCGCGCCTCCGGATCACTCACCGGCCCGTCCGGAAAGTGCCCCGGCCCGTCCGGGGGATACCCGGCCACCCTTCCTCACTCGCCCTTTCTCAGCAGCCGTCGTAGCCCGCGGTCGGCATGGAGAGCCGGCGGTGGACGTGGGCCTTCATCTCCGCGTCGTACGCCGGTTCGTCCAGCCCCGCCGTCTCCAGCCGTACGCCCCGGCGCTCGCACTCCGCCGTGAAGTCCCGCGCGGACGTCAGCGCCCGGTCCAGGACACGTTCGTTGGGCACGACGAACAGGTCGACCGCGCCCGCCTCGATGTCCGCCCACAGGACCTGGTGGTCGGGCCGCATCCCGTAGAACAGCAGCTGACGTATGACGACATAGCCCTTGTCGGCCGCCCAGCGTTCGCACATGGCGTGCTGGCTGCGCGTGTCGACCAGGAAGGGGTCGCTGTCGAGCTCCTCCAGCGGCGTCAGGCTGGCGATCGCCGCCACGCGTACGTCGTCCATGCCGCCGACCCTACTCCGATCGCCTCCGGGCGAGGAGGCGCGCGTTTACGCTCGGAGGAGCAGCGCGGGAGCGGAGCGACGCGGGAGCGAGGAGGGCGGGCGTGCCGGTGGAGGTCACCTGGTGGGGTCATGCCACCTGTACGGTCCAGGACTCGGGGGTGCGGGTGCTCACCGATCCGCTGTTCGCGCGCCGGCTCGCCCATCTGCGGCGGCGGCGCGGTGAGCTGCCGCCGCCGGCGGCCGCGCGGGCGGAGGCGGCGCTGGTCTCGCACCTCCACTCCGACCACCTGCACCTGCCGTCGCTGGCCCGGCTCGCGCCCGGCACCCGCCTGATCGTGCCGCGTGGCGCTACCCGCGCGGTGCCGGGGCTGCGGCGGCTGACCGGGCTGCGGATCACCGAGGTGGCTCCCGGTGACGAGGTGCGGGTGGAGGAGCTGGTCGTACGGGCGGTGCCGGCGCGCCACGACGGGCGCCGGCTGCCGGTGGGGCCGCACCTCTCCCCCGCGCTCGGGTATGTCATCCGCGGTGCGGCCCGGACGTACTTCGCCGGTGACACGGGGCTGTTCGACGGGATGGCGGCGGCCGTGGGGCAGGTGGACGTGGCGTTGCTGCCGGTCGGCGGCTGGGGGCCGTTCCTGGGGCCCGGGCACCTCAACGCGCGCCGGGCGGCGCAGGCGCTGGCCTCGCTGGCGCCGCGCGCGGCGGTTCCGGTGCACTTCGGTACGTACTGGCCGATAGGGCTCGACGGGGTGCGCCCGCACGAGTTCCACGCGCCGGGCGACGAGTTCGTCCGGCACGCGGCGCGCCTCGCGCCCGGGGTGGCGGTGCACCTGCTGGGGCACGGCGAGAGCGTACGGCCGGAGGTGTCCGGGTGATCGAGGGCCTGCTGGGTCAGCTGCCGCCCGAGTCGACACAGCAGGCGGTCGGTTACCCGTCGCTGTTCCTGCTGGTCGCGCTGGGCGCGCTGGTGCCGGTGGTGCCCACGGGGGCGATCGTCAGTTCGGCGACGGTGGTGGCGTTCCATCAGACGTCGCCGGTGGGGCTGCTCATCGTGTTCGTGCTGGCGTCGGCCGCGGCGTTCGCCGGGGACGTGGCGCTGTACTGGCTGGGGCGGCGCGGGGTGCTATCGAGGAACGGTTCGCGCCGGCTGGAGGCGCTGCGGGGGCGAGCCGACCCTGACCGGCTGGAGCAGGCCCAGGCCAAGCTGCGCACGCACCGGATCTCGGTGCTGGTGCTGTCCCGGCTGGTACCGGCGGGGCGGATACCGGTGATGCTGGCGTGCCTGCTGGCCGGGATGCCGCTGCGCCGCTTCGTACGCGGCAACGTCCTGGCGTGCCTGGCGTGGGCGGCGACGTACCAGCTGATCGGTGTCCTGAGCGGCTCCCTGTTCGCCCGCCCCTGGGAGGGCGTCGTGGCGGCGGTGGCCCTGACGATCCTGCTCAGCGCCATCCCCTCGGCGTGGCGACGCCTACGCGCCCGCCACGCCTGACGGCCGGCTTGGCCCCGGGGCGGTACCGGGTGGCCCCCCGGTGGCGGTGCCCTTCGGCTCCCCCCGCGACCTGGCGAGTGCTCCCCCGGAGGCAACCGGGCCCTCAATCCAGCAGCCGTGAGCTGCCGATCGGGAGGTCCCAGAGGTGGTCGCGGGGCAGGCCGGCCTGCTGCCAGGCGGCTAGGAGGCGGGTGAGGGGTTCGAGGACCGGTTCGGAGGAGAGGACGAAGGTCGCCCAGTGCATGGGGGCCATGATCCGGGCGCCGAGGTCCTGGAAGGCCTGGACGGCTTCCTCGGGGTCGGTGTGGACGTCACGTAGCCACCAGCGGGGGGCGTAGGCGCCGATGGGCAGCAGGGCGAGGTCGATGCCGGGGTGGCGGCGGCCGATCTCCTTGAACCAGTGCCCGTAGCCGGTGTCGCCCGCGAAGTACACGCGCTGCCCGTGGGTGTCGGTGAGCACCCAGCCGCCCCACAGGGAGCGGCACGTGTCGGTGAGCGTGCGCTTGGACCAGTGGTGGGACGGTACGAAGTCGAAGCGTACGCCGCGCAGTTCGGCGGCCTCCCACCAGTCGAGTTCGGTGACGCGGGTGAAGCGGCGGCGGCGGAACCAGCGGCCGAGTCCGGCGGGCACGAAGACGGGGGTGTCGCGGGGCAGCCGCCTGATGGTGGGCGCGTCGAGGTGGTCGTAGTGGTTGTGGCTGATGACGACGGCGTCGACGGGCGGCAGGTCCTCCCAGCGCACGCCGACGGGCGTGATCCGGGCTGGGGTGCCCAGGATGCGCCGGGACCAGACGGGGTCGGTGAGGACGGTCAGCCCGCCGATGCGGACGATCCAGCTGGCGTGCCCCGCCCAGGTGACGGCGACGGTGGCGGGGTCCACGGCGGGCAGGGGCTCGGGGTCGAACGGCAGCCGGGGGATGTCCCGGAGCCCTTCGGCGCTCGGTCGTACCGCTCCCTCGCGCGCGAGCCTGGCCATGGCTCGTACGCCGGGGAGGGGTGCGGTGAGCCGGTCGGCGAACGATCTCGGCCAGTCGCGGACCTGGCCGAGGGGGCGTGGGCCGGTCTCGGTGGGGTCCGCCGGGGTGGGTTCGGCGGGTGCCGTGTGCTCGGTGGATGCCGTCTGTTCCGTCATCGCCAGCTCCGTTCACCGTGGTTCTTGGAGTTCTGCGAAAGCAGAACCGAACTTGTTCAACGCGTGGGCCACATGCGGCAGTTCCAGCGGTCTCGCCGCCGTGAGGGACTCCATGCGCTCCTCGGGGGTTGCTCCCAGCAGGGGCCCGGTCGCCAGGCGCACGCGCAGCGCGCCCAGCTCGTCGCCGAACCGGTGCCCGCCGGGTACGGGCGTCCCGAGGCGGTCCGTCAGGTACTCCTCCAGTTCCATGGAGTCGCTCACGCCGCGTTCGGCGAGGCGGCCGCGCAGCGGGCCGAGGTCGGCGTACAGGTGCCGGCCCGCCCGGGGCGGCAGGGCGAGCCCGCCCGCCGCGAGGACCGCGTGGTGCGCGGCGGCGGCCACGCGCGCGTGCAGGGCGGCGGTGGCCGCCGCGCGGGTGGTGACCGGCTCGGGCTCGCCGAGCGCGTGTGCGGCGGCCGCGGCGACGGGGGCCGCGATCTGGGCGCCGAGGGCGGTGAGCCGGTCCAGGGTGCGGGCCCGGCGGTCGGAGCCGCGCCCGGTCGGCGGGAAGCGGGCGATCGCGGCGGGCCAGGCGGCCGGGGTGAGCGAGCCGGCCAGGTCGCACAGGACGGTGACGTCGTCGGGGCACATCTCGGCAGGGCTGACGAGCACGGTGTCGTGCGGGTCGTGCAGGGTGTCGCGCCAGGTCTCGTCACTGACGATGTGCAGACCCTCGGCGACGGCCGCCTCGCACGCCTCGCGCACCACTTCGGGCGGGGCGACGGTGGCGGTGGGGTCGTCGGCCACGGAGAGCAGCAGGAGCGCGGGGCGGCCGCCTTCGACACGGACGCGCCGTACGGTCTCCAGCAGCGCGTACGAGTCGGGTACGCCACCGCATTCGGCGGGCGTCGGCACGTGGTAGGCGGGCCTCCCCAGGAGCCGGGCCTGCGGGGCCCACCAGGCGGGGCAGGGCCTGGGCATGAGGACGTCGCCGCCGTGGGCGGCCATCAGCGCGGACAGCAGCGGCTGGGCGCCGGGGGCGGCGGCGAGGTCTTCGGGGTGGCAGCGCAGGCCGCGCCGCCACCAGTAGCCGCAGGCGGCGTCGCGCAGCAGCGGCCCGCCGCCGGGCGGTTCGGGCTCGGTGCGGTCGGCGGCGGCCCCCAGGACGGCGGCCAGCTCGGGCAGGACGGGCAGGCCGGGCTCCGGCGCGTGCGGTCCGTAGCGTACGGGGCCGCGCCCTTCGGTGGCCGTCCGCCGCATGCGCTCACCTCCGCCGCTGACGCTCCCCCGCTGGTGGTCCGGGGAGCTCTGCCCATCCCCATGGCCCTTTATACGGAGGTTCCTCACAAGTCGCCGCTCCGGATCCTCTGCCCCTCCTTGCCCACCGGGTCTCACCGGCCTGGTGCGAGCCGGGCCAGTGCCCTCTCCAGGCCGCGCCCCTTGGTGCGCACGACTCCCGCCGCGACGTCGGCGAGCTTGCGGTTGCTGACCTGCGAGACCTGCCGCAGCACGCCGTACGCCTCCTCGGCGTCGCAGCCCAGGACGCACATCACGATGCCGCCCGCCTGGTCGATCACCGGGCGGGAGCGCAGGGCCGTGGCGAGCTGGCCGACCTCGGTGAGGGCGGCGCGGTAGCGCCGGTCGCGCACCAGGCTCGCGGTGGTCTCCTCGCCGATGACGGCGGCGCAGCCGTGCACGGCGTGTTCCAGGGAGCCGGCCCGGAAGCCGTACAGATTGAGGGTGATGTCGATGCCGGCCCGGTGGAAGGGGAGCGTGACGCTGGCCCGTACGCCGGAGCCGAGCGCCATCGCCCGGTAGTCGGGCCAGCGTTCGTCCGTCAGGAGGTCCTCCGCGTCGACCGGTGCCCCGCTGTCGATGGCGGTCTGGATGGGGCCGTCACCGGAGTCGAGCTGGACGGCCACGAGGGCCGCCAGGTCGGGGTGCGTGGCGCTGGCCCGGCGTTCGTCCTCCCCGTCGCTGAGGGTGGTGACGGCCCCGCAGCAGGCGGGTACGGTCCGTACGCAGGTCTCGGCGAGCCGTTGCAGTGTCCGTACGGTGGAGGCCGGCTCGGGACCTTCGTACTCCTGGTCGGGCAGCATCGGCGAACCTCCTCTCTCGCTCCGGCTGCCCCACGCCCGCGGTGTGAAACGGCCGTACGCGCCGACCCATTGGTGCCGTTACGGTGCTCCTATGACGCAGACGGACGAGTTCGGTGAGGAGCTGGCGGATTTCGTACGGCGGGTGGGGGAGCTCCGCTCGGCCCGCGCCCTGCCGCCCGGCGAGCAGCAGGGCGTACTGGACGCGGCGCTCTTCGAACTCCAGCATGCGGCAGAGACGCTCTGGCCGCGCTACGAGCGGCTCGCGGCGCGTGCGCCGGACGGCACGTCCGCCGACCGGCAGGAGCGGCAGCTGCTGAAGACGCTGTTCCAGCGGCTGCCGCTGCCGGTGGCCCTGGTCGACCGCGATACGGTCGTCCGCCGGATGAACTTCGCCGCCACGGGCCTGACCGGCGTCCGCGCCGGCTACGCCACGGGCCGTCCGCTGGCCGCGCTGCTGGCCTCCGGCGACCGGGGCCCCTTCCGTACGCAGGCGGCGGCCACGGCACGCGGTGAGGGCGCCCGCAGTCTGACCGTACGGCTCCAGCAGCGGCCGCAGGAGCCGGTGCGGGCGTCCCTGGTGGCGCTGCCGCTGCCGGGGGAGCCGCAGCCCACCGTGCTCGTGGTGCTCCAGCCGGGCGTCTCGGGGACCGCGGAACCGGCGGCGGCTGCCGCGGCGGGGCGCCGGCTGCTGCCGCCGGACCTGGCCGAGACGAGCCGGCGCGCCGCGATGATGGACCTGGTCGACGCCATGGCGTCCGCGCTGCTGGCCTGCCCGCCGGGTGACGCGGAGGCGGTGCTGCGGGCGGCCGCCGAGGTGCTGCACGGCCGGTTCGCGGACTGGGTGGTGGCCGACGCGGGCGGGGCGCGGCCGCTGTGCCGGGCCGTGGTGCTGGGCCCCGCCGACGAGGCGTACGCACCGCTGGTGAAGGCGGTCACGGCGCAGGATCCGGCCGACTGCCCCCTGGTGGTGGAGGCGGCCCGGGGCGGGTCGGCCTCCCTCCAGGTGCGGCCCGAGGACACCCTCGCGTTCGGCGAGGACGCCTCGGGCGGGGCGGTGCTGGTGCGGGCCGAGGTCAGCTCACTGCTGTGCCTGCCGCTGCTGCGCGAGGACGGCGGTGTGCTGGGGGTGCTGACGTTGTTCCGTACGGGCGCCAGACGGGCGTTCTCGATGGCCGAGGGGCAGGCCGCCGATGTGATGTCCCGCCATGTGGCGCTGGCTATGCGGCGACGTCCCGCATGATGTCCTCCCGCATCTGGCTGCAGCAGCGGCTGATCAGCCGGGACACGTGCATCTGGGAGATGCCGAGGTCCTCGGCGATGCGGCTCTGGGTCATGTCGCGGAAGAAGCGCATGTAGAGGATTTTCTGCTCGCGTTCGGGCAGGTTGCGCAGCCGCGGTTTGACCGATTCGCGGTCGATGACGACGTCGAGCGCCGGGTCGGGGCCGCCGAGCGCGTCGACGAGGGTGTAGCCGTCCTCGGTGCCGGGGAGCTCCGCGTCCAGGGAGAGGGCGGTGAAGCTGTCCAGGGCCTCCAGCCCGGCCACCGCTTCCTCCTCGGTCATACCGGCCTTCTTGGCGATCTCGGACACGGTCGGAGCGCGGCCTCCGACCGAGTGCGAGAGCTCCTGGTAGGCGGCGCGTACCCGGCCCCGCAGGTCCTGGACGCGGCGCGGCACGTGGAGGGTCCACATGTGGTCACGGAAGTGGCGTTTGATCTCGCCGGTGATGGTGGGCACGGCGAAGCTCTCGAAGGCGGCGCCGCGTTCGGGGTCGTACCGGTCGACGGCCTTGACCAGGCCGAGGGCGGCGACCTGCTTGAGGTCCTCCAGGGACTCGCCGCGGTTGCGGAACCGGCCGGCCAGCCGGTCCGCCATGGGGAGCCAGGCGCGGACGATGTCCTGCCGGACGGCTTCCCGTTCCTCGCCCTCGGGGAGGCTGGCGAGGCGCTGGAAGGCCTCGGCGGTGTCGGGGGCGTCGTCGTGAGGATGCTTCGTGTGAGCGAGGGTAGGCATTTTGCTTTTCAGCTCCCTGAACGGTGCTGACGGTTGGCTGTCACCCCGGGGAGAGCTCCCTTGTCCGGGCACGGGCACGCCCGGAGCGGCCTGCCGCTCCCACGGACGTGCCTCCGGTCCGAAGCACGAGGTGCGCATGCCCGGGGCCGAACCCGGCAAACTCCTGATTCCATGCTGGCCGCCTTTCCCGGATTCCGCTCTTCGGGGCGCTGGGCGGCGGGTGTTCACGGCCCTGCCGGGAGGGCTGAGTGCGGGCGGCCGCCGGTCGCGGCCCGCGTTGGGCCGTCCGGGTGAAGGGGGGAGGGTGCCGGTCTCTCTCCGGGCTCACCGGCCGGGGTGGATCGCTGATCCGGTCACGGGCGACCCGGCGGCGACGGGGGCCTGCCGCCGTGGCCTCGGGGCGGGGCGGCGGCGGGCGTGGCGCGGCCGCGGCTTCGGTCGTCGTCGCGCGGAGGCGGAGGCGGGTGCGGTTGCGGGGGGCGCGGGCGATGCGGGGGGTGCGGCGGTTTCGGCCGGGCGGGAGGTCGTGGCGGGGTCGTACGCCTCGGGCTCCGGCAGGATGAGTTCCTCGTAGCGGCCCATCGCCAGCACGACGCCGAGCATCGCGGGCGGCAGCAGCACGGAAACCAGTATGGAGAGCAGTCCCATTGACCCGGTCCTTCCGTTTCATGGCCGGGTCTCCCTTGTGACCGAAGACAAACCCCCGGTGACGGAAGCCGGGACCCCTGGGGCAAGCGGGGCGGGCGGGGCGGCGGCCGCGCGGGGGCCGGACCCTGCTTCGCCTCAGCCGGGTTTGCCCGGGCCCCGCCGGGTACCCGCCGGGCGACCGCACACGGAAGATCGTGGAGGGCGCCATGCAGCGAGGCAGCGACCGGCTCAGCCGCCGCCGTGACGATGAAATGAAACACCAGCTCAAGGGGTTGCTGAGGTCCGGTCACCCCACCAGGACCGAGGAGTGGCACGACCCGGAGCCGGTCGCCGAGGACGACCCCGAACTGGCACCGCCCCGGGTCCACACCGACCCGTTCGAGACGCTGCGCCTGGAACTGGGCCGGCATCTGGCCCGTACGCCGTTCCCGGCGCACCGCGGCGACCTGCTGCGCATCCTGCGGGAGCGGCACGCGCCCGACCCGCTCATGGAACGGGTGGCGGCGCTGCCCGGCGACCGCACCTACCGCAGCGTTCAGGACGTGGCCGTGGCCCTGCAGCGGCCGCACCCGGCGTAACCCGGCGGGCATGAAGGGCTCGGGCACGGGTACCCCGGGCGGCGGCACGTGAGGGGAAGACCCAGCGCAAGACGGAGCGGAAGACCGAGCCGAGCGGCGGCGGGAAAGGCGGACAGCCATGGCACAGCTCGTCAGGGAAGTGATGACGCCCGGCGTGGCGGCCGTACGGCCCGACGCGTCGCTGGTCGAGGCGGCCCAGCTGATGCGTGCCCAGGACATCGGCGATGTGCTGGTGGCGGACGGCGACCGGCTCGTGGGCGTGGTCACCGACCGCGACATCGCGCTGCGCGCCGTGGCCGACGGGGCCGATCCGCTCACCGTCAACGCCCAGTCGGTGTGCACTCCCGACCCGGTGTGCGTCGCTCCCGACGACGAGGTCACGGCCGCCGTGGACCTGATGCGGCGCTACGCGGTGCGCCGGCTGCCCGTGGTGGAGGACGGCCGTCCCCTCGGCATGGTCAGCATCGGGGATCTGGCCGTGGCGCGGGACCCGCACTCCGCGCTCGCCGACATCAGCCGGGCGGAGCCGAACACCGAGCCGAGCTGACAGCAAGAAAGGAACCACTGTGCAGATCGCGTTTCTCGTGGCGCCCGAAGGCGTCGAGCAGGTTGAACTCACCGACCCCTGGCAGGCGGTGACCGACAACGGTGACACGCCCGTCCTGGTCTCCACCGCGCCGGGCGAGATCCAGGCGTTCAACCACCTGGACAAGGCGGACACCTTCCCTGTGGACCGGACCGTCGCCGACGCCTCGGTCGAGGAGTTCGGCGCGCTGGTGCTGCCCGGCGGCGTCGCCAACCCCGACTTCCTGCGGATGGACGAGAAGGCCGTGGCGTTCGTCCGGGGGTTCGTCGAGGCGGGCAAGCCGGTCGCGTCGATCTGCCACGGGCCGTGGACGCTGGTGGAGGCCGGTGTGGTGCGCGGCCGGACCCTCACGTCCTGGCCGAGCCTGAGGACGGACATCCGCAACGCCGGAGGTGAGTGGGTGGACGAGCAGGTCAAGGTCTGCGAGGGCGGACCCAGCACGTTCATCACCAGCCGCAAGCCGGACGACCTGAAGGCGTTCTGCGAGGCGTTCACGGCGGAGTTCGCCAAGGCCTCGGGCGGCTGAGCTCTCGTACGCCGGACGCCCGGGCGTCCGTACGCTTCGTGCCCACGGACGCCCGGACGCCTCGTGCGCACGGACGCTCGTACGCCTGCACACCTGACACGCGTGCAGGCGTATGGGCGTCCGCGAAAGGCCGGCTCCTCGTCCCGCGCGGCGGACGAGGAGCCTCGTCACGCTCAGGGCCTGCGGCCCACCAGGGCCAGCAGCCTCGTCTGCTCGTCGGCGTCCGGCGGCGGCTTCCTGGCCGGGGCGAACAGGCCGCTCCCGGCGAGCGACTCCGCGTACGGGGACACCTCCTCAAGGGCGAACCGGACCAGGTCCGGCGGCAGCCGCTCGTCCGCGCCGATCGCCCGGGACAGGTCCCAGGCGTGCACCACCAGGTCCGCCACCATCTGCGAGCAGTACGCGGTGGCCGGTGTCGGCCCGTAGGAGAGGTGAACCGTGCGGTTCAGGGCGCCCTTCTCCAGGAACGCCTCACGGGCGGCCGCCGCGGCCCGGTCCCAGACGCCGACCGGGTCCTCGCCCAGGACGTCACCGTCGAAGGCGTCGCCCACGTCAGCGACGGTGCGCCTCTCCCGTACCAGCGGCACCACCCACAGCTGCTCGCCGGTGAGGTGGCTGACGAGATCGCGTACCGACCATTCCGTACAGGGCGTCGGGGCGTCCCACTGGTCGGGACGGATCGCGTGCACCCGCTCGCCGAACAGGTCGAGCGCCTCGCCGTGCCGGGCGAGCAGTTGGGTGGGCACATGGGGGTTGGGCATAGGCGGCTGACCTCCTTGGATCCACTGATGCCACCCGGCCCACTCTTCCCCGCCCCGGCGCCGGGCGCCAGGTGAGTGACCTGTGTGGCCGAGGATCTGCCGGGTACCCGTCACCGACGCGTATTCCGGCCTCCGGGAGGGAGCTATGCAACTCGCCTTTCTCACCAGCCTCTTCGACCGCCCCGGGCCGTGGGCCAGCGTGTATCTGGATACGTCCCGGATCGACGAGTCCACCCAGGAGCGACTGGAGCTACAGGCCAGGGACGCCTGCCGTTCGCTGGCCGCCCAAGGCTGCGACCCGGCCACCGAGCGGGCTGTGTACGAGGCGCTGACCGACTGGCCGCGGCCGCCGGGCGAGGTCGGGCGTGCGGTGTTCGCGACGCACGGCGAGGTCGTCCTCGACCCGCCGCTGACGCGCCGCCCCCTCGCGCCGTCCGACGTCACCTGGGCGGCGCTGCCCCGGCTGAGCCCGCTGCTGGACCTGGCGGCGCAGGAGCCGGTCTGCCTGGTCGCCTACATCGACCGCACCGGCGCCGACCTGGAGCTGCGCAGTCCCCTCGGGGGCAGTCCGGCCGGCCATGTGGAGGGGCGTGACTGGCCCCTGCACCGGACCGCTTCGGCGGACTGGTCCGAGCGTCATTTCCAGCTGAGCGTGGAGAACACCTGGGACGAGAACGCGGCACGGATCGCCGAGGCCCTCGCGGAGTGCGAGGAGGAGACCAAGGCGGACCTGATCGTGCTCGCCGGGGATGTCCGCGAGCGTCACTCCGTGCACGAGCGGCTGCCCGCCGAGGTCCGCCCGCTGGCCGTGGAGAGCGAACACGGCGGCCGCGCCGCCGGTTCCGGCGTACGGCTGCTGGACGAGGACGTGGAGGCTGCCCGCCAGGAGCACCTGCGGCGGATCACCGAGCAGGAGGTCGAGCGGTTCCGGGCCGCCCGGTCGGGCGCCGAGGGCAGGCCGCCGGCCGCGGCGGAGGGCGTGCCCGCGCTGGTCGAGGCGGCCCGCGAGCACCGGATCGCCGAGCTGCTCATCCGGCCGGAGGGCCCCGACGCGCACCGCCAGGTGTGGGTGGGCGCCGACCCCGACCAGATCGCGGTACGCCGCAGCGAGACGTACTACCTCGGCGAACGCGAACCCCTGCCGGCCCGCGCCGACGACGCGCTGCTGCGCTCGGCGGTGATGACGGGCGCGGAAGTGGTCCGGGTGCGCCCGGACATCGCCGAGGACGTGCCGGTGGGTGGCCTGGGAGCCCTGCTGCGCTGGCCGTACACCGAAAAGGAACGCGAGCCGGAACCGGCCTGACGCGTCAGGCCGGGCGCCCCGGCCCTGACGACGCGTGGCTGCCGGTGGCGGTGGGTAGGCGGGGGCCATGTCCGCGTATGCCGCGCAGTCGGCCGACCCCGTTCGTGCCCGTGTCACCGCCCTGCTCAGTGCCTGGGACCGGGACGTCTTCCACCGGGTCGCGGCCCGGCACTGGCCGGGCGGCGACCGGGTGCTGCCCCGGCTGAGCCACGGGGCCAACCATGGGTTGCTGTGGTTCGGTACGGCGGCCGGCATCGCCGTCCTCGGGCGCGGGGCGCGCTCGCGGCGGGCCGCGGTGCGCGGCGTGGCGTCGCTGGCGCTGGCGTCGGCCGCCATCAACACGGTGGGCAAGCGGTCGGTGCGCCGCGCCCGGCCGGTGCTGGACGCGGTGCCGGCGGTACGGCGGCTGAAGCGGCAGCCGTTCACCACGTCGTTCCCGTCCGGGCACTCGGCGTCCGCCGCGGCCTTCGCGACGGGCGTCGCGCTGGAGTCGAAGGGCTGGGGCGCGGCCGTCGCGCCGGTCGCCGCGGCCGTGGCGCTGTCCCGCGTCTACACGGGCGCCCACTATCCGAGCGACGTGCTGGTCGGAGCGGCGCTCGGGGTGGGCGCCGCGTTCGCGGTGCGGGGCCTGGTCCCGACCCGGTCGCAGCTGCCCGCCCCCGGCCGGCCGCACGCCACCGCGCCCGCCCTGCCCGGCGGCGCCGATCTGGTGGTCGTCGCCAACCGCGGCTCGGGTTCCGGTGGCGGCGCCGCCCTCGTGCGGGACGCGCTGCCGCTCGCCGAGGTGGTGGAGTGCGAGCCGGACGAGGTGGCGGACGCGCTGGAGAAGGCCGCGTCGCAGGGGCGGTGCCGTGCGCTGGGCGTCCTCGGCGGCGACGGCACGGTCAACAGCGCGGCCGCGGTCGCCGCCCGCCACGAGCTGCCGCTCGCGGTGTTCCCCGGCGGCACCCTCAACCACTTCGCGTACGACCTGGGCATCGAGTCGGTCCACGACACCTGCCGAGCGCTGGCCGCGGGCGACGCGGTACGGGTGGACCTGGGGCGGTTCACACCGGGCCCGGACGGCACGCCGTGCGGGTACTTCCTCAACACGTTCAGCCTGGGCGTCTATCCGGAGCTGGTCCGGCTGCGGGAGCGCTGGTCGCCGCGGATCGGCGGCTGGCCGGCCGGTGTGCTGGCGGCGCTGAAGGTACTGCGCGGTGAGCATCCACTGGAGGCGGAGGTGCGCGGGCGGCGGCGCGCGCTGTGGCTGCTGTTCGCCGGGAACTGCGTCTACCGGCGGATGGGCCCGACCCCCGGGCGCCGCTACGACCTGGCGGACGGTCTGCTGGACGTCCGGGTGGTGCACGCCGGGCGGCTGCCGGGCCTGCGGCTGCTGGCGGCCGCGCTCGCCGGCCCGCTGAGCCGCTCGCCCGTACACGCGGCGGAGCAGCTGCGGCGGCTGCGGATCGAGGGGCTGGCGCCGGGGACGCCCCTGGCGTACGACGGCGAAGTGACCGAGGCACCGCCGGAGTTGACCGTGGACAAGGACGACGAGGCGCTGACGGTCTACCGTCCGCAGGCGCTTCAGTAGCCGTCCTCGGCACCCGTCCTCGAAGCCCGCCCTCGGACCGTTCTCAGCGGCCGTCCTCAGCGGCCCTCCTCAGCGGCCGTCCTCAGCGGGCGAGCGTCACCACGTCACCCATGACGATCACCGGGTTCTTGGCCGGGTCCAGGGCGCGCATCAGCGTCCGCATGTGCTCGCGCCGCAGGGAGATGCAGGCGCGGGTGGGACCGCCGTGGTCGACGTGGATCCAGACGCCACCGCCCTTGGGAAGGCCGAGGGGGCGGACCTTGTTCAGCGGTGAGGTGCCGGAGATCCGGTTGTAGTCGATGGCGACGACGTGGTCGAAGGAGCCCTCCAGCGGTTCGCCCAGGAAGCCGGTGCCGGACAGGTTGAACTCCTCGCTCTGGTCGTAGGGCAGCCGCGTGCCCGGGTCGGGCAGCAGCCCGCCCGCGTCGCCCAGCGAGAACACCCCGATGGGCGTACGCAGGTCCCCGGCGCGGTGGTTGGCCGTCCAGCCGCGCAGCGCGTTGTTGGCGGGCCAGGGCTGGCTGACCGCCTTCCACCCGGTGACCCGGTCGCGTTCGTACAGCACGGCGGTGGACTGGTGGGAGTGCGGGCCGTCGCCCGTGACGACGAGCGCCTGCGCGCTGGTCGCGGGTACGCGGGAGCGGGTGGCGGGCCCGAGACCGGGGAGCTCGGCCGGTCGTACGGCGGGCGCCCGCTGCGCGGCGGCGCCGGCCGCCGGGGAGGCCGTTGCCGTCCTCTCGGCGTGCGTGCCGTGGGCCGCGCCCGGGGCCGTCCGTGGCGCCGCGCAGCCCGTGAGGAGGAGTCCGCCGCACACTGCCGCGGCGAGCACCAGACGTCCTGCGCTGTTGACGACGGGCATGTCGGAGCCTTTCGTTCATCGCCGGCGGCCGTTCGGCGTGGACTGCGACCACGGAACGATGATCAGGTGATCCGGCCCCCCGCGCGCGGCGGGGGCCGGCCGACGCGCACGAATTCCCCCGGTCCACGTAGCGCCGCCGACCCGCCGGCGCTCCGTGGAGCAGGGGAGTCACAGCAGCGGCCCGAGCGGCCCCAGGTCGATATTGAGGTCCTCCGGCCTGAGCCCGAACCGCGTACGGAGCTGCTCCATGCGGTCCTCCAGCAGCATCAGCGTCAGACCGATCCGCTCCTCCTGTTCCTCGGTGAGGTCCCCGCCCTCGACCCGCCGCAGCGCCTGACGCTCCATGAGCTGGCGCAGCAGTTCGATGACGGTCAGGACGAGCCGGGCCAGGTCGCGTTCGACGGTGTCCGGGTCCAGTTCCACCTTGCGGCGCGGTCCGCTCACGTCTCCCCCTCCCAGGGCGAGCCGACGTTCTCGCCGACCGAGCTGATCAGGGCCTTGAGGTCGACGCGTACGAGATCGACGTCGGCGATCCGGAGGGTCAGGTCTCCGCTGAGGACCACACCGCCCGCGAGCAGACGGTCCAGCAGGTCGACGAGTGCGATGCGCCGCTCGGCGAGAGGCGCCGGTGCCGGTGGCGGTGCCGGAATGGTCATCGGCCCGCCTCCCGCGTTCCGGCCGCCACGGCGTCACTCTCCACAGGGCCTTCCTCCGCGATGCCGGCGAAGGAGTACGGGGCCCAGGGCCCGGTCAGCTCCACCCGTACGCCGGGCTCGGACACCGCCTCGACCAGTTCGACGAACCCCTGGCTGCGTGTGCGGTCCACCAGGTAGGCGGCGTTGAGCACATTGACCCCGGCCGCGCCCGAGAGGCGGGCGTCCTGGGGGCGGTGGACGGTGGCGGCCTCCGCCAGCCCGGACAGTTCGGCGTGCAGCCGGCGGCACAGGGCGTCCGCGCGCTCCCAGTCGCCCTCCCGGCTGCGGCGTGCCTCCAGCCGGCGGCGCAGATAGTCCCGGCCGCTCCCGCCGGCTCCGGGGGCCGCCGGTGGCGCGTCCTCGGCTCCGGCGCCGGCGCCGGGCTCCGCGTACACCTTCACGCCCCATTCGACCCGCCCGTCCAGCCGCTGAAGTGCCCGTACGAAACGCTCGTGCCCCTCCTCCAGCAGGCGCCGCACGCCGCTGTCGTCCCGGCAGACGGTCGCCAGCCGCAGCGGGAGCGGGCAGGTGACCGTGGACAGGGCGGCGACCACCGCGTCATGGGCGCGGGCGGTGGCGGCCAGCCAGTCCAGGTCCTCCAGCCGCGCGCGCAGCGGCGCCTCGTCGAAGTCCTCGGCGGGGACGGCGCCCGTCACGGCGATCAGGTCGCCGTGGCGCAGCAGCCGGGGTGGTTCGCCGTCGATGCCCTGTACGCCCTCGGGCAGGACGCCGTCGAAGGGGCGCGTGACGGCGTACACATACCGCAGTCGGTCGGCGCTCATGCGGTGCGCTCCTCCAGTTCGGCGATGCGGCGCTGCAACTCGGCGTTCTCGCTGGCCAGTTCGCTGTGGCGGGCGCGGGAGGAGAGCGCCGGGTCGCTCTCCCACCAGTCGATGCCCATCTCCTTGGCGCGGTCGACGGACGCGACGACGAGGCGCAGCTTGATGGTCAGCAGCTCGATGTCCAGCAGGTTGATGCGGATGTCGCCGGCGATGACGACGCCCTTGTCGAGGACGCGTTCGAGGATGTCGGCGAGGTTGGCGCTGCTGCCGTCCGATGCGTACGGGCTGGGCAGATGGCCGGGGCGTGGGGTGGTCATGGGTGTCTCGTGCCCTTCTCCAGGCGGTCGAGGAGCTCGTCCTCCCGGCGGTCGAATTCCGCCTCGTCGATCTCGCCCGCCTCCAGCCGGTCGGCGAGGTGGGCGAGTTCGCGCTGTACGGTGGCGGGGTCGTAGTACTGCCGCTCGGCCTCCGCCACCACTTGGCGCAACACCCAGGCGGTGCCGCGCAGCGGGGCTGCCGGCAGGAGCAGCAGTTCTCCCAGCAGGCCCATCGTCCGCTCCTCTCACTCCGCCGATTCCACGAAGCTGTACGGCGGCAGTGGGCCGTTCACCTGGAGGACGAGGTGGGAGTTGGCGCGCTTGAGGTCGTCGACGGCGGCGACGAAGGCGGCGGCGCGGTCCCGGTCCACCAGGAACGAGATGTTGGCCAGCCAGGCGCCGTTCTCAGGCCCGGGGCACACATCGGTGGCGTGGTCCTCCAGGGCCTGCTGGACGAGGACCGCGTCACGTGCCTCGCGCTGCTTGACGGCGGCCACGACGCGTTCGCCGAGGGCCAGCTTCTGGTCGTAGGTGCCGCCGCCGGCCGCCCGGTTGGCCTCGCTCATGGCCCGCAGTTCGGGGTCGTCGGCGAGAACCTGGTGCAGGACGGCTTCCTCGTCGTGGCTGGCCTTCACGTTGTACTCGACCTTGTTGTCGAGGGCCCGCAGCCGCTCCAGGTAGTGCTCCTCGCGGTCGCTGAGCACGGCGACGACCGCGTCGTCGTCCGGTGAGATGCCGCCGAACCGCATGGGCAGGATCGCGCCGCCCGCGCCGGCTTCGGACAGGACGTTCTGGTGCGCGAGCAGGTCGCGCCGCTTGGGCCTGAGGTCCTCGGGCGCGTCGCTGACAAGCGCGGCGAGCGCGCCGTGGGTCAGGACGCGGACGGGCTGCGGCGGGTCACCGATGCCGCCCATCTTCTCCGGGAGGCCGGGGTGTGAGCTGCGGGCGATCCCGTAGACGTACGTGCTCACTCCTGTTCCTCCTTCTTGCGGGACGAGCGGTTGAACGCGTCGGAGATGCTCTCGGCGGCTCCGGAGATCGCGCCCTTGGACTTGCCGCGGGCGCCGGACTCGGTCATCTCACCGACCAGGTCGGGCAGTCCGGGGTCCTTGCGGGGGCCCGCCTCCAGGTCGAGGCGGTTGCACGCCTCGGCGAAGCGGAGATAGGTGTCGACGCTGGCGACGACGACCCGGACGTCGATCTTCAGGATCTCGATGCCGACGAGGGACACGCGGACGAACGCGTCGATCACGAGCCCACGGTCCAGGACGAGTTCGAGGACGTCGTACAGGCCGCTGGTGCCGCGTGCGCCGCCTCCGCCTTGTTGTGCCGGGACAACGGTCATGGTCGGGTGCCTCCTTGCCTAGGAACGGTCGGCCCTGCCGCGTTCGTAGCGGCGTACGCGCCGGTAGCCGGTGAGCTCGCCGTTGGGGTCCAGCGCGACGTCGTAGGAGGCGAGCAGGCTCATCGTGTCGGGGACACGGGCCAGTTCGAGCACCTCGACGGTCACGCTCCAGCCGTCCTCGGTACGTTCGAAGGACGACACCGACTCGGCTTCCCTGCCGGTCAGTTCGGCGAGCTGGGCGCATGCGTTGCGCAACACCTGCATGGGGCCCGGCTGCTGGGGCGACGGTTCCTTGGGCTGTTGTTGTGCCCGGGCGCTCTTCGCCCGGGCTCCTGAATTGCTCGTAGACGTCGTCTTCTGAGTGTTCTCGTTCTTCTGGGTGTTCTCGGGCGTATCAGCCATGACTGCCTCGTTCGTGCGGGTTTCCGTGACACGGGTGCGCAAACCCTTGGCCTCGGCTTGGTGCCGACCGGGTGTGCGTCTCAGCGCAGGGCATCGAGCCGGCGGCGCGCCGGTCCCAGGGCGCGGGGGCGGGGCGCCGGGCCGTCCCAGGGGGCGGTGCGCGCCTGTTCGAGTGCGGTGCGGATGGTCCAGCGGCGGGAGTGCGTCGCGGGGTCGTCCAGCTGGTCCCAGCGGATCGGGGTGGCGACGGGGGCGCCCGGCCGGGCGCGTACCGAGTAGGGCGCGACGGCGGTCTGCGCGTAGCCGTTGCGCTGGACGTCCAGATAGAGGCGGTCACCGCGGGCCTGTTTGCGCGCGGCGGTGGTGAGTTCGCCGGGGTGGGCCGCGGCCAGGGTCTGCGCGACGTCCCTGGCGAAGGCGCGTACGTCGTCGAACGGGCTGTGCCCGTCGAGCGGGACGATGATGTGCAGGCCCTTGGAGCCGGTCGTCATCAGCGTGGAGGGCAGGTTCAGCGCGTCGAGGAGTTCGCCGAGGAGGTGCGCCGCACGGCGTACGGCGTCGAAGTCGTCCCCGGGAGCGCCTTCGGGAGTGCCTTCGGGAGGGTCCAGGTCGAACACCATGCGGTCGGGCCACTCCAGGCGGCCGACTCTGGACTGCCAGCGGTGCAGGGTGACGCACGCCTGGTCGGCGAGGTGGAGGAGGGTGGCGATGTCGTCGCACACGGTGTGGGTGACGGTGCCGCCCTCCTTGGCCACCTCGACGCGGTGGATCCAGTCGGGGTAGCTGTCGGGCGTGTCCTTCTGCATGAAGCGGGGGCCGTCGATGCCGTCGGGGTGCCGTTCGAGCATCAGGGGCCGGCCGCGCAGGTGCGGCAGCATGAACGGCGCGACGGACCGGTAGTAGTCGGCGAGGTCGGCCTTGCTGATCCCGTCGTCGGGGAAGAGGACCTTGTCCGGCCGGTGGATCTCGACGGTCCGGCGGCCGGCTCGTACGGCGTGGGTACTGCTGGTACTCATCATCCGCGCGTACCCGGACGCCGCCCGCTCACGCGCCCCCATCGCGTCGCCGGGCGGCGCACCCGGGACGGCGCGGGCGCGGAGTTCACGCGGGGGCAAGCGGTCGGGCCCGTACGCCGGGGAGGCGTGCGGGCCCGCGAGCGCCGATCCGCGGGGTCAGGGCGCGATGACCCGCTCCACCAGCAGCCTCACCGCCGCGGCGATCGCCTCCGCGTCGATGCCCGCCTCGTGGAGTTGCTCCTCCGGGGTCGCCGACGCCGGCATGTTCCGTACCGCGAGGCGGGCCATGCGCGGGGCCGGCCGGCCGTCGGAGAAGGCGTCCGCCACCGCGTCGCCCAGGCCGCCCTCCGGATGGTGGTCCTCCACGGTGAGCAGGCAACCCGTGGCGCCCGCCGCGTCGTTGAGCGTCTCGGTGTCCACGGGCTTGACCGAGTACAGGTCGATCACGCGCACCGGGATGCCGTACTCGGCCAGCAGGTCGGCGGCCTTCAGGGCCTCGTGGACCGTGACGCCGGCGGCGACGATCGTCGCCTTGTCGTCGTCGCCGTGGCTGCGCAGCACCTTGCTGCCGCCCACGGGGAACGGCTCGTCCGGCCCGTAGAGCACCGGCATGTCCCCGCGCGAGGTGCGCAGGTAGCGCACGCCCTCCAGGTCGGCCATCGCCGCCACCAGCTTCGCGGTCTGGTTGGCGTCGCACGGGTGGAGCACGGTGCTGCCGTGGACGGACCGGAACATCGCCAGGTCCTCCAGGCCCATCTGGGAGGGCCCGTCCTGGCCGATGGCGACGCCCGCGTGCGAGCCGACCAGGTTGATGCCGGCGCGGCTGACGGCCGCCATGCGTACGAAGTCGTACGCCCGGGTGAGGAACGCCGCGAATGTCGAGGCGTACGGCACGTAGCCGCGCGTCTGGAGCCCGACGGCCGCCGCGACGAGCTGCTGCTCGGCGATGTAGCACTCGAAGTACCGTTCCGGATGGGCCTTGGCGAAGAACTCCGTCCGCGTCGAGTCGCTGACCTCCGCGTCCAGCGCGACCACATCGCCGCGCGCCGAGCCCAGCGCCTCCAGCGCGTGCCCGTACGCGGTGCGGGTGGCGACCGTGTCGCCGATGTCGAAGCGCGGCAGCTCGGGCGCTCCGTTCCGGGCGGTCTTCCGCCCGGAGGCCTCCGGTGGCCGCTGGACCTCGACGTGGAGGGAACGGGGCCCGCCCAGCTCGGCGATGGCGGCCTCCGCGTCCTTGACGGGCTTGCCGTGGAAGCCCTCCCGGTCCTCGACGGCGGCGACACCGCGTCCCTTGCGGGTGGCGGCGAGGATCGCGGTCGGCTGCCGGATCGTGGAGCGGGCCTCGGCGAACGCCCGGTCGACGGCTTCGACGTCGTGTCCGTCGACCTCGATGGTGTGCCAGCCGAAGGCGTGCAGCCGCCGCGCGTACGCGTCGAGGTCGTGCTCGTGCCGGGTCGGCCCGCGCTGGCCGAGCCGGTTGACGTCCACGATGAGGGTGAGGTTGTCGAGGTGGTTGTACGCGGCGTGCTCGACGGCCTCCCAGACCGAGCCCTCCGCCATCTCGCTGTCGCCGGACAGGACGTAGACGCGGTACGGGATCTCATCGAGCCGCTTGCCCGCGAGGGCGATCCCGACGCCGACGGGCAGGCCCTGTCCGAGGGAGCCGGTGGCGACGTCCACCCAGGGCAGCCGGGGCGTGGGGTGCCCTTCGAGGCGGCTGCCGAGCTTGCGGAAGGTGAGCAGCTCGTCGTCGTCCACGGCCCCGGCGGCTTTGTACATGGCGTACAGCAGCGGCGAGGCGTGCCCCTTGGACAGCACGAACCGGTCGTTGCCGGGGTGCTCGGGGTGGTCGAAGTCGAAGCGCAGGTGGTGGGAGAGGAGCACGGCCGCGATGTCGGCCGCCGACATCGAGGAGGTGGGATGCCCCGAGCCGGCGGCGTCGGCGGCGCGTACCGCGTCGACCCTCAGCTGCTGTCCGAGTGAGGCCAGTTGTTCGTAGTGCATGTCACTCCTTGCCGGGTCCGGTCCCGGGCCCGGCCGGGATGCGGGCCAGTTCGGGCGAGGCCGTGTCGAGGGGCACCTGCCACGAGCGCAGCAGCCCCAGCTGGACGGCCTGCCGTGGCAGCACGGCGTCCAGCAGCCAGTCCGCGGCCACCCGCACTCGGTTGCCGGGCATGGCCGCCAGGTGGTAGCCGCGCGTGACGGCGCCCGCGACCGGCCCGGAGAGCTTCACGCCCATCGGGTTGGCGGCCGCCTTGACCCCGCCGAGGTCCACGGCGAAGCCCAGGTCGCTGTGCTTGTACGGGACGGCGTCGCCGTACCCGAGGGACGCGGCGACATTGCGGGCGGCGACCTTGCCCTGCCGCGACGCGTGCTGCGCCGTCATGGGCGTGAACTCGCCGGGGCGGGTCAGGTCCGGCACGGCGGCGGCGTCACCGCACGCGAAGACCTCCGGGCGGCCGGGCACGCCGAGCTGCGGGGTCACGACGAGGCGGCCGCGCTCCACGGGGAGGTTCAGCTCGGAGACGAGCGGGTCGGGGCGGACTCCGACGCACCAGATGAGGGTGCGCGTCTCGACGAACTCTCCGTCGTCCAGCAGCACGCCTTCGCGCGTGGACTCCTTGACCGACGTCTTGGTGCGCACGTCGACGCCCCGGGAGCGCAGCACCTCGTCGGCGGTGCGGGCGAGCTTCTCGTCCAGCCCGGGCAGGACGCGGTCCGCGACGTCGAGGAGCATCCAGCGGGGCCGTACGGCCGAGGGCCAGGCGGGCTGTTTGCGGACGAGCGCGTCGGTGAACATCTTGCCGTGCGCGGCGAGCTCCGTACCGGTGTAACCGGCGCCCACGACCACGAACGTGCAGCGTGAGGTGCACTCGGCGGGGTTGCCGGCGGCCGAGGCCAGCTCGATCTGGCGGGTGATGTGGTCGCGCAGGTAGAGCGCCTCGGGCAGGCCGCGGAAGCCGGTCGCGTGCTCGGCGACGCCCGGGATCGGCAGGAGCTTGCTGACGCTGCCCACGGCGAGGACGAGCCGGTCGTAGGTCAGCTGGCCCTCGGTGCCTTCCGGGTCGGTGTAGTGCACGGTGCGCCCGTCGAGGTCGACGTGGTCCGCCTGGCCGAGCACCAGCCGTACGTGGCGGAGGGTGCCGGGCAGGGACACGGTGACCCGGCGCGGCTCCAGGACACCGGCGGAGACCTGGGGCAGCAGCGGCAGGTACAGGAAGTAGTCGGTGGGGTTCAGCAGTACGATCTCGGCGCGGCCGCGCAGGGTGCGGGAGAGGTTGCGGGCGGTCTGGTACCCGGCGAACCCGGCCCCGACGATCACCACGCGCGGCAGGGCGCGAGAGCCGTCGGACGGGCCGGACGGGCTGACGGACGGGGTCACAGGGCCTCCAGCGTCGTCTCTGCGTGATGTCTGTTTCCGCGTGTGTGGTTTCGCGTGTCTGTTTCCGCGTGTTTCGCGCGTGTGGTTTCGCGCGTCTGTTCGTGTTCCGCGTTCCGCGTGATGTGCCCTCCGCGTGCGCGGACCGACCTTCCCGGTGCCCCCGAGCCTGCACCCCAAACGCGGCTCGCGCGCGCCGGACGCCGACGCCTGCGCCCACGCCGGCCCTCACGACCGCCCTCCGCTGCGGCAGGTTCGCACCCGTGGGGCGGCGGGTACCCGGGCGGTCCGGCCGGTAGCGCCGGATCACCGAAGGAGGAATGACGGCATGACGCAGAAGCCTGACGTGGTGGAACTGCTGAAGGGTCAGCACGAGAGGATCCGTCGTCTCTTCGACGAGGTCGTGGCCACCCGGGGGGAGGAACGCCAGGCGTGCTTCCACGAGTTGGTCCGTCTGCTGGCGGTGCACGAGACCGCCGAGGAGGAGGTCGTCCACCCGTTCGCGCGCAAGAACATTGCGGGCGGTGAGCAGGTGGTGGAGGACCGCATCGAGGAGGAGGAAGGCGCCAAGCGGGCGCTGAGCGCGCTGCAGGACATGGACGTCGACTCCCCCGAGTTCCTCGACCGGTTCGCGGCACTGCGGCAGGACGTGCTGGCGCACGCCGAGGCCGAGGAGCGGTACGAGTTCGCCCACCTGCGGGCCGTCACGGACCGCGACACGCTGGGGAACCTGGCGAGGGCCGTGCAGGCGGCGGAGGCGGTGGCCCCGACCCGCCCGCACCCGGGGACGGACTCGGCGCTGAAGAACCTGGCCGTGGGGCCGATCGCGGCGGTCGTGGACCGTACGCGCGACGCCATGCGCAAGGCCATGCACCACTAAGCGCGCCGTCCATACTCTGAGACGCGGGTCTCACCATACGGCACCTCGGCGTACCGTGGCCGTCCTGGCATCCGACACGGACCACAGGGGGTACGGCCATGGCCGACGCTGTCTACACGCATGGGCACCATGAGTCGGTGCTGCGCTCACACCGGTGGCGTACCGCCGCCAACTCCGCGGCGTATCTGGTGGGCGAGCTGCGGCCGGGGCTGGACGTGCTGGACGTGGGCTGCGGCCCGGGCACCATCACGGCCGACCTGGCCGCGCTCGTCGCACCGGGCGGCCGGGTGACCGGCGTGGACGCCTCCGGCGAGGTACTGGAACAGGCCCGCGCGGCCGTCCGTGAACGCGGCCTGGACAACGTCCGCTTCGCGGTCGCCGACGTCCACGCGCTGGACTTCCCCGACGACTCCTTCGACGTCGTCCACGCCCACCAGGTGCTCCAGCACGTGGGCGACCCCGTGCGGGCGCTGCGGGAGATGCGGCGGGTGTGCCGCCCGGGCGGCGTCGTCGCGGCGCGCGACAGCGACTACGCGGCCTTCGCCTGGTTCCCCGAACCGCCCGTACTGGCCGAGTGGCAGGAGCTGTACCGGCGGGTGGCCCGCGCCAACGGCGGCGAACCGGACGCGGGCCGCCGGCTGGTGTCCTGGGCCCGCCGGGCGGGCTTCACCGACATCACGGCCACCGCCTCCGCGTGGTGTTTCACCACACCCGGCGAGCGCGCCTGGTGGAGCGGGCTGTGGGCGGACCGTACGACCGCCTCGGTGTACGCCGAACTCGCGGTGGACGGCGGGCACGCCACCGCCGAGCAGCTGGCGGCGATCGCCGGGGGCTGGCGGGAGTGGGCGCGCCGGGACGACGGATGGTTCATGGTGCCGCACGGCGAGATGCTCTGCCGGGTGTGACCCGAGGAATGGATCTCATCCCGCGGCGCGGCCAACTACCCTCGCCCCTATGGAGATCCTCGGCGCCACTCTGCGCATCTGCCTCGACGACCAGGAGAGCCTGGACAGGTCGGTGTTCTTCTACGAACGGCTCACCGGAAGCCGCGCGCTGCGCTTCGAGCGCGGCGGCGTCTCGGTGGCGGCCGTGGGCTGCTTCCTGCTGATGAGCGGCCCCGAATCGGAGCTGGAGGTGCTGCGCAAGGTGACGGCCACGATCGCGGTGGAGGACGTGGAGGCTGCGCACGCCCGGCTCACCGAGGTCGGCGGGCAGGTCCTGGCGGGCCCGGTGCCGACCCCGGTGGGGCGCAATCTGATCGCCGTGCATCCGGACGGTTCGGTCTTCGAGTACGCCGACCGCAAGCGCTGACGTTCCGTCAGCGACCGGGTTCCTTGCGGAAGTCGTACCGCGTGGGGTGGCCGCCGGTACGCATGTCCGAGGTGATGGCCCAGCGTTCGTGGTCGCGCCAGGCGCCGTCGATGAAGAGCATCGCCGGGGAGTAGCCCTCCAGCCGGAATCCGGCGCGGCGTACGAGCGCCAGGGACGCCTCGTTGAGCGGCTGGATGTTGGCTTCCAGCCGGTGCAGGCCGAGTGGGCCGAAGGCGTACGCGAGGACCAGCCCGAGCCCTTCGCTCATCAGGCCCCGGCCCACCGCGTGGGCGAAGGCGCCGTAGCCGAGGGTGCCGTTGAGGAAGGCGGCCCGGACGATGTTGTTGATGGTGATGAAGCCGGCGATCGCGCCGCCCGCCTCCCGCTCGCAGACCAGGAAGGATTCGACGTCCGCGTGTTCGATGCGGGCACGGGCGTAGCGGTCGTAGACCTCGGCGGTGTCCGGCGGGAAGAGCCACGGCCGGTGCAGGTCCCTGCTCTCGCGGACCCGCGCGGTGAACTCGCCGGCGTCCTCGTAGGCGAGGTGCCGGATGCCCACGCGTGGGCCTTCGGCGAGGTAGGGGCTGTCGTTCGCGGACATCGGGTCAGGATAGCGAGGCCGTGATCGCGGTGGCCGCACGGTACACTGTCGCCTCCTGGGGAGTGGCCGCGGCGGGCCGGGTACGGCACCCGGGTACGGCACTCCCAGTACGGCACTCGCAGTACGGCACCGCCCCCGGCACCAGGATGTGCGGATCCTGGCGGCCCGGGGGCGGTGAAACGAGCCGTACGGGTGAAGGGCCGCCGGTCAGTGGTGGGTGACGACCAGCTGCGGCTCATCGTCCCCGGCGGCGTCGGCAGCGTCGGCGGGGTCCGGACGCTGGATGAGCAGCGCGGTGACGACACCGACCGCGAGCAGGGCGAGCGCCGTGTACATGGCGTTCTGGTAGCCGGCCTCGGTGACGCCCTGGGCGTCGCTGCCCGCGGTGATCATGGCAGAGGCGAGGGCGATGCCGAGCGAGGCCCCGATGCCGAAACAGGCACCGTTGAGGCCGGAGAGCGAGCCGGGCTTGTCCTTGGGGGCGGTGGTGACGGCGAGACCGTTGAGGCCGGTGAGCATGAAGCCGCCGTACGTCACGCCGAGCGCGGCCAGCGCGGCGACGAGTATCCACTCGCTGTGCAGGAACAGCGTGGCGAAGACGAAGATCACGAAGTTGGCGACCGCGCCGGTGACCACGACCGTGCGCCAGCCGACCTTCGGGCCGAGGCGGCCGGTCAGCGGCGCCGAGACCACGCCGATCAGCTGGATCGGGGTGAGGAAGAGGATGGCGGCGGTGACGGCCGACAGGCCGAGGCCGACGCGGGCGTCCTGGGAGAAGAGCGGGATGGTCAGCGCGATCGCGCCGAAGGCTCCGCCGAGGGTGCAGACCGTGGTGAGCAGCAGCGGCCAGGCGCGGCGGGAGGCGAGGACGTCGAGGTCGATGACCGGATTGGGGGCGCTCTTCTGCGAGACGACGAAGAAGATGAGGGAGGCCAGGCCGCCGAGGAGGAAGCCGAGGGTCAGGGCCGAGGTCCAGCCCCAGGCCGCGCCCTGGGCGAGGCCGACCAGGATGCCGGTGAGGCCCAGGGCGAGGGCGGAGATACCGCGGGAGTCGAAGCGCGCGTCGGCGGTGGTGGTGGGCGGGACGTCGGGGACGTACCGGCGTACGCCGATCAGGCCGGCGACGGCGATCAGGGTGGAGCAGACGAAGATGCCGCGGAAGCCGATGGTGTCGGCGATCTGGCCGCCCGCGATGGCGTCGACGCCCGCCAGGCCGCCGTTGACGGCGGTGATGATGCCGGCGGCCTTGCCGAAGCCGGCCGGGGTGAGCAGCTGGTTCAGGGTGAGGAAGGCCAGGGTGAACATCGCGGCGGAGATGCCCTGCAGGACGCGGCCCGCGATGAAGATCTCGATGTTCGGCGCGAAGACGCAGAGCAGATTGCCGAAGATCAGGACGATCGCGCAGAGGATCATCATGGGCTTGCGGCCGCGCTGGTCGCTGAGGCGGGCGAGCGTGACCTGCCCGATGGCCGCCATCAGGAAGAACAGGGTCTGGGACAGACCCGCGGCCGCCGTGGTGGTGCCGAGCCGTTCGATGACATCGGGCAGTGCGGGGCTGAGCATCGTGGCGTTGATCTGGTAGCCGAGTACGGCCAGGACCATCGCCAGCAGCATGGGGCCGCGGCCCGCCAGGTCGGATTCGGCTCCGGAACGTGTCCGGCCGAGCGTGATGGACATGTCGGCCCCTTTGCCTTGGATGTCATGTCGTGGGAAAGCGAACGGTGCGACGGTGCGCGGATGGCTTGTCAGACAAGCGCCGCTGAGACAGCCTGAGATCTACGCGCGTAAACGTCAAGACCTGTCCGCCTGTGATTTTCAGCGCCCTGCGGATTTCCCCGTTCCCACGCCTCACGCCCCGCTCATCCGCAGCTCATTCGCAGCTCATCCGCAGCTCGATCGAGACCGCGCCGCCGTTGCCCGGCCGCCCGGAGTCGGCATAACTTGCTGACAAGTCGGCCGAGGAGGGGCAATGGTGGTCAGCGCGCAGCAGCGGAGACCGGTGGTGGTGCTGTACGAGCGGATCGTGGACGCGATCCACGCCGGCACCTACCCGCCCGGCTCCACCCTTCCCTCCGAGCCCAAGCTCGCCACCGAGCTGGGCGTGAGCCGCCCGGCCCTCCGCGAGGCCCTGCTGCTGCTCCAGGAGGACGGCCTGCTGTCGGTACGCCGCGGGGTCGGCCGGACCGTCAACGACCGCCCGCCCCGGCGCGGCTTCGAGCACATCCAGCCGCTGGAGGAGCTGATCGGCGCGGGCGCCGCCGTCCGCGTACGGGGGCTGCTGCGCACCGTCGAGGAGCCGACCGACTTCACCACCCAGCACCTGCTCGCGCCCGCCCGCGCCGAGCTGCGGTTCTGGGAGTCGCTGCTGGCCGCGGACGGTACGGCGGCGGCGCTCAGCCAGGAGTGGGCGGCCGCCGAGAACGTCCTGGAGCGCGCCCACCCGGCCTTCGCGCGGGCGCTCGCCGCGGAGCCCGCGCCCGACCGCACCTCGATGCTCGCCGTGCTGACCGGGGCGTCCCGTGGCGTGCCGCTGGCCGCGCACAGCAGCGTGACGGCCACGCTGGTCGGGCAGCGGCGCGGGGCCCAGCTGGGCCGGCCCGCCGACACCCCCGCCGTACTGATCACCCAGGTGGTACGGGCCGGGGACACCCCGATCCTGGCCGCCAAGCACATGCTCCCCACGGGCGCGGCGGCCCTGCCGGTGCTCCAGTCGACCTGACACGCCGGGCCACGCCCGCGCGGGGGGCGCGTTGCTGCGGCGCCGGGCCGGCCCCCCGCGTTCGTCCGGCTCGCCCCGGTCTCCCCTGCTTCGGCGCAGGAGCCGCACCCTGCTACAGGCGCCGGGCCACCACACCCCGGGCCCGCGTTGCTGCGGCGCCGGGCCGCGCGTCTCCGCGACGCCGAGTGGTGTCCGCCCGCCTTTCACGCGGGCTGCGTTCCCGCCCCTCCCCCGCCTGTCGGCTGCGTCACGGCACGCGGCGCGGGCGTGCCGTACACTCGCGCCCCATGCACTTGTCTGACAACGTCTCCGCCGACGCTCCCGCCGCCACCGCCGCCCCCGCCGACTGGATCCGGCGCGCTCCCAAGGCCGTCCTCCACGACCACCTGGACGGCGGCCTGCGCCCCGCCACGATCATCGAGCTGGCCCGCGAGTGCGGCTACACCGGCCTGCCGACCGAGGACCCGGCCGCGCTCGCGGTCTGGTTCCGGGACGCCGCCGACTCGGGTTCGCTGGAGCGCTACCTGGAGACGTTCGCCCACACCTGTGCGGTGATGCAGACCCGCGAGGCGCTGTTCCGCGTCGCGGCCGAGTGCGCCGAGGACCTGGCGGCGGACGGCGTCGTCTACGCGGAGGTGCGCTACGCCCCCGAGCAGCACCTGACGGCCGGCCTGACGCTCGACGAGGTGGTCGAGGCGGTCAACGACGGCTTCCGCGAGGGCGAGCGCCGCACGGGCGGGCGGATCACCGTGGGCACGCTGCTGACCGGTATGCGCCACACGGACCGCTCGCTGGAGATAGCCGAGCTGACCGTGGCGCACCGTGAGCGCGGCGTGGCCGGGTTCGACATCGCGGGCGGCGAGATCGGCAACCCGCCGGCCCGCCACCTGCCCGCCTTCCAGCACCTCAAGCGGCACAACTGCCACTTCACCATCCACGCGGGCGAGGCAGTCGGCGCCGAGTCGATCCACGAGGCGGTGCAGGTCTGCGGCGCCGAGCGGATCGGCCATGGCGTGCGGATCACCGACGACATCGCCGAGGACGGCACGCTCGGCCACCTCGCCGCGTACGTCCGCGACAACCGCATCGCCCTGGAGGTCTGCCCGACCTCCAACCTCCAGACCGGTGCCGCCAAGGACTACGCCACGCACCCCATCGACGGGCTGCGCCGCGCCGGCTTCCGCATCACGCTGAACACCGACAACCGGCTCGTCTCCGGCACCACCATGAGCCAGGAGTTCCAGCACATGGCGGACGCCTTCGGGTACGGCCCCGAGGTCTTCGAGGAGTTCACGGTCGCCGCCGTGGAGGCCGCGTTCCTGCCGCTGCCGGAGCGCCGCCGCCTCATCGACGAGGTGATCCGGCCGGGTTACGCGGCTATCGCGGCGTCCCGCTGACGACGGGCAGCTCAAGGGCGCCGGTGTCCTGCGGGGCACTGGTGACGGTCACGGGCTTGACGCCACGGTTGCCGAAGTACGCCGAGTCACTGGCGGCGATCACGAACCGCAGCCGGTGGCCCGCCTCGTACCGGTGCACGATGCCGGGCAGCTCCACGGTGAACGGCCGGGTCACGTCCGGCACGCGCACCGGCGCGACCAGCCGGTTGACCAGCGTCTGCGTACCGTCGGGGGCGACGTCGTAGACCTTGGCGAAGAGGACCAGCTTGTCGGCGGCGTCCCCGGAGTGCTGCACCCGCTCGGTCCTCGGTGAGACGACCTTGAGGGTGGCCTTCGGGGCGCCGACGACGTCGACCGGGGTTTTCAGCGGGGCGCTGGTCCAGCCGAGGTAGGTGCCGGGCGTGTCGTACGGCGCGGGGTCCGGGAGCCCGATGAGGCCGGCCAGGGACGACTCCGAGTGGCTGGTCGCCACCAGCGCGTTGCGGTACTCACGGGCGCCGCGCACCACCTTGGCGCGGTTGTCGACGAGCTTGCCGTCGCCGGACAGGTACAGCTTCTGCGACAGCGGCGGTACGGCGGCGGCCGTGCCGTAGCCCGGTTGCCAGTCGCGGTAGTACGCGAAGGCGGGGCCGGTGTCCGTGGTCGTCCTGCCGTGCAGGTAGCGGTCGAACCAGGCGAGGATGCGCCGCCCGACGTAACTCGTGTCGAGGTTGCCCTCCCCCAGGTTGAGTTCGCCGCTCACCGGATCGGTGAGCCCGCCGCTGTGGCCCCAGGACTGCCAGATCATCTTGGTCTCGGTGCCCTGTGCCTTGAGCTGTTCGTAGCTGGCCTGCGCCTCGTTGAGGTTGAAGAGGCTGTCGGCCTGCCCCTGGATGAGGAGCGTCGGCGCCTTTACCCGGTCCAGGTAGGAGACCGGGGACACACTGCGCGCGAAGTCGAGCATCTCCTGTGTTTCGCCGACCGGGTAGCGGCCGGAGTTGAGGAGCCGGACCGTCTCGCAGGCCCGCGTGACGAAGTGCAGACAGCCCAGCTTATTGATCCGGGACGGGTCCAGGCTCGGTACGAGGAGCGGCTGTCCCTCCCCTATCAGGTAGAAGCCGTTGGCCCACTGCCATTTGAAGGCACCCGGCACGTCCCGTGCGGCGTTGTTGGGGTCCAGCGAGTACGCCAGGTCGTGCCAGGTGATCATCGGTACGAGGGCGTCCACGCGCCGGTCCACAGCCGCGGTCGCCAGCTGGATGGCACCGCCGTACGAGCCTCCGATCATGCCCACGCGCGGGTCGCCGGGCCGGTCGGCCGTGACGAAGTCGGCCTTGGTGCCGTCGTCGGCGGCTCGCTTGCCCCCGAGGAAGTCGATGAGCCCGGAGGCCGCCTTGCCGTCGATGCGCGGATCGTCGAGCGATATCAGGCACCCGGACTTGCCGAATCCGAGCCCCGAGTACACCAGCGTGACATAGCCGCGGGCGGCGAACGCCTTGCCGATGGCGGCGGTCGACCCGTCCGTCTTGCTCCCGCCGAACCCGTTGGTGGTGAGCACGGCAGGCGCCCGGTGCGCGGCGTCCACCCCGGCGGGCCGGTACAGGTCGGCGTCCACGGTGCAGCTCCGCCCACCCGCGTCCACGGTGAACTTCAGTGCCGTAACGGTGAATTGTCCCTCGGTCGCCGGCACCGCCGGGGCGCCCGCCGCCGGATCGGCGACGGCGACCGGTGCGGCGAGCGCGGCGCCGGCCACGAGAACCAGGGACGTACGGAGTCGGGGCAGGGCACGACGACGCGACGACACGGGGACCTCCACCACGAGGAAACATACCGACCGGTAAGTACCGGGCGCGCCCATGGTGTGGCACCTGTCAGATCCACGTCAACGGTGCGTGCGCAAGGTTTTCGACCGAGCGCAGGGCTAACGCGAACGCGGGGCCGACTCCGCCTCGCGTTCCAGGCGCGAGCGCGGGGCGCACCCCAGCGCCCTGCGGGCGTCAGCGCAGAGCGGGTTCGTCCAGCGTCAGCGTCCCCGCCTCCGCGTCCAGCGTCGCGGCCGCACCCAGGGGTATCGTCAGCGCGGTCGGGCCGTGACCGAAGCCCAGTTGTTCGGCCACGGGCACGCCGAGCCCGCCGAGCCGGTCGCGCAGGGTCGCCCGCACCGCCTCGTAGGGCCCGCACTCCTCCCACGAGCCGAGCGCGATCCCCGCCGCCCCGTCCAGCCAGCCGGAGCGCAGCAGCTGCGTGAGCATACGGTCCAGCCGGTACGGCTCCTCACCGGTGTCCTCCAGCAGCACCAGCCCGCCCCGCGCGGACGGGCGGGCGTGCGGGGTGCCCAGGTCGGCGGCGAGCATGCACAGGCAGCCGCCCAGGGTGACGCCGCGCGCCCGGCCGGGCACCATGGCCCGCGCGCTCTCCAGCCCCAGGGTGCGTACCGACTCGGGCTCGAAGAGCGCGGCCCGAAGCGACTCCTGGGTGCGGGCGTCCTTGAGGAACGTGACCGTCCCGACCATCGCGCCGTGCAGGGTGGCGAGCCCCATCCGTACGGCGAACGCCTCGTGCAGTCCCGTCACATCGCTGTAGCCGACGAACACCTTGGGGCCGGCGGCCCGTACCGCCGTCCAGTCGAGGAGGTCGGCCATGCGCTGCGTGCCGTAGCCGCCGCGTGCGCACAGGACGGCGGAGACGGTGGGGTCGCACCACGCGTCCGTCAGGTCCCGGGCGCGGGCGGCGTCGGCTCCGGCGAGGTACGGCAACTCCGGGTGGACATCGAGCACATGCGGCATCACCACGGGGTCGAGGCCCCACTCGCGCAGGATGTCCAGCCCGGCCCGGAGCCGGTCCTCGGGGACGGGGCCGCCGGGCGCGACGATGGCGACCCGGTCGCCCGGTCCGAGCCGCGCGGGCCTGGTGAGGGGCGTGGCCGTCACTTCCGCAGCTCCAGGAGGGGGACGTCCTGGCGGGTGATCCCGAAGGTCTGGACGTAGAGGGCCAGTTCGGCTTCGAGGGCCCTGGACATGGTGTCGGCGCGGCGGAAGCCGTGCCCTTCGCCCTCGAAGGCGATGAACGCGTGCGGTATGCCGCGTCCCGCCATCCGCGCCAGGAACCGTTCGCTCTGCGCGGGTGGGCACACCACGTCGTCGAGCCCCTGGAGCAGCAGGAACGGCGCGCTGATCTGCTCGGCGAGGCTGAGCGGCGAGCGTTCCGGGTACCGCCCCGGCACCTCGGCCGGCGGCCCGATCAGCGACTCCAGGTACCGCGACTCGAAATCATGGGTCTCCTCGGCCCACCCGTCCAGGTCCAGGACCGGGTAGAGCAAGGTGCCGCAGGCGTAGACCCCGGTGAGGGCCAGCGAAGCGGCGGCGGTCCAGCCGCCCGCGCTGGCGCCCCGGATGGCCAGCCGGGCGGGGTCGGCGGTGCCCTCGGCGGCCAGCGCCTCGGCGACGGCCGCGCAGTCCTCGACGTCGACGACGCCCCACTGCTCGCGCAGCCGGTCGCGGTACCCACGCCCGTATCCCGTCGAGCCGCCGTAGTTGACCTCGGCCACGCCGATGCCGCGCGAGGTGAAGTAGGCGATGGCCAGGTCGAGTACGAGCGGGGCGCGGCCGGTGGGGCCGCCGTGCGCCCACACCACGTAGGGCGGCAGTTCGTCGTCGGGGGCGATCCGGTCGGGGTTGTGCGGCGGGTAGATGTGAGCGTGGATCTCGCGGTTGTCGGGACCGGTGAAGGTGCGGATCTGCGGCTCGGGGTAGTACGCCGGGTCCACGGGGTCTTCGTGGGCGGCGCCGATGACCCGGGTGCGGCCGGTGCTGGTGTCGAGTTCCACGACCTCGTATCCACTGCGCGGGCTGGCCGCGACACCGAAGACGCGGGAGCCGTGGGCGGCGAGCGTGGACGCCCATTCGGTCCAGGGCCCGGGGGCGTCGACGAGCTCGCCGGTCTCGGGGTCCAGTATCCCGAGGCCGGTGGCGCCCCTGCCGTGGATGGTGGCGATCATCCCGTCGTCCAGCGGCTGGAACCACGTGAGACCGATCTTCCACAGCGGTCCGCCGAACTCCTCCGCGCGCCCCGCGCAGAGGGCGGCCGCCCGCGAGCCCGGCCTGATCCGCTGCAACTCCCACCAGCCGCCGCTGTCCGAGACGTACAGCAGTGAGCCGTCCGGAGCCCACTCCACCTGGCAGACCGACTCGTCGGTGCTGCCCGCCACCTGCCGCACCTCCGTGAACGGCCCGCCGTCCGTGACCTCACCGGTCATCACGGCCGTGCCGTCCCACGGCATGCGGGGGTGGTCCCAGGCGATCCACGCGGCGCGCCGGCCGTCGGGTGAGAGCCGTGGCCCGGTGACGAACCGGTGCCGGTCGTCGGTGAGCTCACGCACGGCACCCCGGTCCCCGGCGGCCGACCCGTCGAGCGGCACGGCCGCGATGACCCGTCGCACGTCCCCGGGCCCGTCTCCGGTGAACTCCTCCAGCACACACCACACTTCGCCCCTGTCCAGGCGGACGACGGGGTCCACCCAGCGCAGTCCGCCACCCACACCGGACACCGGGGTGAGCGGCGCCGGCTCCTGGTCGCCGTCCGGGTCGTACACGTACAGCCGCTGGTCCGGGTAGTGGCTGAAGACGACGAGGAGCCCCCCGGCTCCCTGACCGCGGTCCGCTCCGGCCCACGGCCGGCCGCCGTACTCGATGACCCTGCTGCGCACGTTCCAGGGGGCCGGCAGCACCGTCTCCTCGGTACCGTCCGCGCGCCTGCGCACCAGGGTGCGTCTGCCGCCCTCGGCGGGGCGCGGCTCGGTCCACCACACTTCGTCGCCGACCACGCCGACGTACTCGGGAAGGCCGTCGTACACGGCGGCCCTCCTCGCGTCGATCGGTGACGGCCAGGTTCCGTAAGCCCCCGTGGGCACCATGTGCGTTTCCCCCCTATGCGGACTGCAGGTAGTGGTCGAGCACCCGGATGCCGAAGTGCAGCGCCTCGACCGGGACGCGCTCGTCGACGCCGTGGAAGAGCGCCGGGTAGTCGAAGCCGATGGGCAGCCGGAGCGGTGAGAAGCCGTAGCCGACGATGCCGAGCCGCGCGAAGTGCTTGGCGTCCGTGCCGCCGGACATGCAGAACGGCACGACGTGCGCGTCCGGGTCGAAGTGCTCCAGGGCGGCGCGCAGTTTGGCGTACGTCGGCGAGTCGACCGGTGCTTCCAGGGCGATCTCCCGGTGCTGGAACTCCCAGTGGACGTCCGGTCCGGTGAGCCGGTCCATGGTGGCGATGAACTCCTCCTCGCCGCCCGGTACGAACCGGCCGTCGACATGGGCGGTGGCGATCCCCGGGATCACGTTGACCTTGTAGCCGGCGTGCAGCATGGTCGGGTTGGAGCTGTTGCGGATGGCCGGCTCGACGAGCGCGGCCGCGTGGCCGAGCTTTTCCAGCAGCGCGTCCGCGTCGAAGCCGGGGTCGTCGAGAAGGGGCTCCACCCCGTACAGCGCGGCGAGTTCGGTGAGGGCGTACCGCACGGTCGGGGTGAGCCGGACCGACCACTCGTGCCGGCCGATACGGGCGACGGCCTCGGCGATCCGGCTGACGGCGTTCTCCCGGTTCACCTTGGAGCCGTGGCCCGCCCTGCCCTCCGCGGTGAGCTTGAGCCATCCGGTGCCGCGCTCCCCCGCCCCGATCGGGTAGATCGCCAGATCCGGGCCGGCGTGGAAGGTGAACCCGCCGGTCTCGCTGATGCCTTCGGTGCAGCCCTCGAAGAGCCCCGCGTGGTGACGGGCGAGATAGGCCGCGCCGTCCACGGCGCTGGCCTCCTCGTCGGCCGTGTACGCGATGACGATGTCGCGCCGCGGGCGGATGCCGTGGCGCGCCCACTCGCGGACGACCGCCAGGACCATCGCGTCCATGTCCTTCATGTCGACGGCGCCGCGCCCCCACACCACACCGTCGCGGACCTCCCCGGAGAAGGGGTGCACGTCCCAGTCGTCGGGCTCGGCGGGCACCACGTCCAGATGGCCGTGGACGAGGAGCGCGTCGGCGGACGGGTCGGTGCCCTCGATCCTCGCCACCACATTGGTCCGGCCGGGTGTGCGCTCCAGGAGGAGCGGTTCGAGACCGGCCTCGGCGAGCTTCTCGGCCACGTACTCGGCGGCGGGGCGCTCCCTGCAGTCGCCGCTGCCGCGGTTGGTGGTGTCGATGCGGATGAGCTCGGAGGTGAAGGTGACCACCTCGTCGAGCGCCTGCGAGTCCGTGTCGAACGGTGTCACGTCAGCCATACTGCTCCTCCACCGCTGCCGAGACGATCGTGGTGACCGCCTTGAAGGCGCGAATGGCCTCGTACATCGTCTCGCCGGTGTACGCCACGCTCCGTTCACCACTGGCCGCCACGCCCGGTACGAGGGTGGCTGCGGCCGGGAGGTGCTCCGCGTCGAACTCCAGCTCCACGGTGAACGGCCCGCCGCGCACCGGTTCGTACCGTACGGCGAGAGCGGTGGCGTCCTTGGCTGCGGCGCGGATGTCGGCGGCCGTCCGGGTGGGCGTGCGGCACACGGCGGCGTACCGCGAGACGTGGTCCTTGACGGCGACCTTGCGGGCCTCCGGGGCGTATGCGAGGGCGTCCTCGCAGGTCAGGTCGTCTCCGGTGACCAGGATGACGGGGACGCCGAACTCGGCGACGACATGGGCGTTGAGCAGGCCCTCACTCGCTCGTACGCCATTGAGCCAGACGCCGGTGATGGAGTTGGCGAGATAGGTGTGGGCGAGGACCCCTTCGGTGCCCGCGCCCGTGTGGTAGCCGACGAAGGCGACGCCGTCCACATCGCCGTATTGAACGCCTTCGACCATGGACAGCGGCTTATGGCGGCCGGTGAGCATCTCGGCGCGCTCGTCGAGTCTTTCCAGCAGCAGATTGCGCATGGTCCAGTGCGCTTCATTGATGAGTACCTCGTCGGCGCCGCCGTCGAAGAATCCGAGAACGGCCGCGTTCACATCCGAGGTGAACATGGCGCGGCAGCGCTCCCACTGCGGGGTCCCGGGCAGCACATCGGCCGGCCAGGTCACACCGGTGGCGCCTTCCATGTCGGCGCTGACAAGGATCTTCATGCCTCGAAACCGTACGCGGTCCGGCCGCGCCTGCCCAGGCCTGTGGATAACTGTCGGCGGTGTCGCCGGCACCCGTCACCACGCACCGGCCGGCATCGGCCGCGGGCCGCCACCGCGCACCGGCCGGCATGGGCCGCAGGCCACCGCGCACGCCGCGCTCCGCAGGCCGCACTCCGCACTCCGCACTCCGCCGATGGATCAGCCGGTGAGCGCGGGCCCCCGGTTCAGCCGGTCGAGGAGCTGGGCGTGGTGCAGCTCGGCTATGGGGGCCAGCAGGTCGGGGTGGCGCAGGAGCGCGGCGGCCCGCCGGTCGTGTTCATCGGGCCGCACCAGACGCCGGAAGTCCACCGGCGCGTCACCCATGTGCGCGCTGCCCGCGAGGGCGTCCATCGCCGCCGCGGCGAGCTCGGGCCTGCTGAGCAGGGACGCCGCCCAGCTCGCGACCACCTCGTCCACCCACGTACGCCACGCGTGGCGCTCCTCGGCGCCGTGCCGGGCTTCGTCGGGCCCGGTGCCGTCCGTGCCGGTGATCCAGTCCAGCCGGGCCGAGCCTCCGGGGCCCGCCACGGCCACGAGAGCGGCGTCCATCTCGGTCGGGTAGCGCAGCCACGCCGCCGCCGTGACGGCCTGCCGCGCCTGTACCTCGGCCAGGGCACGGTCCAGTGCGCCTGGGCCCGTCGGATAGGCGCGCGTCAGCCATTGCGCGGTCGCCGCTATGAGCGGGGAGAGCGAGAAATCTGCGGGCACGGCCGATCCATCCGGATTTACGGGAGCGGGGTGGCCCCAAACGCTACCTCCGGATATCCCGGGTGGAAATGGTCCAGCTCACGGACGGGGCAGTGTTCTCGACCACAGCGGCGCGGCGATGGTGAGGGGCGGTGGGGACACGACACGCTGAGAGAGCACCAATACGCCGCGGATGACGGCGGGCGCGTTTCATTGAGGAAATCCGGAATGCCCCCGCGCAGAGGAGCGACGACATGGCACACGGCGGAGACGTAATCGCCGAATTGACCACCGACCACGAAGAGGTGGAGGAAATCTTCACCAATATCGAGGAGCTGCCGTCCGGCGACAGCCGGCGCAAGCACTACGCCGACCAGGTCACCATGGAGCTGATCCGGCACGCGGTCGCGGAGGAGACCTACCTCTACCCCGCGGTACGCGAGCACGTGACGGGCGGGAACGAGCTCGCCGAGAAGGAGCTTGCCGACCACGCGGCGGCCGAGCGCACCATGAAGGACCTGGAGCGCTGCGAGGCCGACGATCCGCAGTTCGACATGCTCATGATGAAGCTGATGACCGAGATCCGCGCGCACGTCATGGACGAGGAGAACAACCTCTTCCCGCGCCTGCGCGCGGCGTGCTCGGCCGAGGCCCTCAATGAGCTCGGCGACAAGGTCCGGCAGGCCAAGAAGATGGCCCCGACCCGCCCCCACCCGTCCGCCCCGGACAAGCCGCCGGCCAACAAGCTCCTCGCGCCGGGCGCCGGCCTGGTCGACCGGCTGCGCGACGCGATGACCGGCCGCGGCAAGGAATCCTGACCGCCCCGCCACGTCCTGGGCCGGCGGCGTCCCCCCACGCCCCGGCCCACACCCTCGCGCCGTTTGCGCCGGGCGCGCCGGCGTGCCCCGCCCGTCTGCGTGCCCCGCCCGTCTGCGTGCCCCGGCCCACGAGACCCGCTCCCCCGACCCCGCGCCCGCGCGGGGTTTTTCGCATTGCGCGCCCGGCGGCAGCAGCCGGTACGGGCGCGCGCGGCAGCGGCGAGCGCCGGGCGCATCGAGCCGCCCGGCGCTCATCAGGGGCTCTCCGTGGCTGCCGGAAGCCCGTCCTTCACAGCACGCGCCGGGACGCCGGAGCGCCGAGGGAACGACCACTCGAAACGGTGACCCTCAAGCGACGCGTGCGGGGTGGAGGCGAGGGGCTACTTCTCGACCTCGGCGGCGAGCTTTTCGAGCACCACGTCATAGATGCGACCCAGCCCCTTGGGGGCGAACGTCCTCTCGAAGAACCCGCCGATGCCGCCCGCGCCGTTCCACACGGTGGTGACGACGACCTTCGAGCGGCCCTCGCCGGCCGGGGTGACGGTCCAGGTGGTGACCATGGAGGAGTTGCGGTCCTTCTCGACGAGCCGGCCGTCCGAGGGCTCGCTGACCTCCAGCAGGCAGTCGCGGATGCGCTTGCTGGTGGCCTGGAGCTTCCAGTGGACCAGGGTGCCCTCGCCGTCGCCGCCCTCGCGTACCTCGTACTCGCTGAAGTGCTCGGGCAGCAGCTTCTCGCGGGTCTCCTTGTAGTCGGCCAGCGCGTCGAACACCGTCTCCGCGTCCGCCGCGATGACCCGCTCCGTCGTGGCCTCGACCTGCGCCATGCCATGTCCTCCAGCACTCGTTCCTAAGGGGAGGCACAAGCCAACCACCTGCGCCGTGGGCGCCCAAATCCTGGGGGCACCAGCAGAGGCGATCATGGGAACGTATGTTCTATTGTGTGGCCCAGTGCTACTGAGGAGGCGTCCATGCGCTGGGACAATCTGAGCGACCACCCCCCTGGGGACACCGGCCCCACCGGGGACACCGCGCTGTTCGGTACGGACGCCGTGACCACGCGTACGTTCGACACGCCCGAGTTCCGTGGGATCACCTTCCACGAGGTGCGGGCCCGTTCCCTCGTGAACCGGGTGCCGGGCGCCTCCCGCATGCCGTTCGAGTGGACCGTCAACCCCTACCGGGGCTGCGCACACGCGTGCGTGTACTGCTTCGCCCGCAAGACGCACAGCTATCTCGACCTCGACACGGGGATCGGCTTCGACTCCCAGATCGTGGTCAAGATCAACGCGCCGGAGCTGCTGCGCCGGCAGCTCGCCTCGCCCCGGTGGCAGGGCGCGCACATCGCCATGGGCACCAACGTCGACTGCTACCAGCGCGCGGAGGGGCGCTACCAGCTGATGCCCGGCATCATCGCCGCGCTGCGCGACCACGCGAACCCGTTCTCGATCCTCACCAAGGGGACGCTGATCCTGCGTGATCTGGACCTGCTGCTCCAGGCCGCCGAGGTGACCGATGTGGGCATCTCCGTCTCCGTGGGCTTCACCGACCGGGAGCTGTGGCGCACCGTCGAGCCCGGCACGCCCGCCCCCGAGCGCCGGCTCGACGTCGTACGGACCCTGACCGACCACGGCATCGGGTGCGGGGTGCTGATGGCGCCCGTCATCCCGTTCCTGGGCGACCACCCCGACCAGCTGCGCGCCACCGTGCGGGCGATCGCGGAGTCCGGCGCGACGTCGGTGACCCCGCTCGTCCTTCACCTGCGCCCCGGGGCGCGGGAGTGGTTCATGACGTGGCTGCGTGCGCACCACCCGCACCTGGTACGGCGGTACGAGCGGTTGTACGCGGAGGGGGCGTACGCCCCCAAGTGGTACCAGCGCCGGATCACCCGTCAGGTGCACGAGCTGGCCGACGAGTTCGGCATAGGCCCGGCGCGGCGGGGTACCGCCCGCCGCATCGCCCCGGTCCTTCCGGAACGGCAGCCCGCCCAGCCGCCGGGGCCCACGCAACTCACCCTCCTCTGATCGGGTCAAGTCTGACCGGAACCCGCCCTTCCGGGCCGGATTGCGGGGACGATCCGCCGAGGGCCGTATGCCCTCGCAGCCATCGTTCCGCCCAGCCCGGGAGGCCATATGCAAAAACGCGCAGGAGTGCTGATCGCCGCGGGGGCGCTGATGGCGGGAGCGGTCAGCGCCGCGCCGTCGGCCGCGGAGCCGGCGGCCGACGAGCCGCGCGGTGGTCTGACCTGGAAGGGATGCGCCACCAAGCAGTACCCCCGGCTGCAGTGCGCCACGGTGCGGGTGCCGCTGGACCACGCCGCGCCGCACGGCGAGCAGATCACCCTCGCGCTCTCCCGGATCCCGCACACCGCGGAGACCTCGCAGGGCCCCCTGCTCGTCAATCCGGGCGGCCCGGGAGCCAGCGGGCTGACGATGGCCGGGTATGTGGCGGCGTCGCTGCCGGCGAGCGTCGCGGCGCAGTACGACGTGGTCGGCTTCGACCCGCGGGGCGTCGGCGCGAGCAAGCCGGCGCTCGACTGCAAGCCGGGCTACTTCACGCCCGTACGGCCCGACTCCGTACCGCGCGACCAGCGGGACGAACGGGCCAACCTGGCCAGGGCCGCGTCGTTCGCCAGGGCGTGCGGCGACAAGTACGGCGGGCTGCTGCGGCACATGAACACGGTGAGCACGGCCAGGGACCTCGATGTCATCCGGCAGGCGCTCGGCGCGGAGAAGATCAACTACTTCGGGTACTCGTACGGCACGTACCTCGGCACCGTCTACGCCAAGCTGTTCCCGCAGCGGGTACGGCGGGCGGTCCTGGACTCGGTCGTCGACCCGCAAGGGGTCTGGTACGACGCGAACATCGCCCAGGACCTGGCGTTCGACGCCCGCCACAAGTCGTTCATGGCGTGGGTGGCCAAGCACCACCAGGTGTACCGGCTGGGCACCGACCCGGCGAAGGTCGAGGCGCGCTGGTACGCCATGCGGGAGGAGGTGCGCAAGAACCCGGCGGGCCGCACGGTGGGCCCGGCCGAGCTGGAGGACACGTTCCTGCCGGGCGGGTACTACAACGGCTACTGGCCCACCCTCGCCCAGGCGTTCTCGGCGTACGTCAACGACAAGGACCCCGCCCCGCTCGTCGCGGCCTACAACACCCTGGCGGCGGCCGACGCGTCCGACGACAACGGCTACTCGGTCTACACGGCCGTGCAGTGCAGTGACGCCCGGTGGCCGAGGAACTGGGGCACCTGGCACCGGGACAACTGGGACGTGTACGCCAAGGCACCCTTCTCCACGTGGAACAACGCCTGGTACAACGCGCCCTGTGCCTTCTGGCCGGTCGCGTCCATGACCCCGTCGGACGTGTCGAACGACGCCCTGCCCCCGGTGCTGCTGTTCCAGGCCACGGATGACGCGGCCACTCCGTACGAGGGCGGGCTGTCCGTCCGTCAGAAGCTGCGCGGCTCCCGGCTGGTCGTCGAGCAGGGCGGCGGGAACCACGCGGTCACGCTGAACGGCAACGCCTGCCTGGACCGGCACCTGGTGCGGTACCTGGAGACCGGCGAGCTGCCGAAGGGCGGCGGGCACGGCACGGTGGACGCGGTCTGCGCGGCGGCGCCCGACCCGGAGCCGGGCAAGACGCCGGCGCGCGCCGGGACGCCCGCGAGCGGCGCGGCGGCGCTGCACGGCCTGCTGGGCCGGCGGAGCTGACGCGCTGATGGTCAGTGTCGTGCGCGAGGATGAGGCCCATGAGCCCACACCTCACTCACGCGCACGCCCCTGACGGAGTCGCTCCGGTCCGGGTGCGGGGGATGGCGGAGGACGACTGCGCGGCCGTGGCCGACATCCGGGTACGGGGCTGGCAGTTCGCCTACGACGGGCGCTACGTCCGGGCCCCGCGCCCCTGACCCAGGCCGGGCAGCGCCCCGCCCGGGCCTCCGTCAGGGCGGTGGGGCGGTGACCGGGCCGAGCCGTGTCAGGGCCTGTGTGGCGGCGGGGGCCAGGCGGGGGTGGGCGCGGGCGGCTTGGAGGACCGGGCGGGCGCGGGCGTCGCCGAGGGCGCCGAGCGCTTCCGCGCACGCGACGCCCACCCGCCAGTGCGGGTCACCGGCCGCCAGGCGGCGTTCCAGGACGGTGATCAGCGCCGGTACGGACTCCGGGGCGCGCAGCTGGGCGAGCAGCCGGACCGGGGCCAGAGCGTAGGCGACGCGCAGCTCATTGGTGGCGAGCGCGGCCGCCGCCTTCGGCGTGCGGGGGTCGCCCAGCCGTGCCAGGGCGTAGGCGGCGGAGACGCAGCGCTCCGGGTCCCGGTGGTTGAGGAGCAGGACCAGCGCCTCGAAGGCGCGGCGGTCACCGGCGAGCCCGAGCCGGAAGGCGGCGATCTCGCGGGCCCACAGGGGCTGTCCCGGGCGGGTGAGGACCTCGGCGAGCTCCTCCGGGTCCGCGACGGTGATCAGCCGTTCGTACGCGGAGGATCCGCCGGCCTCCTCCCGCAGCCGGTGCGTGAGCGACCTGAACTCCTCATCCGTGGCGTCCATGGCTGTCAGTATCCAGCGCCACCGCGATCCAGATCACATGTTCCGGCCACTTCCCAGCACTGGCGCGCTCGTTACCCGCCGGTTAAGCTCAACTGAGCGGGCTACCACCCGCACCCTCACGGCGGCCTGGTGACGCAGCCGCCTGAGGGCTCCCATGCCGCATGGCTATGGGGGAGCTTGTCGGTTCGGCACTTTTTGTACGACGCGACTCCGGGACAGGGTCCGTCGGTTCTCCTCACCGCGACAGCACGCCTGCGCGCGATCCGCTCGCACCCGCGTACGCCGCCTCCCGGTCGTACCCCCGCGCGCGCCCCTCATCAGTCGTCACTCATCCCTGGAGTCCCGTGATGGACACCCCTCTCTCCACCATCGCCGTCGTCGGTCTCGGCACGATGGGCGCCGGCATAGCCGAGGTCCTGGCCCGGGCCGGCCGTGAGGTCATCGGTATCGACATCAGCGAGGCCGCCGCCGCCCGCGCGGCCGCCGCCCTGGAGGCTGCCACCGCCCGGTCCGTGGCCCGCGAGCGGATCACCGAGGAGGAGCGGCGCGACATCCTCGCCCGCTTCCGTACCTTCTGCGACCTCCAGGCCGCCGCGGACGCGGACCTCGTCATCGAGGTGGTGCCCGAGTCGTACGAGGTCAAGCAGCAGGTCTTCCGGGCGCTGGACTCCATCGTCCGCCCGGACGCGATCATCGCCACCGGCACCAACGCGCTGTCGGTGACCCGTCTCGCCGCCGACTCCGCCCGCCCCGAGCGGGTGCTGGGCCTGCACTTCTTCAACCCTGCCCCCGCGATGAAGCTGGTCGAGGTGGTGTCCTCGGTGCTCACCGCGCCGCAGGCCGTCGCCGCCGTCACCGACCTCGCCCACCAGCTGGGCAAGGAGCCGGTCGCGGTCGGTGACCGGCCCGGTTTCGTCGCGGACGGCCTGCTCTTCGGCTACCTCAACCAGGCCGCGGCGATGTACGAGGCCAAGTACGCCACCCGCGAGGACATCGACGCCGCGATGAGGCTGGGCTGCGGCCTGCCGATGGGGCCGCTGGCGCTGCTGGACCTGATCGGCATCGACACCGCCCGTACCGTGCTGGAGGCCATGTACGCCGAGTCCCGCGACCGGCTGCACGCCCCCGCGCCGATCCTCAAGCAGCTGAGCGAGGCGGGCCTGACGGGCCGCAAGTCGGGGCGCGGCTTCTACACCTACGAGGCGCCCGGCAGCGCGGTCGTGGTGCGCGACGCGCTGACCCCGCTGGAGACGGCCACCACGGGAGAGGGGCGGGAGGTCCGCGCCGTCGGCGTCGCCGGCTCCGGCACCATGGCGAGCGGCATCGCGGAGGTCTTCGCTAAGGCCGGGTACGACGTGGTGCTCGCCGCCCGCTCGCCGGAGAAGGCCGAGACGGCCAAGGCCAGGATCGCGAAGTCCCTCGCCCGCTCCGTCGACAAGGGCCGGATGACCGCCGACGCCCGCGACGAGACCCTGGCGCGCGTCACGCCCGCCGGTTCCCTCGACGCATTCGCCGAGGTCGACCTGGCGGTGGAGGCGGTCGCCGAGGACCTGGAGGTCAAGCGGCAGCTGTTCGCGACGCTGGACAAGGTGTGCAAGCCGGGCGCGGTCCTGGCCACCACCACCTCCTCCCTCCCCGTCGTCGCCTGCGCCCGCGCCACCTCGCGCCCGCAGGACGTGATCGGGATGCACTTCTTCAACCCGGCCCCGGCGATGAAGCTGGTAGAGGTGGTCCGTACGGTCCTGACCGCCGACGACGTCCACGCCACCGTCCGCGAGGTCACCACGAAGATCCGCAAGCACCCGGTGGACTGCGGCGACCGGGCCGGTTTCATCGTGAACGCGCTGCTCTTCCCGTACCTGAACAACGCGATCAAGATGGTCGAGCAGCACTATGCCTCCCTGGACGACATCGACGCCGCGATGAAGCTGGGCGGCGGCTACCCGATGGGCCCCTTCGAGCTGCTCGACGTGGTCGGCCTCGACGTCTCGCTCGCCATCGAGCGGGTGCTGCACCGCGAGTTCCGCGACCCTGGCCTGGCGCCGGCGCCCCTGCTGGAGCACCTGGTGGCGGCGGGCTGCCTCGGCCGCAAGACGGGTCGCGGCTTCCGCGAATATGCCCGCCGCTGAGCCGTACGGGGAGTGGGGAGGGCTGCTCGACGGCGCGGGCGGCCCGGCCCCTCAGGCGCGCTCTCCTGCACAAATGCAGTACGTTCAGGTCATGTCCCAGCCCGCCAGGTCACCCCGTGCCACCGCCACGCCGTCCGACGCTCCGGAGAGCGCCGCCGGAAGCCGCGCCGCCGCCCAGCGGCTGAAGATGCGCCGCGAGCTGGCGGCCGCGGCCATGGAACTGTTCGCGACGAAGGGGTACGAGGCGACGACGGTCGACGAGATCGCCGCCGCGGCCGGGGTCGCCCGGCGTACCTTCTTCCGCCACTTCCGCTCCAAGGAAGAAGCGATTTTCCCCGACCACGACGACACCCTCGTGCGGGCGGAGGCGGTGCTGAACGCCGCACCGCCGCACGAGCACCCGCTCGACACGGTCTGCCGGGGCATCAAGGAAGTCATGAAGATGTACGCGGCCTCCCCCGCCGTGTCGGTCGAGCGCTACCGCCTCACCCGCGAGGTGCCCACGCTCCGGGAGCGCGAGATCGCCTCGGTGGCCCGCTACGAGCGGCTGTTCACCCGCTATCTGCTGGGCCACTTCGACGAGCGTGACCACCACGACGGCAACGACGACCCGCTGCTGGCGGAGGTGGCCGCGTCCGCGGTCGTCACGGCGCACAACCATGTGCTGCGCCGCTGGCTGCGGTCGGGCGGCCAGGGCGATGTGGAGGCCCAGCTCGACCACGCGTTCGCGATCGTCCGGGACACGTTCGGCACGGGCATAGGCGCGGGGCGCGCCGCCGGTGCGACGAGTCCCGCCAAGCCGCCTGCCGCGGCCACGAGCACCACCGGTGACGTCCTGGTGACCGTCGCCCGTACGGACGCGCCGCTGGACGAGATCATGCGCGCCATCGAGCGCACCCTGAAAACCCGCTGACCAGCGGCGCCCGCCACACCTGACGCCCGCCGGGCTCGACGCTCCCGTCGAGCCCGGCGGGCGTTTCGCGTCCCGTGGTGAAAGACTTCGATCGATCATCGCTCATCTGTGATGGGCGGATTGCATCTGAGTGAAATTGTTGGCACTCAGTGTCTTGCGGCCTGGCACGCGGTGTCATACGTTGATGTTGTCCGGGCGGCCGGCGTGCAGAGACCTCTCGTACGCCGGCTGTCCCCGCAAGGCCATCGCGCCTCGCGCGCCCGGACGCCTGCGTCACAGGCAACTTCGCGCACCACCCAGCGCTGCCAGCAGCACCACCCCGCCGAACCGACGGCATACCTCCACAGCAGCAGCACTTCCCCGACGTTCCCCTCAGCGTCTCCCGTCAGACGCACGCTTCGCCGGAGGCAACACCGTGAAGGAAATCCTGGACGCGATTCAGTCGCCGGACACCACCTCCGCCGACTTCGCCGCACTGCCGCTCCCCGAGTCCTACCGCGCGGTGACCGTGCACAAGGACGAGACCGAGATGTTCACCGGTCTCACCACCCGCGAGAAGGACCCGCGCAAGTCGCTGCACGTCGATGACGTGCCGCTGCCCGAACTGGGCCCGGGTGAGGCGCTGGTGGCCGTGATGGCGTCCTCGGTCAACTACAACTCCGTGTGGACCTCGATCTTCGAGCCGGTCTCGACCTTCAGCTTCCTGGAGCGGTACGGCAAGCTCTCGGAGCTCACCAAGCGCCACGACCTGCCGTACCACATCATCGGCTCCGACCTGGCGGGCGTGGTCCTGCGCACCGGCCCGGGCGTCAACGCCTGGCGCCCCGGTGACGAGGTCGTCGCGCACTGCCTGTCGGTCGAGCTGGAGTCCTCCGACGGCCACAACGACACGATGCTCGACCCCGAGCAGCGCATCTGGGGGTTCGAGACCAACTTCGGCGGCCTGGCGGAGATCGCCCTGGTGAAGTCCAACCAGCTGATGCCCAAGCCCGACCACCTCAGCTGGGAGGAGGCGGCGGCGCCGGGCCTGGTGAACTCCACCGCGTACCGCCAGCTCGTCTCGCGCAACGGCGCCGGCATGAAGCAGGGCGACAACGTGCTGATCTGGGGCGCCAGCGGCGGCCTGGGCTCGTATGCGACGCAGTTCGCGCTGGCCGGTGGCGCCAACCCGATCTGTGTGGTCTCCAGCGAGCAGAAGGCGGACATCTGCCGCGCGATGGGCGCCGAGGCGATCATCGACCGCAACGCCGAGGGCTACAAGTTCTGGAAGGACGAGCAGACCCAGGACCCCAAGGAGTGGAAGCGCTTCGGCAAGCGCATCCGTGAGCTCACCGGCGGCGAGGACATCGACATCGTCTTCGAGCACCCCGGCCGCGAGACCTTCGGCGCCTCCGTCTACGTCACCCGCAAGGGCGGCACGATCACCACCTGCGCCTCGACCTCGGGCTACATGCACGAGTACGACAACCGCTACCTGTGGATGTCGCTGAAGCGGATCATCGGCTCCCACTTCGCGAACTACCGGGAGGCGTGGGAGGCCAACCGCCTGATCGCCAAGGGCAAGATCCACCCGACCCTGTCCAAGGTGTACTCCCTGGAGGACACCGGCCAGGCCGCGTACGACGTCCACCGCAACCTCCACCAGGGCAAGGTCGGCGTCCTGTGCCTCGCCCCCGAGGAGGGCATGGGCGTGAAGAACCAGGAGCTGCGGGACAAGCACATCGACGCCATCAACCGGTTCAGGAACGTCTGATGGCGGAACGTCCGATGACGGAACGGAAGAAGGACCGGCCCTGGCTCATGCGGACGTATGCCGGTCACTCGACCGCCGAGGCGTCCAACGAGCTGTACCGGCGCAACCTCGCCAAGGGCCAGACCGGTCTGTCCGTCGCCTTCGACCTGCCGACGCAGACGGGCTACGACCCGGACCACATCCTCGCCCGCGGCGAGGTGGGCCGGGTCGGGGTCCCGGTCTCGCACCTCGGTGACATGCGCCGGCTGTTCCAGGACATCCCCCTGGAGCAGACGAACACGTCCATGACCATCAACGCCACCGCCATGTGGCTGCTGGCGCTCTACCAGGTGGTCGCGGAGAAGCAGGGCGCGGACATCACCAAGCTCCAGGGGACGACGCAGAACGACATCGTCAAGGAGTACCTGTCGCGCGGAACGCACGTCTTCCCGCCCGGTCCCTCGCTGCGCCTGACCACCGACATGATCACCTACACGGTGAACCACATCCCCAAGTGGAACCCGATCAACATCTGCAGTTACCACCTCCAGGAGGCGGGCGCCACGCCGGTCCAGGAGATCTCGTACGCCATGTCGACGGCGATCGCCGTCCTCGACGCGGTGTTCGCCTCCGGGCAGGTGGCGCAGGAGCGCAAGGGCGAGGTCGTCGCCCGTATCTCCTTCTTCGTGAACGCGGGCGTCCGGTTCATCGAGGAGATGTGCAAGATGCGGGCCTTCGGCCGCATCTGGGACACGATCACGCGGGAGCGGTACGGGATCGAGGACCCCAAGCACCGCCGCTTCCGCTACGGCGTGCAGGTCAACTCGCTCGGCCTGACCGAAGCGCAGCCGGAGAACAACGTCCAGCGCATCGTCCTGGAGATGCTGGCCGTGACGCTGTCGAAGAACGCACGCGCGCGGGCCGTGCAACTCCCCGCGTGGAACGAGGCGCTGGGCCTGCCCCGCCCCTGGGACCAGCAGTGGAGCCTGCGCATCCAGCAGGTGCTGGCGCATGAGAGTGACCTGCTGGAGTACGAGGACATCTTCGAGGGCTCGCACGTCATCGAGGCGAAGGTCGACGCCCTGGTCACCGAGTGCCTGGCCGAGATCGACCGGATCCAGGAGATGGGCGGCGCGATGGCCGCCGTCGAGTCCGGCTACCTCAAGTCGCAGCTGGTGTCCTCGCACGCCGAGCGGCGGGCGCGGATCGAGTCCGGCGAGGAGAAGATCGTCGGCGTCAACTGCTACGAGTCGACCGAGCCCAACCCGCTCACCGCGGACCTGGACACCGCCATCATGACGGTGGACCCCGCCAATGAGGCGCGGGTGGTGGCGAAGCTGCACGAGTGGCGCGACAACCGCGACGAGACCCGGGCCCAGGAGGCGCTGGCCGAGCTCAAGGCGGCGGCCGCCGGAGAGGCGAACCTCTTCCCGGCCACCCTGGAGTGCGCCCGCGCGGGCGTCACCACCGGCGAGTGGGCCTGGGCGCTGCGCGACGTGTTCGGCGAGTACCGCGCCCCGACGGGCGTGTCGTCCGCGCCGGTCGCGGTCGCCGCCGAGGAGGGCACGCCGCTGGCCGCCGTACGCCGGAAGGTGGCGCGCACGGCCGAGGAGCTGGGCGCCGGGCGGTTGCGGCTGCTGGTGGGCAAGCCGGGCCTGGACGGGCATTCCAACGGGGCCGAGCAGATCGCGGTACGCGCGCGTGACGCCGGTTTCGAGGTGGTCTACCAGGGCATCCGGCTGACCCCCGAGCAGATCGTGAACGCGGCTCTCGCGGAGGACGTGCACTGCGTGGGACTGTCGATCCTGTCGGGCTCGCACGCCGAGCTGGTGCCCGACGTGCTGGCCAGGCTGCGCGAGGCCGGCGCCTCGGACATTCCGGTCATCGTCGGCGGGATCATCCCCAGCGCCGACGCCGCCGAACTGAAGCGGGCGGGAGTGGCCGCCGTCTTCACCCCGAAGGACTTCGGGATCACGGAGATCATCGGTCGTATCGTCGACGAGATCCGGAAAGCGAACAAGCTCGACCCTCTGGAGGTCCCCGCATGACCAGCCCTGTGAACCGTCTCCGCCCGCGCCGTTCCTGCCTGGCGGTCCCCGGTTCCAACCCGCGTTTCCTGGAGAAGGCCCAGGGCCTGCCCGCCGACCAGGTCTTCCTGGACCTGGAGGACGCGTGCGCGCCGCTGGCCAAGCCGGAGGCGCGGCACACCATCGTCACGTTCCTCAACGAGGGTGACTGGACGGGCAAGACCAGGGTCGTGCGGGTCAACGACTGGACGACCGAGTGGACCTACCGCGACGTCGTCACCGTCGTCGAGGGCGCGGGCCCCAACCTGGACTGCATCATGCTGCCGAAGGTGCAGAACGCCGAGCAGGTCGTGGCGCTGGACCTGCTGCTGACGCAGATCGAGAAGACGATGGGCTTCGAGGTCGGCCGGATCGGCATCGAGGCGCAGATCGAGAACGCGCGCGGCCTGAACAACGTCAACGAGATCGCCCAGGCCTCACCGCGCATCGAGACGATCATCTTCGGCCCGGCCGACTTCATGGCGTCCATCAACATGAAGTCGCTGGTCGTCGGCGAGCAGCCGCCCGGCTACCCGGCCGACGCGTATCACTACATCCTGATGAAGATCCTGATGGCGGCCCGCGCCAACGACCTCCAGGCGATCGACGGTCCGTACCTCCAGATCAAGAACGTGGACGGCTTCCGCGCGGTGGCCGGCCGCGCCGCCGCGCTCGGCTTCGACGGCAAGTGGGTGCTGCACCCGGGCCAGGTCGACGCGGCCAACGAGGTGTTCTCGCCGTCCCAGGAGGACTTCGACCACGCCGAGCTGATCCTGGACGCGTACGAGTACTACACGTCCGAGGCGGGCGGCAAGAAGGGCTCGGCGATGCTCGGCGACGAGATGATCGACGAGGCCAGCCGCAAGATGGCGCTGGTCATCTCCGGCAAGGGCCGCGCCGCCGGCATGACCCGTACCTCGAAGTTCGAAGCCCCGGAGGCCTGAGCACCATGCAGTTCGGACGCACCTATGAGGAGTTCGAAGTCGGCGCCGTGTACAAGCACTGGCCCGGGAAGACGGTCACCGAGTACGACGACCACCTCTTCTGCCTGCTGACGATGAACCACCACCCCCTCCACATGGACACCAACTATGCGGAGAAGACGACGGACTTCGGGAGGAACGTCGTCGTCGGCAATTACATCTACTCGCTCCTGCTGGGCATGTCCGTGCCGGACGTCTCCGGCAAGGCGATCGCCAACCTGGAGATCGAGTCGCTGCGCCATGTGGCGCCGACCTTCCACGGCGACACCATCTACGGCGAGACCACCGTCCTCGACAAGACGCCCTCGAAGTCCAAGTCCGACCGGGGGATCGTGTACGTGGAGACCAAGGGCTACAAGCAGGACGGCACGCTCGTGTGCGTCTTCCGCCGCAAGGTGATGGTCCCCACCGAGACGTACATCAAGGAGCGCGGCGGCGAGCAGCCCGGCCGGCCCGAACCGAAGCAGCAGGAGAAGTAGTCATGGCCCGACTCGCGCAGACGCACGGTCTGACCGACGTTCAGCAGGAGATCCTCTCCACCGTCCGGGACTTCGTCGACAAGGAGATCATCCCGGTCGCGACCGAGCTGGAGCACCGTGACGAGTACCCGCAGGACATCGTCGACGGGCTGAAGGAGCTGGGCGTCTTCGGGCTGATGATCCCGGAGGAGTACGGGGGTCTGGGCGAGTCCCTGCTCACGTACGCGCTGTGCGTGGAGGAGATCGCGCGCGGCTGGATGTCCGTGTCGGGCATCATCAACACCCACTTCATCGTCGCGTACATGCTCAAGCAGCACGGCACGCAGGAGCAGAAGGACACCTTCCTGCCGCGCATGGCGGCGGGCGAGGTGCGCGGTGCGTTCTCGATGTCGGAGCCGGCCCTGGGCTCGGATGTGTCGGCCATCACATCGAAGGCGGTGAAGGACGGCGACGAGTACGTCCTGAACGGTCAGAAGATGTGGCTGACGAACGGCGGCACGTCAACCCTGGTCGCCGTTCTCGTCCGAAGTGACGAAGGACACCCCGAGGGCACCGCGCCCCACAAGTCGATGACGACCTTCCTGGTGGAGAAGGAGCCGGGCTTCGGAGAGGTCCGGCCGGGCCTCACCATTCCCGGGAAGATCGACAAGATGGGCTACAAGGGCGTCGACACCACCGAGCTCATCATGGACGGACTGCGCATTCCGGCCAATCGTGTCCTCGGTGGGACCACCGGCCGAGGGTTTTACCAAATGATGGACGGTGTCGAGGTCGGCCGGGTGAATGTCGCGGCGCGTGGTTGCGGAGTCGCGCAGCGTGCATTTGAGCTGGGAGTCTCGTACGCCCAGCAACGTCACACTTTCGGCAAGCCGATCGCTCAGCACCAGGCGATCCAGTTCAAGCTGGCCGAGATGGCTACCAAGGTCGAGGCCGCTCATGCCATGATGGTCAACGCAGCCCGCAAAAAGGACTCCGGGGAACGAAACGACCTGGAAGCAGGGATGGCGAAGTACCTCGCCTCCGAATACTGCAAAGAGGTCGTCGAGGACGCCTTCCGTATCCATGGCGGCTACGGATTCTCGAAGGAGTACGAAATCGAGCGTCTCTACCGAGAGGCGCCGATGCTGCTCATCGGTGAAGGTACCGCCGAGATCCAGAAAATGATCATTGGGCGTCGGTTGCTCGAGGAGTACCGGTTCCAGGGTTGATTGCCGCTTTGAGGTCGGTTTGGCCGCGAAGAAGATCACACCCTGTCATCCTCTTCCGGCCGCCGACTCGGCTTCTGGCTTGCCCAGTTGCGGCCCGCAACCGATAGCATCGCCCGAAAGCCGCCGTCCCCCGCAACCGCGCGGCATCATCCGCTACGAAGGTCATCCATGCCCCACAGCCAAACCTCTGCACCTCGCGACAGCCTCCTTGGCGTGCGTATCGCTCGCGGAGCATCGCCGTGGCTCCTGCCGACCGTCGCCACCGCCGCACTCAGCCTTGCCCGCTCGCGCCGTTCCAAGCGCGCCGCGGCCATCGCCGTGCCCACCACCGCTCTGGCGGCGGGCATGCTGTGGTTCTTCCGCGACCCCGAGCGCGAGATCGCGCAGGGGCGGGTCATCTCGCCCGCCGACGGCGTGGTGCAGAGCATCATGCCGTGGAAGGACGGGCGTACCCGGGTCGCCATCTTCATGAGCCCGCTGAACGTCCACGTCAACCGCGCCCCGCTGGCGGGCACGGTGACGTCCGTCGAGCACGTGCCCGGCGGTTTCGTGCCGGCGTTCAACAAGGAGAGCGAGAACAACGAGCGCGTTGTCTGGCACTTCGACACCGAGCTCGGTGACATCGAGATGGTGCAGATCGCGGGCGCGGTCGCCCGTCGCATCGTGCCGTACATCCCCCAGGGGACCAAGGTCGAGCAGGGCGAGCGTATTGGTCTGATCCGCTTCGGATCGCGCGTTGACATCTACCTTCCGGAAGGTGTCGACGTCGCTGTCGAGGTCGGTCAGACCACGACCGCGGGGGTGACTCGAATTGACCGTGATTGATCCTGAGACCCCGGCCAACTGGGTCGCGGACGCCGAGGCGGACGCCGCCGAGGAAGCCGAGGAGATGCCGCTGTCACTGCGGCTCTCAATAGCGGACACGCTTACCCTCGGTAACGCGACCTGCGGTTTCATGGCCGTGTACTTCACCACCACCGGCATCCTGATCCCGCACCTCACGGGCAGCGACGAGACCGGCATGGCGCGGCACTCCGCCGCGACGGCCGTGATCCTGATGCTGTGCGCGGCGGTCTTCGACCTGTTCGACGGGCTCGTGGCGCGCAAGCTCCGCAGCTCGCCGATGGGCGCCGAGCTGGACAACCTGTCGGACCTGATCAGCTTCGGTCTGGCCCCGGCGTACTTCGTCCTCGTCTACGGGATGGTCGCGGACGACGCGCACCAGCGGGTCTCCGCGGTGGCCGCGATCGTGGTGCTGCTGGCGGTGGTGCTACGCCTGGCCAGGTTCAGCTGCGTGACCATGAAGGACGGCATGTTCCAGGGCATGCCCTCCCCCTTCGGGGCGCTGACGGTGGTCTCCATCGTGCTGCTGGAGCTGCCGTTCATCCCGACGCTGCTGGCGATCATCGGTACGGCGTGGCTGATGGTGAGCCGGGTCGAGTACCCCAAGCCGCGGGGCGTTCTCGCGGTGGCGATGCTCAGCTGGATCGTCGGCGCGATGGGCCTGCTGGCCGCGTGGGCGTTCGACGCGCCGGGCGGGCAGCTGCTGCTCCAGACCGGCTGCGCGCTCCAGGTGGTGCTGGGCGCCGTGATCCCCCTCTTCGCGACGGCCCGGCGGGTGAACACCTTCCGCGACAACCGGCGCGAGAGCCGGGAGGCGCGGGCGGCGCAGCTGCCGTAGTCCTGGCGTAGGTCTGGCGTAGGTCTGCCTTGGACCTGCCTGGCGGGAAGTGTGAGGAAGGGCCCGGGTGCGGGGAACCGCATCCGGGCCCTTTCGCGTGCGGGCCATGACAGCGATGTCTTATTTGGCATGGATCATCACGCTTTGGGCACCTCGGTTCTGAGTACTGACCGAAAGGAGCCACCATGGTCATCAGGAAGTTCCACGAGATGGGCGTGCGCAGCGAGCACGCGTACATGGCCGCCTTCGCGTCCATCGGCCTCTCCATCGCCAGCTGGGCCGGGTCCCTCAAGCTGGAGCCCGGCACAGGACTCGCCCGCGCCGACCGGTGGGGCATATTCGTCGGCCAATGGGCACCCACGTTCTTCGGCCTCGGGCTCGCTCTGTCCCACTACGAGCAGCACGACGGCACCCTCGTCGTCGACACCCGGGAAGTCCGCAGAGAGGCCGCCTAGCCGCACAGTGGCAGCCGCAGCCGCTCAGGGGGCGGGCGGCGGCCCGGCCCGGCACGGTGCATGCCACCGTGCCGGGCCGTGGCGTTCACAGCGCGGCACGGCGTCCGGCTCGGGGCTCTGACGCTCTGCGCCCTGCGCTCTACGTCAGGAAGTCGCGGGCGATGTTCGCCGCGACGCGTTCCAGCAGCGGGCCGGCCTCCGCGATGCACCTGGCGGTGTCCGGTTCGATCTCCGTCAGCGCGTAGGCGCGGCGGATGCCCGCCCGGCCCAGGGCCTCCGGCGGCAGGGCGAGACGGCCGCAGACGGCGACCACCTCGACACCGGCCGCGCGGGCGGCCGCGGCGACCCCCGCCGGGGCCTTGCCGTGCAGGGTCTGCTCGTCCAGGGAGCCCTCGCCGGTGATGACCAGCGTGGCGCGGGCGAGGGCCGGGGCGAAGCCCAGGACGTCCAGCATGACGTCGATGCCGGGGCGGAAGCTCGCGCCGAGGCCGACGAGCGCCCCGTAGCCGATGCCGCCCGCGGCGCCCGCGCCCGGCGACTCGGCGAGCTCGGTGGCCCGGGAGCCGATCGCGTCGGCCAGCACGGAGGCGAAGTGGGCCAGGGCCGCGTCCAGCTCGGCCACGTCCTCCGGCGAGGCGCCCTTCTGCGGCCCGTACACGGCCGGAGCGCCCTTGGGCCCCGTCAGCGGGTTGTCGACGTCGCTGGCGAGCACCAGGTCCACGTCCTGGAAGCGGGCGTCGAGGCCGGACAGGTCGGCGGTCGCGAGATCCTTCAGGGCGCCGCCCCCCGGGCCGACGGGCTTGCCGTCCGCGTCCAGGAACCGGGCGCCCAGCGCGGCCAGCATGCCGGCGCCGCCGTCCGTGGTGGCGCTGCCGCCCACGCCGAAGACGATGGTGCGCGCGCCCGCGTCGAGCGCGGCGCGCAGCAGCTCACCGGAGCCGTACGTGGTGGACGTCAGCGGTGCGAAGACGCCCTCGGGCAGCAGCTGGAGCCCGGACGCCTCGGCCATCTCCACCACGGCCGTGGCGCCGCGCAGCGCGTACGCCGCGGTCACCGGTTCGCCGAGCGGCCCGGTCACCCGTACCTCACGCCGCTCGAACCCGGCCGCCACCGCGGCCGCGACCGTGCCGTCGCCGCCGTCCGCGACGGGCAGGGTCTCCACCTCGATCCCGGGGACGACGTGCCGGAGCCCGGCCGTCACCCGCTCCGCGACCTGTACGGCCGTGAGCGAACCCTTGAACTTGTCAGCCGCGACGAGCACGCGCGCGGCCTCAGTTACTGCTCCGTCCGTCACCCTTGCATCCCTTGCTTTCGAACAGGCAGTCGCGCCGACGCCGACCCTATCCGTACGGTCTGACGGTGGCCAGTCCCCGCCGCTGGTCAGGGGCGCGGCGCGGGGCTGAGTCGGGAGCGTCCGGACGGGGTCCGGCGCCCGGGTCGCGGGCGTGGGCCATTCGTGTGACGCTGCCATCATGACGTGGGCATCGTGGACGACGACCGATGTGTACACGGGACGTGGCGGGGTTCGTACCGACGAGCTGGGCATCGTCACGGGCAACGTCACCGTGCACACCACATGGGCGGACGGCGAGGCGCAGATCGCCGTCCAGTACAGCGGGGCGTCCGAGTGGTTCACCATGACGGGCAGCCCCGTGCCGTGCCACTCCGAGAAGGACAGCAGGATCCTGCACGAGGCGGTGGTGGAGACCGTACGGGCGGGCGGCGGGGCCGTCGTACCGTCCTCCGTGCCGTCGGCGTGAACGGGCCGCCGCTCGCGGACCGCATCCTCGGCGGCTGGTCCGGGCGCATCGCCGGGAACATGCTGGGCAAACCGGTGGAGCGCGGCGACCACTGGACACGGGACCGGATCGACCGGTACCTGCGCGCGACACACGCCCTGCCCCTGACCGACTACCTCCCCGAGCCGCCGCCGGACGCCTCCGGAGCCGGTTTCGAGCTGCGCCCCGAGTGGCGCGAGTGCGTACGCGGCCGCGTCCACGGCAGCTGCCGCGACGACGACGTGGACTACGCGATCCTCGCGCTGCACCTGCTGGAGACGCACGGGTTCGCCTTCACCACGGAGCAGGTCGGCGAGCTGTGGCTGCTGCGGCTGCCCTTCCGGCAGACGTTCACCGCCGAACGGGCCGCCTACCGCAACCTCGTGGGCGGCCTGAAACCGCCGCTGACCGCGACGTACGACAACCCGTACCAGGAGTGGATCGGCGCCCTCATCCGCGCCGACGTCTTCGGCTGGACCTCCCCCGGCGACCCGCGCCGTGCCGCCGCTCTGGCCCGCCGCGACGCGGTGCTCTCCCACACGGGCAACGGCGTGTACGGCGCGATGTGGGCGGCCGCCCTGACCGCGGCGGCGTTCACGGCCGCCGGTCCGCGCGCCGCTGTCGAAACGGCGCTGGAGCGCATCCCCGCGAGCAGCCGCCTCGCCCGCGTGGTCCGGCACGTGGTGGCGCTCCACGAGGCGGGCGTGAGCTGGCCGGACGCGCTCACGGAGGCGGAGCGGGAGACGTCGGGGCTGCACTGGATCCACACGCTCCCGAACGCCGCGGTCATCACGGCGGGGCTGCTGTACGGGGCGGGCGACTTCAGCCGGACCATCGCGCTCACGGTCCGCGGCGGCCTCGACACCGACTCCAACGGCGCCACCGCCGGTTCCGTCGCGGGCGTGCTGTGCGGGGCGTCGGGCATCCCGCGCCACTGGACGGACCCGCTGGAGGACCGGGTGCGCAGCGCGGTGTTCGGCTTCGACGGCGTACGCATCGGTGAACTGGCCGAGCGGACGCTCGCCCTGAGCGGGCCCGGGGACGGCACCGAGCGGGAACTGAGCGCGAACTGAGCGGGACCGAGCGGGAACTGAGCGTCCACCGAAGCGGCGTGAGTCGGCACTAAGCTGACCGGTGTGACCACCTCCGATTACGCCGCGTACATCGCCGGTCTCCCCCGCGTCCTGGCCGGTGCCGCCGCCCTGTTCCGCGACGGCGAGGGCCGTGTCCTGCTCGTGGAGCCCAACTACCGCGAGGGCTGGGCGCTGCCCGGCGGGACCATCGAGTCCGACGCGGGCGAGACCCCGCGCGAGGGCGCGCGGCGGGAGACGCTGGAGGAGATCGGCCTGGACGTGGAGCTGGGGCCGCTGCTCGCGGTGGACTGGGTGCACGGGCCCGGGCGGCCGCCGATCGTGGCGTACGTGTACGACGGCGGGGTGCTGAGCGGCGAGCAGTTCCGGGCGATCCGGCTCCAGGAGGCGGAGCTGATCTCGTGGAAGCTGGTGGAGCGCGAGGAGCTGCCGACGTATCTGCTCGGGTCGCTGGGCTTCCGCGTGATGTCCGCGCTGGACGCGCTGGACGCGCCGGCGGACGGCTGCCGGGGCGCGGTGGAGCTGGTGAACGGCCGCCCGGTGCGCTGACCGGCGGACGACCAGCCCCGGTCACCGGTCCCGGTCACTGGTCCCCCGGTCACCGGCCACCGGCCACCGGCCACCGGCCCAGGTCACCGGCACCGGCACCGGCCCAGGTCACCGGTCCGGTCACGGCCCCCGGCCACCAGTCCCCGGCCGAATCCGTTCGCGGGGCCCGCCCTCCGCTGCGTAGCCTCGCGGTATGACTCTCGTCGCGATCCTGAGCGGTGCCGGTATCTCCACGGACTCCGGTATCCGTGACTACCGAGGGCCGAACGGCCTGTGGCGGCGCGATCCGGAGGCGGAGAAGCTCGTCACGTACGCGTACTACATGGCCGATCCGGAGATCCGGCGCCGGTCCTGGCGGATGCGGCGCGACACCGGGGCGCTGCGGGCCGAGCCGAACGCCGCGCACCGGGCGATCGCCGAGCTGGAGCGGAGGCCCGGGTTCGCGGTGCGGGTGATCACGCAGAACGTGGACGGGCTGCACCAGCTCGCCGGGATGCCGGAGCGCAAGGTGCTCGAACTGCACGGCACCGCGCGGGCGGTGGTGTGCACCGGGTGCCACGCGCGGTCCCCGATGGCGGACGCGCTGGCGCGGGTCGAGGCGGGCGAGGAGGACCCCGCGTGCGAGGCGTGCGGCGGGATCCTCAAGTCGGCGACCGTGATGTTCGGCGAGCGGCTGGACCCGGTGGTGCTGGGCGAGGCCATGGGGATCGCCAAGGCCGCCGAGGTGTTCCTCGTGGTGGGCTCGACGCTCCAGGTGCAGCCCGCCGCGTCCCTGGCCGGGATCGCGGCGGAGCACGGGGCGCGGCTGATCATCGTGAACGCCGAGCCGACGCCGTACGACGAACTGGCCGACGAGGTCGTGCGGGAACCGATCGGGACCGCCTTGCCCGCGCTCCTCAAACGGCTTTAGAAAAGGGTCTCCTCCGCGGCTGCGCCGCTTTCGAAGGCGAGCAGGCGCTGCTTGCGGTCGAGGCCGCCGCCGTATCCGGTGAGACTGCCGCTCGCGCCGATGACGCGGTGGCACGGGACGATGATGCTGACCGGGTTCTTGCCGTTGGCGAGGCCGACGGCGCGGGAGGCGCCGGGTTTGCCGAGGACCACGGCGAGTTCGCCGTACGAGCGGGTCTCGCCGTACGGGATCTTTCGCAACTCGTCCCAGACTCTGCGCTGGAACGGTGTGCCGGCCAGCTGCAACGGCAGGTCGAAGGTGGTCAGTTCGCGCGCGTAGTAGGCGTCGAGCTGGCGGATCACCTCGCGGAAGGGACGCGGGTCCGGGTCGCCGAAGGTCTCCTGTGGCGGGCGGTGACGGTGGTCGGTCATGTACAGCCCGCTGAGGACGCCATCGGTTGCGACGAGTGTCAGGAGGCCGTAGGGGCTGTCGGTGACGGTGTGCTGACGGTTCATCAAGGTACCTTCACATGGGCAGGTGGTTGATGGGGTGGTTATCGGTCGCCCAGAGGTACTGGACGGCGTACGCGCGCCAGGGCCGCCACGCGGCGGCGCGGGCGGTCAGCGCGGCGGGCGTCGAGGGCAGGCCCAGGGCGGCGGCGGCGCGCCGGACGCCGAGGTCGCCCGGGAGGAACGCGTCGGGGTCGCCCAGGCCGCGCATCGCGATCACCTCGACCGTCCAGGGGCCGAAGCCCGGCAGGACGCCGAGGCGCGCGCGGGCCTCCTCCCAGTCGCTGTCCGTACCGAGCCGGAGGGAGCCGTCGGCGAGGGCGCCGATCAGGGTGGTGAGCGTGGTGCGGCGGCTGCGCGGCAGGGCGAGGGCCTCCGGGTCGAGGGCGGCGAGCGCCTCGGGTGCGGGGAAGAGGTGGGTGAGCCCGCCCTCGGGGTCCTCGACGGGGGTGCCGTGCGCGGTGACCAGGCGGGCCGCGTGGGTGCGGGCGGCGGCGGTGGAGACCTGCTGGCCGAGCACCGCGCGTACGGCGAACTCGGCGGGGTCGGCGGTACGCGGGACGCGTCGGCCGGGCGCCTTGTCGACCAGGGGCGCGAGGAGGGGATCCGTACGGAGGCGGTCGTCCACCGCGACGGGGTCGGCGTCGAGGTCGAGCAGCCAGCGGCAGCGGCTGATGGCGAGGGTGAGGTCGCGCGGGTCGGTGAGGGACAGGCGGCAGGCGATGTGGTCGGGGCGCGGGGCGAGGGCGACGATGCCGTGGCCGTGCGGGAGGGCGAGGGTGCGCCGGTAGGCGCCGTCGCGCCACTCCTCCACCCCGGGGACGGCGGTCGCGGCGAGGTGGCCGAAGAGGTTGTCGGGGTTCAGGGGCGCGCGGTAGGGCAGCCGGAGCGCGATGACACCGGGGGTTGGCGGGGCGGCCTTGTGGCGGGTGGCGCGGGCGCGGAGTTCGCCGGGGGCGAGGGCGAAGACCTCGCGGACGGTGTCGTTGAAGGTGCGGATGGAGGAGAAGCCGGCCGCGAACGCGACGTCCGCCATGGGCAGGGCGGTGGTCTCGATGAGGACGCGGGCGGTCTGGGCGCGCTGGGCGCGGGCCAGGGCGAGCGGCCCGGCGCCGAGTTCGGCGAGCAGTTGGCGCTCGATCTGCCGGGTGGAGTAGCCGAGCCGGGAGGCCAGGCCCGGAACGCCCTCCCGGTCGACGATGCCGTCGCGGATGAGGCGCATGGCGCGGGCGACGGTGTCGGCGCGGGCGTTCCACTCGGGGGAGCCCGGGCTGGTGTCGGGGCGGCACCGCTTGCAGGCGCGGTACCCGGCCTGCTGGCAGGCGGCGGCGCTCGGGTAGAACACCATGTTCTCGGGCTTCGGCGGCACCACCGGGCAGCTGGGCCGGCAGTAGATGCGGGTGGTCAGCACGGCGGTGAAGAACCAGCCGTCGAACCGGGCGTCCTTGGACTGGACGGCCCTCACGCAGCGCTCGGTGTCGGTGTGCATGGCTCCAGCATCGGCCACGGCGATGCGCGGACGCTGGCGAGAAAACGACATGAGCCTCGCGCTGCCAGGCCTCGCGTCCACTCCATGGTGGTGAGCGGGGTGCCGCTGACCTTGGTCTCGACGGCCCTTCCGCGCGGGGCGCGCACGCGCACGTCCGTCCCCTTCCGGCGGACGCCGGCGTCCCGCGCGGGTCGGTGAACACCTACTCGGTGGTGAGGTCGTCGCCCCCGGACGGTCAGTTCCTGCGGAGGTGGCGCCAGACCGCCTTCGCCGCGTTGTGGCCCGACATGCCGTGCACACCGGGGCCGGGCGGGGTCGCCGAGGAGCAGAGGAACACGGCGGGGTGCGGCGTGTTGTACGGGGAGAGGGACAGCCGGGGGCGCAGGAGCAGCTGGAGGCCGCTGGCGGCGCCGCAGGCGATGTCGCCGCCGATGTAGTTGGCGTTGCGCGCGGCGAGTTGGGGCGGGCCGGCGGTGGCGCGGGCGAGGACGAGGTCGCGGAAGCCGGGGGCGAAGCGCTCGATCTGCCGCTCGATCGCGTCCGTGAGGTCACCCTGCCAGGCGTGCGGGACGTGGCCGTACACCCAGAAGACGTGCTTGCCCTCGGGGGCGCGGGACGGGTCGACGAGGCTGGGCTGCGCGGTGATCAGGAACGGGGTGCGGGGGGCCGTTCCGCTGGATGCCTGGTTCAGCGCGGTACCGATCTCCCGGCTGCTCGGGCCGACTTGGACCGTGCCGGCGCGGCGGGGCTCGGCCGCGGTCCAGGGGACGGGGCCGTCCAGCGCGTAGTCGATCTTGTAGACGGAGGCGCCGTAGCGGTAGCGGTCGTAGAACCGGCCGAACCCGGCGATACGGGCGAGGGCGGTGGGCGAGGTGTCGAAGACGTACGCGCGGGCGGGCGGCAGGTCGTCGAGGCGCTTGACCTCGTAGCCGGTGTGCACGGTGCCGCCGAGGTCCTGTACGTACGCGGCGAGGGCGTCCGAGATGGCCTGCGAGCCGCCGCGCGGGAGCGGCCAGCCGCCGGCGTGCGCGGCCAGCGCGAACACGAGCCCGATCGCGCTGGTGGCCAGGCCGCCGAGCGGGGCGATGACGTGGGCGACGAGTCCCGCGAACAGGGCGCGGGCCCTGTCGTCGCGGAAGCGGCGCATCAGCCAGGTGGACGGCGGCAGGCCGTCGATGCCGAAGCGGGCGAGGGTGACCGGATCGCGCGGGAGGGCGGTGAGGGGCAGGGACATGAAGTCGCGGGCGAGGGTGTCCCATTTGCCGAGGTACGGCGCGACGAGGCGACGGTACGTGCCGGCGTCCCGGGGCCCGAAGGACGCGGCGGTCTCGGACACGGAGCGGGACAGCACGGCCGCCGTGCCGTCGTCGAAGGGATGCGCCATCGGCAGGTCGGGGTGCAGCCACTCCAGCCCGTACCGGGCCAGGGGCATGGCCCTGAACGCGGGCGAACCGGCGCCCAGCGGGTGCACGGCGGAGCACGGGTCGTGGCGGAAGCCCGGGAGGGTGAGCTCCTCGGTCCTGGCACCGCCGCCGACGGAGTCGAGGGCCTCGAAGACGGCGACGGAGAAGCCGCGGCGGGCCAGTTCGGCGGCGGCGGTCAGCCCGTTGGGCCCCGCCCCCACGACGACGGCATCGAGCATCGACGGCACCTTGCGACTCCTTCGTCAGCCAATGGCCAAGGGAAACAGGATATGGGGCGGAGAAGGCGGGTCGGGGCCGAGGGCGGTTCTCCCGCCGCTCCCCGCGCCGCCCGGCTCCCCCGGTGTCATGGGGCGGTCAGCAGGGTCCGTATGCGCGTGGCCGTCGCCTGGTCGCGGGCCGCCGTGAAGGGCAGGACGTTGGCGCCCGTGACGCGGAACGGCACGCCCGCCAGGGTGGCGTGAGCGCCGCCCGCCTCCTCGACCAGGAGCAGCCCCGCCGCGTGGTCCCAGGCGTACTCCCAGGAGAACGCCACCGCGTCCAGGGCGCCGCGGGCCACCGCCAGGTACTCCAGGCCGGCCGAGCCGCAGGGGCGGGCCTCGACGCCCTCGGTGTCGAGGCACAGGAGCGCGGCCTTCTCCTCGGGCGTCGTGTAGTCGGGGTGGGACATCGCGACCTTCAGCACCGCGCCCCGGGCGGGCGACCCGGCGCGTATCGCCGTGCCGTTCAGCCGCGCGCCGCGCCCGCGCACCGCGACGGCCATCTCGTCCAGCGCGGGCGCGAACGTCCACGACGCCAGCACCTCGCCGCGCACCGCGAGCGCGACCAGCGTGCAGAAGCCCGGCTCGCCGCGCACGAACTGCCGGGTGCCGTCGACGGGATCGACGATCCACACCGGCGCGTCGCCCCGCAGCGCCGCGTACACCGCGGGGTCGGCGTGGACGGACTCCTCGCCCACCACCACCGAGCCGGGCAGCAGCGCGGTCAGCGACACGGTGAGGTGGGCCTCGGCCAGCCGGTCGGCGACCGTCACGAGATCGTGCGGGCCGCTCTTCTCGACGATCTCGTGCGTGGCGAGCTGCCGCCAGCGCGGCATGATCTCGGCGGCGGCCGCTTTGCGCACCGCCTCCTCGACCGCGGGCAGGGAACCGTCGAGAAAGTCATCGATCATGCGTCCAGCTAAGCACGGACCACTGACAGCCCACCCTCCGGCAGCCCACCCTCCGGCCAACGTACCGATCGACCGCGGCGATCCGGGTACCCGGGCACGACACGACCACAGGAAGGCGACGCCCAGATGATCGATCAGAGCCATGTACGTGACCTGCTCGCCATGCCCGACGACGACGCCGCGCTCGTCCTGATGGAGGGGCGGGCGCACGTGGTCGACCCGCCCCGGCTCGCCTCCGAGGCGTACCGGGGAGCCGCCGTGCTGCTGACCCGCGGCGACCTCGTCGGCAGGCTCGGCACGGCGTCACCGCAGGACCACCAGGTGCGGGAGCTGGCGGCGACCCTGCGGACCATGGCCGGGGAGCTGGGCGCGTGACCGATCGGTACGTCGCGGATTGGTACGTCGGCGGTCCGTCGGCGGTACGTCGGCGCCCACCGGCACGGTTTCACCGTGCCGCACGGGGAACTCGTCGTACCCCGCTCGTCGAACCGACAGAGCACCAGGCAGTCGGGAGGAGTGGCGTCATGGGTGAACCCGGACGGCAGGAAGACCGGTACAAGTCACCGCTGGAGCAGGTGACCGGCGAGAACGACGTGCATCCGGAGGAGGAGCGCACAGCACCTCGGACGGAGCGGCAGGGCCGTGAGGCCGAGCAGGCTGGCAAGGCGGAATCCGCGCAGGAGGAGGGACTGCAGCAGCCCGAGCTCTGACGGCTGCGCCACGTGGACCGCGCGCGTGACCGACGGCGAGCAGGGCCGCCGGTCACGCACGCATCATGGCCTCGGCCGGCTCCGCGCGGCGGTCACGGTGGGCGCAGCACGGTCGGCCGCCGCCATCAGCGCCACGTACAGCACCATGGACATGGCACATGGACATGGCCGGCCCTACCGCCCGCCCGTATGCCGGGAGCGGCTTGGGCATGTCGTGGCGGCCGCAGGTCTTGATGACGCTGTTGCGCAGGCACACGTGGCGGCAGGTTTTCGGACAGTAAGCAGACCCGCCGCCCGCCCCGTGCGGGAACAATGGCGCGCGCTCAAGGGTCGCGCCCCCTACGGGCTCGGGGTGCCGGCGTCCCGGGCTCGCGCGGCGACCGCCGCCTCCAGCAGGGGCCAGCCGTCGACCTCCACCGCCCGCCGCTCCCCCGGCTGCCACGCGTGAGTCGACGCCGCGTCGAGCAGGGCGCGGACGGCGCCCGGTTCGTGCAGGTTCAGGGAGCCGCCCCGGACGTACCCCACGTCCCCGGAGCCCATGGGGAACCCGCCCGGAACGTACCGACCCGGGCCCTCGGTGAAGACGATGCGCAGCGAGCCTCCGGTGCCGGCCGGCTGCGGGTACAGCGTGAGGGTCTGGCGGCAGTCCGCGGACCGGCCGCTGTTCAGCACGCGGTGGCTGTGGCGGAGCGTCCACAGATACGCCCGCCCGTCAGCGACCAGCCGGCGGGGCTTCTTCGGATGGCGGGGCACGGAACCGAGAGTACGCGGCCGCTGCGTGGGCGGAAGGAGGTTCGAGCCGCCCCCGTCAAGCGCTCGCCACAGGAAGCCGCTTCGTTCGGCGCCTCGTTCACAGCGGTCGGCCTTCCTCAGGGTGCGTGCCCCGGAGGCTGACGGGTACTGCGGGCTGGGGAGCCGGCGGGGCAAACGGCACCCATGGAATCCCGCCATCGGTACACCGGGCCTCCTAGCGGAAACGATGCCGGGTCTTGAGACGGAAGGCGGCGGTCGAGATGCCGGTACCCGAAGGTGGCGTTCCTCATCCGTCGGTCCGAGGGAGCGCACGCCACGGCAGGCTCACGGCGGGCCCGCGTGTCGTGGAAGCCAAGTCGCCGCAGCCGGGCACCTATCGGACAGACGGGCAGGCGTTGCTGCGCGTGCCCTCGGCCCCGCCGCCGTATCGGCTGGCCGTCGTACTCCATGGGGCCGGAGCAACCGCCGACCAGGCCCTGACGTGGCTGCGTCCGCAGCCGGGAGCCAACGGCCTGCTGCTCCTGGCGCCTCAGTCCTCGGGCTCCACCTGGGACCTGATCGCCGGCGGATACGGCCCGGACGTGATCCGTCTCGACGCCGCGCTGGCCGAGGTGTTCCGGAAGTTTCCGGTCGAGGCGGCGGGCGTGGCGATCGCCGGTTTCTCCGACGGCGCGTCCTACGCCCTCACCCTGGGACTGAGCAACGGCGATCTCTTCGGCACGGTGCTCGCCTTCTCCCCCGGCTTCATGGCCCCGATGCTCCGCCATGGACGACCCCGGATCTTCATCTCCCACGGCACCGCGGACCGGGTCCTGCCGATCGAACGGTGCAGCCGCCGGATCGTCCGTACGCTCCGCGACGACGACTACCCGGTTACCTATCGGGAGTTCCCCGGCGGCCATGACGTGCCCGCCGACATAGCCGCAGAGGCCTTGCGGTGGTGGAGCACCCCATGAGGCAGTGCCGGGGCCGCTGGATGCCGCTGCCGCCGCGACGTCCGGTGAAACCTTGGCCCTCTGCGCAGACGGCCTCGTGGAGCGCCCCGGCGCCGACAGACGCCGACACCTCGCACGCGATCCGCTGCGGACCTTCGAGCGGGTCCACAATCCGAGGCCGATGACTTGGCCGCGCGCGACGGCCCCGCCCCCGGCGCTGTGGTCCGGGCGGCGGGGGCCGTCTTCCCCGTCAGGTCTCGTCGCGCACATCGTCCGGGCGGAGCCCGGCTTCCTCCATCGCCTCGCGCAGGGTGCGCCCGGTGGCGCCCTTGTCCTGCTCGGTGGGTGCCCCTTCGTCACGCGTCTCGATGACGTCGTCGGTGGACGTCGTCTTGGGGCGGTTCTCCTCAGGAACGGTCACGACTTCTCCTTGCGTGTGCGGGGCGGGTTCAGACGGGGTGGTCGGGTTGCTGCTCGGGAGGCGTGCCGCCGCCTTTCCCTCCGCCCTTGTCTCCGCGGTCCGTGCCGTGGGCGTGGCCACCGCCCTCGGTGCGCTGTGCCGCCTTGCGGGCCTGGCTGTCCTGCGGGGTGCCCGCCCCCTTGTCACTGCGCCGCAGCTCGGGCTGTTGGGGGTTCGACATCGGCACTGCTCCTTCCCACGCGCGTTCGCCGAAGCGCTTGCCGATCACACGGGTAGCCGCACACTTCCGTATGAAACGTGCAGGTTACGCCCGGACAGGGCTGTCGCCGGGCCGCGTCACGCTCGCAGCTGAGCGCGCGACCCCGGCGTTCGGCTTCGGCAAGGAAGTCGTCGTAGCGCAAGGCCCCCTCCTGCGCCTCGGACCTGCATAAAGGGGCCTGAACGGGGCAACCGGTCACCCTGGGATGCGGAGGATGCCATGACCATGACGGAGCAGCCGGTCGAGCCGGCGGAGGATGACACCGCCTGCTGCCCGCGCCACCACAGGGCCAGACCGGAACCCGGCGTCGAAGCGCCGGAAACAGCACGTGAGCGGGTCAATCGCCGCTGGAACGAGATCCTGCAGGAGACGCGGGTCGCTCAGACGGGCGTGCAGATCCTGTTCGGATTCCTGCTCAGTGTGGCGTTCACCCCGCTGTTCCGGGAGTTGGACACATTCGACCGCGTCATCTACGTCACCACCGTGGTACTCGGCGCGGCAGCCACGGGATCGCTGATAGCTCCCGTCTCCATCCACCGCTTCCTGTCAGGTCAGCGGATGAAGGACGAGGTCGTGGAGGCGGCCAGCCGCTTGATGATGTGCGGCATGGTGCTCCTCGCGCTGACCATCGGGTGCACGCTCCTCCTGATCCTCCGTATCGTGGTACCCGGCGTCCTCGCCGAAGTGCTCGTCGGCGGGGTCATGCTGTGGTTCGGCATCTGCTGGTACGCGCTGCCGCTCGCCCTGCGACGCCGCGCCGCTCGCCGCTCCCGCGCCGACGTTGCCTAGCGGGCCCGGCGCCCGGTACATGGGCACGCCCCCGTCAAGCGGGAGCCGGCCAAGGCGCTGGGCCGGTCCTGGCGCAGCCGGTCACCCGGAGCCGATCCGGCCGGCGCCGATCAGCGCGCTACCGACCTGGCGCCTGTGAGGCCGGCCTCACGACGGCACGGGCGTGCCGCTCCTCGTCATGCGGTGGGCGATTCGCCGACTGTCATGCGGTGAGCGCCGGGATGATCTCAGAGCCGTACGCGTCGATCGTCGCTTCCTTCGCGTCGTGCATGTCGTACACCGCGAACTGGTCGACGCCCAGGTCCCGCAGCGTCTTCAGCTTCGCGATGTGGGCGGCGGGCTGGCCCAGCAGGCAGAAGCGGTCGACGATCTCGTCGGGGACGAAGTCGGTGGAGGGGTTCCCGGCGCGGCCGTGGTGGCTGTAGTCGTAGCCCTGACGGGCCTTGATGTACGCGGTGAGCGCCTCCGGCACCAGGTCCGAGTGCTCGCCGTACCGGCTCACCAGGTCCGCGACGTGGTTGCCCACCATCCCGCCGAACCAGCGGCACTGCTCGCGCGCGTGGGCGAGGTCGTCGCCGACGTACGCGGGCGCGGCGACGCAGATGGTGACCGAGGACGGGTCGCGGCCGGCCTCCTGGGCCGCTTTCCGTACCGCTTTGACCATCCACTCGGTCAGGAAGGGGTCGGCGAGCTGGAGGATGAACCCGTCCGCCTTCTGCCCGGCCAGGGCCAGCGCCCTGGGTCCGTACGCCGCCATCCACACGGGCAGTTTTCCGTTCCGTACCCAGGGGATGCGCAGCCGCTGCCCGTCGACGAGCGCCTCCCGGCCCTCCGCGAGGTCGCGGATGACGTCGATCGCCTCGCCGAGCCGGGCGAGGGTGTCGGGCTTGCGGCCGGCGACCCGCATCGCGGAGTCGCCGCGCCCGATGCCGCACACCGTGCGGTTGCCGTACATGTCGTTGAGGGTGGCGAAGGTGGAGGCGGTGACCTCCCAGGTGCGGGTGCCCGGGTTGGTGACCATCGGGCCGATGGTCAGTTTCGTCGTGTGTTCCAGGATGCGGCTGTAGATGACGAACGGCTCCTGCCAGAGCACGGCGGAGTCGAAGGTCCAGCCGTAGCGGAAGCCGTTGCGCTCCGCGCGCCGCATCAGGCCGACGACGGCGGAGGCCGGCGGGTCGGTCTGCAGGACGAGTCCGAAGTCCACTCTCGTCGCCTCCTAGGTCAAGTACTGGCAGGTGGAGCGCGGGACGTAGACGCCGTGTCCGGACCGGCCGGTGAAGGTGCGCCGGTCGATGACGACATGGCCGCGCGACAGGACGGTCTCGACCTGTCCGGTGACGGTCTTCCCCTCGTACGCGGAGTAGTCGACGTTCATGTGCTGGGTCTCGACGGACAGGGTCTGCTGGACGTGCGGGTCGTAGATGACGACGTCGGCGTCGGCGCCGGGCGCGATGGTGCCCTTCTTCGGGTACAGGCCGAACATCCGGGCCGGGGTCGCGCAGGCGATCTCGATCCAGCGGCGGCGGCTGATGTGGCCGTCCACGACGGCCTGGTGGAGGAGGTCCATCCGGTTCTCCACGCCCGGCAGTCCGTTGGGGATCTTGGAGAAGTCGCCGCGGCCCAGCTCCTTCTGGCCGGTGAAGCAGAACGGGCAGTGGTCGGTGGAGACGACCTGGAGGTCGTTGGTGCGCAGCCCGCGCCACAGGGCCGCCTGGTGCTCGCGCGGCCTCAGCGGCGTACTGCACACGTACTTGGCGCCTTCGAAGCCGGGCTCGGCGAGGTTGTCGGTGGAGAGGAAGAGGTACTGGGGGCAGGTTTCGCCGAAGACGTTGAGGCCCTTGTCGCGGGCGGCGGCCAGTTCTGCGACGGCCTCCTCGGCGGAGACGTGCACCACGTACAGCGGCGCGTCGGCGACCCGGGCGAGCTGGATGGCGCGGTGGGTGGCCTCCGCCTCCAGCAGGACCTTGCGTACCTCGCCGTGGTAGCGGGGGTCGGTCTCGCCACGGGCCAGGGCCTGTTCCACGAGGACGTCGATGGCGATGCCGTTCTCGGCGTGCATCATGATCAGCCCGCCGTTCACCGACGCGCGCTGCATGGCGCGCAGGATCTGGCCGTCGTCGCTGTAGAAGACGCCGGGGTAGGCCATGAAGAGCTTGAAGGACGTGACGCCCTCCTCCACCAGCAGGTCCATCTCCTTGAGGGAGGACTCGTTGACGTCGGAGAGGATCATGTGGAAGGCGTAGTCGATGGCGCACTTGCCGTCGGCCTTGGCGTGCCAGGCGTCCAGGCCGTCGCGCAGCGGGTGGCCCATGGACTGGACGGCGAAGTCCACGATGGTGGTGGTGCCGCCCCACGCGGCGGCGCGCGTGCCGGTGTCGAAGTCGTCGGAGGCGAAGGTTCCGCCGAAGGGCAGTTCCATGTGGGTGTGGGCGTCGACGCCGCCCGGGATGACGTACTTGCCGGTCGCGTCGATCGTCCGGTCGGCGGTCCAGGTTTCGGCGGCGGCCGTGCCGTGGGCGGCGAGCGCGGCGATGCGGCCGTCCTCGATCAGGACGTCGGCGTGGATCTCGTCGGCGGCGGTGACGACGAGGCCGCCGGAGATGAGGGTGCGGTTGCTCATGGGTTTCGGCCCCCTTGCCGGATCAGACGGAACGCAGCGCCCGTTCGAGGATGGCGGCGCCCTCCTCGGCCTCGGCGACGGTCAGGGAGAGCGGCGGGGCGATGCGCAGGGCGCTGGTGTTGTGGCCGCCGCCCTTGCCGATGAGCAGGCCGCCCTCACGTGCCGCTTCGAGGACGGCCGCGGCCGCCTTCGGGTGGGCCTCGTCCGTGCCGGGTTTCACCAGTTCGACGCCGATCATCAGGCCGCGGCCGCGCACTTCGCGTACGAGGTCGCTGCTCGCGCCGATGGCGCGCAGCCGCTCGATGAGCAGGCCGCCGACGCGGCGGGCGTTGCCCTGGAGGTCGTGTTCCAGGAGGTACGAGAGGTTGGCGAGGCCCGCGACCATGGTGATGGGTGAACCGCCGAAGGTGGAGATGGAGTTGGCGGTCAGGCAGTTCATCACCTCGGCCCGGGCGACGACTCCCCCGATGGACATGCCGTTGCCGATGCCCTTGGCGAAGGTGAGGATGTCGGGCGGGCCGCTCGCGGCGTGCGCCTGCCAGCCCCAGAAGTGGTCGCCGGTGCGGCCCCACCCGGTCTGCACCTCGTCGGCGATCCACAGGATGCCGTGCCGGCTCAGTACGTCGCGGAAGGCGGCGTACAGCCCGTCGGGCGGGGAGGTGAAGCCGCCGACGCCCTGGATGGGTTCGGCGATCAGCGCGGCGACCTCGCCGGTGTGACCGAGCAGGTCCTCCAGGTCGGCGACGCACGCCTCGATGAACCGGGCGTCGGTGAGGTGGGCGTAGGGGCCGCGGGTGCGGACGCCGCCGTGCACGTACAGCGTCTGGAGCGGCGAGAGGGTGGTCGGCGTCCAGGCGCGGTTGCCGGTGACGGAGACGGCGGAGAAGGACCGGCCGTGGTAGCTGTTGCGCATCGCCAGGATCTGGTTGCTACGGCGGTACGTGGTGGCCAGCAGCAGGGCGGTGTCATTCGCCTCCGTACCGGACGTGGTGAAGAAGACGCGGGCGTCGGGGATGCCGGAGAGGTGCGCGACGCGTTCGGCGAGCTCCACCATGGGGCGGTTGAGGTAGAGGGTGGAGGAGTGGATGATCCGCGCGGCCTGCTCGCTGACGGCCTTGGTGACCTCGGGGAGGGCGTGGGCGGTCATGGTGGTGAGGATGCCGCCGAAGAAGTCGAGGTAGCGCTTGCCGTCGGCGTCCCAGACGTGCCGGCCCTCGCCGTGGGTGATCTCGATGGGGTCCTGGTAGTAGAGCGAGACCCAGTCGGGGATGACGGCCTTGTGGCGGGCGTACAGGTCGGTCATCACGGCTTCACCAGCCCCTCGTAGGCGTCGGGGCGGCGGTCCCGGTAGAACGCCCATGTCTGCCGTACGTCGTCGATGAGACGGAAGTCGAGGTCGCGGACGACCAGTTCCTCCTCCTTGTCGGAGGCGAGGTCGCCGACGAACTGGCCGCGCGGGTCGACGAAGTAGCTGGTGCCGTAGAAGTCGTTGTCCCCGTACTCCTCGCGGCCGACGCGGTTGATGGCGGCGATGAAGTATTCGTTGGCGACGGCGGCGGCGGGCTGCTCCAGCTGCCAGAGGTGGGAGGAGAGCCCGCGGTGGGTGGCGGAGGGGTTGTAGACCAACTGCGCGCCGGCGAGTCCGAGTTGGCGCCAGCCCTCGGGGAAGTGGCGGTCGTAGCAGATGTAGACGCCGACCTTGCCGGCGGCGGTGTCGAAGACCGGCCAGCCGAGGTTGCCGGGCCGGAAGTAGAACTTCTCCCAGAAGCCCCTGACCTGCGGGATGTGGTGCTTGCGGTACTTGCCGAGATAGGAGCCGTCGGCGTCGATCACGGCGGCGGTGTTGTAGTAGAAGCCCGCGCCCTCGATCTCGAAGACCGGGACGACGATCACCATGCCGGTCTCGCGCGCCAGGTCCCGCATGCGGCGGACGGTCGGGCCGTCCGGGACGGGCTCGGCCCAGCGGTAGTGCTCGGGCTCCTGGACCTGGCAGAAGTAGGGGGCGTTGAACACCTCCTGAAAACCGATGATCTTGGCGCCCTGCCGGGCCGCCTCGCGGGCGTGCTCCTCATGCTTGGCGATCATGGACTCGGTGTCGCCGGTCCAGGTCGCCTGGACGAGGGCGGCGCGCACGATGTGGGACATGAGCTGCTCCTTCGGCACGGCGTCAGAGAGCCTCTACGCACGTAGACGGGGTGCGTAGGAAGCGAACGTAAGCCTCGTCACATCCCTGGGCAAGACCACCGCCATTAACCGCCGGAGTCGATCATGTTTCGTACCCGAGTGGTCCATATCGGCCAGGATTCCGCAGGTTGCCGGTCAGGCTCCGGCCAGGCCCGCGACGCGCAGCGCGTGCATGAGGTCGCGCTCGTGCGACGGCGGCATACCGGCGGCGCGGACGGCGTCCAGCAGGTGCGGTACCAGGCGGTGCGGGGCGTACGCGGCGAGGTGGGCGGCGTCCTCGGCGGTGCGGGACTGCACGAAGGCGTATATCAGCGCGCGGGCGTGCGCCTCCCGGCCGCCCTCGTCGAGCGCGAGCACGGCGGCGGCCGTCTCGCCCGTGGGGCGGGCCACGCCCTGGCGCAGCAGTTGCCGGGCGTCCTGCTCCCGGCCCGCCTCGGTGAGCGCCTCGGCGAGGCCGGGGAGCCGCTCGGGCGGCAGGGACGCGGCCTCCCACAGGAGCGTGGCCCAGTCGGGGGCGAGACCGGCGCGGTGCAGCTCGGCGGCGAGCAGGGGCAGCCGGGCGGCGGGCCGGGCGGCTGCCTCGCAGAGCAGGGCGTGCGCCTCACCGCTCCGGCCCTCGGCGCGAAGGCGCAGCAGCGCGGCGACGGTCTCGCGGGCGGTGTCGTCCTCGTCCTCGTACGGCTGGGGGCGTGCCTGCTCCTGGAGCTGGGGCTTCGGGTGCTGCTGTGGCGGCGGCTGCTGGCCGCCCCCACCGAACCGGGCGCCACGCGGGACGGCGGCGACGGGCAGGTCGGGTACGGGGGCGGGGGCGTCGTCCAGGAGGGCGTCGTCGTCCTCGACCCAGGCGTATCGCGCGCCTCGGGGGCGTCTGCGGCCGCCGGCGGAGTCGGTACGGCTCCGCTTCCGGACGCCGCCGGGGTCGGGGGCGGCGGGCGGGGCGGGCGTTTCGGGCGGGGCGTCCCGGGCGGGCGTCTCATGCGGGGCGGGCGTTTCGGGCGGGGCGTCCCGGGCGGGCGTCTCATGCGGGGCGGGCGTTCCGGGCACCGCGTCCCGGGCGGGCGTTTCGGGCGGGGCGTCCCGGGCGGGCGTCTCATGCGGGGCGGGCGTTCCGGGCACCGCGTCCCGGGCGGGCGACTGGCGCGGGGCCGGCGCCTCGCGCGCCGCGTGGTCCAGGGCCGCCAGGCGGGCGCCCAGCTCCTCGATGCGGGCCGTGGCCCTGGCATGGTCGTCGCGCACCCAGGCCAGGTCGTGGATCAGCCGTTCCGCGGCCGGGGAGCCCTCCGGGACCCTCCCCAGCATGGCCACCAGTTCCTCGCCGCGCCCCGCCGCGCTCGCCTGCTCCCGCACCATCAGCTCAAGCCGCTCCCGCAGCGCCTCGCGGCCGCCCGGGCGCCGGTCATGGGCGGCGGTCGCGGCGGCGTGCAGCTGCCGCCCCCGTACCGTCTCGGCCTCCGCCGCCGCGGCGCCCCGCACGGCGGCCAGGTCGTGGAGCAGCGCCTCCACCACGTCCCAGGGCGGGACCTCCGCGCCGGCGAGGCAGGCCCGCAGTCCCTCGGCGTCGCGCTGCCAGAAGACGCCGTACCAGCCGCCGCCCTGGTCGAGCAGTCGCGTCAGGTCTGTCAGCCAGCGCGCGAACGCGCCTGTGCTCTCCGGGAGTTGTCGCTGCGCCATGTACGCCCCTGCCCACTGCGGTTCGGAACCTTCCGGTCCGCACGCATTGGACCGCAGCCGTGTTACGGCAGGGCTACAGGGGCTTTTCGGGCGGGAACTTGACGGCGATCCCCACATGGGGCCGCTTGCCGCGCCGTACCGGCGTCGCGGGCAGGTGGACCAGCCAGAACTGCCAGGTGCCAGGGCTGGGAACCCCGGAGCAGATCACGCACGCCCCGTACGCGGCCGAGCGGCGCCCACCCCACCTCACTCCGGGCGAGACCGCCCGGCAGGTGCAGCGCTCGGGAGCCGAGGTCGTCCATCGACGTGCAGTAGAGGCGTTCAGTAGAGGCGTTCAGTAGAGGACGGACGGCAGGTATGCCCCCGTCGGCTCGTTGTAGAGCCCGATGGTCATCAGGCTCATGAGCTGCTGCACCTTGAGCCCGCCGCGCAGGCACCACTGCAGGAGGGCGCTGTCGCGGGCGGGGACGAGGATGCCCGGTCCACCGAAGGCGGGGGCCGAGGCGATGAGCGCTCTGATGTCCTCGCTCGTCTCACCGACCGCGTGTGCGAAGAAGGACAGGTCCGTGGCGTACCCGGTGATGCGCCCGTCATGCTCGGTCACGCGGGCCGTGCCCGCCTTGAGCGCGTCCGCGACCTCTCCGCCGCGGTCCACGCCGTGGACTTTGCGGCACACTTCGTTGCAGGCCGCGAGGTCCGCGTCGGTGGCCGGCCGGACCTCATAGCCGGGCACACTCCCTCCGATCGGCGGTCCCTGCAGGCAGGCCACCGTCTCCCGGAACTCGAACCCGAGCCCGGCGTAGAGGGCGAACGACCGGCAGTGGTAGCCGCTCTGCAGCAGCCGGATGCCGGGCGCCTGCCGCTCGGCCGCCCGCCGCATGACGTCGAGCATGAGCCGGCGCCCGACCCCGCCGTTCTGGACGCCTTGGTCCACGGTGACCGGACCGACGCCGACCACGGGTGACCGCTCGTCGAGGACGTTGCTGCCCACGATCCTGCTGTCGAGTTCGGCGACCACGGTGTAGAAGCCCGGGTGGTCCAGCATCATCTCGAACATGCCCGTCGGCGCTTCGGGGCCCGGCATGTCGGCCGGGAACCCGTGCTCGCGGGCGATCCCGGCGAAGGCCTCGAAGCAGATCCTGCCGCATTCCCGGGCGTCCTCGGCCCTTCCCCTGCGCAGTACGAGAGCCACGATCATGTCTCCTTCCCGGCAGCGGGGCCGCCACCGAAAGCTCCCTTTCCATCGAACGCGCCCGCCATGCGAGCGGCAATCGGGCCGCGGCATGGTGCCGCAGGGGCTGCCGTACAGATCTCTTGACGCGCCCCCCGCGCGCTCACATACTGGCGGCCAAATCGATTTGGCCACCGGGTCCGCCCCCGTCTCGGGTGGAGCGCGGCCATATCCCGGAGCGAGCCGAACGGAGCTCGAACGTGTCCACTCCACGCCCGACGTCCCCCCGCCCCGCAGAGACCGAGCCGCCCCACCCCACGCCGACGCCACACCCCCACGCCGACACCGACACCGACACCGACGCCGGTGCCGACGCCCAGTCCACCACCCCCACCCACCCCGTGGACGAGTCCCGTCCGCTCGGGAAGATCCTGCTGTTCGGGATTCAGCACGTGCTCGTCATGGCGGCGACGCCCATCTCCGCGATCTTCCTGATGAGCGCGACGCTCGGGCTCGGTCCCGGCCTGACCGTCGATCTGCTCTCGGCCGCCTTCGTGCTCTCCGGGATCGGGTCCCTGATCCAGTCGCTCGGGCCGTGGAAGTTCGGGCCGAGGCTGCCGTTCGTCATGCTGCCCGGTGGCGCGCCGCTCATCCTCTTCCTGGCCATCGCCGAACAGCATGGGCTGCCCACCGCCACCGGCGCGGTGATCATCACCGCCGCGTTCTACTTCGTCGTCCTGCCCGTCTTCTCCCGGCTGCTGGCGTTCTTCCCCGCCCTCGTCATCGGCACGATGATCGTCATCGTCGGCGTGAACCTGGTGAAGGTCGGCGCCGTGCTGGTCACCGGCCGCCCGGGGCAACCCGGTTTCGCCGACCCGGCGAACCTCCTCCTGGGTATGGCGACGATCGGCTTCACCGTCGCCTTCTACGTCCTGTTCACCGGCGTACTGCGCCAACTCGCCGTCATGCTCGGTCTGATCGCCGGTACGGTCCTCGCCTTCCTCCTCGGTGGCGTGGACTTCGGCCGGGTCACCGAGGGCGGACTCGTGAACCTCCCGCAGGCGCTGCCGTTCGGCTCACCCGAGTTCAACCTGCTCGCCGCGCTGCCGCTGATGCTGTACAGCCTCGCGTCCATGGCGGAGGCCACCGGCCAGACCGTGATCAACGCGGAGGCGGTGGGCAAGGACATCGACAAGCGCGCGGACGTGCCCAAGACCATCCGGGGCGACGCGGTCACCTCCCTGTTCGGCGGGTTCTTCGGCCTGCCGCTGATGGTGACCAGCGGCGAGAACATCGGCATCGTCCGCGTCACGGGCGTACGCAGCCGGTTCGTGACCGCCGCCGCCGGCGTCGTCCTCATCGTCATCGGCTTCCTGGCGCCCGTCACGCGCGCGATCAGTGTCATCCCGTCGGCCGTCGTCGGCGGCACCGCCATGGTGGTCTTCGCCGTGATCACGGTGCTCGGCGTGCAGATGCTCGGACGGGCCGGGGAGCTGGACCGCCACACCAACACCTTCATCTGTGCCGTCGCCCTCGCGCTCGGGCTGCTGCCCATCCTCATCCCCGGTGTGTACGGCGGGTTCCCGCCGAACGCCCGGATCCTCCTGGAGAGCGGTGTCGCGGTCGGGGCCTTCGTCGCCGCCGTCCTCAACATCCTCTTCCACCACGTCCGCCTCCCCCGCCCCAGCCCTCGCCCCCGTCCCCGTCCCCGTCCCCGTACCGAAAGCGACCGATGAGAGACCTGACCCCCGACCGCCTCCGTACCGACGACGCCGGCAACGGACTCCTCCTGGCGCCCGACGCGGTCCTGACGCCCGAGGGTCTGATGGACCATTACGCGGCCGTCGTCGCCGGTGACACCTTCCGCGCGGTCGGACCCGCCGAGCGGCTGGAGCGGGAGTATCCGCACCTGAGCGCCGTGCGGCTGCCCGGGCACGTCCTGATGCCGGGGTTCGTCGACGCCCACCACCACCTCACCCAGAGCTTCGGCGCCGCGCTCGCCTTCGGGGAGCCGTCGGAGATCTTCCGCCGGGTGTGGGTGCCGCTCGAAGGGGCCCTGGACGAGGAGGCGGTGTACGTCGCGGCCAAGCTGGCCGCCCTCGAATCGCTGCGCGGCGGGTTCACCACCGTGGCGGAGGCGGGCAGCCGCGCGCCCGTGGACGTGGAGCTGACCGCCGCCGCCACGCGCGACGCCGGCATCCGCTGCGTACTCGGCCTGGTCTGCAACGACGTGGACGGGGACACCGACAGCACCCTCGCGGGCGCGGAGAAGCACCTGGCCCGCTACGGGACCGAGGAGCTGATCCACCCCTCGCTCGCCGTCTCCGTCCCGGAGGCGGCGAGCGAGCGCACCCTGCGCCGCACCGCCCGCCTGGCCGCCGAAGCCCGCGCGGTCGTGCAGATCCACGTCAACGAGCATCTCGCGGGCGTGGAACGCTCCCTCGTCCAGCACGGTCTGCGGCCGCTGGAGTACCTGTACGAAGTCGGCGCCCTGGGGCCGCAGTTGCTGGCCGCCCACGCCACCCTCCTCACGCCCCGGGAGCTCACCCTGCTCGCCGACAGCGGGGCGGCCGTCAGCTACAACCCGGTGGCGAGCGCCTGGAAGGGCAACGCGGTGGCGCCCGCGACGGCCATGGCGGAGCGCGGCATCCGGTTCGGTCTGGGGACGGACGGCACCCGGGGCGACGGGTTCCGGCTCGCGGAGGCGGCCGAGTTCGCGCAGCGCCTCGCCTACGGGCTGGCCACCGGGGACTCGTCCTGCGGCGCCGGATGGACCTGGCTGGAGCACGGGAGCGGCGGCGGTGCCGACGCGGTGGGGCTCGCGGCCCGTACCGGCAGGATCGCCGCCGGTGCGGCCGCCGACTTCCTGCTCGTCGACGTCTCCGGGCCCGAGACGGCGCTGTCGTGGGACCTGCCCTGGGAGTTGGTACGGCGTGGGAACCGCGACCAGATCGCGGCCGTGTTCGTGGCGGGCCGGCTGCGGCTGTGGCGCGGGTGGCCGGTGGACTGGGACGGTCCGGCGCTGGTGCGGCGGGCGGTCGGGCTGGCCGAGGAGGTGATGCGCCGGGCGCCGGTGACCCGTGTGCATCCCACGTCCATGGAAGCGCGGACGCGCCGGTGAGTACGGAGACGGTGGCGGTCCTCGCGGTGACGGTGGCCGTCGCGGCGTTCGTCCAGGGCGCCAGCGGTCTGGGCTTCGCCCTGATCGTGGCGCCGGTGGCCGGACTGCTCGAACCGGGCCTGGTGCCCGTGTTCGTGCTGGCGTCGATGATCCCGCTCAATCTGTACGTGGCGTGGCGCGAGCGCCGCTCGCTGGACCTGCGCGGGGCGGGCTGGATCACGGCGGCGCGGCTGGCGGCCACGCCGGGCGGGCTGATGCTGCTCTGGCTCATCCCCGAAGGCCGCCTCGGCCTGTTCGTGGGCGTGGCGACCGTACTGGCGGCGGTGGTGAGCCTGGCCGCGCCCGCGTTCACGCCGGGCCGTGGGGCGTATGTGGGCGCCGGGGTGGTGACCGGTCTGACGGAGACCGCGACCGGGGTGGGCGGCCCGCCGCTCGCGCTGGTGTATCAGCACCGGCCGCCGGCGGAGCTGCGGGCCACGGTCGCCGTGTGCTTCCTCGTCGGTGAAGTGGCGTCGCTGGCCTTGCTGTTCGCGACCGGTCAGGGCAGCACGGCCCAGTTGGGGTGGGCCGCGGCACTGCTGCCGGCGCTGGCCGGCGGGGCGTGGCTGAGCCGCCTGGTGCACCACCGGCTCGACGCGCGCCGGATGCGGCTGTTCGTGCTGCTCTTCGCGCTCGTGTCGGGGGCGGTGCTCATGCTGGGGCTGTGACGCGCAGCGAGGAGGCCCGGGGGATGACGCGGGGTTCGGGCACCTCGGTCACCGTCGCGGTGTCCTCGCCGCGCAGCCGGCCCAGGAGGAGTTCCACCGCGTCGGACGCGGCCCGGTCCAGGTGCAGGTCGACGGCGGTCAGCGGGGGCTCGCAGGTCCGGGCCCGCAGCCCGTCGTAGCGGGTGACGACCATGACGTCGTCCGGGATACGGCGGCCGCTGTCGCGGATGGCCCGTACGGCTCCCACGGCGAAGGCGTCCACGAGCGCGCACACGGCGTCGGTCGCCGGGTGGGCGGCCAGCAGGGCGGCGCACGCGTCGTACCCGGCCTGTTCGCCGCCCTCCTCCGGGGCGGTCGCGACGAGTGGCGCCCAGCCGTGCTCGGCGGCCGCGCGCTCGTACGCGGCGCGGGCGTCGACGGCGGAGTGGCGCGAGCCGCCGCCGATGAGCAGCGCGGGCCGCCTGGCGCCCTGCTCGCGCAGGTGGGCCAGCAGCAGTTCGGCGACGAGGCCGCCGCGCAGGTCGACGTAGGGGGCGTCGTCCTCGGGCGACCCGGGCCGCCCGAGCGCCACATAGGGCAGGCCGCGCTCGCGCAGTTGCCCGGTGGCCACGTCGTTCGCGTCGGGCTCCACGACGATGGCGCCGTCGATGTCCACCGAGTACAGCGCCGACCCGGACTGCACCGGCGGTACCAGGACCAGCGCGTAGTCGTGCACCAGGGCGCGCTCGGCGGCCGCGGCGGCGACCTCCATGTAGAACCCGAGCCGGGAAGGGCCGCCGGCCACGGCGAAGGGCATCGAGGAGGCCAGCGCGATGGCCTTGGCCTCGCCGCGCCGCAGCCGCTGGGCCCGCAGGTTGGGCCGGTAGCCGAGCTCCGCGGCGACCTTCTTGATGCGCTCACGGGTTTTGGGGTCGACCTTGCCGATCCCGTTCAGGGCGTGCGAGACGGTGGTCCGCGACACCGAGGCGGCCCGGGCGACGTCGGCGATCGTCGGCGGCCGGGCTCCGGAACCGGAAGTGGGCATCTGGGTGGACGCTCCTCGCTCACTGCTCGTGCTGCCGCGCGCTGGTAGCGCCGGCCGCGCTGCTGACAGCCTCATCTTCGCCGACCGGTCCCGGCGGCCGGAAGCCACGTCCGGTGGTGCGGGGCCCATTCCGGTGCGGGCGCCATTCCGGTCCGGCCCCGATGCAGGCCCCCTAAACGCGCTCAAGGAGTCACCGTCCCCCGCCGGACGCGCCCCGCCGCCGCCACACGCACCGACGTATGACGGCGGCGGCAGCCAGCCGGCGGCAGCCAGCGCGGCGTCCGACAGGCGGCGGCAGCCAGCCGGCCAGGCTCACCGCCGAAGACCCGCGCCACCGGGGACCCGCGCGCCACCCGGGACCCGCGCCACCGTGGACCCTCGCCGCCGGGCACCCCGGGGCCGCAAGAGTCCGCGCCGCCGGGGACGTTACCGCGCCGGGTGGACCACCATGGCCGAGCCGCCGCCGCGGCGGGTCTTCTCGGCGGCGGCGAGCCAGCGGCCGTCCGGGAGGCGCTGGATGCCGGTCGCGGCGCCGATCTCGGGGTTCTGGCGGAAGCCGTGGCCCAGGGCCTCCAGCTCGGCCCGCAGCCGCTTGTTCCCGTACAGCGCCGGTTCGAGTTCCGTCGTGGCCTGGTTGCGCTGGCTCGCGCGGGGCGCGGCGATCGCGTCCACCAGGGGGAGGTCACGGTCGAGGACGCCCGTCAGGGTCTGGAGGACGGTGGTGATGATGGTCGCGCCGCCGGGGGAGCCCACGGCCAGGACCGGCCGGGCGTGGTCGTCGAGCACGATCGTCGGCGACATGGAGGAGCGGGGGCGCTTGCCGGGACCGGGCAGGTTCGGGTCGTGGACGGCCGGGTTGGCCGGGGCGAAGGAGAAGTCGGTCAGCTCGTTGTTGAGCAGGAAGCCCCGCCCCGGCACGGTGATGCCGCTGCCGCCCGTCGACTCGATGGTCAGCGTGTAGGCGACGACGTTGCCCCACTTGTCGGACGTCGTCAGGTGCGTGGTGTTCTCGCCCTCGTACGTCGTCGGGGCCGCCGTCCCGCCCGCCGCGCACGGCTGCGGATCGCGCGGGTCGCCCGGTGCGAGGGGGCTCGTGAGGGCGGCGTCGTCGCGGATCAGGCAGGCGCGCGAGTCGGCGAACCGCTGCGACAGCAGCCCCTTCACGGGCACGTCCTCGAACGCCGGGTCGCCGACCCACCGCCCCCGGTCCGCGAACGCGATTCGGCTCGCCTCGATGAACCGGTGCAGATACCGCGCCTGCGAGGCGGCGGAGAGGTCGGTGCGCTCCAGGATGTTCAGCGCTTCGCCCACGGTGGTGCCCCCCGACGACGACGGCGCCATGCCGTACACATCGAGGCCGCGGTAGGAGACCTTCGTCGGCTTGCGCCACACCGTCTCGTACGCCGCGAGGTCACGCTGCGTCAGGTCACCGGCGCGGACGTTGCGCGTGGCGCCCTCCCGTACCGGCGGGTCCTGGACCGTACGGACGATGTCGCGCGCCAGGTCTCCCCGGTACAGCGCTCCCGCGCCGTGCCGGCCCAGTTTCTCGTACGTCCGCGCGAGGTCCGGGTTCTTCATCACCGAGCCGACGACGGGCAGTCGGCCGCCCGGCAGGAAGAGCTCCGCCGAGGCGGGGAAGTCGCGGAACCGCGCCTCGTTGGCCCGGGTCTGCTCGCGGAACGTGGCGTCGACGGTGAACCCCTCGCGGGCCAGTCGCTCGGCGGGCTTGAGCAGGTCCCGCAGGGACTTGGTGCCCCAGGCGTCGAGGGCGGTGTCCCAGGTCGCCGGGGTGCCGGGCGTGCCGACGCTGAGCCCGCTGGTCATGGCCTCGTCGAAGGGCAGCGGCTTGCCGCTCGGGTCCAGGAACAACGACGCGTCGGCGGAGCGAGGAGCCGTCTCACGGCCGTCGATGGTGTGCACGGTGCGGGACTTGGCGTTGTAGTGGACGAAGTAGCCGCCACCGCCGATGCCCGCCGAGTACGGCTCGGTGACGCCGAGCGCCGCTGCGGTCGCCACCGCCGCGTCCACGGCGTTGCCGCCGCGCCGCAGCACCTCGATCCCGGCGGCCGAGGCGTCGGGGTCCACGCTCGCGACGGCACCGCCGTAGCCGACCGCCACCGGTTCCTTGACGGGGGTCGTACGTGGTGTGGGCGGCGGCGCCGCGGCCCCGACCGAGAGAACCGTGGCGGCGACCGCGGCGAGCGAGACGTTACGTACGTGGGACCGACGCATCCGTACCTCCAGTCAACGACCGTCCGCGCAGCCTAACTTCGCGGTCGGCCGCCCGCCAGGACCACCTCGAACAGCGTTGCGCTCCCCCGCTACGATGCGCGCCCATGTATGACGATCTGCTCAACATCGCGCTCGGTGTCATCGCGACCGGGGTCAGCGCGTCGCTCGGCTGGATCGCCCGCGCCGCGCTGTGGCGCCGCAAGCTCCGCCGCAAGCAGGTCTTCTTCGGGCTGCCGGGGAACGCGGAGTGCCTGCTCGTCGTGAACCGCGAGGCCGGCAGTGAGGGTGCCGTGCACCGCTTCGACGTGTTCGCGCTGCTGGAGTTGTCCGCGCTCATCAAGGACTGCGGCGCCCACGCCCGGATCGTGCGGCACGACGCGGCGCAGCAGGGCTTCGGCGAGCGCGCCGAGTTCTGCCTCGGCGGGCCGTACTCGAATCGCCGCATGGCCGCGCATATACAGTCCCTTCTCCCCGGCGTGGAGGTCACCTCGGATACGGAGCCGGACCCCGACCGCGGCGCGTACCGGGTCACATTCCGGATCGGCTCCGAGCGCTATCCGATGGACGCGGGGATGTCCGAGTACGCCCTCCTCGCCCGGCTCACCGCCGGTGAGGGCGCCCGGCCCGTGTTCCTGTTCTGCGGGCAGCGCGCGATCACCAACCAGGCGGCCACCCGCTACCTGGTGCGGCACCACGAGAAGCTGGCCCGGAAGTACGGGACCGATGGTTCCTTCGTGCTGCTGCTGAAGGTCGTGAACTCGCAGGCGTACGGGCCCGATGTCGTCGAGCTGGTCGCGGATGTGACCCGTACCGCACGGTCACCGGCGCCGGAGGCCACCCAGCGCGCCAATCCGGCAGGGACGGAAATTTCCGGCACCCCATAGGCAACCCCGGGCCTCCGCTCGCCCTCTCACCGAGGGACGTCAGCATCCCATCGGAGGTTTTCCCGTTGAGCCGCACTTGCCCGCGCAGCCCCTTCCGCACCGCCGCCCTGGCCGGCACCGCGGTCCTCGCCGCGGCCGCCCTGACCGCGTGCTCGGGCGGTTCGGGGGCCGCCAAGGCCGACGAGAAGGGTGCCAAGCCGGACACCCGGATCTCGGTGAACCTGTCCGGCAAGCAGGCCGAGGCGGGCGAGCCGGTCCGGGTGACGCTCGCCGAGGGCAGGCTCCAGCAGGTCACCGTCACCGACTCCAAGGGCGCCACCCTCACCGGCACCGTCGCCGCCGACGGCAGGAGCTGGACCTCCGCCCGCAAGGCCGCTCCCGGCACCGCGTACACGGTCGAGGCGCGCGACACGGACGGCGGCACCGCCACGGCGGACTTCGCGACGGCCGCGCCGGACAAGGTGAACAAGCTGACGCTGGCGCCCGGCAAGAACACCACGGTCGGCATAGCCCACCCGCTGTCGGTCGTCTTCGACCACCCGGTGAAGAACAAGGCGGAGGTGGAGAAGCACCTGAAGGTGACCACCTCCAACAACACCGTGGGCTCGTGGGGCTGGATGCGGGACTGGTCGGGCAAGGACCGGGTGGACTGGCGGCCCAAGGCGTACTGGAAGCCGGGCACCAAGGTGACGCTGAACGCCGATTTGAACGGTGTCGACTCCGGCGCGGCCGGCGGCTGGTTCGTGCGCGACTACACGACCACGGTGACCATCGGGAAGAACCAGTTGGTCAAGGTCGACCTCGACAACCACCGGCTGAAGCTGCTGCGGGACGGCGCGGAGGTCAAGGACGTCCCCATGTCGGGCGGCACGCCGGGCGGCGACAAGGCGTCCTGGCGCGGGAAGACCGTGCTGATGTCGAAGGAGGGCACGATCAACATGCGTTCCGAGACGGTCGGCCTGGGTGACGCGTACGACAAGATGGTCGACTACTCGATGCGGCTGACCTGGTCGGGGATGTACGCGCACGCCGCGCCATGGAACGCCGCCTACATGGGCAACGCCAACAAGAGCTCCGGCTGCATCGGCATGGACACCCCGGACGCCCGGTGGGTGTACGACCAGGTGCAGGTGGGCGACCCGTTCGAGGTGACGGGTGACGACGCCAAGGGCACGCAGGCGCTGAACAACGGGTACGGCGAGTGGAACCTGTCCTGGGCCGAGTGGCAGGCCAAGAGCGCGCTGCGCTGACACCGCCACTGAGCAGGCATATGACCCACGCCCCATAATCGTTACCGGGGCGTAACTTACCGACCGGTTACCTTCGGTAAGACTCCCGTGGTTACCTACGGTTCACCTTTCAAGTGCCTGAGGAGTGGACCGTGGGACAGCCGCGTAATGCCCTGCGTACGACGACGACCGGTGCCGTCTCGGCCGCCCTGGTGGCCGGGACCGCCCTGGGGCTCTCCCCCACGGCGGCGGCCACGCCCACCGGTCCGCCCGGTATCCGGTTCGTCGACATCACCGGCGACGGCGGCACCGTACTGAAGGCCAACGTGGTCACGCCCGCGGGCGCCGAGGACGGCCGCCGTTACCCGGTGATCGTGCTGCCGACCAGCTGGTCGATGCCCCAGATCGAGTACCTGGCCCAGGCGAAGAAGCTCGCCGACGCCGGCTATGTGGTCGTCAGCTACAACTCGCGCGGCTTCTGGCAGTCCGGCGGCCACATCGAAGTCGCCGGCCCGCCGGACGTCGCCGACGCCTCCAAGGTCATCGACTGGGCACTGGCCAACACCCCGGCCGACCCCGGCAGAGTCGGCATGGCGGGCGTCAGCTACGGCGCCGGCATCAGCCTGCTGGCCGCCGCCCACGACAAGCGCGTCAAGGCGGTCGTCGCGATGAGCGGCTGGGCCGACCTCATCGACTCCATCTACAGCGGCCGTACGCAGCACCTCCAGGCCGCCGCGATGCTCGGCGGTACCGGCTACCTCACCGGCCGCCCGAGCCCCGAACTCCAGCAGATCCTTGGTGACTTCCTCGCCTCCAACCTGGACAAGGAGCAGGAGATGATCGCGTGGGGCGCCAAGCGCTCCCCCGCCTTCCAGCTCGACCGGATCAACGCCAACGGCGCGGCCATCATGCTCGGCAACGCCTGGGGCGACACCATCTTCCCGCCCAACCAGTACGCCTCGTTCTACGAGAAGCTCACCGGCCCCAAGCGCCTGGAGCTGCGTCCCGGCGACCACGCCACCGCCGAAGCCGCCGGCCTGCTCGGCCTGCCCAACGACACCTGGACCAACGCCCACCGCTGGTTCGACCACCACCTCAAGGGCGCCGACAACGGCATCGACCGCGAACAGCCGGTCCAGCTGAAGTCCCGGTCCACCGGCGGCTACGAGGGCTACCCGGACTGGAAGTCGGTCGCCGCCACCGACCGCAAGATCGCGCTCGCCGAATCCCAGAAGGTGTACGCGAACGTCGACTCGGGCGCCAACGGCGGGATCGTGATGCTGTCCAACGCCCTCGACCAGTTCCTGAAGCTGCCGCCCACCGCCTCCATCCCCCTCCTCCCGCGCTCCTTCGCCGCCGTCTGGCAGTCCGAGCGGTACGACACGGTCCAGCACGTCCGGGGGACGGCGAAACTGCACACCACGGTCACCAGTACCAAGGAGAGCGGCACCCTCGTCGCGTACCTCTACGACGTGGGGCCGCTCGGCCTCGGCAAGCTGGTCAGCAGCGCGCCGTACACCTTCCACGGCAAGGAGGCCGACCGGCCGTTCCCCGTAGACCTGGAGCTGTTCTCCACCGCCTACGACGTCCCGGCCGGCCACCGCCTCGCCCTGGTCGTCGACACCGTCGACCCGCTGTACATCGAGCACAACCCGTCCGGCGCGCGGCTGACCTTCTCCTCGCCGCCGTCCGACCCGTCGTACCTGTCGGTCCCGCTGCGCGAGAAGTGATCTCCGGCCGCTGCCGGGCGGGCATGGCCCTGCGTGCTACTGCTTCCCAGGCAGCAGCGTCCCTGGTTCGGCCGGCGGGACCTCCACGGCCTGTGTCTTGGGACTGCGGCGCTCCCTCCTGGCCACCCAGGTGGCCAGCCAGGACAGGAGCATGCACATCCCGATGTAGATCGGCGAGATCACCATCACCACGGGGATGAACGGCAGATCGTAGTCGAGGTTGGACGCGATCAGCTTGCCCGCGTGGAGGAACTCCTCGTAGGTGATGAGGAAGCCCAGTGACGTGTCCTTCAGGGCGACCACCAGCTGGCTGATGATGGCGGGCAGCATGGCCCGCACACCCTGCGGCACCAGGACGTGGGTCATCACCTGCGTCTTGCGCATGCCCAGGGAGTACGCCGCCTCCCGCTGCCCGCGCTCCACGGAGTTGACGCCCGTGCGGAAAACCTCGGCGAGCACCGAGCCGTTGTAGAGGGTCAGCCCCGCCACCAGGGCGGGCAGCGGGTGGACCCTCAGCGCCACGAAGATGAAGAAGACCATCACCAGCACGGGCATGGCGCGGAAGAACTCGACCACCAGCGTCGCCGCCCACCGCAGGACCCGGTGCTCCGACAGCCGCCCTGCGGCGAGGACGGCGCCGAGCGCGAGCGAGAGCACCGCGGCGTACGCGAACGCCTTGAGGGTGTTGGCCAGGCCCCGCAGCAGCAGTTCCTGGATCCCCTCGTAGGTGAAGGGGTTCCACTTGGCGTAGGTGAACTGCCCGGTGTCGAGGAGGAGGTGGACGAGCCGGCCGAGCAGCGCCACGATCAGAAGGGTCGACAGCACGCCGTACGCGACGTGCCGCCGCCGGGTGCGTGGGCCCGGGATGTCGTACAGAGCCGTCGCGGTCGCGGTCGCGGTGGTCATCGGGGCACTCCCCAGCGCTTCTCCAGCACGTTGACGGCCGCGCTGATGGTGAGGGTGATGATCAGGTATCCCAGGGCGATCCAGACGAACGTCCAGATGATGCTGTGGCCCAGCTCGTTGAGGGTCCGGTAGGTGCCGAGCAGTTCGGTGACGCTGAAGGCCCCGGCGATGGCGGAGTTCTTCGCGAGCGCGATGAGCGTGGACCCCACGGGCGGGAGGACGGTACGGAAGGCCTGGGGCAGCACGATGGCGGCCAGGGTCTGGCTGAAGGTCATGCCGAGGCTGCGGGCCGCCTCGCCCTGTCCCCGGGGCACGGTGTTGATGCCGGAGCGCAGGGCCTCGCAGATGAAGGCGGAGGTGTAGCAGCCGAGGGCGATCACCGCGAAGACCGTGAAGGGCAGGACGAGTCCGAAGCGCGGCAGGCCCAGCAGGACGGCGAAGAAGAGCAGGGTGAGCGGGGTGTTGCGCAGGACCGCCACCCAGGCGGTGCCGAAGGCGCGCAGCGAGCCGACGGGGGCGACCCGGAACGAGGCCATGAGGAAGCCGAGGACCAGTGCGAGGAGCGAGGAGTAGACGGTGAGTTCGACGGTGCCGAGGAAGCCGTCGCCGTAGAGGGACCAGTTGTCTGTCAGTACGTCCATGGCTTCCCTCAGCTCGCCGGGTAGCGGTCGATGGCGGGAGGCTCGGGGGCGGGTACGCCGGACAGGCCCAGCGTCGCGTCATACGCCTTCTTCCAGTCGCCGTTCTTCTCATGGGCCTCGATGGCGTCGTTGACGGCCGAGCGCAGGGCGTTGTCGGGGCGGGGGACGCCGATGCCGTACGGCTCCTTCGAGAAGGGCCTGCCGACGACCTTCAGTTCGCCGGGGGCCTTGGCCGCGAAGCCCATCAGGATCGTGTCGTCGGTGGTGACGGCTTCCACCTGGTAGGTCAGCAGGTTGTCGACGCAGATCGAGTACGTGTCGTACGCGACGAGGTCGGCCTGAGGGTAGTCGGCCTCGATCCGCTGGTACGGGGTGGAGCCGGCGGCCGAGCAGACGCGCTTGCCGGTCAGGTCGTGCGGGCCGCTCACGCCGTCCTCGTCGGTGCGGACCAGGAGGGACTGGCCGGCCAGGTAGTAGGGGCCGGCGAAGCCGACGAGCTTCTTGCGGTTGTCGTTGATGGTGTAGGTGCCGACGTAGTAGTCGATCTGGCCGTTCTGCAGGGCGGTCTCACGGTTGGCGGAGGCGATCGTCCGGAACTCGACACCGGCCGGGTCGAAGCCGAGGGAGGCCGCGGTCATCTTGGCGATCTCGATGTCGAAGCCGGAGTAGCGGCCGGTGGCCGGGTCCTTCTCCCCCAGGTACGGCTGGTCCTCCTTGGCGCCGACGAGCAGGTGGCCGCGCCGTTTGGCGCGGTTCCAGGTCGGGGAGTCCGGCAGCCGGAAGTCGGTGACCACCCGGTAGCGGGGCAGTTGGTCCGGCTGCGGGCCCTTGACGGGCGGGCTGCCCTCCTTGCCGCAGGCAGCGGCGAGGAGGGCCGTCACCAGGGCCGCCAGAGCTCGTTTCGTACGCTTCATCGGTCCGGCACCCCCTGTCAGTGCGTGAGGATCTTGGAGAGGAAGTCCTTGGCGCGCTCGCTGCGCGGGGCGGTGAAGAAGTCATCGGGGGTGCGGTCCTCGACGATGCGGCCGTCGGACATGAAGACGACGCGGTTGGCGGCGGAGCGGGCGAAGCCCATCTCATGGGTGACCACGACCATGGTCATGCCCTCCCGGGCGAGCTGCCGCATGACCTCCAGGACCTCGTTGATCATGTCGGGGTCGAGGGCGGAGGTCGGCTCGTCGAAGAGGAGTGCCTTGGGGTCCATGGCGAGGGCCCGGGCGATGGCCACGCGCTGCTGCTGGCCGCCGGAGAGCTGGGCGGGGTACTTCTCCGCCTGGTCGGCGAGGCCGACGCGGTCCAGCAGCTCGCGGGAGCGCCGGTCGGCGTCGCCCTTCACGCGTTTGCGGACCTTGACGGGAGCGAGGGAGACGTTCTCCAGCACGGTCTTGTGGGCGAAGAGGTTGAACGACTGGAAGACCATGCCGACATCGGCCCGGAGCCCGGCCAGGGCCTTGCCCTCGTCGGGGAGTTCCTGTCCGTCGATGATGATCCGGCCGGACTCGATGATCTCCAGCCTGTTGATGGCCCGGCAGAGCGTTGACTTCCCGGACCCGGAGGGCCCGATGACCACCACCACCTCCCCGCGGCCGACGGTGAGGGTGATGTTCTGGAGGACGTGCAAGGTGCCGTAATACTTATTGACGTCACGCAGCTCGATCAACGGATCGACGGCCATACGCTGCCCTGCCCCATTCTCAGCTGTGTCGAGGTCAGCGCAAACTATCCAGCCCGAAAAGGGACTTCATCCTCCCGACACGCATAAAGGGGGCATAAGCCGTATTTACCACCTAACCTTCGGCGGCCTCCGCGTACACCTGGGAGAGTTCCGGCGAACCGTTCATCGCCCAGTCCAGACCGGCCTGGACGACATGGATCTCCCGGCCCGAGACGAGGCGGACCACGGGGTGGCCGCCCGGGGTCAGGTACCAGTGCGCGCCCGGCACCGTCCGTACGATGACCGTACCGAGGTACAGGCCCGCGTCGTTGCCCAGCCAGGGCAGTTCCTCGGGGTCGTCGCGCCAGCGGGGCGGGAGCTGGTCGATGGCCGCCAAGGACCGCGGGGTGTCATCGAGTTGCACCCCGTACTCCTGCACCCGGGAGCGCAGGAGGTCGCATTCGGCGAGCATGTCGGCCACGCCCTCCGGGGCGCTCTCGTCGGCGGAGGGCGGCTGCGCCGGCCGCTCGTCGTCGTGCCGCTTGCGCCAGGCGTCCAGGAAAGGGATGTTCATACCGCCCAGCGTCGCACTGGTGGGGCCGGGCGCACCACAGGGCACACCCGGGGGGCTCCTACACGTCGAGGTCGACGACCACCGGGGCGTGGTCGGAGGCGCCCTTGCCCTTGCGCTCCTCGCGGTCGACGTAGCTGTCCTTGACCGCGTCGGCGAACGGCTTGTTGCCGTACACCAGGTCGATGCGCATGCCCCGGTTCTTGGGGAAGCAGAGCTGGCGGTAGTCCCAGTACGTGAACGGGTGCTCGTACTTCAGCGGGCGGGGCACCACATCGGTGAGCCCGGTCTCGCGCAGCCCGGCGAGCGCGGCCCGCTCGGGCTCGGTGACGTGGGTGGAACCCTCGAAGTACGCCCGGTCGAAGACGTCGTCGTCGGTCGGCGCGATGTTGAAGTCACCGAGCACCGCGAAGGGGCGGGGGCCCGCCGCGTCCTCGGCGACCGCCGCCCTCAGCGCCTCCAGCCAGCGCAGCTTGTAGGCGTAGTGGTCGTGGGCGACCTCACGGCCGTTGGGGACGTACACCGACCAGAGCCGGGCCGGACCGCAGGTCGCGGAGATGGCGCGCGGCTCGGCCACGCCCTCGTACTCCGGCCCGCCCGGCAGGCCGTGGACCACGTCCTCCAGGCCGACCCGGGAGACCAGGGCCACGCCGTTCCACCGGCCGTTGGCGTGCACCGACGACTCGTACCCCAGCTCGCGCAGCTCGTCGGTGGGGAACTGCTCCGCGGTGCACTTGGTCTCCTGGACGCACAGCACGTCCGTGCCGCTGCTCTCCAGCCAGGTCAGCAGCCGGGGCAGCCGGGCGGTGATCGAATTGACGTTCCAGGTGGCGATGCGCATGACGGCAAGCCTAACCGGGGGGTGTGACAGTCATAGGTCCCTGGTGTCCCCGGGCGCCAGCCGGCCGTGGTCGGTACCGCCGAGGGCGCCGATCTGGCGGTCGTAGATCGGCCGGGCGAGGTCGGTGAGCAGCGCGTCGTGGATGTCGATGGCGCGCCTGGGCCCGACCTCGCGTACGTAGTCGATGACCTCGGAGATCTTGTTCCAGGGCGCCATGACGGGGAGCATCAGCGTGTCGACCGGGTGATCGGGGACGGTGAGCGCGTCGCCGGGGTGGAAGACGGCGCCGTCGACCAGGAAGCCGATGTTGGTGATGCGGGGAATGTCCGGGTGGATCACCGCGTGCAGTTCGCCGTGCACCTGGACGTCGAACCCGGCCGCGGTGAACGTGTCGCCGTGGCCCACCGTGTGGACCCGGCCCGGGAAGGCCGCGGAGAGCTGCTCGGCGACGCTGCGCAGCGTCCAGATCTGGGCGGCCGGGTTGGCCTCCAGGCCGGCCCGCAGCCGGTCCTCGTCGAAGTGGTCGGGGTGCTCGTGCGTGACGAGGACGGCGTCCGCGCCCAGCGCCGCGTCGCTCTCGCTGAACCCGCCCGGGTCGATGACGAGGGTCCGCCCGTCCTTCTCCAGCCGGACGCAGGCGTGGGACTTCTTGGTCAGCCTCATGGGAGCTTTCATAGCGGCATCCTCCTACCCGGCGCGTCGGTGCGGACACGTGGCTACGCCTCGGGGGTGGTCTCCTCGCGGATCACCTGCTGGGCGACCTTGAACGCCGAGTTGGCGGCCGGGACGCCGCAGTAGATGGCGGTCTGCAGGAGCACCTCCTTGATCTCGGCGGGCGACAGGCCGTTGCGCAGGGCGGCGCGGGTGTGGAAGGCCAGTTCGTCCAGGTGGCCGCCGGCGACGAGCGCGGTGAGGGTGACGACGCTGCGGGTGCGGCGGTCGAGGCCGTCTCGGGTCCACACCTCGCCCCAGGCGTAGCGGGTGATCAGCTCCTGGAAGTCGCCGGTGAAGTCGTCGGCGGCGGCCATGGCCCGGTCGACGTGCGCGTCGCCGAGGACTTCGCGCCGTACCTTCATTCCCGCGTCGTACGGGTCGCGCCGCCCGGCCCCGGCGGGCTCGGGCGCGGCGGGTGCGGTGGGCGGGACGGGCGGGGTGAGCCCGGCGAGCGGGGTGACGGCGGCCTGGGCGGGCGGCGCGGGCGGCACCACGATGGGCGGTGCGGCGTGCGGGGCGGCGTGCGGTGCGGCCGGGGCGGCGATGGCCGGGACGACGGGCGGCGCCGCGAGCGCGGTCATGCCCGTCGAGGAGTCGGCCACGGCCTGCCAGGAGGTGGAGAAGTGCCGTACGAGCAGGTCGGTGACGGCCGCGGGCTGCTCGACGGGCACGAGGTGGGACGCGCCGGGCACCACGGCGAGGCGGGCGTCGGGGATCCCGGCGACCAGGTGGCGCGCCTCCGCGGGGCCGGTGACGCGGTCATCGGAGCCGACCAGGACGAGGGTGGGGACACCGACGCGGGCGAGGTCGGCGCGTACGTCGAAGGCGGCGAGCGCCTCGCACGCGGCGGCGTAGCAGGCGGCGTCGGTCGTGCGGACCATCTGCACGGCCCACTCGACGATGGCCGGCTGGGCGGCGGCGAAGCCGGGGGTGAACCAGCGCTCCGGCGCGGTGCGGGCCATCGGGTCGAGGCCGTTGGTGCGGACGATCACGCCGCGCTGGCGGAACTCGTCGGCGGTGCCGAAGCGGGGCGAGGAGGCGATCAGGGCCAGCGAGGCGAGGCGGTGGGGCGCCCGCAGCGCGAGGTCGGTGCCGATGGCGCCGCCGATGGAGCAGCCGACGTAGCCGAAGCGGTGGACGCCGAGGTCGTCGAGGGTGGCCAGGAGCCGGTCGGTGAGCTCGGCGACGGCGGTCGCGGGGTGGGCGGGTGCGCCGCCGTGGCCGGGCAGGTCGAAGCGGATGACCCGCCACTGCCGGATGAGCTCGGGTATCTGCCGGTCCCACATGTGCCACGTCGTGCCCAGTGACGGGCCCAGGATGAGGACCGGGGCGTCTTCGGGTCCGTCGGACCGGTACTGCAGGGTGTTCGGTGATGTCTCGCTCACCCGCCAGACCCTCTCATGTATCACGAAACCTCACATCACCGGGGCGAACCCAGCGGCCAGCGTGTCGGCGTCGGTGGACATCATTCGGGCCGTGGAGCTGAGACCTGAGCTGTTGCCCCCGCCCGTGAGCCGACAACGGCTGGATGAGTTGAGCTGCGAGATCGATCGGATCGCTGCCCTGGTGGCCGACCGTTCCGAGAACGCCGATGAGGCGATCCGAGCCTTCAACGCGGTCACCGGCCACGGTTACGTGGCCCTCGACTTCGCCGCGTACTACGGAAGCAGGAGTCTGGAGGAGTTCGCCAGGGAGGCGGCCCGGCCGGCTCGCCCCCGGGTTGCGGATATCACGAGGGACGAACTCGTCGAAATCGTCCGCAGAATCCTCGAGGCTGACCCGGAGAGCGACTACTACGTCCAGCTCCTCGAAGCGAATGTGTCGCATCCCCGAGTCAGTGACCTGGTCTTCCATCCCTCGCACGACCTCCAAGGTGCATCTGCGGAGGAGATCCTCGACGAGGCCCTGAAGTACCGGCCGATCGCACTCTGAGCCACGAGGATGAGTCAGCCGGCCGCCTGTTGTCCGGCGCGGGCCCGGGTGAGGCGAGGTGGTAGAAGTCGGTGCCGCTTCGGGTCCTCTCGTCGTGCATTGCACAACCCTGGTCCCTGGGCGGACATGCAGGTGCTAACGAGAGCAAGAAGACCTCCAGTTGGGCGGCCATCCTCTTCGCGCCGCCGACCCTCATCGGCACCGTGTACGGCAGGAGCCCTCCGTGTGCGGGCGGTGCCGGCGCTACGCCGTTGCCGGGGTTTTCGTAGGCAGGCGGCTCTGGACGCGGGTCAGCAGCTCTTCGACGGGCGGCAGGAGACGGGGCCCGGCGGCGGCGGTCGCGATGGCGGCGGCCACGCCGGCCCAGGCCAGCGGTCCCAGGGGGGTGCAGCCGAAGAAGTGGCTCAGGCCGGGCGTCTGGACGATGGCGATCAGGGCGGCGGCGGAGCCCAGGGCGGTCGCCCACAGCAGGGGGCTGCGATGACGGCCGGTGAGGGTCTGGGTGAGCTGCGCGCCGACGACGCCGCACAGTGCCATGGTGCTGGTGCGTCGTGCGGTGCCGGGGGTGAAGCGGCCGATCAGCCATGCCGTGGCCGCGCCCAGCGCGGTGACGATGCCTCGCTGCCGGATCTGGCGCAGCAGCGGGGCCCCCAGCGCGCTGATACCGACCGGCGCGCTGCCCGCCGTCGCGGTTTCCTCGGCGCTCCGGTCGTCCGGGGGCGTGACGGCGACGGCCATCGCCGGGAACATGTCGGTCAACAGGTTGACGAGCAGCAGCTGACGGGTGGACAGCGGCGACGTTCCGGCGAGGAGCGTGCCGAGCACGGTGAAGCCGACCTCGCCGGCATTGCCTCCGATCAGGATGCTGATGGCGTCCGCGACGCTGCGCCACAGGGCGCGTCCTTCGGTGACGGCGTCGACGAGCACGGACAGGTCCGGGTCGGTCAGGACGAGGTCGGCGGCGTTGCGGGCGGCGGCCGAGCCTCGGGCGGCGATGCCCACACCGACATGGGCGGCTCGGATGGCCGCGGCGTCGTTGGCTCCGTCCCCGACCATCGCGACCACCCTGCCAGCGGCCCGCAGCGCCTCGACCACCTGGAGCTTCTGCTCGGGGGCGACGCGGGCGACGACCCCCGCGTCGCGCAGGAGACGGGCACGGCCCGCCCGGTCCAGGGCGGCGAGCTCGTCACCGGTGACGACGCCGGTGTCCTGCGGCCAGCCCAGCGCGAGGGCGATCGCGCGAGCGGTATGGGGGTGGTCACCGGTCAGCATGACCGGCCTCACCCCGGCCTCCCGCAGTTTTTCGACCATGGGGGCCGAGCCCGGGCGCGGTGTGTCGGCGAGTGCGACGAAACCCGCGAACTCCAGTGCCTCCAGTGGCTCGTTGACGAGGGTGTCGGCGTCGTGGTCACCGGTGAGGGAGCGGGTGGCCACGGCCAGGACGCGCAGTCCCTCACCGGCGAGGGACTGGCCCCACTCGGCCGCCGACGCAGGGAGGTTCTGGCAGGCGTCCAGGACGGTTTCGGGTGCTCCCTTGACCACGAGCAGGCCGCTCCCCGTTCCGGTTCGACCGGTGGCGGCGGAGTAGCCGCGGCTGGCCTCGAAGGGCAGCCCGGCCGTGGGAGCCCACTCCGGGTCGGCCGGGGCGGCGGCCAGGACGGCTTCGTCGGTCGCGTGTGCCTGTCGGCCGGCGGTGTCCTCGGCCTCCTGTGGGCAGGCGCGCCCGGCCAGCCGCAGGATGTCGGCGGCCTTCTCCTCCCCCGGCTCGCACACGGTCCCGTCCGCAGTGGTGAGACGGACGACGCGCAGGCGGTTCTCGGTCAGCGTGCCGGTCTTGTCGAAGCACACCGTGTCCACTCGCCCCAGGGCCTCCAGGGCGCGCGGAGTACGTACCAGGATGCCGCGGCGGGTCAGGCGGCGGGCGGCTGCCATCTGGCCCACGGTGGCCACCAGCGGAAGTCCTTCGGGGACGGCGGCGACCGCGACGGCCACCCCTCCGCCGACAGCCTCGCGGACAGGGCGGCCCCGAAGCAGGGAGAGCCCGGTCACCGCGGCCCCGCCGGCGAAGGTGAGCGGCAGTGCCTTGCGCGTGAGTTCTTGCAGGCGTGCCTGGACGCCGGCGGCCGGTGGGGTGCGGGAGGCGAGCGTGACCGCCCGGCCGGCCTCGGTGTGCTCGCCGGTGTCCACCACCACGGCGGTGGCCTGGCCGGCGACCACGGTGCTGCCCTCGAAGACCATGCACAGGCGATCGGCGATCGCGGCTCCCGGGGTGGCGGCGATCTGCTTGGTGACGGGAAGGGACTCGCCGGTCAGCGACGACTCATCGACCTCCAGGCCGGTCAGCTCCACCAGGCGCGCGTCGGCCGGTACGACGTCACCCACATCCAGCTGGATCAGGTCCCCGGGCGCCAGCCGGGCCGCGTCCACCGTGGTGGTCGCGCCGTTCTCGCGGCCGTCGACGCGGCGTGCCTTCTGCTTCTGTCCCCTGGCCAGAGAGGTCAGGGCCTGTTCGGCGCGCTGGCGCTGCACACCGCCTACGAGCGCGTTCATGCCCATCGCCCCGACCACCAGGGCCGCGTCGACGACCGACCCCAGGATGGCGGAGGCCGCCGCGCCGACCGCGAGAACGGGGGTGAGGGGGTCGTCCAGCTCGGCTCGTACGGCCTTCGCCAGCCGTACCGTCCACCGGGCCGGTGCGAAGACGGGGAGGCCGGCCGCCTGGCGGACCGCGGACCGGGTGGCCGTCACCGCGGCGGCCAGCGGTGTGGGTTCGGCACGGCGGCCGCTCCGCAGCCGGGTCACGGCCTCGTCGGGTTCCAGGGCGTGCCACGGCACGCGGGGCCGGGGCCGCGGGGGCGTGGCCGCGGCCACGCCGAGGGCCGCCCGCCAGCCCGCCACGAGCGCTCCCATGGCCGCGGCGTTGACCGGGCCGTGCTGGGAGCCGGCGAGGAAGGCCGCCGGCCCCCGCCGCTGGGAGCCGGTGGCCACCAGCAGGCCGGACAACGCCGCGCCCGCCCGGGCCAGTACCTGCGACTGGCGGCCCACGGACCGCGCCGCGGGAACGGCCACCAACAGCCGCCAGACGTCCTCCAGGCCGCCGAAGGCCAGGACGTCCGCGTCCCAGACGACGGCGCTGTCGTCGTCGGTGAGGGCGACCGCCACGTCACTGCTCAGCAGCCCGGTCAGCAGCTCGTCCTCTCCCGCGCGCGTCTGCGAGCCGGTCGCGGCGGGCGGGGCCGGGACGTGTGCGACGGTCAGGACCACATGGCCATCGGCCTGACGGCGCCGTACGTGGTCCGCCAACCGGCTCTCGGACGAGACGACTTCGTCCGCCATGGCAGCGAAGTCGTCCAGCGCCGGGTCGTCCACCACGATGGTGTACTGGTCCGCTTGCCGGGCCGCGTCCAGTACGGCCTCGGCCAGCGGGTCGAGTTCCCAGCCGACCGTCACCGTGCCGACGTCCTGCCCGTCGGCCGACGCGATCATCATGCCCGTGTCCGCCGCGGGCTCCCCCGGCACCGGCCGCAGCTCCACACCGGGCCCGCTGCCGGGCGCCCGGTCGCTGTGTCCCGGTTGCCCCAGGGCGGCAGCGGCGGCCCGCCACAGCCGGTCGCGGTCCCAGCCCTCGGCGCTGGGGTGCACCTCGCAGATGGTGCGTGTACCGCCGCGCAGGGCGCTGGGGTGCAGCACGACCGTGTCGACCAGTTGGAGCTGCTTCAGCCGCTCGGGATCACGGACCAGCACCCCTGAGCGGGCCAGGGCGCTGCCCAGCATCGTGGCGAAGGCCGCCGGGCCGTAGCGGGCGGCCTTCGGGGAACCGGCGAGCACCGCCTCCGCCGCCTCGTCGAGGTTCCGCCTGAACAGCAGCGTCGCGGCGGCACCCACCATGCTGCCGGTGGCGGCCTTGGTCGCGTACTCCTGGGCCGGAGTGGGGCGCAGCGGCGGCCGGGTGACCTGCTGCGTCGTCACGCTCAAGCGTTCCGGGGCGCACACCCGGTCGTGGGTGGCGTCGAACGCGGCCGCCCGTGCCACGCTCTCCACCAGCTGTCCGGTGCGCAGCATGCCGTCCAGGATCAACGATGTGGGTGACTGCCCGGCGCCGTGGACCGCCGCGTTCGCCGCGGCGAGCACCAGATCCGCTCCGGCCGCACCGAGCCGGTTGCTCAGCAGGGCTCGGACGCGCGGGTTCTCCCGTACCAGCGTCACGGCCGCCGTCACCACCCTGGAGGTGCGCGGAGCCCCCACCACACGCCCGGTCACCGCCGCGGCCACGCCGGCCGCGTCGAGCGCCAGCGCGGCGGCGGCGGCCCGTACCGCCGCGATGCCCGCGGGGTGCGCGACGTCGTTCAACGGCGCGTCCGTCTGGGCCAGTCCATACCGCTCGGCCAGCTCAGTGGCCTTCTCCACCACATGGTCGGTGGCCGCCTCACGCGAGGCGGTGACCACCAGCCGCGCCAGCCCGCCGTCCCAATAGGCGAGCAGTACGTCCGGGTGATCCACGAGAGCGGCGGCCACCTTCTTGGCCACCGCCTCCACTCCGCCCGCCCGCCGCACGCGGGCGGGCGAGGAGGGCTGCAACGCCAGGTGCACCCGGGAACCGGCCCGCCATTCCTCCACCCCACCCGGCAGCGCGTTACGCGCCACCCGGGCCACACGGACGGCGGTGTCCGCCACCGCCGCCGCGCCGTCCGCGGCGGCCCGCAAGCCGAGACCAACCGCGTCTTCGGCCATCGCGGCGCACACCCCCGCACCACGGACGACATGGCCAGGCGCGGTCAGAGCCACTCCCAAGCCGGCCGCAGGCAAGCGGGTCAACAACCCCAGAACCATGTCCTACCCTCACCAAAAGACGTACGACGCGCACGGGCACCCGGATACGCCGGACACGGCCGTGCTCTGGCTGCTTCCCGCGAACGGATTCGCGTCACCTGCACGTCCACCTTCGTCTGCCTGCTGGTTCCCCGAAGCTCACCGGGCAATCACAGATCACCCTTGGGGGTGCACAGGGGGAACCGCTCCAGCGCTGTTCATGGCGGCACGCGCCTCGGCAAGCGCGGCACGGCCACAGCTCTGGCGCGCGCCCGTTGCCATCGCGGAGCGTCTGGCGGGGGTGGGTGCGGTCCCGCGCGTACTCGGTTCGGCGCGCCCTGATCTGGGCTGGGTGACATTGCCGGGCTGCGCCGTGCCGGCGGCTTGTCGCCCTCGCGGGCTCGACCGGGGCCGCCCGCTGGAACCTTGATGACGACGGACGTTCATCCCTCTTGTGGCGGGCGTTTCCCCATGGGACAGTTCCTGCCGTCCGCGGTGCCCGGCAACGCGTGCCACAGGTGCGCGGCCGGCGGCGTGGACGCTCCCTGGTACGGCCTGACCAACCGTCACCAGGAGCCGCTCGGCGACCCTGAGCGGCAGCGCAACCGCACGGCCCGAATTGCCCGTAACCCGGACAACGAAAGGTCTGGTTCATCACCATGAGATCCCCCGCGCGACGGATTCGCGCGCTCATACCCGCCGCCGCCCTCGCAGCAGGACTGCTCGCGGCCACCCCCGCCCACAGCGCGGACCACTCCGACGTCCGCCTCGCACCCGCCGGCACCGCGATATCCGGCAGCTGGATCGTGGCGCTCAAGGACACCACCGCCAAGGCGTCGGTCCGGCCGACCGCCCAGGGCCTCGCCGACCGGTACGACGGCGACCTCGCCCATGTGTACAGCTCCTCGCTGCGCGGCTTCTCCGTCCGGATGACCGCCGACCGGGCCCACCGGCTCGCCGCCGACTCCCGGGTCGCGTACGTGGAACAGGACTCCCGCGTCACCGCGACCGCCGTACAGTCCGACCCCACCTGGGGCCTGGACCGCATCGACCAGCGCCCACTGCCGCTCGACGCGTCGTACACGTACAACACCACGGCGTCCAACGTCCACGTGTACGTCATCGACACCGGAGTCCGCGTCAGCCACAGCGACTTCGGTGGCCGCGCCAGCATCGGCACCGACACCATCGGCGACGGCCAGAACGGCAACGACTGCAACGGCCACGGCACCCACGTCGCCGGCACCGCCGCCGGATCGACGTACGGTGTGGCCAAGTCCGCCTCGATCGTCGGCGTACGCGTGCTGAACTGCGAGGGCTCCGGCACCATCTCCGGCGTCATCGCGGGGGTCGACTGGGTGACCGCCAACGCGGTCAAGCCGGCCGTGGCCAATATGAGCCTGGGCGGCGGCGCCAACTCCTCGCTCGACGCGGCCGTGCAGAACTCCATCGCCTCCGGCGTCAGCTACGCGGTCGCCGCGGGCAACGGCAACACCGGCGGCCGGGCACAGGACGCCTGCAAGTACTCCCCCGCCCGCGTCCCCGAGGCCATCACGGTCGGCGCGACGGACAAGACCGACACCAAGGCATCGTGGTCCAACTACGGCACCTGCCTGGACCTCTTCGCACCCGGCGTCGGCATCACCTCGGCCTGGCACAGCGGCGACACGTCCACCAACACCATCAGCGGCACCTCCATGGCCACCCCGCACGTCGCCGGCGCAGCCGCGCTCTACCTGGCGGCCAACCCGTCGGCGAGCCCGGCCCAGGTCAGCGACGCCCTCTCGGCGAACGCGACCAGCGGAGTCGTACAGAGCGCGGGCAGCGGCTCCCCGAACAAGCTGCTCTACTCGCTCTTCTAGTCAACACGCGCGCGCGGCCGTCCGGCGGGCTCCTCCGCCGGGCGGCCGCCTCCTGGTGTTCGCGGCGGCGGCAGCCGGGTGAGGCGGTGACGGCCGGGCCCTGGGGCGCTTGCGGGCGGTGGGCACCGGGAGAGGGGCCGTGCCGGGCACCACGGTGTTGGACACCGTGCCGATGCCTTCGACGGTGAGCGTGACGGTGTCACCGGGCGTCAGCGGCGGGGGCGTCTGTGCGCCTCGTACGCCCCACAGTTCGGCGAGACAGCCGCCGTTCCCGCAGGTGCCCGAGCCCAGGACGTCGCCGGGCCTCACGTACGTGCCGCGTGAGGCGTAGGCGACCATTTCCTCGAACGTCCAGCTCATGTTGGACAGCAGGTCCTTGCCGATGACCTTGCCGTTGACCTCGGCGGTCAGGGCCAGGCGCAGGAAGCCGTCGGTGTCGTGGTAGGGCTCCAGCTCATCGGCGGTGACGAGGTGGGGGCCGAGGGTGGCCGCGGTGTCCTTGCCCTCGGCAGCTGCCTGCCGATCCTGGGCGCCGTCCTCATCGCTCCGGTGCTGCCGAGGATGCAGGACCACTTCGAAGGTGTGGCCGGTGCGAAAGCGCTGGTTCCCGTGGCACTGACGATTCCGGCCCTCGCGCTCGCCCTGCTCGCCCCTTTTGCCGGCGTGATCGTGGACCGGCTGGGCCGCAAACGGCTGCTGGTCGTGGCGACCGTGCTGTATGCCGTCTTCGGCACCGCCCCGCTGTGGCTGGATTCTCTCGGGGCGATCGTCGCGAGCCGGGCGCTGGTCGGTGTCGTCGAAGCGGCGATCATGTCCTGCTGCACCACGCTGATCGGCGACTACTACAGCGGGCGCGTGCGTGATCGCTACCTCGCTCTGCAGACGATGTGCGCCTCCGCCTCCGCGACGGCCTTCTTCGTACTCGGCGGAGTGGTGGGTTCGGCGGGCTGGCGGGCCCCGTTCTGGATCTACGCCGTCAGCCTGCTGATCGCTCCTGCCATGGCCGCCTTCCTTCCCACACCGCAGTGCGGTGGTGAGGCGGCTTCCGCCGGTGCGTCGCAACGGCCGACTCCGTTTCCGGTGCGGCGGCTGGCGGGGGATCTGCGGGCTGACCGTGCTCGGCGCCATGGTCTTCTACACCGTTCCGGTCGAAATGGCGTACCTGATGGACGGCTTGGGGGTGGAATCCACGGGCTCCATCGGGGCGGCCACCGCGCTCGCAAGCGCCGCGACCGTGACCGGCTCCATCGCCTTCACCAAGTTTTCCGGCACACCGGCGCGCAGGCTCCCCGCCGTATTCGCGCTGTGCGCCGCCGGATTCGTGGTGATGGCCCTCGCCGTCAACCCCACTGTTCTGGTCGTCGGGGCAGTCCTCAACTGCCTCGGTACGGGCCTCCTCCTGCCCTCCCTCCTCACCCTGGCCATGTCCAAGCTCGACTACACGGACCGCGGCCGAGGCATTTGGACTGTGGCTGGCCGCGTTCTTCGGGGGCGAGTTCGTGTGCCCGCTCGTACTGCTTGCTCCAGCTCCCCGTCGGCAGATTCTGACGCTCGCTCAGAGAGGCGCGCCGGACCACCGGTTGGTCGTACGCATGCCCACCAGCCGGCCCACCAGCCGACCTCCCGCAAGCCTTCGCGATCGTTCACCGGTCGGGGATGCCACCAGCGCCTCCGCCGCCGCGCGGAGCGCGGTCAGCAGATCGCGGAACCTGGCGGGCATGTGGACCATTGACGTCGGACAGGACTTCCAGGCGGGCGTCGGGCAGGGTGGGCCGCAGTCCCGGGCCGGTCGCATGTCGGCCGGCCCGGGCGGGGCCCTGGGCGGGGGTCCCGCATCACGTTGGCCAACACCCCATCGAGGATCAGTCTTGACCCCGTACTCCCTGGCGTTCTACGTGGACGTCGTCACCACCGGCACCGTGCTCGGCCTGCGGCCCACGGACTCTCCCGACCGCGTCGCCGAGGTCCTGGGGCCGGACTTCGCCGAGAACAGCTTCGACAACCGCGGCATGTGCCGTGACTACGGCCTGGCCGAGTTCTTCTGGGACCGCGCTTCCGCCAACCGCCCCTGGTCGGGTCACCACTTCACGTTGCAGGTGCACAGGCTCGCGCACGGGGGGCGCACGCTCGCCAATGAGCGGCTCCGGGCCCGGTACGGGCGGTTCGCTCCCAGGCTTCGGTTCGAGAAGTTGCAGCGCCTGCTTCAGCGGCGCGGTGTCCCCCTGCTGGAAATCCCGGCAGGCCCGGCCAACGCGCCGTACTACCGGGCGTTCTGGCAGCCCGACTCCCAGGTGGCCGTCTCCGTCATCGGCACCTACGGGGAGTACAGCACCCCGGACAAGCTACGGGTCGGCGACGTCTACACGATCCACGCCCCGATGACCGCCGACGAAGTGGAGTGGCGGAGTGCGCGGGTCGGATAGCGGAAAGCCGGTCTCGTGGACCTTGTCGGCTGGAAACCGTGCTTCGAGCACCGTACGGATGCGAAGGTGTGGAAGCTCGCGTCCGCTCAACGGAAAAGGTCTTCGGCATGGCCGTCATCCACCACACCTCCCTCCAGCCGACGAAGCTGGAACTGCTCACCTCCTGGCTGCCGTCCCGCCCGTGGTACCGCGGCGACACCCGTGAACCGGTCCTGGCCAAGGCCGGCGGCTTCCGACTGGACGACCCGCAGGGCGAGGTCGGGATCGAGTTCATGGTGGCCACCGACACCTCCGGTCTCCACCCGTCCACCTACCTGGTGCCACTCACCTATCGCGGCGCCCCGCTCAACGGGCTGGAGCACGCCCTCGTCGGCACCATGGAGCACGGGGTGCTGGGGCGGCGATGGGCCTACGACGGCTGCCACGACCCTGTGTCGATCGCCCAGTTGCTGGCCCTGGTCGCCGGCCGGGCGCAGGCGCAGGACCAAGACACCAGTGACGTCCCCGACCGGGAGGTCACCCGTGCCTACACCGGTGAGGAGTTCGCCTCTCCGGACGTCCCCACCACTGCCACCGACGACCAGGAGGGCACCGAGCTGCCCGCGCCGCAGGGTATGACCCTCCGCGTGCACCGGGTCCTGCGGCCCACGCCGGGCGGCCGCCTTCTCCTTCCACCGGGCGCGACCGGCCACGTCGCCGGCTCCTGGCGCACGCCGGACGGCGCCCGTGCTCGCGGGCTGTTCGCGGTCTTGCACACCAACCCTCGCGGCTAGGGCTCCATCGGCGCCGGAAGACCACAGCAGGTGCCGCGCCTGCGGGCGGTCTGCCACGGGCCGAAGCCCTCGGGCAGCTCACGCCACTGCACACCGATGCCGAGCCGGTGAATGATCCCTTCAGCAGAGGCCGGATGCGGGTCTTCAGCGCCACCTTGTCCCGGGCAGCAGGATCTTGGGGGCCCGCCGGATCGCGTCAACGATCGCGGCGGCGGCCGGCAGGCCGGGGATGACGGACATGCCGATGGCCCACTGCTAGCCGAGCCAGGCGACCAGAGATCAGGCGCCCAGGCCGGAGATCGCGCCCAGGACGCCCGTCATCCGCTCGAACCCGTACGCCGGCCCGTACACGACACCGGACGATGCCCGGATCTTTGTGTGTTCTGCCAGTACGACGGCCCGCCGGGGTTCGTAGAGACTGCCAGCCAGAGGCCGCGGCGCGCCCCGGAGACCCGGGAAGCCGAGGCCGAGAACATGACGGAGCACAGGGGAGGACACCACGGTGAGCGTGCAGCAGTACGACGAGATCGGTGAGGCGTTCGAGGGCTTCAAGTCCCTGCCGCTGGCGCAGTACGGGGAGGTGCCCAGCTTCCTGGCCATGGTCGGGGACGTACGCGGCAAGGCGGTCCTCGACCTGGCCTCCGGCACCGGCTTCTACAGCAGGGAGTTCAAGCGGCGCGGCGCCGTGGAGGTGCTCGGGGTCGACATCTCCCGTGAAATGGTCGCCGCGGCACGGGCGTTCGAGGAGCGCGATCCGCTGGGTGTGCGGTACGAGGTGGGCGATGTGTCCCAACTGCGGCCCCTTGAGCAGCGCTTCGACGTCGCCACGGGGGTCCAGCTGCTCAACTACGCGGAGGACATCGCCGCCATGGAGCGGATGTGCCGCAACGTGCACCGGAGCCTGAAGCCCGGCGCCGAGTTCTTCGTGTTCGCGCAGTCACCCGACTTCCGCTTCGACGGGCCGTCCTTGGCCAAGTACGGCTTTCTCTGCGAGCCGACCGGCGAGGAGATCGAGACCGGACCGCGAGTGAGGATCACGGCGCTGCTCGACCCGCCGATCTCGTTCGTCAGCGCCTGCCCGCGCCGCGAGGTCTACGAGAAGTGCCTGCGGGCGGCCGGATTCGGCGAGCTGACCTGGGTCCCGGTGGAGGTGTCCGAGGCCGGCGTGCGCGCGTTCGGTGCGGACTTCTGGGCGGACTGCCTCGCCAACCCCCCGCTGGAGATGCTGCGCTGCCGCGCCTGACGACCGACCGGACAGCCCGGCGGCCCGACCTCTGGAAATCACCCGGACCGGGGGCAGGGCCGCCGGCCGTTGGTCCTGACCGCTGAACGGTCTTGAGGCACAAGGGGTGGCGCGCCGCGCCCGTCCGGCGTTCGAGGACGAGCGCGCTCAGCGCGACAGGCGGATCTCCGGGGCGGGAGCATGACGCTGGGCCGCGGTCATACGGAGCGGGTCTCACCGCTGCGGTCGCCATACGCCCGCATCGCGTGCCCCTCCAGGGCAATCAGGACGCGCCGGTGCAGGTCGTGCACCTGCTCCGCATCCGCTTCAGACACGGCGGGGGAGAGCGCGTTCCGTACGGCATCGGCCGCGCGCCGTACTTCGTCGACGTGCTCGCGGTCGTGCACGACGACCGCGAGGTCCCGCAGCATCCGCAGGAGGGCAGCGAGGACGGTGGGCTCCCTGGAGGCGAAGCGCTTGAGCTGGCCGCAGGCCAGGTCGAGGTAGTAGCGCATGTCCCGGTCCGGCACGATGGCACGCGGCTCGCCGTCGCCGTCCACGTGCACGATCGGACCGAGCCGGCAGTCGGCGAGCCGCACGAGAAGGTCGGCCATGTGTCCCACGGCGGCAGCCGCGGTGACCGGGTCGTTGATGCCCGGTGACATGGCCTTGACGGCGATGTCCTCCAGCTGGCGGAAGCCGAACGCCACATCCTGGTCGAGTGTCCGCTCGTACCCGAGCGTGACGGCCGCGTTGATCTCCGCGGCTGTCCCGTCCGCCTCCGGCTCAGGAGGCCCGGCTCCCTGTGCACGGGCCCAGACGGTGGCCAGCGGGCTGCGGGCGATGACCAGGTCGCCAGGCCGTGTGTTGAGGCGCACCAATGCGCCGCGGCGGCGGGCGCACTCCACGAGAGCGTGGACGTCGACCAGCCGTACGAACCCGCTGTCCGTCGCGTACACCGTTACCCCGGCCGCTTCGTCGAGCTCCATCTCGTCCGGTGAGTGGGGGCGTGGGTCGTCGTGAGCCGGGTAGAAGATGCCGATCGCGGTCGCCGTCTCCTGGTGAACGCCTTGCATCATGGAATCCACCCGCACCTCACGCACGATATGCGTGAGGTAGGCCAGGACCGCCGCCAGCGATGCGACGCCCAGCACCATCGAGGTCACAAGAGCCAAGCCAGGCACCGGGTTCTTGGTGTCGAGGAACGACAGCGTGGTGATCGTGAAGACGAAGGCGCACGTCAGCACCGTAAGCACCGACTTGGCGGCGGTGTCGCGTGCGTAGCGCCGGAGCAGCCGGGGAGAGAACTGCTGGGACGCCAGCTGGAGCGTTACCACCGTCAGGCTGAAGGTGAGGGTGGTGACGGTCACCGACGTGGTGGCGACCGCCTGCAGGGCTGTGGCGGCGGAGTTGACATCCCCCGGCCACAGACCTGCCGCTGGGCTTCCCGGCGCAGGCCGGACACGCGCAAGGAGCAGCGCAGCGGCGAATGCCACGACACCGCCCACGGTGGGCGGCAGCCACAACGGGCTCCTCGATCCCTCGGCGCGCGGAGTACGCCTGCCCGGCAGTGACACCATCCCCCAGCCATACACCACCGCCGCCCGGCGGCACGGTTGCGACGCGGCCTCCACTGGGCGCTGCGCGACCCCGGCCCCCGGCAAGCAGCCTTCCAGGCCCGGACTCAGTCCGCTGCGGCTCGCCGGCGGCGCCCCGCGGGTCGGGCAGCGCTTGGTCGACGCGGGGCGCTCCCGCCATGGACCGCCTGGGTGAGACACCCAAGCAGCAGGTGAGTCGGCCAGTACGACGGGTACCGGCGTGAGCATGCCCCTGTCGATGGAACTGCTGCCCGAGTCCACTCTGCGCGACGTGATCGGCCTGCTCGTCAGAGTGGTCGAGGCCGCTGGAGCGTTGATCGTCTTCGTCGGGGCCATCTGGGCGTTTGCCCAGTTCATCCTTGCTGGGATGCGCAGTGGCCGGCGGGTGGCCGGCTTCAACCGCATCCGTCTCAGCCTGGGTCGATTCCTTGTCCTCGGGCTCGAATTCCAGCTCGCCGGTGACGTGCTGCGTACGGCCGTGGCGCCGAGCTTCGCGGAGATCGGGCAACTCGCGGCCATCGCGGCAATTCGTACCGCGCTCAACTACTTCCTGGGCCGGGAGATCGCCCGCGAACGCGCCGAACTCGACAAGGACAACAAGGCCACCACCTCATGACCGCCTGGCTGCACACCGCGGCCATGCTGGCAACCGCTGCGGGGGTGCTGAGCGCATGCGCGGCCTACCTGGCGACGAGGCAAGTGCGCCTCTCGCTGGGAGTGCTGCTCGACTTCCTCACCGCTGCCGGGCTGATCAGGCTCGCAGACGAACCATCGTGGAGCAGCATCGCCACCGCGGCGGCCGTGATCGGCCTCCGCAAACTGATCGCGACACGTCTCGGCCGGCACCCGCTCGTGCGATGAGAAAGGCGGGACATCTCCTGCGCTCGCTGTGCGCTGACCGTACAGCCCGGCCGGAAGACTCGCTCGCAGTGCCGTGCCGCGCACGGCTACGTGGCGACGCCGTTATGGCCGGGATCCTCGGCCTCGTCGAGCTGCCTGTATTTCCGGTTTCGCAGTTTCAGCAGAATGGTTGCCAGAACCGCCGCTATGGCGGAGCCGAGCAGAACCGCGCCCTTGATGCGCTCGACGTCTTCAGCGTCACGGTAGGCCAGTTCGCCGATCAGCAGCGAGATGGTGAAGCCGATTCCGGCCAGCATGGCCACCGCGAGAACGTCCGCCCAGGCGAGCCCGCGGGCGAGCCGCGCCCGGGTGAGACGTACGGCCAGGTAGGACCCGCCGAAAATGCCGAGGGTCTTGCCGACGACCAGGCCCAGTGTCACGCCCACCGGTTCAGGACGGCTGACGATCTCCGCCAGGGTGCTGCCGGAGACGGTTACTCCGGCCGCGAAGAGGGCGAACAGCGGAACGGCCACCCCGGCGGACACCGGTCGGATCAGATGCGCGATGTGTTCGGCCGGCCGGCGGCCGTTGGGGCCGTCCGGGGCCACCCGTAGCAGCAGGCCCATGGCGACCCCGGCAACCGTGGCGTGAACACCGCTGTTGTACGTGAGCCCCCAGATGACGAGCGCCAGCGGGAGGTACCAGTACCAGCCGTGCACCCGCCTGCGGTCGTGCAGGTGGAAGAAGAGTCCCAGCCCGATGACCGCCCCGATGAGAGCCGCCAGGTTGATCGTCGAGGTGTAGAACACGGCGATGACGACGATGGCGCCCAAGTCGTCGATCACCGCCAGGGTGAGGAGGAAAGCGCGCAGCCCGGACGGCAGGTGGGTGTCGATCACCGCCAGTATGCCCAGGGCGAAGGCGATGTCGGTGGCGATGGGAACGGCCCACCCGTTCCATGTGCCTCCTTGCGTGGTGGCCACCAGGCCGTACACCAGCGCCGGCGCCACCATGCCGCTGACGGCCGCGACTACGGGCAACACGGCCGCGCCGGGGTGGCGGAGTTCACCGATCAGGAGCTCTCGCTTGAGCTCCGCTCCCGCGACGAAGAAGAAGATCGTCAGCAAGCCCTCGGACGTCCAATGGGCAACGGAAAGGTTCAACCCGATTGCCTCGATACCGAAGTGGGCCTCGCGTACGGACTCGTAGAGACCGCTCAGCGGCGTGTTGGCCCACACCAGTGCGATCGCCGCCGACACCAGGAGCACCGTGCCGCCGACCGTCTCGGTGCGCAGGGCGTCCACCACGAAGGTCCGCTCCGCCGGCGACGGACGGCCGAGAACCGTTCGACTGCCAGGTTTCCGGTTGGGCATGGTTCTGCGCTCCCGGAGGCGGTGCCTGTGGATGATCACATCGGCTGGACGTACAGGGACCCGGGTGGGACGAGACTGGTCGGCGGTGTGGAGGAGTCCGCGTCCGCCGATGACGCGCCGAGAGCCGCCGTCAGCAGCAATCCCGCGATGGCGACGATGATCAGCACGATGACGGCCGTCTTCTGCCAGTCTCTGTGCTGCGCGTGGCGAGCCCGCCCCTCCTCCCCCTCCCTCTGCTCCTGCTCCTGCTCCTGCTCCTGGCTGCTGGGGAACTGCTCGTTGAGCGTGTCGATACGTGCGACAAGCTCGGGATCGTCACGGGAGAGGCGCTCTTCGATCTGCGCGAGGATACGTTCCTCGTCCATTTCTGGTTCCATGCCCACCACCTGCTTCCGGGGAGACAGTCGACCGCGTGGGGAGTGCGCGGTCCGTGGCTGTCGCTATGCGCGTTCGGCGGAGACCGCGGGCTTCCGGCCGTCGGGCGGACGGAGCATGTCGACCAGCCGGAGGATCTCCATGGGCAGGGGGAAGATGAGCGTGGAGTTCCGCTCGCTGGAGATCTCCGACATGGTGGACAGGATCCGCAGGTGCATGGCCGCGGGGTGACCTTCGAGCCGCTCCGCAGCGTCAGCCAGGGTCTCCGCGGCCTCGAACTCGCCTTTGGCGTGGATGACCTTGGCCCGCCGGTCGCGCTCGGCCTCGGCCTGCCGGGCCATGGCCCGCCGCATGGCCTCCGGCAGCTCGACGTCCTTGACCTCGACCAGCGTCACCTTCACGCCCCACGGGTTGGTCACGTCGTCGATGATCCGCTGGAGCCGCTGGTTGATCTCGTCCCGGTTGATCAGAAGCTCATCCAGGTCGACCTGGCCGAGAATGCTGCGCAGCGTCGTCTGGGCTATCTGCGAGGTGCCCTTGACGTGGTCCTCGATGGCCACGACCGACCGGTTCGGGTCGACAACGTTGAAGTATGTGACGGCGTTGACCCGCACCGTGACATTGTCCCTGGTGATCACATCCTGCGGGGGAATATCCATCGTCACGGTCCGCAGGGACACGCGCACCATCCGGTCGACCACGGGGATGATGAGAAACAGCCCGGGGCCCTTGGCCCCGATGATGCGGCCGAGGCGGAAGATCACACCTCGTTCGTACTCGGGCACGATCTTGACAGCCATCATCGCGAGGATCAGTACGAGACCCCCGGCAAGCAGAATGCCGGTCAGTACGGAACTCATGACTCTCCCTTCTCCGCAGTGCGCCGGCCGGGGTCCGGTTCGGCGCTTTCGACGATCAGGTCCAGGCCCTCACGGCCCACCACACGGACCTGCCGCCCCTCGGTGAGCGGCGCGTCGCGGCCGCGGACGGTCCACCACGCCCCGTCCAGCAGGATCTGACCGGTGCCGTCCCCGACACGGCGGACCACGGCCTCACGGCCGATCAGTGCCTCCCCTCCCGTGGTGGAAGAGGCGCGCCGGGCCCGCCAGGCGAGCCGGCCGGCGAGAAGGGAGCCCGCTCCGACGACGAGTGCGGTCGGCCAGAGGACTTCCGGGGCGACGCCCACCTCGCCCCGGAAGAGGAAGATGCCGGACAGCAGGAGGGCCGCCGTGCCGCCGGCGGCGAAGACCCCGACTCCCGGGGTGAGCACTTCGCCGATGAACAGGGCGGCGGCGAGTCCAAGCAGCAGCAGTCCGGCCGCGTTGAACGGCAGCACGCTGAGGGCCACGAAACCGAGGACCAGCAGGATCAGCCCGGTGACGCCGGCGATCCCCATCCCGGGGCTGGCGAGTTCGTAGATCACAGCGAGGGTGCCGATCGACAGAAACAGGTAGGCCAGCTCGGGGCTTGCCAGCATCTGCCGGAGTTCACCGAGAAACCCGAGTTCATGCTCGGCAACGTGGGCTCCGGCCGTGTGCAGCACCACCTCGTTGCCCGAGGCAAGAGACACCCGGCGGCCGTCGAGCGCCGTCAGCAAGGCGTCCCGGGAGGGCGCTCTCAGGTCGACGACGTCCTTGCGCAGCGCTTCCCGGTCGGAGACGGACGTACCCTCGCGGACCATGTCGTCGGCGAACGCGGTGCTCCGTCCACGCTCCTCGGCCATCGACACGGCGAACGCGGCGGCATCGTTGACCACCTTCGCGCTCGCCTTCTCACCCTCGCCGGTGACAGGTGTGCCGGCACCGATATGGGTGCCCGGGGCCATCGCGGCGACGTGGGCCGACATCGTGATGTAGGCCCCGGCCGATGCGGCTCGGGCCCCCGAGGGGGTGACATGGACGACGACGGGGACCGGGGAGTCCAGGAAGGTCTGGACGATGTCCCTCGTCGACTCGAGCAGCCCCCCTGGGGTGTCCACCTCGACCAGGACCGCCCCATGGTTGTCGCGCTCGGCAACGCGTATGCCGTCGTCGAGGTGCTCGGCGACGACGGGCGTGATCGCCCCGTCGACGCGGGTCGCCAGGACCGTCGGTGTCTGCGCCACGGCGGTCACCGGGGCGGCAAGGGCGCAGGTCAAGGCCGCCAGCAGCGCAACAGCAAGCAGCTGGAGCGGTGACACCACGGTGCGGCCCGGGAGCAAGACGACGCCCCCTCTCCTTGCCGAATCGCAGGGGGTGATTCAGGGAGGTGATTCACGGAGGTGATTCGTTCGTGTAGGGCCCAGTACCCGTGCCGCTCGGGCGGACGCCCTTCCACGGCCGCCATGGACGGCCGTTTCGGCCCGCCGTTCTTTGCCGGGCTTCGGCAATATGGATGTCAAGGCCGATCAACGCCCATGGGGAGAACATGACGTCCGTTTCGGCGCTGAACATGTCGGCAGCCGCGCCTGCGCCTGCGGACCTTGCCGGCCGTTGCCTGCGCATCCTGGCCCGGATCCGAGAGGACGGAGGGAGGCTGCGAGATGACGAAGCCGACATTCTGCGTGAGCTGGCCGCCGCAGCGGCCGAGCACAGCGTCGCGCTGCGCAGTGTGATCGACGACTGGCTCACCGCCGCCTGCCAGGTATGGCCTGAGGTGCCCGAGCAGATCAAGGTCACCGCCGAGGGCCACTCTCCCGGCGGATGCCCTCCCGCCCTGGAGGCGATCCGTGACATGACGGTGGCACTCACCGAGGGCTATGAGACCGGCCACCGGGCGGCCATCCGCCGCGAGGAGGCGATGCGGCGGGAGTTCGTCGACGACCTTCTCGACGGGCGTACCGGTCTCGGCCAGCTCGCTGAGCGGGCCGAGCGGTTCGCACTGCGCCTCGCCGGCTTGCACACCGTTGCCGTAGCGCGGGCCGCGACGGCTTTCCGGGCGGGCGATGTTCCCACTCGCTACGTCGAGGACGCGATGACCGCCGCGTTCAGCGTGCGGGATGTCTTCATCACGACCAAGGACAGCTTGCTGGTCTGCGTGGCTTCCGCCTCCGAAGCCGACGTCCCCGCCCGCTTTGCCGCGCATGTGGGGAACGCGGGCGCCAGGGGATGCCAGGTCGCCGTCAGCCGTCCGCGTCCCGGCCCCAGTGGCATCGTCCGTTCCTACCAGGAAGCACGCAGCACTCTCGACCTTGCTGACCGACTGGGCCTGGACAGCCGGGTGGTCGACGCCTCCAGCTTGCTGGTCTTCCAGGTACTGGGCAGGGACCGCGCGGCCATCACGGACCTGGTGGCCACCGTGCTGGGAGCGCTGGAGGCCGGACGGGGCGGTCCGAGGCCGCTGCTGGAGACGCTCACCGCGTACTTCTCCACCGGCTGTGTCAACACCACAACCGCCCACCGATTGGGGGTCAGCGTCCGTACCGTCAGTTATCGGCTGGCCCGTATTCGGCAACTGACCGGATACGACCCCACCGACCCCGACCAGCGGTACATCCTCCAGACCGCGACGTTGGGTGCGCGTCTGCTGGGCTGGCCGTCTCAGCCCCTTGAGAACGCCGACTGAGCACCGGTTGAGCACCGGCTGAGCACCGCGCCGGCATGGGCGCACCGCGGTCGTCCGTTCACCCACCCCCGCGCGAGGTGACAGGCGACACGCGACCGGCCGGCCTCGGCACGGGAAGCCGCCGCAGGACCGGCCGCTGCCCTGATTCTCGTGATACGGCCGGTGGCGTACGTGCCGTCACGGCGGCGGTGAGCCCTTGCCGTCGTAGACGAGGAGGCCGTCCTCACGGAGGCGCACTCCTGGTGTCGGCGAGTGCGCCATCAGGCGACCGTCGTGCATGAGGTGGTGGACGGGCACACCGCGAGCGAGAGCAGCGAAATCGGCGATGAGGCGCCGGTGGCACCTCCACCACACCGCTTCGCTGCACATGACCGCCGTGCGCTCGTGTGCCGCCTGCCGCAGCAGTCCCTCCATGGCGGTGACGAACTGCGGCGTGCGGGTGTGGGCGGCGTAGCCGCGAAAGGAGGCATGCCGCCACATCGTGTCGGGCGAGTCCGGCGCCGGTTTACGGAACCCACCCAGATGGTGCTCCCACCGGTACCCGATGCCCTCCTCCGGCAACCACTGGGCAAGCCGCTGCCGTGACAGGTCCGGGTCCCGGCGGCTGCCCGGGGCCGTCCTGACATCCACCACGGCCGCGATGCCGGTCCGGTGCAGCAATTCCGCCAACGCCGGCCGACCGGCAGTGCTGTGGCCGAAAGTGATCAGCTGCGGCTGCGGCATCGGCACCTTCCAGGGCTCTGCCTACCCGTCCTGGGGGATCGCCCTGGTCAGTCGCGCGGGGCGTCGGCGACGCCCTCGCTCCAGCGGGCGCGGCCGACGAGACGACGAGTGGTCAGTCGGAGCTGTTGCCGTCCACGTCGGTCAGGAGATCGTCCTGCACGACGTGGACGGCGGCCTCTTCCGCGCTCGCGGCGCCGGCGTCGATGCCCTGGTCGTCCGCCACGAGTTCCCTGGTGGTGTCCGGGCGCGCGCCCTCGTCGGGTGCGGTGAGACGGCCGGCCCGTTCGCCGCCGGCTTCGGGGTCGATCAGCTCGCCCTCGCCACCGGGCAGGTCGCCCAGGCCGTCGCCCGCCGGTGGCGCCACATCGGGAACCTCTTGGGACAGCCGCTCGTCCAGGGTCTCGCCCTCGTGCTGCTCCGACGCCGTCGTGCCGTGCTTCGTGACCCCCAACGGCTTCTCCGGAGGCGAGTAGCCTTCGTCCAGCATGTCGTCGTACGTGCGCTCCTCCAGAGCGTCCTGGAGGTCGAGCGGCGCCGCGTCCTCCTGCTCCTCGTTGCTGCCGGTGGGCTGGTAGACGTCGTCAGCCATCTGCTCGTCACTCATGGTGCCTCCTCGCGTGACCGTCCGCTTGCCTCAGCTGTCGGTTCACGTGAGCGGTTTCCCCGGAAAGGTCATATAAAGCCTGTAGGTCATGGTTTCCACCAGAAGGTCCGACGACGTCGCGTCCGCACCTCCGGCACCTCACCGGTCCATCAGTCACGGGACGCGGCGACCACTCAATCCCGGTCGGCGGGCAGGTAGTAGGTCTGCCTCAAGAACGCGGCCATGTCTTCGAGTGCTTGGGCGTAGCCGGCTCTGTAGCGCTCGTCGGTGTCGGTGCGCCGGCTCTCGGCCCGCGCCCACTCGTCCAGGTGCAGGGCCACACGCAGGTGGTTGCGGTACAGCGCACCGTGTTCACCGTTGAGTGCGGCTCGCGCGCGGTCCTCGTCCCAGTCTTCGAGCGCACCGGTGTCGAAGTTCAGCAGTTCCTCATCAGAATCCCGCACGGCCCGCCTCCTTGGTCGGTCCCGGCGTCCACGTTCACCGAACGGCCACCAGCCGGGGCGGGGAGCGGTCGCCCACAGGGCGACGATCGGCGCGCATAGCCCTCCCAGTGCCCCAGCCGTCACAGGGGAAACCGCAGCCACCGGACGCCCGAGAGCCCCGGCACTCCGTGGCAGACGGACCGCAGAGGACTCCTGTCGGTCGGCCCCCTCCCTGCCGTGCCCACGGTGCGACAATGAAAGAGCCGCCGCTCTTGTCGCCTCCCTCGAGGCCGGGCGGGCTCAGCGCGCTGGAGGGATTCCCCTCGGGTTGAATTCCGTGGTCCCCGGCAACATGCCCCGCCTATCGCGGGCCTGCCGGCCCGGAAGGGGAACGACCATGGATGACGGACCCACCGCCGACGTACTGGACCTGACCTCTCTGCTGCTGGAAGCCGATGGCGTCGATGAGTTTCTTCAGGCCCTGGTCGACCGTGCCCTCGAACGCAGCCCGGCGGCTGACGGGTCCGGCATCACGCTGGAGCGCCGAGGCCGGCCCCTGACCGTGGCCAACGCGGGCCCGAGTGCCAAGGAACTGGATGAGAAGCAGTACGGCCAGGACGACGGCCCGTGCCTCCAGGCGCTGCGTGCCGGTGAGGAAGTCATCATCGCCGACATGGCCGACGAGCGGCGGTGGGGCGACTATCCGGCCTACGCCCTGGCATGCGGCACCCGCTCCTCCATGTCCCTGCCGATCGCCGCCCACACGCACACCGCCGGTGCGCTGAACCTGTACTTCGCCACGCCGGACGGCCATACGAAGGTCGACGCGCCGTTCCTGCGAGGGCTGGCAGCGCAGGCCACCGGTGCTATCGCGCTGGCGCAGCGGATCGGCGACGCCCAGCAGTTCGCGGCCGATCTGCAGACCGCGCTCGCGTCCCGCACGGTCATCGACCAGGCCATCGGCGTCATCATGGGACAGCAGCGGTGCACGGCGGACGAAGCCTTCGCGATCCTGCGCACGGCTTCACAGCACCGCAACATCAAACTGCGTGACCTGTGCGCCGATCTGCTGGCCGGCCTCTCCGGTGAGCCACCCACCGAGCCCAAGCTGCACCCCCGGCCATGAACCGCATGAACCGCATGAACCGCGGTGGACCACGCGGCAAGGCGGTCGCCGCTGACCGGGCCTGATCACGGCCGGCCGTGGCGTCAGGGCGTCGCGGTGGAGACGACGTACACCCGGGGGACGGCCGGATCGGTGAGGTCCACCGTGATGTCCTGGGTGGGTCGGGGGTCTGCCTGGCGGTGGGTGGTGGCGGCCCAGTCCCGGCCGGGCGGGAACTCCCAGCCGACGGTGTCCGCGTCGCGTGCGCTGATGGTGACGTCACCGGGACCGAGCGCGGAACGGCTCGTTCCGACGTCGTACAGGAAGTCGTCCAGGCCCGTGCCGCTGGTGGTGAACTCCACGTACAGCCTGCTGGACTTCCAGTTGCTCGTCTCGAAGTACGCGACCTCGGTGGAGCCGGCCGGGATGGGCACCTCGAAGACGCGGCGCTTCATCCGGGAGGGCCAGCTGTCCTGGAGTCCGGTGACGGAGGACTCGGCCTCCTTGTCGCGGCCGCTGTCGCGGCTCTGCTGGGCGGAGATCACCAGATAGCCGGCCGGGATGCCGATCAGCAGGACGATGACGATCGCGGTGAGCACCCGGCGGCGGATCATGTGCCGCCGCTCCTCGGGGGACGCGGGCTGGTGGAGCACGGACATGGTCACGGTTCCTGGCTGGTGCGGGTGCCGCGGCCTGCGACGCCGCCGTTACGGATGGCCTGGGCGTACCGCTCGTACTTCTCGTACCGCTCCAGGCGGCGGCGGTTGGCGCGGCGGAAGCGGCGCGCGACGAGCCGGGCGAGGTCGGCGGCGCCGACCATGCCGGCCTCGGGGCCGAGCTGCGCCTTGGCGATACGGGCCTCGGGCCGGTAGCCGCGGCCGGTGAGGTGGCGGCGGAAGGCGTCCCGGGCGGGGCCGATGAGCAGGTCGTCCGCGGCGCTGACGCCCCCGCCGATGACGAAGCAGGAGGGGTCGAGCGCGGCGGCCAGGTTGGCGATGCCGACGCCGAGCCACTGGCCGATGTCCTGGAACAGCTCGATGCACATGGCGTCGCCCTCGCGGGCGAGCTCGGTGATCAGCGGGCCGGTGATGTCGGGGACGCTGCCCTTGACGCGCTCGATGATGTTGTACGCGACCGGGGAGTCGGCCGCCGCGAGCTCGCGGGCCTCCCTGACCAGGGCGTTGCCGGAGCTGTACTGCTCCCAGCAGCCGCGGTTGCCGCACGGGCAGCGGTGGCCGCCGGGCACCACCTGCATGTGCCCGAACTCGCCGGCGACGCCGTACTTGCCGCGCTTGACCTGGCCGTCCTCCAGGATGGCGCCGCCGATTCCGGTACCCAGCGTGATCATGACGAGGTGGTCCTCGCCGCGGCCGGCGCCGAAGCGCCACTCCGCCCAGGCGGCGGTGTTGGCGTCGTTGTCGACCATGACGGGGACGGCGAGGCGGGCCTGGAGGGAGTCGCGCAGCGGTTCGTTGCGCCAGGCCAGGTGCGGGGCGAACAGCACGCGGCTGCGGTCGGCGTCGACCCAGCCGGCGGCGCCGATGCCCACCGCGTGGACGTCGTGGCGGTCGGAGAGGTCGAGGACCAGCTCGGTGATGGTGTCCTCGACGACCTTGGCGCTCTTGGACTTGTCCGGGGTCTCGGTCTTGATCTGCTCCAGGATCCGGCCGTCGGCGTCCACGACGCCCGCCATCACCTTCGTACCGCCGATGTCGATGCCGACGGTGGGGACGCGGGGCGCGGTCAGGTGCGAGCGGCGCTCGCGGGCCGAGACGGTCCGCAGGACGGTGGCGCGGGCGGAGCCCCGATGGGCGAAATCGCGGTACGTGCTCACGGGTCCTGTCGTCCTGGTGGTGGGGGGCCGGGAGGGTGGGGGGGCCCGGCGGCGGACGGCGCCCGCCGCCCCCGATTCTGCCAGGTACGGGGCCGGGGGCGGCGGTGCGGCGTGGTCGGGCGGCTGGGGGGCGGCGGCGTGGTCGGGGAGCCGGGGGCGGGTGGGGGTCCCCCAGGTCCTCAGGGCGCAGGGGGAGCGTCGTGGCCGCCGACCCGGGACGGGGCGGGGGCTCGTTCCAGTTCGTGGCGGAGGTCTTCGAGTTCGCTGCCGCCCGCCATCTGGCGGGTGAGCTCATCGAGCGTGACGGAGTCCTTGGTGTGGCTCGCCGCCATCACGCCGCGCTTGAGGAGGACGAACCGGTCACCGACCAGGTACGCGTGGTGCGGGTTGTGCGTGATCAACACCACGCCGAGGCCCGCGTCGCGGGCGGCCGCCACGTACTTGAGGACCACGCCGGACTGCTTGACGCCGAGCGCCGCCGTGGGCTCGTCCAGGACGAGGACCTTGGCGCCGAAGTGGACCGCGCGGGCGATGGCCACGCACTGGCGTTCGCCGCCCGAGAGGGTGCCGATCGGCTGATCGACGTCCCGCAGGTCGATGCCCATGCGGAGCAGCTCGGCGCGGGTGGTCTCGCGCATGAGCTCGACGTCGAGGCGCTTGAAGGGGCCGACGCCCTTGGTGGGCTCGGAGCCGAGGAAGAAGTTCCGCCAGACCGGCATGAGGGGGACGACGGCCAGGTCCTGGTAGACGGTGGCGATGCCCCGGTCCAGCGCCTCGCGCGGCGACGACAGGGAGGTCTCCTCGCCGTCGATGCGGAAGGTGCCGCCGTCGTGCGTGTGCAGCCCGGCGATGATCTTGATGAGGGTGGACTTCCCGGCGCCGTTGTCGCCCAGCACGCAGGTGATCCGGCCGGCGTGGACCTCCAGGGAGACGCCCTCCAGGGCGCGGATGTTGCCGTAGTACTTACTGACGTCGTCCAGCTCCACCAGAGGGGTGCTCGCCAGAGGGGTACGGGCAAGAGGGGTGCTCATCGTGTTGCCTCCGCGCGCTTGCGGACCCAGGCGTTGAGCAGGGTCGCGAGAAGGAGCATCGCCCCGAGGAAGAACTTGAACCAGTCCGGGTTCCACTCGGCGTACACGATGCCCTTGCTGGTCATGCCGAAGATGAACGCGCCGACCGCCGAGCCGATGGCGGAGCCGTAGCCGCCGGTGATCAGGCAGCCGCCGATCACGGCCGCGATGATGTAGATCAGCTCGTTGCCGACGCCCTCGCCGGACTGGACGACGTCGAACGAGAAGAGCAGGTGCTGGCCGGACACCCAGGCGCAGAAAGCCACGCCCATATAGAGGCCGATTTTGGTGCGGTGGACCGGGACGCCGACCGCGCGGGCCGCGTCCGCGCCGCCGCCCACCGCGAAGATCCAGTTGCCGAAGCGGGTGCGCAGCAGGATCCAGGTGGCGAGCGCGACCAGGGCGAACCACCACAGGATGGTGATCTTGAGGTCGACGCCGCCGATGGTGAGCTGGGAGGCGAAGAGTTTCCGCGCGGAGGCGAAGCCCTCCATGTCGGCGATCGTCCTGGTCGACACCGTGCCGCTGATGAGTTTGGTGAGGCCCAGGTTGAGGCCGGTCAGCATCAGGAACGTACCGAGCGTGATGATGAAGCTCGGCAGTTTGGTGCGGGTCAGCATGACGCCGTTGAAGAAGCCGATGGCGAGCGTCACCAGGAGCGACACGGCGACGCCGACCCAGACGTTCGCCGTCATCTGGTAGCTGAACATCGAGGAGATGAGCGCCGCGCTCGTCACCATCACACCGGCCGACAGGTCGAACTCCCCGCCGATCATCAGCAGCGCCACGGGCACGGCCATGATGCCGATCGTGGAGGCCGCGTAGAGGACGGTGCCGAAGCTGGAGGCCCGCAGGAAACTGTCGGCGACGATCGAGAAGAAGAGGAACACGGCGACGGCGCCGACCACCGAGCCGAGTTCCGGTCGGCTGAGCAGGGTGCGCAGCGGCGAGGTGCGCAGCAGCCGCTCGTCGCCGGTCGGGCCGGCCGGTTTCTTCACGGGTGGTGCGGTCGCTGTCATCGGGTTCCCCGCTCCGTGTATCGGGTGAGCCTGGCGGCGTCCTGCTGGGTGATGATCTGCGGGCCGGTGAGGACGGGCCTGCCGCCGCCGAGCACGTCGGCGTTGTACCGGTGGAGCCAGAGCAGGTCGACGGCCTCGTACCCCTGGAGGTAGGGCTGCTGGTCGACGGCGAAGCCGATCTCCTTGGCCTTGAGCCCGGCGGCGACCTTGGCGTTGAGGTCGAAGGTGTCGACCTCCGCGTCGGACCCGGCGGTCCTCCTGGCCTGGACGGCGGCGTCGGCGAACGGCGCGCCGAGGGTGACGACGGCGTCGATGGAGCGGTCGGTCTGGAGCTTCGCCTCGATGGACGCCTGTACGTCGGGCATGTTGGTGCCGTCGACGTAGAGGTTCTGCAGGTTGCCGTCGAAGGTCTTCTTCACGCTGGCGCAGCGCTGCTCGTGGCCCACGTTGCCCTGCTCGTGCAGGACGCACAGGGCCTTCTTCTTCCCGCGCCTGTCGAGCTCGTCGCCGACCGCCTCGCCGGCGATCGTCTCGTCCTGGCCGATGTGGCTGAGCGCGCCGAAGGCCTTGGACTGCTCGGCGCCGGAGTTCACGGTGATCACCGGGATGCCGGCCTTGACGGCCCTGGCGACGGCGGCCTTCATCGCGTCGGGCTTGGCGAGGGTGACGATCAGCCCGTCGACCTTCTTGTCGACGTAGGAGTCGACGAGCTGGGCCTGCTGCTGTCCCTCGTCGCTGTGCGCGTAGAGGAAGTTGATGTTGTCCTTGACGGCCGCCTGCTTGGCGCCATTCTGGACGATGTCCCAGAAGGTGTCGCCGTCTCCCGAGTGGGTGACCATCGCGATCGTCCACTCCGGGGTGTTCACGGCGGCGCGGCCCTGGGCGGCGGCGGCCTTGCGGGCGTCCTCGGCGCGCTTGCCACCCGTGGCGCTGCACCCGGCGAGGGCTCCCGCCAGGGACACTCCGAGCGCCGTCGCCAGTACCGCGCGCAGCGCGCGTACTCCTGTCCGAACCCTTGCCACGAAGCCGTGCCCTTCTTGCCGTGTTCGCTGTACCGGCCAAGTATCGGTCATGGTGATGTGCCCGGTTTTCATCGGGTACCGCGGGCGGTCAGTTCCTCCAGCACCGGCACGTCCTTGGCGGTGACCACGGCCGGGCCGGTGAGGACCGGCTTGCCGCCGCCGGTGATGTTGAGGTTGGTCCGGTGCAGCCAGATCCCGTCGACGGCGAGGTAGCCCTGGAGGTAGGGCTGCTGGTCGACGGCGAAACCGATCTGCCCGGCCTTGAGCCGGCCGACGACCGCCTGGTTGAGGTCGAAGGTGCCGATCTCGGCGCGGGACCCGGCGCCTTCCCTGGCCTTGACGGAGGCGGCGGCGAACGGCGCGCCGAGGGTGACGACCGCGTCGATGTCCTTGGCGCTCTGCAGTTTGGCCTCGATGGAGGAGGTCGCGGCGGGCATGTTGGTGCCCTCGACGTTGAGGTTCTCGACCGTGCCCTTGAAGGTCTTCCTCACGCCGGCGCAGCGCTCTTCGAGGGAGACGTTGCCCTGTTCGTGGATGACGCACAGGGCCTTCTTCCTGCCGCGGGCGGTGAGCTCCTCACCGACGGCCTCGCCCGCGACGGCCTCGTCCTGGCCGATGTGGCTGAGCGCGCCGAAGGCCTTGGAGTGCTGCCCGCCGGAGTTGATCGTGACGACCGGGATGCCGGCGGCCACGGCCTTGGCGACGGACGCCTTGACCGCTTCGGGCTTGGCAAGGGTGACGATCAGGCCGTCGACCTTCTTGGCCACATAGGAGTCGATGAGCTGGGACTGCTCCTTGCCATCCTTGTTGGCGGCGTAGAGGAAGTCGACGTTGTCCTTGGCGGCGGCGGTCTTGGCGCCGCTTTGGACGATGTCCCAGAAGGTGTCGCCCTCGCCGGAGTGGGTGACCATCGCGACGGTCATACGGGCGGTGGCGGCGGGTCTGCCGCCGCCGGAGCCGTTCGAGGGCTTGTCCTCGGAGTCCTTGCCGCCCGAGCTGCTGCATCCGGCGGCGGTGAGGGTGAGTGCGGCTGCGGCCAGCAGGGCTGCCGCCGCCGTGCGGGTGGTGCGCATCGTGGGTCCGCCTTCTCTGCCCGGCGCCGCCCGATTGCGGCTGGGTGAGTTTCTACGGGGGCGGGGCGGACCCGTCAATACTTTGTCCGAACATTCTTACGCGATGACGTACGGACGCGCTTACGCACGCTTGCGCACGCGCGTTTGCGCGCATTTACGGGCGCTCAGGGGCGTACCAGGAGCTGGAACTCGAACGCGTACCGCGACGCCCGGTAGATGTGCGACCCGAACTCCACCGCCCGGCCGGTGTCGTCGAACGTGGTCCGCTCCATCGTCAGCAGCGGGGCGCCCTTCTCCTCGGTGAGCAGCTCTGCCTCCAGGCCGGTGGCGGCCCGCGCGCCGACCCGCTGCCGGGCGCTGTGCAGGGTGATGCCCGCGCCGCGCATCATCCGGTAGAGGCCGGTGCCCTCCAGCAGTTCCGTGTCCAGGTCCAGCAGGCCGAGCGGCAGGTGGTTGCGCAGCCGCGCCATCGGCTCGTTGTGCGCGAACCGCAGCCGCTCCACGAACCGGACGTCGGTGCCCTCCTGTACGCCTAGGGCGGCGGCCACCTCGGCGGTGGCCGGCTCGATGCGGTTGGTCAGGACGATGGTGGCGGGGCGCTGGCCGGCCGCTTCCAGGTCGTCGTACAGGCTGCTGAGCTCCAGCGGCCGCTTGACCTGGCTGTGCACCACCTGCGTGCCGACGCCGCGGCGGCGCACCAGCAGGCCCTTCTCCACGAGGGCCTGGATGGCCTGGCGGACGGTGGGCCGGGACAGCCCGAGCCGGCCCGCCAGCTCGATCTCGTTGCCGAGGAGGCTGCCCGGGGTGAGCGTCCCGCGCTCGATGGCCGCCTCCAGCTGCTGGGACAGCTGGAAGTAGAGCGGGACCGGGCTGGTGCGGTCCACGCTCAGCGGGAGCCGCACGACGGGACCGGTCTCTTCTCTGGCTGCTCGGGTCTGCTTGGGCACGGCCCGAGCGTATCGGCAGGAAATGATGACGGGAAGTTGTGAAGTCATGTTGTCAGGACAAACGCTTGACATGATGACTGCCGCGCCACCACCTTGGGGGCCATGCGCATCGGACTCATCGGAACGGGACGTATCGGGACCTTCCACTCGGGCGTGCTCAGCCGCCACGCCGAGGTGGGAGCACTCGTGGTCGCCGACGCCGACCCCGGCCGGGCGGCTCAGGTCGCCGGACTCACCGGCGCCACGGCCGCCCGGACCGTGGACGACATCTTCACCTGGGGCGTGGACGCGATCGTCATCGCCTCGGCCACCTCCGCCCACGCCGACCTCATCGGCCGCGCCGCCCGCGCCGGCCTGCCCACCTTCTGCGAGAAGCCCATCGCCCTCGACCTGCCCGGCACGCTCGGCGCGCTCCGCGAGGTCGAGACGGCCGGCACCCAGCTCCAACTGGGCTTCATGCGCCGCTTCGACGCCGGCTACCGGGCCGCCCGCGAGGCCGTCACCGCCGGGCGGATCGGCCGGCTGCACACCGTCCGGGCCATCACCTCCGACCCGGCGCCGCCGCCCGCCGCCTACCTCCCCCTCTCCGGCGGGCTCTACCGGGACTGCCTGGTCCACGACTTCGACATGCTGCGCTGGGTCACCGGCCGCGAGGTCACCGAGGTGTACGCGACGGGCTCGGACGCGGGCCACGCGATGTTCCGCGAGGCGGACGACGTGGACACGGCCGCCGCGCTCCTCACCCTTGACGACGGCACCCTCGCCACGGCGACGGCCACCCGCTGCAACGGCGCCGGTTACGACGTACGCATGGAACTCGCCGGCGAGCTGGACCAGATCGCGGTGGGCCTTGACGACCGCACGCCCATCACCTCGACCGAACCACTCGGCCCTCCCCCGGCGGACAAGCCGTGGCCGGGCTTCCTGGAGCGGTTCACGCCGGCGTACGAAGCCGAACTGGACGCCTTCATCCGCCTGGTGCGCGGGGAGATCGCCAACCCCTGCGACGGCCGCGAGGCGCTGCGGGCGCTGTGCGTCGCCGAGGCCTGCGAGCGGTCACGCCGCGAGCGCCGCCCGGTACGGCTGGAGGAGATCACCACGACGCCCTGACCGGGGCGGCACGGCCGGGGCGGGCAGGCCGGCCACGGCGCTGACTGCCTGCGGTGAGGGAACCGGGCCGGCGAGGCCGCCCAGGAGAGCCGCCCCGCCCGGCCCCGCCTCCGGCCGCCGCCTCCGTCACTCGCCGAGCTCGAACGCGCCGAACTCGGCCGGTCCGGTGGGCCGGTAGAAAAGCGCGAGGGCGCACCGGTGCTGTCAGGCCGGTGCGCCCTCCTACGGGCAGGTGTCGTGCTGCCCGGGTCGGTCAGCTCAGCTCGTCGTGGCGGGTCGTCAGGCGCTTGGCGCCCTCGTCGGTCAGCGAGCCGAACAGGCGGAGGCGGGAGATGCCGCCGTCCGGGTAGATGTCGATGCGGACATGGGTGCCCACGGCCGGCTCCGGCAGCACGAACCGGTGGTTGGTGTCCGGCTGGAGGCGGGTGCGGGGCAGGATCTCCGTCCAGTCGCCGCTCTCCCCGTCACGTACGGACAGGGCCGCCCAGCCGGCGCTGTTGCCCTTCAGGTACGCGGTGTCGATCTCGACGGCACGGATCGCGGACTGCTCGACCAGCCGGTAGCGGATCCAGTCGTTGCCCTTGTCGCGGCGCCGGCGGGTCTCCCAGCCGTCGTCCATCTTGCGGGAGCGGCCGGGCTGGATGGTGTTGGTGGCCGGCGAGTAGAAGCGGTCGGACGCGTCCTCGACACGGCCGCCGTTCTCCAGCGCGACGACGTCGAAGGTTCCCAGCACGCCGAGCCACGCCGGGTCGAGCGCGACCTCGCCGTACACGCGCAGGCGGGCGATGCCGCCGTCGGGGTGCTGATTGACGCGCAGGTGCGTGAAGCGCTTCTCGGCGTCGACGGCGAAACCGTTCGCCGCGTGGCCGCCGATGGCGGTGCGCGGCACGAGGGTCGTCCACTCGACGTCCGGCGCGAGCAGGTCCTCGGGCGACGGGGAGCCGGCCACGGACGTCGCCTCGACGGAGACGGCCTGCGGGTAGTTGCCGCGGAAGTGGGCGGTGTCGATGACGATGCCGCGTACGACGCCGGGCGCGCCGAGGCGCACCAGGGCCCAGTCGTGGTCCTCCTCGGTCGGGTGGGGCTCGGTGGCGGAGACGCCGCGGCGGCGGCGCGTCTCCCAGCCGTCCATGATCTTGCCCTTGTGACCGAAGTGCTCCGGGTCGAACTCGGCCGGCTCGGGCTTGAGCATGTTCTCGCGCTCGGCGAAGAACTCGTCGTTGGCGGCGATGACGCCCGCGCCGAGCCGCCGGTCGGCCAGGTCGACGAGGCCGGTGAAGGGGAAGTCGGCGGTGCGGTAGTCGGCGTACGGGTCGCCGCCGCCGTAGGGGTTCGCGTCGCCGGTGAAGCGTTCTATGGCGGTCACGGGGGTCACTTGTTCCTTTCGAGCAGCCGGCCGGTGGGCTCGGCCAGGGTGCCGTTGTCGGCGATGCGTACGCCGCGCAGCCAGGTGGACTTGACGACGCCGTGCAGGGTCTTGCCCGCGTATGCCGTCACCTGGTTGCGGTGGTGGAGCTCGGCCGGGTCGACGGTGAAGGTCTCATCGGGCGCGAGAACCGCGAAGTCGGCGTCACGGCCGGGCTCGATGGCGCCCTTGCGGTTCAGGCCCGCGAGTTCGGCGGGGGCGGTGGACATCCAGCGGGCGACGTCCTCCAGGGTGTGGCCGCGGCGGCGGGCCTCGGTCCAGATGGCGGGCAGGCCGAGCTGGAGGGAGGAGATGCCGCCCCACGCCGTGGCGAAGTCGGGGGTCTTCAGGTCGGCCGTGGAGGGCGAGTGATCGGAGACGATGCAGTCGATCGTCCCGTCCGCGAGGCCCTCCCACAGGGCGTCCTGGTTGCCGGCCTCCCGGATGGGCGGGCAGCACTTGAACTCCGTCGCCCCGTCCGGGATCTCCTCGGCGGTCAGGGTGAGGAAGTGCGGGCAGCTCTCGACGGTGATCCGCACACCCTCGCGGCGGGCGGCGGCGATCATCGGCAGCGCGTCGCTGGAGGAGAGGTGGAGCACGTGCACGCGCGCGTTGAGCCGCCTGGCCTGGTTGATGAGGTTCTCGATGGCGGTGTTCTCGGCGTCGCGCGGCCGGGAGGCGAGGAAGTCGGCGTACTTCGGCGAGCTCTTCTGCGGAGCCGCGGCGAGGTGGTGCGGGTCCTCGGCGTGCACGATCATCAGGCCGCCGAAGCCGGCGATCTCGGCGAGCGAGGCGGCGAGCTGCTCCTGGTCGAGCTGGGGGAACTCCTCCACGCCGGAGGGCGACAGGAAGCACTTGAAGCCGAAGACACCGGCGTCGTGCAGCGGGCGGAGGTCCTTGACGTTGTCCGGCAGGGCGCCACCCCAGAAGCCGACGTCCATGTGCGCCTTGGGGCGGGCCACCTCCTGCTTGATCCGCAGGTTCTCCACCGTCGTGGTGGGCGGCAGGGAGTTGAGCGGCATGTCGATGAGGGTGGTGATGCCACCGGCCGCGGCCGCGCGGGTGGCGGTCCAGAAGCCCTCCCAATGGGTGCGGCCGGGGTCGTTCACATGGACGTGCGTGTCGACGAGGCCGGGCAGGACCACATGGTCGCCGACGTCCTCCAGCCGGGCGCCGGCGGGTGGCTCGGCGTCGTAGGGCAGTACCGCCGCGATCTTCTCGCCCGCGACGGCGACCGATGCGGCGCGCGTCCCCTCGGGGGTGATGACCCGCGTCGAGCGCAGTACCAGAGTCACGTCCACGTCCACGTTCCCATCCACGTTCCCGTCCCCATCCAGATGCCATCCGCAATGTCGTCCGCGATGCCGTCCGCATCCTTCAATTTCAACGAACTGTTGAAGGAGTCTTCACTTCGGACCCCACTCCGTCAAGAGTGACCCGGGCGGCCGCCGAGTGGCGGCGATGCCGCTTGGATGTTTCCATGAAGTGGAAACATAATTTCATACAGGAGAACGTAGCTACCCACATGAGGCGTACGGGCAGACGTCCGCGGACCACCGCCGCCAGCCGGACAAACAGCGCCTGACCGGCCAGGACGCCCCACCGCGGACGATGTGCCCGGCCGGACGGCCCGGTAGGCTGCTGACTTGCCCATCCGCCTCGAAAGGACCGTTGACGTGTCGACGTCCAGCGCCAGCACCACCGACGCCGCCAAGCCCGCCGCCGCGACCGGCGGCGTCCAGTCCCTGGAGCGTGCCTTCGACCTTCTGGAGCGGATGGCCGACGCCGGGGGCGAGGTCGGGCTGAGCGAGCTCTCCTCCAGCAGCGGACTGCCGCTGCCCACCATCCACCGCCTGATGCGGACGCTGGTCGCCTGCGGTTACGTACGCCAGCAGTCCAACCGCCGGTACGCGCTCGGCCCCCGGCTGATCCGCCTCGGCGAGTCCGCCGCGCGACTGCTGGGCACCTGGGCCCGCCCGTACCTGGCGCGGCTGGTCGAGGAGACCGGCGAGACCGCGAACATGGCGCTGCTCGACGGCGACGAGATCGTGTACGTCGCCCAGGTGCCCTCCAAGCACTCGATGCGCATGTTCACCGAGGTCGGCCGCCGCGTCCTGCCGCACTCCACGGGTGTGGGCAAGGCGCTGCTGGCGCACACCTCGCCCGAGGAGGTACGGGCGCTGCTCGCCCGCACCGGCATGCCCGCCGCCACCGAGAAGACGATCACCACGCCCGAAGGCTTCCTGGACGCCCTGGAGCACACGCGGCAGCTGGGGTACGCCCTCGACGACAGCGAGCAGGAGATCGGCGTGCGCTGCATCGCGGTCTCGGTGCCCAACTCCCCCACCGCAGCCGCCATCTCCATCTCCGGCCCGGCGGGTCGCTTGACGGAGACGACGACGGAGAAGATCGTCCCGATCCTCCAGGAAGTGGCCCAGGACCTCTCCACGGCCCTCGCCAACACGGCGGCCAACGGACAGGGCTGACCCACGCGTCCCACGCGCGGGCGGGCGCCCAGGCAACGGCCCGGGCTGACCCTCGACCCCGGTCGGGCGAGCCTGAGACCAACGGGCAGGGCCGACCCAGCCCCCGCGCGGGCGGGCCCAGGCGGGGCCTCGGGCCCAGGCCGAGGCGCCGGGCCCAGGCCGGGCGCCGGGCCCAGGGCGGGCCTCGGGCTCAGGGGCGTGTCGGATCGGAGAGCCGGCCGTCCTCGACGGTCACCGTTCGGTCGAGGCGGGCCAGGTGGGCGCGGTCGTGGGTCACCAGCACCGTCGCCGTGTTCCGCTCGCGGGTCAGGGTGACCAGCAGGTCCAGGACCGCCGCGCCGCGTTCGTGGTCGAGGGCGCTCGTGGGCTCGTCGACCAGCAGCACCTCCGGGTCGTTCATCAGCGCCCGGGCGATGTTCACCCGCTGACGCTGGCCGCCGGACAGCTGGTGCGGGCGGCGGGCGGCCTGGTCGGCGAGGCCCACCGCGTCGAGGAGTTCGAGGGCGCGGGCCTTGACGTTCCTGCGGCCCGCCAGGTGGGCCATCACCGTCAGTTGCTCCGCGGCCGTCAGTGACGGCAGCAGGTTCGGCTGCTGGAAGACGATCCCGATCCGCTCGCGCCGCAGCGCCGCCTTGCCCGCCCGGTCCAGTGTCCCGGTGTCCGTCCCCGCCACGACCACCCGTCCCCGGTCCGGTGTCCCCAGGGTCGCGGCGACCGCCAGCAGGCTGGACTTGCCCGACCCGGAGGGGCCGACGACCGCCGTGAGGCTGCCGGACGGGACGTTCAGCGACACGGCGTCCAGGGCCGTCAGCCGGCCGTCCCCATCGGGGTAGGTCAGCGTCACGCCGTCCAGGAGAAGGGTCATCGGGCACTCCCGAGCGCCGTCAGCGGGTCGACGGCGGTGATCCGGCGAATGGACAGGGCCGCCCCGAGCATCCCGAGGACGATCATCACGGCGGCCGGGCCGAGAACGGTCGACGGCTCCAGGACGAAGGGCACGTCGCCGCCGCTCACCAGCGCGCCGATGCCCGCCGCGAGCCCGGTCCCGAGCAGCGTCCCGGCGCCCAGCATGACCGCCGCCTGCCCGAGGGCGTCCCTCAGCAGGTACGGGGTGGAGGCGCCGAGCGCCTTCAGCACGGCCACGTCGCCGCCGCGCTGGATCGTCCACACCGTGAAGAACGCCCCGATGACGAGCGCGGAGATGGCGAAGAGGAAGCCGCGCATGAGCTGCAAGGAGCCGTTCTCGGCCTGGTAGGACCCTATGGCGGTGAGCGCCTCGTCCACGGTGAGCGTCCGCGTACCGGCGGCCCGGTCCCCCGCCGCGACGTCGATGCCCTCGCCTCTCACCGCGACGACCGTGGCGCCCCTGTGCCCGAGGGCGTGCCAGTCGTCCAGCGACGTCCACACCACTGGCGTATGGCTGTACGAGGCGTCTCCCGCGACCCCGGCCACCGTCACCTCGCGGGAGCCGATCCGTACCCGCGCGCCGACGCCCGCGCCGCCGAGCTCGTCGGCGGCCGACCGTGACAGGACCGCCCTTCCGGGCCCCAGCCGCGCGCTGTCGGGGGCGAGCCCGGCCCCCGGAGCCGTACCGAAGACGGAGACCGCCGCCGTAGCGGAACCGGCCACCGCGTTCAGGGTGCTGATGCCGACCGGTTCGGCGGCGGTGACGCCCGCCTGCCGCCGCCACGTGCGCCACGCGCTCTCCGCCACGGTCGAGTCGGTGAACGACACGGACCGGCCCGAGGGCGGGGCGGCGAAGGCCAGCCGGTCGGCGGGCAGCCCGGTGATCGCCGAGACGTTCTCCCGCGCGAGCCCGGCCGTCAGCCCGGACAGCAGCCCCACCAACAGCGTGATCAGCACGATCACCGTGCCCATCAGCGCGAACCGCCCCTTGGCGAACCGCAGATCCCTCCATGCCACGAACATGGCGCCCAGCCTGTCGCCGCCGGCGCGCACGGGCATCGCGCCATGGATGGGCCCCTGATCAACCTTTCGGTTGAGTACGGCGGGGGCGGGGCCTGTCTACGCTGAACGGGTCATGGATCCCCGTTCCCTCACCCCCGCCCTGCGCCTCCTGCGCGTCTGTCTGCACCTGCTGATGGCGGCGCTGCTCGCGCTCGCCGCGCTCCGGGCGGCCGGCGACCCGGCCGTCGTCGCGGCGGCGGCCGTGGTGGGCGCGGTGTACGCGGCGGGTCCGGCCCTTCGCGCCGTACGCGACTCGCGGTCCGCCGCCGCCCTGTGGCTGGGCGCGCTGAGCACCGCCTGGCTGGTGCTGCTGGCCCTGACGCCCGACGGACTCTGGGCGGCCTTTCCCCTGTACTTCCTGCATCTGCACCTGCTGCCGGTGCGCTGGTCCCTGCCGGCCGTCGCCGCCACCGCGGGCGCGGCGATCATGTCGTACGTACACCATGGCTCACCGCTCAACCCGGGCGCGTTCATCGGGCCGCTGCTGGGTGCGGCCGTCGCCGTGGCGACCGTCCTCGGCTATCAGGCGCTGTACCGCGAGAGCGAGCGGCGCAGGCGGCTCATCGAGGAGCTGGTCTCCACCCGCGCGGAACTGGCCGCCGCCGAGCGGCACGCGGGCACGCTGGCCGAGCGCGAGCGCCTCGCACGCGAGATCCATGACACGCTCGCGCAGGGCCTGTCGTCGATCCAACTGTTGCTGCGGGCGGCCGAACGTACCCTGCCGGCCGGTTCCCCGGCGGCGGGGCACATCGAGCGGGCGCGGCGGGCGGCCCAGGACAACCTGGCGGAGGCGCGGCGTTTCGTACGGGCGCTGGCGCCGGCCGATCTGGCGCGGGGCTCACTGGCGGCGGCGCTGGAGCGGCTGTGCGAGCCGGTTCACGATGGCCCGCGGGTGCGGTTCTCGCTGAGCGGTACGCCGGTTGAGCTGCCGACGCCGTACGAGGTGGCGCTGCTGCGCATCGCCCAGTCCGCGCTGGCCAACACGGTGCGGCACGCGGCCGCGCGACGCGCCGAGATCACGCTGACCTTCATGGACGCGTCGGTCACGCTGGACGTCGTGGACGACGGCAAGGGCTTCGACCCCCACTCCGGGGCCCCGCCTGCGGGCGGCGGCGGTTTCGGGCTCCAGGCGATGCGCTCGCGTGCCCGGTCGCTGGGCGGGAGCTTCACCGTGGAGTCGGCGCCCGGCCAGGGCACCGCCGTCGCCGTCAGCCTTCCCCTGCGTACGGAAGAGGCCCTCGTATGACGATCCGTCTGCTGCTCGCCGACGACCACCCGGTCGTACGGGCCGGACTGCGCGCCGTCCTCGACACCGAACCGGACTTCGCGGTCGTCGCGGAGGCCGCCACGGCCGAGCGTGCCGTCGAGCTGGCCCACGGGGCGGACGTCGCCCTGATGGACCTCCAGTTCGGCGCCGGTATGCACGGCGCGGAGGCGACGGCCGCCATCACCGCGCGCCCCGGGGCGCCACGGGTGCTGGTGCTGACGACGTACGACTCCGACGCCGACATCCTGGCGGCCGTGGAGGCGGGCGCGAGCGGCTACCTGCTCAAGGACGCGCCTCCGGAGGAGCTGGCGGCGGCGGTCCGCACGGCGGCGGCCGGCCGGTCGGCGCTCGCCCCGGCCGTCGCGCACCGCCTGCTGGACCGGATGCGCGCCCCGGCCGAGGCGCTGACCAGGCGGGAGCTGGAGGTGCTCCAGCTGGTCGGCGAGGGCCTGTCCAACCAGCAGATCAGCAAGCGGCTCTTCCTCAGCCAGGCGACGGTGAAGTCCCATCTGGTGCACGTCTTCGCCAAGCTGGGCGTCGACTCCCGTACGGCGGCGGTGGCCGCGGCCACCGCCCGCCGCCTGATCCGCCGCTGAGCGCTCGGCGCGGCGGCTGGCTCGGTGCAGCGGCCGGCTCGGCGCGGCGGCTCAGTCCGGCGGGCTCGGTGCGGCGGCTCAGCGCGGGGCTCAGTCCGGCGGCTCAGCACGGCGGCTCAGCGCGGTGGCTCGCCGAACAGCTCCACCGCGTTGCGTACGTCGGTGAGCGCGGCGCCGAGCGCGCTCACCGAACCGATCGCTCCCGCGATGAGCAGTAACGACCGGCGCAGCCGCCGCACTTCGGGCACCCCGCCGATGGCCATGGCGGCGAGCGCGGCCAGTTCGTCCTCGGCGATGCCACGGTCCATGAAGTCGGCGGGGTGGCCGGCCAGTTCGCGGCGCAGGCGGGAGACGGCGGCGCTCAGCTCAGCCACCCTCGGGTCCTCTCCGCTGCCCGTCACACGCCTCTGCCCCATGCTTCGCAACAAAAGCTCTCCCGCCCTTGCACGCACTACGTTGTGCGCCCGTCCCTGTACTTAACGCCATCCCGGGCGCGACACGCCACTCCCCTGACGAAACTCAGGGCGACGCTTCCGGCGCCGGCGCACCTGGAGCGGCCCGGGGCGGAGCGCATGCGGTATGCACTCCTCATGGGACTGCTCATGGGACAGACGACGACAGAGGGACCACGCGTCGCCGGGCTTCTGCTGGCGGCCGGCGGTGGCCGGCGGCTCGGCGGGCGCCCCAAGGCCCTGCTGGAGCACCGCGGCCGCCCGCTGGTCGAGCACGCGGTGGGCGTGCTGCGGGCCGGCGGCTGCCAGGTGGTCCACGTAGTGCTGGGCGCCGCCGCCGGTTCCGTACGGGAGCGGGCCTCGCTGCCGGGCTGCGTACTGGTCGACAACCCGGGGTGGGAGGAGGGCATGGGCTCGTCGCTGCGCGCGGGGCTCGCGTCACTGAACGGGACGGGCGCGGACGCGGCGGTCGTGTCCCTGGTGGACCAGCCGGGGATCGGCGCGGAGGCGGTCGGCCGGGTGGTGGCGGCGTACCGCTCGCGTTCCTCCCTGGTGGCGGCCGCGTACGCCGGGAAGCGCGGCCATCCGGTGCTGCTCGGGGCGGACCGGTGGGCGGATGTCGCCGCGCGTGCGGAGGGCGACCGGGGGGCACGCGCCTACCTGAAGGAGCACGAGGCGTCGATCGTCCTCGTCGAGTGCGGGGACGTGGCGGAGCCGTACGACATCGACACGGCCGAGGACTTGGCGCACCTTGAGTGAACGGGATGGCACCCAGAGCCATGTTCTGTCGAGCCGGAGAATCTCGACATCAACAAACCATTGAACTTCCACTATGAGAAAACTAGTATCCACTGTTCAGAAGCACCCGATCGTCAGAAGGCGCCTGTGACCGTATCTCGGCTCCCACGGCACTCAGTGCCGCGCGCGTATGCCCGGCGGCCGCTGCACGGCGCCGTGCCACAGTCCCCGCTGAAGGAAGTGACAGCTCATGTCCGCACCAGCGCCGTCCCCGCTGGCCATCGTCGAAGCCGAGCCCCTGCCCCGGCAGGACGAGGTCCTCACCGACGCGGCCCTGGCCTTCGTGGCCGAGCTGCACCGGCGGTTCACGCCGCGGCGTGACGAGCTCCTCGCCCGCCGCGCCGAGCGCCGCGCCGAGATCGCCCGCACCAGCACCCTGGACTTCCTCCCGGAGACCGCACAGCTCCGTGAGGACGACAGCTGGAAGGTCGCGCCGGCCCCGGCCGCGCTGAACGACCGCCGTGTCGAGATCACCGGCCCGACCGACCGCAAGATGACCATCAACGCCCTGAACTCGGGCGCGAAGGTCTGGCTCGCAGACTTCGAAGACGCGTCCGCCCCCACCTGGGAGAACGTCGTCCTCGGCCAGCTCAACCTGATCGACGCCTACGAGCGGAAGATCGACTTCACCGACGCGCGGACGGGCAAGTCGTACGCCCTCAAGCCCGCCGACCAGCTCGCGACGGTGGTCATGCGCCCGCGCGGCTGGCACCTGGAGGAGCGCCACCTGCGGTTCGACGGCCGCCCGGTCCCGGGTGCGCTGGTCGACTTCGGCCTGTACTTCTTCCACAACGCGCAGCGCCTCATCGACCTGGGCAAGGGCCCGTACTTCTACCTCCCGAAGACGGAGTCGCACCTGGAGGCCCGCCTCTGGAACGACATCTTCGTCTTCGCGCAGGACTACGTCGGCATCCCGCAGGGCACCGTCCGCGCGACCGTCCTGATCGAGACGATCACGGCGGCGTACGAGATGGAGGAGATCCTCTACGAGCTGCGCGACCACGCCTCCGGGCTGAACGCCGGCCGCTGGGACTACCTGTTCTCGATCGTGAAGAACTTCCGTGACGGCGGGCCGAAGTTCGTCCTTCCGGACCGCAACGCGGTGACGATGACGGCGCCGTTCATGCGCGCGTACACCGAACTGTTGGTGCGTACCTGCCACAAGCGCGGCGCGCACGCGATCGGCGGCATGGCGGCCTTCATCCCCTCCCGCAAGGACCCCGAGGTCAACAAGGTCGCCTTCGAGAAGGTCAAGGCCGACAAGGACCGCGAGGCGAACGACGGCTTCGACGGCTCCTGGGTCGCCCACCCCGACCTGGTCCCGATCGCGATGGCCTCGTTCGACGCCGTCCTCGGCGACAGGCCCCACCAGAAGGACCGCCTCCGCGAGGACGTCTCGGTCGCGCCCGGCGACCTGATCGCCATCGACTCTCTCGACGCGAAGCCGACGTACGAGGGCCTGCGCAACGCCGTCCAGGTCGGCATCCGCTACATCGAGGCGTGGCTGCGCGGCCTGGGCGCGGTCGCCATCTTCAACCTGATGGAGGACGCGGCGACCGCCGAGATCTCCCGCTCGCAGATCTGGCAGTGGATCAACGCGGGCGTCGTCTTCGAGAACGGCGAACAGGCCACCCCCGACCTGGCCCGCAAGGTCGCGGCCGAGGAACTCGCCGCCATCCGCGCCGAGATCGGCGAGGACGCCTTCGCGGCCGGCAGGTGGCAGCAGGCCCACGACCTGCTGCTGAAGGTCTCGCTCGACGACGACTACGCGGACTTCCTCACGCTCCCGGCCTACGAACAACTCGTCGGCTGACCGCTGTCACCGAGTTCCCCCGCCCCCTGGTGCCGCACTGCACCGGGGGGCGGTGGCGTGTCAGCGGTCACGCGTCGCGCCGCACCAGCTCGACCATGCGCTTGCGCGTCTCGTCCGGTGCGGGCAGCCGCTCGAAATGACCTTCCGCGACGCGGTGCACGCAGTCGATTCCGTACCGGTGCAGAAGCGTTGTCTCCGCGAACTCCAGCGGCGCGGGGAAGAGAGCCGTCAGCCGCGCGGCCGGCTTGGGACAGTGAGGTGCGTAGTCCAGCAGCTGCGCCAGCGCCTGGCGTACATGTCCACGCGTCGTACCACCCTTGGCCTCGATGAGTTCCACGACCGGCGATTCCACGTACAGGTCGGTGATCCCCGCTGGGCAGTAATACCTTGTGCCGTGCGTCAGGCCGGAAGCTCTCCGGTACTCCCGCACGAGCGCACCTTCCCGGCGCCGCACGAGCTGGGTGGCGCCGGGCCGCTCATACGTGGTGTGCGCGGTGCGCACCTCTTCGGCAGCGGCGATGCGTACGGACCTGTCGGACAAGGTGTCGGTGACTCTGGCCGGCCTCTGACGGGGTGTGAGCAGAAAGGCCTCGCAGACGGCCTGAGCCCGGTCGTCGGTGAGCAGGATCTGCCCTGGGAAATCATGGTTGTTCTTGTAGCCGATGATCTCGTTGAGCTCCGCGTACGTGATGTCCGTCCGCTCGAACGCGACCAGGCTGTATACGGTGTGCCACCCCGGGGCGCTTCCCTTCGGAGGCCACAGGCGGGCGGCGAAGTCCGCGTTCCGGAAGATGACGCCGACCTCACCTATCGCCAGCACATGCTTCTTGCCCGTGAACAGGACCACGTCGCCGGGCGCCACCAGCGCCATCTTCTTGTCGTGCGAAGGCTTCGCACCCCAGAACCGCGCCCTTCCTTCCGGATGTACCCCGATCAGCGCGTCGAACTGCTCGCCGGACAGGAGTCCACGGTGCGACGGCGTATCGAATTGCACCTCCTGGTCGAGTGTGTCGTGCCAGTGCTGCCGTGCCTCCGGCTTGCCATAGGAGGGGGATATGAGCACGTGGAGCATCAGGCGGTACACCTCTCGGAGTTGGCGCGTTCGTGACACTGCACGGACGATTCTCCTCGATGCTCAGCCTTGGCCGATCACGACCGTGCGCTGGGCGGAGAAGTCGCCCCATGTGCCGTCGGGGAGCTTGGCGCGGAGCTTGAGGGTGTAGCGGGTGCCGGGTGGGTCGGTGACGGTGAGGGTGTATGTCGCCGTGCCGGCGGGGGGTTCGGCGCCCCAGACGATGGTCGTGGCGAACCTGCCGTTGAGGTGGAGCTGGTGCTCCTTGACCGGGGCGGCCGTCCGGGGCGGGGTCCAGGTCAGCCGGATGCTGCCCGGCAGTGCCGTCGCCGTGAGGTGGGTGGGGGCGGTTGGGGGGCCGTCGCCGGGGGCGGGGGCGGTGGTGAGGTCGATCGGAGCGCTGTCGGGGGAGGAGTTCTCGGCGGCGTCGCGGGCGCGCACCGTGAAGGTGTAGACGGTGCCCGGTCGCAGTCCGGTGAGGCGGGCGGTGGTGGTGCCGGCGGGGACGCTGTGGACGCGGGAGTCCTCCTGGTAGACGTCGTACGCGGTGACGGCGACGTCGTCGGTGGCGCGGGCCCAGGTCAGCGTGACCGTCCTGCCCTCCGCTCGGCCGCGCAGTGACGTGGGCCGTGACGGCGCCCGGCGGTCGTCGGGGGTCCGGGCCGGGGTGGTCACGGGGATGGTGGCGCTCGGTTCGGAGAGGTTCCCGGCGGCGTCGCGGGCCCGGACGGTGAAGCGGTACGCGGTGTTCGGGGTGAGGCGGTCGACGTCGGTCATGTGCCGTGAGCCCGGCACGGTCTTGACCTTCCGGCCCTGGTGGAACACCTCGTACCCGGTGACCCCGGTGTCGTCGGTGACGGGCTCCCACATGACGTGCACCGAGGTCGCGCTGCCGGCCTGGGCGGTCACGCCGAGGGGCTTCGACGGGGCCTGCGTGTCCCTGTCCTCACCGCCGCAGGCGGCGAGGAGGAAGGCGGCCGCAAGGGCCAACGCGGCGATGGCGGGAGGACGTGGCACGGCTGGACCTCCGCGTACGACGGAGAATGGTCCAGACCTGTATGGCACAGGAGGGCGGTGGCTTCAAGGGTTCGCGACCCGGCCGGCCGGCCCGGTTCGCCGGGACAGCGGGCCGGGCTGTCGGCGTCCGGGTCAGTGGTGGCGGTCGGCGGGCGTGCTGTGGGCGGGCAGCCGGCGCTCGGCCGCCTTCGCCGCGTGCCCCGCCAGATCCCGTACCCGGCCGTCCGGATGCACGTCGCGCAGGGCCCGCAGGACCGGCAGGCTGCCGGGCGGGTCGGCGGCGGCCATGGCGGGGAGGAGGGAGGCCGCGCCGCCCGGCCAGGCCGCGGCGACGGTGTCGAAGGCCTCGGCGAGGGTCGCGGCGCCCGGTTCCGGCTCCTCCTCCCCCGCCGCGGCGGCGAGGGACGCGCGCATGTCCTCCATCCAGAAGCGGTGCAGCTCGGAGACCAGCAGGACGGCGCGGGCACTGAGGGGAACCTCCTCCACCGGCGGGGCCTCCTTGCGCGCTTCCAGGAGGCGGTGCGCATAGGCCCCGATGACCGGGTCGCCGACGGCGGTACGGAGCGGGCCGCTCGGGATGCCGGCCAGGTCCAGGTGCCCGAAGAGGGTGCTGAGCAGGAGGGGAGCGGCCGCGGTGTGCGTGGCGGAGACGGCGTTGAGCAGTTCCTCCCATGCCTCGTCGGTGCCTCCCCGGTCGGCGGTCCACCGGGTGAGTGTCTCCGCGGCGATGGCCGGGGGCCAGAACTGGACCGCCACGACGGTTTCGGCGGCGTCCCAGCCGGCCACGGTCTCCCGGTCGGGGGCGGCGACGTCACCGGCGGTGAAGACGTGGCGCATGACGGCGTTGCCCAGCGGGGTGAGGCCGTAGGCGTCACCGGTGCGGAAGACGCAGCCGGTTTCGGCCAGCCGGTCGATCAGGGCCGCCAGCGCGTGGGCGTGGCTGTCGAGTCGCTCCCGGTCGGTCTCGGTGACCCCGGGAAGACCGAGCAGCTCCGACAGGTCCTCGGGGGAGGGTGTCTCGTACGCGTCGGGCGCGGTGTCGGGTACGCGGACCGGGGCGTCCTCCAGTTCCGGGACGACCTGCCAGCCGGCGACGTCGGACGCCTTGCGCGCCACCGAGTCGGCAGTGCCGCCGCGCTCGTAGAGCGTGTAGAGCAGGTGGGCCGCGTCGAGGGCGTACTCGTCATCGGGCCCGGCCTCCGCGGCGACGCGTTCGACGGTCACGGCGAGGATGTCGGCGGCGAGCTCGGTCAGCTCCTGCGGCGTTCCCTCGGTCCACACGGTGGTGGCGGGACCGGGGAATCCGCACCGCTCGGCAAGCTCCCGCAGGTCGTCGTCGGCGCCCTCGGCCAGCGCGGCGGGGAGCGGGGCGGCGTGCAGCAGGCCGCGGATCTCGTCGGGGTCGGGCAGGGTGAGCGGGGGCGGCAGCGGGTAGCCCGAGTAGCCGTAGTAGTCGAGGTGTTCGTCAAGCATGCGGTCGGCCAGGTCGCTGTGCGGAAGGGACTCGGGACCGGGCGCGAGGTCGGCGTACGGTCCGGCGAGCGCCTCGCTGAGACCGGCGGCGGTCCAGCGGTCGCTCAGCTCGGCCGCGAGCCGTTCCACTTCGTCGGGGCGCGCCGCTTCGGTGAGCGGCTCGGGCAGCAGGGGACCGGCGGGTGAGGGAGCCTCGGTGTCGCGGGCGGCGGCCTCCAGCGCGGCTTCGGTGAGCACGGCGCGGGCGGCGAGGGTACGGCCGGCCAGGTGGGCGCGGGTGATCCCGGCGGGCAGCGGGGCGCGGGCGGCGCGCGGGCCCCGCGCGTAGGCGTCCAGCCATGCCCGAACCGCTTCGGGGTCGGCCGTGTCGACGCCGGCCGCGTGGAGGAGGCGGGCGTACCAGCGCGGCCAGGTCAGGTGGAACGGGGCGTCCATGACCCGGTCGAACTCCGGCAGGGCCTCCTGTACGGCGTCGAGCAGGCGTGCGTGACGCTTGGCGTTGAGCCGGTTCGCCGCCCTGACCCGGTCGGCGAGCGCGGTGAGCACGCCGGGCAGGGCCGCGCGTTCCTCCTCGGTCGGCTCGAACAGCACGGGCAGGTCCTCGTGCAGGACGCGGTGCAGGAGCTGGGGCGTCGGCTCGGGCACGCCCGCGCGGCGGTCGGCGCCGCGCAGGGCGAGCAGCGTGAGCACGGCGTCCGCGGGACGTGCGGGCAGGGCGCCGCCGCCCTGCCGGGTCTCGGCCCAGGCGAGGAAGTCGTCGAGCCCGGTGTTCAGCACAGTCACAAGGGTCACTCGGGGAGCCTATGGGCCGCCCGGCGGGGAAGGGCGGCGCTCGCGCGCGCGGATGGCTCAATCGGGTGATCGGCGCGGTCGGTCGGCGGTGGGGCGGGGGCGGTGGGGCTGATTGTCAGTGGCGTGCGCTTCACTGGGTTCGTCACTCTCCGTTACGGAGCAGGGGGGAACGATGACGGATCGTATGACGTTTCTGACGCTCGCCGGGCTGCGCAAGCGCGGGTGGACGGACGCGATGGTGCGGGACCTGCTGGGCCAGCCCGATGTGCAGGGGCGCGACCCGCGGCGGTGGTCGGTGGCGCCGGTACGGCTGTACCTGCTGGCGCGGGTCCAGGCCGTGGAGCGGGCGCCGGAGTTCGCGGCCTGCGCGACGGCGGCCCGGGGCGCGGCCGCCGCGCGGGTGGCGGCGGAGCGACGACGGCAGGCGGTCCTCGCGGCGATCCGCGCGGAGCCGATCCGGGTGCCGATCCTGCCGGAAGCCGAACTGGAACGCCGAGCGGTACGCCACCGGCGGCTGCTGGACGGGCCACGGGGAGGCGGGATGCCGGACGGGAACGGCGCGGCCACAAGGCGCGGCGCGGGTGGACGCGGTGGGGCTGGACGCGGAGGGACTGGGGGCGGTGGGGCCGCCAGCGGTGGGACCGCGCCCGGCGGGTCCGCGCCCGGCGGGGCCGGGTCCGGTGGGGCCGGGCTCGGAGGCACCGAGCGGGATGCGGCCGTGGGCGGTGTGGCCCGGCCCGGAGGGGCCACGCCCGGAGGGGCCGCGGCCGGTGGGGCGTTGGTGCGGTGGCAGGTGGACTATTTGCGCCATGCGCTGAGCCGGTACGACGCGCTGCTGGACGGGCTGTTCGGGGCGACGGGGCGGGCGGAGGCCGAGCGGCTGCTGCGGGAGCGGGTGTACCGGGCGATCGCGCAGGCGTATCCGCGGCTGGCGGCGGAGTGCGCGCGGCGGATCCGGTGAGGGGCGACGATGAGTTTCCGGGGCCCGGGCGGTCTGCCCTCACATGGACGCACACACGGAGACAACCATGCTGGATCTCGGACCCGCGACCCGCCGGGTGGCGGAGCTGCTGGACGGCATCACCGACGACCGGCCTACGCCCCGACGCCATGCCCGGACTACGCCGTACGGGAGTTGCTGGGCCATCTGGTGGGGCTCGCGGTCACCTTCCGGGACGCGGGGAGAAAGGACTTCGGGCCCACCACGGACACGGACCCGCGCGCCCGTCCCGTGCTCGGCGACGACTGGCGCGCCGTGCTTCCCCGCCGGCTCGACGAACTCGCCGCCGCCGGGAGCCCGACGCCTGGCAGGGCACCACGCGGGCGGGTGGCGTCACCCTGCCGGGCGAGGTCGCGGGGGCCGTCGCCCTGTACGAGGTGCTGGTCCACGGCTGGGACCTGGCGCGGGCGACCGGCCAGGAGTACGCGCCGGACGTGGCCTCGCTGCGGGCGTGCTGCGCCCTCCTGGCCCCGGCCGCCGGCGGACCGGGCCAGGAGGGCGTGTTCGGGTCTCCGGTCCCGGTACCGGACGACGCGCCCCTGCTGGACCGGGTGGTCGGCCTCAGCGGCCGCCGCCCGGACTGGCAGCCGGGTTCCTGACACGGTCACCCCTGCCGGGGAGGGGCAAGACCGCGGGGGCTCGGGTGCGCGGCGGCGGGGGGCGCCCCGGCCGTCGCAGGCGAGGCAAGGCCCCGGCGCTCGGGGGCGTGGCCCTGCGTGATGGTGCCGGGGCGCGGCGCGCTGTTTTTCGCCCCGGTCCGGTGAGTGACGGGGCGCGTGCGGTACCCGCCGGGGCCGCACGCGCCCCGCCGGGGCCCGCCGTCAGTGCGCGGCGGCGGTCTTCGTCCCGCGTGTCCCGGAGATGTCCTCACCCGGTTCCATCGGGGCGGTCACCTCATCGTCGTCGCGGCGGCCGCCCAGGTGGTTGAAGACCAGGTTGAGCAGGACGGCGGCGACGCAGCCCGTCGAGATGCCGGAGTCCAGGATGATCTTCGCGGTCTCCGGGAAGGCGTGGTAGAACTCCGGCGCCGTGATCGGGATGATCCCGACCGCCAGGGAGACCGCCACGATCAGGACGTTGTTGTCCTTCTCCAGGCCGGCCTTGACCAGCGTCTGGATGCCGCTGGCCGCGACCGAGCCGAACAGGACGACACCCGCGCCGCCCAGGACCGGGCGCGGTACGACGGAGATCAGCGAGGCGGCCACCGGTGACAGGCCCATCAGGACCAGGAAGCCGCCGCCGCAGGCGACCACGAACCGGCTGCGGATGCGGGTCATGGCGACCAGCCCGATGTTCTGGGCGAACGCGCTGCACATGAAGCCGTTGAAGAGCGGGCTGATCGCCGACCCGAGGGTGTCGGCGCGCAGGCCCGCCGCGATCGTCTTCTCGTCGGCCGGCCGCTCGACGATCTCCCCGAGCGCCAGCATGTCGGCGGTCGACTCGGTCATCGACACGAGCATCACCACGCACATGGAGATGATCGCGGCGAGCGCGAACTGCGGGGCGCCGAAGTGGAACGGCGTCGGGAAGCCGACGACGGCCGCCTCGGTGACCGGGCTGAAGTCGGTGGCGCCGAACGGTATCGCGACGAGCGTGCCGATCACCAGGCCGATCAGTACGGCGATCTGCTTGACGAAGCCGCGGGTGAAGCGCCGCAGGACGAGGACCACGACAAGGGTGAACGCCGCGAGGGTGAGGTAGGTGGTCGAACCGTAGTCCTTCGCCGCCGGGTTGGGGCCCTGGGCCCAGCCGAAGGCGACCGGCAGCAGCGAGATACCGATCAGGGTGATCACGGTGCCGGTGACGACCGGTGGGAAGAACCGGACCAGTTTGCTGAAGTACGGCGCGGCGATGAAGCCCAGGAGGCCCGCGACGATGATCGCCCCGAAGATGACCGGGAGCGCGTCCGCCTTGTCGTCGGTGGTGTCGATGACGGCGAGCATCGGGGCGACACCGGCGAAGGTGACGCCGTTGACGAAGGGCAGCCTGGCGCCGATCTTCCAGATGCCGAGGGTCTGCAGGAACGTGGCGAGGCCCGCGGTGAACAGGCTCGCTCCGGTGAGGAAGGTCAGTTCGGTGCCGGACAGCCCTACGGCCGCGCCGACGATCAGCGGCGGGGCCACCACGCCCGCGTACATGGCGGCCACGTGCTGGAGGCCGCTGGTGAACATCTTCAGGGGCGGGAGCGTCTCGTCGACCGGATGCTTCCGGTCGTCCCGGGCGGCTCCGGCGTCGGTGGCGCCAGAAGCGTCGGGGGCGTCAGGCGCCTCGGGGGCGTCCGCGTCCGCGTTCGCGTCGGTGGCGTCGGTGGCGTCTGCGTCGTTGCGAAACCTGGGCTTGGCGGCCACAGCGGTTCCTCCGGTCGGTTACACGTACTGGCGACGTGGGTTTCAGGGAGGTGTTGCAGGTCTTGCGCCCGGAAGCGTGTCGCCGGGGACGCCGACACGCGTCACCGTTCCGGGGGGCGGTACCACTGGCGGTACGCACCCCCCGGTCCGGCTGCCATGGACCCCGCTCGGGTCCACGGCGACCGGTCGAGGGCCGTCCCCCTCGACCGGACTTCGTGGATCGCCCACCCGCGTCGCTGGACGCGGGCGGCGATGTGCGCCCTGGGCGATCAGCCCTGGGCGGCGATACGGGCGAGGCGCTGCGCCTCGTCCCGGGTGGAGCGCGCGATGGCGTCCTCGTCGACGGTCAGCAGCCGGTTGTTCTCGACGATCTGCTTGCCGTTGACGAACGACGCGGTGACCGGGGCCGCCGCGCCGAAGACGAGGGCGGTCACCGGGTCGGCGATGGAGGCGTGCGCGAGGGTGTCGAGCTTCCACAGCACCAGGTCGGCGAGCTTGCCCACCTCCAGGGAGCCGATCTGCGAGGCCCGGCCGAGCACCTGGGCGCCACCGTACGTGCCCAGGCGCAGCGCCTGGCGGGCGTTCAGGGCGGCCTCGCGGTGCACCGGGTTGAGGCGGTTGATCAGCAGGGCGTTGCGCAGTTCGGTGTGCAGCTCGCCCGACTCGTTGGAGGCGGTGCCGTCCACGCCGAGGCCGACGGGCACGCCGGCCTTGAGCATGTCGGGTACGCGGGCGATGCCGGCGGCGAGGCGGGCGTTGGACGACGGGCAGTGGGCGACACCGGTCTTCGTACGGGCGAAGGCGGCGATGTCGGAGTCGTTCATGTGGACGCAGTGCGCCATCCACACGTCCTCACCGAGCCAGCCGGTCGACTCGAAGTAGTCGGTCGGGCCCATGCCGAACAGTTCCTTGCAGAACTGCTCCTCCTCCACGGTCTCCGAGCCGTGGGTGTGCAGGCGCACGCCGAGGCGGCGGGCCAGTTCGGCACCCTGCCTGAGCAGTTCGGTGGAGACGGAGAAGGGGGAGCAGGGCGCGACCGCGACCTGGGTCATCGCGTCGAAGGAGGCGTCGTGGTGCTTCTTGACGGTCTCCTCGGTGGCGGCGAGCGCGCCTTCGAGGGTCTCGACGGCGAAGTCCGGCGGCAGGCCGCCGTCCTTGACGCTGCGGTCCATGGAGCCGCGGGCGAGCGTGAAGCGGACGCCCATCTCGGAGGCGGCCTTGATGATGGCGCCGGACAGGTCGCCGGAGCCCTTCGGGTAGACGTAGTGGTGGTCCATGGCGGTGGTGACGCCGCCGCGGGCCATCATCGCCAGCGAGCCCTGGGCCGCCACGTACCCCATCCGGTCGTCGATGCGCGCCCACGTCGGGTACAGGGCGACGAGCCAGTTGAAGAGGTTGTGGTCGGTGGCGAGGCCACGGGTGATCCACTGGTAGAAGTGGTGGTGCGTGTTGATCAGGCCGGGGGTGACCAGGTGGCCGGTGGCGTCGATGCGCCGGACCACGTTCTCCAGGCCCTCGGGGGCCTTGCCCGCTCCGATCGACTCGATCCTGTTGTCCGCGATGACGACGTGACCCGAGGCGTACTCGGTGTCGTTGGCGTCGACGGTCGCGATCGCACAGTTCTCGATCACGATGCGCTGGGTAGCGCTCTGGGCTGCCGAAGGTGCCATGGTGCTTCCTTCTTCTTTCAGTGGCAGTGGCGATGAGGGCACGGCAGGACCCTAGGAGGATTTGAGTGCCGGGACCGTGCGACGGCTCCGGGTGCCGAGGAGGTGAGAGAAAGGTGGGCCGGACCGCGACGAGCGCTCCCCCGCCGGCCTACGGGGAACGCAGAACGGGGCGCTGCCGGGCCCCTTCGCGGGCCGTGCCGGTGCTGGCCGTGCCATCGCTGACCGTGCCGTTGCGGGCTGTGCCATCGCTGGGTGTGCCATTGCTGGTCCCTCCGGTCCGGTGCCGCCCCGCCCGGCCGCGGGCGGGAGGGGCGGGGCGGTCATCGGCCCTTCGTGTGGCTCAGGTGTGGCTCAGAGGTTGGTCATGTCGACCGGGATCCGCGGCTCCACGCCGTCCCGCAGGATGGTGGCCTCGATCAGGCCGTACGGGCGGTCCGCCGCGAAGTAGACCTCGTTGTCGTTCTTGAGCCCGAACGGCTCCAGGTCGACCAGGAAGTGGTGCTTGTTCGGCAGGGAGAAGCGCACCTCGTCGATCTCCGCGCGATTGTTGATGATCCGCGCGCCCATCTGGTACAGCGTCTGCTGCAGCGACAGGGAGTACGTCTCGGCGAAGGCCTGGAGCATGTGCTTGCGCACCTGCTCGTAGGACTTCTCCCAGTTGGGCATCCGCTGCTCGTCGTCGGTCCAGTTGAACCGCCAGCGGCCGGAGACCTGGGTGGCGAGGATGCGGTCGTACGCCTCCTTGAGGGTCGTGTACTTGTCCTTCACGTACCCCCAGAACTCCGAGTTGGTGGAGTTCATGACGACCAGGTCCTTCAGGCCCGATATGACCTGCCAGTTCTCACCGTCGTAGGTGATCTCGCTGACGCGGGTCTCCTGGCCCTTGCGCACGAAGGAGTGCTTGACCTCATCCGCGCCGATGAACTTGGAGTTGGCGTCGGAGGTCTCGATGCGCTCCCAGGCGTACTCCTCGATGCGGATGCGCGCCCGGTGGATCGGCTCCTGCGACGTCACGAAGTGACGGGCGAGGTGGATGCCGAACTGCTCGGCGGACTCGATGCCGTACTCCTTAGCGAACGCGTACACCGTGTTCTTGGTGGTGTCGGTCGGGAGCACGTTGGCGTTGGAGCCGGAGTAGTGCACCTCGTCCATGTCGCCGGAGAGGGCGACCGAGACGTTCAGGTCCTTGATGTGGTGGGTGTCGCCGTCCCGCGTGATCTTGACGACGCGGTTCTCTGCTTTGCCGTACTGGTTCTGGCCGAGAATCGTGGGCATGTGTCTGCTAGCTCCCTCGGTAAACGGAGTAGCCGAACGGGTTGAGCAGCAGCGGTACGTGGTAGTGCTCGCCCGGCACGACGGCGAACGTGATCGCCACCTCCGGGAAGAACGCGCCGCTGTCCCTTACGCGGGGGGCGTCCTGCTGCGCCTCGGCTTGCTTCACTGGCTTGGTTGAACGCGTGAAGTACGCCTCGGTCTCGAAGTCGAGACGTACGTGGGTGGTGCCTTCCGGCAGGGCCGGCAGGTCCTTGCAGCGCCCGTCCGCGTCGGTCGCCGAGCCGCCGAGCGCCACCCACTCCGCCCCGGACCCGCTGCGGGCCGACAGGGAGATGGCGACGCCCTCGGCGGGGCGGCCGATGCTGGTGTCCAGGATGTGCGTGGACACCGATGCCGTCGTTCCGGTGCTCATGCGGCGCTCTCTTCCTCTACGAGACGGGTCAGCCGAATACGGTTGATCTTGCCCAGTTCGGCGCGGACGATCTCCCGCTCCTGCTCGGGCGAGTTCCCGATCCGCTCGCGGACCGCGTCGCGCATCTGCTCACCGGTCCGGCCGGTGGCGCAGATGAGAAAGACGTGGCCGAACTTCTCCTGGTAGGCCAGGTTCAGTTCGAGCATCTCCGCCTTGAGTTCCTCGGAGGCGCCGGCCATCCCGCTCTGTTCGCGGGAGGAGGTGGGGTCACCGGGCTTCGGGCGGCCGATCGGCGGGTGCCCCGCCATGGCCTCGGCCAGGTCCTCCGCGGTCAGCTCGGCCATGGCGGCGTCGCTGGCGAGGAGCAGGGCCTCGGTGGTGGCGTACGGGCGCTGGGCGAGCAGCTTGCTCCCCCACGCCGAGCTGGCACACACCTCGTGCAGGGCGGCGAGCGCGTCGCTGTCCGCGGAGGTGTTGAACCGTGTGAGGCCCGCGGGGGGTTCGGGGGTCTCCCCCGAAAGGCGCTGTGTACTCGAAGTCACGGGAGCCTCCGTGGCTGTATTTCCTGTGCTTGGACGGGCTGCGGATAGCTAACGCCCTTGCCCAACGCCCCGTCAACACTTTGTTGAAACTTCGGTGACACAAAAGCCGCCGTCCCGGCATCTGGACGGCGGCCGACCGCGCAGCGTGCTCAGCTACTCACTCTTCGCTGCGTTTTCCCTGTTCAGATAGTTGTAGACGGTGAAGCGGCTGACCCCGAGGGCGCCCGCCACCGTCTCCACGCCGTGCCGGACGGAGAAGGCGCCGCGCGCCTCCAGGGTGCGGACGACGGCCTGCTTGGTTTTCCTGTCCAGCTCGGACAGCGGCATGCCGTGCCGCCGCTCCATCGCCGCCAGGATGTGGTCGAGCGAGTCCGCGAGCTGCGGCAGCCGTACGGCGAGCACCTCCTCGCCCTCCCAGGAGAGGACCACATCGTCGGCCGTCGCCTGCTCAGGCCCCAGAATCCGGGCGCCCATGGCGTCCACCAGCGGCTTCACGGCGGTGATCAGGGGGTGATCTCGCGGCTCGGTCACTTCTCGTCCTCCCCGGTCTCCCCGATCACGTTGACCTGCAGTGAGACGCGAGTGGCGCCGGCGCCCAGGGCCCGGCGCAGCAGCGAGTCGACGGCGGTGAGCACCGCGTCCGCCCCGCCTTCGGCCGTGTTGCCGAACGGGCCCACGTCCACGGCGTCCAGGTCGGCCGCCTGGATGACCTCACGGGCCACGACCGCGTGGGCCGGTGCCTCGTCCAGGTCGAAAGGCTCTGTCGTGAACTCCACTCTCAGTCGCTGCATGCCCCCACGGTAGGCCCTGCCCCGCCGATCTTGCCGGGCCCCTGTCTCCCGGCCGGAAATTACGGGCCGCTCGGTGCGACGGACCGGCGGCCTGGCCCCGTAGAGCCGGTGACAGGAGCCGCAACAGGGAGGGCGTACGTCATGGCAGGGGACAAGGGCAGGACGGTCAGGCTCAGGGCGCTCAAGGGCGGGGCGGTCAAGGGCAGGGCCGTCAGGGGCACCGCGCTGGCGGCGGCGGCGATGGCGGCGCTGACCGCCTCGCAGGCGTCGGGGGCCCCGGCGCCGGTGGCCGCGCGGGAGGCCACGGCCGCGCACGAACAGCTTCCCGAGGGTGGTCAGGGCCTTCACCACGGTCGCGTCGGTCCACGGGATCTCGTGCTTGGCGAGCCGGTCGTACTTCTCGGGACCTGCCT
>NZ_JAUEPL010000080.1 GCF_030406405.1 Streptomyces ficellus
TTAGACGTCGTTTCTTATGGCGTGATCGTTCGTTGAACCGTGTATGACGGATCTGGTTGAGCGGCTTGTGCCGGATGAGTTGTGGGTGTTGTTCCGGCGGGTGGTGCCGCCGACGGAGGTGATACGTCCGCAAGGTGGGGGTCGACGTCGGGCGGGTGATCGTGAGGCGCTGGCGGCGATCATCTTCGTGGCGACCTCGGGCTGCGCGTGGCGGCAGCTCCCGCCGGTGTTCGGGCCGAGCTGGCAGACGGTCTATCGGCGGTTCGCCCAGTGGAGCCGGGCCCGTGTCTGGGCGAGGCTCCACCGCGTCGTCCTCGACGAACTCGGCGCCCGCGGTGATCTCGACTGGTCGCGGTGCGCGATCGACTCGGTCAGCCTGCGGGCGGCAAAAGGGGGCCTCTGACCGGACCGAATGCGACCGACCGTGGCAAGTTGGGATCGAAGATCCACCTGATTACCGACCGGAACGGACTCCCTCTATCGCTGGGCATCTCGGGCGCCAACATGCACGACAGCCAGGGTCTTGAACCGCTCGTTCGCGGCATCCCGCCCATCCGTTCCCGACGCGGCCCCCGTCGTCGGCGCCCCGCGAAACTGCACGCCGATAAGGGCTACGACTACGACAACCTCCGCCGATGGCTCCGTAAGCGTGGCATCCGCCACCGCATCGCCCGCAAGGGAGTTGAGTCCTCACAGCGGCTCGGCCGCCACCGGTGGGTCGTTGAGAGGACTGTGTCCTGGCTGGCCGGCTGCCGTCGGCTCCACCGCCGTTACGAACGCAAGGCCGAGCACTTCCTCGCCTTCGTCGGCATAGCCGCAGCCCTCATCTGTCACCGCCGCCTCACCAAATGAAACGACGCCT
>NZ_JAUEPL010000081.1 GCF_030406405.1 Streptomyces ficellus
CCCGAAGCCGGTGGCCCAACCCCTTGTGGGAGGGAGCTGTCGAAGGTGGGACTGGCGATTGGGACGAAGTCGTAACAAGGTAGCCGTACCGGAAGGTGCGGCTGGATCACCTCCTTTCTAAGGAGCACTTCTCACTAGTCTTCGGGCTGGTCAGAGGCCAGGACATCGGCGAACGTCCGATGCTGGTTGCTCATGGGTGGAACGTTGATTATTCGGCACACTCGGGTCTTCCTGTTAGTACTGCTTCGGCGTGGAACACGGAGAAGGATCGAGGGTGTCGGGCACGCTGTTGGGTGTCTGAGGGTACGGACTACGGTCTTTGCCTTCTGCGATGCCGGCCCCAGTGAACTCCGGATGTTGGTCCGGGGGTGGTGGGTGGCTGGTCGTTGCTTGAGAACTGCACAGTGGACGCGAGCATCTGTGGCCAAGTTTTTAAGGGCGCACGGTGGATGCCTTGGCACCAGGAACCGATGAAGGACGTGGGAGGCCACGATAGTCCCCGGGGAGCCGTCAACCAGGCTTTGATCCGGGGGTTTCCGAATGGGGAAACCCGGCAGTCGTCATGGGCTGTCACCCATGCCTGAACACATAGGGCATGTGGAGGGAACGAGGGGAAGTGAAACATCTCAGTACCCTCAGGAAGAGAAAACAACCGTGATTCCGGGAGTAGTGGCGAGCGAAACCGGATGAGGCCAAACCGTATGCGTGTGATACCCGGCAGGGGTTGCGCATGCGGGGTTGTGGGATCTCTTTTTCACAGTCTGCCGGCTGTGAGGCGAGTCAGAAACCGTATGGGTAGGCGAAGGACATGCGAAAGGTCCGGCGTAGAGGGTAAGACCCCCGTAGCTGAAAT
>NZ_JAUEPL010000008.1 GCF_030406405.1 Streptomyces ficellus
CGGGACGGAGGACCTTGGTCCGGAGGACCGACTCGTTCAGGTTCATCTGGCGGTCGAGCTCCTTGACGACCGCAGGCTCGGCCTGCAGGTCGATGACCGAGTAGATGCCCTCGGGCTTCTTCTTGATCTCGTAAGCGAGACGACGACGGCCCCAGGTGTCGACCTTCTCCACCTTTCCGTTGCCCTCACGGACGACGGAGAGGAAGTTCTCGATCAGCGGGGAGACAGCGCGCTCCTCGAGATCGGGGTCGAGGATGACCATCACCTCGTAGTGACGCATGTGGAACCCACCTCCTTTGGACTCAGCGGCCACGGTCGTTCCGTGGCAGGAGGGTCGTGATGCGTGAGCAACGGTATCCGCCGCCACTGACAATCGCCCTCAGCGAAGGAGGGCCTTGTTCTGGGCATGGGCAGACACCGGTGCAGACCGTACAGAGTACCCGCACACCGGCTTCCGGTTGAAATCCCGTGGCCAGAGGCCGCAATCTGTACACATCGGGTGTGTGCGGCGCTACCATGCGCCGCCTTCCGGCAGAGCCAGGAGGTGCCTCATGGCCCAGGTATTCCACCGTCATCCCTCCTCGTCCCTCTTCGCCACGGACGGCAAGCCCCATCCGCTCCAGGACACGCTGATGGCAGTGACCCTGGTGCTGGGCCTGCTCGCCTTCATCACGGCGCAGTTCGAGAACCTCCACCTGATCAGTTCGTGGGCGGGCCTGGTGGGCATCGTCACGGGCGCCTACGGCCAGTACATCTCGGAGACGACACGTGAGCGCACCCTGCTGATCATCGGCCTGGGCGCCTCGGCGATCGGTTTCGGTCTCGGAATGGCGCACGGCGGCCTCTTCGGCGGCGTCCTCGGTTAGGCCCACCTGGCGTACGGCCAGTCGGGGCGCTCCCCGGTGCCAGTAGGCTTCGGCGCGAGAGCCGGAGCCCCTGTACCCATGGGGACACACCTGCCGAGGAGCGCCCCGCATGAGCCTGACCCTGAGGACCATCAGCCGAGAGCAGCATCTGGCGTACATCCAGAGCCTGCCGTCGGCGAGTCACTGCCAGGTCCCCGCATGGGCTGATGTGAAGACGGAGTGGCGTTCGGAGAACCTGGGCTGGTTCGACAAGAGCGGCGAACTCGTCGGCGCCGGCCTGGTGCTTTACCGCCAGCTCCCCAAGATCAAGCGGTACCTCGCGTATCTTCCCGAGGGACCGGTGATCAACTGGTACGCCCCGAACCTCGACGACTGGCTGCAGCCGATGCTGGCGCACCTCAAGGAGCAGGGCGCCTTCTCCGTGAAGATGGGCCCGCCGGTCGTCATCCGGCGCTGGGACGCGGCCGCCATCAAGGCCGGAATCCAGGACCCGGACGTCAAGCGCCTGCGCGACGTCGAGGCGACGCACATCGAGCCGCGTGCCTTCGAGGTGTCCGACCGGCTGCGCAAGATGGGCTGGCAGCAGGGCGAGGACGGCGGCGCCGGCTTCGGTGACGTACAGCCCCGCTATGTCTTCCAGGTGCCGCTGGCCAACCGGTCGCTGGACGATGTCCTCAAGGGCTTCAACCAGCTGTGGCGCCGCAACATCAAGAAGGCCGAGAAGGCCGGGGTCGAGGTCGTCCAGGGCGGCTACGAGGACCTGGCCGAGTGGCAGCGGCTGTACGAGATCACGGCCGTCCGCGACCGCTTCCGGCCGCGCCCGCTGTCGTACTTCCAGCGCATGTGGACCGTCCTGAACAACGAGGACCCCAACCGCATGCGGCTGTACTTCGCGCGTCACAACGGCGTGAACCTGTCGGCGGCCACGATGCTCGTGGTCGGCGGGCACGTCTGGTACTCCTACGGCGCCTCGGACAACATCGGCCGCGAGGTCCGGCCCTCGAACGCGATGCAGTGGCGGATGCTGCGCGACGCGTACGCCATGGGCGCGACCGTCTACGACCTGCGCGGCATCTCCGACTCCCTCGACGAGACCGACCACCTCTTCGGCCTGATCCAGTTCAAGGTGGGCACGGGCGGTGAGGCCGTCGAGTACATCGGTGAGTGGGACTTCCCGCTGAACAAGCTGCTGCACAAGGCGCTCGACATCTACATGTCGCGCCGCTGACCGTTCCGACATCATTCGGTTCAACAAGCACCTCATACGTTCGATACACCGCAGCCACCAGAAAGGTTCCGGGCCGGCCATGGCGCTCTCCCTCTACGTCGACACCGCTCGTTGGCGGGCGCACCAGAAGTCCGTGATCGACCAGTTCCCGGGCCTGGTCCCGGTCTGCAAGGGCAACGGCTACGGCTTCGGTCATGAGCGGCTCGCCGAGGAGACGTCCCGCTTCGGCTCGGACATGCTGGCCGTCGGCACGACGTACGAGGCGGCCCGCATCAAGGACTGGTTCAGCGGCGACCTGCTGGTCCTCACCCCGTTCCGGCGGGGTGAGGAACCGGTTCCGCTGCCCGACCGGGTGATCCGCTCGGTGTCGTCCGTGGACGGCGTGCACGCCCTCGTCGGCGCCCGGGTCGTCATCGAGTGCATGAGCTCGATGAAGCGGCACGGCATCGTCGAGCAGGAGCTCGGCCAGCTGCACGCCGCCATCGAGGACGTACGTCTGGAGGGCTTCGCGCTGCACCTCCCGCTGGACCGCACGGATGGCACCGACGCCGTCGAGGAGGTCATCGGCTGGATGGACCGGCTGCGCGCCGCCCGGCTGCCGCTGCACACCATGTTCGTCAGTCATCTGCGGGCCGAGGAGCAGGCCCGGCTCCAGCAGCAGTTCCCCCAGACCCGGTTCCGGGCGCGGATCGGTACGCGGCTGTGGCTCGGCGACCACGAGGCGACCCAGTACCGGGGCGCGGTCCTGGACGTCACACGCGTCTCCAAGGGTGACCGTTTCGGCTACCGCCAGCAGAAGGCGGCATCGGACGGCTGGCTGGTCGTCGTCGCCGGCGGCACGTCCCACGGGGTCGGCCTGGAGGCCCCGAAGGCCATGCACGGCGTGATGCCTCGCGCCAAGGGCGTGGCCCGCGCGGGCCTGGCGACGGTGAACCGGAACCTTTCGCCGTTCGTATGGGCGGGCAAGCAGCGCTGGTTCGCCGAGCCGCCGCACATGCAGGTGTCGATCCTGTTCGTTCCCTCCGACGCCCAGGAGCCGAGGGTCGGCGACGAGCTGGTCGCCCACCTGCGGCACACCACGACCCAGTTCGACCGTCTGGTCGAGCGCTAAGGGTCGCTCAAGGCCCTTCAGGGCACGGGGTCACTCCCGGGGCGCCCCAGCGGCGCCCCACTCCACACGCGGCCGCTGGGCCGTGTGAGCGGCGTGCTGGGGCGGGTGCGCGGCCTGCCCCACGACGAAGACGTCCTTGGCGCCGTCCAGCACGCCTCCGGACGGGTCGTCCATCCCATCGCGCCGTACGACGTCCCGCTCGGGCAGCAGCGCGTCCCACACGATCATGGCGCACAGGAACAGCGTTCCGGCCAGGTGCAGGGCGATCGCGAACTGGTATCCCTCCGTCGGCAGCCCCTGCTTGTTGCCGCTCGTGGTGTACGCCAGATACATCCAGATCCCGAGGAAGTACATGACCTCGCAGCCCTGCCAGATCAGGAAGTCCCGCCAGCGGGGGCGGGCGAGGGCGGCGAGCGGGATGAGCCACAGGACGTACTGCGGTGAGTAGACCTTGTTGGTGAGGATGAACGCGGCCACCACCAGGAACGCGAGCTGCGCGAACCGCGGCCGCCGCGGCGCCATGAGACCCAGGGCCGCGATACCGGCACAGGCGATCAGCATCAGCAGGATGGCGTATGTGTTGACCGCGCTGACCTCGATGTTCTCGCCGGTGCGCTGCGTGATGATCAGCCAGAAGGACCCGAAGTCCACGGACCTCTCCTGGCTGAACGTGTAGAACTTCTTCCACCCCTCCGGCGCCAGCAGCATCACCGGCACGTTCACCACGAGCCAGGAACCGGCCGTGCCCAGCAGCGCCGTCCCGAACGCCCGCCACTTCCAGGCCCGCCAGCACAGCACCAGCAGTGGGCCCAGCAGCAGCACGGGGTAGAGCTTGGCGGCTGTGGCGAGCCCCAGGAGGAGCCCGAAGGCCAGGGCCCGGCCACGCGACCACATCAGCATGGCGGCTGCGGTCAGGGCGACGGCGAGCAGGTCCCAGTTGATGGTCGCGGTCAGCGCGAGCGCGGGCGCCAGGGCGACCAGCAGGGCGTCCCAGGGGCGGCGCCGGTGCGTACGAGCGACGCAGACGACGAGGACGACGGTGCAGACCATCAGCATGCCCGCGTTGACCATCCAGTACATCTGCTCGCGATACTGCATGCCGCCGTCGAAGGGCGACGACAGCCAGGAGGCGACCTGCATGAACAACCCGGTCAGCACCGGGTATTCGAGGTACTCCATGTCCCCGCTGAGCCGGTCGAAGTACGGGATCAGCCCGTCGGCGAAGCCGCGCCCGATGAACAGGTGCGGAATGTCGGAGTAGCAGGCGTGGGTGTACTGCGAGCTGGTGCCACGGAACCACGCCCAGTTGTAACAGGGCAGCTTCTGCACCATGCCGAGCGCGAACATCCCGATCGCGACGAGGGCGACGACCCGTACGGGCGTGAGCGCGCTGCCGCCGGGCCGCGCCCAGCGGCCGATGGGTCCCCCGATCAGCTCACTGCCCGCGGCTGCGACCTCGTCGCGCCGGGTCGGGGGCACGACGGGCCCGTACTCGTGCGCGCTCGTCGTCTTCTGTGGGCTCGGCATGGGGACATCCTGCCGTACGGGACTGTGGACCCGTGCGGCCTGTGGATAACGCCGAGGGCCGTCGCACCAGCCGTACGCAACAGACGTACGTATGGGTGCGACGGCCCTCAGGCGTATCGGCCTTTCGGTGTGGCGGCGCCGGGCGCTAGCCCTCCGTTCCGCCGAACCAGCCTCCGTTGCCGCCGGCGCCACCGTTGCCGTTGCCCCCGTTGGCATTGCCCCCGGTGGGCGGGGACGGGGTGGTGGTGACGTCGCCGGTCGTGGCGCCCTCGTCCATACCGCCCGTATCGGTTCCGCCGGTGTCGGTGCCGCCGTCCTGGCCGGCGTTCTGGCCGCCGGTGTCGGTGTTGCAGTCCCAGTCGAACGGGCCGCACGAGGGCTCCGGAGCCGGGCTCGGCGACTGCGACGGCGTCTGCGACGGGGTCTGGGACGGCGTCTGGGACGGCGTCTGCGAGGGCGTGTCCGACGGCGTGGGCTCCGGGCTCGCGGCGCCGCCGCCGTACACGGAGTCGGCGTCCAGCTTCTCGGGCTCCGGGAACGGAATGACCTTCTCGCCCTTGAGCGTCGTCGACATGTACTTCTGCCAGATCTCGGACGGGAACGACGAACCGTGGATCTTCTTCTGACCGCCCGTGCCGAACATCTTCAGGAACTGACGGTTCTTGTTCGCCGCGTTGTCGTCCATTCGGTACATGTCGATGGCCGTGGCCAGCTGCGGCGTGTAGCCGACGAACCAGGCGGACTTGTTGCCGTCCGTCGTACCCGTCTTACCGGCGACCTGACGGCCCGGGATGGCCGCGTTGTTGCCCGTGCCCTCGGGGTGTTCCACGACGTCCCTCAGCACGTCCGTGACATTGCTGGCGATCGCGGTGGAGAAGGCCCGCCTGGTCTTGACCTCGTGCTCGTAGATGACCTCGCCACGCCTCTTGACCAGCTTCACCGAGTACGGATCGCGCTGCTCGCCATTGGCGGCGAAGGTCGCGTAGGCGCCTGCCATACGGATGGCACTGGGGTCCGAGATACCGATCGAGAAGGACGGCACATTCGCCCCGACGAGGCTCTCCTTGCGCAGGCCGGCGGAGATCGCCGCCTGCCTGACCTCCTCGATGCCGACGTCCATGCCCAGCTGGACGAAGGGCGAGTTGGCCGAGTGGATCATCGCCTCGCGGAGGTTGATGTCCCCGTAGTCCTTGTCGCCGTCGTTGACCTGGAGCCACTCCTTGCCGTTCTCGTCATGCCAGACGCTGCCGTCGTACTTCTTGATCTTGAGCTTGTTCTTGCCGCTGTAGAACGTCTTGTCGGGATCGATCTGCCTGCGCTGATCGGGCCCCTGCACGGGCTCGCCCCGGGGGTCTCGTACGCCCTGATCCATCGCGGCGGCCAGCACGAACGGCTTGAACGTCGAACCGACCTGGGCACCGGTCTGGTCGGCGTTGTTGGTGAAGTGCTTGGTGGCGTCGGAGCCGCCGTAGATGGCGACGATCGCGCCGGTCTTGGGGTCCACCGAGGCCCCGCCGAACTGGACGTGGGTGTCGGTCTCCGGCCGCTTTGCGGGGTCGATGTTGGCGCTCTCGACCTTCTTGACCGCTTCCTGAAGGTCGTTGACCTTGTCCTTGTCGAAGGTCGTGTAGATCTCGTAGCCGCCCTGGCTGAGCTTCTTGGCCGTGATGCCCTGCTCGTTGTTGTTGATGAAGTACGCCTTGGCCAGGTCCACCAGGTAACCGATCTGGCCGCCGAGCCGCGCCTCCTTCTTCGGCGGCCTGGGCATCGGGAACTTGGTGTACTTGGCCCGCTCCGAGGCGTCGAGGCGCTTGTCCTTGACCATCTCGTCGAGGATCCACTTCCACCGCAGGGTGGCCGCCGCCGTGTTCGCCGCCTGCGTGGCCCTGGGGTCGATCTCCGTCGCGCCCGCGGGGTCGTAGTAGGTGGCGCCCTTCAGCAACGCCGCGAGGAACGCGCACTCGCTGGCGTTGAGTTTCTCGGCGTCCTTCTCGTAGTACGTGCGCGCCGCGGCCTGGATGCCATAGGCGCCGCGCCCGTAGTAGGAGGTGTTCAGATAGCCCGCCATGACCTCGGACTTCTCCATCTCCGTGCCGGCCTTCATGGAGATGAAGAGCTCCTTGAGCTTCCGGCTCACGGTCTGGCTCTGGTCCTCCAGCATGGCGTTCTTCACGAACTGCTGGGTGATGGTGGAACCACCCTGGGTCTGCTCACCCATCGCCATGTTGAACACGGCACGCCCGATGCCCATGGGGTCGATGCCCTTGTCGGTCTCGAACGTCTTGTTCTCGGCCGAGATGACGGCGTCCTGCATGTCCTGGGGAATCTGCTTGATGTCCAGGATCTGCCGGTTGACCTCACCACCGGTGGCGGCCATCTGCGTGCCGTCTTCCCAGTAGTAGACGTTGTTCTCCGCCTTGGCCGCCTTGGCCTGGTCCGGCAGCTCGACCATGGCGTACGCGATCGTCGCCGCGCCCATCAGCGAGGCCATGAACCCGAGGAACAACCCCGTGGCGAGCTTCCAGGACGGCACCCAGCGGCGCCACCCGTACTTGTCGTACCGCGGGTAGTCGATCAAGCGCTGCTTGCCCGGGCGAGCACCGCGGCCGCCGGGGCCACCGTTGTAGCCGCCGCCCCGGCGGCCGCCCCCGGGGCCCTCAGCCCCGCGCCGGCGTCCGCCACCGCGCTGGGCGGCTCGACGGGCCTCGGCGCGGCCGCCGTACACACGCTCCTCGCCGCCGTACGACTCGGAGGGAGATCCTGCACTGGTTCCTCGTGCCTGAGCCGCCCGGCGGCCTGAGGGCTGCTGGGCGGCTCGCCTGGCCGCGGCACGTCCGCCACCCTGCGGCTGCGGCGGTTTGCGACGGTGCTCGCTCATCGAACGACTACTCCTCGGGCAGGCGAGTACGCCTGGAAGCGGCAGCTGAGTTCCGGTCCCCCCGAAATGGATACGGACCAGCCCTGGCTCGGGCTCATCCGCCATGCACTCAGGACGAGGACGCCGTCGGGCGTCGCGTGGTTCCCACTGATGTGCATGCCGCACAGACTACGCACGGTCAAAAACCACCGAGGACCGAAGTTCATCCCAAATCAGGCAAGTCGTTTACTGCGAATTGAGTATGTGACGCCGCTCACCCTAGCCCCCCTTGTCGGGACTGACGGGCCGTTCTATCGTCGGGATGTATCGACTCGATACATCAGCACGGCATAGGCAACGGCGACGGTGGAGGAGGAGAGGGATGAGCAGACGCTCCGGCATCCTCGAGTTCGCCGTCCTCGGCCTGCTCCGCGAAGCTCCGATGCACGGATACGAGCTGCGTAAGCGGCTCAACACTTCGCTGGGGATCTTCCGGGCCTTCAGTTACGGGACCCTGTACCCCTGCCTCAAAACGCTGGTCGCAAACGGCTGGTTGGTCGAGGAACCGGGCAGCGCCCCCGAGGACGCCCTCGCCGCCTCGCTCGCGGGGCGCCGCGCCAAGATCGTCTACCGGCTGACGGCGGAAGGTAAGGAGCACTTCGAGGAGCTCCTGTCCCACACCGGCCCGGATTCCTGGGAGGACGAGCACTTCGCCGCCCGTTTCGCCTTCTTCGGCCAGACCGAGCGCGAGGTGCGGATGCGAGTGCTGGAAGGCCGGCGCAGCCGCCTGGAGGAGCGCCTGGAGAAGATGCGCGCCTCCCTGGCCCGGACGCGCGAGCGCCTGGACGACTACACGCTTGAGCTGCAGCGGCACGGCATGGAGTCCGTGGAGCGCGAGGTGCGCTGGCTGAACGAGCTCATCGAGAGCGAGCGGGCGGGGCGGGATCAGCGACGATCCGGCCCCGAGGCCCCGAAGGCCGATGAGGCCCCCGAGGGCTCCGCTCAGCAGGACCACACATCTGGAGAGACGGGCGGCCTGCCCCGGCACGGGGGCAGCACCCGGCCGGATCCGTCCGACGACACCGCCAAGTGAGGCCCTGCGACCTGCAGGGTTTCGAAGATCAACACAGGGAGCAACCGGAATGGGTTCGGTTCGCGTAGCCATCGTCGGCGTGGGCAACTGCGCCGCCTCGCTGGTGCAGGGCGTCGAGTACTACAAGGACGCCGACCCGGCCGCCAAGGTGCCGGGTCTGATGCACGTGCAGTTCGGCGACTACCACGTCCGGGACGTCGAGTTCGTGGCCGCCTTCGACGTGGACGCGAAGAAGGTCGGCCTGGACCTCGCGGACGCCATCGGCGCCAGCGAGAACAACACCATCAAGATCTGCGACGTACCGTCGACGGGCGTGACCGTCCAGCGCGGCCACACCCTGGACGGCCTCGGCAAGTACTACCGCCAGACCATCGAGGAGTCCGCCGAGACCCCGGTCGACGTGGTGCAGGTCCTCAAGGACAAGCAGGTCGACGTGCTCGTCTGCTACCTGCCGGTCGGCTCCGAGGACGCGGCGAAGTTCTACGCCCAGTGCGCCATCGACGCCAAGGTGGCCTTCGTCAACGCCCTCCCGGTCTTCATCGCCGGCACCAAGGAGTGGGCGGACAAGTTCACCGAGGCCGGTGTCCCGATCGTCGGTGACGACATCAAGTCCCAGGTCGGCGCCACCATCACGCACCGCGTCATGGCGAAGCTGTTCGAGGACCGGGGCGTCATCCTGGACCGCACGATGCAGCTGAACGTCGGCGGCAACATGGACTTCAAGAACATGCTCGAGCGCGAGCGTCTGGAGTCCAAGAAGATCTCCAAGACGCAGGCCGTGACCTCCCAGATCCCCGACCGGGACATGGGCGAGAACAACGTCCACATCGGCCCCTCCGACTACGTGGCCTGGCTGGACGACCGCAAGTGGGCGTACGTCCGCCTCGAGGGCCGCGCCTTCGGTGACGTCCCGCTGAACCTGGAGTACAAGCTCGAGGTCTGGGACTCCCCGAACTCGGCGGGTGTCATCATCGACGCCCTGCGCGCCGCGAAGATCGCCAAGGACCGCGGCATCGGTGGCCCGATCCTCTCCGCGTCCTCGTACTTCATGAAGTCCCCGCCGGTCCAGTTCTTCGACGACCAGGCCCGTGAGAACGTCGAGAAGTTCATCAGGGGCGAGGTCGAGCGCTAAGGCTCTGCCCCACCCTGTCGAAGGTCCCCGTGGCGTCTGCCCGGGGGCCTTCGACGTATGTGACCCTTGCTGCCATGCCTGTCGTACGTGATCTGCGCGTACTCCTGCGCCTGACGAACTTCCGCCGCCTGCTCGCTGTACGACTGCTCTCCCAGTGCGCCGACGGGGTCTATCAGGTCGCGCTCGCCACGTACGTCGTCTTCTCCCCCGAGAAACAGGCCTCGCCGGCCGCGATCGCCTCCGCCATGGCGGTGTTGCTGCTGCCGTACTCGGCCGTCGGCCCGTTCGCGGGTGTCCTGCTGGACCGCTGGCAGCGCCGCCAGGTCTTCCTGTACGGGAATCTCCTGCGGGCCCTGCTCGCCGCCGGCACAGCGATCCTGATCCTCGCCTCCGTGCCGGACTGGCTCTTCTACGCCTCCGCTCTCTCCGTCACGGCCGTCAACCGGTTCGTCCTGGCAGGGCTGTCCGCAGCGCTGCCCCGTGTCGTCGACGCGGACCGGCTCGTGGTCGCCAACTCCCTGTCGCCCACCGCCGGGACCCTCGCCGCGACCGCCGGCGGCGGACTGGCCTTCGCCGTACGCCTCGTGGTCGCCGATTCCGACGCGGCGGTGGTACTGCTGGGTGCGGCGCTCTACCTCTGCTCCGCGCTCGCCTCGCTGCGGATGGCGCGCGGCCTCCTCGGGCCCGACCCGGAGGTGGTGCAGCCGCGGCTGGGGGCCGCCCTGGTCTCAACGGCCCGTGGGCTGCTGAGCGGGCTGCGCCATCTCGCCGAGCGGCGGGCGGCGGCCCGGGCGCTCACCGCGATGACCGCGATGCGCTTCTGCTACGGGGCGCTCACCGTGATGGTGCTGATGCTGAGCCGGTACGCCTGGAGCTCCACGGAGAAGGAGGGCCTGGCGTTCCTCGGGCTGGCCGTTGGCATCTCCGGGGCGGGGTTCTTCGCCGCCGCGGTCCTCTCGCCGTGGGCGGTCCAGCGGCTGGGGCAGGGCGGCTGGATGGTGGCGTGCGCGGCATCTGCGGCCGTACTGGAACCATCACTGGGGCTGCCCTTCGCTCCCGTACCGATCCTTGTCGCCGCCTTTGTGCTCGGCCTCACCACCCAGGGCACAAAGATCGCCACGGACACGGTGGTTCAGACGTCGGTGGACGACTCCTACCGAGGCCGGGTCTTCTCGCTCTATGACGTCTTGTACAACGCGGCTTTCGTCGCCGCTGCCGGCGTCGCCGCGCTGATGCTTCCCCCGGACGGCCGGTCGGTTCCGCTGGTAGGGATGGTCGCCGTCCTCTATGCGGGCGTAGCCGTCCTGCTGCTGCGCTGGACGCGCACGAAGGCTTTGCCATAGAGGTACGAACGCGGCGATGGGGCGATGTTTCACGTGAAACATCGCCCCATCGCGCTTCCGTCGCGAGTCATGTTTCACGTGAAACACACGCTCCCGGTCGCGGTCAGCCCTGGGTGGCCCACCACTCCTTGAGAGCCGCGACGGCGTCGTCGTACTCCATCGGCCCGTTCTCCAGTCGTAGCTCCAGCAGGAACTTGTACGCCTGCCCGACCGCCGGTCCCGGGCGGATCCCGAGGACTTCCTGGATCTGGTTGCCGTCGAGGTCGGGCCGGATCGCGTCCAGCTCCTCCTTCTCCTGGAGCTGTGCGATGCGCTCTTCCAGCCCGTCGTAGGCGCGTGACAGGGTGCTCGCCTTGCGCTTGTTCCGCGTTGTGCAGTCGGAGCGGGTCAGCTTGTGCAGGCGCGTCAGCAGAGGGCCGGCGTCGCGTACATAGCGGCGTACGGCAGAGTCCGTCCATTCGCCCGTGCCGTAGCCGTGGAAGCGCAGGTGCAGCTCCACCAGGCGCGCCACGTCCTTGACGATCTCGTTGGAGTACTTGAGGGCGGTCAGGCGCTTCTTGGTCATCTTCGCGCCCACCACCTCGTGGTGGTGGAAGGAGACGCGCCCGTCCGGCTCGAAGCGCCGTGTACGCGGCTTGCCGATGTCATGGAGCAGCGCGGCCAGCCGCAGGACCAGGTCCGGGCCGTCCTCTTCGAGGTCGATGGCCTGCTCCAGGACGGTCAGCGAGTGCTCGTAGACGTCCTTGTGCCGGTGGTGCTCATCGCTCTCCAGCCGGAGCGCGGGAAGCTCGGGCAGCACGCGCTGGGCAAGACCGGTGTCGACCAGCAGCCCCAGCCCCTTGCGCGGGTGCGCGGAGAGGATCAGCTTGTTGAGTTCGTCGCGCACCCGCTCCGCGGAGACGATGTCGATCCGCTCGGCCATCCGCTTCATCGCGTCCACGACCTCGGGGGCGACCTCGAAGCCGAGCTGCGCGGCGAACCGGGCGGCGCGCATCATGCGCAGCGGGTCGTCGGAGAAGGACTCCTCCGGCGTGCCGGGGGTCCGCAGGACCCGCTCGGCGAGGTCCTCAAGACCGCCGTGGGGGTCGATGAACTCCTTCTCCGGCAGTGCGACGGCCATCGCGTTGACCGTGAAGTCACGGCGGACCAGGTCCTCCTCGATGGAGTCGCCATAGGAGACTTCCGGCTTGCGCGAGGTCCTGTCGTAGGCCTCGGAGCGGTACGTCGTGATCTCGATCTGAAAGACCTGATCAGCGTCTCCCACACGGGCGGCCTTCTGAGAACCCACGGTGCCAAAGGCGATGCCGACGTCCCACACCGAGTCCGCCCACGGCCGGACGATCTTCAGAACGTCCTCGGGGCGGGCGTCGGTGGTGAAGTCCAGGTCATTGCCGAGCCGGCCGAGCAGCGCGTCCCGTACCGAGCCACCGACGAGGGCGAGGCTGAACCCTGCCTCCTGGAACCGGCGGGCGAGATCATCGGCGACGGGGGACACGCGCAGTAGTTCACTGACCGCGCGGCGTTGCACCTGGCTCAGTGCAGTCGGGTTGTCTTCATTGGCGTTCGGCACAACAGAAAAGGGTACGTGCCCCGACCCGGCGCAGCGTCCCGGTTTTCAGGTGGCCCGCGCCCCCCGTTCCTCCGATCATGTGGAGCAGTCCGCGGCACTTAGCCCGGGCGCGCCTCGTTACCATGCGTGGACGCAGAAACCGACGAACCACCAACGGCAACAGACGACGAGGGACGGGCGAGCGCGTGGCCGAGGCGGCAGACTTCCAGGGCACGAGTCCCTCTCCTGCCCGGCGGTGGCTACGGCGTACGGCCTCCGTCATCGCCGGTGTGCCGCTCCTGGCGGGCCTGCTCCACGTTCCCTCGGCCTCTCCCGCGCAGGCGGCGGAGAAGGCGGCCGGGGCCCGCTCCGTCGATGTGTCCCTGGACACGCTCACGCCCGCCGCGCCGGTGGAGGGGGACACCCTCACGATCAGCGGCACGGTGACCAATGAGGGCAAGGAAACGATCAGCGCGGCGCAGGTCGACGTACGTGTCGGGTCACGGCTGTCCAGCCGGGGGGAGATCGATGCGGCGTCCAAGCGCACCGGCTTCGCCCCGGGCAATGACGGCGCGGCGCTGGGCGGTACGTACACCGCCAAGATCCCGAAGCTGGCCGCTGGAATCAGCGAGGACTTCAGCATCGCCGTGCCCGTCGAGAAGCTGAGCCTCGACGACGACGGCGTCTACCAGCTCGGGGTCTCCCTGTCGGGACGGACACCCAGCAACCCGTACACCCAGGTACTGGGCATTGAACGGACCTTCCTGCCGTGGCAGCCCGAGGCGACCGAGAAGAAGACGCAGGTCACCTATCTCTGGCCGCTGATCTCCTCGACGCATCTGTCCGCGGAGACCGGCTCGGACGATCAGCAGACCCCGGTGTTCGAGGATGACGCCCTGGCCGCGGAGCTCGCCCCCGGCGGGCGGCTGGAGCAGCTCGTCGCGCTGGGAGCCGAGCTTCCCGTCACCTGGGTCGTCGACCCGGACCTGCTCGCCACCGTCGACGCGATGACCCGGAACTACCAGGTGAAGGACGGTACGGAGCGGGTCACCGGCAAGAACCAGGCGGTGGCGAGGCAGTGGCTGAGCGCTCTGGACAAGGCGGTGCAGGGCCGCAAGGTGATCGCCCTGCCGTACGCGGACCCCGACCTGGCGTCGCTCGCCCACCGCGGCAAGCACGTCTCCGGTTCGCTCAGCCACCTCCAGCCGGCCACCGAGGTCGCCGAGACCACGGTCGAAACCATCCTCCATGTGAAACCGTCCGTCGACTTCGCCTGGCCGGTGGACGGGGCGATCGATCCGTCGATCGTCGACATCGCCACCTCTGCCGGCGCCGACAAGGTGATCGCCCGCAGCGACAGCGTCCGTGACGAGCTGCCCTACACGCCCAACGCGGCGCGGCCCATCGGCGGCGGCACGACCGCCGTCGTCAGTGACGCGTCCTTGTCCACCGCCTTCCAGGGCGACATGACGGGGGCCGGTGACTCGACCCTGGCCGTCCAGCAGTTCCTGGCGCACACGCTGGCTGTCACCCAGCAGCAGCCGAGCAAACTGCGCAGCATCGTGATTGCTCCCCAGCGCATGCCGACCACCGCGCAGGCCCAGTCGATGGCGAGCGCGCTGCGCGCCCTGTCGGCGCAGCGCTGGACACAGCCCAGTGACCTGATCGCCGCGGCGGCGGCCGAGCCCGACGACCGTGCCACGACACAGGTGCCGCGCGCCCGCGCGTACCCGGCGAAGCTGCGCAAGCGGGAACTGCCCGTCCAGGCGTTCCACGACATGCGGACCACGCAGGAGACCCTGGACAACTTCAAGGTCATCCTCACCGCGGCGTACCGGGTCGTGACCCCCTTCGGCAACGCGATCAACCGGGAGATGTCGACGTCCTGGCGCGGCCGCTCCCAGCCGGCCACGACCTATCGGCAGGGAGTGCTCGCGCATCTGAAGGACCTCACCACCGAGGTGCAACTGATCGAGAAGTCCGACCTGACGCTCTCGGGACGCAGCGCGACCATCCCGGTCACGGTGCAGAATCAGCTGCTGCAGGGCGTCGATCACCTGGTGCTGCGGCTGACGTCCACGAAACCGACGCGTCTGAAGCTGAACGGGGACAGCCCCGTCGCCGAGCAGCCTGTCAGGATCGACGGCGGCCACAGCCAGTCGGTGAAGTTCACCGCCTCCGCCAACGCCAACGGCCCGGTCCCGATGACGGCGCAGCTGTACACCGAGGACGGCAGGCCGTACGGCAAGCCCATGAACTTCACGGTCAAGGTCTCCGAGATCACCCCCACGGTGATGCTGGTGATCGCCGGCGGCTTCCTGCTGCTCGCGCTCGCCGGCATCAGGATGTACACCCAGCGCAAGCGTGCCGCGGAGCGCGAGACCGAGGCGGAGGCCGACACGGAGACCGCCCCGGAGGCGAGCGACGATCCGGAGCAGCCGAGTGACCTGACACCGGACACCGGACGGCAAAGCGCCGACCCGTCGGGCCAGGGTGAGAAAGTGGACCGTTGAGCGATGTCGTGGCCGGTCGGCCGGGGACGATGAGGTGGGGTAAACCATGAACGCGCCGTACGACGGTGACCGCGGCCAAGGCGCGGGCGGCGGCAGCGCGCCTTCCGGCGCGACGCCCCCCGCGGCAGGTCACGTCCCGCCACCCGCAGCGCCGCCCACCCCCGATCCGTACGTCCAGCACGCCTACGAGCAGGATCCGTACGAGGCCCAGGACATCTCCGCCCAGGACCCGGTGGGCGAGGCGCTCTACGACCGCGCCGCGCACCCTCCGCCCCCGCCCGGCACCTACGAAGAGCCGCAGCCGCTCTACCAGCAGCCCGCCGCTCCGCAGTACGCCCCGGACCCGCGCATCTGGGCCCAGACCCCGCCGCCCGAGCCCGACGGCCCCTCGCGCCACCTCCCCTACGGGGACGACGCCAGGACCGTTCAGTTCACCGGTGTCGACGACCTCGTCACCCACGCCGCCGAGGAACAGCCCGAGCCGGACGCGTTCGCGCACCTCTACCGCGACCAGCAGGGCCACGGGCAGCCGCCCGCCACCCAGGAGCCGGAGCCCGCTCCCGTGGCGGCGTCGGTCCCCAAGAAGTCCGGCGGCCGTGCCTCGGGTGTGCTGAAGTCGAGTGCCGTGATGGCGGCCGGCACACTCGTGTCCCGGCTCACCGGCTTCGTACGCAGCCTGGTGATCACCGGCGCGCTGGGTGCCGCGCTGCTCGGTGACACCTACACCGTCGCGGCCACCCTCCCGACGATGATCTACATCCTGACCGTCGGCGGCGGCCTGAACTCGGTCTTCGTGCCGCAGCTCGTCCGCTCCATGAAGGACGACGAGGACGGCGGCGAGGCGTACGCCAACCGGCTGCTGACCCTGGTGATGGTCGCGCTGGGCGTGATCGTCACCATCGCCGTGTTCGGGGCACCGCTGCTGATCCGCGCGATGTCGGGCACGATCGCGGATGACGCGGCCGCCAACAGCGTCGCCGTCACCTTCGCGCGCTTCTGCCTGCCCACGATCTTCTTCATGGGCGTCCATGTGGTCATGGGGCAGATCCTGAACGCCCGTGGCCGGTTCGGCGCGATGATGTGGACCCCGGTCCTGAACAACGTCGTCGTGATCTTCACGTTCGGCATGTTCATCTGGGTCTACGGCGCTTCCGGCGAATCGAACATGGGCGTCACGACCATCCCGGACGAGGGCATCCGGCTGCTCGGCATCGGCACCCTGCTGGGCCTGGTGGTCCAGGCGCTGGCGATGATTCCGTACCTGCGCGAGGCGGGCTTCCGTTTCCGTCCGCGGTTCGACTGGAAGGGCCACGGCCTGGGCAAGACGGTCAAGCTGGCCAAGTGGACCGTCCTGTTCGTCCTCGCCAACCAGGCCGGCGTCGTCGTCGTCACCCAGCTCGCCACGGCGGCCGGCAAGGCCTCCGGCAAGGACGGCGCCGGCTTCCTTGCGTACTCCAACGCCCAGCTCATCTGGGGCATGCCGCAGGCCATCATCACCGTCTCGGTCATGGCCGCGCTGCTGCCGCGCATCTCCCGCGCCGCGCACGACAACGACCCGGGCGCCGTCCGCGACGACATCTCGCAGGGCCTGCGCAACTCGGCCGTCGCCATCGTCCCCGTCGCCTTCACCTTCCTGGCGCTCGGCGTCCCGATGTGCACCCTGCTGTACGCCTCCAGCGGCCCGGAGGCCGCCCGGGGCATGGGCTTCATGCTGATGGCGTTCGGCCTCGGCCTGATCCCCTACTCGGTGCAGTACGTCGTGCTGCGCGGTTTCTACGCGTACGAGGACACCCGCACGCCCTTCTACAACACGGTCATCGTGGCCGCCGTCAACGCGGCGGCGTCCGCCGCGTGCTACATCCTGCTGCCGGCCGAGTGGGCCGTCACCGGCATGGCCGCCTCCTACGGCCTCGCGTACGCCGTCGGTGTCGGCGTCGCCTGGAGGCGGCTGCGCAACCGGTTGGGCGGCGACCTGGACGGCGCACACGTCGTACGCACCTACGCCCGGCTGTGCATGGCCTCCGTTCCCGCGGCCGTCCTCGGCGGCGCTGCGGGCTTCGGCCTCCTCCACGTGCTGGACGGGGGCGCCCTGGGCTCGCTCGTGGCGCTGATCGGCGGCGGCATCGTGCTGCTGGGGACCTTCTACGTCGGGGCGCGCAAGATGCGGATCGAGGAGCTCAACGCCATGGTCGGCATGGTTCGCGGCCGTCTCGGACGCTAGTCGGCGTGGGCCTCGCACAACCATCGTGGGCAGCCGCGTGTCGTGCATAGCGCCGGACTGTGGGCACAATTGGCATGGCTGTTGGACATGGCGCATCGGATGGGGAGGCAGGAACGACGGTGGCGGAACGTAGCACGGCCGCCGTCGACGTGGCCGACAACAGCGGTGACGACCCGCTGACCGCGAAGGCGGACACGGCCGCGACCGACGGGGTGGCGGAAGCGCAGGACGCGGCGGACAGGTCCGCCCAGGACAGCGACGGCGGGGGACGGGCCGGCGAGCAGCCCGTCATCACGACGCCCGAGCTGCACAGTGGCCACAAGCTCGCCAGACGCTACCGGCTTGAGGAGTGCGTCACCCGTCTGGACGGCTTCAGCAGCTGGCGTGCCGTGGACGAGAAACTGCGCCGGGCCGTCGGGGTCCATATCCTCCCCGCGCACCACCCGAGGGCCCGCTCGGTGCTCGCCGCCGCACGTTCCTCGGCGCTCCTCGGCGACCCCCGTTTCGTCCAGGTCCTGGACGCGGTCGAGGAGAACGACCTCGTCTACGTCGTCCACGAGTGGCTGCCGGACGCCACCGAGCTCACCGCGTTGCTCGCGGCCGGCCCGCTCGAAGCACACGACGCCTACCAGCTCGTCAGCCAGGTCTCCCAGGCCATGGCCGCCGCCCACCGGGAGGGCCTGGCCCATCTGCGGCTCACCCCGAGCGCCGTCCTGCGCAGTTCCACAGGCCAGTACAGGATCCGCGGCCTCGCCGTGAACGCCGCGCTCCGTGGTATCAGCGCCGAGCGTCCTCAGCGCACCGACACCGAGGCGATCGGCGCTCTGCTGTACGCGGCGCTCACGCAGCGCTGGCCGTACGAGAACGACGCGCACGGTCTGTCGGGCCTCCCCAAGGGCGTCGGGCTGATCCCACCGGACCAGGTACGGGCCGGGGTCCACCGCGGGCTGTCCGAGATCGCCATGCGCGCCCTGGCCAACGACGGCGCGACGGCCTCCCGCCAGGAGCCCCCCTGCACCACCCCGGACGAGCTGGCCAAGGCAGTAGCGGCGATGCCCCGCATCCGCCCGCCGGAGCCGGACTTCCCCACCCCGCCCGAGTACCAGCGCACCACCTACCAGCAGGGCACCTACGGCCGGCCCCACTCGCGCCCCAGCACCGGGGTCACTCAGCCGTCACCGATCCCGCCGCCTCCGCTGCAGAGCCGCACGGGCAAGGCCCTCAAGTGGACCGTCTCGGCGCTCCTGATCGCCGCCCTGGGCCTGGGCAGCTGGCAGGTCGCCGACAAGCTGCTCGACCGGGAGTCCAAGCAGGAAACCCCGGTGGCACCGCAGAACGCCCCGGACGAGGACAAGAAGGCGTACGAGCCCGGCAAGCCGATCGCCATCGAAGACGCCCATGACTTCGACCCCCTCGGCACGGATGGCCAGGAGAAGCCCTGGGAAATAGGGAACGCCTACGACGACGATCCCAGCACCTACTGGCCGACGGACGGCTACAGGGGAGCGAACCTGGGGAACCTGAAGCCTGGCGTCGGCATTGTGCTGGATCTGGGCAAGGCCCAGCCCGTCGGCGCGGTCGAGGTGTCGTTCCTGGGTGAGACGTCGGTGGAACTCAGAACCGCCTCGGCGGATGCCACTGCGGCGCCGACGAGCCTCCAAGGCTTCACGGAGGCCGCCACGGGCAGCGGAACAGAGGTGGCCCTGAAGCCCGGGAAACCGGTGACGACACGGTACGTTCTGGTCTGGCTGACGAACTTGCCCTCGGGCAACGACGGCTACTTCCGCGGCAGGATCACTAACGTCAAGGTCACCACCTGACGGCACAGGGAGGGGGCTCACCGTTGGACGATGCCGAGCGGGGCAGCGCGAGCGACCAGGAACTCCTGACGCGTCACGTCGCCGGAGATCCAGACGCTTTCGGTGAGCTGGTACGCCGCCATCGCGACCGGCTCTGGGCTGTCGCGCTGCGCACACTGGGGGATCGGGAAGAGGCCGCCGACGCCGTCCAGGACGCTCTCGTCTCCGCCTTCCGGGCCGCCCACACCTTCCGTGGCCAGTCCGCCGTCACCACGTGGCTGCACCGCATCACCGTGAACGCCTGCCTCGACCGAGCCCGCAAAGTCGCCTCCCGCAAGACATCGCCCGTCGACGACACCGAACGGCTGGAACAGCTCCTGGAGCCTCATGAGTCGGCGGAGGCCCCGGCCGAGCGGCAGGATCTCCACCGCGAGCTGCTGGCCGCACTGGCCAAGCTCCCCGCCGACCAGCGCGCCGCGCTCGTCCTGGTGGACATGCAGGGCTATCCCGTCGCCGAGGCGGCACGCGTCCTCGACGTACCGACGGGAACCGTCAAGAGCCGCTGCGCACGCGGCCGGGCCCGCTTGCTTCCGATGCTCACTCATCTGCGCGGTGACACCGTGGATAAGGGCAGCCTCGACAGGGGAAGGAACCGGACGCCGGGGACATCCGTCCCACCGGTGTCGGGACCAAGGGACGCAGGACCAAGTGATCCTGCTGCTGTGAAGGGCGGAGGTGGGCGCGCGTGACATCCACAACCGACACGACTCAGCACCCGGACGTCTCGGAGATCTCCGACCTCACCGAGGGGCTCCTCTCGCCGTCCCGTACCGCCCACGTTCGGGCGCATGTGGACGGCTGCGCACTCTGTGCCGACGTCCGGACCTCCCTGGAGGAGATCCGTGGGCTGCTGGGCACCCTGCCGGGCCCTGCCCGGATGCCGACCGACATCGCCGAGCGCATTGACGCGGCCTTGGCCGCCGAAGCGCTCCTGGACGCCACCGCCCCCGCAGAGACGGAGCATGTTTCACGTGAAACAGCGTCCGCGTCTGTAGTGCCCGAGCCTGTTCACGCCGACCGGCCCGCCGGTCGTCCGCGTGCGGCCACCGGCCCGGGGCGCGGCCGCCCTGCACGGCGTCGGCGCCGTCACGCGGTGCTGGGCGCGGTCCTGGGCGCCGCGGCCGTGGGAGTGAGCGTTCTTCTCTTCCAGGCGGCGCAGCCTTCCATGAATGACACGGCAGGCTCAAAGAAGCCCGACACAACCAGCAGCACCGCACGCGACACGATGTTCTCCGGCATGGCTGTCGAGGACCGTGTCGAGTCACTGCTCACCGCCGAAGAAGGCACCGGTCCGGACAAGACCCCGCCGCGGTCCCGCTCCCTGGATAACCAGTCCAGCCCCTCGACGATGTTCTCGGAGGACGTGACGGTCCCGTCGTGCATCCAGGCGGGGACCGGCCGCAGTGACCAGGCTCTCGCCGCGCAGCCGGGCACATACGAGGGACGACAGGCTTATCTGGTGGTCATGCCGCACCCGACGGATCCCTCGCATGTGCAGGCATACGTGGTTGACGCGTCCTGCATCAGCAAGGCACAGGGCGCCAAGGCTGACGTCCTGCTGACGCACGCCTACCCTCGTCCCTGACTCACGCCTTCGTGCCGCTCGGCCGCCTCGGGAATGCGGGCCCCGTAGGATCCGTTGGGTGGGGTGAGAGTCCTGACCCGGCCCCCGTAGGCAGTAGGCAGTCTGCAGAGACGAGGAAGAAACCCGTGAGCGACGTCCGTAACGTGATCATCATCGGTTCCGGGCCCGCCGGCTACACGGCTGCGCTGTATACGGCGCGAGCCTCACTGAAGCCGCTGGTCTTCGAAGGTGCCGTCACCGCCGGTGGAGCGTTGATGAACACGACCGACGTGGAGAACTTCCCCGGCTTCCGTGACGGCATCATGGGCCCCGACCTCATGGACAACATGCGGGCCCAGGCCGAGCGCTTCGGCGCCGAGCTGGTCCCGGACGATGTGGTCGCGGTCGACCTGGCCGGTGACATCAAGACGGTGACCGACACGGCCGGCACCGTGCACCGTGCCAAGGCCGTGATTGTGACGACCGGCTCGCAGCACCGCAAGCTGGGTCTGCCGAACGAGGACGCGCTGTCGGGTCGGGGCGTCTCGTGGTGTGCCACCTGCGATGGCTTCTTCTTCAAGGACCAGGACATCGCCGTGGTGGGTGGCGGTGACACCGCCATGGAGGAGGCGACCTTCCTCTCCCGGTTCGCCAAGTCCGTCACCATCGTCCACCGCCGGGACACCCTGCGGGCTTCCAAGGCCATGCAGCAGCGTGCCTTCGCCGACCCCAAGATCAAGTTCGCCTGGGACAGCGAGGTCGCCGCGATTCACGGGGAGCAGAAGCTCACGGGTCTGACCCTGCGCAACACCAAGTCGGGTGAAACCTCCGAGCTGCCGGTCACTGGTTTGTTCATCGCCGTGGGCCACGACCCGCGCACCGAGCTGTTCAAGGGCCAGCTGGAGCTGGACGACGAGGGCTACCTCAAGGTGGAGGCCCCTTCCACGCGTACCAACATCACTGGTGTCTTCGGTGCCGGTGATGTCGTGGACCACACCTACCGCCAGGCCATCACGGCCGCCGGTACGGGCTGCTCCGCCGCCCTGGACGCCGAGCGCTACCTGGCCGCGCTTGCGGACAGCGAGAAGACCGCCGAGCCGGAGAAGACTCCTGCGGTCTGATCTCTCCATTCCCCACCCCACACCCCGCGAAAGTTAAGGAGGCCGCCGTGGCCGGCGCCCTGGAGAACGTTACCGACGACACCTTCGAGGAGGTCGTCCTCAAGAGCGACAAGCCTGTCCTGGTGGACTTCTGGGCTGCCTGGTGCGGTCCCTGCCGTCAGATCGCTCCGTCGCTGGAGGCCATCGCCACCGAGCACGGCGACCAGATCAAGGTCGTCAAGCTCAACATCGATGAGAACCCGACCACGGCTGCGAAGTACGGCGTCATGTCGATCCCGACGCTGAACGTGTACCAGAACGGCGAGGTCGCCAAGACCATCGTCGGCGCCAAGCCGAAGGCCGCGATCGTCCGCGACCTCGAGCCCTACCTCGGTGACGAGATTGCCAAGGCCTGACGCCACCGTTTCACGTGAAACATGAGCGGCCCATCCCAATCAGGGATGGGCCGCTCGGCGTTTCGCTGTCCAGCTTCCAGCTTTCGGCTTCGGCTTCGGCTTCCTCAGGCAGGTGCTGCCCTAGAGCGGGCGCAGCACGGGTTCCTTCTGTACGGCACCCAGCAGGCGATCGAGTGCGAGCTCGACGTCTTCCTTCCAGGAGAGCGTCGTTCGCAGTTCCAGTCGGAGCCGGGGATAGGTCGGGTGCGGACGCACGGTCTTGAAGCCCACGGCCAGCAGATGGTCTGCCGGGAGCACACAGGCGGGCTCCTTCCACCGGGCGTCGCCAAACGCCTCGATCGCCTTGAAGCCCCGGCGCAGCAGGTCCTTCGCCACCGTCTGCACCATCACCCGGCCAAGACCCTGCCCCTGGTAACCCGGCATGATCCATGCCGTCATGAGCTGAACGGCATCCGGCGAGACCGGACTCGTGGGGAACGCCGTCGAGCGCGGCACATAAGCGGGCGGCGCGTAGAGCACGAATCCCACGGGCACCTCGTCCACGTAGACCACGCGGCCGCAGGAGCCCCAGTCCAGCAGTACGGCGGAGATCCAGGCTTCCTTTTCCAGCTCGGGGGTGCCCGCCTTTACTGCGGCTTCTCCACTGACCGGATCAAGTTCCCAGAAGACGCACGCACGGCAGCGTTTGGGGAGATCCGGAAGGTTGTCCAACGTGAGCGGTACGAGCCGACGCCCCATGAAGGCTGCTCCTCACTTCCTTCGCCGGCCGCTCCACGAGCGGCTGACAGCGCGCTCCGTTCCCGGAGCAGGCTGCCGATGAACCCGCCTACCGCACCGAGTCCCAGTCCTGCTGTCACCAGTTGGCTGCGGCTCACCTCTCGCATGCCTGGCTCTCCCTCCACGGTGGATCAGGCGGATGCGCATACCAGAACGCATCGTATCGATCGGGTGATGACGCGCATACGGGAAGAGGCCAAAGGGCGGACCGTGTTTCGGTGAATACCGGACCACGGCCCGCCCTCAGAGCCTTGCGCCCCGACGTGCGGAGGAGGATCAGCCCTCGTCGTCCTGGTCCGAGAGGCCCATTTCCAGCACCCGCTTCTCGCCCGGAGCCAGGGTGCCGAGAATCCGCTCCAGATCTTCCATCGAGGCGAACTCCACGACGATCTTGCCCTTCTTCTGGCCCAGGTCGACCTTCACCCGCGTCTCAAAGCGGTCGGAGAGCCGGGAAGCAAGCTCGGAGAGCGCCGGTGAGACCCGGGTACCGGCTCGGGGCCCCTTTGCCTTGGGCGTGCTGCTGGGTTCCGAGCCCATCAGCGTCACGATCTCTTCCACCGCCCGGACCGAGAGCCCCTCGGCCACGATGCGGTACGCCAGCTTGTCCTGGGTCTCGGGGTCCTCCACCGAGAGCAGGGCCCGCGCGTGCCCGGCCGACAGCACACCGGCGGCGACCCTGCGCTGGACGGGCGGCGACAGCCGCAGCAGGCGCAGCGTGTTGGAGACCTGCGGACGCGAACGCCCGATGCGGTCGGCCAGCTGGTCATGCGTGCAGTTGAAGTCCTTCAGGAGCTGGTCGTAGGCCGCGGCCTCTTCCAGCGGATTCAGCTGGGCCCGGTGCAGGTTCTCCAGCAGGGCGTCCAGCAGGAGCTTGTCGTCCTCGGTGGCACGGACGATCGCGGGGATCCGCTCCAGCCCCGCCTCACGGCAGGCCCGCCAGCGGCGCTCGCCCATGATGAGCTCATAGCGCTCGGGGCCAAGCTGCCGCACGACGACGGGCTGAAGCAACCCGACTTCCTTGATGGAGGTGACCAGCTCGGCGAGCGCGTCCTCGTCGAACACCTCACGCGGCTGGCGCGGGTTGGGCGTGATGGCATCCAGCGGCAGCTCGGCGAAGTGGGCACCGGCCGGGGTCTCAGCCTCTGTCACCATGTCCGGCTCGGGGGCCGGAACCTCGCTGTCCACGGGCGCTGCGCTCTGCGGCAGAGTCGCCACCTTCGCGGCCGCCACCCCTCGCTCGGCCGTCAGGGAGGGAATCGCCCCCGGGGAGGTCGACCCCGTCCCCACCACGGCCGCCGCCGGCCGCTCCTGGGGAGCCGCGGGGATCAGCGCACCCAGCCCACGCCCCAATCCTCTACGTCGCTCGCTCACTGGATCCCCTCCGACATGCTGTGCTGGTTGTTCTGGCTGCCCACATGGGCGTGCTGGGCGTCGTAGTGAATACCGACTCCCCGCAGGGCGATCTCGCGGGCCGCTTCGAGGTACGAGAGCGAGCCACTGGAACCGGGATCGTAGGTGAGCACGGTCTGGCCGTAGCTCGGAGCCTCCGAGATACGGACGGAACGCGGGATGCTCGTCTTCAGCACCTCGTCACCGAAGTGACTGCGGACCTCTTCGGCCACCTGCGAGGCGAGCCTGGTGCGGCCGTCGTACATGGTGAGCAGGATCGTCGACACATGCAGGGTCGGGTTCAGGTGACCGCGCACCAGGTCGACGTTCCTCAACAGCTGGCCCAGCCCCTCCAGTGCGTAGTACTCGCACTGGATCGGGATGAGTACCTCCGCACCGGCCACCAGGGCGTTGACGGTCAGCAGACCGAGCGACGGCGGGCAGTCGATGAGGATGTAGTCCAGCGGCTGCTCGTACGCCTGGATGGCGCGCTGGAGTCGGCTCTCCCGAGCGACCAGTGACACCAGCTCGATCTCCGCACCGGCGAGATCGATGGTGGCCGGGGCGCAGAAGAGTCCTTCGACATCCGGGACTGGCTGGACCACATCGGAGAGCGGCTTGCTGTCGATCAGGACGTCATAGATCGAGGGGACTTCGGCATGGTGGTCGATGCCGAGCGCCGTGGAGGCATTGCCCTGCGGGTCCAGGTCAATGACCAGCACCCGGGCACCATGCAGTGCCAGCGAAGCAGCAAGGTTGACCGTCGTGGTCGTTTTGCCCACTCCGCCCTTCTGGTTGGCGACCACCATGATGCGGGTCTGCTCAGGACGAGGGAGCCCCTCGCCTGCACGGCCCAGAGCCTCCACCGCCAGTTGGGCAGATCGACCAATGGGGGTGTCGTCCATCGGGGGCGGTGTTTCACGTGAAACATCCTCCCCCGCCGATTCGGTGCGGGGACCGGGGACCGGATCGGTCATCGGTCCCGCGATGTTGGCGTCGGACCGCAAGGATTCACTCTCCTCGGCTTCAGGCTCGCGATGAACAGAGCCTGCCATGCTTTCGGGGTCGTGAACCAGCGAGGCCCGTGGTTCTGTGGAGAACTCCACCTTTGTGGACAACTCCGTAACCCTCGTGGGCTGCTTACGGTCGCGTGGTGTGGCAGCCGCGCGGCCGCGGCTGATGATTCCCTGCAGCAGTGAGCGACGTTTCACGTGAAACATTGATGCACTCGCCACAGGGCCAGGGCGTCACGACACTCCGAAATGCGTACGTATGAGGATCAACCAGGCGTCAGCGACGACGGCGGGACGGCCTGGCTGCCTTGGCCCGCTTGGCGGCGAACCTCACTCCGCCGGGGCTCTCGCCGACCTCCACCCGCACGACGGTCGACGGAGGATCAACGATGCCTTCGCCCACATGCAGCACCGAGGTTTCCACGACGCCCAGCTTGCTCAGTGCGGCCCGGGCCCCCTGGAGCTCCTCCTCGGCCGTGTCACCCTTGAGCGCGAGCATCTCTCCGTACGGACGCAGCAGGGGCACGCCCCAGCCCGCCAGTCGGTCCAGCGGGGCGACGGCACGCGCCGTCACGACATGCACGGGTGGCAGCTTCCCCAGGACCTCTTCGGCCCGTCCACGGACCACGGTCACATGGTCGAGGCCCAGCAACTCCACGACTTCCTGAAGAAAATTCGTACGGCGCAGCAGTGGCTCAAGGAGGGTGATCTTCAGATCGGGGCGGACCAGCGCCAGCGGGATACCGGGCAGGCCGGCTCCTGAGCCCACATCGCAGACCGTGACCCCTTCGGGTACGACCTCGGAGAGCACCGCGCAGTTCAGCAGGTGACGCTCCCACAGCCGCGGTACCTCACGGGGGCCGATCAGGCCGCGCTTGACCCCCGCGTCCGCGAGGAGCTCCGCGTACCGGACAGCTTCCGGGAAGAACTCGCCGAAAACCGTCCGCGCCTCTTGAGGCGCATGGGGAAGCTCTTCTGCCTCCGTCACGGGGACCGTCCTTCCGTACCGCGTTACCGCACTGGGTGCGGACTACCAGTGATCAGTGATTATCTGGCTGACAAAGATCGGCCCCGCCTGCGAACAGACGGGGCCGACACAACGATGGGACTCAGGCAGGGAGCACGACGACGAAGCGCTGCGGCTCCTCGCCCTCGGACTCGCTGCGCAGACCGGCGGCGGCCACCGCGTCGTGCACGACCTTGCGCTCGAACGGGGTCATCGGGTCCAGCCGCACCGGCTCACCGGTGGACTTCACCTCGTCCGCGGCCTTGGCACCGAGCTCGGCGAGCTCGGTGCGCTTCTTCGCCCGGAAACCGGCGATGTCCAGCATCAGCCGGCTGCGGTCTCCTGTCTCCCGGTGCACCGCGAGACGCGTCAGCTCCTGGAGGGCCTCCAGCACCTCGCCGTCCCGGCCCACGAGCTTCTGCAGGTCCCGGCTGCCCGAGTCGCTGATGATCGAGACGGCGGCGCGGTCCGCCTCGACGTCCATGTCGATGTCGCCGTCGAGATCGGCGATGTCGAGCAGACCCTCGAGGTAGTCAGCCGCGATCTCGCCCTCCTGCTCCAGGCGGGTGAGGGTGTCGCCAGCCTCAGCGGCGGAGGTGGTGCCTTCCGTCACGGATGGACTCCTTCTTACTTCTTGGACGACGGGTGCTTGGGCCGCTGCTGGCCCTTGCGCTGTCCGGACTTGGCTTGGCGTGCGGAACCGCCGGCGGACTTGGCCGGCTGCTTGGGCTTGGCGTCCTCGGGCTCGTCCGCCTTTTCCAGGGAGGTCTTCGCCGTGGACTGCTGAGCGCCCCCGGCCTGACGCTTCGCCTTGGGCTGGCGCTTGGGCTGCTGGCGACGGGCCGCCGCGGCGCTCTCCGCCTCGGCGGTGGTGGGGTCGACCTTCGCGACGGTGCCATCGGCCTGAGGCGAGAACCCGGCCTTGGCCAGAGCGCCGATGAAGCGCCGCTCGTTCTCGTTGCGGTCCGGCCCCTTGGCCACGATCGCCTGGAGGACACTACGGCGACGGCGGCCACGCACCTCGCCGTGCGCGGTGATGCTCTTCAGCAGGCGCTGCAGGTAGTGGTCCTGGGCCTTGCTGCCGGGCGTCGGGTTCTGGTTGATCACGTACATCTGCTGGCCCATGGTCCACACGTTGGTGGTCAGCCAGTAGACGAGGACACCGACCGGGAAGTTGATACCCATCACGGCGAAGATCACCGGGAAGATGTACATGAGCATCTTCTGCTGCTGCATGTACGGCGTCTTCACCGTCAGGTCGACGTTCTTCTGCATCAGCTGGCGCTGCGTGAAGAACTGCGACAGCGACATCAGGATGATCATGATCGCGGTGACGATGCGGACATCCACCAGCGAGGCGTTGAGCGCCTGGACCTTGCCTGGGTCGTCCATGAACTTCGCGGCGATCGGGGCCCCGAAGATGTGAGCCTCACGGGCGCTGTTCACCAGGTTCTGGTTGAGGACGCCGATCGTGTCACCCGAGGCGATCTTGCTCAGTACGTGGTACAGGGCGAAGAAGAACGGCGACTGCGCCAGGATGGGAAGGCACGAGGAGAGCGGGTTGGTACCCGTCTCCTTGTACAGCTTCATCATCTCTTCGGACTGACGCTGTTTGTCGTTCTTGTAGCGCTCCTGGATCGCCTTCATCTTCGGCTGGAGCGCCTGCATGTTCCGGGTCGACTTGATCTGCTTCACGAAGAGCGGGATCAGACAGATCCGGATCAGCACCACCAGGGACACGATGGAAAGGCCCCAGGCCCAGCCCGTGTCCGGGCCGAAGACCGCCCCGTACAGCTTGTGGAACTGGACGATGATCCACGAGACGGGCGTGGTGATGAAGCTGAACAGACTGGCAATCGTGTCCACTAATCAGGCTCCTTGAGCATTGGGCGAGGTCTCTGCGGCCGGGCTCGTCTCGGCGGAGTGCCCGCCCTTGCCGCCGCGCAGTGCGTCGCGCAGCATTTCGTGCCACCGAGGGCGCTTGCGCGGGGGCACGTGGTCCACGCCGCCCGGCGACCACGGGTTGCACCGCAGGATGCGCCAGGCGGTCAGCGCCGTGCCCTTCACCGCGCCATGCCGGTCGATGGCCGTAAATCCGTAGTGGGAACACGACGGGTAGTACCGGCAGACGGGGCCGAGCAGCGGGCTGATCGTCCACTGGTACAGCTTGATGAGAGCCAGCAGCGGGTACTTCATCGCGCGCCCCCTCCCAGCAACCGCTGAAGGGCGGCATCCAGGTCTCGGGCCAGCTGTGCATGGTCGGCGTCGCCCGCTCCGGGCAGCGCCCGTACTACAACCAGGCTACCGGGGGGCAGCGAAGGCAGCCGGTCACGCATCAGGTGGCGCAGCCTGCGCTTCACCTGGTTACGCACGACCGCGCCGCCCACCGCCTTGCTGACGACGAAACCCGCACGTGTCGGGGGAGCGCTCTCCCCGGACGCGTGCGGGTCCGTTGCACCGCTTCGCAGATGGACGACGAGGAGCGGGCGGCCGGCCCGGCGTCCTCGGCGTACCGCGGTCGCGAAGTCCTCGCGCCGCCTCAGCCGATTCTCGGTAGGCAGCACGTCATGACCTGTTAAAGCGATCAGGCGGACAGGTTGGCGCGACCCTTGCTGCGGCGGTTCGCCAGGATGGCGCGACCGGCACGGGTACGCATGCGCAGGCGGAAACCGTGGGTCTTCGCGCGACGACGGTTGTTCGGCTGGAAGGTGCGCTTGCTCACTCGGGGGCTCCAGAAGTTTTTCGTGTGGTGGCGGGACATCGCCTGGCTGTCACCGTGCGCCCACGAGTAGCTCGCAATACGCCCGAGTGCACCGCTTCACGATCACTGACCATGATCTTTGCCCATCGGAGGCAGGCGGCAGCAGCCATCGACAACTCGACCTGGTTACGGTACGCGCGGCTACGCCATCCGGTCAAACCGGTGCCGTGCCGGGCTCCACTATGCACAGGCTGTGGACAACGACTTGAACCACGCGAGCCGCCGCGACTACCGTGGCCGGACCCGGATTCCTTTCCTGCCTGTCCTTCCCATCCCGTCCCGAGAACCACACATTCGTGGGACCTGTGAGAGAGCGTGCCCTGTGGCCGATGTACCTGCTGATCTTGCCGCAGTATGGCCACGAGTGCTCGAGCAGCTCCTCGGCGACGGCCAGCAGGGCATCGAGCCGAAGGACAAGCAGTGGATCGAGCGCTGCCAGCCGCTGGCCCTGGTCGCGGACACGGCTCTGCTCGCCGTCCCCAATGAATGGGGCAAGCGCGTACTGGAGGGCCGGCTCGCCCCGCTGATCAGCGACACGCTCAGCCGCGAGTGCGGCCGCCCCATCCGGATCGCGATCACCGTCGACGACTCCGCCGGAGACGCGCCCGCGCCATCGGCGCCCCCCGGCCGTCAGCAGCAACAGCACCAGCCGCGCTACGACGAGCGCCAGCAGAACGAGCCGTACGACAAGTACGACGGCGGTTACGGGCACCGCCCCATGCCCGACGACGGGCTGCCGACCGTGCGCCCCGCCTACCCGGACTACCAGCAGCAGCGCCCCGAACCCGGTGCGTGGCCGCGTACCCAGGAGGACCTGTCCTGGCAGCAGCAGCGCCTCGGTGGCTACCAGGAGCGCGACCCGTACGCGACGGCCCGCCCGCAGCAGCCGCACCGCGACTACCGGGGCCCGCAGACGTCCGACCCTTCTCCCTACGATCAGCAGCGCGGCGACCGGCATGACCTTTCCGAGCCGCAGGGCCGGCACCGGGCGGGCGGCGGCGCTCCCGGCACGGGCACCGGAGCGGGGCCCCAGGGCGGTGCCGGATCGGGGCGCCCCGGTGAGCCGCACGCACGGCTGAATCCCAAGTACCTCTTCGACACGTTCGTCATCGGGTCGTCCAACCGATTCGCGCACGCGGCCGCCGTCGCGGTCGCGGAGGCCCCGGCCAAGGCGTACAACCCCCTCTTCATCTATGGGGAGTCGGGCCTCGGCAAGACGCACCTGCTGCACGCGATCGGGCACTACGCGCGCAGCCTGTACCCCGGAACGCGCGTGCGGTACGTGAGCTCGGAGGAGTTCACCAACGAGTTCATCAACTCGATCCGCGACGGCAAGGGTGACACCTTCCGCAAGCGGTACCGGGACGTGGACATCCTGCTGGTCGACGACATCCAGTTCCTGGCGAGCAAGGAGTCGACGCAGGAGGAGTTCTTCCACACCTTCAATACGCTCCACAACGCCAACAAGCAGATCGTGCTCTCCTCGGACCGGCCGCCCAAGCAGCTGATGACCCTGGAGGACCGGCTGCGCAACCGCTTCGAGTGGGGCCTGACCACCGACGTACAGCCGCCCGAGCTGGAGACGCGGATCGCGATCCTCCGTAAGAAGGCGGTGCAGGAGCAGCTGAACGCCCCGCCGGAGGTCCTGGAGTTCATCGCCTCCCGCATCTCGCGCAACATCCGTGAGCTGGAGGGGGCGCTGATCCGGGTGACGGCGTTCGCCAGCCTCAATCGGCAGCCGGTCGACCTGGTCCTGACCGAGGGCGTGCTGAAGGACCTCATCCCCGGCGGCGAGGACGCGGCCCCGGAGATCACGGCCGGCGCGATCATGGCGGCGACCGCCGACTACTTCGGGCTGACGGTGGAGGACCTGTGCGGCTCGTCGCGGAGCCGCGTGCTGGTGACGGCCCGGCAGATCGCGATGTACCTGTGCCGGGAGCTGACCGACCTGTCACTGCCGAAGATCGGCGCCCAGTTCGGCGGCCGTGACCATACGACGGTGATGCACGCGGACCGGAAGATCCGGGCGCTGATGGCGGAGCGGCGTTCCATCTACAACCAGGTGACGGAGCTGACGAACCGCATCAAGAACGGCTGACGCGAGCCTTCAAGGGCGCCCTGGGACACCGTCCGGGGGCGCCCTTCGCCGTTGTCCGCGTGGGTTGTCCGCATGCGATGCCCGCACCAGGTGCCCGCATCCGGTGTCGCCCATCCGCCATCCGCGCCCGTTGCCCGCGCCCGTTGCCCGCGCCCGTTGTCCCGTCGTGGGTCGCGCCGTGGCGGGGTCGTAGCGCGTCGTGGTCCCGCGTTTGCCCTCGGAGTCCCACCGGCGCCACCTCGCGCTGTTCGAATACATCGGGCTGTCACCCGGTTCTCCACAGATCTGGGGGCGATCCTCGATCCACAGCCTGGGGACTGCGGAGTTGTCCCGATCGCATCCACAGGGTGGGATGTGTGGACACCGTCTCCCCAGGTCAGCGCCTTGTGGATTTGTGGCCGACCGTGCTCCACAGCCTGTGGACGCACTCTCTGTCCACAGGCGGCGATCATCGTTGTCCACCGGCAGCCCACAGGCGCGGCTCCGTGGTCCACAGCTTCTCCACACGGCTGTCCACTGTTCGGCAACGAAACGCCCGGGCTCACCGCGCCGAGTGAAAGCGGTCACACCAAGGGGGTCGGTTGGGCTGTGGGGAAGCTGGGTAAAACTGGGGACGGCACTGGGGAGAAGTACCTGTGGGCTGTGCATCGGGTGTGCAGAACTTTCGCGCGTCCACAGAAAGGGGCGGTTGTCCACGGGCGCCGCCCACAGGCGCGGTGGACAAAAAACCTGGTCTGACCTGGATGGATGGCGTTATCCACGGTTTCCACAGGCCCTACTACTACTCCCACTCATAGTTACCGGGGAATTCGCTTCGAAGTGGGGCCTGTGCACAACTCGGGCCCGGAGCGTCCGCTGCCTCTTGTCGCGACTTGACCCCGAGCCGCACCGAGTGTCGGTGGTGTGCGTCAGACTGGTTCCCGCAGTCGACGAAGAGCCAGCAACAGCAGGAGGCGGTTCCGGTGAAGATCCGGGTGGAGCGCGATGTACTCGCGGAGGCGGTGGCCTGGGTGGCCCGTAGCCTCCCGGCCCGTCCGCCGGCGCCCGTACTCGCGGGCCTTCTGCTGAAGGCCGAGGACGGCGCGCTGAGCTTCTCCAGCTTCGACTACGAGGTCTCCGCGCGGGTCTCGGTCGAGGCCGAGGTGGAGGAGGACGGCACGGTCCTCGTCTCCGGCCGCCTCCTCGCCGACATCTGCCGCGCCCTCCCCAACCGCCCGGTGGAGATTTCCACAGACGGTGTACGGGCGACGGTGGTCTGCGGTTCCTCCCGCTTCACCCTCCACACACTGCCTGTGGAGGAGTACCCGGCGCTGCCGGAGATGCCGACCGCGACCGGCACCGTGCCCGGCGAGGTGTTCGCCTCCGCCGCCGCGCAGGTCGCCATCGCGGCGGGCCGCGACGACACGCTGCCCGTCCTCACCGGCGTACGCATCGAGATCGAGGGCGACACGGTGACGCTGGCGTCCACCGACCGCTACCGCTTCGCGGTGCGCGAGTTCCTGTGGAAGCCGGAGTCCCCGGACGCCTCGGCGGTCGCCCTGGTGCCCGCCAAGACGCTGCTGGACACCGCCAAGGCGCTGACGAACGGCGACACGGTCACGCTGGCGCTGTCGGGTTCGGGCAAGGGCGAGGGCCTGATCGGCTTCGAGGGCGCGGGGCGGCGCACCACCACCCGCCTGCTCGAGGGCGACCTCCCGAAGTACCGGACGCTCTTCCCGACCGAGTTCAACTCCGTCGCGGTGATCGAGACCGCGCCGTTCGTAGAGGCCGTCAAGCGTGTGGCGCTGGTGGCCGAGCGGAACACGCCGGTCCGGCTCACCTTCGAGCAGGGCGTCCTCATCCTGGAGGCCGGTTCCAGCGACGACGCACAGGCTGTGGAGCGGGTCGACGCCCAGCTGGAGGGCGACGACATCTCGATCGCCTTCAACCCGACCTTCCTGCTGGACGGCCTGAGCGCGATCGACTCCCCGGTCGCCCAGCTCTCCTTCACCACCTCCACCAAGCCCGCGCTGCTGAGCGGCAAGCCGGCGGTCGACGCGGAGGCGGACGAGGCGTACAAGTACCTGATCATGCCGGTGCGTCTCAGCGGCTGACGCCCAGACGCTCCTTGGCGGGATGACACCTTGACGCCTTGACGGCTTCCAGGGCGGGGCGCCTGATGAGCGCCTGACCCCACAGGTGTGCGCCCGCGTCCGGGCGTAGTCTCGGACGCGGGTACGAACACGGCACACAACGATTGAGGAATCTCTGATGGAGCTCGGTCTCGTCGGCCTCGGCAAGATGGGCGGCAACATGCGCGAGCGCATCCGCCGCGCTGGCCACACCGTCATCGGATACGACCGCAACCCGGACGTCGCCGATGTCCACAGCCTCGAAGAGCTTGTGGGCAAGCTCAAGGGCCCCCGCGTCGTCTGGGTCATGGTCCCGGCCGGTGCCGCGACCCAGTCCACGATCGACGAGCTGGCCGAGCTGCTCTCCCCCGGTGACGTCGTCGTCGACGGCGGGAATTCCCGCTGGACCGACGACGAGAAGCACGCCGCCGAGCTGGGCGAGAAGGGCATCGGCTTCGTCGACTGCGGCGTCTCCGGCGGCGTGTGGGGCCTGGAGAACGGCTACGCGCTGATGTACGGCGGCGACGCCGAGAACGTCGCGAAGGTCCAGCCGATCTTCGACGCGCTCAAGCCGGAGGGCGAGTTCGGCTCCGTCCACGCCGGCAAGGTCGGCGCGGGCCACTTCGCGAAGATGGTCCACAACGGCATCGAGTACGCCATGATGCAGGCGTACGCCGAGGGCTGGGAGCTGCTGGAGGCCGTCGACTCCGTCACCGACGTACGCGAGGTCTTCCGCTCCTGGCAGGAGGGCACGGTCATCCGTTCCTGGCTGCTCGACCTGGCCGTCAACGCACTGGACGAGGACGAGCACCTGGAGCGGCTGCGCGGTTACGCACAGGACTCCGGCGAGGGCCGGTGGACCGTGGAAGCCGCCATCGACAACGCGGTCCCGCTGCCGGCGATCACCGCGTCGCTGTTCGCGCGGTTCGCGTCCCGGCAGGACGACTCGCCGCAGATGAAGATGATCGCCGCGCTGCGCAACCAGTTCGGCGGCCACGCGGTCGAGTCCGCGGGCGAGTCCAAGAAGTAGATCCACAGGCTGTGCACCCGGCGGTGCACGGCATGCCGGGGGAAGGTCGGCGCACATCATGCACGTCACGCATTTGTCGCTGGCCGACTTCCGCTCGTACGCCCGGGTCGAGGTCCCGCTCGATCCGGGCGTCAGTGTGTTCATCGGCGCGAACGGGCAGGGCAAGACCAACCTGGTCGAGGCGGTCGGCTACCTGGCGACGCTGGGCAGCCACCGCGTGTCGTCCGACGCCCCGCTGGTACGCATGGGCGCCGAGCGCGCGATCATCCGGGCGGCGGTCCGGCAGGGGGAGCGGTCACAGCTGGTCGAGCTGGAGCTCAACCCCGGGCGCGCGAACCGGGCCCGTATCAACAGGTCGTCGCAGGTCAGGCCGCGCGATGTGCTGGGGATCGTACGGACGGTGCTGTTCGCGCCGGAGGACCTGGCGCTGGTCAAGGGTGATCCGGGGGAGCGGCGGCGCTTCCTGGACGAGCTCGTCACGGCCCGCTCGCCACGGATGGCGGGCGTGCGGTCCGACTACGAGCGGGTGCTCAGGCAGCGCAACACGCTGCTGAAGTCGGCGGCCATGGCGCGGCGGCACGGCGGCCGTTCCATGGACCTGTCCACGCTCGACGTGTGGGACCAGCACCTGGCGCGGGCCGGCGCGGAGCTGCTGGCGCAGCGGCTGGATCTGGTCGCCACGTTGCAGCCGCTGGCCGACAAGGCGTACGACCAGCTGGCGCCCGGGGGCGGGCCGGTGGGCCTGGAGTACCGGGGGCCGGTGGCCGCGGGTGTGCATGGGCGGGAGGCGCTGTACGAGGGGCTGCTCGGCGCGCTGGCGGAGGTGCGGAAGCAGGAGATCGAGCGGGGCGTGACGCTGGTGGGCCCGCACCGCGACGATCTGGTGCTCAAGCTCGGCGAGCTGCCCGCAAAGGGGTACGCGAGCCACGGGGAGTCCTGGTCCTACGCCTTGGCGCTGCGGCTCGCCTCGTACGATCTGCTGCGGTCGGAGGGCAACGAGCCGGTGCTCGTCCTTGACGACGTCTTCGCCGAGCTGGACGCGCGGCGCCGGGAGCGGCTGGCGGAGCTGGTCGCGCCGGGTGAGCAGGTGCTGGTGACGGCGGCGGTTGACGACGATGTGCCGGGGGTGCTGGCGGGGGTGCGGTACGAGGTGTCGGAGGGGTCGGTGGAGCGGCTGTGACGGCGGATCGTATGCCGGGGCCCTTGGGGTCCTCGGGGCCGATGGGGCCAGCGGGACCTTTGGGGCCTTCGGTGTCGCCAGGGCCTTCGGTGTCCTCGGGACCGTCGGGGCACTCCATGCCGGCGGGGCCGTCGGTGCACTCCGTTCCGGCGGTGCCTGAGGCGTCGGGTGTCGACCTGGCGCGGGTCGCGCTGCGCGCGGCGAAGGAGCAGGCGAAGGCGCGGGGCGCTGCCGCCGCACAGAAGAAGCAGGCCAAGCGCGGCGGCGGGCTGCGCTCGGGTGCGCGGGCGGACGGGCGTGATCCGCTGCCGCTCGGCGCCGCGATCAACCGGCTGATCACCGAGCGCGGGTGGGAGACCCCGGCCGCGGTGGGCGGCGTGATGGGGCGGTGGCCGCAGATCGTGGGCGAGGACCTGGCGAAGCACTGCGTACCGCTGCGGTACGACGAGGACCCGCAGGAGCGGGTGCTCACGGTGCAGTGCGACTCCACGGCGTGGGCGACGCAGCTGCGGCTGCTGGCCCCGCGGCTGGTGGCCCGCCTGAACGAGGACCTGGGGCAGGGCACCGTCCGGGTGATCAAGGTGCTGGGGCCGGGCGGGCCGCGCCGGGGGTACGGGCCGTTGCGGGCACCGGGGAGTACGGGGCCCGGCGACACGTACGGCTGACGCGATCAAGGGCGGGGCTCTGGCCGGGTGGGCCCGTCTGCTTGGCCGGGCGCGCGCCCGTGGTGCCGCGGTGCGCTTGGTGCTCGCGGTGCCAGCGGTGCCCCTGCCCGTGGTGCCCCTGGTGCCCCAAGTGCCCACGGCGGTTCGCCCCCCACCCTGCCCCTTCCCCAACCGGGCACTCCGCCCCCGGGCCCCGCGCCGCGCCCACGCTCCCGCGCCTGGCATGGGTGGGCATCGCGACCATGCTCCCCCCACTCCATCCCTCCCCGCACCCGCACCCCCGCCCGCACCCCGCCCACGCGCGCCTACGCGTGCGCGTGCGCGAAGACACACGTGCGCGGGGACACAAACGGGGAGGCAACAGGGTGCCCTTCGGGGTGGCTCGGTCGCGCGGGGCGCGAGGGGTGGATGAGGTGGTCGTCACCGTTGCTGGAGGTTGACAGGCCGAAGCGCTGAGTGGCGGCGTGAGCCTCTTGGAGCCCCTTCCCGGATATGGGGAGTCGGTCGGCTCCGGTTCAGGGCGGCACATGCGGACTCAGGTACCGGCAAACCCCCATTAGTGTCAGAGCTACCGGTAGACTGGTAGGTAATCCCGCCCACTGCGGAACATGTCGAGCGACGCAGCCGCTCCCGGATGCCCGGAGAGACGGCTTGTGCTGTGCCAGAAAGGGCGCTTCGTGGCCGATTCCGGCAACCCCAACGAGAACACTCTGTCCACTGCCGCCGGCGAGAACGGCGAGGTCACCTCGTCGTATGACGCCAGCGCGATCACCGTCCTCGAGGGTCTGGACGCGGTCCGCAAGCGGCCCGGCATGTACATCGGCTCCACCGGTGAGCGTGGCCTTCACCACTTGGTGTACGAGGTCGTCGACAACTCCGTCGACGAGGCCCTGGCCGGGCACGCGGACACCATCGACGTCACCATCCTCGCGGACGGCGGCGTCAAGGTCGTGGACAACGGGCGAGGTATCCCCGTTGACATGCACCCCGTCGAGAAGAAGCCCGCCGTCGAGGTCGTCCTGACCGTCCTGCACGCCGGCGGCAAGTTCGGCGGCGGCGGTTACGCCGTCTCCGGCGGTCTGCACGGCGTCGGCGTGTCCGTGGTGAACGCGCTGTCCTCCCGGGTCTCCGTCGAGATCAAGCGCGACGGCTACCGCTGGACCCAGGACTACAAACTCGGCGTGCCCACCGCCCCGCTCGCCAGGCACGAGCGGGTCGAGGACTCGGGTACGTCGGTGACGTTCTGGGCCGACCCGGACATCTTCGAGACGACCGACTACTCCTTCGAGACGCTCTCGCGCCGCTTCCAGGAGATGGCCTTCCTCAACAAGGGCCTGCGCATCTCCCTGACCGACGAGCGCGAGTCCGCCAAGGCGACCATGAACGCCGACGACCCCGACGCCGCGGAGACGGCGAGGGAGGCGCCGGCCAGGACCGTCTCGTACCACTACGAAGGCGGCATCGTCGACTTCGTGAAGTACCTGAACTCGCGCAAGGGCGAGCTCATCCACCCCACCGTCATCTCGGTCGAGGCCGAGGACAAGGAGCGGATGCTCTCGGTCGAGATCGCGATGCAGTGGAACTCCCAGTACACCGAGGGTGTCTACTCCTTCGCGAACACCATCCACACGCACGAGGGTGGTACGCACGAGGAGGGCTTCCGCGCCGCGCTGACCGGTCTCGTCAACCGCTACGCGCGCGACAAGAAGCTGCTGCGCGAGAAGGACGACAACCTCACCGGTGAGGACGTCCGCGAGGGTCTGACGGCGATCATCTCGGTCAAGCTCGGTGAGCCGCAGTTCGAGGGCCAGACCAAGACGAAGCTGGGCAACACCGAGGCGAAGACCTTCGTGCAGAAGGTCGTCCATGAGCACCTGAACGACTGGTTCGACCGCAACCCCAACGAGGCGGCGGACATCATCCGCAAGGCCATCCAGGCCGCCACCGCCCGCGTCGCCGCCCGCAAGGCGCGCGACCTGACCCGCCGCAAGGGTCTGCTGGAGAGTGCCTCGCTGCCGGGCAAGCTGTCCGACTGCCAGTCGAACGACCCGACCAAGTGCGAGATCTTCATCGTCGAGGGTGACTCCGCGGGCGGCTCGGCGAAGTCCGGCCGTAACCCGGAGTACCAGGCCATCCTGCCCATCCGCGGCAAGATCCTGAACGTCGAGAAGGCCCGGATCGACAAGATCCTTCAGAACACCGAGGTCCAGGCGCTGATCTCGGCCTTCGGCACCGGTGTGCACGAGGACTTCGACATCGAGAAGCTCCGCTATCACAAGATCATCCTGATGGCGGACGCCGACGTCGACGGTCAGCACATCAACACCCTGCTGCTGACCTTCCTCTTCCGCTTCATGCGGCCGCTGGTGGAGGCGGGGCACGTTTACCTCTCCCGCCCGCCGCTGTACAAGATCAAGTGGGGCCGGGACGACTTCGAGTACGCGTACTCGGACCGCGAGCGCGACGCGCTCGTCGAGCTCGGCAAGCAGAACGGCAAGCGCATCCGCGAGGACTCCATCCAGCGCTTCAAGGGTCTGGGCGAGATGAACGCCGAGGAACTGCGCATCACCACCATGGACCAGGACCACCGGGTGCTCGGCCAGGTCACGCTGGACGACGCGGCCCAGGCCGACGACCTGTTCTCGGTGCTGATGGGTGAGGACGTGGAGGCGCGGCGCTCGTTCATCCAGCGCAACGCCAAGGACGTCCGCTTCCTCGACATCTGAGTCGGTCTCAGCTGACCGTACGAAAGGACTGAAGACCAGCAATGGCCGACGAGAACACCCCCGTGGTGATGCCCGAAGAGGAGCCCGCCGTTCCCGGCGTGGGCCTGCGTGTCGAGCCTGTCGGGCTCGAGACCGAGATGCAGCGCTCGTACCTGGACTACGCGATGTCCGTCATCGTGTCGCGAGCCCTGCCCGACGTGCGGGACGGCCTCAAGCCCGTCCACCGCCGCGTGCTGTACGCGATGTACGACGGGGGCTACCGGCCCGAGAAGGGCTTCTACAAGTGCGCCCGCGTCGTCGGTGACGTCATGGGTACGTACCACCCGCACGGCGACACCTCGATCTACGACGCCCTGGTCCGCCTGGCCCAGCCGTGGTCGATGCGTATGCCGCTCGTGGACTCCAACGGCAACTTCGGTTCCCCGGGCAACGACCCGGCCGCCGCCATGCGGTACACCGAGTGCAAGATGATGCCGCTGGCCATGGAGATGCTCCGGGACATCGACGAGGAGACCGTCGACTTCCAGGACAACTACGACGGCCGTAACCAGGAGCCCACCGTCCTGCCGGCGCGCTTCCCCAACCTGCTGGTGAACGGCTCGGCCGGCATCGCGGTCGGTATGGCGACCAACATCCCGCCGCACAACCTGCGCGAGGTCGCCGCCGGTGCCCAGTGGGCGCTGGAGCACCCCGAGGCCACGCACGAGGAGCTGCTCGACGCGCTCATCGAGCGGATCAAGGGCCCGGACTTCCCGTCCGGCGCGCTGGTCGTCGGCCGCAAGGGCATCGAGGAGGCGTACCGCACGGGGCGCGGCTCCATCACGATGCGCGCGGTCGTCGAGGTCGAGGAGATCCAGAACCGCCAGTGCCTGGTGGTCACCGAGCTGCCCTACCAGGTCAACCCGGACAACCTCGCGCAGAAGATCGCCGACCTCGTCAAGGACGGCAAGATCGGCGGCATCGCGGACGTCCGCGACGAGACCAGCTCCCGTACCGGCCAGCGGCTCGTCATCGTGCTGAAGCGGGACGCGGTCGCCAAGGTCGTCCTCAACAACCTCTACAAGCACACCGACCTCCAGACGAACTTCGGCGCCAACATGCTGGCGCTCGTCGACGGCGTGCCGCGCACGCTCTCGCTGGACGCGTTCATCCGTCACTGGGTGACGCACCAGATCGAGGTCATCGTCCGCCGTACGCGCTTCCGCCTGCGCAAGGCGGAGGAGCGGGCACACATCCTGCGCGGTCTGCTCAAGGCGCTGGACGCGATCGACGAGGTCATCGCGCTGATCCGGCGCAGCGACACGGTCGAGGTGGCGCGCGAGGGCCTGATGGGCCTGCTGGAGATCGACGAGATCCAGGCCAACGCCATCCTTGAGATGCAGCTGCGCCGGCTCGCCGCCCTGGAGCGCCAGAAGATCGTCGCCGAGCACGACGAGCTCCAGGCGAAGATCAACGAGTACAACCAGATCCTGGCGTCGGAATCCCGCCAGCGCCAGATCGTCAGCGAGGAGCTGGCCGCGCTCGTCGAGAAGTACGGCGACGACCGCCGCTCCAAGCTGGTGCCCTTCGACGGCGACATGTCCATGGAGGACCTGATCGCCGAGGAGGACATCGTCGTCACGATCACGCGTGGCGGCTATGTGAAGCGTACGAAGACGGACGACTACCGCTCGCAGAAGCGCGGCGGCAAGGGCGTGCGGGGCACGAAGCTGAAGGAAGACGACATCGTCGACCACTTCTTCGTCTCCACCACGCACCACTGGCTGCTGTTCTTCACCAACAAGGGCCGGGTCTACCGCGCCAAGGCGTACGAACTGCCGGACGCCGGCCGCGACGCGCGCGGCCAGCACGTCGCCAACCTGCTGGCCTTCCAGCCGGACGAGCAGATCGCCGAGATCCTCGCCATCCGCGACTACGAGGCGGCGCCCTACCTGGTGCTCGCCACCAAGGGCGGTCTGGTGAAGAAGACCGCGCTGAAGGACTACGACTCGCCGCGCTCCGGTGGTGTCATCGCGATCAACCTCCGGGAGACTCCGGACGGCAGCGACGACGAGCTGATCGGCGCCGAGCTGGTGTCGGCCGACGACGACCTGCTGCTCATCAGCAGGAAGGCGCAGTCGATCCGGTTCACCGCGACGGACGAGGCACTGCGTCCGATGGGGCGTGCCACGTCCGGCGTCAAGGGGATGAGTTTCCGGGAAGGCGACGAGCTGCTCTCGATGAATGTGGTCCGGCCCGGTACGTTCGTCTTCACCGCGACGGACGGCGGGTACGCGAAGCGCACCCGTGTCGACGAGTACCGCGTCCAGGGTCGTGGCGGCCTCGGCATCAAGGCTGCCAAGATCGTGGAGGACCGCGGCTCGCTCGTCGGCGCGCTGGTGGTGGAGGAGAACGACGAGATCCTCGCCATCACGCTGTCCGGTGGTGTGATTCGTACGCGAGTCAACGAAGTCAGGGAGACGGGCCGTGACACCATGGGCGTCCAACTGATCAACCTGGGCAAGCGCGATGCCGTCGTCGGTATCGCTCGCAACGCCGAGGCCGGTCGCGAGGCCGAGGCGGTCGAAGGGGCCGACGAGCTCGAAGCGACCGACGAGGTAGCAGCGACCGGGACGGACACGGTCGAAGCGACCGAAGGTACCGAACGGACCGAGGCCGCCGCAGCGAGCGGCGCCGCGGCCGAGGCAGTCGAGGGCACGGAGCCCTCGGCCGGGGAGCACGAGGAGTAGAGCGTGAGTGGAGCCACGGGCGCCGGATCGGCCGCTTCTGGAACGAGCGGCGCCCGTGGCCCTGCCACGGACTCCCAGGGGGACACGGTGACCACCTACGACGACGGGCCGCTGCCCGACGAACGGCCCGCGGCCGGGAAGCAGACGGCGCAGCCCTACCACCCGCCGCAGGCGTACGCCGCTCAGGGCGGCGGCGGCAGCGCCACGGGGACGGTCCGCCGGCCCCGTACGGGCGCGAAGACGACGCCGCGTACGCGCAAGGCACGGCTGCGGGTGGCGAAGGCCGATCCGTGGTCGGTGATGAAGGTCAGCTTCCTGCTCTCCATCGCGCTGGGCATCTGCACGGTGGTGGCGGCGGCGGTGCTGTGGATGGTCATGGACGCGATGGGCGTCTTCTCGACCGTCGGCGGAACGATCAGCGAGGCCACCGGCTCCAACGAGAGCAACGGCTTCGATCTGCAGTCGTTCCTGTCGCTGCCGCGCGTGCTGATCTTCACGTCGGTGATCGCGGTCATCGACGTGGTGCTCGCCACGGCCCTGGCGACCCTGGGTGCCTTCATCTACAACCTGTCGGCCGGCTTCGTGGGCGGTGTCGAGCTCACGCTGGCCGAGGACGAGTAGGACCCATAGGGGCCCCGGCCCCGGCGATTTGGGTACTCGCCGCTCCGTGCGCTAATCTTCAGAGGTCAGCGCGCAGCGCGGAGGGGCTATAGCTCAGTTGGTTAGAGCGCATCCCTGATAAGGATGAGGCCACAGGTTCAAATCCTGTTAGCCCCACAGTGACGATCGGCCCGGACGGAGATTATCCGCCCGGGCCGATCGCTTTGCGCCGATGCCTTTGGGCCGATGCCTTTGCGCCGATGCTTTGTGCGGATGGCTTTGTGCCGGTGTCTTCGTACGGGGGGCCATACGGCGAGGACTCCTACCGGAGTCCTACGGAGTCCTACGGCGAGTCGGCCGGCGAGTCGGCCGGCCGGGACGTAGGTCACCGATCGGTATCGGTCGGTGTGTATAGTCGGGCGCCAAGAAGGTCTCCTACGTCAAGGAAAGACGAGGTCGCGCGGTGAAGAAGCTTCTCCTGGTCGCACTGGCCGCCATCGGCGGGCTCCTCGTGTACCGCCAGATCCAGGCGGACCGCGCCGAGCAGGATCTGTGGACGGAGGCGACCGACTCCGTGCCCGCAGGTTCCGGTGTCTGAGACGCAAGCACGTCTGCCTACGGACCCCGGTCGCTGAAACGCGGCCGGGGTTCTCTGCTGCCCGCTGCCTTTTCCGCCTTTCTCCCGGCTCGATTTTCTCCAGGCGCTTCTTTCTGTTGCCGGACCGTGACAGTGAGTCCCTTGAGTTCACGTACGCAAATCGCTAGCTTGCGAGGGCAAAATTGACTGGTCTCGGTCAGGGGGAATGCGCGTGAAGAGGCGGTGCGGCAAGGGAGGACGGATCGGCCGGATGGTGGCGCCGGCGGTGGTGACGGCGCTGTGCGCGGTGGCGACACTGCCGGGCGGGGCGTCGGCGGACGAGGCGACCGGTGCCGGGGCGGGCGGGGCAACCGGTGGCGGGTCGGGCGGGGCGTACGCCTTCGCCGACGGCATCAAGCCGATCACCGGGGCGGCGACCACCAGCGACGCACCACGGCTGGACGCGGGCGCGGTGTACCGGGACGCGATCACGGGCGGCGCCAAGCGCATCTACCGCCTCGACCTGGACGCGAAGACCAACGCGTATGTCTCGGCCGTCGCCGTGCCCGAGGCGGACAGCACGGTGGACAGGTCCGACAGTCTGAAGGTGTCCCTCCAGGACCGGAACGGCTTCAACTGCAGCGCCAACGACGCGCGTTTCGGCTCTGCCGATTTCGCCCGCCCGGTGGCTGCCTATGCGCACCGGACGATGAACAGGGACAGCTCCTTCTGCCAGGACGCCGGTCCGTACTACGTCGTCGTCGAGCGCGACAGCAAGGCCACCTCCTCCCCCGAGGCTTGGGACCTGGAGATCCGCCACGAGCTGGAGCCCAAGCTCAAGACCGAGGGCCCGACCGCGGCCCCCGAGGAGTGGGCCAGTGCCTCGCCTCCCGCGCCGGCCGGCGGACCACGGGAGCGGGCCGGCGGCACCAGCTTCTTCGACGCGACCGGCCTCACCGAGGGCGAGTGGACGGACCGGATCGAGCCCGGTCGGTCGCGCTTCTACCGGGTTCCGGTCAACTGGGGGCAGCAGCTCTTCGCCAGCGCCGACCTGGGCAGCTCGTCCGGCAACGGCTTCGTGGGCAGCGCGCTCGCCGTCACGCTGTTCAACCCCGTGCAGGGGGTGGTGAGCAGCAGCGACTCGGTCTCCTACGACGGGAAGCAGAAGTCCGCCGCACTGGAACCGCTGCCACCGGTGAAGTACGAGAACCGTTTCGACTCCGGCTCCAAGTTCGTGAACACGCGGTTCGCGGGCTGGTACTACCTGCGGGTCAGCCTGAACCCGGAGGTCGGGGAGGAGTTCGGGCGCAAGCCGTACGGTCTGACGCTGCGGATCAACGTGGAGGGCACCCCGGCGGCGGCCCCGGCCTACGACGGTCAGGCCGGCATCTTCGCCGTCACGGAGGCGGACCAGGAGGCGGCGGCGAACGGGCAGAGCGGTCCCGAGGCGGCGAAGAGCGGCACGATGCGGTTGGTCGCCGCTGCCGGGATCGGCGCAGGTTCGGTACTGGTGCTCGGACTGGTGGCGTGGACCCTGCTGGCGCGTCGGAGCGCGGCGAGGGCGGCTTCGGCGACGGGTGCGGGTGCGGGTGCGGGCACGGGTGCCGCTGCCGCGACGGAGACGGGGCCGACGCGGTACGGACCGCCCGCCGCCTGGTGACGGCGGGCGGGCATCGGGGCGCGGTCAGGCCTGGGTGAGCGCCCAGATCCCGACCGCGAAACACAGCAGGGCCACGATCAGCACCGGGACCGTCACCTTGGGAGGCGGTCCCGGCAGCTTCCGCGCGGGCACGTGGCCCAGGGCTTGCGCAGGAACGTGCGGGGCGTGGGCGGTGTAGTGCCGGGTCGAGGCAGCGGGATCGTGTTGCACCCCGGCGGTCGGCGCCGCGTGCGCGGGTACGGAAGCGGGTACGGAAGCGGCGGCGGGGGGCTGCGCCGGGTGGGGCAGGGGCGCCGGGTGCGGCAGGGGCGGGGCGAGGTGGAAGCCGCCCGTCTCCGGTGGGGCCGGCGGCGCAGGCGGCTGCCGGTCGGGTACGGAAGGCGGAGCGGGCAGCGGGGTGGGCGGCGCGGCGGGCGGCGTCAGCGGACCCTCGGGACCGAAACCGGCCGGGAGCGGCCCGATCTGGTCGAAGACCTCCACCGGCTCCTCGCCCTCCGGCGCGGCCGGCAGCAATTCCACCGCCGACGTCAGCGCCTTGCGCGCGCCCGTGGCCGTACGGAACCGGGCCCCCGGATCCGGCTGGAGCAAACCCGCGAGCACCTGCCACAGCGGCTCGGGGACGCCCTCGGGGGCCCCCGGCGTGCCGTACGTCGCGAAGTGCTCGATCAGCGCCTGTGCGTCGGGTTTCTGACCGCGCAGCAGATACAGCGCGACCAGGCCGACCGCGAACAGGTCGGCCGGGAAGTCGGGCTCCGCGCCCATCATCTGCTCGGGCGCGAAGTAACCGGGCGTACCCACCACATAGTTGGTCTCGGTCAGCCGGGGCTCGCCCTTGCGCATGGAGATGCCGAAGTCGGACAGCCGCAGGTGCGGCCGCCCGGTCCCGGTCGCCTCCAGCAGGATGTTGGCCGGCTTGATGTCGCGGTGCACCACCCCCTCCGCGTGCACCGCGGCGAGTCCGGACAGCAACTGGTCGAGCAGGGCGCAGACGAACCGGGGAGGCAGCGGGCCGTAGTCACCGATGACATGGGCCAGCGACCCGCCGCTCACCAGATCCATGGTGAACAGCACCTTGTCGTCGTCCGCCGCCCAGCTGGCCGGGGCCAGGACATGCGGGTGGTCGATCCTCAGGGCCTGCTCGCGTACGAAGCGCAGCAAGGTGTGCGCGTCGCTCTGCTGGAGGACCTTGGCCGCGACATAGCGCCGGCGGCGGTTGTCCCAGGCACGCCAGACGGCGCCGACGCCGCCCCGTCCGATCGGGTCGACCAGCACGTACCGGCCGGCGAAGACCTCACCCATTGCGCTGCGCCCGCTCCCCGTTCCCTGCCACGGCGTCCTGCCGCGGTCAGCTCTGATGCGACTCGTAGTGGGCGACCGCGTCCGCGGTGCGCCCGGCGCCGTACACCCGGAGGAACTCTGCCAGTTCCGGGTGGGTGGGGGCGAGGGTGTCGGCGGCGTCGATGATGTCACCGGCGGCCGCGACCGAGCGGAGCAGCGACTGGATCTCGCGGACCACGCGGCGTACGGTCGGCGCGCCCGAGCTGGCGGTCGTCTGGCTGGTGCTGGTGAGCACCGAGCCGCCCTGGGACTTCTTGATCTCGTCCATCCGGTCGGTGGCCTCGGCGGCGCTCACACTGCCGTCGGCGACCTGCCCGGCCAGCTCCTGCAGGGCCTGGACGCGCTGGACCACGGCCGGGTTGCCGATCTTGGCGCGCTGGCCGCTCATCAGCTGGGAAAGCATCGGAGCCGACAGCCCGAGCACCGCCGCGAGCCGGGCCTGGTTCAGGCCCAGATCGTCGATGAGCCTACGAAAGAGCGCCCCCAGCGGCTCCCCGTACCAACTGCGCTGAAGCTCTCTGGCTCTCGCGGTCGCTTCCTGCTGCGCTGCATCCATTGCGTCTCCCCATCGCTTCGGTTCGCTGCTGCGAACCTCGCCCAGCATCTTACGGAGCGTGGTCGTCGACCGGGAGCCCCAAACCTTTTGCGGGGCACCCCCCGGCACCCGGTACTCTGGTCTGCGACACCCGCCGCTCGGCGGCAGTCCCGGGGCCTTAGCTCAGTTGGTAGAGCGCTGTCTTTGCATGGCAGATGTCAGGGGTTCGACTCCCCTAGGCTCCACATCGCAGACCCCTCTGACCTGCAAAAATGCAGGCAGGGGGTCTTTTTGTCCCGATTTTCTGTGTTGATACGTCAACGCGATGGTGTTGACGAGAGGCGGTCAGAGGCCCGAGATTCCCGGGTACCTCGGGGTTTGCTGCCAGGCATCGCTCTCCCGTGGCTCTCCTAGGCTCAGACGGGATGGTGGCTCGGAAGCAGGGGGCGGCCTGAGGCTTCGCTGAGGCTCGGCGAATACTTCACCGAGCGGCAGGACGCGCTGTACTCGGCAGTGACGGCCAAGGCCCACAGCCCGGTGCGGGCCCTATCCGTGCACGAAGATGCCGCCTGTCTGGGGCGCTGCGGAGCGCAGCATCCAGGCAAAGGTCCGGGAGCACTCCCGGGCCAGCCGGTGGTCGCCGAGTAAGAGGACGATGGAGGGCTGCCAACCGTTTTGCACGGCCAAGTAAGCGATGAGAACACGGTGACCCGGCCGTCGATTGCCTCGGGCAGGGCGACGGCCATCACCAGGCCGGCTGGCATGGCCGCGATCAGCACCAGCCGCATGCCGTGCGTGTCAGGTCGAAGAAGTTCGTGAACGAGACGGTGGAGACCCAGGCCCACGGTGGCCCGATGGTGATTTTGATCGAGCCCAGGCAGGACGAAGAGGTCGTGGGTTCAAGCTCGACACGGGTCGGCGGCTCTGCGCATGGGCCGTGACTGACCGGCTGGGGCGCCCGGCGGGTCACTGACCCGCGCGTGTCGACGGCAAGCGACGGGCGGTCGCCGCCCCGAACGCCGAGCTGAGCGTGCCGGGCGCGAATAGCAGTAGGCGCCATAAGGCTGTGCCCGAACGGAAGGCCAGCGGGCACCCGGTGTGCCGTGGCCGGACGGTGCAACCCGGGCCGTGGCTAAGCCGTTTGTCTACTCCTGCTCTCCCCCTTTCGTAGGATGTGGTGTACGTGAAGTGATGGAAGGATGCCGGTACAGAGCAGAGGAACGAGGACCACACGGGGGAGAGGCCATGGGGAGCCCGGTTCACGACAGTTCCACCGCATGTATCCAGGAGGCACCGGAAGCCGCTGCGGGGTCCCGGCTCCCCGAGCCTCCTGTGGAAAAGGTCCCCGTCCGAGCACTCCGGACGGCCGATTCGCCACGACTGACGCGCATCAGCGAGGAGCACGTACGTCTCCTCGCGGAGACCGGTACCGCGTTACCGCCCATCGTCGTGCACCGTGCCACCATGCGCGTCATCGACGGGACGCACCGGGTGCACGCCGCGCTGCTGCGCGGGGACGAGGAGATCGGCGTCCGGTTCTTCGACGGGGACGCGAGGGACGCGTTCGTCTTCGCCGTCCGGTCGAACATCACCCACGGGCTGCCGCTCCGGATCGCCGAGCGCACCTCGGCCGCCCGGCGCATCATCGGCACTCATCCGCACTGGTCGGACCGGGCCATCGCGGAGGCCGTCGGACTGACCGCCAAGACCGTCGCCGGGGTGCGCAGGAGTTCGACCGAGGAGGGTCCGCAGTCGAACAGCCGAGTGGGCAAGGACGGCCGGGTCCGGCCGCTGGACGGCGCCGCGGGCAGGCTGCACGCCCACAAGCTGCTCCTCCGCAACCCCGAAATGCCGCTACGGCTGATTGCGCAGGAGGCCGGCATCTCCATCTCCACCGTCTGGGACGTCCGCGCGCGGATCAAGCGCGGGGAGGACCCGGTGCCCCCGCGGCAGCGGAAGATGATGGCGGCCGCGGCCGAGGAGCGGCCACAACGCGCCGGGTCCGCCCGGGCCGGCAGCCGTGAAGAGGACGCCGGCCGCGGCGCGGGCACCGTTGCGCGGCAGGAGGCTCACGCGTCGGAGTCCGTCGTCTCCGAGACGCTGGAGCGGCTGCGCAAGGACCCGTCGCTGCGGTTCAGCGCCGCGGGCCGGGACTTCCTGCGCTGGGTGGAGTCCCGGGTCATCTCCCCGCAGGAATGGAGCCAGTTCATCGACAGACTTCCGCCGCACCAGGCCAACTTAATAGTGGAGATAGCCAGGAAGAACGCCGGTCTGTGGCGGGATTTCGCCGAGCAGCTCCGGGCGAGGCAGGCCCTGGTGGAGAGCGCGGCCGAGGTCGACTGAGCACCCGCTTCGTGAGCACCCGCCCGGCGCCCGCGCCGGTCACGGTGTGCGGGAACGGCCGCCCGGCCGCGCTGTGTCAGGCACGGGCGTCCGGCACGGGCGCGGTGAGCGCCGGGAACCGGGGCAACCGGGCGTCGGGGCGGGCCAGGTAGAGCCGGGTCTGCTCCGCGCTGCACACGACGGCCCCGTCCTCCTTCTCGATGCTGATCGACAGCACCAGTTCCAGGAAGCCGCGCGGCCTGGTACGCGCGCCGACTATGCCCACCCCGGCCCGCAGCCTGCACCCGACCTCGGCCGGGGCGCGGAACCGTACCCGGTCGAGCCGCTGGTTCAGGCCCGAGGCGGACCAGTCGAGGTCCAGCAGGCTGTCCGTCAGGTAGGTCACGAGGGACAGGACCAGGAACCCGTGGGCCACCGGTGTGCCGTACGGCCCGTCGGCCGCCCGGCCGGGGTCCACATGGATGTCCTGCCAGTCGCGGGTGACATCGGCGAACGCGTTGACGTCCGGCTGGGTGATCTCGAACCAGTCGCTGTGGCCGCAGTGCTGCCCGGCCCGCTCCTGATACCACTCGGCTATTTCCTGCAGTGTGACCACGTCGGCCCCCGGGGGAATTGGATTCGGAAACGGATGGAGAAACAGGCGGATGAGAAGTGGATGGTGGAGAAGCAGGAGATGGGCAAGTAGGCGGATGAAGTATTAGTCGGAGGAAGTGCCTCGGGTTTATTCCCAGGCATTTGTTCGCCTATAGTCGCTGGCGCGGCAACAGTCTTCGCGGTGCCGCGATTCAGGTCAAGAGCGGGAAGGAAAGGATGCGAGATGAGTTCAGGTTTCAAAGCCGTGGTCGCCGGAGTAATCACCTTCATCATCGGCTTGGTGCTCTGGAGGTTCACCGGCGATGTCGAAACGCCGGTCGTCACGCTGACCAAGCTGGGCGTCGTATTAATGGCACTCGGGGGGCTGGAGGTCGTGTACGGCCTCTACAAGTCCGTCGTCGGCAGCAAGTAGCGAGCGGTCCGGCTCCCGGTCGTCATGACGACGTTCCGGGGGCCGGGCCGATTTTTGCGGCCGGTTCCGCGGAGGGCCGTGGCACGGTCGCCGCCGGAGCCGGCCGCTGCTGTGCCAGGGCGCGGAGTTGCCTGAGCAGCCGGCGCCCCACCTCGTCGTTCTGCCGGAAGAACGGTGAATTCGTCCCCGGCACCGAGAAGGAGCCCAGACTGCCTCCGGTGGCGAAGGCCCCGAGCGCGTACCGCCGCGGATGCGGCCGTCCCGAGCGGTCGGGAACGCGGTAGTCGCCGTCCTGGGCCACAAGCCGGAGCACGTTCTGCGCGTACGCCACGCCGCGCGTCTGCGCCTGGCCTCCCGCGACCATCGCGCTGAGCAGCAGGTCGCCTCCCCCGAGCACATCCGGCGCGGCCAGCCGCGCTTCGACGAAGTGCCGGGCACGGCGCTCCACGGCGAGGGAGCCGGACGACGCGACGAAGACGCCCGCCGACTCGTCCGTGCGGACCCGGGTGCCGGCGCCGAGGAAGCGGACCGTCCCGGCCCGGAACAGGGCGAGGAGCTGTTCCAGCCGGAACGGCGGCGGCCCCGACGAGAAGAAGCTGTTGAACTCCGATATCCGCTCGATCGCCGCCGTGGCCTTCGGATCGAGCTCGCCGCCGTACGAGACCAGCAGCTCGGCCAGCTGATTGCCCGCCGTGAACAGGGACCGCGCGCCGCCCGCCCACGCACTGTGCCCGGGCAGCGTCACCCGATCGACGGTGGCCCGTACGTAAGGGAGCATCCACGCCCCCAGTTCGCGCTCCGAGGCGAAGCGCAGGCCGGCCAGGGGCCGCTGGAGCACCTCCAGGTCCAGGCGGTCGGCCGGCGCCACGGACTCCTCGACCAGCGCGTGCAGCGCGGCGCTGTCCCAGTCGAGCTTCTCGTAGGACCTCGCGAACTCCGGCCAGGACCTCGCGGTCCGCTCCGGGTGCGCGGTGAACAGCTCCTGGTAGTAGCCCCAGCCGAACTCCTTGGCCGTCAGGGACCACAGGTCCGCGGCGGCGCCGGCCGCCCTGAAGGCCTCGACCGTGGCGAAGCGGGGCGGCCCGGGGTCGGCACCGAGCAGTGCGAGACCTTGTTTGGGCAGGTGGGGGACGCCTCGGCGGGAGCCGACCCACAGGACGGGCTCGGCACCCGAAGGCCGGTAGGCCAGCTCGCCGCCGGTCTGCCGTACGAACCTGCCGCCCCGCTCCTCGGTCAGCAGGGACATCAGGTCGACGAAGGCCAGACCGAAGCCGGACACCAGGACGTCGGCCCCCGGCGGGAGACCGGAGAGGTCGATGTCCGCCGTGCAGGAAGGCGGCAGGTACGTCCCGCGGTGCCGTCCCGCGAAGGCCGCGCGGGCCCGCTGTTCCGGGTCCGGGCTGCCGTCGATGTTCCCCTGGGCGAGCACCACGACGTCCGCGACGACCGCGCTTCCGTCGGAGAGCGCGAGGCGTTGGCGACCGTCGGCGCTCTCCGTCAGGGCGACGGCCGCGGCGCGGTGGTCGTGCACCGCCACGCCCTCGTGGAGGGCCGCGAGGGCTCTGCGGAAACACCACCGCAGGTACTCGCCGGCGAACCGGCGGCTGGGGAAGGAGTCCGGTGTGAGGGACCGCGCCTCGGCGGCGAGATCCGGTGCGGAGATCTCCCGCCCGCCGTACCCGGCGGCCCAGTCGGCGAGCGTCGGCCCCGGCGTGATCGGCCCCGCGCACTCGATGCTTTCGTCGGTGAACATGGTGACGTCTGCGGCCCGGGAGTTCATCAGCATGTGTGCCGCCTGATCGGGCCGCCACACCCGGCCGCCACCGGGCGGAAAGGGATCGACTACATCGATCCGCAGCGCTCCGCGGGGCCACACCTCGGCGAAATTGGCGGCGATGCGCTCCAGGACGCCGGTCGTTCTGGGGCCCGCGCCCACGAATGCCAGCGATACCGGTGCTAATGCGTGTCCATTTCCCGTCATGGCGCGGAGGTTACTGCGCTGCGGACCGGACGGACAAAGGGAACCGGCGACAGTGGCGCGGTTCGCCGACTGCACAGAAGGCGTTCGACTTCCACCCTGTTCGACTTCTGCCGCGCGTTCGACCTGTGCGCGTATTCGACTTCTCCGGCGCGCCTTGACGAAAAAGTTGAGCCGATCTAGTTTTTCACTCGTCTCGCCGGAAGAAATCACCGGAGGGCCGGGTGAATGAGTGAGCAGCAGGATGCGGTGGCCGCGGCCGGTGGTCCCTCGTCTTTCCGATCTGTTTTTTCGGCGTGCTTCGGGTTCATTTTGGGGGGAGAGAAAAGGTGCAGGGGAGATTCATCAGTCTGCGCCCGCCGGAGGCGGACGATTTTGAACTGATCGTGCGGTGGCTGGCACCCGACTCACCGGGTTCCGCACTCACCGGTGACGCACGTGAAATGGCGAGTCCCGAAGAAATCCGGGCCGCCCACCACTCCGGCAGCGTCACTTTCCGGATGATCGACGACACCTCCGGCGAGCCGCTCGGTTTCGTCAACTGGCGGCAGCGCGGAAGCCACCAGTCGTACGAGATAGCCATCATCGTCGGCGACGCCGACCGCTGGAAGAGCGCCTACGGCGGCGAGGCGATCGTCCGGCTGATCGACCTCCTCTTCATGACCTACGACGCCCGGCGCGTCCAGCTGACCACCGGCGCCTTCAACGTCCACACCATTCCCCCGCTCATCCGGGGAAACTTCGTCCTCGAAGGAATCCTGCGCAACTTCTACTACCTGGACGGGCGTTACCACGACGCGACCGTGTGGTCGATGCTGCGCTCCGAGTACGAGGCCGAGCTGAAGAAGACGGAACACCTGGCCGGCATGAAGTACCTGCCGACCGTTCCCGAGACGGACAAGGCCCGCGCGCACCACATGCTCTGGGACTACATCGCCCAGGGCGGCCGGACGTCGATGGACGTCGACGACCTGCTGACGGACGTCGCACCGGCACCTCTGGAGACCGTGAAGTCCGTGACAACCGCTGAGGGAGGCGACGATGCGTGAGGCGGGAGAGCTCTTCTCGGTGGCGGACCCCGAGTACTTCGAACCTCCGGAGCGCTGGCGCCCGGCGGACGACGAGGACTTCGCGGCGCTGGTTCCCGAGCGGGGGAACTGGATCAGAAAGCACCATGGGCCCTGGTGCCACCTGCGATGTACCGGCGCACAGCTGCCGGAGCAGGGCTGGAAGATCCACGTGTCCGCACGTGCGGAGAACGCCGTCGCCGTGCTGGAAACCGTCTCGGCGTACTGCTTCGAGCACGGGATCAGCTTCAAGTTCCTGTCCCGTAGGTCCACTTTGCAGGCGTACAACCTGAAGTTCGCCCCGCGCACCGTGAGCGGCAAGTTCCTCGCGCTCTACCCCGACGAGGACGCGCTCCTCCCGGCCCTCGACGCGCTGCACGGACTGCTGGCGGGTCAGGACGGCCCCTACATCCTCAGCGACCGCCGACTGCACGACGACAGCCCGGTGTACGTGCGCTACGGCGCCTTCACCAGCCGGTACACCTACACCCCGGACGGCAGACGCGTACTCGCGATGGCCGGTCCCGAAGGTGAGCCGGTCCCCGATCCGCGGTCGGTACCTTTCCGACTGCCGTCCTGGGTCTCGCCCCCCGTCGAGATTCAGAACGCTCTGCGCACACCCGAGTCGAGCGAGCCGTTTCCGTTCGCGGTGGAGCGTGCGTTGCAGTTCTCCAACGGAGGCGGCGTCTACGCCGCCCGGGAGAACGAAACAGGGCGCGAGGTCGTTCTCAAGGAGGCCAGGCAGCACGCCGGCGCCGACCGGACCGGCCTCGACGCCGTCGACCGGGCACGCTACGAGGCCGAGATGCTCACCCGGCTCTCCGACGTGGCCGCCGTACCGGAGCTCCTAGGCTCCTTCCGGTACTGGGAGCACCACTACCTCGCGCTGGAGAAGGCCGAGGGGATGAACCTGCAGAGCTGGGTGGCCACCCATCACCCGTTCATCGGGCACGCCCCGACGGCCGACGCCGTCGCCGCCTACCGCGAGCAGGCGCAGCAGATGCTGGAGCGGGTCGCCGCTGCGATCGGCGAGGTCCACTCGCACGGGCTGGCCCACCGCGACCTGCACCCCGGGAACATCCTGGTGGCCGACGACCTCACGGTGCGGCTGCTGGACTTCGAGATGGCGACCGGCCTCGACGACGAGACGACGCCGCCGCTGGCCTACCCGGGCTTCGCGCCGAAGACCGGCACGGCCCGGTCCCGCGACCGGTACGCGCTAGCCGTGCTGCGGCTGTGGCTGTACATGCCGCTGGCGCCGGTGTACGTACTGGACGCGGGCAAGGCCGTACGGCACGCCGCGGCCGCGGTTGACTGGTTCGGCCTGCCGGCGGACCACTTCGACGCGACGCTGCGGACCATGGGACTGCCCGGTGCGGCGGACGCGACCGCACCCGGTGAGCACGGCGCCCGTGACGGAGCGGGCGACACCGCCGGGGCCGGCCGGTCCATCGCCGGGGACGACCCGCAAGGCCCGGACGCGCTCCTCGCGTCCCTGGCCGCCTCGCTCGCCGCGACGGCAGACCCCGCCAGGACCGACCGGCTCTTCCCCGGCGACCCCGACCAATACCTGAACACCGCCGGCCCCGCGAGCCTGGCGCACGGCGCGGCCGGCGTCCTGTGGGCGCTGCAGCAGGCGGGGAATGAGCCTTCGGCCGCGCACGAGCAGTGGCTGCGGACCTTCCCCCGGTCCAGGGACGCGGCTCTCGCGTCACCGGGACTGTGGGACGGAGCGACCGGCGTCGCCTGGTACTGGGCGCTGCGCGGCGACCACGAGGCCGCCCGGGAGCAACTCGCTCCGCTGCGGCGCGACCTGGACCGCACGACCGACCCCTCGCTGTTCTCCGGACTCGCCGGGATGGGGCTGGCCGCGCTCGCGCTCGGCCCGCTGCTGGGCGACGAGGAGACCGGTGCGCTGGCGCTGCGCGCCGCGGAGCGCCTCCGCGACGAGCTCTTCCCGAGTCCGCACACCGAGGCGCTGCCCGCGGGCCTGCTGCGCGGCTGGAGCGGGGCGGCGGTGTTCCTCGCCCGGATGTACGAGGCCACCGCGGACCCCGGCTGGCTCGACCTCGCCCGTGCGGCGGTCGGCCGGGACCTGGCACGGTGCACCGCCGACGACCGCGGCACCCTCCAGGTGGTGGACGGTAAGCGGCGCCTGCCGTACCTCGCCACCGGCGGCCTAGGGGTAGCGCTCGGCGCGGACGCGGTGCTGCGGCATCGGGACGACGCCGGCCTGCTCGCCGAGGTTCCCCGGCTGGTGGCCGGGGCCCGGGTGCGGCTGATGGCCGACGTCGGGGTCTTCTCCGGCCGGTCCGGCGCGCTGCTGGCCATGGTCGCTCTGGAGCGCCATCTGGACGCCGCGGACGAGGCGATCTCCCAGCACCTGGACGCGCTGCCGCTGCACCTGGTGCAACGCGACACGGGACCCCGCGTGCCGGGCAGCGGCGGGGTGCGGTTCTCCGCGGACCTTGCCACCGGCGCCGCAGGGCTGGTCCTCGCCCTGACCGCGGTCCGCGACCGCGGCCTCAAAAGCTTGCCGTTCCTGGGGATCGAGCCTCTCTGAGGCCCGGTCGAGCCTTGCTGGGGCTCGCGGGACACGGCACCTGATCCACCGGCCGGATCCACCGGCCCGACACCTGGAAGGGAGGTACGAACATGTCGATCATCGAGCTGCAGGGCCTGGAGGCCCCGGCGGAGTCCGCCGAGGCGCTTGGCAGCACCATCAGCAACTCCTGCTGAATGCTGCCTTCCCGTCCGCGCGTCACCCGGAGACGGGTGCGCGAGCCGGCCGTGGCGTCCATCGCCGCCACCTGATACGCCCGAAGGGAGGTACGAACATGTCGATCATCGAGCTGCAGGGCCTGGAGGCCCCGGCGGAGTCCGCCGAGGCGCTTGGCAGCACCATCAGCAACAGCTGCTGAACGCGGCGTTGTTGAGGTGCCACCGCGGACCCACGAGGTCCGCGACGAGGGGCGCGGCGCGAGCTGTGCGCCGCGCCCCTCTCCCGTTCCTCCCGGACACCGCCGGGCACGGACATCGCCAGACACGGGCACCGCACGACACGAATACCGTAAGACTGAGGACAACGGGGAGATCTGATGCCCTCCGTACCGGGGGAAACACCATCTGTCGTCGCGCGACGGGCTGCAATCAGCCAACTCGCGCTCGGCCACGGAATCAAGATCATGCGGCGTGCCCTGCACGATCGCGGGGTCCGGGCCGGGGACCGGGTCGTCCTCAGTGGCGACAACACCATCGAGTTCCACGCGGCCGTACTGAGTCTGATCGCCTCGGACGTGTCGCTTGTCGTCCTCGACAGGGCGCAGCTCCGCCGCCCCGGCGGCCTGGCCGGCCTGCGGGCCGGGCACACCGTGCTCCAGGGAGACCTGGTCAAGGAGGTGCCGGGGGCGATCGCGCTGCGCGACCTGTGGGACCACGGCCCCGGAACCGTCACCTCCGCCGAGGCGGGCGGCGCTGCAGAACTCCCCGACTTCCGGACCGCTGCCTGGCGCCGGCGCGAAGATGGCCTGATTCTGCTGTCCTCCGGGACGACCGGGGCGCCGCGCGCCGTCGTCAAGTCCGGCGGGTCCTTCATCGACAACTGCGTACGCACCGCGGAACGCGTCCAGTACACGCCGGACGACGTCCTGCTGCCGCTGCTGCCGATGACCCATCAGTACGGCCTGTCCGTGGCACTGCTCAGCTGGATCGCCGGCACCGGGCTGCTCGTGGTGCCGCCCGAGCACCTGTCGGAGGCGCTGCGGCTGGGCAAACGCCACCGGGCCACCGTCGTCGACGCGCCCCCGCGCACCTACCGGGCGATACTGGGCCTCGCCGCCCGCAACCCCGCGCTGCTTGACGACCTGTCCGCGGTACGGATGTGGTGCGTGGGCGGCGGTCCCCTCGAAGGGCGGCTCGCCGAGAGCTTCCACCGGGCCAGCGGCCGTCAGCTGCTCGACGGGTACGGGTCGACCGAGCTGGGCAACGTGGCGCACGCCTGGCCGGACAGGCCCGAGGTGGTCGAGGCCCTGCCGGGCGTCGAGGTGCGCGTCGTCGACGCGGCGGGAGCACCTGTGCTCCCGGGCAAGGTCGGCGAGCTGCTGGTGCGCACTCCCGACCAGTACGTGGGCGGCTTGGACGCCGAGGGCCGGACCGTGTTCGCGGAGCGGGGCTGGCAGCACACCGAGGACATAGCCTCGGTCGGCGCCGACGGGAACCTGACCGTGCTGGGCCGCCGGTCCGCCCTGTCCCGGGGCGGGTTCACTGTCTATCCGGCCGAGGTGCAGCGCCGGCTCACCGACGAGGGCGTGACCAACGTCTGCGCGGTGGTCGACGACGCGGAGCGAGGCCAGCGGCTGGTCACCGTCGTCGCGGACCCCGGCCGCAACACGCACGCGCACTGGCGGCGGGAGATCAGCGCGCACCTGGCCGCGTACGAGACGCCCGACCACGTCTTCGTCGTGGACGAGCTGCCGCTGAACGGTTTCGGCAAGGTGGACGTCGGCCGGGTCCAGAACTTCGCGGAGGCGGCCACCGCGCAGCGGCTGAGCGCCCCGCGCCTGCTAGGGGAGCCCTTCAGGTCCGACCGGCGGCTGACCGACACCCTTGCGGCGCTGGCCAGGACCGCGGACTACGTACACGCCGAGAAGGAACGTTTCGTCAAGGTACTTGGCGAAATCACCGACCGGCAGGCCGCCGAGATCGAGATCGACGGATTTGTCGCCACCCTGCGTGGCGCGGCCGCCGAGTACGCGCTGCACCGGCCGCCGAGGGTGCCCGCCTCCTGGGTCTTCATGCCGTCCAACGTGGTGCTCTACTCGTACGCCCTGTACCTGCTGGTGCCCGCGCTCTTCACCGAGCGGATCAGCTTCCGCCCCTCGTCGCGGTGCGCGGACGTGACGCTGCGGCTGCACGAGATGCTGGCCCCCGTCCACGGCCTGGACGTCACCGCGTTCACCGGCACCCAGGGCGAGTACGCCGACGCCATCCGCGGCAACGCCGGCACGGTCGTCTTCACCGGCCGGTACGAGAACGCCGAGGAACTGCGGGTCAGCCTGGGCGACGAGCAGCTCTTCCTCTTCTTCGGCCAGGGCGTCAACCCGTTCATCATCACCGGCAAGGCGGACGTGGAGAAGGCGGCCGCAGACGGAGCCAGGGTGCGGATGCTCAACTCCGGACAGGACTGCCTGGCCCCGGACCTCTACTTCGTGCAGCGCGCGGTGGCCGAGGAGTTCCGCGAGGCGCTGTCCCGCCGCGTCGGGGCGCTGAGGTTCGGCGAGATCGGCGACAGCGGCACCGACTACGGCAGCATCCACGACCCGAACGTGCTGCAGCAGGTCACCCGCTACCTGATCGCCAACCGGCGCCGCATCCACCGCGGTGGCGTCGTCGACGTCACCCGGTCTCACCTCCTGCCGACCGTGCTGGTCTGGGAGGCGGACGAACCCTTGGACGTGGCCGAGCAGTTCGCACCCGTCTTCAACCTCGTCGTGTACGACGACGAGGCCACGCTGAAGCGGGTGCTGAACACCAAGCCCTTCCTGGAACGGGCGTTCGGGGCCTCGGTCTACGGTGCGGCCGGCGACCTGGTGGAGTTCCTGCGCGAACGGCACATGGTGAGCGTCGACTCGACGCTCATCGAGATCGACAACGGCAACAAACCGTTCGGCGGCAGCGGCGTCCGGGCCGGCTACGCGGCGCAGCACGGACGGCGCTTCCCACAGCCCCTGCTCATCTCCAAGGCGGTGGCCGAGTACGGGAACGGCCTGGGGGCCGGAGCCGGGCGGCTGACCACAGCGGCCCGTAAACAACGGAGCGCATCGGTGACCGGCGGCCGCCGTCGGTGAGAAAGGAAGCAGCAATGGGTTCGTACGTGACCGGCATCGGTGCCGTCACACCGCTGGGCAACACGGTGGCCGAGACGTGGAGTGGCATGGTGGAGGGCCGCAGCGGCATCGCGTCCCTCGCCAGCTTCGACCCAGGCAACTGCCCGGTCACCATCGGCGGTGAGATCAAGAACTTCGAGCCGACCGACCACATGCCGCGCACCGAGGTGCGCAGGATGGACCCGTACGCGCGGTACGCGGTCGCCGCCGCCCACCAGGCGCTGGAACAGGCGGGCGTGAAGCCCGGGGCCTGCCCGCCCGAGCGGATCTCCGTCCTGGTCGGCTCCGGGTACGGCACCACCAAGCTGGACGCCGAAGGGGTCCGGGTTTTCGACGCCAAGGGCGCCAGAGCGGTCCGCCCCCATCTGTCGGCGTACGCGTCGATCGACATCGTGACCGCCTACCTGTCGATGGAACTGGGCGCCATGGGCGAGTCGTTCGCCGTGTCCGCGGCCTGCGCTTCGGGCACCGTCGTCGTCGGCGAGGCGCACCGTCTCATCGAGCGGGGCGACGCGGACATCGTGGTGGCGATCGGCGCCGAGGACTCCATGAGCGGCAAGGACCTCGCGCTCACCGCGGCGACCCGCGCGCTGACCGCCAACTACAACGACAACCCCACCGCGGCCAGCCGCCCCTTCGACCGGGGGCGGGACGGCTTCGTGCTCTCCTCGGGCGCGGGCGCGGTCGTCCTGGAGTCGGCCGAGAGCGTGCGGTGGCGCGGGGCCACGCCCCTGGCGGAGCTCGCGGGATACGGCGCGGCGAGCGACGCCCACCACATCACCGCACCGCACCCCGAGGGGCTCGGCGCGCGGTTCGCGATGCGACGGGCGCTGGCCGCGGCCCGGGTCGAGCCAGCCGAGATCGACTACATCAACGCGCACGGCACGAGCACGCAGCTCAACGACCGCACCGAAACCTTCGCCATCCAGGCCGAACTGGGCGAGCGGGCCCGGCAGATCCCGGTCAGTTCCACCAAGTCGACCACCGGCCACATGATCGGGGCGGCCGGCGCCGTCGAGCTGATCGCTTGCGTCAAGGCCTTGGAGACCGGCTGGGCGCCGCCCACGATCAACTGCGACGACCCGGAGTTCCCCGAGATGAACTTCGTCGCGCACCAGGCGCAGGAGCACCGGCTGCGGGTGGTCATGTCCAACTCGTTCGGCTTCGGCGGGCACAACGCCGCGCTGGTGGTGAAGGCGTGCTGAGCCCGGCGGGGGCAGACGTTCCCGAAGCCACGGGCTCCGGCGCGGCAGCGGGTCCCACCGCGCGGAAGGTGATCGTTACCGGCGGTACGCGCGGCATCGGGCGCGAGGTGGTCGACCGGTTCGTCGAGCACGGCGACACGGTCGTATCGCTCAGCGTCTCCGGTGCGCCGGTCCCCGGTGCCCTGTCGCTGGCCTGCGACGTCGGCGACGCCCAGGACGTGGAGCGGGCGATGGCCACCGCCGTCGGGGAACTGGGCGGTCTTGACGTCCTTGTGGTGAACGCCGGCATCACCCGGGACAACCTGCTGTCGCGGATGACGGTCGAGGAGTTCACCACCGTCGTCCAGACCAATCTGATGGGTGCCTTCTACCCCGTGAAGGCGAGCATCCGCCCGCTGCTGCGGTCCCGGCGCGGCCGCGTCATCTTCTGCTCCAGCACCGCCGCGCTGCTCGGCGGTATCGGCCAGGGCAACTACGCGGCGAGCAAGTCGGGGCTGATCGGGCTCGCCCGTACCCTCGCCCGAGAACTGGCCCGCAAGGGCACCACGGTGAACGTGATCCTCCCCGGGCTCGTCGACACGGACATGGGCCGGGAGTTTCCCGAGAAGGTGCGGCAGGAGTTCATCGAGACCGTGCCGCTGCGGCGTGCCGGGACGGTAACCGAAGTCGGTTCTCTTATCACGTACTTGGCCAGCGAGGAGGCCCGGTACATCACCGGGGCGGTCATTCCGGTCGACGGTGGGGTGAGCATGGGTGTCTGAGACGACGAACGACAACGGGGCGGGGTCCGTACGCGGGACCGGGGTGGGGAGCGGACTGCTGGCCGGGAAACGGCTGCTGGTCACCGGCATCCTCACGCCCAACTCGATCGCCTACCACATCGCCGAGCAGGCCCAGTTGGCCGGCGCGCAGGTCATCGCCACCGCGTACGGGCGCGTGTCGCTGGTCAAACGTGTCTGTGCCCGGCTTCCCGGACCGGTGCCGGTGATCGAGCTCGACGTCGCCAACAGGGAGCACCTGGCCCGGCTGCCCGAGCTGGTGGCAGCGCACGCGGACGGCCTGGACGGCGTCGTGCACTCCATTGCCTTCGGCCCGCCGGGCTGCTTCGACGAGGACTTCGCCGCCGTGCCCTGGCCGGACGTGTCCCGTGCGCTGGAGGTGTCGGCGTACTCGCTCGCCTCGCTGACGCACGCCTGCCGGGACCTGCTGGCCCCCGGAGCCTCGGTTCTCGGGCTGGACTTCGACGGCCAGCGCGCCTGGGAGGGATACAACTGGATGGGCGTCTCCAAGGCGGCCCTGGAGTCGGTGTCCCGTTACCTGGCGCAGCAGTTCGGGCCGCGCAGCATCCGCGTGAACGTGGTCGCGTCGGGGCCGCTGCGCACCGTCGCCGCCACCTCGATCCCCGGCTTCGACTCGGCCTACTGGGACAAGGGGGCGCCGCTGGGCTGGGACGACAAGGACGCCGCCGCGGTCGCGCGGACCTGCTGCGCGGTCCTGTCGGACTGGATGCCCGTGACGACGGGGTCCGTCGTGTGGGCGGACGGCGGCTACCACATCGCCGGCCCCTGAAATGGCGACCGGTCGCGCGGACTTACCCGATCCCCCGTCGGCGTACAACGAAGTGAGAAGTGAGGAACAACCAGTGCCCAGCCCAGCCACCGTGATCCAGGAGAGCCGGGAGCGGCTGCGGGTCGAGCTCGTCGATCCCGAAGGCCGGTCCGTCGGTCACACGACCGTGCACGAGGCGCACTTCGGCACCGCGGGACTCCTGCACCGCGCGTTCTCCGTCATGCTGGTCAACGAGCGTGCCGAGGTGCTGCTCCAGCGGCGGTCCGCGACCAAACGGCGGTTCCCCGGGCTGTGGTCCAACACCTGCTGCGGGCACCCCGCCCCGGGCCAGACGCCGCTGGAAGCGGCACGGGGCCGGCTGGTCGAGGAGCTCGGCATCCGCGTCGACACCCTGCGGACGGGCGACGCGTTCCGCTACCGGGCCGAGGACCCGGGCACCGGCTACGTCGAGCACGAGTACGACCACGTACTGGTCGGCGACTACGAGGGCGACCCCCCGGCCGTCGACCCCGCCGAGGTCTCCGAGGTGGCCTGGCGGCCGCTGGAGGACGTCCTGCGCGAGCTGCGCGGGCCGGGCGCAGCCGCGTTCACCCCGTGGTTCGTACAGGTCGCCGAAGAAACCCACAGGCTGTGCGGGGTGGCGCGCTAGATGCGGCACGCACTCCTCGGCGGGCTACTGGAGCCCGCCCGCGTACCCGCCCTGGCCCTCCTGGCCCAGGGCCGGGCCAAGGGCGCCACCGGCCCCGCCTGGCAGGAGCCGCATACCTCGCTGGCCGCCGACATCAAGGGCGCCAAGGTCTACCGCTCGCTCGCGCCGGCGTTCCGCGCGCTCGGCTACGATGACGCCGACCGAGTCCTGGTTGCACCGCTGTTCCACCACCTGTGGGCGGTCGTCTACGAGGCGGACTGGGCGTACGAGGCCCACCAGCTCGCCGGAGCGCAGAAGCCCGGACGGCAGTGGCTGCAGCAGTTCCGGCTGGTGCTTGAGGGGCTGGAACTGTTCGACGGCACGGTCCACGACCGGCTTGAGGAACTGGCCGACTACTTCGAGCTGGAGACCCGGCTCCTCGCCTCCGCCGACACCTTCGACAAGGACGACCTGGCGCGTGCGGTCCGGCTGCGGTGTTCCGACCTCAAGGCGTTCCTGGGCGTGGCCGCCGCTCTGACGGGCCGCCCCTGGGCGCGTGAACTGAGCACGCTGCTGTCCCCCTTGATGTCGTTCATCGATCTGGAGGACGACCTCAGGAGCACCGGTGAGGACGCCGCGGACGGCTCCTTCAACACGTACAACTTCGCGGTCCGGCGCTGGGGCGAGTCCGAGGGCAGGAGCTGGCTGGACGAGATGGGCAGCACCCTGATGTACGAGACGGTGGGGGCTCTGTCCCAGGTGTCGCCGCGCACCCTCCAGGCGATGCGGGTGGTGCTGGGGCGGCCAGGCTCGGACCTCGCGGCCCGCCGGCTGCGGCTGGAGGCGAACCGGCCCCGCCGCATGGTCCTGAGCGGTCTCCAGCGCACGCTGCTCGACGGAACGCCCCGCCCCTTCGGACCGCACTGGCAATTCCTCGACACTTCTGGCGGTAACGCATGAACGACCAGCAAAGGCCCCGTACCCCGGACGCCGTCGTCCCGGTTGCCGCTGTTCCTGACGCCGCCCCGGCTTCCCGGGCGTTCGACGGCACCTGGGACCTGGTGGCGGAGTTCCTCGCCCGGCAGGGCGTGGACACCGTGTTCGGCCTGCCCGGCGACGACGTGCTCGTCGTGTCCGCCTTCGAGCGCGCCGGAATCCGCCTGGTGTGGTGCCGCGACCAGCGGCTGGCCGTCCACATGGCATCCGGTTACGCCGTGACCTCCGGACGGACCGGCGTGTGCGTGGTGGGCAAGGGCCCCGCCGTCGCCAATGCCGTCGGCGGTCTGCTGGAGGCGGCGACCGGCTGCAGCCCCGTACTGCTGCTGGCGGGCGGGACCGCCGTCGAGTCCGAGGGCGCCCGCACCTTCCAGGACGCGCCCGCGCTCGCGCTCGCCGCCCCGGTGACGAAGTGGGCGGGGCGGGTCACGCACCCCGACCGCCTGCTGCCCGCGCTGCGCCGGGCGGCGGCCCTAGTGCGGGAGGCTCCGCGCGGACCGGTCTTCCTGGAGATACCCGACGGTTTCCTGGAGCAGCGGTTCGAGGTCGTGGAGCATCTGCTGGACTCCCGGCCGCCGCTGCCCGCCCGGTACACGGCTCCCGAGCCGCCCGCCGAGGTCTCCGGTGCGAAGCGGCCAGTGGTGCTCGCGGGCGGCGGACTGCGCGGGGCTCGGGTGCCGGGAGCCGCGGAACGGCTCGCCGAGGCACTGGGCGCCGCCCTGCTGGTGACCGCGAGCGGACGCGGCTCGGTCGCCGAGTCGCACCCCCTGTTCTGCGGGCTGGCCGGCCTCTACGCCCAGCCGCCGGTGCGGACCCTGCTCGACGACTGCGACCTCGTCGTGACGCTCGGATCCCGCCTGGAGGAGACGGCCACCGAGGGGCTGCCGCAGGGAGTGCCGGTCTGCCAGGTCAACGTCGACGCGGACGAGTTCTCGTACGACTGGCCGGGCCCGCTCGTCCACGGTGACGCGGCCGCCACCGCCCACCACTGGGCCGACGCGCTCGGCACCGGAGCGGCCGGCGCCGGCCGGGAGACCGGGCCCACGCGCCCGGCCGACGGCGGCTGGACGTGCCGGATCACGGCGGTCCGCCGTGACCTGGAGGCCTGGGCCGCGCTTCCCGCGCACCCCGAACTGCCCGACGACCAGGTCCGGGTGAAGGCCGTCGTGCGGGAGATCTCCCGCGCACTGCCCGAGCGGGCGGTGGTCGTCCACGAGAACGGCCTCATGGACATCTGGTCCTACCTGTACCCGGTCCTGCGACTGCCCGCGGGAACGCGCAGCGTCGTACCGTCCGAGCAGACGACCCTCGGGTACGGGGCCGCCGCGGCGGCGGGGGCCAAACTGGCCGCACCCGAGGCGCCGGTCGTGGCGATCGTGGGCGACGGCGCCTTCGACCTTCTGCGGGTCGAACTGCCGACCCTGCTTCGGGAGCGGATCGGCCTCACGTACGTCATCCTCGACAACGGCGGCTACGGCTGGCTCCAGCGCATGGTCGACAACCTCGACGGACCACCGCACCTGTTCACGGCCGACGACCCCGCCCGTCCCGAGTTCGACGGCGGTGTCCTGACGTGGACGGTGGCCAAGCCCGCCGACACGGCGGAGGCCCTGCGCGCGGCGATGTCGGCGGCGGCGGAGGGCCGGGTCGCCGTGGTGCGCGTGCGGTGCTCGGCGGACGACTGGCCGCCGGTCACCGGCGTCGCGTCCGACGAGGAGATCCGCGCCTGCGCGGCGCCCGCGGGTCCTCGGTGAAGCGGGCGGCCGAGCCCGGCCCGGGGCTGCGCACCCTGTGGGCGCTGACCTGGGAGCGGGGCAATGGCCGGCGCCGCCTGGTCGTGCTCGGCTGCCTGACCTCGCTGCTCGCCCCGGTCTTCCCGCTGCTGCAGCCGCTGATCGTACGGGACATCGTGGAGGGCGCGGGGGCGGAGCGGGCGCTGCTCGCCCCGGTGCTGCTGCTGGCCGCGGTCACCCTGAGCGAGGCGGTCTTCACCGGCGTACAGGTCTACCTCCTCAAGCGGCTCGCGGAGAGCACCGTCGTCGACACCCGGCAGGCGCTGATCAGGCGGCTGCTGCGACTGCCCGTCGTGGAATACGACCGCCGTCGGCTCGGCGACCTGATCTCGAGGCTCAGCACCGACACGTCGCTGCTGCGCTCGGTGATCAGCAACGGCGTCTTCGACATCATTTCGGCCGTCCTGCTGGGCGCGGGATCCGTCGTCGTGCTGGCGTTCATCGACCCCCTGCTGCTGGCCGTCACGCTGTCCTCGGTGCTGCTGGCCGCCGTCGCCCTGTGGGCGCTGATGTCGTCCCTGCGCCGCATCAGCCGCACCGCCCAGGAACACGTCGGCCGGATGACCGCGGAGTTCGAGCGGGCCCTGCACGGCGTACGGACCATCCGGGTCTTCGATGCGACCGAGCGGGAGTACGCGCGGGTGGCGAGCCGTGCCGACGACGCCTACCGGGCCGGGCTCCAGCTGTCCCGGCGCGAGGCGGTCGTCCAGCCGGCCGTCACCACCTCGATCCAGATCGCCATCTTCATGGTGCTGCTCGTCGGCGGCTACCGGGTCTCCGAGGGCAGCATGGCCCTGGGCGACCTGGTCGCCTTCCTGCTCTACCTGTTCAGCGTGGTGCTGCCGCTCAACCAGGCGTCCCGGGCGATCACCACGGTGCAGGTCGGGCTGGCCGCCATCGACCGCTCGGCGGAGGTGCTGAGCATCCCGACGGAGCAGGAGGCGGCGGAAGCCGCCCGCGCGGCGGAAAACGCATCGGAAGCGCGAGCCGCCCTTGCCGGCGGGAGGTTACGGACCGCGCCCGCGGTGATTACCGACGATCCCGGCCCCCACCCCCTGGTGGAGTTCCGTGACGTCGGCTTCCGCTACTTCGGCGGCCCGCCCGTACTGAGCGGAACCAGCTTCACGGTGCCCCGGGGTTCGCGCACGGCCGTCGTGGGTCCGTCCGGCGGCGGCAAGTCCACGATCCTGGCGCTGATCGCCCGCTTCTACGAACCCGGCAGCGGAACGATCCGGGTGGACGGGCAGGACATCAGGGAGATGTCGCACGAGAGCCTGCGCGCCCGGCTCTCCATGGTCGAGCAGGACGCTCCCGTCTTCGCGGGTTCGCTGCGCGAGAACCTGCGACTGGGCGCTCCCGACGCCTCCGAGGACGCGCTGCGCTCGGCGTTGCGGGACGTTGAACTCGGAGCTCTGCTCGACCACCCCGACGGCCTGGACCGGGACCTCGGCGACGCGGGCGTCGTACTGTCCGGCGGCCAGCGCCAGCGTCTGGCGTGGGCGCGGGCACTGCTGCACGACCACGAACTGCTGCTGCTGGACGAGCCGACGTCGAGCGTCGACGCGGAGACCGAGTGGAGCCTCCAGCGGCTGCTCAGCTCCTGCGGCATCGGAACCACCACGGTCATGGTCGCCCACCGGCTGGCGACCGTCGTGGACAGCGACCAGATCATCGTGCTCGACGGCGGCGGCGTCGCGGCCGTCGGCACCCACGAGTCGCTGCTGCGCGACAGTCCGCTCTACCGGACTCTCGCCGCCTACCAGGGCCTCGTCGACGACCGCACCGACCCGGTCAGGGGCCTCGCGGCCGAACCGCCGAGCAGAGCGGGCGCCCAGGGCGCCTACGGATAAGGCCCGTACGCGCGAGGCGCGTACGGGCGGAGAAAGACTCATGGGGGAGAGATGAAGTACACCAACCGGCATGCCCAGCTGTTCCGTTGGGCCGCCCTGCTGGTGACCTGCGGACTCGCGGCGGGCACGCTGCCCGCCGCCGCGGCTGGAACCGCCGACACGACCGTGCGGGCCGAAGCCGCCGGGGGGCCGGCCGCCACGATCCGCTACACCGAGTACGGAGTGCCGCACATCAAGGCGGACGACTTCACCGGCCTCGGCTACGGCTACGGCTACGCGGTCGCGAAGGACAACATCTGCGTGCTCGCGGACACCTACCTCACGGTGGCCGCGCAGCGTTCGCTGCACCGCGGAGCCGAGGGACCGACCAACGCGTACGGCCCGGCCCGCTCCAACCTCCACAGCGACCTCTACTTCCAGCAGGTCAACGACTCCAAGGTGGTGGAGAAGGCGCTCGCTGAGCCGGCCCCGGTCGGACCGCGGGCCGAGGTGCGGGACATCGTGCGCGGCTACGTCGGCGGCTACAACCGGTACCTCGCGGAGACCGGACCGAACGGCGTCACCGACCCGTCCTGCAAGGGCGCCCCCTGGCTGCGGCCCATCAAGGAGATCGACGTCTACCGCCAGTTCCACGCGCTGAGCACCTCGGGCGGCGCCGGCCGGGTCATTGACGCGATCGTCTCCGCGGCCCCGCCGGCGTCCGCGGCGCCCTCCACCGGCACCGCACGGCGCACCCCGGTGCTCAGAGACCGCGCGGCGACTGTGCGGTCGGTGACCGAGGCGCTCGGCGGCGAAGGCATGGGCAGCAACGCGTTCGCTGTCGGCACCCGGTACACCGAGAACGGCCGCGGCCTGCTGCTGAGCAACCCGCACTTCGCCTGGACGGGCGCGATGCGGCTGTGGGAGGTCCAGCTGACCGTCCCGGGCAAACTGAACGCGTCCGGCGGGGGACTGCCGGGGGTGCCGCTGATCCGTTCGGGCCACACTCAGAACGTCGCCTGGAGTCACACCGTCTCCGCCGCCGTACCGCTGGGGCTCTACCAGCTCAAGCCGGTTCCGGGCGACCCGACGAGCCACCTCGTCGACGGCAGGCCGGAGCGGATGACCTCGCGCATGGTCGCCGTCCGGGTGCGCGCCGCCGACGGCACGCTCTCCACCGTCGAGCGGACGCTGTGGTCCACGCGGTACGGCCCGGTGCTGGGCGCCGCCTTCGGGCTGCCCACCGGCTGGACGGCGGACGCGGCGTACGCCCTGCGGGACGGCAACACCGGCAATCTGCGCGGCCTGAACACCTGGTTCGACCTCAACAGGGCCCAGAGCACCAAGGACGTGCAGGACGCTCTCGTCCGCACCCAGGGCATACCGTGGGTCAACACGGTGGCCGCCGACAGGGGCGGCCGGACCCTCTTCTCCGGAGTGCAGGTCGCCCCGCACCTCACCGACGAACTCGCGGCCCGCTGCAACACCGAGCTCGGCCGGGCGATCTTCCAGGACACCGGGCTCTCCGTCCTGGACGGCGCCCAGACCGGCTGCGCCTGGGGGAACAGCGCCGACGCGGTCGTACCCGGTCTGCTCGGCCCCGGAAAGCTGCCCGCGCACTACCGCGACGACTACGCGTCCAACTCCAACGACAGCGCCTGGCTGTCCAACCTGCAGGCCCCGCTGACCGGTTACCCGCGCGTCGTCGGCAGCGTCGGTACGGAACGCACCCCCCGCACCCGGATGACCCTCACCGCCCTTCAGGAGCGCATCGCCGGCACCGACGGTCTGACCGGGAAGGGGTTCACCCGCCGCAACATGCAGGATCTGCTGTTCGCCGACCGCAGCAAGATTGCGGAACTGGCGGCCACCGACACGGCACGGATGTGCGCCGCGCTCCCCGGCGGCAAGGCCCCGGCCGCCGGCGGCCCCGTCGAGGTACAACCGGCCTGCCGGGCGCTGGCCGAGTGGGACAGGCGGTTCACCCCCAACAGCCGTGGGGCGCTGCTCTTCAGCCGCTTCTGGACCAAGCTGCTGGGGCGCGGCGCGGCGCCGTGGCGCACCCCCTTCGACCGGAACGACCCGGTGAACACCCCCCGGGACCTCGACACCGCCCACCCCGCGGTGGCGGCGGCCCTCGGCGACGCCGTCGCGGAGCTGAACCGGCTCGGCATCGCGCCCGACGCACCGCTGGGCGAGCACCAGTACGTGGTGCGCGGCGGACGCAAACTGCCCACGCACGGCGGCCCCAACGCACTGGGCCTGATCAACGTCCAGGGCCACAAGTGGGAGGAGGGCAAGGGGTACGGGGGCGTCGACTACGGCGCGAGCCTGATCCAGGTCGTCTCGTTCACCGAAGGTGAGTGCCCGGACGTCGCACGGCTGCTCGCGTCCTCGCAGTCGGGCGATCCGACCTCGCCCCACTACGCCGACCAGACCGAGCTGTACGCCAAGGGGCAGCTCACCAAGGGCCGGTTCTGCGAGAGCGAGATAGCCGCGTCCCCGCAACTGCGCACCGTGGAACTGCGCGCACCCTGAACCCGGTGAACCACGTTCCCGAGCAGGACGTTGAAGAATCCGATTCGACAGAGATCGTCCGACGGGAAACGTCCGACGGAGAGCGCCCGACGGGAATCGGAGGCGGCGGTGCCCGGAGCTGATGCGGGCGCCGCCGCCCCCTTTCCCGGATCGAGCGGGCACCTACCCAGCACGGCCCAGTCGTTGGGGCGCCAAGTAGGCCCAGTTCCACACGAGTTCCAACGGACCCCGGCTGAACCTGCGCATCCACAGCGTCGACAGCACCAGGAACGAGCTGACGATCGCGGCCCAGGCGAGCACCGGCCACCACGGCCGTGCCCAGTCGAGTTCGGTGGCGAGCCCCAGCCCCCAGCCGTAACAGAGTGCGGCCGCCACCAGGTTCTGGAACACGTAGCAGGACAGGGCGCTGCGGCCCACCGCCGTCACGCCGCGCCGCAGTACACCGTGCTCACCGGTCATCCGGTGCACCAGCGTGGTGACCAGCCCCAGCAGGCCGAGGGCGACCAGCGGCGGCAGCAGGTACCGGTCCACCACGAACCAGTGCGGCCCGCCGAACGCGGTCAGCAGGTTCAGCGGAGCGCCGACGCCGAGCCCAACCACCATCAGCCGGCGGCGGACGCGGGCCCCGCGCTCGCTCCGCTCGAACGCCCCGGCCCGCAGCAGCCGGGAGCCGAGCAGGAAGAGCACCACTCCCATCGGGATCACGAAGAATGCCTCCAGGCGGTACAGCAGGAACCGGTCCAGCCGCAGCGCGATCTGCTCCCCGTAACCCCCCACCGCGTAAATGTCGGCCTTGCCCATCGTGCCGACGGAGCCCGACCCGGTGCCGGTGGCGATCACCGCGTAACTGAGGGCGGCGACCAGCAGCAGGTGGAGGGCGCCCATGGCGATTACCCAGGCGCACACACAGCGCTCGCTCCGCCCCACCAGGTAGACGACGATCAGCGAGGTGAACGCGTACCCGATGAGCGCGTCGAACTCGAAGACCAGGACGAAGTGCAGCGCGCCCTCGGCGAACAGCAGCGCCGCGCGCCACAGGTACCAGCCGGGCCACGGCCTCCCGCGCCGCTTGGCCGACTGATACTGGAGTTCCAGCCCGACGCCGAACAGGACGGTGAGCAGCGCCAGGAACTTCCCGTTCGACAGGTACCGCAGCGCGACCTCCACCGCGCCGCCCGCCGAGTCCGCCCCCGGCATCCGGAAGAAGAGACTGGGCGGTCCCAGCGGATGGGTGAACAACCAGATGTTCGTCCCGAGAGTGCCGATGATCGCCACACCGCGCAAGATGTCCAGAACCTCAATACGACGGCCGGCGGCCCCGGCGCCCGTCGCGCTCCCCGCAGCCCCTCCCGTCCGGCGACCTGGCTCCGGTACCTGTAACTGTGCCGGGGCCGCGGTCTCGGCCCCACTCCCTGGTTGCTGTTTCATCACCCCAGCCTCGCGGCGCGCGCGGCCCCCTGTCTTCGGCGCTTGGTAGGAGCGGACCTCAACACTTCGAAGGGGCGCACGGAGCACTCTCCCACCTTCGATGGAGATACCTTCGGAGCAGTCGATTCCGCGCCAACTCCGTTGACCAGATGTGATTTTATGAATTCATGGTGGGTCTTGGATTCCTGCGGGGCCGGAGCTTTCCCCCCGACCGGAGGGACGTCCTGCCGGCCGTGGGACTGTTCGCGCTGGGCACGTTCCTCTACGTCGCCGGGTGGTATCCCTTCTTCAGGGACGTGCACACGCTCGCCCTGTGGAACCTGCCGATTGCCTGGCGGCTGATCCCGCTCTTCTGCGCGTGTCTCGCCGTGCTGGTCCGCAGGCACCTGCCGCTCCCCGCCCTGGGCGCGGGCCTGCTCTGCTGCGTGGTCGACGTGCTGATGGGATTCAGCATCTCGATGCTGCTCGTGGTCTCCGAACTGCTCTACAGCGCCACCCTGCACGCCTCCCGGCGCGCGAGCCGCACCCTCATCCGTACGGTCATCGCTCTGGTCGTGCTGATCACCACAGGGCTGCTCTGGTCTGTGCACGACTGGCAAGTGGTCGTACTGCTCATCCTGTTGATGCTGACGATCGTCTTTGTGCCGGTCTGGTGGGCGATGACGGTACGTCAGGAACGCGAGGTGGCGGAGGCGGAGCGCACCCGCGCGAAGCAACAGGCCAGGATCGCCGAACTCGACCGCCGCACCGCGGTGTCGGAGGAGCGGGCGCGGATGGCCAGGGACCTGCACGACGTGATCGCCGGGCATCTGTCCGCGATCGCCATCCAGTCGGACGCGGTGGGATCGATGGCGAGCGACGGCCCGGCCGTGAGCACGGTGCTGCGTTCCATACGGAAGAACAGCGTCGAGGCCCTCACCGAGATGCGCGCGATGATCGAGCTGCTGCGCGGCCAGAACGCGGACGAGCAGCAGCTGCCCCAGGACTCCCCGGCCCGCCTGGCCGAACTGCACGTCCTTCTCGACTCCGCCCGCGCCACCGGCCTGGAAGTAACCCTGACCCCCACCCCAACCACCACCCCCACCACCCCCACCACCCCCACCGACCCTCCCGTAGACCTGCCCCCCGGCATCCCCGCGTCGGTGGACCTCGCCGCTTACCGGATCGTGCAGGAGGCGCTGACCAACGCGGCCAAGCACGCCGCCGGGTCCCGCGCCTGGGTCGCGGTGCGCGCCGAGGACGGCGACCTGCACGTGGAGGTGACCAGCAAGTTGGCAGGCACCAGGAATCCCGTACTCCCCGGAACGGGCACCGGCCTGCTCAACATGCGCGAACGGGCGGCGGCGATCGGCGGAACGGTCTCGGCAGAACCCGACGGCGGCTGCTGGCGGGTACACGCGAAGCTCCCCCTGGGGCCAGAGAAGGAACACAAGCACTCATGAGCATCAAGGTCCTGGTGGCCGACGACCACGCCGCGGTCCGGGCAGGTCTGGTCCTCGTACTGGAACGGGCAGGCGGCATCGAGGTGGTCGGCCAGGCCGTCGACGGCACGACCGCGATAAGCATGGCCCGCCAACTCCGTCCCGACGTGGTTCTGATGGACGTCCGGATGCCGGGCGGGGGCGGCATCGCGGCCACCCGTGTCCTCGTCCAGGAGAACGTGTGCCAGGTCCTGGTACTGACCACCTTCGACCTCGACGAGTACGTCTACGCCGCCCTCCAGGCCGGCGCCGCCGGATTCCTCATCAAGTCGATCGAGGCCCTGCGCCTGGTCGAGGCGATCCACCTGGTCGCCCAGGGCGACGGCGTACTGGCCCCCCAGGTCACCCGCCGCGTGATGGCCCACTTCGCCGGCACGAGCAACGCGGTCCAGCCCAACCCCGAAGGCCTCGGCCAGCTCACCGACCGCGAGCGCGACGTCCTCGACTGCCTCGGCGAAGGCCTCTCCAACCAGCAGATCGCCCACCGCCTCTACATCACCGAGGCCACCGTGAAGTCCCACGTCTCCCACATCCTGGCCAAACTCGGCCTCCGCTCCCGAGTCCAGGCCGCCATCCTGGTCCAGGAACACGGCCGCACCGACCGCTGACCACCGCCCCCCAAGACCCGCAAATCGAACTTGCGCCCATAACGGAGAGGCGCAGCACGGCCGGGGCCCGCTCTGCGGAAGTCTTCTCCTGCACGCCGACCAGCAGCCGCAGAGCCCCCAGGAATGGGAGCAGTGGCTGCGGGCGATCCGGACGGCGGTACGCGCGAGCGCTGCGACGCAAAGCCAACGGCATGTTCATGTACGACCTCGTCGAAGTCGCCTGCCGCACAGAAATCCCCGAGGCCCTGGCCGCCACCAGCGCCTAACAGGACCTTTGCGCGGCCTCCAGCGATATCACCGCCTGGTGCAACGACCTGTTCTCCCTGCGCCGGGAGACACCCAACAGTGAGCGTCGCCCTCGGCTACGTGGCGGTGCCCAGTCCGGACGCCAAGTGGATGATCATGCAGGTCGGCGATCACCGCGGCATCTACAACAGCGCGTACGTCGGCATGGTGACGGCGCTGGCCAGCGGACTCTGGATCACCCTGGGCGGCTTCTATGTCGTGCGCAACTCCATCGAGCGCGACCGCAGTACACGGGTGGGACAGTTGCTCGCCGCCACACCGCTGCGCAGCACGGCGTACATGGCCGGCAAGTTCATCAGCAACCTGATGCTGCTGACCTCGATGCTCGGGACTCTCGCTCTGACCGCGTTCGTCATGCAACTGGCGCGCGGCGAGTCCAGCCAGGTGGACCTGATCGCCCTCTGGCAGCCCTTCCTGCTGATCGCGTTGCCCCTCGTGGCCATGACGGCGGCGGTCGCCCTGCTCTTCGAAAGCCTTCCCCTGCTGCGCACGGGTCTGGGCAACGTGGTGTGGTTCTGCGTCTGGCTGGTCATCGCCACGGCCGGGCAGGGACCCGGTCTGCCACTGGACGGCATCGGCGTCAACAGCGTCGTCAAGGCGATGCACGCCGACATGGTCTCGCAGGGAGTGGACGCCACCGGGGAGTTCAGCCTTGGCCTGACCTATCTCGACAAGCCGCTCGGGCTGTTCACCTGGGACGGCTTCACCCCGACCGCGAGCTATGTCCTCGGCCGCCTGGCCACCGTCCTGATCGCGCTGGTCATCGCCCTGCTGCCGGCCCTGTGGTTCGGCCGCTTCGATCCCGCGCGTGTCATGCAGGGCCAGGGACTGCTTCCGGGTGCGCCGCGCGCCACCACGGAGGGCGACTCCACGAGCGTGATCCAGCCGGTCGTCATCGACGCGACGACGCACCGGGGCGACCCCGGCCGGCCGAACGTCGCCGCCGTGCTGCGCACCCCTCCCGAGCCGGGCTCCGTCGGGCTGCGCATGTGGGTCGGCGAGGTCAGGGTGCTGCTCCAGGGCGTGCGCTGGTGGTGGTGGCTGGGTGCCGCGACGATCCTGGTGGCCGGGCTCTCCGCACCGCTCGACGGTGTCATCCGGGTCATGCTGCCGCTGGCCTGGATCTGGCCGGTGCTGATCTGGTCCCGCCTCGGCACCCAGCGCCACGAGCACGGCGTCGAAGGCATGCTGGGCGCCTACCCCTCCGTACGCCGCAGGATCGTCGCCGAGTGGGCCGCGGGCCTCGCGCTCACCGCCGTGGTCGGTGCCGGTCCCCTCGTACGCATGGTGCTGGCAGCGGAATGGATGGGTGTGGCCGCCTGGATCGGCGGCGCGCTGTTCATCCCCTCCCTGGCGCTGACCCTGGGCACGCTCAGCCGCACGCACCGGCTCTTCCAGGCGGTGTACCTCCCGCTCTGGTACACGGTCGCCAACGGCCTGCCCGTCTTCGACTACATGGGCGCGCTGCGTGCGGGCAGCGACATGGCCGACGTACAGCCCGTGATGACGGTCCTGGTTTCGATGGCCCTGCTCACCGTGGTCTTGATGACGAGTGTGCTGCGCCGTTTCAGCCGCGACTGAAGGCCGTGAGGGAGGACCGAACGCGATGACCGACGAGCAGCAGGAGCAGACGGCCACCGCTGGGCCGGCCGAGCGCCGGATCGCGGAACTGGAGAACGAACTGGCGGAGCTCTACTCCGCCAACCGGTTCCTGGTGTCCGTGGCGACGTACTTCGCCAGGAGCGACGCGCGGGGCTCCGGGTACGACGGCGGGGGAATGGCGTCCCGGTCGCCCCGGGGGCGCTGACACGCCTGTCGCGCGACGCCGGACACCGGGTGGAACGGGGGTGATCCATACAGCGCATCACTACAGCTCAGTCAGGAGTGGAACACATGCGACCGTCGCATCGGTGGTGGGGAATCCATGGACTCCTTCTGATGGCACTCGCGGCCATGACCGCGGCGTGCGTGCCCTTCGGCGCCTCGTCGGAAACCAGGACCACATCGTCCTCCCGCGCCGCCGCCCCGTGGACGGCTTCGTGGGGAGCGGCCGTACAACCGGCACACGCGGACCCCTCCGAGCCCGAGGGCAACTGGTCCGAGTCGGGCTTCGGTGAGGAGACCCTGCGGCAGGTCGTCCGGCTCAGCGTCGGCGGACCGAAACTGCGAGTCCGCCTCTCCAACGCCTACGGCACCCGGCCCCTGAAGATCGCCGGTGCGACCGTCGCCAGGTCGGACGGCGGGGCCAAGGCGAGGCCCGGCACCCTGCTCCCCCTCACGTTCGGCGGCTCGCCCGCCACCACCGTCCCCGTCGGCAAGGACATCACCACCGACGAGGTCCCCCTGCCCACGACCCACCGGGAGGAGCTGGTGGTGAGCCTGCGCTTCGCCGCCCCCACCGGGCGGGCCACGGTGCACCGCTTCACCACGGCGACGTCCTACCGCGCACCGGGCGACCACCTGTGGAGCACCGCCTCGGAATCCTTCGACAGGTCCGCCACCCCGCCTGGTACTACCTGACCGCCGTGGACGTCTCCGCCGAGCCGCCCGCCGGAGGGGCGCCGTCGGCCCTCATGGTCTTCGGCGACTCGCTCTTCGACGGCGTGGGCACCCGCCCCGGGACCGACGGCCGGTTCTCCGACAAGCTCGTGGAGCGCCTTGTCGCCTCCCACAGCCCGCGCGGCATGGTCAACGCGAGCCTCGCCGGCAACAGTCTGCTGCACGACTCGCCCTGCTACGGCCCCAAGGGCACCTCTCGCTTCGAGAAGGAACTGCGCTCCCGTACCGGCGTCAGCACCGTCTTCATCCACCTCGGCGGCAACGACATCGCCACCGCGGCGGTGGGCGACATGTGCATGGCCAACCACAGGCCCGTGACGGCCCAAGAGCTCATCGCCGGTCACCGCCGGCTCATCCGGCTCGCCCACGAGTACGGCGTCAAGGCCATCGGCGTCACGGTGCTGCCCCTGATGGGCGCGGTGTTCCCCTTCACCGACGACCGTGGCGAGCGGGTCCGCCAGAAGCTGAACCACTGGATCCGCACCAGCGGCGAGTACGACGCCGTGGTGGACGCCGACCGTACTCTGGCCGACCCGGGCACCCCTACCCGCTCCCGTCCCGGGTACGTCCCCGAGGACGGCCTCCACCCGAACGACGCGGGCTACCTGGCGATGTCGTCGCAGATCGACCTGAACATTCTCTGAGGGCTCGGCCCACTTACCCCACAAACAGCCCCGGCCAGGGCAAATCCCCGTACCTGGCCGGGGCGCTGTCCATCCTGGTGCCTTCGACCGCGCCGCTCCGATCTCGGCCGCCTCCGACCGGTCCTGGACCTCCGGCTCGTCGTACCCCTCCACCTCCACGTCCATGTGGCATACGCCGACCATCACCTGGCCTGCCAGCAGCACCGCCAGCGCCGCCCGGTCCACCTTCCACGCCATCCGTGCCGTCGTCGCCAATGCCGACGGCACCGGCCGCGCCATCTGCCTCAGCGACAGCTGGGCTGTCTTTTCCTTGTGAGCCCCCCACGACCACGTGAATTCAGGAGGCTCGACGGGTGTTGAGCGGGTGGTCGGTTTCGGAATCTGTTTCAAAATCTTGACGCAGCGGGATCGGGATGTGGCCCGGCGCTACGCCGTCCATGTGGTGCAGGGCGAATGGCCGAAGCTGAGTCGGCGCGAGCAACTGGCCGAGCCCGGCTGGACCCTGGTGCGGCAGTTTGCGGCGGTGGCCGCGGCCCCGCGGACGCGACCCCGTCCCAGGAAGGGGCGGCTCTCGATAAGCTCGGGCAGCTCAGCACGCTGGATGACGCCCGCCGGGGCCGTGCGGCGGTTTCCCAGGAGTCGCTGTCTCCGGTGCTGTGGGCCGGGCCGGTGGTGGGGGCGCTGCTCTCGGTTGGCCTTCGGTATCGGGCGCAGTCCGCTGATGATGGCCATGGGCATGGTCGTCCTGGCGATCTTCCTCGGGCTGCTCATCCACTACCTGGCCACGCCCTTCGGAGACGTGATGGGCGTCAGCCCCGACCCGTTCACGCGCTACTTCCCGGAGGCCGCCGCGTAGCAGCGCAGCGGGAGGGCAACCGGGGCCTTGCTCCGGACGAGTGGTGTTCATCTGAAGATCTGCGAAGCGGTGGCGTCGCTCCGGGGAATCCCAAGATGCGTACACATCATGAGAAAGGTATGTAGATCGCTCAACCCGAAAGCGAAAGCGAGGGGCCATGGCCGCCGTCAAGGTCACGCAGTTCTGGACCGCAGTCTTCTCTCTTCTCTCCGCGGTCCTCGCCGCCCTGGGCCTGAAGCGCACCGCGACCGCCACGACGGCCGCGACCGCCGTACAGATCACCGCGACCGCCGTACAGGGGCAGGCCGTGCGCACCCGCCGACCCCACGCCCCTGCGGAGCCGGTGCACGCGGCGGCGGTACGGGAACGGTCCCTTCCGCCCACGATCAAGCAGCGCATCCGGGCCGAGGCCCATGGCGCGTCGCCCTCCGTGCGTCACGTCCCCGCCCTGGGATTCGCGACCACGGCCACGACGGACCTGGACCTGGACCTCGCCCTCACCGCCTGACGGCGACCCGGCACCCCCTGCTCAACCGGCCTACCGCCCTACCGGCGCTCGTCGTCCGTGCCCGTGCCCGTGTCCATGCCCGATCCGGATCCGGCCTCGGCATCCGCGTCGGCCTCGGCCTCGGCCTGCTTGGCCTCCACTTCGGGGTCGAGCGAAGCGGGACCAGTGCCGTCGACGGAGGTGAGCGGAGTGCGCTCGGAGACCTCGGTGGGAGCCGGGGGCTCGACCAGCCAGTCAGGGTTGGCCTGCTTGTCCCACCACTTCCAGGCGGCGAAGGCGCCACCGGCCAGAATCCCGAAGAGCGCCAGCCCCTTGGCGAGGCGTCCGGCCCTGGCCCGGCGCTCGTGCTTCCTGACGATCTTGCGAATGTCCTTGGCCGTCACCTGTCCGCGCAGCGCGGCCAGCGTGGCGACGGAGCGGGCCATGGCCTCTTCCCGTACGGGTTGAGCGGCGGCCACCGCCTGCTCCACACGCGGCACGGTGTACTCCGCCGCCTGCCGTGCGGCCTTCCGGGTCCGGACCGCGGCGCGATGCGCGGCTTCGTCGACCTTCGGCGGCACAAGCGGCGCGACACGCGTGTCGTACTGAACACGTGCCTGCGTACGCGCCTGATGAGCGGCCTTGGAGACCGTCGGCGCGACCCTGACACGTGCCTCGTGCGCATAGCGCGTGGCCGTGTCCTTTGCCGTTCCGGCGTAGGGCGCCACCACTTCCGCGGCGTGTCGCACGCTGTCCTTGGCCGAACTGGTCGCGGCGCGCACGCTGTCCTTGCGGGTCACGGGATCCTCCTCCTCGGTGGCGGGGTCGGTATTCGCTTTTCCGTCCTTTTCGGAATCATGCCTGCCGGTGTCCCCGTCGGCATGCGGGCCGGGGCATCCGGGGCAATGCGGTACCAGTACCCACGGCGGGACCCGCATGACCCTTCCTCGTTCGCCCGGTCGTGCGCCGCTTCGGCGAGCACCGGCCCACCTCGATTCCCGGCGGGCTCTTCCGTGCGAGGATCGGTCCACGTCAGAGCAGACTTACGGAAGGCACCTCGTGGCCGAGCAGCTTTACGCCACCCTGAAGACCAATCGCGGCGACATCGAGATCCGGCTCTTCCCGGACCACGCGCCCAAGACGGTCAGGAACTTCGTCGAGCTCGCCAAGGGCGAGCGCGAGTGGACGCACCCGGCGACGGGCAAGAAGTCCACCGACCGTCTCTACGACGGCACGGTCTTCCACCGCGTCATCAGCGGCTTCATGATCCAGGGTGGCGACCCGCTGGGCAACGGCACCGGTGGCCCGGGCTACGAGTTCGGTGACGAGATCCACCCGGAACTGTCCTTCAACAAGCCGTACCTGCTGGCCATGGCGAACGCCGGCCCGGGCACCAACGGCTCGCAGTTCTTCATCACCGTCGCCCCCACCACCTGGCTGACCGGCAAGCACACCATCTTCGGCGAGGTGGCCAACGAGGCCGGCAAGAAGGTCGTGGACGAGATCGCGAGCACCCGGACCAACCCGCGCACCGACCGCCCCGTCGAGGACGTGGTCATCGAGACCGTCGAGATCGAGTCGCGCAAGAGCTGACCGCGGCACCCGGCACCCCGACACCCGGCCTCCGGCTTTCCGGCCTCCGGCTTCCGGGACCCGGCTTCCGGCCTCCGGCTTCCGGCTTCCGGCACCCGGCTTCCGGCCTCCGGGACCCGGCCTCCGGCACCCGGCTTCCGGCCTCCGGCTTCCGGGACCCGACACCCGGCTTCCGACACCCGGCTTCCGACACCCGGCTTCCGGCACCCGGCTTCCAACCCCCGGCCTTCCGCCTTGCCCTCCCGTTATCCACAGGGGAACCATTCCGCCCCGTCCGTCCGTAAGGATGGACGGGGCGTCATACGTACGGACGCGCAGATCGCGCGCAGCACAACGAGGGGATCCCCATGGAGCAGGCGCAGGTGCCGGGCTGCTATCGCCATCCCGGCGTGGAGACGGGTGTGCGCTGCACGCGCTGCGAGCGGCCGATCTGCACCGACTGCATGGTGGACGCGTCGGTCGGCTTCCAGTGCCCGGAGTGTGTACGCGGGGGATCCGGCACCGGTCACTCGCGCACCGCCAATCAGCCGCGGACGATCGCCGGCGGCAGGATCACGGCCGGTGACCCGCACCTGGTGACCACCATCCTCATCGGCATGAACCTGCTCGTCTTCCTCCTCGGGATGCTCAATCCGCGTCTCATCGACGAGATGAAGCTGATCGGGCTCGCCTTCGATCCCGACCTCGGCCGGGTCGTCGGAGTGGTGGACGGTGAGTGGTACCGCCTGGTGACCTCGATGTTCCTGCACGAGCGGATCGGGCACATCGCCGGGAACATGCTGCTGCTGTGGCTGCTCGGCGGCGCCCTGGAGGCGGAGCTCGGCCGGCTGCGCTATCTGACGCTCTACCTGGTCTCCGGGCTGGCCGGCAGCGCCTTCACCTACCTGCTCGCCCCGGAGAACCAGGGCTCGCTCGGTGCGTCGGGTGCCATCTACGGACTGCTGGGCGCCACCGTCGTCCTCGTACGCAGGCTCAACCGCGACATGCGGCCCGTGATGGCGCTGGTCGTGGTCAACCTGGTGATCACCTTCGGCTGGCAGAACATCGCCTGGCAGGCGCACATCGGCGGGCTGATCGCCGGCCTGATCATCTCGTACGCGATGGTCAACGGGCCGCGCGAGCGGCGGGCGCTGGTGCAGTGGGCGGCCTGTGGTCTGATGCTCGGACTGTCCCTGTTGACTGTGGTTCTGAGGACGGTCACGCTCAGCTGAGCGACGATTGTCCCCAACATTGTCCACAGCACGTGTCCGATCTTGCGCATGAAGTGTGGAACACCTGTGCCCATCGCCTCTGACCTGGGCTTTTCCAGGAAGGGTGAGGGGCGTTCCGCCTCACGGCACGGGGCCGGGCGCAGTCACATCGGCGTCAACCCGATGCGAGTTATCCACAGATCGTCTGACCTTTCCACGGCCTTGTGCACAACTCTGTGGATAACTCAGGGCAGGGCTTGACGGCGTTCACCGCCGCCTGCCCCGCCTCACCTGCCTACTTCCACTGTGTGGAGACGCCGAAGCCGCCGGCGATGAAGCCGAAGCCGACCACGATGTTCCAGTTCGAGAGCGACTGGATGGGCAGGGAGCCGTCGGTGACGTAGAAGACGACGATCCAGGCGAGTCCGATGGCGAAGAGGGCCAGCATCACCGGAGCGACCCAACTGCGGTTGGTCAGCTTGATGCTGGTCGCCTGCTTCGCGGCCGGCGGCGGCGTGAAGTCGGCCTTCTTGCGGATACGTGACTTCGGCACGAGGGACTCTCCTGTCGATGCGCTGCGTTACCGCGCAGGGAACTGTGGCTGGCGCCGGGCTGAGACGAGGGGGACCACTGCCTCACCCGGGCGTCCGTTAGCGTAGTGCTTCCGCGGCGCTGAAGGAGATAAGGGTACGTTGAGCAATTCAGCCGACTCTCCCCCGGAGCCGGCCGGGCGCAGGAACTGGCGGCCCGTCCGGTTGCTCACCGCTGCCGTCTTCGCCCTCGCCGGCCTGATCTTCGTCACCAGCTTCAACACCGCCAGGGGCACCAACATCCGTACGGACGCCTCGCTGCTGAAGCTCTCCGACCTCATCCGAGAGCGCAGCCACAGAAACGGCCTGCTCGATGAGTCCACCGCGGCCGTACGCGACCAGGTCGACGCCCTCGCCCGCCGCGACGACGGCTCCACCAAGGCCGAGGACGCCAAGCTCGGCGCCCTGGAGAAGGCCGCCGGCACCACGAAGGTCGCCGGCCAGGGCCTGACCGTCACCCTCAACGACGCCCCGCCCGACGCCAGGGCCGCCCCCGGCTACCCCGAACCGCAGGCCAATGACCTGGTCATTCACCAGCAAGACCTCCAGGCCGTCGTCAACGCCCTGTGGAAGGGTGGCGCCAAGGGCATCCGGGTCATGGACCAGCGGCTGATCTCCACCAGCGCGGTCCGCTGCGTCGGCAACACCCTGATCCTCCAGGGCCGCGTCTACTCGCCGCCGTACAAGATCACCGCCGTCGGTGACACCGGGAAGCTCCAGCGGGCGCTGAACGACTCGACCGCGATCCAGAACTACCTGCTGTACGTGAAGGCGTACGGGCTCGGCTGGAAAGTCCACGAGCACGACGCGCTGACGCTGCCGGGTTACTCCGGCACAGTGGACCTCCACTACGCGGAGCCCGTCGGCTAGCGCGACGGCGGGGGACCGCCTCTGCCGGCCGCCACGCGCGCTGTGACGCAGGGCAAGCCCCCGGCTTTCCACAGCTGACCCACCGCGGGTGCGTCGCCCCGTACTCTGGTGCGGTATCGAAGGGCATTCGAGGGACGACGGAAGGACCAGCAGACGTCATGTACGGCTGGATCTGGCGGCATCTGCCGGGCAACGCGTGGATGCGGGCACTCATCTCGCTCGTGCTGGTCCTCGCGGTGGTCTATGTGCTCTTCCAGTACGTGTTCCCCTGGGCGGAACCTCTGCTTCCGTTCAACGATGTGACGGTGGACGGTCAGTGAGCGCACGCATCCTCGTCGTTGACAACTACGACAGCTTCGTCTTCAACCTGGTCCAGTACCTGTACCAGCTCGGTGCCGAGTGCGAGGTCCGGCGCAACGACCAGGTCGAGCTGAGCCACGCCCAGGACGGCTTCGACGGCGTCCTGCTCTCGCCCGGTCCGGGTACGCCCGAGGAGGCCGGGGTCTGCGTCGACATGGTGCGGCACTGCGCCGACACCGGCGTCCCGGTCTTCGGCGTGTGCCTGGGCATGCAGTCGATGGCGGTGGCGTACGGCGGTGTCGTGGACCGCGCCCCCGAGCTGCTGCACGGCAAGACCTCACCGGTCGTGCACGAGGGGCGGGGCGTCTTCACCGGACTGCCGTCGCCGTTCACCGCGACCCGCTACCACTCGCTGGCCGCCGAGCCGGCGGACCTTCCGGACGTGCTGGAGGTCACCGCGCGCACCGAGGACGGCATCATCATGGGGCTGCGCCACCGTGACTTCGCCGTGGAGGGCGTGCAGTTCCACCCCGAGTCGGTGCTCACCGAGCACGGGCACCTGATGCTCGCCAACTGGCTGGAGCAGTGCGGCGACACCGGAGCGGTAGGCCGGTCGGCAGGCCTCGCGCCGGTGGTGGGCAAGGCCGTCGCGTGACCGCCGTGCGCCCGGAGCACGACGCGGGGGCGGGGGAGGGCGAGCAGGGTTCGCCCTGGTTCCGGGCGACCGACCCGCCGGAGCCAAAAGCGCCTGCCCAGGAGTACGGACAAGGCAACGCGTACGGACCCGGACCCGGCAACGCGTACGGAGAAGGCAACGCGTACGGACCCGGCTACGCGTACGCACCCGCCGACGAGACGATGGCGCTGCGCACCGAGGACGTCACCCCCCGAATAAGCGCACCCGCACCCGCACCCGCACCCGAGCGGCCGACCGGCGGCCGGGCCGAGCGTCGCAAGGCCGCCAAGGCGCGCGGCCGTCGCCGCGGAACCGCACCCGCCACCCCGCAGCCGGCGGCGTCCCCCGGCCCCGGCAGGCCGCTCACGCGCGTCGAGGCCCGGCGCGCCGCCCGGGCCCGCAAGGACAGCGTCGGCGTCGTCGCCAGCCGTGTCGTCGGCGAGCTCTTCATCACCTTCGGCGTCGTGATGCTGCTCTTCGTCACGTACCAGCTGTGGTGGACCAACGTCCAGGCCGGCCTGGAGGCCGACAAGGCGAAGCAGGGCATCGAGGACGCCTGGGCGGAGGGCCGCAAGCCGGGCGCGTTCGAGCCCGGCCAGGGCTTCGCGATCATGTACATCCCCAAGCTGGACGTCGTCGTACCGATCGCCGAGGGCATCGACAAGTCGAAGGTCCTCGACCGCGGCATGGTCGGCCACTACGCGGAGGGGCAGCTCAAGACGGCGATGCCCTCCGACAAGCAGGGCAACTTCGCGGTCGCCGGCCACCGCAACACCCACGGGGAGCCGTTCCGCTACATCAACCAGCTTCAGCCGGGCGACCCGATCGTCGTCGAGACACAGGACGCGTACTACACGTACGAGATGGCGAGCATCCTGGAGCAGACCCCGCCCTCGAACGTCTCGGTGATCCAGCCGGTGCCGGAGGGCTCCGGTTTCACCAGGCCGGGCAGGTACATCACCCTGACGACCTGCACGCCCGAGTTCACCAGTACCTATCGCATGATCGTGTGGGGCAAGATGGTCGACGAACGCCCGCGCAGCAAGGGGAAACCGGACGCGCTCGTAGGCTAGCGACTTCCAGACGGGACAGATGTAGTGGCACGTGCGCGCAGCCGGATCGCCGGCGTCATCAGTGTCTTCGGCGAGCTGTTGATCACCGCTGGGGTGCTCATGGGCCTCTTCGTCGTCTACTCGCTGTGGTGGACCAACGTCCTGGCCGACCGCGAGGCCGACAAACAGGGCAACGAGGTGCGCGACCACTGGGCGGCGTCCGGCCCGGGAGCCCTCGACACCAAGGACGGCATCGGCTTCCTCCACGTACCGGCGATGAAGAACGGCGAGGTGCTGGTCAAGAAGGGCACCGACCCCGCGACCCTCAACAACGGCGTCGCCGGCTACTACACCGAGCCGGTCAAGTCCGCGCTCCCCGCCGACAAGCAGGGCAACTTCACGCTGGCCGCGCACCGCGACGGGCACGGGGCGAAGTTCCACAACATCCACAAGCTGAAGAACGGCGACGCGATCGTCTTCGAGACCAAGGACACCTGGTACGTCTACAAGGTCTACAAGACGCTGCCGGAGACGTCGAAGTACAACGTGGACGTCCTCAAGCCGGTCCCGAAGGAATCCGGCAGGACCAAGCCGGGCCGTTACATCACGCTGACGACCTGCACGCCGATGTACACCTCGGACTACCGCTTCATCGTGTGGGGCGAGCTGGAGCGCATGGAGAAGGTCGACGCCGAGCGCACGCCCCCGGCCGAGCTCGCCGCTCAGTAGGCCACCACAGGCAAAGGCCCCGGCACCCTCACAGGGCGCCGGGGCCTTTGCCGTACGTACGGTCCTGGGTCCGGTCAGTCGTTCTCCTGGCGGAAGGCGATCCCGGACGGGCCGCCGAAGAAGCCGCCGTCGTTGTCACCGTCGCCGTTGTTGCCGTTGCCGTTCCCGTCGCCACCGCCGCCGTTGCCGCCGAAGGTCTTCACATTGACCGGCTGGTTCGGCTGCACCGGGGTGTTGGCCGCCGGGTCCTGCTCGATGACGCGGGCATTGTCGTCGTTCGGGCCGTCGACGTTGCCGAGCTGGAGACCGGACTGGGCGAGCAGCTGCTTGGCCTGGCCGAGGGGCTGGCCGAACAGGTTGGGCACCGGCACCTGCTGCTGCGGGCCCTTGGAGACCTTCAGGGTGACCTCGCTGCCCTTGGGGGCCTTGGAGTTGCCTGCCGGGTTCTGCTCGATGACGGTGCCGGCGGGCTGGTCCGAGTCGACGTCGACCCTGGTGACCTTGAATTCGAGCGTCTCCAGCTGCTGCTTGGCGGCGTCGAACTGCGAACCGACGACCGGCGCCACGGTCTGCTGCTCCTGCTTGGACACCGTGATGGTGACCTCGGTGCCCTTCTCGGCCTCGGTGCCGGCCGACGGGTTCTGCTCGATGACCTCGCCGGGGTCCTTGTCGGACTCCTTGTACTCGACCTTGACCTCGAAGCCCTTGTCCTTCAGGGACGCCGTCGCCGTCTCCTCGGACTGCTCCATCACATTGGGCACCTCGACCTTCGGAGCACCCTCGGAGACCTTGACCGAGACGGTCTCGCCCTCCTTCATCGTCCCGGACTCGGGAGTCTGGCTGCAGATGGTGTTCTTCGGCTGGTCGCACCGCTCCGTGCCGGCCTGCGCGACCAGCACGCCGAGTTCCTTGGCGATGTCCTTGGCCTCGGCCATGTTCTTGCCGACCAGCTTCGGTACGTCGACCGTGGCCGGGGGGTCGTCGTTGGCGCCGAAGACCGACTTGCCGATCAGGATGGCCCCGACCAGCACCAGGATGCCCGCCAGGATCAGCAGGATCGTCGAGATGTTCGACTTCTTCTGCCGGCGGCGGTCCGGACGGTCGTCGTAGCCGTACCCGCCGTCGTCCGGGTTCATCGGCGGCAGCATCGACGTCTGCCCGGCCGGGGACGCCTGGTGCATCGCGGTGGTCGGCTGGTCGTCCGGGGCGTACCCCCCGTACCCGGCCGCGCTCATCGCCGCCGTCGCGGCGACCGGCTGGCCGTCGAGGCACGCCTCGATGTCGGCACGCATCTCGTCGGCCGACTGGTAGCGGTAGTCCGGGTCCTTGACCAGCGCCTTCAGGACGATCGCGTCCATCTCGGGCGTGATCTCGGGGTCGAAGTTGCTGGGCGGCTGCGGCTCTTCCCGTACGTGCTGATAGGCCACGGCCACCGGGGAGTCGCCGACGAAGGGGGGACGGACGGTGAGGAGCTCGTACAGCAGGCAGCCGGTGGAGTACAGGTCGGAGCGGGCGTCGACCTGCTCGCCCTTGGCCTGCTCCGGGGAGAGGTACTGGGCGGTGCCGATCACGGCCGCCGTCTGCGTCATGGTCATGCCCGCGTCGCCCATGGCACGCGCGATGCCGAAGTCCATGACCTTGACCTGACCGGTGCGCGTCAACATGACGTTCGCCGGCTTGATGTCGCGGTGGACGATGCCCGCCCGGTGCGAGTACTCCAGCGCCTGGAGGATGCCGACGGTCATCTCCAGCGTCCGCTCGGGCAGCAGCTTGCGCCCGGAGTGCAGCAGCTCACGCAGGGTGGACCCGTCGACGTACTCCATCACGATGTACGGGATGGAGATGTTGTCGACGTAGTCCTCGCCGGTGTCGTAGACCGCGACGATCGCCGGGTGGTTGAGCGAGGCGGCCGACTGGGCCTCACGGCGGAACCGGGCCTGGAAGGACGGGTCGCGGGCGAGGTCGGCCCGCAGCGTCTTCACGGCGACGGTGCGGCCGAGCCGGGTGTCGTGCGCGAGGTAGACCTCCGCCATGCCACCGCGGCCGAGCACCGAGCCCAGCTCGTACCGGCCGCCGAGGCGACGCGGCTCTTCCATAACTGTTCCAGCCCTCTCCGTCAGTCCCGACCGCACCCCTCTGTGTGGTCCGGCGGTGTGCTGTTCGGGCATACGCTACCGGCCACGGGAAGCCGATCAGACCGCGACCGCCACCTGATACGCGACCGGTACACAGCCACGGCCGTCACTTCTTGCTGTCGAGTACCGCCTTCATCACATCGCGTGCGATCGGTCCGGCCAGGCCGCCACCGCTGATGTCGTCACGGGTGGCGTCGGAGTCCTCGACGACCACGGCGACGGCGACCGGGGAGCCGCTGTCGGTCTTGGCGTACGAGATGAACCAGGCGTAGGGGCGGGCCTTGTTCAGCTCGCCGTGCTGAGCCGTACCGGTCTTGCCGCCGACTTTCACGCCGTCGATCCTGGCCTTGCCGCCGGTGCCTTTCTCGACGACGTTCTCCATCATCTGCTGCACCAGCTGCGCCGTCTCCGGGGACATCGGGCGGCTCATCTCCTCCGGCTCGTGCTTCTCCAGCACGTCGAGGTCCGGCGAGCGCAGCTCCTCCACCATGTACGGCTTCATCAGCTTGCCGTCGTTGGCGATGGCCGCGGCGACCATGGCCATCTGGAGGGGGGTGGTGGCGGTGTTGTACTGGCCGATGGAGGACAGCGCGTTCTGCGGACGGTCCATGTCGCGGTCGTAGACCGACATGGAGGCGCGGACCGGGGTGTCGATCTCGGCGTTGTTGAAACCGAACTTCTCGGCCATCTTCACCATGTTGTCGCGGCCGACCTCGTCACCGAGCTTGGCGAAGACCGAGTTGCAGGACACCTCCAGCGCCCGGTTCAGGGTGGCGTTCTCGCAGCCCGGGGCATGGTTGACCATGGGTGTGCGGGTGTGGGGCAGGATGTACGGCTCGGGCGTATCGGTCGGCGCGTTGATGTCGGTGACCTTGCCGTACTCCAGCGCGGCGGCGGCGGTGAGCACCTTGAACGTGGAGCCGGGCGGGTAGATCTCGCGCAGCGCGCGGTTCAGCTTCGGCTTGTCCTTGTCCTTCTCCAGCGCCTGCCAGGCCTTGGCGTCCTTGTCGTGGTAGCCGGCGAAGGAAGACGGGTCGTACGAAGGGGTCGACGCCAGCGCGAGGATCTTGCCGGTCGACGGCTCGATGGCGGCGACGGCGCCCTTCTTGTCGCCGAGCTTCTCGAAGGCGGCCTTCTGCGCGGCACCGCTGAGGGTGGTGATCACGTCACCGCCCTTCTTCTTCTCGCCGGTGAACATCGACAGGGTGCGGTCGAAGAAGAGCCGGTCGTCGTTGCCGGTGAGGATGCCGTCGTGGAGCTTCTCCAGCTGGTTGGCGTCGAACGCCTGCGAGGCGTAACCCGTCACCGGCGCCCACATCGGGCCGTCGACGTAGGTGCGCTTGTACTTGTAGTACGGGTCCTTGGAGTCGACGGAGCCGGTGATCGGCTTGCCGTCGACGATGATGTTGCCGCGCACATTGGCGTACCGCTCGATCGTGACCCGCTTGTTGCGCTCGTGCGAGCTGAGCTCGCCGGCGCGGACGTACTGGATCCAGTTGTCCCTGATCAGCAGGGCCAGCACCAGCAGGCCGCAGAAGATCGCGATATGGCGCAGGGGCTTGTTCACGGTCGGACCACCTGGGTCATCTCGGCGTCGGGGGACGGGGCGGGAGCCGGCGCGGGACGGCGGGCGGTGTCGCTGATCCGGAGCAGGATGGCGATCAGCGCCCAGTTGGCGATCACGGAGGAACCGCCGTACGCGAGGAACGGCATGGTCATACCGGTCAGCGGGATGAGGCCCATGACGCCGCCGGCGACGACGAAGATCTGGAGGGCGAAGGCCCCGGACAGGCCGGTCGCCAGCAGCTTGCCGAACGGGTCGCGGGCGGCGAGCGCGGTGCGGATGCCCCGCTCGACGATCAGGCCGTACAGGAGCAGGAAGGCCATGACACCGGCCAGCCCGAGCTCCTCGCCGACGGTCGCGAAGATGAAGTCGGAGTTGGCGGCGAAGCCGATCAGGTCGGAATTGCCCTGGCCCAGACCGGTGCCGAGGGTGCCGCCGGAGCCGAAGGACATCAGCACCTGGGACATCTGGTCACAGGCGGCGGCCATGTTGGAGCCCTCGGGGGCCGTCTTGAGACACCCGAAGGGGTCGAGCCACGCGGCGACGCGGGACTGGACGTGGGTGGCGAACGAGCCGACGACGACCGCGCCGCCCACGGCCATCAGCAGACCCATGATGATCCAGCTGGTCCGCTCGGTGGCCACGTACAGCATGATCACGAACATGCCGAAGAACAGCAGCGACGTACCGAGGTCGTTCTCGAAGACCAGGATGAGCAGGCTGACGGCCCAGATGGTGAGGATCGGGCCGAGGTCACGGCCCCGGGGCAGGTAGAGCCCCATGAAGCGGCGGCTGGCCAGGGCGAGGGCGTCCCGCTTGACCATCAGGTAACCCGAGAAGAACACCGCGATGACGATCTTGGCGAACTCACCGGGCTGGATGGAGAACGGACCGACCTTGATCCAGATCTTGGCGCCGAAGACGTCCGAGCCGAGACCCGGGACCAGGGGAAGCAGCAGCAGGATGATCGCCGCCACCATGGAGATGTATGTGTACCGCTGAAGGACGCGGTGGTCCTTCAGGAAGATCAGCACCAGCAGGAACAGCGCGACGCCGATCGCCGAGTACATCAGCTGCTTGGGCGCGTCGGGGCTGAAGGTGGCGTACCGGGAGATGATGCGCGGCGACTGGTCCAGGCGCCAGATCAGCACCAGTCCCAGGCCGTTGAGCAGCGTTGCCAGCGGCAGCAGGATCGGGTCGGCGTACTTCGCGAACCTCCGCACCAGCAGGTGCGCGATGCCGGCCAGCAGGCCCAGCCCGATGCCGTAGCCCAGCATGCCCGCCGGGACCTCGCCGTCGAGGGCGAGGCCGACATTGAGGTAGGCGAAGACCGGGATGGCGACGGCGAAGCCGAGCAGCGCCAGCTCGGTGTTGCGGCGGCTCGGCAGATCGATCGCGCCGATGGTGGTCGTGTTGGTGACAACGCTCATGGTGGTGAAAGGCCCCCCTACGGGTGCTTACTGCTTGCCGCAGTTCGAGGCCAGCTTCTGCTCCTCCTCCGAGAGGGTGGGGCCCGGAGTGGGAGCGGCTGCGGTGGCGGTGGGCGTGGGTTCGGTCGGGGTGCCGGGGGGACCGGCGGCCTGGCTGTCGGCAGGAGGCGGTGCGCTCGCGCGGTCGGCCGCCTGGCGGCGCTCCTCCTGCTTCTTGCAGGCGGACGCCTGGGCGGCCAGCTCGTCGATCTTGTCCTGGGCCTTGCCGAGGCTGCCGCCGGCGATGGTCTCCTCGACCTGCTTGCGCTGGTAGTCGGGGAGGTACTTGAGTTCGATCTCGGGGTGGTCCTTCTCCACCTCCGAGAGCGAGACCCACGCCAGCTTCTGGCTGATGCCGCGGTAGAGGGCGACGTGCTCGTCCTTGGGGCCGACGTAGTACTGCGTCTGCGTCCAGCGGTAACCGCCGTAGAGCGCGCCGCCCACCACGGCCAGGGCGAGGACGATGAAGAAGGATCTCTTCAGCCATGTGCGGCCGGTACGGGGCTTGGTGAAGTCCTCGTCGCTGTACGCCCCGAAGCCGCCCTGCGGCGGCATCCCGCCGTACCCGAGGTCGTCGCCGCTGCCGGGCGGGCCGAAGCCGCCGCCGGGCGGCCGCGGTGCCTGCCGGCCGAGACCGGCGGCGCGCCCCGCGGGGGTCTCCATGGCGCCGCCGTCGTTCAGCTGCGTCTGGTTCTCGGCGACCGCGCCCACGATGACGGGGGTGTCGCTGAGCTGCCCGGCCAGGGTGTCGCCGCCGTCGACGTCGAGGACGTCCGCGACGATCACGGTGATGTTGTCGGGGCCGCCGCCGCGCAGCGCGAGCTGGATCAGCTCCTGGACGGTCTCCTGGGGGCCGTGGTAGCTGGCGAGGGTCTCCTCCATCGTCTGGTGGGAGACGACGCCGGACAGGCCGTCGGAGCAGATCAGATACCGGTCGCCGGCCCGGACCTCACGGATGGACAGGTCCGGCTCGACGTGGTCGCCGCTGCCCAGCGCGCGCATGAGGAGCGAGCGCTGCGGGTGGGTGGTGGCCTCTTCCTCGGTGATGCGGCCCTCGTCGACCAGCCGCTGCACCCAGGTGTGGTCCTGGGTGATCTGCGTCAGTACGCCGTCGCGCAGCAGGTACGCGCGGGAGTCGCCGACGTGGACCAGGCCCAGTCGCTGGCCCGTCCACAGCAGCGCGGTCAGGGTGGTCCCCATGCCTTCGAGCTGCGGGTCCTCCTCGACCATCATCCGCAGCTGGTCGTTGGCGCGCTGGACCGCCGTACCGAGCGAGGTGAGCAGGTCGGAGCCGGGTACGTCGTCGTCGAGCGTGACGAGCGTGGAGATCACCTCGGAGGAGGCCACCTCACCGGCGGCCTGGCCTCCCATGCCGTCGGCGATCGCGAGCAGGCGGGGACCGGCGTATCCGGAGTCCTCGTTGCCCTCGCGGATCATGCCCTTGTGCGATCCGGCGGCGAAACGCAGTGACAGACTCATGCGCACCTGCCCTGTCGACTCCGACGCCTCCGGGTACAGCCGGTCTCGAGCCACACTGCCCACCCTCCGGTCGGGAGCCTGTGCCGGTCACCTGAGGGCACCGCTGCGGCTCGCTCGCTCCGCTCGCTCATTGTCGTACTACTTCCGCAGCTCGATGACGGTCTTGCCGATGCGGATCGGCGCGCCCAGCGGAATCGGTGTCGGGGTGGTGAGTCGGGTCCGGTCGAGATACGTGCCGTTGGTGGACCCGAGATCCTCGACGATCCACTGGCCGTCACGGTCCGGGTAGATCCTGGCATGCCTGCTGGAGGCGTAGTCGTCGTCCAGCACGATCGTGGAGTCGTGCGCGCGGCCCAGGGTGATCGTCTGGCCCTGGAGGGCGACCGTGGTGCCCGTGAGGGTGCCCTCGGTGACGACCAGTTTGGTCGGTGCCCCGCGGCGCTGACGGCCGGACTGCTGGCGCTGCTGCGGTGGCGCGGCGGTCTGCCGGGCGACCTGCTGCGGCCGTGCGGCGTCGCGGCGCGAACCGCGCTGCGTGACGCGCGTACCGAAGAGGTCGCTGCGGATGACCTGTACGGCCACGATGACGAACAGCCACAGTACGGCGAGGAAACCCAACCGCATGACCGTGAGGGTCAGCTCTGACATTGCCCCCGCTTCACCCTTCGGCTTGCCGGTAAACGATGGTGGTACTGCCCACGACGATCCGCGAGCCGTCGCGGAGCGTAGCGCGGGTGGTGTGCTGCCCGTCCACCACGATGCCGTTGGTGGACCCCAGATCCTGGATCGTCGAGGGCGTTCCGGTCCGGATCTCGCAGTGGCGGCGTGATACGCCGGGGTCGTCGATCCGCACGTCGGCTTCGGTGCTGCGGCCCAGCACCAGCGTCGGGCGGGAGATCTGGTGGCGGGTGCCGTTGATCTCGATCCAGCGGCGCACCTGGGCGCCGGACAGGGGGCCCGCGGCGGCCGGTGGCCGGCTCGCTGCGGGCGGACGGTTCGTGCCGGGCGCCATACCGGGCGGCGGGGCCGCCGGCATCGGAGGGACGCCGCCGGGGGTGCCCGCCCCGTACGCGGGGGGAGGGTAGCCATAGCCGCCGGGGCGGCCCGCCGCACCGAGGCCGGCCGGGCCCTGGGACGGCTCCGCGGACTGTGACGTACTCGACGCGAGCGTGCGGCTGCGCACCCGGTACAACCCCGTGTCGAGGTCGTCCGCCTTTTCCAGGTGGACCTTGATGGGGCCCATGAACGTGTACCGCTGCTGCTTGGCGTAGTCGCGGACCAGGCCCGCGAGCTCGTCGCCGAGCTGGCCCGAGTAGGGGCTGAGGCGCTCGTGGTCCGGCGCGCTCAGCTCCACGATGAAGTCATTGGGGACGACCGTACGGTCGCGGTTCCAGATCGAGGCGTTGTTGTCGCACTCGCGCTGAAGGGCACCCGCGATCTCGACGGGCTGGACCTCGGACTTGAAAACCTTGGCGAAGGTGCCGTTGACCAGACCTTCGAGACGCTGCTCGAAACGCTTCAGGACTCCCATGGGGCACCTCCTCCGTCGTTGCCGTCCTGGTACTGCTTACTGATCGTATCCACGCGTCGGGAAATCGGCTGGTTCCCCTTCTCTGCCCTGTGGACGAGTGTCACCTCTCACAGGGATCGTAGAGCCGCCCTCCAGACAGTGTCCCGCACCAGAGGCGCACCTTGGAGGAGTGGGTACGACGCGAGTCCGTTCCCTGTTCCGGTTGAGGGGGTGGGCGGGTGGTTGGTGGGGGTGGGTGAGCGGGGGTGCCGGGGGGGTTGGTGGGGGTGGGGTGAGCGGGGGTTGCCGGGCGGGGTGGCGGGTGGGGTGTACGGGGTGTCGGGTGGTTGGTGGGGGTGGGGGAACGCGGGGTGCCGGGCGGGGTGGCGGGTGGTCTGCGGGCGGGGTGGGTGGCGTGTGCGTCGTGTGTCCGGTCCATGGCGGCCGACACCTCCTCCCCTCCTTCCGCCTTCCTCGGGCGCCTCCCCGCCTTCCTGGGGCTCCCCCCTCCTTCCCCTTCTCCCCCCTTCGTTCGCCTCCGGATCCCCGAAACAAACGGATGTGAATCCACCTCCGGCGGCGTGCTAATCTTCAGATGTCGCCAGGGGCTCCCACCGGAAACGGTGAGGGAAACCAAGCGGCAACACCCAATGCGCGGGTGGCGGAATAGGCAGACGCGCTGGATTCAGGTTCCAGTGCCCGAAAGGGCGTGGGGGTTCAACTCCCCCCTCGCGCACCACCGAGAACGGGTGGCATCGATCACGATGCCACCCGTTCTTCTGTGTCCGTGTCCTTCCGTGTCCTTCGGGGGTCCTTCTGGGGCCGGGTCCGGCCCCACTGTGTGAGGAAGCTCTCAGGGAGCGGCGGCGCGTGTTGCCCGGTGGCCGCCACATCGGCCGGGCTGCCTGCCTCAGGCGAGTGACGCGATGTCAGGGCGTGGCGCGACCCCAGGGGAACATTGAGCCGGAGCACCATCGCCGCCGGTCGGTCCAGCCCCGACCGCGGTGTGTCAGGTGTTGCGGTTGTAGCGCAGGAGGTAGGCGGCGAAGCGGGCGAGGTCCTCGGTGGACCAGTCGGCGAGGCGCTCCTGGTAGGCGGCGCGGCGGCTGGCGTGGGTGGCGGACAGGGCGCGGGTGCCGGCCTCCGTGGGGTGCAGTACGTGGACGCGGTGGTCCGCCGGGTCGGGGCGGCGCTCGACCAGGCCCAGCTTTTCGAGGGCGGCGACCTGGCGGCTGACGGTCGACTTGTCGAGCATGTAGTGGGTCGCGAGGTCCGTGGCCCGGCAGCCGTGCCGCTCGTCGATGTGCGACAGCAGGGCGTACGAGACGAACGACAGCTCGGGGTGGAGCCGCGCGGCCGCCGCGCGGGCGCGGCGGGCGAAGGCCGTCAGCTCGCGCTGAATGGTGTCGACCGACTCCTCGCGTCCGCCTGGCATGTGTGGGTCACCTCCGTCGTGTCGTCGCCGGTACGGGTACCGCGGGTGCGCCGGGTCATGTCGCGGTCGGTTATCCACAGGGGTCGGTTATCCACAGGCCGGGACGGGTGGCGGGCTGCGGAGGTACCGTCAGGGGCGGTTGACGGCTGCTCGCCGGCGGCCATCGGTGTGGCGGGGAATGGGGGGCTCATGGGTGAGATCCGGACGGCGGTGCCGGCGCAGCGCGGGACGTGCGGTAGCGGGCGCATACCGGTCGTGCCCGGGTTCGCCGTCGTGGACCGTGGGGCGGCGGGCTCCGCCGAGGCGTCCCCCAAGGAGCGCGGCAAGGCGTTGCGAGGGCGTGTGCCCCGGTCGTCGCACGGGCGGCTGGAGCTCGCGGCGGGGCGGCCGGACGCCGTGCGGGCGGTGGAGGAGTCGAGCCGGGGCCGGGTGGCCGCGCTGGCGCCGATACGGGTGGGCAGGATGGCCGCCACGCCGTTCGCGTTCCTGCGCGGTGCGGCGGGGCTGATGGCGCACGACCTGGCGGGTACGCCGGTCACGGGGGTGGGCGCGCAGATATGCGGCGACGCGCACGCGGCCAACTTCGGGCTGTACGGCGACGCGCGCGGTGGGCTCGTCATCGACCTGAACGACTTCGACGAGACCGTGGTCGGCCCCTGGGAGTGGGACGTCAAGCGGCTCGCGACCTCACTGGTGCTCGCCGGGCGGGAGGCGGGCGCGGACGAGGACGTGTGCCGGGCCGCGGCCTTCGGCACGGTGGGCGCCTACCGGCGGACCATGCGGCTGCTCGCCAGGATGCCGGTGCTGGACGCGTGGAACGCCATCGCCGACGAGGAACTGGTCTCGCACACGGACGCCCGGGATCTGGTCGGCACGCTGGAGCGGGTCTCGGAGAAGGCGCGGAACAACACCAGTGCCCGGTTCGCCGCCAAGGCCACGGAGGAGTGCCCGTGCGGCGGACGGCGGTTCGTGGACGCTCCGCCGGTGCTGCGCCGGGTGCCGGACGCCGAGGCCGCGGCGGTCGCCGCCTCGCTCGGCGCGTACACGGAAACGCTGCCGGAGGACCGGCTTCCGCTGCTCGCGCGGTACGCGATCCAGGACGTGGCGTTCCGGGTGGTGGGCACCGGCAGCGTGGGGACGCGTTCGTATGTGGTGCTGCTGCTCGATCACCGGAGCGAGCCGCTCGTGTTGCAGGTCAAGGAGGCGCGGCCCTCGGCGCTGGTGCCGTACCTGCCGCGCGTGGGCTTCCCTGTGGCGGAGGTGGCGCACGAGGGGCGGCGTGTGGTCTCGGGGCAGAAGCGCATGCAGGTCGTCAGCGACAGCCTGCTGGGCTGGACGACGGTCGAGGGCAGGCCGTATCAAGTGCGGCAGTTCCGCAACCGCAAGGGCAGCGTGGACCCGGCGGCGCTCTCGGCCGACCAGATCGACGACTACGGGCGGATGACCGGGGCGCTGCTGGCGCGGGCCCACGCCCACAGCGCCGATCCCAGGCTGATCGCCGGGTACTGCGGCAAGGGCGATGAGCTGGACGAGGCGGTGGCGCGGTTCGCCGTGGCGTACGCGGACCGGACGGAAGCGGATCACGCGGATCTGGTCGCGGCGGTCAGGAGCGGGCGCATAGCCGCCGAGCTGGGCGTGTGACAGGGGAGGGCCCGACGCCCGTACGCTGGTCGGGTGACGACCCCCAGCGACGACGTGACCGATGGCGTGACCGGCGGGAACGGATACGTGACCGGTGACCCGGGCGCCAGTTCCGCCCACGCTGCCTCCGACGTGCCGGACGACGCCGCCGAGGCTCCCGCCGGTGCGGCGGGTGCCGCCGATGCGGCCGGTGCTGCGGCCGGTGGGAACGCGCAGGGTGAGCGGCCCGAGGCGCGGCTGGAGCGGGCGGTGCTCGCGGCGGAACAGGCACTGATCGAGTTCGAGATCGCCGTCGAGACCTTCCGGGTGGAGGTGGAGAACTTCTCCCGGCTGCACCACCAGAAGCTCGGCCCGATGTACTCGCGGCTGGACGAGCTCGACGCGCTGATCGCGGAGGCGAGGGCTGCCCGGACCGGCGATCCGGAGGATGTCCGCAGGGCCCGCGAGGCGCGGGCGCTGGTGATGCCCATGCCGGGCGTCGAGGAGCTCTTCGACGACTGGATCGACTCCGACGGCCTGTCCGCCGAGGCCGCCGCGATGCTCACCGACCGGCCGGTGCAGCCGCCCAAGCGGGTCCGGCCGAGCGATGAGGCGCGCAAGCTCTACCGCGAGCTGGCCCGTAAGGCGCACCCGGACCTCGCGCGGGAGGAGACGGAGCGGAAGCGGCGCGAGGAGTTCATCACGCGGGTCAACGCCGCGTACGGGCGAGGGGACGAGGCGCTGCTGCGCGAGCTGTCCGAGGAGTGGGCGGCCGGGCCGGCGCCGGCGGCTCCCGAGCGGAGTGCGAGCGAGGAGCTCTACGCCCGGCTGGAATGGCTGGCGCAGCGCAAGGAACTGCTCACCGTGGTGGCGCGCGAGCTGGAGGAGAGCGCGATCGGCGCGATGCTGCGGATGGCGCCGGACGATCCGGACCGGCTGCTGGACGAGATCGCCGAGCAGCTGCTCGCTCAGGTCGCCGAGCGTGAGGCGGAGCTGGCCGCGCTGGTGCAGTAGGTTCGGAAGTGAACCTCCTACGGACGAGAGAAGGCCTGACCCATGAACTTCGCACCGCTGCCCACGGTGGACGCCGCGTCGGTGCCGGCGGACGGACTGGTGCTGGACGTCCGCGAGGACGACGAGTGGGCGGCCGGGCATGTCGAGGGCGCGCTGCACGTGCCGATGAGCGACTTCGTGGCGCGGTTCGGTGAGGTGACCGAGGCGGTCTCGGGCGGACGGACCGCCTATGTGATGTGCCGGGTCGGCGGCCGGTCGGCGCAGGTGACCCAGTACCTGGTGCAGCAGGGCATCGACGCGGTGAACGTGGACGGCGGCATGCTCGCCTGGGAAGGCGCCGGACGGCCCATGGTCACCGACAACGGCAGCCCGGCTGTCGTCCTGTAACGGCCCGCTCAGCCCAGAGGCTGCCTCACCCTCGGCGAGTGCTTCGGCGAGGGTGAGTTACTTGTGGGGACGGCCCGGCCCCCTCCGGACGCGTGGCCCCAGGGCGAGCAACGCACGGCCCTCCGCCGTGCGCCGTGTGCCGTCCACAGCGACCTGCCACCCGCTGACGGATCGTCAGCGGTCGAAGTCCAGCTCCACTTCCGGTGTCACCGGGTGCGATTGGCACGCCAGGACGTACCCCGCGTCCGTCTCCTCGCTCTCCAGGGCGTAGTTGCGGTCCATCCGGACCTCGCCGCGGACCAGGAACGCACGGCAGGTCCCGCAGACGCCGCCCTTGCACGCGTAGGGGGCATCCGCGCGGGCGCGCAGCACTGTCTCCAGCAGTGATTCCGCCTCCCGCACCGGCCAGGTGCCGGACCGGCCGTCCAGCGTCGCGGTGAGCGTGGCGTGGGCGGGCACCGCGGCCGCGCGGACGGCGGCGGCCGCCGAGCCGTCGTCCACGTGGAAGATCTCCTGGTGGATACGGTTGCGCTCCACACCGAGCCCGCGCAGCGCACGTTCGGCACCCCGCACCAGCCCGAAGGGCCCGCACAGATACCACCCGTCCACCTCGTCGACCGGAAGCAGCTGGGGCAGCAGTCCGGTCAGCCGTGCCTGGTCGAGCCGGCCGGACGGCAGCCCGGCCTGCTGCTCCTCCCGGGACAGCACGGTGACCAGCTGGAAGCGGTCGGGGAAGCGGTCCTTCAGATCGGCGACCTCGTCCAGGAACATCGTGGAGGCCGCGGTGCGGTCGCTGCGTATCAGACAGAACCGGGACTCCGGTTCCCGGGCGAGCAGCGTCGAGGCGATCGACAGCACGGGGGTGACCCCACTGCCGCCCACGATCGCCGCGAAGTGCCCGGCGCGCGGCGCCAGCACAAAGCGGCCCATCGGCTCCATGACCTCGACGGTGTCGCCGACCGCGAGCTCCTTGAGCGCGTACGTCGAGAACTCGCCGCCCTCCACCAGCCGGATGCCCACCCGCAGCACCGGCGCCTCGCCCTCGGGGGTGGCGGGGGAGCAGATCGAGTACGTACGCCGGATCTCTTCGCCGTCCGTCGTGGTCCGGCGCAGAGTGAGGTGCTGACCGGGGGTGTGGCGGAAGGCGGCGTGCAGGTCGGGCGGCACCGCGAAGGTGACGGCGACCGAGTCGTCCGTGAGCCGCTCGACCTCGCTCACCCGGAGCGGATGGAACATCTACAACTCCTTGAAGTGGTCGAACGGTTCACGGCAAGAGGTGCAGCGGCGCAGCGCCTTGCAGGCGGTGGAGGAGAACCGGCTCAGCAGCTCGGTGTCGGTCGAGCCGCAGCGCGGGCAGCGAATGGCCAGCGTGACCGGCACCGGCCCCGTGCCGCCCTGCGGGCGGGGCGGCGCTATGCCGAACTCGGCGAGCTTGCGGCGCCCTTCCGCGCTGATGTCGTCGGTCGACCAGGCAGGGGAGAGGACCGTGACGACCGATACCTCGGCGACGCCGTGCTCGCGCAGCACCCGCTCGATGTCCGAGGACATGGCCTCGATGGCGGGGCATCCGGTGTACGTGGGGGTCAGCTCCACCTCCACGCGGCCGGAAGAGAGGACGTGCACACCGCGCAGCACACCGAGCTCCTCCAGCGTCAGTACGGGCAGCTCGGGGTCGGGGACCGAGCCGGCCAGCCGGCTCAGCTCCTCCTCGAGCGGCGTCATGGCCGTCGCCCCGGTCACCATGTCGCCCCCGGGTGGCTGCGGTGCAGATGCTGCATCTCGGCGAGCATCCGGCCGAACGACTCGGTGTGCAGGCCCTGCCGTCCCGCACCCGCGCTCCACGCGCCGGTCCGCGGGCCGTCCGGCACGGTGATCGTCGCCCGCTCCAGGACCGCCGTCACCGACGCCAGCCAGTCGGCCTCCAGTTCCCGCCAGTCGACGTCCAGGCCCTCCACCGGCTGGAACAGCTCGCCGGTGAACCGCCACAGCGCGGCGCAGGCCCGCCGCATCCGCTCATGGCTCTCGGCCGTGCCGTCACCGAGCCGCAGCGTCCACTGCTCGGCGTGGTCCTGGTGGTAGGCGACCTCCTTGACGGCCTTCGCCGCCAGCCCCGCGAAGTCACCGTCGCCCGTGGCCGCCAGCCGTCCGTACAGCAGCCGCTGATAGGTGGAGAAGTACAGCTGGCGGGCGATGGTGTGGGCGAAGTCGCCGTTCGGCTGCTCCACCAGCTGGACGTTGCGGAAGGCCCGCTCCTCGCGCAGATAGGCCAGCTCGTCCTCGTCGCCGACCATGGACAGCAGCACCCGGGCCTGGCCGAGCAGGTCGAGCGCGATGTTGGCGAGCGCGACCTCCTCCTCCAGGACAGGCGCGTGGCCTGCCCACTCGCCCAGCCGGTGCGACAGCACCAGCGCGTCGTCGCCGAGGGCCAGTGCCGCGGCGTTCACCGTGGATGTCACAGGTGCTGCACCCCCTCCGGGATCTCGTAGAAGGTCGGGTGCCGGTAGGGCTTGTCGGCGGCCGACTCGAAGAACGGGTCCCGCTCGTCGGGCGACGAGGCGGTGACGGCGACGGACGGCACCACCCAGATGGAGACGCCCTCGTTGCGCCGCGTGTAGAGGTCACGGGCGTTGCGCAGTGCCATCTGGGCGTCCGGTGCGTGCAGGCTTCCCGCGTGCGTGTGGGACAGCCCGCGCCGCGAGCGCACGAACACCTCCCACAGCGGCCAGTCGCTGCTCGTCATGCCGTCGCCTCCCCGTGCTTGGCCGCGTACGCCGCCGCGGCCTCCCTGACCCAGGCGCCTTCTTCATGTGCGCGCCGGCGCTGGGTGATGCGTTGTTCGTTGCAGGGACCGTTGCCCTTGAGGACCTCCCAGAACTCGGTCCAGTCGATCGGGCCGAAGTCGTAGTGCCCGCGTTCCTCGTTCCACCGCAGGTCCGGGTCGGGGAGGGTGAGGCCCAGGGTCTCCGCCTGCGGGACGCATATGTCGACGAAGCGCTGACGCAGCTCGTCATTGGAGTGCCGCTTGATCTTCCAGGCCATGGACTGCGCCGAGTGCGCCGACTCGTCGTCCGGCGGGCCGAACATCATCAGCGACGGCCACCACCAGCGGTTCACCGCGTCCTGGGCCATCGCGTGCTGCTCGGGTGTGCCGCGCGAGAGGGCGAGCAGCGACTCGTACCCCTGGCGCTGGTGGAAGGACTCCTCCTTGCAGATGCGGACCATCGCGCGGGCGTACGGACCGTAGGAGCAGCGGCACAGCGGCACTTGGTTGGTGATCGCGGCGCCGTCCACGAGCCAGCCGATGGCGCCGACGTCGGCCCAGGTGAGCGTGGGGTAGTTGAAGATCGACGAGTACTTCTGGCGGCCGGTGTGGAGCTTGTCGAGCAGCTCGTCACGGCCGGTGCCGAGGGTTTCGGCGGCGCTGTAGAGATACAGCCCGTGCCCCGCCTCGTCCTGCACCTTGGCCATCAGGATCGCCTTGCGGCGCAGCGAGGGCGCGCGGGTGATCCAGTTCGCCTCGGGCTGCATGCCGATGATCTCGGAGTGGGCGTGCTGGGCGATCTGCCGGACGAGCGTGGCGCGGTACGCCTCAGGCATCCAGTCGCGCGGCTCGATCCGCTCGTCGGCGGCGACGGCCGCGTCGAACGCCGCCTCGTACGCCTCATTGGCCTCCTGCGTTTCCGCAGTCACTGCCGTCATCGGGCCCCCTACCGACCGATCGTTCGGTTGAATGACTTCAATGGTGAGTCGGCGGCCCGTATGGTGTCAACCCTGTGGATAACTCCGGTGGATCAATGGGGACGGGAACGGGGCGGGATGGACTCGTACGACAGGGAGGGCGGCGGGCGCGCCGAGCGCCCCAGCGACACGGAAGCCGCCGCCACGGGCCCGGCGAATCCTCTGGCCGCCACCCCGCCGGCCACCGTCCCAGGGCCCGCAGTCGGCCGTGACGCCAATCGGGTGACGTCGCCGGCCTCGGAGCCCGGTGCAGACGTCAAGCCGGAGCCCGGTGCGGACGTCAAGCCGGGGCCCGGTCCGGCCTCGGCGCCCGCCTCCGCGCCCGCGCCCGGGTCCGGCACCAACCCGGCGTCCGCCCCCGCGTCCGGTTCCGTCCCCCGGCGGCGTGCTGCGGCCGCGTGGGGTTCGGCGCGCGGTGAGGGGGCCGACCGAGCGCTGCCGGGGGCCCCGGTCTCGCCCCCGTCCGAGGCGTCCGAGTCGTCCGAGGCGTCCGAGGCCTCCGAGTCGGCCGACTCGGCCGAGGGTTCCGAGGCCTCCGGGGCCGCTGGGGGGTCCGGCCGCGGCGGCATAGCCGCGCTGTCGCTGCCGTACCAGGTCGTGGCCGCCGTCTCGCTCGCCGTCGTCGGGGTCCTCGCCTGTGTCCACCTCGCCATGGTGTTTCTGCACGTCGCGCCCTCGAACACGCTGACCAAGCAGCACGGCAAGGCGGTGGACGACTGGGTCTTCCCCGAGTTCGAGCAGAACTGGAAGCTCTTCGCGCCCAACCCGCTCCAGCAGAACATCGCCGTCCACGTCCGCGCCCAAGTCGTCGGCGCCGATGGCGCGCGCCGGACCACCGGCTGGATCGACCTCTCGGCCGACGACGCCGAAGCGATCCGTGGCAACCCCCTCCCCAGCCACGTGAACCAGAACGAACTGCGCCGCGGCTGGGACTTCTACGTGAACTCGCACACCGACGACAACCGCCCCAACGGGCTGCGCGGCCGGCTCTCGGAGCTCTACATCCGCCGCATCGCCATGCTCCGGCTCGAAGAGCACCGGTTCGGCGGGAAGATCGAGCGGATACAGCTGCGCTCCGCCACCCAGGGCGTCCAGGCTCCTGCCTGGAGCGACGAGAAGACCGATACCCGGCCCTATTACCGCGTGCTTCCCTGGTGGACCGTGACCGCCGCGGACCTGCCCATCGGCGTCAGCGGCGGCCGTACGGAGGCGGCGAAGTGAACCCGACGGCACGCACCCCCGACTCCCCCGTCGCCGAGCCCGTCGACCGCCGGCTCGCCCGCGCCATCCAGCGCGTCACCGCCACGGCCCTCGGCCCGTACCAGGCCGCCGTCGTACGCATCGGGTTCGCTGCCGCCTGGCTGCTCTTCCTGCTGCGCGAATTTCCCCACCGCCATGAGATGTACGGACCCCACGGCCCCTGGTCCTGGGACATGGCGCAGCAGCTCATCGCCAACAACCACTCATTCACGGTGCTGATGTGGTCGGACAGCACCCTCTGGTTCGAGATCGTGTACGCCGTCGCCGTGCTGTCCGGCGTCATGCTGCTGGTCGGCTGGCGCACGCGCACCATGTCGGTGCTCTTCATGGTGGGTGTGCTGTCACTGCAGAACCGCTCCATCTTCATGGGTGACGGCGGCGACAACGTCATCCACCTGATGGCCATCTACCTGGTCCTGACCCGCTGCGGCCAGGTCTGGTCCCTGGACGCCCGCCGTGCGGCGCGCTCCGGCGCCCAGCGTGACGTGGTCGGGCCGATGCTGTGGGTGGCGGTCGCGCCCGGGCTCGTAGCGGCGACCCTGTTCATCGACAGGACCGGCGAGACATGGCTGCTGGTGCTGCTGTGGCTGCTGTGGGCGGCGCAGGGGCTGTGGTGGCTGGTGTGCCGGTACGCGCCCGACCAGCCGCGCGTCCTGCTCGACGTCCTCGCCAACCTCGTACACAACGCCACGCTCGTCGTGATCATGGCCGAGGTATGTCTGATCTACGCCACCGCCGGCTGGTACAAGGTCCAGGGCTCGCGGTGGCAGGACGGCACCGCGCTGTACTACCCGCTCAACCTGGAGTACTTCACCCCCTGGCCGGCCCTGTCGGACATACTCGCCGCGAGCGGCGTGATGGTCATGCTCCTGACGTACGGCACGGTCATCGTGCAGGTGGCCTTCCCGTTCACCCTGTTCAACCGGCGGGTCAAGAACGTTCTGCTCGTGGTGATGATGCTGGAGCACGCGGGCATCGCGCTGCTGCTCGGGCTGCCGTTCTTCTCGCTCGCGATGATCGCCGCCGATGCCGTCTTCCTGCCGACGGTCTTCCTCGTCTGGCTGGGTGGCCGTGTGCGCCGCGTCCGTGAGCGGCTGCTGCCGCGCACCGGGACGGTGCCGGAGCAGCGGCCCGTCCCCGAGGACCGGACCCCCCGTACTCTCGTGGGGTGACCAGCGAGACCCGGACGGCCGCCCCTGTGGACGAGCCGCTTCAGTACGACGACGGATACGGCCCCGAGATCGGGGTCGGCCCGCACCCCCGGCCGTGGCCGGAGGACGAGCGGTACGACCCCGAGCTGCTCGCCGGCGGGGACCGGCGCAATGTCGTCGACCGGTACCGGTACTGGACGCGCGAGGCGATCGTCGCCGACCTGGACACCCGGCGCCATGACTTCCATGTCGCCGTCGAGAACTGGGGCCACGATTTCAACATCGGTTCCGTCGTACGGACCGCCAACGCCTTCCTGGCCAAGGAGGTCCACATCGTGGGCCGCAAACGCTGGAACCGGCGCGGTGCGATGGTCACCGACCGGTACCAGCATGTGCGCCACCACCCGGACACCGAGGCGCTGACCGCCTGGGCGGCCTCCGAGGGGGTGCCGATCATCGGGATCGACAACCTCCCCGGGGCCGTGCCCCTGGAGCGGACCGAGCTGCCGCGCCGCTGTGTGCTGCTGTTCGGGCAGGAGGGGCCGGGCCTCACGGAAGAGGCCCGCACGCACGCGTCGATGGTCTGCTCGATCGCCCAGTTCGGCTCGACCCGCTCGATCAACGCGGGTGCCGCCGCGGCGATCGCCATGCACGCCTGGGTGCAGCGGTACGCGGAGATCACCGGCCCCACTCCCTGACCGCAGCGGCCTCTTACGCCTGGCGGCGGACTTCCACCACCCGGAAGCGGTTGGCCACGAACGCGCCGTCGCACAGCGCGGCGTTCGCCGCCGGGTTGCCGCCGGAGCCGTGGAAGTCGGAGAACGCCGCCGTCTGGTTCACATACACCCCGCCCGTCAGGTTCAGCGAGAGCTGCGCCGACTCCTCCAGGCAGACCTCCTCGACCGCCCGCTCGACCTCCTGCGAGATCGTGTACGCGCCGACCGTCATCGCACCCTTCTCCCGCACCGTGCGCCGCAGCAGCTCCAGCGCGTCGGCGGTCGAGTCGACGGAGACGGCGAAGGCGACCGGGCCGAAGCACTCCGACATGTACGCCGCCTCGGCATCCGGCTTGGAGCCGTCGAGCTTGACGATGACGGGCGTACGGACGACGGCGTCCGGGAAGTCGGGGTTGGCGACCTCGCGCGAGGGCAGCGCGACCTCGCCGAGACCGGCGGCCGCTTCCAGGCGGGCCTTCACATCCGGGTTGACGATGGCGCCCAGCAGGGCGTTCGCCCGGGCGTCGTCGCCCAGCAGGCCGCTCACCGCCGCCGCCAGGTCGGCGACCACCTCGTCGTACGTCTTGGGCCCGGCCTCCGTCGTGATGCCGTCGCGCGGGATGAGGAGGTTCTGGGGCGTGGTGCACATCTGGCCGCTGTACAGGGACAGGGAGAAGGCCAGGTTCGACAGCATCCCCTTGTAGTCGTCCGTGGAGTCGATGACGACGGTGTTGACCCCTGCCTTCTCCGTGTAGACCTGCGCCTGGCGGGCGTTGGCCTCCAGCCAGTCGCCGAACGAGGTGGAGCCGGTGTAGTCGATGATCCGGATCTCGGGGCGGAGCGCGAGGTCCTTGGCGATGCCCTCGCCCGGCCGCTCGGCGGCCAGCGCGACCAGATTCGGGTCGAAGCCCGCCTCCGCGAGCACCTCACGGGCCACCCGTACCGTCAGGGCCAGGGGGAGGACGGCTCGCGGGTGCGGCTTGACCAGGACGGGGTTACCGGTCGCCAGGGAGGCGAACAGGCCCGGGTAGCCGTTCCAGGTCGGGAAGGTGTTGCAGCCGATCAGCAGGGAGATGCCGCGTCCCACCGGAGTGAACGTCTTGCGCAGCTCCAGCGGGTCCCGCTTGCCCTGCGGCTTGGACCAGTCGGCGACCAGGGGCGTGCGCACCTGCTCGGCGTACGCGTACGCCACCGCCTCCAGGCCGCGGTCCTGCGCGTGGGGCCCGCCCGCCTGGAACGCCATCATGAACGCCTGCCCGCTGGTGTGCATCACCGCGTGCGCGAACTCATGCGTGCGGGCGCTGATCCGCGCCAGGATCTCCAGGCAGACCAGCGCGCGGGTCTCGGGGCCGGCGTCCCGCCAGGCCGCCAGCCCGGCCCGCATCGCGGGCAGCAGCACATCCAGGTCGGCGTGCGGATACTCCACGCCCAGCTCCGGCCCGTACGGCGACACCTCGCCGCCCGTCCAGCCGTCCGTGCCGGGCTGGTCCAGCTCGAAGCGGGTGCCGAGGGTGGCCTTGTGTGCTTCGAGGCCGTCGGCGGCGCTCAGCGAGCCGTTCTCCCCGTACGCCTTGGGGTGCTCGGGGTGCGGGGACCAGTAGGCCCGGGTGCGGATCGCCTCAAGGGCTTGGTCCAGCGTGGGCCGGTGCTTCTGGGACAGGTGGTCGGTGGTGAGCTGAGCGGCGGCCATGACGGACCAACTCCTCGTCGAGCTGGGCAGGGACAGGCGGACAGGGCTAGAGTAACCGAACGATCGGTCGGGACAAGGGGGCCTCCCGAACCTGTGGACAACTCATCGGGGAGGATCACTGTCATGACCGACAACCAGGCCATCGAGCGGAGCCGTACCGTCGCCGTCGTCGGTACCGGCACCATGGGCCAGGGCATCGCCCAGGTCGCCCTGGTCGCCGGCCACCCCGTGCGCCTCTACGACGCCGCGCCCGGCCGTGCCCAGCAGGCCGCCGCCACCATCACCGGGCGGCTCGACCGGCTGGTCGAGAAGGGCCGCCTGGCGGCCGAGGAGCGGGACGCGGCCGCCGCACGCCTGCACGCGGCGGACAGCCTCGACGCCCTCGCCGACGCCGCCCTCGTCGTCGAGGCGATCGCCGAGCAGCTCACGGCCAAGCGGGAGCTGTTCGCCGACCTGGAGAAGATCGTCACCGACGACTGTCTGCTCGCCACCAACACCTCCTCCCTCTCCGTCACCGCCATCGCCGGGGCCCTGCGGCTGCCCGGCCGCTTCGTCGGCCTGCACTTCTTCAACCCCGCCCCGCTGCTCCCGCTGGTCGAGGTGGTCAGCGGCTTCGCCACCGACGAAACCGCCGCCACGCGCGCGTACGCCACCGCCAAGGCATGGGGCAAGACACCGGTGCGCTGCGCCGACACCCCCGGCTTCCTCGTCAACCGCATCGCCCGCCCCTTCTACGCCGAGGCGCTGCGGCTGTACGAGGAGAGGGCGGCCGACCCGGCCACCATCGACGCCGTCCTGCGCGAGTGCGGCGGCTTCGCGATGGGCCCCTTCGAGCTGACCGACCTGATCGGACAGGACGTCAACGAGGCCGTCACCCGGTCCGTCTGGGAGGCGTTCCACCAGGACCCGAAGTTCACCCCGTCGCTCGCCCAGCGGCGCCTGGTCGAGTCCGGGCGCCTGGGCCGCAAGACGGGCCAGGGCTGGTACGCGTACACCGAAGGCGCCGAGCGTCCCCGCCCCCGTACCGAAGAGCCCGCACCCGCGCCCGAGGCGGTCACCGTCCATGGACACCTGGGCCACGCCGAACCGCTCGTCCGCATGATCGAGGGTGCCGGCATCAAGGTCCGCCGCAGGAAGCACGGCCGGCACCTCACCCTGCCCGGTGGCGGCGAGCTCCGGCTCGCCGACGGTGACGTCCTCTGCGGCGGGCGCGGCGGGGACATCTACTTCGACCTCGCCCACGACTACACGACCGCCACCCGGATCGCCCTCGCCACCGCCCCGGCCACCTCGTCCGACACCCTCAGGGAGGCCATCGGCCTCTTCCAGGCGCTCGGCAAGGACGTCACGGTGATCGGCGACGTCCCCGGCATGATCGTCGCCCGGACGGTCGCCATGATCGTCGACCTCGCCGTGGACGCCGTCGAGCGCGGTATCGCCTCCGCCGAGGATGTCGACACGGCCATGCGCCTCGGCGTCAACTATCCCGCCGGTCCCCTGGAGTGGGGTGCCCTGCTCGGCTACACGTACGTGTCCGAGTTCCTCGCCCAGATGCACGTGCTCCACCCGACCGGCCGATATGCCCCCTGCCTCGGCGTCGTCCGCCGTGGGTACGAGGAGAGGGCCGCGATGAAGGACCAGGACAGCCGATGACCACCGCCAAGCGTGATACGTACACGCCCGAGACGCTGCTCTCCGTCGCCGTCCGCGTCTTCAACGAGCGCGGCTACGACGGCACCTCCATGGAGCACCTCTCCAAGGCGGCCGGTATCTCCAAATCCTCGATCTACCACCACGTCGCGGGCAAGGAGGAACTGCTGCGGCGCGCCGTCAGCCGGGCGCTCGACGGGCTCTTCGCGGTGCTCGACGAGCCCGGAGCCGCGCGCGGACGGGCGATCGAGCGGGTCGAGTACGTCACCCGGCGCACCGTCGAGGTGCTGATGGACGAGCTGCCGTACGTGACCCTGCTGCTGCGCGTACGCGGCAATACGACGACCGAGCGGTGGGCGCTGGAGCGGCGCCGCGAGTTCGACCACCGGGTCGCCGACCTGCTGAAGGCGGCCGCCGCGGACGGCGACCTCCGTGACGACGTGGACATACGGCTGGCCACCCGGCTGCTGTTCGGCATGATCAACTCGCTTGTCGAGTGGTACCGGCCCCAGCCCGGCGGGGACGGCGAGCGTCAGCAGGTCATCGACACCGTCGTCCACCTGGCCTTCGACGGGCTTCGCACGAGTCGCTGACAGCCGCGCTCCGGCACTGTCAGGACGCGTCCGTCGGAACTCGTCCGTCGGAACTCGTCCGTGGGAACTCGTCCGTCAGCATCCGTCAGAACTCGTCCGTCAGGACCCGGCGATTCAGGTCCGTCTCCTCGAAGACGAGCAGCGTGCGCGTGGAGAGCACCTCCGGAATCGACTGGAGCTTGGTCAGGACCAGCTCGCGCAGCGTGCGGTTGTCGGGCGTGTGGACCAGCAGCAGCACATCGAAATCGCCGCTGACCAGGGCGATGTGGGCCGCGCCCGGCAGCGCTTGCAGCTGCTCGCGCACCGTGCGCCAGGAGTTCTGCACGATCTTGAGGGTGATGTACGCGGAGGCTCCCTGGCCCGCCCGCTCATGGTTCACCCGGGCCGTGAAGCCGCGGATCACCCCGTCCTCGATGAGCCGGTTGATCCGCGCGTAGGCGTTGGCGCGCGAGACATGGACCCGGTCGGCCACGGAGCGTATCGAGGCGCGGCCATCCGTTTGGAGGATGCGGAGGATGTCGCGGTCGATCGCGTCGAGCGGGCGCGGCGCCGGATCGGGCTCGCCGCTCGCCGGCCGCTGGTCCCCGCTGTCGGCCATTTGTTCAGCTGCCATGTCCCCCCGCCTCTCCTCCATGGACGACCTGCCTCCATCCCAGGCTGTGGAGAACCGTTTGTCCACAGGCTGAAGGTGCCTGTAGCCAAAATGCCGCCACGACCGAACAATCGGTAGGTGAGGCGCGTCACAGTCGCGCCCCCTTCGGGTCTTATGCCCGCTCCCCACGAGGAGGTGCTGTCATGACGGTCCAAGAGCTGCCCGGTGCCGCGCCCTACCGGCCCACCCCGCCCCCGGCGTGGAAGCCGCGCACCGACCCCGCACCGCTGCTCCCGGACCCCGAGCCGTACCGGGTGCTGGGCACGGACGCCGCCGCCGGTTTCTCACCCGAGCTGCTGCGCCGGCTGTACGCCGAGCTGGTGCGCGGCCGCCGGTACAACGCGCAGGCGACGGCCCTCACCAAGCAGGGCAGGCTCGCGGTGTACCCGTCGAGCACCGGCCAGGAGGCGTGCGAGGTCGCCGCCGCCCTGGTGCTGGAGGACCGGGACTGGCTCTTCCCGTCGTACCGCGACACGCTCGCCGCCGTGGCTCGCGGCCTCGACCCCGTACAGGCCCTGACGCTGCTGCGCGGCGACTGGCACACCGGCTACGACCCGCACGAGCACCGCGTGGCGCCGCTGTGCACGCCGCTCGCCACCCAGCTGCCGCACGCCGTGGGCCTGGCCCACGCCGCCCGCCTCAAGGGCGATGACGTGGTGGCACTGGCCATGGTCGGCGACGGCGGCACCAGTGAGGGCGACTTCCACGAGGCGCTGAACTTCGCGGCCGTATGGCAGGCACCGGTCGTCTTCCTCGTACAGAACAACGGCTTCGCCATCTCCGTGCCGCTCGCCAAGCAGACCGCGGCGCCCTCCCTGGCCCACAAGGCCGTCGGGTACGGAATGCCGGGCCGGCTCGTCGACGGCAACGACGCGGCCGCCGTGCACCATGTGCTCTCCGAGGCGGTGGCCCGGGCCCGTAGGGGCGGCGGACCGACGCTCGTGGAGGCGGTGACCTACCGCATCGAGGCCCACACCAACGCCGACGACGCGACGCGCTACCGCGGCGACAGCGAGGTCCAGGCATGGCGGGAACACGACCCGATCCGGCTGCTGGAACAGGAGCTGACCGAGCGCGGCCTCCTCGACGAGACCGGCATACGACAGGCCGCCGAGGCCGCCGAGGCGATGGCCGCGCGGCTGCGCGAACGCATGAACGCGGATCCGGAACTGGACCCGATGGACCTCTTCGCGCACGTGTACGCCGAGCAGACGGCACAACTGCGCGAGCAGGCCGAGCAGTTGCGTGCCGAGCTGGCGGCGGAAGCGGAAGGTGACGGCCGATGACCACCGTGGCAGCCAAGCCCGCCACCATGGCGCAGGCGCTTCAGCGCGCGATGCGCGACGCGATGGCCGAGGACCCGTCCGTCCATGTGCTGGGCGAGGACGTCGGCACGCTCGGTGGCGTCTTCAGGGTCACCGACGGACTCGCCAAGGAGTTCGGCGAGGACCGCTGCACGGACACCCCCCTCGCCGAGGCGGGCATCCTGGGCACGGCCGTCGGCATGGCGATGTACGGGCTGCGGCCGGTCGTCGAGATGCAGTTCGACGCCTTCGCCTACCCGGCGTTCGAGCAGCTGATCAGCCATGTCTCGCGGATGCGGAACCGGACGCGGGGCGCGATGCCGATGCCGCTGGTGGTCCGCGTGCCCTACGGCGGCGGGATCGGCGGCGTCGAGCACCACAGCGACTCGTCCGAGGCGTACTACATGGCGACTCCGGGGCTCCATGTCGTCACGCCCGCGACGGTCGCCGACGCGTACGGGCTGCTGCGGGCCGCCATCGCCTCCGACGACCCGGTCGTCTTCCTGGAGCCCAAGCGGCTCTACTGGTCGAAGGCCGACTGGTCACCGGACAGGCCCGAGGCCGTTGAGCCGATCGGCCGCGCGGTGGTGCGGCGGGCCGGGCGCAGCGCGACGCTCATCACCTACGGGCCGTCCCTGCCGGTCTGCCTGGAGGCCGCCGAGGCCGCGCGGGCGGAGGGCTGGGAGCTCGAGGTGGTCGACCTGCGGTCGCTGGTGCCGTTCGACGACGAGACGGTCTGCGCGTCGGTACGGCGCACGGGGCGCGCGGTCGTCGTCCATGAGTCGGCCGGCTTCGGCGGGCCGGGCGGGGAGATCGCCGCGCGGGTCACCGAGCGGTGCTTCCACCACCTGGAGGCCCCCGTGCTGCGGGTGTCCGGGTTCGACATCCCCTACCCGCCGCCGATGCTGGAGCGGCACCATCTGCCCGGCGTCGACCGGGTGCTGGACGCGGTCGCGCGACTGCAGTGGGAGGCGGAGAGCTGATGGCCCAGGTGCTGGAGTTCAAACTGCCGGACCTCGGCGAGGGCCTCACCGAGGCGGAGATCGTGCGGTGGCTGGTGGACGTCGGGGACGTCGTCGCCATCGACCAGCCGGTCGTGGAGGTGGAGACGGCCAAGGCGATGGTCGAGGTGCCGTGCCCGTACGGGGGTGTGGTGACCGCCCGGTTCGGCGAGGAGGGCACGGAACTTCCGGTCGGCGCCCCGCTGTTGACGGTCGCGGTCGGCGAAACGTCGGCGTCGGCGCCGCCCGCGTCCGCTTCCGCCCCTGCGTCCGCATCCGCGTCCGCCCCCGCGCCCGCTTCCGGGACGGCTGCCGCGCCGGCTGCTTCTTCCGGTTCTTCCGGCGAGGGCTCGGGGAACGTGCTTGTGGGGTATGGCACGGGCGCCCCGGCGGCGCGGAGGCGCCGGGTACGGCGGGAGTCACCGGCAGCGGCGTCGGCAGTGGCGCCGGCGGCGGCGCCCACGGCGAGGCCGGCGGCTGCCGCCCCTTCCGATGGGCCGGTGCCGGTCATCTCCCCGCTCGTGCGCAAGCTCGCCCGCGAAAAGGGTGTCGATCTGCGGCAGTTGCCGGGCTCCGGGCCCGATGGGCTGATCCTTCGGGCCGATGTGGAGCGGGCGGCGGCAGCCGCGGCGGCTCCCGCACCGGCTGCCGCGCCGGTCACGGCACCAGCCGCCGCCGGGCAGCACGCCGGGGAACGCGTGCCGCTGCGCGGCGTACGCGGCGCGGTCGCGGACAAGCTGTCGCGCAGCCGGCACGAGATCCCCGACGCCACGTGCTGGGTCGACGCGGACGCGACCGAGCTGATGGCCGCGCGTGCCGCGATGAACGCGGCGGGGGGACCCAAGATCTCCCTGCTGGCGCTGCTCGCCCGCATCTGCACCGCCGCGCTCGCGCGCTACCCGGAGCTCAACTCCACGGTGGACACGGTTGCGCGGGAAATCGTGCGCCTGCCCGCGGTGCACATGGGCTTCGCCGCCCAGACCGACCGGGGCCTGGTCGTGCCCGTCGTCCGGGACGCGCACACGCGTACGGCCGAGTCCCTGACGGCGGAGTTCGCCCGGCTGACGGAGGCCGCGCGGACCGGGACGCTGACCCCGGCGGACCTGACCGGCGGGACGTTCACCCTGAACAACTACGGGGTGTTCGGGGTCGACGGCTCCACGCCGATCATCAACCACCCCGAGGCGGCGATGCTCGGCGTGGGGCGGATCGTGCCCAAGCCGTGGGTGCACCAGGGCGAGCTGGCCGTCCGGCAGGTCGTCCAGCTGTCGCTGACCTTCGACCACCGGGTGTGCGACGGAGGCACGGCGGGCGGCTTCCTGCGGTACGTGGCGGACTGCGTCGAGCACCCGGCGGTGCTGCTGCGCACGCTGTAGGAGCGCGCCGGGGCGGCGGCGGGCTGTGCCCCGGTGCCCCGGCCGTGGGGGAGCGGGCGGGCCCGGGGATACTGGTGGGGTGACCCGATTTGACGTCGTCGTACTCGCCGGGGGTGCCGCCCAGCGGCTCGGTGGGGTGGACAAACCAGGGGTGAGCGTCGGCGGGCGGGCCCTGCTCGATCGGGTGCTGCTGGCCTGTCGGGAGGCCGACCGCGCCGTTGTCGTGGGCGGCCGGCGGGCCACGTCCCGGCCGGTGGTGTGGGCGCGGGAGGAGCCGCCCGGGAGCGGGCCGCTCGCGGCGCTCTCCGCGGGGCTCCGGCATGTGGAGGCCGACACCGTGGTCGTCCTCAGTGGCGACCTGCCGTTCCTCGGGGACGGCAGCGTACGGAAGTTGGTCGAGGCGCTCGCGGGGTCGAGCGCCGAGGGCGTGCTGTCCGTGGACCCCGACGGGCGGGACCAGCCGCTGGTCGCCGCGTACCGTACCGAGCCACTGCGCCGCGAGATCGCTCTGCTGGCGGCCGAGCACGGCAATCTGATCGGCTTGCCGCTGCGGCTGCTCATGAACGAGCTGAACCTGGTACGGATACCGGCCGGGCCCCTCGCCTCCTTCGACTGCGACACCTGGGAAGACATCGCCGCGGCCCGCGCCAGGATCAGAGAGCATGGGAACGTGCTGGACGAATGGATCACCGCAGTCAAGGACGAGCTCGGTATCGACCTGGAGGTCGACACCGGCGTCCTGCTCGACCTGGCCCGCGACGCCGCGCACGGCGTGGCGAGACCGGCCGCACCGCTCACCACCTTCCTGGTCGGGTACGCGGCCGCCAAGGCCGCCGGGAGCAACCCCGGGGCCGTCGCGGACGCCGTCGCCGACGCCGCCCGCAAGGCCGCCGCGCTCGCCGACCGCTGGGCGAACGAGGCAGGGGACGGCGACGGGCCGCGTACCGGGAGCGGGGCCGGCGCGCCATGACGGATCCGGAGGTCGACGGCGTCGACGAAGCACTCGCGCTGGTCGGGCCGCCGGCCCGCAAGCCCGAGCCGCACCGGGCCACGCCCTGGGGCGACGCCCGCTCCGTCGCCGCGCGGGCCGGGGCGGGTCGCCCGGCACGGACGCGGCGGGTGGAGCTGGGCCAGGCGCTCGGCCGTGTGCTCGCCGAACCGCTGGCCGCCCTCACCGATCTGCCGCCGTTCGACACCTCCGCCATGGACGGGTGGGCCGTCGCGGGCCCCGGCCCGTGGGAGGTCCACGAGAGCGAATCCGTCCTGGCCGGTCATGCGCAGACGCCCCCGCTGCCGGACGGCGAGGCGGTACGGATCGCCACCGGCGCCCGTATCCCCTCCGGTGCCACCGCCGTGATCCGCAGCGAGCACTCCCGTACGGACACCACGGGCCATCTGCACGCCCAGCGAGCGGTGACCCACGGGCAGGACATCCGGCCGCGCGGCCAGGAATGCCGGTCCGGTGACCAGCTGCTGCCCGCCGGAACGCCCGTCACGCCCGCCGTCCTCGGACTGGCCGCGGCCGCCGGGTACGACGAGCTGCACACCGTCGAACCGCCCCGCGTGGAGGTTCTGGTCCTCGGCGACGAACTGCTCACGGCGGGACTTCCGCACGACGGGCTCATCCGGGACGCCCTCGGCCCGATGCTCGCGCCGTGGCTGCGCGCCCTGGGCGCGGACGTCGCCGTGACCCGGCGCATCGGGGACGACGCCGAGGCGCTCTACGCGGCGGTGAGCGACTCCGAGGCGGACGTGGTGATCACCACCGGCGGTACCGCCTCCGGGCCGGTCGATCACGTACACCCCGTCCTGCACAAGGCGGGCGCCGAACTGCTGGTCGACGGCGTGAAGGTCCGCCCCGGTCATCCGATGCTGCTGGCCCGGCTCACCCCGGCCAAGCACCTGGTCGGACTGCCCGGCAATCCGCTGGCCGCGGTCTCCGGGCTCCTCACCCTCGCGGAACCCCTGCTGCGGGGCCTCGCGGGGCGCCGCGCCCCGGCGCCCTACCGGGCCCCCGTCCGCGACGAGGTGCACGGCCACCCGTACGACACCCGCCTCGTGCCGGTGGTGCACGGCGGCCCGCACGTCGTACCGCTGCACTACAACGGCCCGGCCATGCTGCGCGGGATCGCGGCGGCGGACGGGCTGGCGGTCGTCCCTCCGGGCGGCGCCGGGCCCGGTGACGAACTGGAGATCCTGGACCTGCCCTGGGCACCGACCACCGAGGGGTGTTTCACGTGAAACTTCCCGGCCAGGACGTCATGGCCCGCAATGCAGAGGAGCATGTGGTCGGCGGCCGCATCAGGCTCCCCAACCCCATCGTCCAGCGACCCCTTCAGCAGGTGCTCAAGCGGTTGCTGATGGCCCTCGGCGTGCTGGCACTGACCGTCCTCATCGTCATGCTCGACCGCGCCGGCTACCACGACAACGCGGACGAAGAAGTCGACTTCCTCGACGCCATCTACTACGCGACCGTGACCCTGTCGACCACGGGCTACGGCGACATCGTTCCGCACAGCGACAGTGCCCGGCTCGTCAATGTGCTGTTGGTGACACCGCTGCGCGTGCTGTTCCTGATCATCCTGGTCGGTACCACTCTCGAGGTCCTCACCGAGCGCACCCGCGAAGAGTGGCGGCTGAAACGCTGGAGGACCACCTTGCGCGACCACACCGTCATCATCGGCTTCGGTACGAAGGGCAGGTCGGCGGTCCAGACGCTGTGCGCCACCGGCCTGAAGAAGGACCAGATCGTCATCGTCGACCCGAGCAGCAAGGTGATCGAGGCGGCGAACGCGGACGGATTCACGGGCGTCGTCGGTGACGCCACCCGCAGCGATGTGCTGCTCCGTGCCGAACTGCAGCGTGCCCGGCAGATCGTCATCGCGACCCAGCGCGACGACACGGCCGTACTCGTCGCGCTGACGGCTCGCCAGCTCAACCGCGGCGCGAAGATCGTCGCGGCGGTACGGGAGGAGGAGAACGCGCCCTTGCTGCGCCAGTCCGGGGCGGACGCCGTCATCACGAGCGCGAGCGCCGCGGGCCGGCTGCTGGGCCTGTCGGTGTTGAGCCCCAGCGCGGGCGCGGTGATGGAGGACCTGATCCAGCAGGGCAGCGGACTCGACCTGGTCGAACGGCCGGTGATAAAGGCCGAGGTGGGCAAGAACGTACGCGAGACGGACGATCTGGTGATCAGCGTCCTGCGCGGACACCGGCTGCTCGGTTACGACGATCCGGCCGCCAGCCCCTTGCAGCTGACGGACCGGGTGATCACCATCGTACGGGCGAGCAGTGCGCCGCCTCGGTTGAGTACGCCGCCGGAGTAGCCTCGCGGCCATGCATGCCATCACGATTCCCGAACCCGGTGGTCCAGAGGCGCTCGTGTGGGCCGAGGTCCCCGATCCCGTGCCCGGCGAGGGCGAGGTCCTCGTCGAGGTGGCGGCGAGCGCCGTCAACCGCGCCGATCTGCTGCAACGACAGGGTTTCTACGACCCGCCGCCCGGCTCGTCCCCGTACCCCGGGCTCGAATGCTCCGGACGCGTCGCCGCGCTGGGCACCGGGGTCTCCGGGTGGGCCGTCGGCGACGAGGTGTGCGCGCTGCTCGCGGGCGGCGGATACGCCGAGAAGGTCGCCGTGCCGGTCGGGCAGCTGCTGCCGGTGCCGAACGGGGTGGACCTGGTGACGGCCGCGGCGCTGCCCGAGGTGACCGCCACGGTGTGGTCGAACGTGTTCATGATCGCCCACCTGCGGCCGGGCGAGACACTGCTCGTGCACGGCGGTGCGAGCGGCATCGGCACGATGGCCATCCAGCTCGCCAAGGCGGTGGGCGCACGGGTCGCGGTGACGGCGGGCAGCGCGGAGAAGCTGGCGCGCTGCGCCGAGCTGGGCGCGGACATCCTGATCGACTACCGCGAGCAGGACTTCGTCGAGGAACTGCGCAAGGCGACGGACGGGGCGGGCGCGGACGTCATCCTCGACATCGTCGGCGCCAAGTACCTGGACCGGAACATCAAGGCCCTCGCCGTGAACGGGCGGCTCGCGGTGATCGGGCTCCAGGGCGGCGTGAAGGGCGAGCTGAACCTGGGCGCGCTGCTCGCGAAGCGCGCGGCGGTGACGGCGACGTCGCTGCGCATGCGGCCACTGGAGGAGAAGGCGGCGATCGTCGCTGCCGTACGCGAGCACGTGTGGCCGCTGATCGCGGCGGGCACGATCCGCCCCGTGGTGGACCGCACGTACCCCATGCCGGAAGCGCCGGAGGCCCACCGGACGCTGGAGTCCGGCGCCCACGTCGGCAAGGTCCTGCTGGTGACCCCCGCCTGACGGCCGGCACGCCTGATGGCCGGCACCGCTGACGGTACGTCTGATGACCGGCACGCCTGACGGTACGCCAAGGCCCGGCACACTCCACGTGTGCCGGGCCTGAACCGGGTTGCCGGACCGCGGGCGTTGCCGGGCAGGTGCCTTACAGGTAGGGACCCGAGCGGATCGCGCCGTGGCCATGGCCGTGATTGTCGTCGTCATCGTGCGAAGCGCCGGAGGGCAGCGCGCGGCGCATCTGCTCCAACTGGGCGCGGGCCGCCATCTGCTGGGCGAACAGCGCCGTCTGGATGCCGTGGAACAGGCCCTCCAGCCAGCCCACCAACTGCGCCTGCGCGATCCGCAGTTCCGCCTCGGAGGGGATGGCCTCGTCCGTGAAGGGGAGCGAAAGGCGCTCGAGTTCCTCGACGAGCTCGGGCGCCAGGCCGTCCTCCAGCTCCTTCACGGAGCTGGCGTGAATCTCTTTCAGACGCACCCGGCTGGCCTCGTCGAGAGGAGCCGCGCGGACTTCTTCCAGAAGCTGCTTGATCATGCTGCCGATGCGCATGACCTTCGCAGGCTGTTCAACCATCTCCGTCACCGGGACCTCGCGCGACTCGTCGTCACCGTCACCGCCGCCGAGTGCCATTCCGTCCTGTCCCACTACGAGGACGTGGGGGCTGCTCTCATGCGACCGTTCATTCCTCGGCATCTCCATGCCGCCCATTCTCTCGCACAGGTGCGTCACCACACGGTGTGCCCCCGTACGAGAGTGATCCACCCTCGCACGGGGGCACAGTCAGGCCACGGCGCACAGCCGGCCCGAAGAAGCGGAGCCGCCGATCACGTCGCCGCGCGGCGGGCCATCGCCCCGCGCGAGCGGGTGACGAGGGCCGCGAGGAGGGCGGCGCCCAGCGGGACGGCGACCAGCAGGGCCGCCAGCGTCTCCCACGGGACGACGATCGGTACGTGCGGCAGGCCTATCGAGCCGCCGCCGCCCTGGTCCAGTGCCTCCTGGTACCAGGCCGTCTGCTGGCGCCGCTCGGTCAGCCGCAGCCCGATCGCCGGCAGGACACCCGCCGCCGAACCGAGCAGCACGCCCATCACGGCGACCACCCCGCACTGGAAGCCGCTCAGCGTCCGCCGTACGCGCGGCGGCGCACCGACCGCGGCCAGTGTCTTCAGGTCGGCCTCCGCGTCCGCCTGGGCGAGACCGGTGGCGATACCGGCCGCGCCGATGGTGATCAGCCCGGCGAAGACGGTCAGCGCCAGCAACACGATGCTGTTCTGGCTGACGAAGCCCTCCTCCACATGGAGCTCGACGCCGGCGCCCGTCTTGGCGAGTTCGTCGTCCAGCCGCTGGCGCTGCTCCGTGCTCGGCAGCCTGTCGGTCGAGAAGTACGCGCCGAACGGCACCGTCGTGAGGCCCGCCGCCTTGGCCGCGGCCGGCGGCACGATGCCCGCCAGGCCGTAGGACTCGGTTCCCCGGGCGAGCTGGTACGCGTCGAACGACGTGACCTGGCCCGGCGCCTCCTTGCCCTGGGCCATGGCCTGCTCGGCCTTCGCGGAGTCGGTGATCAGCTTGATACCGACCTTGCCCTCGGCGTCGATCAGGGAACGGGAGAAGGACACGATCCTGCCCGCGGCCAGTGCCCTCTCAGCCGCAGGGTCCTTGATCCCGAGCACCTTCAGCAGCGTGGCGTCGGCGACGACCAGCCCGCTCTCGGTGTACGCCATCTCCGGCGCCTCCTTGCAGCGCCAGTCCTCGGCGAGCTTGCGGCGCTCCGCCTTGGTGAACTTCTCCGCAGGGTCCGAGCCGTCGAGCGACGAGGCCCACATCGGGCACTCGTTGGCCTTGGGGATGACGACCTCATGACGGCCGCAGCCCTCACCCTGCCCGTACATCTCGCAGCCGGCCCTGCCGACCGCGATCCGGTCCACATCGGCCCGCACCTCGACGGGCACGTTCTTCTGCACCGCGTCGCGCACCGCCGGGACGTCCCGGCCGCCGCCCTCCCGAACCAGGACGGAGACCGCGCCGTACGGCAGCCGCGCCTCGTACGCCGCCCGCTGCTGGGCGTCGCTGCTCGCCTGGTACGTAGCCACGGCCACCGTGCCCGCGACCGCCGCCAGCACGGCGGCGACCGCCGGCGCCGTACGCCCCCGGTTGCGTACCGCGTCCCGCAGCGCCAGGCGCGGCGAAAGCGGCAGCCAGCGGCCGGTGCGCCCGAACAGGCCCACCAGGGCGGGGGTGATCGCGACGACGCCCAGCTCGGCGATCGCGCTGCCGCCCGCGACGATGATGAACTGGTCGGAGAACACCGACCCGTACAGCGCGATCGCGGCGCCCAGCACGACGGCTACGAGGCCCAGGACGGGCAGCACCCGGCTGCTGCGGCGCACCCCGCGGCGGCCGGTGAGCGAGGCGAGGACGGTCTGACGGGAGGCGGTGACGGCCGGTACGACCGCGGCGAGCAGGCCGGTGAGCACGGCGAGCAGCCCGATGCCGAGCAGCTCCAGCGGACGGACGTCGAAGGCGCCGAATCGCTGGCCCATGTAGTCCTCCAGCACCGGCTGGAGGAGGAACGTCAGGATCAGCCCGAGTACCGTGCCGACGACCGCCGCGGCGATGCCGATCACCAGGCCGCCGGCCAGGACGATCGCCCGGATGTGGCGGCGGTCGCCGCCGTTGGCCCCGACCAGCCCGAGCTGGCGCCGCGAGCGGCGGGCGCCGACGGCGAAGGCGGGACCTGCCAGCAGGCAGATCTCCAGCATCGCCAGGCCGACCACCGTACCGGCGGCCGCGAGCGCGGCGGCCTTGGCGGCCGTGCTGTCGCCGTAGTTACCCCAGCCCTCCATCTGGAACAGCGGTACGTCGGAGTCGGCCGGCGGGTTGAGCACGACCGCCCGCGACATCACCATGACGCCCTTGGCGTTGGCCTCCTTGACCATGTTCCACGTGAAACCATCCGCCCCGGCCGCCGAACGAGGCAGCTTCAGCAGATACGTGGTGCTCTCCTTCGCGTCGGCCAGGCCTTCCGCTTCGAGCGCCTTGCCGAGCGGCTCCAGGAAGGCCCCTGGCAGCGCGTTGACCTGGTCGGTCTTGAGGGAGTCGGGCAGCTCATAGGAGCCGACGATCCGGTACTCGCGGTCGAGACCGCGCGCGGTCAGCGTCGAGCCGATCCTCAGCCCACTGGACTCCAGGAAGTGGGTGGTCGCGGCTACCTCGTCGGCCTTCTCGGGGAACCGGCCGTCCTGGAGGGTCATGATGCCCCTGGCCATCGGGTGGGCCGCCTGGAGCTCCCGGATATCGGTCTGGAGCAGGCCGTGTTCGGTGCGCAGCTTTCCGAACCCCTGCGAGTCCTCCAGAACCGTGGAGTTCGGGGGGAAGGCCTTGGTGAGGTCCGTCGTGCCGCTGGGCCACGGCTTGTTCTCGAAGTCGCCCACCGGCATGGAGTCTTCCTGCACCGGGTGCTGGTGGATCGGCGCACCGCCGTAGCCGGAGTCGGAGATCCGGGCGTCGGCGGCACCGATCGACCGGGCCAGCCTCTCCTCGGTGGACAACTCCGAGCTGCGCAGCGTGAGATCGGCGGCGCTCACTCCGAGGATCGGCAGCGCGATCATCGACAGGACGAGGAAGCTGCGGCCCTTGTAGCGCCAGGCGTCACGACGGGCGATACGCACCGCGGCGCGCCACGAGTGGAACCAGTTGTTCACCGTTCGGCCGCCTGCCCCGACAGCAGGGAGTCGGCGTCGCTGCGGAGGGTCTGGTCGACGACCGCGCCGTCACGCAGGAAGACCACCCGGTCGGCCCAGGCGGCGAACCGCGGCTCATGGGTGACCAGGACACCCGCCGCGCCCGCGTCGCACCGGTTGCGCAGCAGGGCGAGCACGGACTCACCGGTCTCGGAGTCCAGGGCGCCGGTCGGTTCGTCGGCGAGGACCAGCCGCCGGTCGCCGACCAGGGCGCGGGCTATCGCCACGCGCTGCTGCTGGCCGCCGGACATCTCGTCGGGGAACCGGTCGGCGAGGTGGCCCAGGCCCATCTCCGCCAGCGCGGCGAGGGCCTCGGCACGCGCTCTGCGCGCGGAGACGCCGTCCAGCTCGCGGGGGAGGGCGACGTTCTCGGCGGCGGTCAGAGCGGGGATGAGGTTGTAGTCCTGGAAGACGTACCCGATGCTGCGGCGGCGCAGCGCGGCCAGCGTCTTGCGGTCCGCGGCGGTGATGTCGGTGTTCTCGACGATCACCTGGCCGGAGCTGGGGGTGTCGAGGCCGCCCGCGATGGTGAGCAGCGTGGACTTGCCGGAGCCAGACGGGCCCATGACGGCGACCAGTTCGCCGGGGAAGACGTCGAGGTCGATACCGCGCAGGGCGTGTACCTCGGTGGCGCCGGTGCCGTGCACCCGGGTCAGTTGCTGGAGTTGCAACACGGGCTGCTGTGACGTGGGTCGTGACATGGAGAGGGGTCCCCCCTTGGACGTACGCGTGCGTCAACAGGCGTACGGAGCGAATAAAGCGAGACAAAGCGGACGAGTCGAACAAGCCGAACAAGTCAAATAAAACGAACAAGCCGAGCAAGACGAACAAGACGGAAGGAGGGCGAATGAAGCGAATGAGGCGGATGGTTCGGATACGTACGGAGTGGTCAGCTCCGTGACGTGCGGCTGAGGCCGGTCGCATCCCCGCCCGGCGCGTGGCTGAGGCCGATCGCGTCCCCGGCCGGCGCGCGGCGGCCCGGGTCCGGGACGCGCGGGGGAGCGTCCTGAGCGGTGCCGGACGCCCGCGCGGCGGCGGAGAGCCGGATGAGCCGGGCTTCGCAGTGGTCGAGCCAGCGCGCCTCGGCCTCCGTCTGGAAGATCAGCTGCTCCAGCACCAGCAGCCATGCCACGTCATCACGTTCCTGTGAGGCCCCGCTCTCCAGGGCCGTGATCGCCTGGGCCTTGAGGCGCGTGTAGTCCTGCATGGCCTCGACGGTGTGGCGGCGCTGCGACTGGATGACGTTGCGGATGTCGACGCCTGGCGCCCCGACCGCCATGGCCAGCTTGATGGCCAGTTCGTCACGGGCGGGGCTGGTGCGGTCGACGGGCTTGTCGTACCAGGCCCGAAGCTCCTCACGGCCCGCTTCCGTGATCGCGTAGAGCGCGTGACCGGCCTCGTCCTCGCCGCCCTGCGCGACAAGGCCGTCCCGCTCCAGTCGGTTGAGGGTCGTGTAGACCTGCCCGACGTTGAGCGGCCAGGTGGAGCCGGTGCGCGACTCGAACTCCGTACGGAGCTGGGAGCCGTAGCGAGGGCCGCGTTCGAGGAGGGCGAGGAGCCCGTGGCGGATGGACATACTCAGTATGTATACCGAGTATGTCGGCGCCGACAAGCGACTGCGGAAGGATCTGGCACGTCCGTCCGAAGGAGGACGGGGACGCTCAGCGGCGCCTCATCCGCAGCCCGAGGAAACCGAGCCCGAGGCCCATCGTGGCCAGCCCGACGCCGAGCGTCAGGACAGGAATCTGCCGGTCAACGACCGTTTCGGAGGCTCGCGCGGCCCGCTCGTACGCGGCGGCGGGCGGCGAGAGCGGCGGGTCGGCGGCCGCCGGGGACTCCGACTCAGGTACCGCTTCCTCTCCCGTTTCCTCACCCCACGGCCCCTCCGGCGCTGTTGCCGTTTTGGTACGTGAGGAGTCGGCCGAGCCGGACGATGAGGCGTCCGGCGCCGAGGGGGCCGGGCTCACGGACGGCGAACTCGGCCGCCCCGGCCGCTTCCGCCCCTCCCCGGCCGGCCGCCCGGCGAGCGACGGGCTCACCGGGGCGGCGTGCCGCGTCGGCCCGAGGACAGCACCGGCGCCGGGGCCGGGACCGGAACCGGAACCGGTGTCCCATGAACCGGAATCCGAGGAACCCGAGCCCGAGCCGGGGGCCGAAGCGGACGAAGGAGCGGACCAAGGAGTGGACCAAGGCGCGGATGAAGGAGGGGACGAAGGAGCGGAAGCGGGAGCGGAGGAAGGACGCGAGGCAGGACGGGCCCCGTTCGGCCGGGTGACGTCACCGGCACCGATGCGGACGTCCCCGGCGCCCGGCGGCTCGGAGGCGGGCCCGCTCCCCGCCGCGGACGAGGCCGGCGCGACCCCGAGCGAGGACGTGGCCAGTAGCAAGGACGCGAGGGTCATCGCGCACCGTGGGCCGAGCCTTGGAGCCACCGGGTGACCCCCTCCCGTGCGAGCCGCTGAGGAGCCGTGGACGACGGACTGACAACGGACTCAGCGTCACACGCCGCATGCGCGCCGGCATCCCGGGCGCCCCCACGGCCACCCACAGGAGGTACCCCCCGAGGCGTCAGGTACCCGGGTCACCCGTGGCGACGGTGAGCTCGAACGTCTGGTTTCCGGGCACCACGGCCGTCCCCTCCGTCGGGAACTGCGAGATCACCTGGTCCTCGGCGAACTGCGGGTCGTCCACTTCCTTGACGTTGACCTTCCAGCCCGCCGCCTGGATACAGCTCTTGACCGAGATGACGTCCTTGTACGTGAAGCTCGGCGCCTGGACCTTGGCCGGGTCGTCGCTGTCCTCCGAGGCGTCCGTGCACTCGGTGGTCTCCATCGTCCGGTGGCGCTCCGGCGGCCTGTGCCCGGCCTGGGCCGAATCCGTCGCCGTGCTGCCGCCCGCCTCCGGGGTTCCCGGGTCGTCCTCGCCGTTGAGGACGAGCACCGTGACCAGGCCGCCGATGGCGAGGACGGCGGCCGCGATCGCACCCACGATGACCGGCATGCTGCCCCGGCCGCCACCGTTCGAAGGCGCCGGGGACGAGGCCTGCGGGGAGATCGTGTACGGCGGAGGCGCGGGCGTCCGGTACGCGGGGGCAGGCTGCTGCTGCGGGTACCCGTACGAGGGGGCCGGAGCCGGAGTCCCGTACGGACCCGGCTGGTACGGCGTCTGGACGCTGTGCGGGCCGGGCGCCGGGGCCGTGTGGTCGACCGGCGGGAAGACGGCGGAACCGACCCCCGCGCCGCTGTTGGACACCGGCGCGCCCTGCACGATCACCGGCGCGCCCGTCTGGCCGGCCGACAGCAGCCGCAGGCACTCGTCCCGCATCGCCGCCGCGCTGGGGAAGCGCTCGTTCGGGTTCTTCTTCAGCGCCCGCGCCACCAGCGCGTCCATCGCCGGTGTGACGGACCTGTTGATGGAGGACGGAGCGACGGGCTCCTCCTGCACATGGGCGTACGCGATGGCCAGCGGCGAGTCCGCGTCGAACGGAATGCGCCCGGTCAGGAGCTGGAACAGCATGATGCCGACCGAGTACAGGTCGGACCGGGCGTCCACGCCGCGCCCGAGCGCCTGCTCGGGCGACAGGTACTGCGGGGTGCCGACCACCATGCCGGTCTGCGTCATGGAGGTGACGCCCGACTGCATGGCGCGCGCGATGCCGAAGTCCATCACCTTGACGACCCCGCGCTTGGTCATCATCACGTTGCCCGGCTTGATGTCGCGGTGGACCAGGCCCATCTCGTGGCTGGTCTCCAGCGCGGCCAGCACATCGGCGGTCACCCTCAGCGCCTTGTCGGCCGGCATCGCGCCGTACTGCCGGATGTCCGCCTGGAGCACGGACCCGAGCGGCTGCCCCTCCACGTACTCCATGACGATGTACGGCATGAGCGAGCCGCCCAGCTCGTCCTCGCCGGTGTCGAACACCGAGACGATGTTGGTGTGCTGGAGCTTGGCGACGGCCTGCGCCTCGCGCCGGAACCGCTCGCGGAACGACTGCTCGCGACCCAGCTCCGTGTGGAGCGTCTTGATGGCGACCTGACGGTCCAGCGCGCTGTCGTACGCCAGGTATACGGACGCCATGCCGCCTTCGCCGAGCAGGTCGCGGAGCTGGTACCGGCCGCCCGCCACCGAGCCGCCCGCATAGCGGCCCTGTGCGCCGTCCTGGCTCATTTCTTGCTCCCCCGTGCGTGGCCGCGGTGATCCCGTTTTTACGGGCCAAGTCTGCCCGAGGGCGGTGACACGTCAAGCCGGGTGCCCGTTCCGTGACCGTACGCGCAACAAGCGTCTCGGAAGCGTTACCCGACGCTGACCGGCCCCGCGTACCGGCCCCGTACCGATCTCTGCACCGGACCCGTACCGATCTCCGCGCCCGACCGGCATGGGAGCGGCATGGAATTTGCACAGGCGTACAGGGAACCGGTTGGATGGCCGGTCCATCTCGAACCGGCGCGGCGCGGGAAGGCTGTAGCGTGACGTGACGTAGTACCCCTTTGGACACGGCGGCACACCGCACGCGCAGAGCGAGCGGGCGGACAGATACGACGGCGAGGACTGATGGCATCCGAATCCGAGGCAGGCGGCGGCGGAGCGTCGGATGCCGCCGAGTGGGGCGCCGGCGGGCTCGTCGGAGACGGCCGCTACCGGCTGACCCACCGCCTCGGCCGCGGCGGCATGGCCGAGGTGTTCGCGGCTGAGGACGTACGGCTGGGCCGCACCGTGGCCGTGAAGCTGCTGCGCGCGGACCTCGCCGAGGACCCGGTCTCCAAGGCCCGCTTCACCCGCGAGGCACAGTCGGTCGCCGGCCTGAACCACCATGCGATCGTGGCGGTGTACGACTCCGGCGAGGATGTCGTCAACGGCCAGTCCGTCCCGTACATCGTGATGGAGCTGGTCGAGGGCCGCACCATCCGTGACCTGCTGCTCAACGCCGAGGCCCCGCCGCCGGAGCAGGCGCTGATCATCGTCTCCGGTGTGCTGGAGGCCCTCGCCTACTCGCACCAGCACGGCATCGTGCACCGCGACATCAAGCCCGCGAACGTGATCATCACGCACAGCGGCGCCGTCAAGGTGATGGACTTCGGCATCGCGCGCGCCCTGCACGGCGCGCAGTCGACGATGACCCAGACCGGCATGGTCATGGGCACCCCGCAGTACCTCTCCCCCGAGCAGGCGCTCGGCAAGGCCGTCGACCACCGCTCGGACCTGTACGCCACCGGCTGCCTGCTGTACGAGCTGCTCGCGCTGCGCCCGCCCTTCACCGGCGAGACACCGTTGTCGGTCGTCTACCAGCACGTCCAGGACATCCCGGTCCCGCCGTCCGAGGTCTCCGACGTCGCCCCGCCGGAGCTCGACGGCCTGGCCATGCGCGCCCTGGCCAAGGATCCGGACGACCGGTTCCAGAGCGCCGAGGAAATGCGTGGTCTGGTCCAGTACGGGCTGCAAATGCTCCAGCAGCAGGGTGGCCACACCGGCACCTGGAACACCGGCCCGGTCGACGCGTCGCACGACGGTCTCCGCACCCCGGCCGGCGGCGTCGCGGCGACCGCCGTGATGGGCCACCCGACGCACGGCGACACCTCCCAGGGCCCGATCCTGCCGCCGCCGAACCCGGAAGACGGCGCGTACGCGTACGACGGCGGGCGCGGCGGGAACGGCGGCAAGGGCGGTGGCCGCGGCAAGCTGTGGCTGTTCGTCGCCCTCGCGCTGATCGCCATCGTGGCGGGAGTCACGTACGCGATCGACCAGGCGACCACCTCGAAAGGTGAGGAACAGAACCGGAAGCAGCCCGCCACCACCTCTCCGTCCACGCCCGGCAGCGCCAGCCCGTCGCCCAGCCAGGAGAAGACGGAGGAGGCCGATCCGCCCAGCGGCTCGACCGGCGGCGGCAACGACAACTGGTACCCGCCCACGCACCAGACCCCGTCGCAGCCCCGGACCGACGACCCGACGCCCAGCGGCGGTACGCCGTCGACGCCCGGCACCACCGAGGGCGGTACGACGGACGGCACCACCGAGGGCGGTACGACCCAGGGCGGCACCACCGAGGGCGGTACGACGGACGGCGGGACGACCCAGGGCGGTACGACGGACGGCGGCACCTCCGACGGCGGTACGACGGACGGCGGCACCTCCGACGGCGGTACGACGCAGGGCGGTGGGACGACCCAGGGCGGCACGACGCAGGGCGGCGGTACCGACCAGGGCACCACGACTCAGGGCGGCACCACCGGCTGAGCCCGGCGACACCACCGGCTGAGCCCCACTCGCCCCGCCGCCCGCCCCGCCGCCCGCCCCGCCGCCCGCATCACCGGCCGGCCGCGCTCAGCCCGTGAAGGCGTCGCAGACCGCCTCGTACTCCCGTGTCCACCACACCGCCAGGGCCGACGCCGCAGGGAACTGCGGGTCGGCCCTTCGGTCGTGCAGCTGGTAGCGCCAGCGCAGTATCCAGAAGTCGTTGAGCCGCTCCCACCACACGCGGTGCACCGCCGCCGCCAGTTCGGCGGAGTCGGCCCCGGCCGCCCGCCGGTACGCGCGCGCGTACGCCCGGACCTTCGCCAGCTCCAGGCCCCCGGCCGGCTGTACGAAGAAGATCGCCGCGGCCCGTACCGCCTCCTCCGCCCGCGGCTGCACGCCCAGCCGGTCCCAGTCGATGATCGCCGCCGGTTCCGCGCCCCGGTAGAGCAGGTTCAGCGGGTGGAAGTCCCCGTGCACCCAGCCACCGGCCGACGCGGGCGGCGGGCGGCGGTGCGTGTGCTCGGCCAGCAGCCGGCGCCGCTCCAGCAGCCGGTGCTCGGCGAGCTCGTCGAAGGAGTCCCGGGGGCGGCGGCGCCGGGTGAGGGCGAGCAGTTCGTCGATGAGCCGGAAGGTCTCGTCCGGGTCGGCGCTGCGGTGCTGCCGGCCGCTGCCGGGGGCACCATGCTGATCGCCGCGGGGGTCGCCGTAGGGGTCGCCGTGCTGATCGCCGCGAGGGTCGCCGTGGGGCTCCATGACCTGCTCCAGGCAGGTGTGGACGAGCCCGAGCAGCGCGCCCAGGCGCCGTGACCCGGCCGTGGTGAGCTGCGCGCCGCCCCGGTGCCGGCCCTCGACCCAGGGGTGCAGGGCGTAGCAGTGGCCGCCGATCACCGCGACCGTACGGCCGTCGGCGTCGGCCAGGGGCGGGGCCACCGGGACGCCGAGGTCGTGCAGCCGCTGGGTGGCGCGGTGCTGGCGGACGATGGTGTCGCGGTCGGCGGTGGGGGCGTCGAGGTGCTGTTTGAGGAAGTACGCGCCGTGGGTGGTGGCGAGGCGGTAGCCGCGGTTGAGCAGGCCCTGGGTGACGGGGACGCATGAGAGGGGCTCGCCCGCGTTGGCGTAGCGGCGCAGGAGCGCACTCACGGGTGGGACGGCGGTTGCAGATGAGCGCGGCACTCACCAAATGTTAGATCACGCAGCGTGTCGGGAAGCTCGCTCGGCGGAACAGGCCGGACAGCGCACGGTCGCCGGCCGCGGTCCGACCGGTCCCGTCCCCCCGGATACTCACTCTTCCCGTGTCCGGGGTCCCCGGGATAACGTGCCCGTGTTCCGGCGGCTCACAAGGCTGTGACCAGTCATTTGTCCCCCCTTTCTCGATTTACTTGGAAATCCAAGCAAAATCGCTGGTCAAAGGGGGTTTCGCAGCAATGCGGTGCACTGGGTAACGTGCCTATGACAGGGGGCTCGCCGGGGCACCTGTCACGCCTGTTCCCGGCCGAGGGCACCCACCCCCGTGCACCCGTACGGAGACAGGCGAGCCGCTCCCCCTCGCTCTGAAGGAGCAGGGGGACCCCCAGCTTCCCGGCGGACCCCGGGGGCCGGACAGACGGAGGAGCACGCACGTGACCGTGGAAGGCACTGCCGCGCGCAAGCCGCGACGCAGCAGTAAGCGCACCAGCGCGAGCGCGAACAAGGCACCCGGCGCGCCGGGCACCGAGCCCACGCTTGAGCCCCAGCTCGTACAGCTGCTGACGCCCGAGGGTGAGCGCGTCCAGCACCCGGAGTACGACCTCGACCTCAGCCCCGAAGAGCTGCGCGGCCTGTACCGCGACATGGTGCTGACCCGTCGCTTCGACGCCGAGGCCACCTCCCTCCAGCGCCAGGGCGAGCTGGGCCTGTGGGCCTCGCTCCTCGGCCAGGAAGCCGCCCAGATCGGCTCCGGCCGTGCCCTGCGCGACGACGACTACGTCTTCCCGACCTACCGCGAGCACGGCGTCGCCTGGTGCCGCGGGGTCGACCCGGCGAACCTGCTCGGAATGTTCCGGGGCGTGAACCACGGCGGCTGGGACCCCAACAGCAACAATTTCCACCTGTACACGATCGTCATCGGCTCGCAGACCCTGCACGCCACCGGCTACGCGATGGGCGTCGCCAAGGACGGCGCCGACAGCGCGGTCATCGCGTACTTCGGCGACGGCGCCTCCAGCCAGGGCGATGTCGCTGAATCGTTCACCTTCTCCGCCGTCTACAACGCTCCGGTCGTCTTCTTCTGCCAGAACAACCAGTGGGCCATCAGCGAGCCGACCGAGAAGCAGACCCGCGTCCCGCTCTACCAGCGCGCGCAGGGCTTCGGCTTCCCCGGCGTCCGCGTCGACGGCAATGACGTGCTGGCCTGCCTGGCCGTGACCAGGGCCGCCCTGGAGCGGGCCCGGCGCGGTGAAGGCCCCACCCTGGTCGAGGCGTTCACCTACCGCATGGGCGCCCACACCACCTCCGACGACCCCACCCGCTACCGCCTGGACGACGAGCGCGCGGCGTGGGAGGCCAAGGACCCGATCCTGCGGCTGCGTACGTACCTGGAGAAGCAGGGGCACGCGGACGCCGCGTACTTCGAGCAGCTGGAAGCGGAGTCGGAGGCGCTCGGCAAGCGCGTGCGCGAGGCCGTGCGAGCCATGCCCGACCCGGACCACATGGCCATGTTCGACCATGTGTACGCAGACGGGCACGCGCTCGTCGACGAGGAGCGCGCGCAGTTCGCCGCGTACCAGGCGTCGTTCGCGGACGGGGAGGTCAAGTAACCATGGCTGTACGGAAACTCCCGCTCGCCAAGGCGCTCAACGAGTCGCTGCGCAAGGCCCTGGAGACCGACCCCAAGGTCCTCATCATGGGTGAGGACGTCGGAAAGCTCGGCGGCGTGTTCCGCGTGACGGACGGGCTGCAGAAGGACTTCGGCGAGGACCGGGTCATCGACACCCCGCTCGCCGAGTCGGGCATCGTCGGTACGGCGATCGGGCTCGCGCTGCGCGGCTACCGCCCGGTCGTGGAGATCCAGTTCGACGGCTTCGTCTTCCCCGCGTACGACCAGATCGTCACGCAGCTCGCCAAGATGCACGCCCGCGCGCTCGGCACGGTCAAGCTGCCGGTCGTCATCCGCATTCCGTACGGCGGCGGCATCGGCGCCGTCGAGCACCACAGCGAGTCGCCCGAGGCGCTGTTCGCGCACGTGGCGGGCCTGAAGGTGGTCTCGCCCTCGACCTCGTCGGACGCGTACTGGATGCTCCAGCAGGCCATCCAGAGCGACGACCCGGTGATCTTCTTCGAGCCCAAGCGCCGCTACTGGGACAAGGGCGAGGTCGACACCGAGGCCATCCCGGGCGAGCTGCACAAGGCCCGTACGGTGCGCGAGGGCTCGGACCTGACCCTCGCGGCGTACGGCCCGATGGTGAAGCTCTGCCTGGAGGCCGCCGCGGTCGCCGCCGAGGAGGGCCGGTCGGTGGAGGTCGTCGACCTGCGCTCGATGTCGCCGATCGACTTCGACACCATCCAGGCGTCGGTCGAGAAGACCCGGCGGCTGGTCGTCGTGCACGAGGCGCCGGTCTTCTACGGCTCCGGCGCCGAGATCGCCGCGCGCATCACGGAGCGGTGCTTCTACCACCTGGAGGCGCCGGTCCTGCGGGTGGGCGGCTACCACGCGCCGTATCCGCCGGCACGGCTGGAAGAGGAATACCTGCCGGGCCTGGACCGGGTGCTCGACGCCGTCGACCGCTCGCTCGCGTACTAGAGGAGTGCCGTGACCATGACTACCGCGTCCTCTCGCTACCGCGAGTTCAAGATGCCCGACGTGGGTGAGGGCCTGACCGAGGCCGAGATCCTCAAGTGGTACGTCCAGCCCGGTGACACGGTCACGGACGGGCAGGTCGTCTGCGAGGTGGAGACCGCGAAGGCGGCCGTCGAGCTGCCGATCCCGTACGACGGGGTGGTGCACGAGCTGCGCTACCCCGAGGGCACGACGGTCGACGTCGGCCAGGTGATCATCTCGGTGGACGTCGCGCCGGGGTCCGCCCCGGAGCCGGAGCCGGTCGCCGAGCCCGTCGTGGAGCCCGCCGCCGGTCAGCCCGCCGCCGGTCAGGCCGCCGCCGGTGAGGCCGGCGCCGGTGAGGCCGCCGCCCAGCCGTCCGGCCGTCAGCCGGTCCTGGTCGGGTACGGGGTCGCCGAGTCGTCCACCAAGCGCCGCCCGCGCAAGACCCCGGCGGCGCCCCAGGAAGCCGCGCGGGCCGCCGTCCAGGGCGAGCTGAACGGCCACGCCGAGGCCACGGCACCCGCCGCCGCCCCCGAAGCGCCCGCCGCTCCCCGCCCGCTCGCCAAGCCGCCCGTGCGGAAGCTCGCCAAGGACCTGGGCGTGGACCTCGCGACCGTGACGCCGACCGGGCCGGACGGGATCATCACCCGCGAGGACGTCCACGCGGCCGTCTCGCTCGCCGCCGCCTCGGTGGGCGCCCCCGCCTCGGTGGCCGCCCCCGCCTCCGTACCCGGACAACCGGCACAGGAACAGCCGGAGCCGCAGCCCGCCGTGGGCGCCCGGCGCGAGACCCGCATCCCCATCAAGGGCGTACGCAAGGCCACCGCCCAGGCGATGGTCGGCTCGGCCTTCACGGCGCCGCACGTCACCGAGTTCGTCACGGTCGACGTCACGCGCACGATGAAGCTGGTCGAGGAGCTCAAGTCCGACAAGGACATGGCGGGGCTCCGGGTGAACCCGCTGCTGCTCATCGCCAAGGCGCTGCTGGTGGCGATCAGGCGCAACCCGGGGATCAACGCCTCCTGGGACGAGGCCGCCCAGGAGATCGTGGTCAAGCACTACGTGAACCTGGGCATCGCCGCCGCCACGCCGCGCGGCCTGATCGTGCCGAACATCAAGGACGCGCAGGACATGACCCTGCCCGAGCTGTCGCGGGCCCTGTCCGACCTGGTGTCCACGGCCCGTGAGGGCAAGACGACCCCGGCGGCCATGCAGGGCGGCACGGTGACCATCACCAACGTCGGTGTCTTCGGCGTCGACACCGGTACGCCCATCCTCAACCCGGGCGAGTCGGCGATCCTCGCGATCGGGGCGATCAAGCTCCAGCCGTGGGTGCACAAGGGCAAGGTGAAGCCCCGTCAGGTGACCACGCTGGCCCTGTCGTTCGACCACCGGCTGGTCGACGGCGAGCTGGGCTCCAAGGTCCTGGCGGACGTCGCCGCGATCCTGGAGCAGCCCAAGCGGCTGATCACCTGGGCCTGAGCCCTCGTACATCGGAAAGGGCCCGGACGCGTATCGCGCGTCCGGGCCCTTCACGCGTCACCGTGCCGGGATCAGTCCCGCTGGGCGCCCGTCGGCAGGGAGCGCAGCTCCATGGTGCTCGCCGTCGTGGAGCCGAAGCCGTAGTCCAGCAGCTTGGCCGCGTCGTTCCAGCGGTCCGGGGCGTTGAGGACGACGCCCACGTAGGTCTGGGTGCCGCGGGTGGCCGCGAAGACCAGGCAGGGGCCGGCCGTGGTGCCCGTACCGGTCTTGATGCCGACCGCGCCGCTGTAGGAGCCGAGCAGCTTGTTGGTGTTGTACCAGGTGTACGTGCGCGTGGCGCCCGTGCTGGTGGTGGCGGTGGTCCGGTACGAGGTCGCCTTGACGACGTCGCGGAACGTGGCGCTGCTGAAGGCGTGCCGGGCCATCTTGGCGAGCTCGGGCGGGGTCGTGTAGTTCGCCCCGGTCGCCGAGATGCCGTCGAAGGAGTCGTAGTTGGTGTTCGTCAGACCCAGCTGCTTGGCCTTGGCGTTCATCTTGGCGATGAACGACTTGGTGCGGGCGGCCGTGGTCGTACCGGTGCCGAAGGTGTCGGCCAGGGCGTACGCGGCGTCGCAGCCGGACGGCAGCATCAGCGCCGAGAGCAGCTGGCGGACGGTCAGCTTGTCACCGGTCTTCAGGTCGGCGGTACTGGCGCCGGTCCTGGTGACGTAGTCGCGGTACGCCTGCTTGATGGTGACCTTGCGGTTGAGGTCGACGCCCGGTGTGGTGAGGACCACGATGGCGGTGGTGACCTTCGTCGTGCTGGCCATCTGGCGGCGCGTGGTGTTGGCCTTGCCGTAGAGGGCCTTGCCCGTCGCCTGGTCCACCATGAAGCCGCCCTTGGCGCTGATGGTGGGGACGGGCGTCGCCGCCTGCGCGGGCGCCGCGAGCGGGGAGGCGGTCAGCAGCAGACCGCCCGTGAGGGCGACCGTGGCGGTGCGGCGGACGGCCGTGTTGATGGATATCAAAAGGAACGCTCCGAGTTCACGAATGCGTGGACATGCGGGAAAAACGCTTCAACCGGACCTGCTGGCAAGCGAGTGCCGTTCTCAAGACTCACCAGCACCCCGAAGGGATGTACGCCAAGCGCCTATGAGATCGCCCGGTGTGACCGATTGCACACCCGTCCGCAGGGTGGATACGGCCCCTGATGCACCCGTCTTGTATCTATCCTGTGCGCATGCCTTCCGCCCCTCCCGCAGCCGACCGTGTCTACACCCATGTCAAGCAGGCGGTCCTCGACCGCCGTTATGAGGGCGGAACCCTCCTCACCGAGGGGGAGCTCGCCGAGGCGGTCGGCGTTTCGCGCACCCCGGTACGGGAAGCGCTGCTCAAGCTGGAGATGGAAGGGCTGCTCAAGCTCTATCCCAAGAAGGGCGCCCTGGTCATCGCCGTCTCCGCGCAGGAGATCGCGGACGTGGTGGAGACCCGGCTGCTGGTCGAGGAGTTCGCCGTACGCAAGGCCGTCCCCGCCCCCGCGCGGCTCGTCCAGCGCCTGGAGGAGCTGCTGGACGAACAGCGCGGGCACGCCGACGAGGGCGACCTGGCGGCCGTCGCGGCCGCCGACCGCTGCTTCCACGCCGAGATCGTGCGCAACGCCGGCAACGAGATCCTCTCCCGGCTCTACGACCAGATGCGGGACCGCCAACTCCGCATGGGCGTCGCCGTGATGGAGGCCCACCCCGACCGCGTCGCCAAGAACATCGCCGAGCACGCCGAGATCCTCGACGCCCTGCGCACCGGGGACACCGAGAGCGCGGCCCAGTGTGTCCAACGCCACATCAGCCGGGTGAAGGTCCTGGTCCGGGGTGCGGACCGGTGAGTTCTTCCCCCCTCGGCCTGCCCACTGATCCCCCCGGCGGCAGGCGCGCCGCCCTCGTCTGGGGCGTCGGCGTCTGCGTCTACCTCGTCGCCGTCATCTTCCGTACGTCGCTGGGAGTGGCCGGCCTCGACGCCGCCGACCGCTTCGGCATCAACGCCTCCGCCCTGTCCACGTTCTCCATACTCCAGCTGCTGGTCTACGCCGGCATGCAGATACCCGTCGGCCTGATGGTCGACCGGCTCGGTACGAAGAAGGTCCTCACCCTCGGCGTGGTGCTGTTCACCCTCGGGCAGCTGGGCTTCGCGCTCTCCCCCTCGTACGGCATGGCACTGGCCTCCCGCGCGCTGCTGGGCTGCGGCGACGCGATGACGTTCATCTCCGTGCTCCGGCTGGGCACACGCTGGTTCCCGGCGCGGCGCGGACCGCAGATAGCCCAGGTCGCGGGACTCTTCGGAGTGATCGGCAACCTCATCTCGACCGTCGTCATCGCGCGGCTGCTGGACGGGCTGGGGTGGACGGCGACGTTCGCGGGGAGCGCGGTGGCCGGGGCGGTCGTCCTCGTGCTGCTGGTCCTGTTCCTGAAGGACCACCCCGAGGGGTACGAACCGGAGCCCGCGCACCACGCGGGCGTGGCGTTCGTCCGCCGCCAGATCGCGGAGTCATGGCGGGAGCCCGGCACCCGGCTCGGTATGTGGGTGCACTTCACCACCCAGTTCCCGGCGATGGTGTTCCTGCTGCTGTGGGGCCTGCCGTTCCTCGTGGAGGCGCAGGGGCTGTCCCGGTCCACGGCCGGTGACCTGCTGACGCTCGTCGTGCTGTCCAACATGGTCGTGGGCCTGACGTACGGCCAGATCATTGCCCGGCACCATGGGGCGCGCGTGCCGCTCGCGCTCGGTACGGTCGCGGCCACGGCGATCGTATGGGCGGGCACCGTCGCGTACCCGGGCGACCGGGCCCCGATATGGATGCTGGCCACACTGTGCCTGGTCCTCGGGGCGTGCGGCCCGGCCTCGATGATCGGCTTCGACTTCGCCCGGCCCGCGAACCCGCCGCGGCGGCAGGGCACCGCCTCCGGGATCGTCAACATGGGCGGGTTCACCGCCTCCATGACGACCCTGCTGGCGATCGGCGTCCTGCTGGACGCGACCGGCGACGACTACCGGATCGCGTTCTCGTCCGTCTTCGTCCTCCAGGCGCTGGGCACCGCCCAGATCCTGCGGCTACGGGCCCGCACGGCCCGGCGCGAGCGCGACCGGCTGGTGGCGAGCCGGGTGGAAGCCGTCCACGTCCCCGCGTAAGGGGCAGGGCGTCGGGGCCATGGCGTTACGGGCGATGGCCTTACGGGCCAGGGCGTCACGGCTCAGGGAGTGACGGCGAAGGCGGCGAGGATCGCCGCGGCCAGCTCCTCGTCACCCTCCAGCTTGACCCGGTCCGCGACGGCCGCCGGCCTCACCCGCCCGCACGCGAGGCGCACATACGTCTCCCAGTCCATGGCGATCGTCACGGCCGGGCCGAGCGAGGGCGCGCCGTCGACCGTGCCGCGGCCCTCGGCGTCGACCCGCACCGTACGCAGGAACTCCACCGGACCGTGGATGTCGAAGACGACCGCGGTGTTCGGCGGGGCGCCCGCGTCCTTGGCGACCACCTTCGGCAGCACGGCGAGGAAGTTGTCGCGGGCGACGTACGCGCCGGGTGAGTCCAGGTTTCCCGGCCTGCCCAGCGCCGAGCGCAGGTCCTGCTCATGCACCCACACGTCGAAGGCCCGCATCCGGTAGGCCAGTTCGAGCGACTGCTCGGCACCGAGCGGTGCGCGGATCAGCGTGTCGGGGGAGCGGTTCTCGTTGCGCAGCCGGCGGGCGCGGCGGATGAGGACGTACTCCAGCTCGGCGGTCATCTCCGGCCCGGTGTGGTGCCGGCGCACATCGACCGGTACTTCCATGTAGCGCGCGAAATCACTGCGTACGTGGTAGAGATCGCGCGGCAGCGAGTGGATCGGGCGCGGGTCGCCGAGCATCTCGCACTCCATGCCGATGACATGCGACACGATGTCACGCACCGACCAGCCGGGGCACGGCGTGGGGCGGTTCCACTCCCCCTCGACGAGCGGCTGCACCAGCTCGGATATCGCTTCGATGGAGTGGGTCCAGGCGTCGGCGTAGGGCTGGAGGCTGGGATGGACGGTCACGGGACCCCTCGGGCGGTTCGTACGCGGGCTGGGTGCTGTGGCAGCTAAGTTACGCTGCACGCGGGCACCCCGGCAGTGCTTTCGTGTGACGATCGTAGGCCCGTATTGACGGCTCGGATGCCAGGACGGTGGTAGTGTGCGCGCCTCGTTGATCCAGATCGCAGTAGACGGGGACGAACCGGTCGACGCGCGCCGCGCGCGGGCCGCTTCCCTGGTGGCCGAGCAGCGGGACGCCGACCTCGTGGTCCTCCCCGAGCTGTGGCCGGTGGGAGCCTTCGCGTACGAGTCGTTCGCGCCGGAGGCCGAGGAGTTGTCCGGCCCCACGCACGCGGCGATGTCCAAGGCGGCGGCGGACGCGGGCGTCTGGCTCCACGCCGGGTCGATCGTCGAACGGGCCCCCGACGGGCGGCTCTACAACACCTCACTGGTCTTCTCCCCGTCCGGCGACCTCGCCGCCACGTACCGCAAGATCCACCGCTTCGGCTTCGACAAGGGCGAGGCCGTGCTCATGGCGGCGGGCGACGACCTGGTGACCGTCCCGGTGCCCGGCCTCCCGCTGGGCCTCGCCACCTGCTACGACCTGCGCTTCCCCGAACTCTTCCGCGGCCTGGTCGACGCCGGGGCCCTGGCCTTCGCCATCCCGGCCGGCTGGCCCGCGCGCCGCGGCGCGCACTGGACCCTGCTGGCCCGCGCCCGCGCGGTCGAGAACCAGGCGTACGTCCTCGCCTGCGGCACGGCCGGCACCCACGCGGGCATCGCCCAGGCGGGCCACAGCCTGGTCGTCGACCCGTGGGGCGAGGTCCTCGCGGAGGCGGGCGAGGCGGAGGAGGTCCTGACGGTGGACCTGGACCCGGCCCGCGTCACCACCACCCGCGACCAGTTCCCGGCCCTGAAGGACCGCGTCCTCGGCACGTCCGGATGCTGAAGGACCGCGCCCCGGGGATGTCCAGGCCCTGACCCGGCGCCACCGGCCACCCGGCGCGGCCACCCGGCGCCACCGGCCACCCGGCGCCACCGGCCACCCGGCGCCCCCGGTCACCGTCCGGCCGTGCGCCGGCCCCGCGCGCGGGGCGGCCGTCACTCCTTCTCCGACATCCGGATCACGCACACCGCCACCGCGATCAGCAGCGCGGCGTCGGCGTCGTCCCGTACGACATCGACGGCGTACGTGTCACGCACCCGCAGCCACTTCCGCGAGATGCGCGCCAGCAGCTCGCCGTCCCGTTCGACGGCGAACTCCCGGTCCAGGATGCGCCCGCTGACGTCCAGGACGGACCCGTCCGCCAGGGACACGCGGTAGTGGTTGCGCAGCAGCGACAGCCGCTTGCGGCTGACGGTGGCGAGCGTGTGACCGTCCCGCTCGATCGTCATCGCGCCACGCAGGCTGAGCACCTTCGCCCGCAGCGTGACCAGCACCCGCCCGGCCGGGTCCTTCAGCTCCAGCGTGTCGCGCAGCCGCAGCGCCTTGCCGTCGACGAGGAAGGCGTGGCGGCCGTGCTCGTCCTCGATCCAGTAGTCGTCGCCGATGGCGAAGATCTTGTCGCGTACCAGGTATCTCATGAGGCATGCGTACCCGCCCGGGCCCTGATCGGCGCGGTGAGCCCGGGATGGCACCCTTGAAACATGAACGATGCCGCTTCCGCGCCCCGCCGCGCCCGTGTCCGTGCCCCCGAGCTCCTCGGCAAAGGCGGCTGGCTGAACACGGGCGGAAAAGACCTCACCCTCGCCGACCTGCGCGGACGCATCGTCATTCTCGATTTCTGGACCTTCTGCTGCATCAACTGCCTGCACGTCCTCGATGAGCTGCGTGAGCTGGAGGAGGAGCACCGGGACACCGTCGTGATCATCGGTGTCCACTCGCCGAAGTTCGTGCACGAGGCCGAGCACCAGGCCGTCATCGACGCCGTCGAGCGGTACGAGGTCCACCACCCCGTCCTGGACGACCCGGAGCTCGCCACCTGGAAGCAGTACGCCGTACGGGCCTGGCCCACGCTCGTGGTCATCGACCCCGAGGGGTACGTCGTCGCCCAGCACGCGGGCGAGGGGCACGCCAACGCCCTCGCGACGCTGGTCGAGGAGCTGGAGGCCGAGCACGGGGCGAAGGGCACCCTGCGGCGCGGCGACGGGCCCTACGTACCGCCGGAGCCGGTCGCCACGCACCTGCGCTTCCCCGGCAAGGCGATCCGGCTGGACAGCGGCACCTTCCTGGTCACGGACACCACCCGCCACCAGGTGGTGGAGCTCGGCCCGGACGGCGAGAGCGTCGTACGGCGGTACGGGAGCGGCGAGCGCGGGTTCGTCGACGGGAAGGGCGACGAGGCGCGGTTCAACGAGCCGCAGGGGCTGTGCGGCCTCCCGGACGGGAGGATCGTGGTCGCCGACACGGTGAATCACGCGCTGCGGGTGCTCGACCTGAGCACGGGGGAGGTCGGCACGCTCGCCGGGACCGGCAAGCAGTGGTGGCAGGGCTCCCCCACCGCGGGGCCCGCCCGCGAGGTGGCGCTGTCGTCGCCGTGGGACGCCGCCTGGTGGCGGGGCGAGGTGTGGGTCGCCATGGCGGGCGTCCACCAGCTGTGGGCGTACGATCCGGAGAAGGGCACCGTGCGGGTGGCGGCCGGGACCACCAACGAGGGGCTGGTCGACGGGCCCGCCGACGAGGCCTGGTTCGCCCAGCCGTCCGGGCTCGCCGCCACCCCCGACCGCCTGTGGGTCGCCGACTCCGAGACGAGCGCCCTGCGCTGGATCGACCCCGAGGGCGCCGTCCACACCGCTGTCGGCACCGGGCTGTTCGACTTCGGCCACCGCGACGGCGAGGCCGGTCAGGCGCTGCTCCAGCACCCGCTGGGCGTCACCGCCCTGCCCGATGGGTCGGTCGCCGTATCGGACACGTACAACCACGCCCTGCGCCGCTACGACCCCGCCACCGGTGAGGTCACCACCCTCGCCACCGACCTGCGCGAGCCGAGCGACGCCGTGCTCGTCGGCGACGACATCGTGGTGGTCGAGTCCGCCCGCCACCGCCTGACCCGGCTGCGGCTGCCCGAGGAAGCGGTCCGGGTGGACGCCGTGGCGCACCGTACGCGGCGCGAGGCGACCGAGATCGCGCCCGGCATGCTCACGCTCGACGTGGTGTTCCAGGCCCCGACCGGCCAGAAGCTGGACGATCGCTACGGCCCCTCCACCCGGCTCCTGGTCTCCGCCACGCCGCCCGAACTGCTCGCCTCCGGCGAGGGCACCGGCACGGACCTGTCCCGGGAGCTGACGCTCAATCCGGACGTCACCGAGGGCGTGCTGCACGTCTCGGCGATGGCCGCGTCCTGCGACGACGACCCGTCGAACGAGTACCCGGCCTGTCACGTCCACCAGCAGGACTGGGGCGTTCCGGTGAAGGTCACTCCCGAGGGGGCCGCGCGCCTTCCCCTCATCCTGGCGGGACCTGACGCCTAGCCAGTAAGCAGGCCGGCACCATGAAGCCAGCACGCGAGTCCGCACGCGAGCCGGCATGTGAAGCCCGTACGCGAGCCCGTACGCGAAGTCGGTGCGCCGGGCCAGTTCGCGGGGGTCAGTAGGCCAGGCCCTGATGGCGGGGCGGCCGGCCGGCCGCCCCGTCGACGCAGCCGGCCACCCACTCCGCCGGGTTGTGGGTGGCCTTCTGGCCGCCCAGCCCCTCGGCCTCCATCCGGGCGCAGCCGCCCTCCAGCAGCTCCCGCACCCGCGCCCCGTCCATGTCGTGGCGGCGGATGCGGTGGCCCTGGAGGAAGCCCGCCTCGTACGCGATGTCCGTGCCCCACGGGGGCCGTTCGCTGTAGGTGTCGATGACGTACCCGGCGACGGTCAGGCAGATGGCCGCGGCGGCGGCCCCGGCGGTGAGCAACGTCCGCCGCCTCGGCCCCCGGTGGCGTACGAGAGCCGTCTGTTGTCCGAGCAGAACCATGCCGACACGGTGTCAGGCACCGCCTTTCGCCGATGTTTCGGGCGAAAACCGGCTCAGTAGCGCCGTTCGTCCGTGGGGTCCACCACCGTGGGGGCCACCGGCGGTACGACCGCCCGGCGACGCCTGGCGATACTCGTGAACGTCGCGACACCGATGATGCCGACCGCCATCAGGATCAGCCCCACCAGGTCGAGATTGATGCCCTGTGCTTCCCAGTCGGTCGCGAAGGTGAGGATCGCCCCGACCGCTATGAGAATGATGCAGCCACCCAGGCCCATGATTCCCGCCTCCTCGTCTGCGTAGGTGTTGCGGGTACCCCGCCCCGCAACACCTACGCGGGGCGGGCTACTTCAGGAACGCGGCGAGCGCGTTGGCGAGCAGGTACGGGTCGTCGGCGCCGCACAGTTCGCGGGCGCTGTGCATCGACAGGATGGCCACGCCGACGTCCACGGTGCGGATGCCGTGCCGGGCGGCGGTGATCGGGCCGATCGTCGTGCCGCACGGCATGTCGTTGTTGGACACGAACGCCTGCCACGGCACGCCCGCCTCCTCGCACGCCGCGGCGAAGACGGCGCGGCCGCTGCCGTCGGTGGCGTACCGCTGGTTGACGTTCACCTTGAGGATCGGGCCGCCGCCCGCGCGCGGGTGGTGCGTGGGGTCGTGGCGCTCCGGGTAGTTGGGGTGCACGGCGTGGCCGGTGTCCGAGGAGAGGCAGATGGTCCCGGCGAAGGCGCGGGCGCGGTCCTCGTAGCCGCCGCCGCGCGCGAACACGGACCGCTCCAGCACGGTGCCGAGGAGGGGGCCCTGGGCGCCGGTGTCGGACTCCGAGCCGTTCTCCTCGTGGTCGAAGGCGGCCAGTACGGGGATGAACTCGGGTGCGCCCGTGGTCGATACGGCGGCGAGGGCCGCCACGCCCGCGTGCACCGACAGCAGGTTGTCCATACGCGGAGCGGCCAGCAGGTCGCGGTCGCGGCCCAGGTAGGCGGGCGCTTCGATGGAGTGGACCATCAGGTCCCAGCCGGCCACGTCCTGGGCGTCCAGCTCCGCCTCGGCCGCGACGAACCGGATCAGGTCGCCCTCGTGGACGTCGTCGCCCAGGCCCCAGATGGGCTGCATGTGCCGCTGCCGGTCCAGCTTGAGGCCCTCGTTGGCCTGCCGGTCGAGGTGGATCGCGAGCTGCGGCACGCGCAGCAGCGGCCGGTCGGCGCTCACCAGCCGGTGGCTGCCGTCGCGCAGCGTCAGCCGGCCGGACAGGCCCAGGTCACGGTCGAGCCAGGTGTTGAGGAGCGTCCCGCCGTACGTCTCGACGGCGACCTGCCGCCAGCCGTGCGCCCCCATGTCGGGCTGCGGCTTCACCCGCAGGTTGGGGGAGTCGGTGTGGGCGCCGATGATCCGGAACGGGGTGTGCGCACCGGCGCCTTCCGGTACGTACCAGGCGATGATCGCGCCGCCCCGGATGACGTACTTCCCGCCGCTCGTACCGTCCCAGGCGGCGGTCTCGTCCAGCTGCTGGAAGCCCGCCTTCTCCAGCCGTTCCCCGGCGTTCGCCACGGCGTGGTACGGCGAGGGCGACTGAGCCAGGAAGGTCATGAGGTCATCGGTGTGGCCGCGGTCGAAGCGGGGGGGATTGCTGCTCATGCCCTCACTTTACGGTCGGGTCAGGACAGGTGAACCGCTGTGGCCGGGCCCGTTGTCAGTGGTGGCTGCGACTATCTGACGAGTAGCGAAGCGAGCAGTGGAACGAGTACCGAAGACCAGTCCGCGGACCGCGCCTGGAGGTGCACCGATGACAACGACGATCGCGCCCGCCTGTGCCGCATGTGAAGCACCCGGGGCCACGTGGAGCGCCCCCCTCGGGATGCCCCTGTGCGCCGCCTGCACGACCGCGGCCACGGGGACCCCGGACCGGGACCCCGTGCGCCTCGGCGACATCCTGCCCGTCACCGCCGCGACGCTGCGCGCCTCGATACCCGCGCCGCGCGGGCCGGCACCGGTGCGCTGATGACCTGTCGCTTGTGCGGCGCCCGGGCCGGCTGGCACCGCACGGTGAACGGCCGCTGGGTGGCGCTGGAGCCGGGCGAGCGCCCGATCGCGAGCGTCCCGCCCGGCCGGCGGTGGTACGTGGCGGGGGACGGCACGGCCGTCAATCTGCGCGGGGCGGCGCCGGCGGACACGTGCCGGGTGAGCCACTTCTCGGTGTGCACGGCCCGGTGAAAGGCGGCGGCCCGCCCCCCGGGGAACCTCGGGGAGCGGGCCGCGCGCGCATCGGCGGCGTACTAGAACGCGGCCTCGTCCAGCTCCATGAGCGAGTTGTCGACGCCCTCGGCGATGGCGCGCTCGGTCGAGACGCCGGGCAGGACGTTGGCGGCGAAGAACTTCGCGGCCGCGATCTTGCCCTGGTAGAAGGCGCGGTCCTTCGCGGAGGCCGTCTCCAGCTTCTCGGCCGCGACGGCGGCACCGCGCAGCAGCAGGTAACCGACGACCACGTCACCGGAGGCCATGAGGAGGCGGGTGGTGTTGAGCCCCACCTTGTAGATGTTCTTGACGTCCTCGCCGGTGGCGGTCAGGTCGGTCAGCATCGTGCCGACGATCGCCTCCAGGTCCACGGCCGCCTTGGCGAGCGCGTCGCGGGCCGGGGCCAGCTCCTCGCCGCCGGTGCCGACCGCGAGGAACTTCTTGATCTCCTCGGCGAGGGTGTTCAGCGCGGCGCCCTGGTCACGGACGATCTTCCGGAAGAAGAAGTCCTGGCCCTGGATCGCGGTCGTGCCCTCGTAGAGGGTGTCGATCTTGGCGTCACGGATGTACTGCTCGACCGGGTACTCCTGGAGGTACCCGGAGCCGCCGAAGGTCTGGAGCGACTGGGCGAGCTGCTCGTAGGACTTCTCGGAGCCGTAGCCCTTGACGATCGGCAGGAGCAGGTCGTTCAGGCCGTGCAGCGCCTTGGCGTCCTCGCCGGCCGCTTCCTTGATCTGGATCTCGTCCTGGAGCGCGGCGGTGTACATGACGAGGGCGCGCATGCCCTCGGCGTACGCCTTCTGCGTCATCAGCGAGCGGCGCACGTCGGGGTGGTGCGTGATGGTGACCTTCGGCGCGGTCTTGTCCATGAAGTTCGCCAGGTCGGGGCCCTGCACGCGCTCCTTGGCGTACTCCAGCGCGTTGAGGTAGCCGGTCGACAGGGTGGCGATCGCCTTCGTACCGACCATCATCCGGGCGAACTCGATGATGCGGAACATCTGGCGGATGCCGTCGTGCTTGTCGCCGATCAGCCAGCCCTTGGCGGGGTGCTTGTCGCCGAAGGTCATCTCGCATGTGTTGGACGCCTTGAGGCCCATCTTGTGCTCGACGTTCGTCGCGTACACGCCGTTGCGCTCGCCCAGCTCGCCGGTCTCCCAGTCGAAGTGGTACTTCGGCACGAGGAAGAGGGACAGGCCCTTGGTGCCGGGGCCGTGGCCCTCGGGGCGGGCCAGCACGTAGTGGAGGATGTTCTCCGACATGTCGTGCTCACCGGACGTGATGAAGCGCTTCACGCCCTCGATGTGCCAGGAGCCGTCTGCCTGCTGGACCGCCTTGGTGCGCCCGGCACCGACGTCCGAGCCCGCGTCGGGCTCGGTCAGCACCATCGTCGAGCCCCACTGCTTCTCGACGGCTATCTCGGCGATCTTCTTCTGCGCCTCGTTGCCCTCGTCGAAGAGGACGCCGGCGAAGGCCGGGCCGGAGGAGTACATCCACACGGCCGGGTTCGAGCCCAGGATCAGCTCGGCGTACGCCCAGATCAGCGAGCGCGGCGAGGTGGTGCCACCGATCTCCTCGGGCAGGCCGAGCCGCCAGTACTCGGAGTCCATGAACGCCTGGTAGGACTTCTTGAACGTCTCCGGAACCGGCGCGGTGTTCGTCTCCGGGTCGAAGACCGGCGGGTTGCGGTCGGCGTCCGCGAACGACTCGGCGAACTCGTTCTCGGCGAGGCGGCAGAGCTCCTCCAGGACGCTCTTCGCGGTCTCGACGTCCATCTCCTCGAACGGACCGGTGCCGTAGACCTTGTCGCGCCCGAGGACCTCGAAGAGGTTGAACTCGATGTCGCGGAGATTCGACTTGTAGTGCCCCATGGCGACGGCTCCGTAAGGCTCGGGGAGGCGGAATCCTCGTACACGTACCAGCAAGTAGCTACGATGATGCTACCCGCCGGTAATAAGAGCAACCCTATGAGGCGATCTGTGACGCGTTACGCGCGCGGGCCGGGGGTTCGGCGGGGTGGGCGGTCCGGGACCGCGGCCGGTCGCGGCTCGGTACCCTTGCGTGCATGTACGGCTACGACCAGAACCCGGGCGCCCAGCAGCAGTACGCCCCGCCCCAGCAGGGGTACGCGCAGCAGCCGCTGTACCCCGAGCCGTCGCCGCCCTCGCTCGCGGATGCCGTGCGGGCGTTCACCACCGGTTCGCTGTCGGCGGAGGACTTCCAGCAGATCTTCGCGACCTCGAAGGTCTACTGCCCGCGCGGTGACAACCCCGGCTTCCTCGCGCTGCACAACACCCAGCAGCCGGTCATCCCGATGTTCACCTCGCTCAAGGAGCTGCGCCGGTACGCGGGCAAGGAGTCCAAGTACTTCGTGATCACCGGCGCCGAGGTGATCGACCTGCTCCCGACCGGGTACGGCTTCGTCCTCGACATGGAGGGCGACCACCGGATGGTGTTCGACGCGAAGGCCGTGGAGCAGATGGTCGACTTCGCCATGCGGCGGATGTACGGCTGAACCGGTCCGCGCCGGTCCATGCCGACGGTCGAGCTGCTGCTGCCGACCGGGGCCCGGCGTTGCCGGAGCTCATCACCGACACCGTGGCCGGCGCCCGGGTCCGACACGCGGGAATGCGGGGGCAGGGGGCGGCGTTCCACTGGCAGGAAGTTCAGCGTTCAACTAAAGTGGGGTTACGCCGCTCCGAGGAGGACCCGCCATGCCTGCCGTAACCGTCGAGAACCCGCTCACCCTCCCGCGCGTCGGCGCGCCGGCCGGTGCCGTGCCGCGCCCGGTGCTCGCCGTGACCACCGCGCCCAGCGGCTTCGAGGGGGAGGGCTTCCCGGTGCGCCGCGCGTTCTCCGGGATCAACTACCGCTACCTCGACCCGTTCATCATGATGGACCAGATGGGTGAGGTGGAGTACGCGCCGGGCGAGCCCAAAGGCACCCCGTGGCACCCGCACCGCGGCTTCGAGACCGTCACGTACATCATCGACGGCACCTTCGTGCACCAGGACTCCAACGGCGGTGGCGGCACCATCACCAACGGCGACACCCAGTGGATGACCGCCGGGTCCGGGCTGCTGCACATCGAGGCACCGCCGGAGGAGCTCGTCATGTCGGGCGGCCTCTTCCACGGCCTCCAGTTGTGGGTGAACCTGCCCGCCAAGGACAAGATGAAGGACCCCCGCTACCAGGACATCCGCGGCGGCCAGGTCCAGCTCCTCGCCTCCCCGGACGGCGGCGCCCTGCTGCGCGTGATCGCCGGCGAGCTGGACGGGCACGAGGGCCCGGGCATCACCCACACGCCCATCACGATGGTGCACGCGACCCTGCGGCCCGGCGCCGGGATCACGCTGCCCTGGCGCGAGGACTTCAACGGACTCGCCTACGTACTGGCCGGGCGCGGCTCGGTCGGCGGCGAGCGGCGGCCCGTCCACATGGGGCAGACCGCGGTCTTCGGCGACGGAAACTCACTGACCGTCCGCGCGGACGACAAGCAGGACGGCCACACCCCCGACCTGGAGGTCGTCCTCCTCGGCGGGCGGCCGATCCGCGAGCCCATGGCGCACTACGGGCCGTTCGTCATGAACAGCCAGGACGAGCTGCGCAAGGCATTCGAGGACTTCCAGGCCGGCCGCCTCGGCCGCGTCCCCGCCGTACACGGCATGGGCGAGCGCCTCTGACCGTTCGAGGCGGGGCTGTTTGACGGTTCGTCACCCGGCCGGGTCCGTCCGCGAGCGGGCCCGGCGCGGGCGTGGTGCCGTGGAGCGGTGCACACCCTCCCCGAGCCCGTCCGCCGCCTCGCCGCCTGGTGCGTGGTCATCCTGCTCGTCACGGGCGTGGCGGCGGTCGGCGTATGGCTGTGCGTGACGTTCCGGACGGCCGTCACACCCGTCCTGCTCGCCCTGCTGGGGACCGCGCTGCTCGGGCCGCTGTACCGGCGGCTCGTCGCGCTGCGGGTCAACAGGTCCGTGGCCGCCGCCCTGACCTGCGCGGCCGTGATCGCCGTCGTCGGCGGCGCCACCTACATCGTGGTCGCCGCGCTCATCGACACCGGCGACCAGATCATCACCTCGCTCCGGCGGGCCGCCGACGACCTCGCCGAGCACTTCGGCGCCGCGGGCACGTCCCTGGACGACCTCGCCGCGAACGCCAGGGAACTGCTCGGCCGGTTCGGCGGGACGGCGGCGTCCGGCGTGATCAGCGGGCTCAGCGTCGTCGGCCAGATGATCGCGATGGCCGTGCTCGCCCTGCTCCTCGTCTTCTTCTTCCTCCGCGACTCGGGCCGGGCCGTGGGCGCGATGCGCTCCCTCGTGCCGCGCGAGAGCGGCGACCACGTCGAGGCCATGGCCCGCCGCGCCTTCGAGGCCGTCGAGGGCTTCATGCGCGGTACGACGTTCATCGCGCTCATCGACGCCCTCCTCATCACGGCCGGGCTGCTTTTGCTGCGCGTGCCGGGCGCCGTGGGACTCGGCGCGCTGGTCTTCGTCGGCGCGTACATCCCGTACCTCGGCGCGTTCATCTCCGGCGCCGTGTCGATCCTCGTGGCGCTCGCCGACCGGGGGGTCGTCATCGCGCTCTGGGCGGTCGGCGTCGTCCTCGCCGTCCAGCTCATCGAGGGCCACGTCCTGCAACCGGTGATCCAGAGCCGTACGGTCCAGATGCACCCGGCCGTCGTGATGCTGACCATCACCGCGGGCGCCTCCGTCGCCGGAATCCTGGGGATGCTGCTCGCCGTACCGCTGACGGCCGCCGCGTTCGGGGTCATCGGCGAGTTGCGCGGACGGTACGCGGGCGCCGCCTAGTCCTCCGACGCGCCCCCCGCCGGACGGGGGAGGCGCGGGCGCCACCGGCCGCTCAGGGCGCCTTCGGCGCGGCCCGCGTGGCTAGCATCCGCGGCAGGGGGGCAGCCCGGACGCACCAGGGGGGCAGTCCCGGACGCACGGAGGCCGTCATGCACCAGACATCCGACCCACGCCTGATGAAGAACCGGTCCCGTCTCGGGCACAAGGTGCGGTACGCGCTGCGCCACCCCGCGCGCGTGCCGACCCACCTGCGCCGGGCGGGCCGGAACGCCTGGCTGCGCCTCAAGCACCGCGGCAACCACGTCGCGTACTACCGGGCCGTGATGGCGTCCGACACCGCCCGCAGCCCCGAGGCCGCGGTCGGCGGCCGGCCGTCGCACGCGCGCTGGCTGGCCATCGGGCAGATGCAGTACGACTACCTGGTCGAGCACGGCCTGCGGCCCGAGGACCGGATGCTGGAGATCGGCTGCGGCAACCTGCGGGCCGGATGGCGGTTCATCGAGCACCTGGAGCCCGGCCACTACTACGGCATCGACATCTCGCCCGACATCCTCATCGAGGCCAAGAAGACCCTCGTGCGCTACGGACTCCAGGCGAAGGTGCCGTACCTGACCCCCGTCGACAACCTGAAGCTGGACTTCCTGCCCGACTCCTGGTTCACGGTGGTGCACGCGCACAGCGTGTTCTCGCACTCGCCGCTGGAGGTCATCGACGAGTGCCTGGCCCACGTCGGACGGGTGCTGGCCCCGGGCGGCTTCTTCGACTTCACCTACGACCGCACCGAGGGGCGCGAGCACCAGGTGCTGGGCGAGGACTTCTACTACCGTACGGAGACGCTGGTGCGGCTGGCCCAGAAGCACGGCCTGACCGCCCACTTCATGGACGACTGGGAGCGCCTGCCGCACGGCCAGTCCAAGCTGCGCGTCACCCGGTCCGAGGCACGCGTCACAGGCTGAGCCGCGTCACAGGGTGAGCCCCGTACAGGCTGAGCCGCGCCACAGGCCGAGCCCCGTCGCAAGCTGAGGCCGCCGCTCCCCGGGGGCGCGGGTCACAGGCTGAGGTCGCCCTCCCCGCCTTCCCCGCGCTCCTCGTGGAGCTCGAACCAGATGGATTTGCCCTCGCCGCGCGGGTCCACGCCCCAGGCGTGCGCCAGCATCTCCATCAGGACCAGCCCGCGCCCCGACGAGGCCATCTCGCCCGGCCGCCGCCGGTGCGGCAGCTCGTCGCTGGCGTCCGCGACCTCCACCCGCAGCCGCCGCTTGCCGTGGTCGCCGGTCGCCTCCGCCACCAGCAGGGCGTCGCCATCGGTGTGGACGAGCACATTCGTGACCATCTCGGAGAGCATCAGGACCGCCGAGTCGACCTGCTCGGGGTCCGCCCAGTCGTACAGCAGCTCCCGCAGGTGCTGGCGGGCGGCCCCGATCCGCTCCGGCTCGGCCTGCGCGACGGTCATCGCCGTGCGGCGGGCGGCGGCCTTCGGGGGCGCGCCGGTCCGCGACAGCAGCAGCAGCGCGATGTCGTCCTCGCGGCGGTCGGCGAGCGGACCGGTGGTGTAGTGCGAGCCGGGCCCGTGCACGGCCTGGACCAGGCTGTCGGCGAGCCCTTCCAGCGACTCGGCCTCGGTGTCGTACCGCTCCAGCAGCGTACGGATACGGCCCCAGCCGGTCTCCAGGTCGTGGCCGCCGGTCTCCAGGAGACCGTCCGTGCAGATCATCAGCGTCTCGCCGGGCTCCAGGGTGAGCCGGGTCGTCGGATAGTCCGTGTCCGGGACGATCCCCAGCGGCAGCCCGCCCGCCGTGGGCCGCAGCATCACCGTCCCGTCCGCCATCCGGACCGCCGGGTCGGGGTGGCCCGCCCGGGCGATGTCCAGCGTGCCGGTCGCCGGGTCGACCTCCAGGTACAGGCAGGTCGCGAAGCGCGCCGCCCCGTGGTCGCCCTCGGCGTCGGTGATGCCGTACAGGAAGCGGGAGGCGCGCGAGAGCACCGCGTCGGGGCGGTGGCCCTCCGAGGCGTAGGCGCGCAGGGCGATCCGCAGCTGGCCCATGAGCCCGGCCGCCCGCACGTCGTGGCCCTGGACGTCACCGATGACGAACGCGATGCGGCCGGCCGGGAGCTGGATCATGTCGTACCAGTCGCCGCCCACCTGGAGCCCGCCGCCGGTCGGCACGTACCGCGCGGCCACCTCCATGCCGGGGATGGCCGGGCCCAGGACGGGCATCATCGTGCGCTGGAGGCCCAGCGACAGCTCCCGCTCCGACTCGGCGACCCCGGCGCGGGCCAGCGCCTGCGCCAGCATCCGGGCCACCGTCGTCAGGACGGACCGCTCGTCGGGCGTGAACACCACGCGGTACTTGAATGCCGCCATCCAGGCGCCCATCGTGCGCCCCGCCACGATCAGCGGCAGGAACGCCCACGACTCCCTGCCGAACCGCTGCGCCAGCGGCCAGGTCGCCGGGAAGCGGACCCGGTAGTCCTCCGGCGTCGGCAGATAGATCGCCCGCCCGGTGCGCACCACCTCCGCCGCCGGATAGTCCGTGTCCAGCGGCATGTCCGTGAAGGGCCCGTCGTCGCCCGCGTTGTGCCCGTGGTGGCCGATGATCGTCAGCCGGTCGCCCGAGACGCCGAAGACGGCGAGCCCGTCCGGCGAGAACCCCGGCATCGACAGCGAGGCCGCCACCCGCAGCACCTCGGCCGTGGACCGCGCCTCGGCCAGCGCCCGCCCCGCGTCCAGCAGGAACGCCTCGCGCGAGCGGCGCCAGTCGCCGGTGACGGGCGAGCGGGCGGCGGTGCCGGGCTGCGGCTCGGCGACTTCCTGGAGGGTGCCGACCAACTGGTAGTGGGTGCCTTCCAGGGTGGGCTTGGAGCGGCTGCGTACGGTACGGATCACCCGCCCGTTCTCGTCCATGATCCGCAGCCGGGCCTCGGCGAGGGTGTCCTCGGCGACGGCGAGGTTCACGATGCCGTCGATCTCGTTCCAGTCGACCGGGTGGAAGCGGGAGCGTACGGCCGCCTCGGACAGCTCGACCGGCTCGGCGGGCAGGCCGAGCAGCCGGGCCGCCTCCGCGTCGAGCGTGACGATCCCGGACGCGTTGTCCCAGCGCCACAGGCCGGTCGCGATGGCGGCCAGGACGTCCTCGGTGCGCATTGCCCTACTTTAAGAAGATGAACGGATGAGCCGCCACCGTGTGGGCGCATCGGACGGCGATCTCGGGACGCCCGGTAACCTTGACGCGTCGAGCCATACCCCTCCCCCAAGACTGGATGAACGACGATGCATCGGTACAGGTCCCACACCTGCGGCGAGCTCCGCGCCTCTGACGTCGGCACCGACGTCCGGCTGAGCGGCTGGCTGCACAATCGGCGCGACCTGGGCGGCATCCTCTTCATCGATCTGCGTGACCACTACGGCATCACGCAGCTCGTCGCCCGACCCGGCACCGCCGCGTACGAGGCGCTCGACAAGCAGACCAAGGAGTCGGTCGTCCGCGTCGACGGCAAGGTCGTCTCGCGCGGCGCCGAGAACATCAACGCCGACCTGCCGACCGGCGAGATCGAGGTCGAGGTCTCCGAGGTCGAGGTGCTGGGCGCGTCGAACCCGCTGCCGTTCACCATCAACACGGACGACGGCGTCAACGAGGAGCGGCGCCTGGAGTACCGCTTCCTCGACCTGCGCCGCGAGCGCATGCACCGCAACATCATGCTGCGTACGGCGGTCATCTCCGCCATCCGGCACAAGATGGTCGCCCTCGGCTTCAACGAGATGGCGACGCCGATCCTCACCGCGACCTCCCCCGAGGGCGCCCGTGACTTCGTCGTCCCCTCCCGCCTGCACCCGGGCAAGTTCTACGCGCTGCCGCAGGCCCCGCAGCAGTTCAAGCAGCTGCTGATGATCTCCGGCTTCGACCGGTACTTCCAGATCGCGCCCTGCTTCCGCGACGAGGACGCGCGCGCCGACCGCTCGCCCGGCGAGTTCTACCAGCTCGACGTCGAGATGAGCTTCGTCGAGCAGGAGGACGTCTTCCAGCCGATCGAGAAGCTGATGACCGAGCTCTTCGAGGAGTTCGGCGGCGGCCGCCACGTCACCTCTCCCTTCCCGCGGATCCCGTTCCGCGAGGCGATGCTGAAGTACGGCTCCGACAAGCCGGACCTGCGCGCCCGGCTGGAGCTGGTCGACATCACGGACGTGTTCGCCGACTCCGAGTTCAAGGCGTTCGCGGGCAAGCACGTCCGCGCCCTGCCGGTGCCGTCCGTCCAGGACCAGCCCCGCCGGTTCTTCGACTCGCTCGGCGACTACGCGGTCGAGCAGGGTGCGAAGGGCCTGGCGTGGATCCGCGTCGGCGAGGACATGTCCTTCACCGGCCCGATCGCCAAGTTCCTCACCGAGGAGAACGTCAAGACCCTCACCGAGCGCCTGTCCCTGGCCCCGGGCCACGCGGTCTTCTTCGGCGCCGGCGAGGTCGACGAGGTCTCCAAGATCATGGGCGCGGTCCGCGTCGAGGCCGCCAAGCGCGCCGGCCACTTCGAGGAGAACGTCTTCCGCTTCTGCTGGATCGTCGACTTCCCGATGTACGAGAAGGACGAGGAGACCGGCAAGATCGACTTCTCCCACAACCCGTTCTCCATGCCCCAAGGCGGCATGAAGGACCTGGAGGAGAAGGACCCGCTGGACATCCTGGCCTGGCAGTACGACATCGTCTGCAACGGCGTCGAGCTGTCCTCGGGCGCCATCCGCAACCACGAGCCCGACATCATGCTCAAGGCCTTCGAGATCGCGGGCTACGACCGCGACACGGTCGAGCACGAGTTCGCGGGCATGCTCCGCGCCTTCCGCTTCGGCGCCCCCCCGCACGGCGGCATCGCCCCGGGCGTCGACCGCATCGTCATGCTCCTCGCCGACGAGCCCAACATCCGCGAGACGATCGCCTTCCCGCTCAACGGCAACGCCCAGGACCTGATGATGGGCGCCCCGACGGAACTGGACGAGTCCCGCCTCAAGGAACTGCACATCGCGATCCGCAAGCCGGTCGGCGACAAGTAGGTCCCATGTGAAGGGCCCCGGAACCATGCGGTTCCGGGGCCCTTCCAGCAGGAGTGGGTAAGGGTCAGGGCTTGTTCGGGTCTTCCAGGCGGGGGAAGAGGACCGCGCCCTTGGTGACCGTGGTGCCGGTGGGGAGTTGGCCCCAGGTGGCGGCGGACTGGATGGGCTGGGCGGAGAGGGGGCCGAGGGTGGGTTCGGCGCCCAGGGAGTCCCAGAGCTTCTGGGACGTCTCCGGCATGACGGGGTTGAGGAGGACGGCCACCGCGCGCAGGGACTCAGCGGCGGTGTAGAGGATCGTCGCCAGGCGGGCCTGGCCGGCCTCGGACGTGTCCTTGGCGACCTTCCACGGCTCCTGCTCGGTGATGTAGCCGTTGACCTGCTTCACGAAGTCGAAGATCGCCAGGATGCCGCCCTGGAAGTCCAGCTCCTCGCCGATCTTCCGGTCGGCCTCCCTGACCGCCTTGGCCAGGCCTTCCTGGACGGCCGCTTCGGCCTCGCCGGCGGCCGTGGCGGCCGGGAGGGCGCCGTCGAAGTACTTGCCGACCATCGCCGCCACGCGCGAGGCGAGGTTGCCGTAGTCGTTGGCGAGCTCGGAGGTGTAGCGGGCGGTGAAGTCCTCCCACGAGAACGAGCCGTCCTGGCCGAAGGCGATGGCCCGCAGGAAGTACCAGCGGTAGGCGTCCACGCCGAAGTGCGAGGTCAGGTCCTGCGGCTTGATGCCCGTCAGGTTGGACTTCGACATCTTCTCGCCGCCGACCATCAGCCAGCCGTTGGCCGCGACCTTGCCGGGCACCGGCAGGCCCTGCGCCATCAGCATCGCCGGCCAGATGATCGCGTGGAAGCGCAGGATGTCCTTGCCGACCAGGTGGACGTTCGCGGGGAACGTCGACTCGAACTTCGCCTGGTCGGAGCCGTAGCCGACGGCCGTCGCGTAATTCAGGAGCGCGTCGACCCACACGTAGATGACGTGCTTCTCGTCCCACGGGACCGGAACGCCCCAGTCGAAGGTCGAGCGCGAGATCGAGAGGTCCTGAAGGCCCTGCCGGACGAAGTTGACGACCTCGTTGCGGGCTGATTCGGGCTGGATGAAGCCCGGGTTCTTCTCGTAGAAGTCGAGCAGCTTCGGGCCGTACTCGCTCAGCTTGAAGAAGTAGTTCTCCTCCTTGAGGATCTCCACCGGCTTCTTGTGGATCGGGCACAGCTTCGTGCCGTCCTCCGCCTCGATGAGGTCGCCGGGGAGCTTGTACTCCTCACAGCCCACGCAGTACGGGCCCTCGTACCCGCCCTTGTAGATCTCGCCCTTGTCGTACAGATCCTGCACGAATTCCTGGACGCGGTCCGTGTGCCGCTTCTCCGTGGTGCGGATGAAGTCGTCGTTCGCGATGTTCAGGTGCTCCCAGAGGGGCTTCCACGCCTCCTCGACGAGCTTGTCGCACCACTCCTGCGGGGTGACCCCGTTCGCGTCGGCAGTGCGCATGATCTTCTGACCGTGCTCGTCCGTGCCGGTGAGGTACCACACCTTCTCGCCGCGCTGACGGTGCCAGCGCGTGAGCACGTCGCCTGCGACGGTCGTATAGGCGTGGCCCAGGTGAGGAGCGTCGTTGACGTAGTAAATGGGGGTCGAGACGTAGTACGCCTTCGTCCCCTGCTTCTCGGATCCAGTGGCCGCCATGGTCGAAATCCTATCCGGCCCCGGAAGATCCCCTCACCTCCGTTTCACGGGCCGGGAGGGGAGGGGCGAGGGGTGAGCGGGTGAGGGGGCGTGGAGACGTTTGCGAAACGTCGGGGGAGGAGAGTGGGGGCATGCGCGTATTGGTTGCCGAGGATGAGCAGGTCCTGGCCGAGCTCGTCGCCACCGGGCTGAGGCGGGCCGGGTTCGCCGTCGACACCGTCTACAGCGGCGACGCGGCCGTCGCGTACCTCGACCTGTACGACTACGACGTCGTCGTCCTCGACCGCGACCTGCCCCGCGTGCACGGCGACGAGGTGGCGCGGCGGCTGGTGGCGGACGGGGCGCGGACGCGGATCCTGATGCTGACCGCCGCCTCGGGGATGGAGGACCGGGTGACCGGGCTGGACCTGGGGGCGGACGACTACCTGGGCAAGCCGTTCGAGTTCCCCGAGCTCGTGTCGCGTGTACGGGCCCTTCGGCGGCGCAGCGCCCGGCCCGTACCGCCGCTGCTGGAGCGGCACGGGCTGCGGCTGGACACGGTGCGCCGGGTCGCGGAGCGGGAGGGGCGGGAGCTGGATCTGTCGCCGAAGGAGTTCGCCGTGCTCCAGATCCTGCTGGAGGCGCAGGGCGCGGTCGTGTCGGCGGAGGAGTTGCTGGAGCGGGCGTGGGACGCGCACGCCGACCCGTTCACGGGGGCGGTGCGGGTGTGCATGAGCAAGCTGCGCGGCAAGCTCGGTGAGCCGGCGCTGATCCGTACGGTGCAGGGCGTGGGGTACGCGCTGTGATCGGACCGGGCTCGACCATCCGGACGCGGATCGCGCTGGTCTACGGGGCGGTCTTCGTGGTGCTGGGCGGCTGCCTGCTCGGGGTGGTGAATCTGCTCTCCGGCGCGGGGACGAGGGACGAGGCGGTGCAGATCGCCACGCGGGCGGGGGTCGACGCCCCTTTCCGGGTGCATCAGGTCACGGGTGAGGTCAGCCGGGCGGCGTCCGAGCAGCTGCTGATCTGGTCGGGCGGGGCGCTGCTGGTCATGGCGCTGTGCGCGGTGGTGGTCGGGTGGTGGACGGCGGGGCGCGTACTGCGCCCCGTACACGAGATGACCGCCCGGGCGCGGCGGCTCTCCGAGCGGAACCTGCACGAGCGGTTGGCGGTGAGCGGGCCCGACGACGAGCTCAAGGAGCTGGGCGACACGATCGACGCGCTGCTCGGGCGGCTGGAGTCGGCGTTCGAGAGCCAGCGGCGGTTCATCGCGAACGCGTCGCACGAGCTGCGTACGCCGCTGGCCACCCAGCGCACCGCGCTTCAGGTGGGCCTGGACGACTCGGTCGAGGTCAAGCAGGTGCTGCTGGACAGCAACCGGCGCAGCGAGCGGCTCATCGAGGGCCTGCTGGTCCTCGCGCGCAGCGAGCGGGGCCTTGAGGAGCGCGAGGACGTGCGGCTGGGGGAGGTCGTGGCGGAGGAGTGCGCGCGGCACGGGGTGGAGGTCTCGGGCGCGGGTGGGGTGGTGCGCGGGAACCGGCTGCTGCTCGCGCAGCTGGTGCGGAACCTGGTCGTGAACGCCGTCACGTACAACGTGCCGGGTGGCTCGGTGGACGTGTGCGTGGCGGGGGGCGTGCTGACGGTCGCCAATACCGGGCCGGTGGTCGCGGAGGCGGACGTACCGGGGCTCTTCGAGCCGTTCCGGCGGGGGGAGGGGCGGGACCGGATGGGGCCCGGGGCGGGGCTCGGCCTGTCCATCGTGCGGTCGATCGCGGTGGCGCACGGGGGAGCGGTGACGGCGGTGCCGGGGGGTACGGGCGGGGGCCTGGTCGTGACGGTGCGGTTGCCGCACGCCGTCGACGGCCAGGCCCCGGTCCTCGCCTAGCTGGTGGGATCGACCGGTCAGATCGACCAGTTCGCGAGGATCTCGCGGTAGAAGGTGGCGTGCGGCACCTCGCGGGGCGCCGGGCCCGCGTGGAAGAAGCCCGCGTTCTCCGCCTGGAGCTTGCGGAGGTAGTCGAACGCCTTGGAGTCCTTCTCGCCGAACGCCACGAACTGCCAGTGGATGCGGCTGTGGCGCGCGGCGGCGTCCGCGAGCGCCTGGGTGGCGGCCGTCTTGGACTCCGGAGCGCCGTCCGTCTGGAACAGGACGAACGCGGGGCCGTCCGGGTCGGCGGACTTCTCGTGCTGGGCCAGCACTTCCTGGACGGCCCGGTCGTAGTTGGTCCGGCCCATGCGGCCGAGGCTGCTGTGCAGGGCATCGATCCTGCCGTCGACGTCGTCGAGGGTCACTTCCCCTGTGCCGTCGATCTCGGTCGAGAAGAACACGACGCGAACCGTCGCGGCCGCGTCCTCGTCCAGGTGCGCGGCGAGCGCGAGGGCCTGCTCGGCGAGCTGCTGGGCGCTGCCGTCCTTGTAGTACGGGCGCATCGACCCGGACCGGTCGAGCACCAGGTACACCGTCGCCCGCGCCCCGACGAGCTCGCGCTTCTTGAGCACGGCTCCCGCCGCCTGGTACGCCTTGGCCAGCTGCGGCGCCCGCGCCTTGACCCGGGCGAGGGAGTGGGCGGGCTTGGGGGCGGGGGTGGCGGCCTGCGGTTCGGTGGGGGTGGGCTCCTCCGGCTCCTCTGGCTCCTCTGCCGACTGGGGAGCGGGCTCCTCGGCGGGCTTCTCGGCGATCGGCTTGTCGGCGATCGGCTCGTCGGCGGGGGCTTCGGTGGGGGTGGTCAGGGCGGGGGCTGCCGGCTCGGGCTGGGGCTCGGCTGGGGCGTCGGCCTTGGGTTCGGTGGGTGTGGGAGCCGGTTCCGCCGGGGCGGTGGCTGCCGGCTGGGGCTCCGGCTCCGGCTCCGGATCCGACTTGGGCTCGGGCTCGGCGGGGGTGTCGGCGGTCGGTTCGGGGGTCGGTTCCGGGGTCGGTTCCGGGGTCGGTTCCGGCGGGGTGTCGGTGGCCTTGGGCTCGGTGGCCGGTTCCGGCTCGGCGGGGGCCTCTGCGGGGGGCTCGTCCGTCGAGGTAGCAGCCACCGGCCCGGTCGGCGGCTCCGCCTGGGGGTCCCGGGCCGCGGGGACCGAGGCGCGGCGGGGCTGGGGGTTGTCGAAGGACGCCGCCACGAGTTCCTCCGCCAGGGAGGGGGACGCCGGGGACGGAACCGTCGCCGTGGCCTTCGCCGCCTCGGCGGGCTGCGACTCCACCGCCGCGGACTCCCGCGCCGCCGACTCCACCGTTGCCGGCTCCCGCGCCGCCGACGACTCCGTCGCCGTGGGCTCCTCCTGGGGCACCGCGCGTTCCGTCTGGGGCGGCACGGAGGCGGCTGCCGTCTCGTTGCGCTCCGCACGGTCGCGTCCAAACACCTTGCGCAGCAAGCTCCGAATGCCCATGGGCGAGGCCTTTCGCATGTTGGGTGCCGTGTATGTCCGTACTGCTGGGAATCATCCCTGGCCATGGCGGACACGTAAGGTTAGCCGCCCCGAGTGGCGCCAAAAGGCAAGGGGCATTCGCGTCAACCCACCTCTGATGCACCGGATTCATCCACCGTTCACTCTGACGCCGCCGACCTGCACTTCTACGCGCCTAACGTCGCCGCCGGACCAATTCCCGACACGATGTCGGCGCAGGCTGCGCCGGAGGAGGACGAAGTGCGCAAGCTGCTGCCGCTGCTGAGCACCAACCCGCACGGAGGCGGCCGTTCCGCCCTCACCTGCCGTTACCGGTGCGGTGACGCCTGCTTCCACGCCGTGCCGAACACCAGCGACAACGAGTACGTCGGCGACGTCATCGCCGGCGCCCTGTCGCGCCGCTCCATGATGCGGGCCGCCGCCGCCGTGACCGTCGCCGCCACCGCGGGCGGCGCCGTCGTCGCCCAGGGCGGCGCACAGGAGGCGGTCGCCGCCACGCCCCGTACGCCCGCGAAGAGCGGCGGCGGAGCCCGCGGCCTCCGCTTCACACCCGTCGCGCCCAACACGGACGACAAGGTCACCGTCCCCGAGGGCTACGCCCAGAGCGTCGTCATCCGCTGGGGCGAGCCCATACTCCGCGGCGCGCCCGCGTTCGACCCCGACAAGCAGACCGCCAAGGCGCAGGCCGGGCAGTTCGGTTACAACAACGACTTCCTGTCCCTGCTGCCCCTCAAGGGCGAGCGCGGCCGCCAGGTCCTCGTGGCGAACCACGAGTACACGGACGAGATGCTGATGTTCAAGGGGTACGACCCCGAGAACCCGACCCGCGAGCAGGCCGAGATCGCCTGGGCCGCACACGGCCTGTCCGTGGTCGTCGTCCAGGAGGAGCACCGCTCCGGCAGGCTGACGCCGGTCACCCGCCACCCCCTCAACCGCCGTCTGACGGCCACCAGCGAGTTCGAGCTCACGGGGCCGGCCGCCGGCAGCCCCCTGCTGCGCACCAGCGCCGACCCGTCCGGCCGCACGGTGTACGGCACGCTCAACAACTGCGCCGGTGGCACCACGCCCTGGGGGACCACGCTCCACGGCGAGGAGAACTTCAACCAGTACTTCGCCAACGGCTCCTCCGCCACCGACAAGCGGTACGGCATCGGCTCCGGCGCCACCGAGCGCAAGTGGGAGCGGTTCGACAAGCGCTTCGACGTCAAGCAGGAGCCCAACGAGTCGCACCGCTTCGGCTGGGTGGTGGAGCTGGACCCGTACGACCCGGACTCCACGCCCCGCAAGCGCACCGCGCTCGGCCGCTTCAAGCACGAGGCCGCCCAGCCGCGCCTGACCGCGGACGGACGGCCGGTCGTCTACATGGGCGACGACGAGCGCTTCGACTACTTCTACAAGTTCGTGTCGTCCAAGCGGATGAAGAAGGGCGGCAGCCGCGCCGCCCGCGAGCACAACCTGACGCTGCTGGACGAGGGCACGCTGTACGTCGCCAAGCTGACCGGCGACTCCCCCGGCCAGATCGACGGCACCGGCAAGCTGCCCAGCGACGGCGAGTTCGACGGCAGCGGCCAGTGGATTCCGCTCGCCACGGGCGACGTCTCCCACGTACCCGGCATGAGCGCCGACGAGGTGTACGTCTTCACCCGCCTCGCCGCCGACAAGGTGGGCGCGACGAAGATGGACCGCCCCGAGGACGTGGAGCCGTCCCCGCGCACGGGCCGCGTGTACGTCGCCCTCACCAACAACAAGGACCGCGGCGCGGCCGGCAAGGCGGGCGCCGACGAGGCCAACCCGCGCAACAACAACAAGCACGGCCAGGTCCTGGAGCTGGCCGAGCACTGGGACGACCCGGCGTCGGACGGCTTCGCCTGGCGACTGTTCCTCGTCGCGGGCGACCCGGACGACCCGGCCACGTACTTCGCGGGCTACCCCAAGGAGAAGGTCAGCCCCATCTCCTGCCCCGACAACGTGGCCTTCGACCCGTACGGGAACCTGTGGATCTCCACGGACGGCAACCAGCTCGGCTCGCACGACGGCCTGTTCGGCGTCGCCACCCACGGCGAGCGGCGCGGTGAGCTGAAGCAGTTCCTGACCGTGCCGGCCGGCGCCGAGACCTGCGGCCCGATCATCCAGGAGCGGCGCGTCCTGGTCGCCGTACAGCACCCGGGGGAGGTCGACGGGGCGTCCGTCGAGAAGCCCGCCTCCAGCTGGCCGGACGGGCCGGGGAAGATCGTCCGCCCGTCGGTCGTCGCCGTGTACCGCAAGGACGGCCGCGACATCGGCGTGTAAGACGTCGTTTCTTTTGCCTGAGGTTCGTGTTAGACGCTCGCCAACAAGCACCGCTCGTCGGTGTCGAAGATGGCCCGCACGTACGCGGCCACCATCGAAACACCGCACGGAGTGCGCAAGTGTTTTGAGGCCCGCGTCGAACGCACCGGCAGGAAACCGCTGGTCGGACGGTTCGGGGGGATCCCGCTGCGACGAGACAAGAAGACGGTCATCAACGACCGTCGGCTGGCCCCGGTCAATACCAAACGCAAGGAGTTGGTCACCCGGCTCCTCGCCGGGCGGTGCGAGGCATGCGGGCGAACCGACGAGGTGGAAGTCCACCACGTCGCCAAGCTCGCCGACCTCGGACGACCAGGAACCCGGCCGCCGTGGGCAGATCTCATGGCCTCACAACATCGCAAGGCCCTTGTGGTCTGCGGAACTTGTCATGCGGGCATCCACGGCAAGAAGCCCGTCCCGGCGCTCACGGAGTAGTCACTGGAAAGCGACATGCGGTGAAATTCGCATGCGTCGTTTTGGCTGGGGGCCGTGGGAAAAGGACCCTGCTCAGCAGGCACCTCGCCGACGGCCCACCAGTACTCTGTGGCAGGGCCTGCCCCGCCGCGTCCAAGACGTCGCCGCCGCTCACCGCGGCTGCCTGTCCCAAGCCGTCCCGCCGGCTGAAGAGGCCGAGCCGGCACCGGCCGAGGAGACCGCCGAGGACATAGCCGCGGACACCCGGGCCGGGCGGCATGCCAGGAGGCTGTTCGAGGCCGTGCACGTCCTGGCCGACACCAGCCGCAGCTACAACGCCGTGGCGCGGGAGCTCGGCCTGGACCGCCGCACGGTGCGCAAGTACCCCCGCGCCCGCACCTGGCAGGAAGTGATACGGCGCCCGCCCCGCAAGCCCTCCACCCTGGACCCCTACCGCGACTACCTGCAACGACGCTGGGACGAGGGCGAACACAACGCGATGGTCCTGCACGAGGAACTCCGCGGCAAGGGCTATCTGGGGCACTACCAGCGTGTGAAGATGGCCGTCGCACCCCTGCGGCGCGGGCTGCCCTGGACCAGCCCCGCGAGCGACCACCGTCCCCACGCGAGACCGCCCGCTGGATCACGACAGGCCCGGACAGACGAGCCTCCATGCCACCGACCGCCTGCACCGGCTCCTCGGCCACTGCCCGGAACTGCGGCACACCCACGACCTGGTCCGCCGGTTGGCCGCCATGCTCGACAACCGCGACGTCACCGCTCTGACATCTTGGCTCGACGAACTCTCCGACAGCGGGACTCGCTCCGCTTGCCGGTGCCGCCGGAGCCTGGCGCGAAGACCGGCACGCCGTCGTCCAGGGGATCACCACCACCCACAACTCCGGCGCCAATGAAGGCCGCATTACCGACGTCAAACTCCAGAAACGCCTGATGGCAGGCCGCGCAGGCGTCCCGCTCCTCCGCCACCGCGTCATACTGATCGCCCACCTCCGCCGCCGCTACGCGGACCGGCCGACCCCAGCACCACCGAGATGATTTCCGGCTACGAAATTCTTGCCAGAGCCACGTTCACGTGTACGCCGACACCCGGATCCACAACCTGGCCCTCACCGGACAACCCAGGCTCCATACGCCCACCGTCCGCCGGAAATGAGCGCCCGGCAAGACTGTCATTCCCCATCCAGCAGCGGGTCTTGCCACTTGTTCAGCCGCCGATAACGCCCGGTCGCTTCGCCCCACGGCACGCCGGCCGAAATCAGGTCCTCCATCGCCCGGACCACCCGTTCCGCTCCCTCGATCTCTACCAGTGGCACGCCGGCTGCCAAACAAGCGTCTGCCAGCCGCGAATCCAACTTTATGATCTCTGCACACTGCTGACGCATCCACGCGCAGGTGCGCTCGAGTGCCTCCTCACGCGAGCACTCTTCGTCACGCTCAATGAGAAGAACCATGTTCGGGGTCCCGCCGTGAATAGCTTCCTTCTCCACGGAGTGGACGTCATTGGTGACACTCACGACCAGCGCCCCCAACTCCAGCATCCGCCGCACTTCAGGGACCCGCTGTACGCGTTCTGACGTCTCGAAGTCGAAAGCCGCCTCCAACCAGTCGAAGATCGCCAATGTGAAGCCCGACCGCAAGCGAAGATCCAGGTAATCCTGCTGCGAAATCTGCAACTCCTGCTGTCCCAGAAGTGACTCCGCTTCGAAGCATTCGAAATACCAGCGCCAATGCTCCGCTGCCCGTGCGCACCACTGCGGTGAACGCCCCGCGCTCAACTGAGACCAGACACCAGCGAATCCGCGTGCCAGGACCCAGTCATCCTGTTCGCCCTCGAAAACTCCGCACAGCCGCTCAGCTCCTCGCCGAGCGGCTGTCGCGTCCTTCCACCTCGGACCGTCGTACACATCATCCACCACACCGCAGAAGTTCAGACAGTTCGCGGCCATCAGCACCCCGTTCGCCGATGCTCCCCGTGCGCTCATCCCCATCAAGCTGGTCAAGTCCCAGCTCTGAAACGCAGCCTTGTCCGCGTCGTTCGTGAGCATCCCCTGCTTCGTGAACCACTCGAAGCTCTCCTGTCGCGCCCAGGCCGTATGCACGCTCGCGGGCCGAACAGGATACGGCAGCCTAAATATTCGCGGATCAGTCATTGCGTTCTCCTTGTGTCGATGCGGCTCCGGCACATGACCCGAGGACCCCTCCTGTATGCAGCCGGGCTGAAAGGCCAACAACCATTGACGTCATGGACCACAACGGAAGTGCCAGTAAGTGCCTCGAGTATGGACGTACAAGCTGGTTGGACTGCTGACGTTGCACAAAAAACTTAACTCACTTTGCTCCAGGGCAGCGACTCTTTTAGAAAGTGCGCACTGCTTCCCTCTGAGGCGCAGGACTCTGCCTGTGTGTGGGCGTGGCAGGTTCCGAACTGAAGGGGCTCTTTCGGGTACCCATGCATCGGCTGAGCTTCACGTGAAGCCGTGCCGCAGTCTTCTCAGTAGGCGCTGAGGGGGTGTCATGCCGCAACCTCTCATCGGCCCCCACTGCGTGAAAGTGTTGAATGCCTTCGTGTTCGTGACACGTCGATGGCGGCTAATTATGGAGTCAGCGGGTCGATCAACTACGGCTTCGGGCTGGGCCGGTCCACACGGACTGGAGTCAGAGCAGCACTACGGCTGTTTCACGTCTCTCTGCTCATCGACGTCACCCTCAAGTTCTGCTCGCCAGAGATGTTCCATGGCGTCGTCCCCGCCGTCGCTGGCGAGAACGGGGCGTGGAGTGCCCCGAGTCGAACTCTCGGCAAATGTCCCATAGTTTACTACGAGCTGGCTCATCCGTTGTTGATCGCAGGCGCCATCCACCTTGGGTTCCACCTCGCACCGGAGAGTACCGTCACGCCATGGCTGACGGTGCCTCGTGCTCGCGCACGACGAGCTCGGCGAGCGAGGCCAGCCGTTGGGGTTCTGGCCCCGGTACGTGCCGTGGCCTCAGGGCTTGCTGCTGTCTCCGCGGCTGTACCTGGTCACCGCCCGAGCCCGTTCTGCCGCTCGATGCCGGGGATGAGCGGTTGCGAGAGGCGCTGGCCAGGGCGGTCGCCGCCCGGAGGCCTCGCCGCCGGTGGCGAGCGTGCACCTGTCGGGCGGGCTGGACTCGGCGGCGCGGGCGGCCAGGGCCGCCCGCGCCTGCCCGGCGGCCGCCACCGTGCTGGTCACCGTGGGTTCGCGGGCAGCGGACAACCCTGTTGAACGGTGGCCCCGCCGCACAGTCGGGCTGCTTGCGGGGGTGGACCACCTGGGTCTGGGCCCCGTCTGCTATCTGCGGATCTTCCAGGACCTTCACGGCTCGCAGTTCGCGCTGGCAGAGCCCACCTCGTTCGCCGCCTCGGCGACTCGCTTCCGCCACACCCTGCGGGTACTGGCGGAACGGGGAAGCGGCGCCCACCTCAACGGCTAGGGCGGCGATGAAACGCTCCTTGCTCCGCTGTCCTACCTGCCCCGGGTCGCCACCCGCAGTGTTCACCGGGTGTGGTGGCATCTGTGCGAGCACGCGGTCCTCAGCCACACCAGCAGCCTGAGCCTGGCAGGGGCGGCGGTGACCCCGCCGGCGTGCAGCGCGGGGGCGTCCGGGCCGCGGCGGGGCCAGCGGGGCGACGGCCGCCGCGGCACTGAAGCCGCCGGTGCCGCCGGTGACCAGGTAGGTGCCGTCCGGGTCGAGCCGCAGCGGGGGCCGGGCGGCGCTCCACGAGGGGGGCTTCGTCCAGCAGGTCGAAGGCGAGGACGACCTTGCCGATGTGCCGGGAGGGCTGGAGGCGGCCGAAGGCCTCCTCGACGCGGGCCGCGGGGTGCACGCTGTGCGGCACGGGCCGCAGGCGCCGGTGGCGAGGGCGTCGTCGGCGAGCTCCTGGAGCGCCTCGGGGCGGTGGACGAGTTTGGTGAGGTCCACGCCGAAGAGGGCGATGCTGTCGGCGACTGGTCACAGCGGCAGGGTGTTGTGGTCGTAGATGTCCTGCTTGCCCAGTTCCACGAACCGGCCGCCAGGCCGCAGGAGCTCCAGGCTGCCTGTCAGAGCCCGCTTGACGGCAGCCCGGCGCTTTTTCTGCGCTTCCCCCGGCAAATGCCAGAAAGCACCGATGCGCCGAGCCCGAACAACAGCACGCATCCACACGAGCGGGGGGGGATCGTCAGCGAACCAGCGGTACCTGTCGCCCCTTTGTGATTCACGCACTCCTTGTGCGGCTCTTCTATGCGCGGACGGACTACTGCGGTATGACAGTAAGTAGGCGGGGAGAGGGATTGCACGCCGTGAGGCTCTTCCGGCTGGGAAGGGAGCTGTGCCGGGTATGTCGGCAGCACAGGGTGTACGTGTTGGCCGGTTGTTCGACAGCCGGGACATGGTGCTCGCCGAACGGGGAGAGTGGCATGCGCGCTCTCATCTAGCCGCCGAGTTTGGCCGTCCGTGGCCAGTTCGTGGTCAACCCACACCCGGAGGAGGTGTATGGGGGGCCGTCACCTGGATGGAGTCGTTCGGCCTGGTCGGCGTCACGCGCTTGAAGGCCGACCAGTACGCCTGGTGGTCACTGGCAAGGAAAGACGAAAGGTCTACGGAACGGCTGCATCTGTCCGCCGACTCTGCCAGGCGCTCGCGGCCGTCGTCGACGCATCCGTGCCCGCTGGCGCGCCGCCCAATGTCCGCGCTTTCACCGACCAGTGGTGGCACAGCTGCCGCCTGGGCTGCACGTCGCAGTGGGCGTAGCGGGCGAGGGTGCACTGGCAGGGGTGCATCGCGGCGTAGACCGCCGAGATCGGTCACCGGGTTCACGGGCAGGTCAGCACTCTGCTGCAGTCGGGTGATCAAGTGGGCGTACCCGATTTTCGACATGACCGGAGCAACTTCGAGGTGCAGGGTTCGGCATGCGCCGCTGTTCGCCGAGATCCTCGACTACCTGGCAGAGATCAGCACCGCCACCAAGGGCCTGGTCTCCGCCGACGAAGAGGCCCAGGCTGGCGACGGCAGCAACAACGTGTCGCTGGTGGCAGAGAGCCACGACAGGTTTACCCGCCACCGCCAAGCCTGCAGGAGCCGCAGAGGCATGGTGCACGTGCGAGGGCGGCCTCGCATTGGACGAGCAGGTCGGCGGCTGGGACATCCTGCTCACCCAGGTGCAGCGCCGTGACGTGCGGCGGTAACTGCTGTGCGCGACATTCCGGCCGACGACAACCGCTGGGAACGTGGCAGTGGCCGCTGCCACCGACCGCACACCCGGCCCTGTCCGGAGAGGGAGGGAACAGCTGATGCCACTTCCCGCCGGTGGCGCGTTCGCGGGCATGTGCAACGCCATCACGATCGGCATGGCCGTCCTCGCCACGGCCTGCCGCGCCGCGTGGGCTGAGCGATCCGGTCCAGCAGGTGGAGTCCGTCCGCGGCTCGCTTGGCACAGCCTTTGCCCGGTGTCATCACCAAAGAAGGAATGAGGATTAGTGATGAGTATGCCTCATCAACAGCACGGCCGTGCCGTCGTCATCGGCGGTGGCATCTGCGGACTGGCTACGGCGCGCGTGCTCTCCGAGCACTTCCGCGAGGTCGTGCTGGTGGAGCGTGACCCCCTTCCTGAGGAAGATACGCACCGGTCCGGCACTCCGCAGGCTCGACACGTCCACGGTCTGCTCTCACTCGGGGCACGGCACCTGGAGCGACTCTTTCCTGAGTTGCGAGCGGAGTTGAAGACCGCGGAGGCGCCTGTCTTCGACCACGGCAGCGGAGCCCGCACCCAAGTATGGGCCGGGACCCTGCCGCCGAGGGCCGTCGGCATCGAGGTGCAGACCTTCCACCGAGACACCTTGGAAGGGGCGCTGCGGCGCCGGGTCCGGTCGCTGGAGAACGTCACCATCCTCGATGGCACTCCAGTCGACGGGCTCCATGTGGACAAGGTGGGTGGGCGGGTCACCGGCGTGCGACTCCGCGGGGCGGACGAGATCAAGCAGCAACGGGTCGCTGACGCGGAATGGGTGGTGGACGCGACTGGCCGGTTCTCCCGGTTACCGCAGTGGCTGGAGGATGCCGGGTACGACCGGCCGCACGAGACAGTGATCGACGCAGATCTCGCCTACGCCACGGCGCTGGTCGAGGCCGAGCCCCCTGAGGGGGGCGTGCACGCGATCCAGCAGATGAACCAGGCGCCCACCCGACCTGGCGGGGTCTACGCGACCGACATCGGCAGGGGCATCTGGATGGTGACCTTGTTCGGCGCGGGAGGGCACCACCCGCTGCTGGATGAGGACGGATGGCGCGCGTTCGCCGCGGGGTTGCGCAATCCCGGGCTGGACCGGCTCCTGGACGCCGGAACGCTGGTATCGGGGGTGGTGCACCAGTTCAAAGAGACCTGCAACCGACGCCGTGAGTATGCCGCGCTGCACCGCTGGCCGGACCGGCTTGTCGCGCTGGGCGACTCAGCCCACGCGTTCAACCCGGTCTTCGGGCAGGGCATGACGGTAGCCGTCTGCGAAGCTGTCGGCCTGGGCGTAGCACTGGCACGGCGTCAGTCCTTGAATGGGCTGGCGCAGACGGTGCAGCGCAATGTCGCCCAGCGCGCCCGGGGCCCGTGGATGCTGGCCGTCTCGGAAGACTTGGTGTGGTCGCACGCCAAGCACAGCAAGCGCCTCCCGCTGTGGCTACGCGCGGCGTCCTGGTACAAGCAGCGTCTGCTGTACCTAGTGGTGCACTCCCCAGATGCGCGGGTCATGCACACGTTTCTGCGCGTCTTCCACATGATCACCTCCCCGGCCGCGATAGCACATCCGCGGATCGTGGCCCAGGTACTCTTCCGGGCACGCAGCCCTCGGCCGTAGCTGTCGACGTACTGAGCAAGGGGCTCTGGCAAGAATTTCGTAGCCGGAGATCATCTCGGTGGTGCTGGGGTCGGCCGGTCCTCAGCGCCGACGGTGTCCAGTGGGCCGACGGCCGCCAATCCGACGCGGACGCGGTCATCTGGTGCACCGGCTTCCGCCCGGCCCTGGCCCATCTCGCCCCGCTGAACCTGCGCGGCCCGCGCGGGGGCACATCCCCACCGACGGCACGCGCGCCCTCGGGGAGCCGCGGCTGCCTCTGCTTGGGTACGGCGACTGGACCGGTCCGGCCTCCGCGACCCTCATCGGCGTGGGCCGCCCGGCCCGGGACGCGGACGCGAGATTGCCGGGCTCCTGTGAGCGCAGGCGGTGCGGGCGTCCCCGGCCGCGCAGTACCGGGCGGCCTCGGACGCTCGACTACGCGACTTTGACCATGGTCTGACCACAGCAGCACGTCGCCGGCGTACCGCCGCTGCACACCGGCCATGCATGCCCTCTGCAAAACGCCGACGCCATCGACGACGAGGACACCTCCGGGCTGCCGAGCCACTCAGCCACGTACTGCTGCAGGTCATCCCGAACCGCGTCAGCGTCCCAGGATGAACGACCTCGTGAGCTGCGTACTCGGCGAGCTGCTGGCCATTCCTACGCTTTCGCCGCAGTCGCGCCCTACCAACCGTAAAGCCGCGGCTTGGCATCGTCATGGGACAGAGGTGGTGCACCAGGTATGGAGACACCCATTACTGCTGGGGTGTTTGAGTACAAGGCTGTGGGGTGCCGCCGAGACCTGTTGCGCTGGTCTGCGACGGGGCGTCGAGGCAGACGGCGAGTGCGTAGTCGGAGTGGATGACGCCCACGGGCGACGCGAGGTGTCAGGCGTATGCGTGGTAGCGAATTGCGAGGGGGGCGGGGTATTTAGACGTCGTTTCTTATGGCGTGATCGTTCGTTGAACCGTGTATGACGGATCTGGTTGAGCGGCTTGTGCCGGATGAGTTGTGGGTGTTGTTCCGGCGGGTGGTGCCGCCGACGGAGGTGATACGT
>NZ_JAUEPL010000009.1 GCF_030406405.1 Streptomyces ficellus
GGATGTGAAGCGGCTCCGGGAACAGGCGACCGAGCTGCACGACCGGCATGGGATCGAGGCCGAGGTGCTGGCGGCCGACCTGGCCGAGGAGGACGGCATCGCGGCCCTGGAGGCGCGGCTGTCCGACGGAGGCCGCGGTGCGGGCCGTGCGGTGGCGGGGCAGCGGCGTAGCCTTTCCTGGGCTCGCCGAGCGATCGAGCAGCTGAGCGAGCTGAGCTGTAGCGGAGGGCAGGGGTCGCCTGGCCGCATCGCGATATGCGGCTGCGCCGCGTGGCGAAGGCGGCATCTGCCTGAAGCGGTAGCGGAGCAGAAGTGAAGCGGAACGCGATCGCAAGGACTGTGAGCCCCGGCTCTGAGAGGGAACTACGCACGCATGGGTTTTGAACCGCCGCAACGACTGGTGCGGGCGCTCGGCGAGACATACGGGGACGCGGCCGCGGGCGACTGGCTCGCCCGGCTTCCGGAGCTCGCCCAGGAGGCGGTCGGCCTGCGGGCGCTGGCGGTCGAACGGGTGGTGGTGCCGGGCGGCCGGAGCAGCCTCGTCGTCCTCGTACGGCTGCCGGACGGCGCCCCCGCCGCCCTGAAGGTCGCGCCGCCCTTCGCCGCGCCGGACCTGGAGCGGGCCGCGCTCGCGCACTGGGACGGCTGGGGCGCGGTGCGGCTGCTGGACACCGCGGGGCCCGACCTGCTGCTGGAGCGGCTCCACCCGGAGGTGAGCCTGCGGTCCCTGCCGGAGGCCAAGGCGCTGCTGGAGGCGGCGGGCACGGTACGGCGGCTGTGGGTGGAACCGCCCGCCGGCCACGGCTTCGAGTCGGTCGCCACGCGGACCGCGCGGCAGGCCGAGGCGATGCGGGCGGTGAAGGACGCGGAGACGGCCGAGCTGGTGTCGGCCGCACTCGACGCGCGCGAGGCGCTCGTGGCGGACGCCCCCGAGGAACTGCTGCTGCACGGCAACTTCCGGCAGGGCAAGGTCCTGGCCGGCGACCGCACGCCCTGGCTGGCGGTGGGCCCCGACCCGCTGGTCGGCGAACGCGCGTACGACCTGGCCCGGCTGGTCCGTGACCGGGTCGAGGACCTGGTGGCCGCGGCGACGGGCGCGGCGGCCGGGCGCCGGCGGGTGAACAAACTGGCCGACTCGCTCGACGTGGACCGTGAGCGGCTGCGCGGCTGGACGCTGTTCCGCGCGGTGGAGTCCGGGACGCGGGCGCTGGCCGCGGGGCGGCGGCAGGACGGCGAGCTGCTGCTGGAGTTCGCGGGCTGGCTGTAGGGCGTGTCCGGCGCGCCCAGAACCTCCCCAGATGGCCCAGCGAGTGGGATATTGGGCATAACCCACCCGTAACACCCGGCTTCGACGGCAGGGGGTTGTCATGGTCGAGGAACTGGTCACAGCCGCCGCGGCGACTGGGTCCGCAGGGGCGGTCTACCTGGCGGCCGCCGCACGGATCATCAAGCAGTACGAGCGGGGTGTGGTCCTGCGGTTCGGGCGGCTCCGCAGCGGCATCCGGTCGCCCGGGTTCACCTTGGTGATCCCGTTCGTGGACCGGCTGCACAAGGTCAGCATGCAGATCGTGACCCTGCCGGTGCCCGCGCAGGAGGGCATCACCCGTGACAACGTCACGGTCCGGGTGGACGCGGTCGTGTACTTCAAGGTCGTGGACCCGGCGGCGGCGATCATCCGGGTCGAGGACTACCGCTTCGCGGTCTCCCAGATCGCCCAGACGTCCCTGCGCTCGATCATCGGCAAGAGCGACCTGGACGACCTGCTGTCGAACCGGGAGAAGCTCAACCAGGGCCTTGAGCTGATGATCGACAACCCCGCCGTGGAGTGGGGCGTGACGATCGACCGCGTGGAGATCAAGGACGTGTCGCTGCCCGAGACGATGAAGCGCTCGATGGCCCGCCAGGCCGAGGCCGACCGCGAGCGGCGGGCCCGGGTCATCAACGCGGACGCGGAGCTCCAGGCGTCGAAGAAGCTGGCGGAGGCCGCGACGGTGATGGGCCAGAGTCCCGCCGCGCTTCAGCTGCGGCTGCTGCAGACCGTGGTGGCCGTCGCCGCCGAGAAGAACTCCACGCTGGTGCTGCCCTTCCCGGTCGAGCTGCTGCGCTTCCTGGAGCGGGCCGCGCAGAACCAGCCCGCCGGTCAGCCCGGTGTCCAACCCGCCGTCGCATCGGCCGGCCAGCAACCGGCCCGGCAGGAACCCGAGCAACCGCCCGTTTCCCGTCCGGCCCTGCATGTGCACGATCCGCACCTGCACGACACCTACAGCCACGAGCCACCGCACGCGCAGTCACGCGAACCGGCGCCGCCACCCCATGTGCGGGACGACGACACCGGTACGGCGGGCTGTATCTGACCCCGCTGGGCAGGGCCGCGCTAGGCGGGACCGAGCTGTGCGGGACCGCGCTGGGCGGGACCGCGCTGGGCAGGACCGAGCTGTGCGGGACCGCGCTGGGCAGGACCGCCCGTGCGGGACCGCGGCTACGCGGAGAGGCGGGCGATCGCCTCCTCGACGGTCAGCTCCTCGCGCTCGCCCGTGCGGCGGTCCTTCAGCTCGACCACGCCCTCGCCCGAGCGGCGCCCCGCGACGAGGATCTTCGGTACGCCGATGAGTTCGGCGTCCGTGAACTTCACCCCCGGCGACACCCCGGCCCGGTCGTCGACCAGCACCCGCAGGCCCGCCTCGCCGAGCTTGCCGGCGACATCGAGCGCGAGCTCGGTCTGCAGCGCCTTGCCGGCCGCGACGACGTGGACGTCGGCCGGGGCGACCTCGCGCGGCCAGCACAGGCCCTGCTCGTCGGCGTGCTGCTCGGCCAGGGCCGCGACCGCGCGCGAGACGCCGATGCCGTACGAGCCCATGGTGACGCGGACGGGCTTGCCGTTCTGGCCCAGCACGTCGAGCTGGAAGGCGTCGGCGTACTTGCGGCCGAGCTGGAAGATGTGGCCGATCTCGATGGCGCGGTCCAGCTTCAGGCCGGCGGAGCACGTGGGGCACGGGTCGCCGTCCTCCACCACGACGACGTCCAGGTACTCGTCGACCTCGAAGTCGCGGCCCGCGACGACGTTCTTCGCGTGCGTGTCGGGCTTGTTGGCGCCGGTGATCCAGGCGGTGCCGGGGGCGATGCGCGGGTCGGCGATGTAGCGGACCTTGTCCAGGCCCTGCGGGCCGACATAGCCGCGGACGAGGTCCGGACGGCCGGTGAAGTCGTCCGCGGTGACGACCTCGACGGTGGCCGGGGCCAGGTGGTCCTCCAGCTTGCCGAGGTCGACCTCACGGTCACCGGGCACGCCCACGGCGACGATTTCGCCGTCCACCTTGACCAGCAGGTTCTTCAGCGTCGCGGAGGCCGGGACGCCCAGGTGCGCGGCGAGCGTCTCGATGGTGGGGGTGTCGGGGGTGTCCAGCTCCTCCAGCGGTCCGTGCGCGGAGGCGTCGGCCTCGGACAGCGGGTAGGTCACGGCCTCGGTGTTGGCCGCGTAGTCGCAGGAGGTGCAGTACACGAAGGTGTCCTCGCCCGCCGCCGCCGGGGCGAGGAACTCCTCCGACGCGGAGCCGCCCATGGCGCCCGAGACGGCGGAGACGATCTTGTGCTCCAGGCCGAGGCGCTGGAAGATCTTGATGTACGCCTCGCGGTGCAGCGCGTACGACTCGGCCAGGCCCTCGTCCGTGGTGTCGAAGGAGTACGAGTCCTTCATCTGGAACTCGCGGCCGCGCAGGATGCCGGAGCGGGGGCGGGCCTCGTCGCGGTACTTGCTCTGGATCTGGTAGAGGATCACCGGCAGGTCCTTGTAGGACGTGCACTGGTCCTTGACCAGCTGGGTGAAGATCTCCTCGTGCGTGGGGCCGAGGAGGTAGTCGCCGCCCTTGCGGTCCTTGAGGCGGAACAGCTCGGCGCCGTACTCCTCCCAGCGGCCCGTCGCCTCGTAGGGCTCCTTGGGCAGCAGCGCCGGCAGCAGGACCTCCTGCGCGCCGATCGCGTCCATCTCCTCGCGCACGACGCGGGACACGTTCTCCAGGACCTTCATGCCCAGCGGCAGCCACGACCAGATGCCGGCGGCGTTGCGGCGGACGTAACCGGCGCGGACGAGCAACTTGTGGCTGAGCGTCTCCGCGTCCGCCGGGTCGTCGCGCAGTGTCTTGACCATCAACCGGGACATGCGCTGGACCTGGGCCATGGGGAACTCTCCTGCGGTGAAAAGTGTGATGGCAAGGAGGTTAGCTCCGGGGCACGTGCTGGCGGAAATCAGTTCCGCCCGTGGTCCCCCTCACCACCGCCGCAGCGGGGCAACTCCCGGCAGACCCTCACCGCCGCCGCAGCGGCAGCGGCGCGCCCATCACGGCGTACGGCTTCATGGCGCTGGGGCCGCATCCCCCGGGGGACAACCCCCGGACCCCCGGCAGACCCTCACCGCCGCCGCAGCGGCAGCGGCGCGCCCATCACGGCGTACGGCTTCATGGCGCTGGGGAAGTGGACCTGGCGTGCCAGGTCCTGGTAGCCGAGCGACCGGTAGAGCTTGCGGGCGGGGCTTTCGACGTCGATGGCCGAGAGGATGGAGCGCGGCTGCTCCACGGGGTCGGTGATCCGGGTGATCAGCTCGCGGCCGATGCCCCGCCCCTGGTACTCGGGGTGGACGTGCAGCTCGGTGATCACGAAGGAGTCGTCGAGCCAGTCGTCGTTGCCGGTGCCCCGCAGGTACGGTTCGACGACGGTGGACCACCAGTGGGCGCGGTCGTTGGGCATGCCGTACACGAAGCCGACGAGCCGCCCGGCCGGGGTCGTCGCGCCGTAGGCGATGGCGCCGGGGTTCTGCAGGTGGCGCAGCACGATGTGGCGGCGTACGGCGATCTCGTCCTCGGTCAGCCCGAAGGCGAGGGCCTGTACGGCGAGGGCGGCGTCCACGCGTTCGGCGAGGTTGACCGGTTGGACCACGACGTCATCCATGGCCGAACCCTACAAGCGGGCGCTGTGCCTCAGAACAGCACGCTCATGAACGCTCCGACCTCGCGGAAGCCGACGCGGCGGTAGGCCGCCCTGGCCGGGGTGTTGTAGTCGTTGACGTACAGCGAGACGGCCGGCGCGACGTCGGCGAGCGCGTAGCGCAGAACGGCCGCCATGCCGGTCTCGGACAGGCCCCGGCCGCGGAACTCGGGGGCGACCCAGACGCCCTGGATCTGGCAGGCCCGGGAGGTCGCCGCGCCGATCTCGGCCTTGAAGACGACCTTGCCGTCCTCGATGCGGGCGAAGGAGCGGCCCGCGCCGACGAGTTCGGCGACGCGCGCCTGGTAGAGCAGGCCGCCGTCGCCGGCCATGGGCGAGATGCCGACCTCCTCGGTGAACATGGCCACGCACGCCGGCATGATCACGTCCATCTCGTCCTTGCGGACGCGGCGTACCTGAGGGTCCGGCTCGACGTCCGCGGCCGGCCGGTCGGTGACCATGAGGGGCTGGTGGGCGCGGACGTCGCGGGCGGGGCCCCAGCTGGGTTCCAGGAGCCGCCACAGCTCGGCGGTCGGTTCGGCGGGGCCGACGATCGAGGAGCAGCGGCGGCCGGCCCTGCGGGCACGGTCGGCGAAGGCCCGAACGGCTTCGGGCGTGGCGCAGACGGGGACGAGGTTGGCGCCGGAGTAGCACAGCGAGCGCAGCCGCCCGTCCGCGTACCAGCCCCACATCTCGCCGCCGAGGCGCCACGGGTCGAGCCCGGCGACCTGTACGCGGGAGGTGACGAACGCGTTGGCGACGGGCTCGCTCTCCAGGACGGCGAGCGCGGCGCCGAGGTCGCTGGGTTCGAGGACCCGGGTGGTGGTCTGCGTCAACACGAAGGGGGCCTCACCATGCGTTCCATACGGGTCCTGGCACTGTACCTGCCGGTGCCGGGGAAGTGTCAGGGCAGCGGGAAGCCCCGCCACCCGGGGGCGGCGGGGCTGGTGGGCCGGGGGTCAGCTGACGGAGATCTCGGGCTCTCCGGACATGACGCCGTCCTTCTCCATCTGCTCGGCGATCTTCATCGCCTCTTCGATGAGGGTCTCCACGATCTTCGACTCGGGCACGGTCTTGATGACCTCGCCCTTGACGAAGATCTGGCCCTTGCCGTTGCCGGACGCGACGCCGAGGTCCGCCTCGCGCGCCTCGCCCGGGCCGTTGACGACGCAGCCCATGACGGCGACGCGCAGCGGCACCTCCATGCCCTCAAGCCCGGCACTGACCTGGTCGGCGAGCTTGTACACATCGACCTGGGCGCGCCCGCACGACGGGCAGGAGACGATCTCCAGGCGGCGCTGGCGCAGGTTGAGCGACTCCAGGATCTGGATGCCGACCTTGACTTCCTCGGCCGGCGGCGCGGACAGCGACACACGGATGGTGTCGCCGATGCCCTCGCTCAGCAGCGCGCCGAAGGCGACGGCCGACTTGATGGTGCCCTGGAACGCCGGACCGGCCTCGGTCACGCCCAGGTGCAGCGGGTAGTCGCAGGCCGCCGCCAGCTGCCGGTACGCCGCGATCATCACCACCGGGTCGTTGTGCTTGACCGAGATCTTGATGTCCTGGAAGCCGTGCTCCTCGAACAGCGACGCCTCCCACAGCGCGGACTCCACCAGCGCCTCGGGAGTGGCCTTGCCGTACTTCTCCAGCAGCCGCTTGTCCAGCGAACCCGCGTTGACGCCGATCCGGATCGGGGTGCCCGCGTCCCCGGCGGCCTTGGCGATCTCCTTGACCTTGTCGTCGAACTGCTTGATGTTGCCGGGGTTGACGCGCACGGCCGCGCAGCCCGCGTCGATGGCGGCGAACACGTACTTCGGCTGGAAGTGGATGTCGGCGATCACCGGGATCTGCGACTTCCGCGCGATCGTCGCCAGCGCGTCCGCGTCATCCTGCGTCGGGCACGCCACCCGCACGATCTGGCAGCCGGACGCGGTCAGCTCCGCGATCTGCTGCAACGTCGCACCGATGTCCGACGTCCGCGTCGTCGTCATCGACTGCACCGACACCGGGGCGTCACCACCGACGGCCACCGAGCCGACCTGGATCTTGCGGCTGACCCGGCGGTCGGCGAGCTTGGTCGGAACGGAAGGGATACCGAGAGAAATCGCGGTCATCTGCTGTGCAACCCCAAGGTGTGGATCGAGGTCCCGAGATCGGCGGGCTCCGGCTTCGAGATTACAGCCCCCGCGTGAAGCGGCCGGACACCCAGGGGGTCCGGCCGCCGTCGTTCACGCGTCCGTACGCGTCCGTACGATCCCTACGCGTCCGTACGATCCGCTCCGTACGTACGGCTAGGAGATCTTCACCGGGTTCACGATGTCCGCGACCAGCACGAGCAGTGTGAAGCAGATGAAGATTCCCGCCACCACATAGGCGACCGGCATCAGTTTCGCCACGTCGAACGGGCCCGGATCCGGCCGCCGGAAGACCTTCGCCACATTGCGGCGCACGGACTCCCACAGCGCGCCCGCGATGTGCCCGCCGTCCAGGGGCAGCAGCGGCAGCATGTTGAAGAGGAACAGCGACAGGTTGAAGGTGGCGAGCACCATCAGGAACGAGGCGACGATGTTCTGAGCCGGGATGTCCAGGTTCATCACCTCGCCGCTGATGCGGGCGGCGCCGACGACACCGACCGGGGAGTCGGCCTTGCGCTCACCGTCGCCGAAGGCGGCGTCCCACAGGTCGGGGACCTTGGACGGCAGGGCGATGACGGACTCGACGCCGTTCTCGATCATGTCGCCCATGCGCTCGACGGACTGGCCGAAGGTGAGCGGCAGGATCTCGGTCTTCGCGGCGAAGCCGAGGTAGCCGGCCGGTACGTACTTGTCCGGGACCACCTCGCCGTCGGCGTCCTTCTGGACCACCTCGTTCTTGATGAGCGTGGGGTGGAGGGTCAGCTCCTGGCCGTCGCGTACGACGGTGAGGGTGGCCGGTCCGATGGTGTCGCGGATGCGCTGCGAGAGGGTGGCCCAGTCGCCGACCTTCTCCCCGTTGAAGGCGACGATCTTGTCGCCCTCCTTCAGCCCGGCCGCGTGCGCGGGCGAGACGGGGTCGCCCTTGGCGCACTTGTCGCGCTTCTCGCTCTGCTCGATGACGCACTTCTGGACGCCCGCGACCTCGGTGGTCTGGGTCTGCATGCCGAAGGTCATGCAGACGCCCAGGAAGATCGCGACGGCCAGGATCAGGTTCATGAAGGGGCCCGCGAACATCACGATGACGCGCTTCCAGGGCTTGCGCGTGTAGAACAGCCGCGTCTCGTCGCCCGGCTGGAGCTCCTCGTACGCCGCCGAGCGCGCGTCCTCGATCATGCCGCGGAACGGCGAGGTGGACCGGGCCTCGATCCGGCCGTCCTGCCCGGGCGGGAACATCCCGATCATGCGGATGTAGCCGCCCGCGGGGATGGCCTTGATGCCGTACTCGGTCTCGCCCTTGCGCCGCGACCAGATGGTCGGGCCGAAGCCCACCATGTACTGCGGGACGCGGATGCCGAAGAGCTTGGCCGTGGAGAGGTGGCCGAGCTCGTGCCAGGCGATGGAGAACAGCAGCCCTACGGCGAACAGCGCGATGCCGAGGATCGTCAACAGAATCGTCATGCGCGAGCCTCCGCGGTCGCCTTCGCTGCCAGTTCGCGGGCCCGGGCGCGTGCCCAGGTCTCCGCCTCCAGGACGTCCGGCACCGTGAGTGGGGTTCCCCGGCCGGGCGTCCCGTGCTCCGCGACGACCGCCGTGACCGTGTCCATGATCCCGGTGAACGGCAGCCGCCCGTCGAGGAACGCCTCCACGCACTCCTCGTTGGCGGCATTGAACACCGCCGGGGCCGTTCCGCCCAGCTCGCCGACGTGCCGGGCGAGGCCGACCGAGGGGAGGGCCTCGGTGTCGAGGGGGAAGAACTCCCAGGTGGACGCCGTGGACCAGTCGAAGGCGGGGGCCGCGTCCGGTACCCGCTCGGGCCAGCCGATGCCGATGGCGATCGGTCCGCGCATATCGGGCGGGGTGGCCTGGGCGAGCGTCGAGCCGTCCGTGAATTCCACCATCGAGTGGACGTACGACTGCGGGTGCACGACGACCTCGATGCGGTCGAAGGGGATGTCGTAGAGCAGGTGCGCCTCGATGACCTCGAGCCCCTTGTTGACCAGGGTGGCGCTGTTGACGGTGATCACCGGGCCCATGGCCCAGGTCGGGTGCGCGAGGGCGTCCTCGCGGGTGACCTGGGCGAGCTCCTGCCGTGTACGGCCGCGGAAGGGGCCTCCGGAGGCGGTGACGACCAGCTTGCGGACATCGGCGCGGGTGCCGGCAGCCAGCGCCTGGAAGAGCGCCGCGTGCTCGGAGTCGACCGGGATGATCTGGCCCGGCTTGGCGAGCGCTTTGACCAGCGGGCCGCCGACGATGAGCGACTCCTTGTTGGCCAGGGCGAGGGTGCGCCCCGCTTCCAGGGCGGCGAGGGTGGGCGCGAGGCCGATGGAACCGGTGATGCCGTTGAGCACGGTGTGGCATGCGGAGGCCGCGACGTGGGTGGCGGCGTCGGGCCCGGCGAGGATCTCGGGCAGCGGCTCGGAGCCGTACCGCGCCGTCAGCGCCTCCCGCAGCGCGGGCACCGCGTCCTCGCGCGCCACCGCCACCGTACGGACCCGCAGCCGGTGCGCCTGCTCGGCGAGCAGCTCCACCCGGCCGCCGGCGGCGGACAGGGCGGTGACGCGGAAGCGGTCGGGGTTGCGCAGCACCAGGTCGATGGCCTGGGTGCCGATGGACCCGGTGGAGCCGAGGACGACGATGTCCCGGCGGCCTTCGGATGGATCGAAGGCGATATGCGGGTCTGCGAGGGGGGCTGGGCTGTCGCTCATACCCCCCATTCTTGCCGCATCCGCGGTGTGCCCGGACCCGGCGTCCCTCAGGCGGTTGCGCGGAAGTCCTGGAAGACCTGATGGAACGCCGGGAACGTCTTGCGTACGCAGCCGGGGTCGTCGAAGCCGATGCCCGGCGTGCGAAGGCCCGTGACCGCGAAGGACATCACGATGCGGTGGTCGCCGTGCGTGGCGATCTCGGCGGGGCGCGGGGTGGCGGGACGTATCTCGATCCAGTCGTGGCCGGTGGTGACGGGGATGCCGAGGCGCCGCAGGTTCTGGGCGCAGGCCTCCAGCCGGTCGCACTCCTTGACACGGGTGTTGGCGACGTCCTCGATGCGGACCGGGCCGTCCGCGAAGGGCGCGAGGGCGGCGAGGGTGGGCATGGTGTCGGAGATGTCACGCATGTTGACGGTGAGGCCGTGGAGGCGGCCGGTGCCGCGCACGGTGGTGCCGGCGGCGGTGACGGCGACGTCGGCGCCCATGCGGCCGAGGACGTCGACGAAGGCGAGGTCGCCCTGGAGGGCGCCGGTGCCGAGGCCGGGGACGGTGACCTCCCGGCCGGTGAGGGCGGCGGCGGCGAAGAAGTAGCTCGCGGTGGAGGCGTCGGGCTCGATGGCGTACGTGGTGGCGCGGTAGCCGGTGGGCGGGACGGTGAAGACGTCGTTCTCGCGGGTGGGCTGGGCGCCGAAGGAGCGCATCATGGCGAGCGTGATCTCGACGTACGGCTCCGAGACCAGGTCCGTGACGGTGATCGTCAGGCCCTCGGCGGTGAGCGGGCCCAGCATCAGCAGGGCGGTGAGGTACTGGGACGACTGCCCGGCGTCCAGGGTGAGCCGGCCGCCCTTGACACCGGAGGCGGCGATCCGCAGCGGGTGGTGGCCCTTGGCCTCCTCGTGGCGGAGGTCCACGCCGAGGGCGCGCAGCGCGGCGGTGAGCGGGCCGAGCGGGCGGCGGCGCATCTGCGCGGAGGCGTCGAACCGGAAGTCGCCGTGCCCGGCGGCGGCGAGCGTGGGCAGGAACCGGGCGGTGGTGGCGCCGTCACGGCAGTGGACATCGGCGGTGGAGGCCGCGGGCCCGGCGGGGCGGCCCTGGACGCGCCACGCGCCGGGGCCGCGCTCGACCTCGTACCCGAGGGCGGTGAGGCCCTCGGCGAACCCTTCGGTGTCGTCGGAGACGAGGGGGCGGACGAGCGTGGTGGTGCCCTCCGCGGCGGCGGCGAGGAAGAGCGCGCGGGCCGTGACGGACTTGGAGCCGGGGATGTCGATGACGGTCACGGCGCCCATCCTGCCGGTCCCGGGCGCCCCGGGGGTCGCGGCGTCCGCTGCGTGGACGTCCCCGCGAGGCCCCCGGGGCGGGCGTATCGGTGACCGGCGGCCCGCCGGGCGGGCACAACGGGCCCCACGGCCCTCAACGGATAGGACGGTGGACGTTCTCCCGGGTCGACGGGCCCGGGGTGGCGTCGGCGATCCAGGGGCCGTCGCCGCTGGGGTCGATGATGCCCTCCTCCAGCCAGGTGTACGTGCCCGACAGGACGCCCTTGACGACCTTGCGGTCGAGGTCGTCGGTGTTGGTCCACAGCCGGCCGAACAGCTCCTCCACCCGGATGCGGGACTGGCGGCAGAACGCGTCCGCCAGCTGGTACGCCTCGCGGCCGTGCGCCTCCGTCGTACGCAGCAGTTCCGCCCGTACGCAGGCGGCGCTCATCGCGAACAGCTCGGCGCCGATGTCGACGATCCGGCCGAGGAAGCCCTGCTTGGTCTCCATGCGGCCCTGCCAGCGGGACATGGCGTAGAACGTGGAGCGGGCCAGCTTGCGGGAGGCGCGCTCGACGTAGCGGAGGTGGGTGGACAGGTCGGCGTGACCGGCGGGGTGGAACTCGCCGTACGAGCGCGGCAGCCGGCCCGGTCCGGCGACCAGCTTCGGCAGCCAGCGGGCGTAGAACGCGCCTGCCTGGACGCCTGCCTTCGCCTTGTCGCCCAGCGACTTGTCCGGGTCGATGATGTCGCCGGCGACCGCGAGGTGGGCGTCGACGGCCTCGCGGGCGATCAACAGGTGCATGATCTCGGTGGAGCCCTCGAAGATGCGGTTGATGCGCAGGTCGCGCAGGAGCTGCTCGGCGGGGACGGCACGCTCGCCGCGGGCGGCGAGCGATTCGGCGGTCTCGTAGCCGCGGCCGCCGCGGATCTGGACCAGTTCGTCGGCCATGAGCCAGGCCATCTCCGAGCCGTACAGCTTGGCGAGGGCGGCTTCGATGCGGATGTCGTTGCGGTCCTCGTCGGCCATCTGGCTGGACAGGTCCAGGACGGCTTCGAGGGCGAAGGTGGTGGCGGCGATGAAGGAGATCTTCGCGCCGACGGCTTCGTGGTGGGCGACCGGCTTGCCCCACTGTTCGCGTACCGCGGACCATTCGCGGGCGATCTTCAGGCACCACTTGCCGGCGCCGGCGCACATGGCGGGCAGGGACAGCCGTCCGGTGTTGAGGGTGGTGAGCGCGATCTTCAGGCCGGCGCCCTCGGGGCCGATGCGGTTGGCGGCCGGGACACGGACCTGGTGGAAGCGGGTGACGCCGTTCTCCAGGCCGCGCAGGCCCATGAAGGCGTTGCGGTTCTCGACGGTGACGCCGTCCGAACCGGCCTCGACGATGAAGGCCGTGATGCCGCCCTTGTGGCCCTCCGACTTCGGTACCCGCGCCATGACGACCATCAGGTCGGCGACCACGCCGTTGGTGGTCCACAGCTTCACGCCGTCGATGACGTACTCGTCGCCGTCCGGTACGGCGGTGGTGGCCAGGCGCGCGGGGTCGGAGCCGACGTCCGGCTCGGTCAGCAGGAAGGCGGAGATGTCGGTACGGGCCAGGCGCGGGAGGTAGGTCTCCTTCTGCTCGGGCGTGCCGAAGAGTTTCAGCGGCTGCGGTAGGCCGATCGACTGATGGGCGGAGAGCAGGGCGCCCACGGCGGGGCTCACGGAACCGGCCAGGGCGAGCGCCTTGTTGTAGTACACCTGGGTGAGGCCCAGTCCACCGTACTTGGTGTCGATCTTCATGCCGAGGGCGCCGATCTCCTTGAGCCCGTCGATGACGGAGTCGGGGATGCGGGCCTCGCGCTCGATCAGGGCGCCGTCGATCTTCGTCTCGCAGAAGTCGCGGAGCTTGGCGAGGAACTCCTCGCCGCGCTGTACGTGTTCGGTGGCGGGCAGCGGATGCGGGTGGATCAGGTCGAGCCGGAAGCGGCCCAGGAACAGCTCCTTGGCGAAGCTGGGCTTGCGCCAGTCCTGTTCGCGGGCGGCCTCGGCGACCTGGCGTGCTTCGCGCTCGGAGACTTTGGGCTTGCCGGACATGGTGAGCTCACCTCGCCGCTGTTCGGGGGCGGCCGGCCGGTGGTCGTACCGGTCGGTGCTACTCGACCGTATTACCCGATTACGGCGGGTACGAAAAGACGGCCGGAGCCCCCGCACAGTGGGCTCCGGCCGCCGGTCTGGGCCGTACGAGTGACGTGTCGTCAGAGGGCCAGGCCCGTGAGGACCAGCACGCGCTCGTAGGTGTAGTCGTCCATCGCGTACCGCACGCCCTCGCGGCCCACACCGGACTGCTTGGCGCCGCCGTACGGCATCTGGTCGGCGCGGTAGGACGGGACGTCGCCGATGATCACGCCGCCGACCTCCAGGGCGCGGTGGGCGCGGAAGGCGGTCTGGATGTCGTGGGTGAACACACCGGCCTGGAGGCCGAACTTGGAGTCGTTGACCGTGGCGAAGGCCTCGGCCTCGCCGTTGACCTTGTGCAGGGTCAGGACCGGGCCGAAGACCTCCTCGCAGGCGAGGGTGGTGTCGCCGGGCAGGTTCTCCAGCACGGTGGGGGCGTAGGTGGCGCCGTCGCGCTTGCCGCCGGTCAGGAGCTTCGCGCCGGCGCCCACGGCCTCGTCCACCCAGGCCTCGACGCGCTTGGCGGCGTCCTCGCTGACCAGCGGGCCGACGTCGGTGGCGTCGTCCGACGGGTCGCCGGTGCCCTGCTTCTCGACGGCCTCGACGACCTTGGCGACCAGGCGGTCGTAGACGGAGGCGTCCGCGATGACCCGCTGGACGGAGATGCAGGACTGGCCGCCCTGGTAGTTGGAGAAGGTGGCGATCCGGGTCGCCGCCCAGTCCAGGTCCTCCTCGGACGACCAGTCGCCGAGGACGACGGCGGCGGCGTTGCCGCCCAGCTCCAGGGTGCAGTGCTTGTGCGGCACGGACTCCTGGATCGCGTAGCCGACCTTGTCCGAGCCGGTGAAGGAGATCACCGGCAGGCGCTCGTCCTTGACGAGGGCGGGCATGCGGTCGTTGGTGACCGGCAGGACCGACCAGGAGCCGGCCGGCAGGTCGGTCTCGGCGAGCAGCTCACCCAGGATCAGGCCGGACAGGGGCGTGGCCGGGGCCGGCTTGAGGATGATGGGCGCGCCGACGGCGATGGCCGGGGCGACCTTGTGGGCGCACAGGTTCAGCGGGAAGTTGAACGGCGCGATGCCGAGGACGACGCCCTTGGGGAAGCGGCGGGTCAGGCCGAGGCGGCCGGTGCCGCCGGCGTCGGTGTCCAGGCGCTGGGCCTCGCCGCCGTTGAAGCGGCGGGCCTCCTCGGCGGCGAAGCGGAACACGGAGACGGCGCGGCCGACCTCGCCGCGGGCCCACTTGATGGGCTTGCCGTTCTCGGCGGAGATCAGCTGGGCGATCTCCTCGGTGCGCTCGGCGAGCCGCTTCGACACGTGGTCGAGGGCGGTGGCGCGGACGTGGGCGGGGGTCGCGGCGAACTCGTCGGTCACCGCGTGCGCGGCGGCCACGGCCTCTTCGACCTGTGCCTCCGTGGGCACGCTGACCCGGCCGACGAGGCGGCCGTCCCAGGGGGAGGTGACGTCGAAGGCGGTCTCGCCGGTGGCCTGGCGGCCGGCGAGCCAGAAGGCGGTGGCAGTCATGCGAATCCCGGCCCTTTCGAAGCTGTGCGGAGGTGGGGTTCTCTCTCGTCACACGGTAGGGCCGGGGAGCTGGGCTGTGGTTTGTCCGGGATGGAGTGGTGGGGCGCGTCAGTTTCGCCGTTCCGTACTGACGATCAGGCACACCCCGGCCACGACGACGGCGCCACCGAGGGCGAGCGGCCAGGTCAGCGCCTCGTCGAGGATCAGCCCGCCGAGGACGACGGCGACGACGGGGTTGACGTAGGCGTAGGTGGCGACGAGGGAGAGCGGGGCGGTCTGCAGGAGCCAGGCGTACGCGGTGAAGGCGAGCAGCGAGCCGAAGACGACGAGGTAGGCGAGGGCGGTCCAGGACCGGCCGGAGAAGGCCGACACGTCCAGGCCGCGCTGTTCGCCGCGCACCACGCCGACGAGCAGGCAGCCGAGGCCTCCGGCGATCATCTCGTACGTGCTGGCGGTGAAGGGGTTGGCGGGCAGCGGTATCCGGGAGGCGGAGAACGAGCCGGCCGACCACATGACGGTCGCCACGATGACGGTGAGGACGCCACCGATGCGTACCTCCCCGCTGAGGCCGGGAAGCGTGAGGACGGCGAGCCCGGCGAGGCCCAGCAGGACGCCCACGTACGCGCCGGCCCCGGGGCGCTCGCCGAAGGCGGTGCGCAGCAGGACGACCCAGGCCGGGACGACGGCGATGAGCAGGGCGGCGAGCCCGGACGGTACGGATACCTCGGCGAGGACGACCAGGCCGTTGCCGCCGACGAGCAGCAGCAGTCCGACGAGGGCGGCGGAGGCGAGCTGGGCGCGGGTCGCCTTGAGGACGGCGGCGCCCTTGCGCCAGGCCAGCAGGGCGGCGAGGAGCAGTCCGGCGGCGACGAACCTGGCCCCCGCGGAGAGGAAGGGCGGCATCGTCTCGACGACGACCCTGATCCCGAGGTAGGTGGAGCCCCACACGACGTACACGATCACGAGCGCGGCCCACACGGCGCCGGTGATCCGGCGGATGGGCGGTGCGGGGCGGCGGGTACGGACGCGGGTCGCGGGCGTCGGTTCGACGGGAGGGCTTGTCATGAGCAGGAGGGTACGGATACGCCGCCGCGGTCACCAGAAATTTGCCCGAGTCCGGGCAGGATCGGCGGGTGTGGCGCGAGCGATGGGGCGGAGGGCGGGAGTTGTGGGCGGTGCGGGACACCCATACGCGGCAGATCGGGCCTCCGGCGTGTTCGACTCCGCCCACACCGTGCGCGTTACGTCGCCGGCGTCTCGCCGGTGGCCTTCAGGGCCAGCCACAGCTCCATGCGCGCGTCCGGGTCGTCCAGCGAGCGGCCGAGGATCTCCTCCACGCGGCGCATCCGGTACCGCAGCGTGTGCCGGTGGACGCCCAGGTCCGCCGCCGCCGCGTCCCACTGGCCGTGGCGCGAGAGCCAGGCGCGCAGCGAGGCCACCAGGTCGCCGCGGCCGGTCGCGTCGTGCTCGTACAGCGCCCGCAGCATGCCGTCCGCGAACGCCCGTACCGCGTCGTCCGCCAGCAGCGGCAGCACCGACCCCGCCGCCAGCTCCTCGTGCTCGACCATGGCCCGGCCGCGCCGGCGGGCCACCGACAGGGCCTGCTCGGCCTGCTTGTACGCGGCGGCCGCGGCGATCGGGCCGGTCGGGGCCGACAGGCCGATGACGACCTCCGTCTCCTCCGCCTCCTTCTCCGCGTACGCCCCGCACGCCGCGACCACCGCGCCGCCGTCGCCGGCCAGCACCACCAGCCGCTCCTCCCCTTCCGGCACCGCCAGCACCGCTTCCCCGGCGCGCGCGGCCGCCGTCTCCAGGGACTCGGCGAGCGCCGGGAGCGGGGCTTCCGCGGCCGGGTCGCGCTCCCCCGGCGCCGGCTCGGCGATCAGCAGCCGGAACGGGGCGTCGAGCAGCCCGCCGTACAGGTCGCCCGCCACGGCGCGGGCGTGGTCCGGCTGGCCCGCCAGCATCATCCGCAGCACCGCGGCGCCCAGCCGCTGCTCGGCGGCCTGGAGGGAGCGCGACCGCTCGGTGGTGAGCGTGAGCAGGGCGATGGCCGAGTGGACGGCGTAACGTTCCGCCGTTCCGAGCGGCGCGCCCGTGCCGACCGCCAGCGCGCCCCGTACCCGCCGCCCGGTGCCCAGCGACTGGAGCTCGACCCGGTCCTCGGTGCCGCCGACGACCGCGCTGGCGGGGGCGGAGCGCTCACGCAGCCGTTCGACGTCGGGGGTGAGCCGGGCCGCCCTGCGCGCCGCCCACTCGGGCGCTGCGGCCAGGACGGCGCCGGACGCGTCGTACAGGGCCGCCCAGCCGTCCACATGGGCGGCGAGCCGGGCCACCACCGCGTCCGGGCCCTCGGCCAGCGCCGCCCGGGTCAGCTCCCGCTGCACCTCGAAACCGGCCGTCACCGCACGGTACTGGTCGGCCGCGAGCGCCGCCGACACCGCCTTGGAGATGGCCAGGAAGGGCGTACGGCGCGGCACCTCCAGCAGCGGCAGGCCCTCCTCGCGCGCCGCGTCCACCAGTGCCTGCGGGATGTCGTCGTAGTTGACGCCCACCGCGAACCCGAGCCCGACGACGCCCGCGCCGGCCAGCCGCTTCACGTAACGGCGCATGGCCTCGCGGTTCTCGGCGTCCAGCTTCATGGCGGTGACCAGGAGCAGTTCGCCGCCCTCCATGTACGGGACGGGGTCGGCGAGTTCGCTCACATGGGCCCAGCGGACGGGCGTGTCGAGGCGGTCCTCCCCGGCGCGGACGGTGAGCTTCAGCGCCGAGTGCTGGACGAGCGAGGCGAGCGTGAGCGGCATGGCGGGACCGTCGGACTTTCGGGAGGGGAATTTCGCCGTCCCGTATGAACGGCTCCCCTCAATTCTGCCAGGTTGTCACGTCCCGGCACGTCACGTCCCGGCCGTCGCTCAGGTCTTCAGGTCGACCAGAAGCGGAGGGGCGTGTTCCCCCCGTACGTCGGTCAGGGACAGTACGGCATGCCCGGCGGGCACCGCGTGCGCCAGATCCGACGCGGACCAGCGCTGCCGTTCGACCTCCCGTACCGTCACGGCCTCGGCCGTGGCCGCGCGGCCGGTCACCAGGCGGCGCAGGAAGTGCAGCGCCTTGGTGAGCGGCTCGTCGGAGATGATCTGCCGGTTGGTGACGTCCCGGGTCTGCACCCACTCGGTGCCCCACGTCTCCGCGAACCGCCCGCCGTCCCAGGACCCGATCCCCGCGAACGCCATCCGGCACCCGACCGCGCCCAGCAGCGGCCCGCGCAGCGCCTCCGGCACGTCCTCCAGGGTGCGCAGCGCCAGCACGACCCCCGCGTGCGCGGAGCGCAGCCGCTGAATGGCGCGTACGGAGTCGGCGGTGACCGTGTACGTCGCGTCGTCCAGCACCAGGCAGGCGAACAGCGAGCGGTCCGCGCGGGTCAGGGCCGCCTCGGTGAACTGGGCGAGCAGCAGCCGCGCCACGATCCGGGACGCCTCGGCGTGACCCCGCTCGGGCAGGTCGACGCGCACGCGCAGCGGGTGCTCGATGGCCCGCGGCGAGAACCGCCGCCCCACCCCGTCCGTGCGGAAGAACCGGGCGAACGCGGGGCGGTCGAGGAACGCGATCCGCTCCGCGAGCAGCATCCCGACGTCATCGCCGCGCTCGGCCTGCCGCTGCCGTGCGTCGAGCTCACGCAGCTGCGCCGGGTCACCGGCGACGGCTTCGCGCAGCTCGGCCAGCGCCTTGGGCGCCCCGCCGAGCAGCTCGCGCAGCTCCGGTACGGCGGGGAAGTGGCCGTGGGCGGCGCGGTAGGGGCCGATGAGCTGGGCCAGCGCGGTCGCGGCGCGGCGGCTGTCCGGGACCAGGTCGCCGACCAGGGCCTCGGCGAGCATCCGGGCGGCCTCGTCCGGGTCGTCGGCGCCGCCGTACAGGTCGAGGTCGTGCGTCGAGTCGGGCCGGCCGACCCGTACGACGACGTCGAACGCCTCGTCGGGCGCCAGCGCCGTGCCCTGCGCGCTCACCGCGACGACGGCCGCGCGGTTGGCGAGCGCCTGGAGGCACAGCGACTCGGTGACCGGCCGGGTGAGCCGCACGGTCTTGCCCGACCCGGCCGGTCCCACGGCCAGCAGGGAGGTTCCGAGCACGTCCGGCCCCAGCGCGACGCCGGTCGTCCGCCGGGAGTAGGGGTTACGGGGGTGGTCGGCGGCCGTGCCGATCCGCACCTGGGCGGTGGCCAGGTCGTGCGCGGCGGTGCGCACCGGCAGGTCGCGGACGCCCGAGGGGTGGGCGCACGCGGCGGGCCCCTGGGCGCGCACGGCGTCGGTGAACGCGGCGAGCCGCTCCGGGTGCGTCCGTACGCCCTGCCAGGCCCGCCGGATGCGGGCGTAGTCCACATCGCGCAGCGCCCCGGAGCGGGTGGCCTCGGCGAGCCGTGCGGCGGCCTCGGTGAGCCCGGCCTCCCGCAGCTCGGGCCAGTCGACGGGGTCGGCGCCGGGGGGTGGCGGCGGGGGCGGGGCGTCCTTCTTCTTGGCGTACCGGCGCCAGATCTCGGGGACGTGGCCGATCCGCGCGAAGAACACCAGCAGGCCGCCGCCGACGACGGCGTAGTACACGTAGCTGGCCGTGGCCCACGTACCCGGCTGCGTACGCCACTCGTCCGGGGTGAGCACCAGGAGGGGCCAGAGCCAGTAGTGGCCCAGGTACCCGTTCCAGAGCAGTGACCACAGGAGCCAGCCGCTGAGCAGGGTGATGACCGCCCCGGCGAACAGCCGCCGCGCGGGCACCGTCTCCGGCTCCTCCGCCGGACGCGGCCGGTGCCCGAACCGCCACACCCCGGGCTCGGCCGCCGGGCGCGGCGTGCGCAGCCACTGCGCGGTACCGCCGGTGGCGGGCGCGGGGGCGTGCCGGGGCGGGGGCGGCACGGGCGGCTTCTCGACGTGGCTGCGCCGTGCCTCGTACGTACCGTCGGTGTCCATGAACCCCTGCCCCCTGACCAGCCAGGTCCGCGCGTCCGTGCCCCGTCAATGTAGTGTCCGCGCCCGCGTGTTGCGGGAACGTCCTGCCCGCGGGCGCCATGCGGTCCCCCACCCACCGGCAGCAGACGACCGGCACCCGGCCCACGCGAACGCACCGTCCTATGTCCGTCCCGGACAAGGACACACCCCCCACCACTCCCTAACGGAGCATGCCCGCACCCCTTCACCCCGCCTAGCCTGCGGAAGAAAGGCAAGCAGCGTCCGAAAGACCCCACCCAGGAGCCCCGCATGACCGAAATCCCGCAGGAGCGCCGCGTCGTCACCGCCATTCCCGGCCCGAAGTCGCAGGAGCTTCAGGCCCGCCGTACCGCCGCGGTCGCCGGTGGTGTGGGCTCCGTGCTGCCGGTCTTCACGACCCGCGCCGGTGGCGGCATCATCGAGGACGTCGACGGCAACCGCCTCATCGACTTCGGTTCCGGCATCGCCGTGACCTCGGTCGGCGCGTCCGCCGAGGCGGTCGTACGCCGGGCGAGCGCCCAGCTCCAGGACTTCACGCACACGTGTTTCATGGTCACGCCGTACGAGGGCTACGTCGAGGTCTGTGAGCAGCTCGCCGAGCTGACGCCGGGCGACCACGCCAAGAAGTCGGCGCTGTTCAACAGCGGTGCCGAGGCCGTCGAGAACGCGGTGAAGATCGCCCGCTCGTACACCAAGCGCCAGGCCGTCGTCGTCTTCGACCACGGCTACCACGGCCGTACGAACCTGACGATGGCGCTGACCGCCAAGAACATGCCGTACAAGCACGGCTTCGGGCCGTTCGCGCCCGAGGTCTACCGCGTCCCGGTCGCCTACGGCTACCGCTGGCCGACCGGCCCGGAGAACTGCGGGCCCGAGGCCGCCGCGCAGGCGATCGACCAGATCAGCAAGCAGGTCGGCGCCGACAACGTCGCCGCGATCATCATCGAGCCGGTGCTCGGTGAGGGCGGCTTCATCGAGCCGGCCAAGGGCTTCCTGCCCGCGATCAGCCAGTTCGCCAAGGACAACGGCATCGTCTTCGTCGCGGACGAGATCCAGTCGGGCTTCTGCCGTACCGGCCAGTGGTTCGCGTGCGAGGACGAGGGCATCGTCCCGGACCTGATCACCACGGCCAAGGGCATCGCGGGCGGTCTGCCGCTCGCCGCCGTCACCGGCCGCGCCGAGATCATGGACGCCGTGCACGGTGGCGGCCTGGGCGGCACGTACGGCGGTAACCCGGTGGCCTGCGCCGGTGCGCTCGGCGCCATCGAGACGATGCGCGAGCTGGACCTCAACGGCAAGGCCAAGCGCATCGAGGAGGTCATGAAGGGCCGTCTCTCCGCCATGCGGGAGAAGTTCGAGATCGTCGGTGACATCCGTGGCCGTGGCGCCATGATCGCGATCGAGCTGGTCAAGGACCCGGCGACCAAGGAGCCGAACCCGGAGGCCGCCGGCGCGCTGGCCAAGGCCTGCCACGCCGAGGGGCTGCTGGTCCTGACCTGTGGCACCTATGGCAACGTCCTGCGCTTCCTGCCGCCGCTGGTCATCGGCGAGGACCTCCTCAACGAGGGCCTGGACATCATCGAAACCGCGTTCGCCCGCCTGTGACGCTGACGCGGCGCGACCGGTTGTGAAGAAGCGGTGGGGGGCCAATGGCGGGATGGAGATCCGGCTGTTGGCCCCCCGGCTTCTGTCGTACGGTCTTCCGCAGATGAGAGAAACACCCCGCCCGCAGGGGACTGCGGGCGACTCCAGGGCGGAGCTTCCCCAGCGTCGTCCTGGTCGTGCCCTCGCGCACACCACTGGAGCCTCCGGCTCTGGCACTCCTCACCGATCGGACGGTCGCCCGCCCCACACCCCCCGGGGCGCGCGGCACACCGGTCCGGACGGCCGCCCCGGAACAACCCCCCCTGTTCCGGGGCGGCCGGTTTTCCTCCTCCCCGCGGCCGCCACGGCTCTCTTCGCGGTCGTCACCTGGCAAGTGCTCGTCGCCGGGCCCCTCGCCCGGCTGGACGAGCGTGCGAGCCGCGCGCTGGCGGGCCGCGGGCCCACACCCCTCACGGAGTTCCTCGCCGACCTCGGCAACACGCAGGTCGCCGTCCCCGTCCTGGCCGTCGCGATGGCGTACGCGGTGTGGCGCGGCCGCCGCGCCCAGGCCCTGTACGCGGGGCTCGCCATGGCCCTCGTACCGGCGCTGGTCGTCCCGCTCAAGCTGCTGATCGACCGCCCGGGGCCGCTGACGCCCGAGACGGGCTACTACCCGTCGGGGCACACGGCCACGGCGATGGTGGCGTACTGCGGCGCGGCGCTGCTGGTCCACCGGCGCCTGGTGCCGCTCGCCGCCCTGCTGACGGTGGCCACGGGCACCGGCCTCGTGCTGCGCGGTTACCACTGGCCGCTGGATGTGCTGGGCAGCGGGTGCCTGTGCCTGCTGCTCGTGCTGCTGTTGGCGACCGGCCCCCGCACCCGCTGACGCCGCCTCGGTCTCCTCCCCGCGCGGCCGGTGACGGCCCTCGGTCCCCTCCCCCACCCCCCGGCCACTGACCGTCCCCGTCGCCTCACTCCCGGCGCTTCGCCAGGTGCGCCGCTGCCTCGTGCAGGGCCAGCTCCAGCAGCGGTGGGGCGGTCAGCGTGCCCGTGCCGTCCGGGAGGACGAGCCAGCGGGCCGCGCCGGTCACCCGGCCCGGGTAGGGGACGGCGATCCAGGTGCCGCGCCCGGCGGCCCGCATGCCGGTGCCTACCCAGCGCGCGGCGGTGCCCGCCGGGACGAAGAAGCCCATGCGCGCGTCACCGGCATCGGCGAGGACCGGGCCGGGACGGTCGACGAGGCGCGCCAGCACGTCGAGGGCCGGGTAGCCGAGCTCCGCCTGGACGATCAGCACGTCCCAGCGCCGGCCGGCGGGCAGGAGCGCCACGCCCAGGGGGCTGCGCTCCCACTCCCACCGGCAGGCGTCGGGATCCGGCGCCACCGCTGCCAGCCACTCCACCGCCGCCTTGGCCCCCGAACCAGTCATCGCCCGTCGCCTCCATGTCCGTGTCGGTGACTGCCCGGGCGGGCAGTGCGTTCACACGGGGAGAGCGGGGACGAGACGGATCGTTACGCGGGTTCGGCCGTGCCACGGTGGTGCGAAGGGTCGGCCAGGGGGCGCGCACCCGGCGCACCCAGTGAACAGCGCCGCACCGGAGGCACCGGCCGCCCTCAGCTGTCGAAACCCAGCCCCAGCCGGTCCAGCGTCCTCAGCCACAGATTGCGCCGGCCACCATGGGCGTCGGCGCGGGCCAGCGACCACGTGGTCAGCCCGATGCCCGCCCAGGCGATCGGCTCCGGCGGGAACGGCAGGGGCTTGGAGCGCACCATCGTCAGCTCCGTACGCTCGGTCCTCTCGCCCGACAGCAGGTCGAGCATCACCTCGGCGCCGAAGCGCGTGGCACCGACGCCGAGGCCGGTGAAGCCCGCCGCGTACGCGACCCTGCCCCGGTGGGCCGTACCGAAGAACGCCGAGAAGCGCGAGCAGGTGTCGATCGCGCCGCCCCACGCATGGCTGAACCGCAGGCCCTCCAGCTGCGGGAAGCAGCGGAAGAAGTGCTCGGCGAGCTTGAGGTAGGTCTCCGGGCGGTGGTCCAGCTCGGCCCGCATCCGGCCGCCGAAGGGATAGACCGCGTCGTAACCGCCCCACAGGACGCGGTTGTCGGCGCTGAGCCGGAAGTAGTGGAACTGGTTGGCGCTGTCGCCGAGGCCCTGGCGGTTCTTCCAGCCGATGGACTCCAGTTGCTCATCCGTCAGCGGCTCGGTCATCAGGGCGTAGTCGTACACCGGGACCGTGTAGGGGCGCACCCGCTTGACCAGCGACGGGAACACATTGGTGCCGAGCGCGACGTGCCGGGCGAAGACCCGCCCGTAGGGTGTGCGGACGGCCATGCCCGCGCCCGCGCGCGCCAGCTCCAGGCCCCGGGTGTTCTCGTAGATCCGTACGCCCCGCTCGACGCAGGCCCGCTTGAGGCCCCACGCCAGCTTGGCGGGGTTGAGCATGGCGACGCCGCGCCGGTCCCACAGCCCGCCGAGGAAGGTCGGCGAGTCGACCTGGGCGCGGACGGCGTCCCGGTCGAGGAGCTCCAGCCCGTCCGCGAGACCGAGCCGGTCGGCCGCCTCGTGCATCTCCTTCAGCTCCGCCATCTGGTGCGGCTGCGTGGCGACGTCGATCTCGCCGGTGCGCTCGAAGTCGCAGTCGATGCCGTACGTGGCGACGGCCGCCTCGATCGCGTCGAGGTTCTTTCCGCCCAGCTCTTCGAGCCTGGCCAGCTCGTCGGGCCAGCGGGCCAGTCCATTGCCGAAGCCGTGGGTGAGGGAGGCGGCGCAGAAGCCGCCGTTGCGGCCGGAGGCGGCCCAGCCCGCCTCCCGCCCCTCGATCAGGACGACGTCCCGCCCGGGGTCGCGCTCCTTGGCGAGGAGCGCGGTCCACAGGCCGCTGTAACCGCCGCCGACGACCAGCAGGTCGCAGTGCTCGGTTCCGGTGAGCGCGGGCAGCGCCCCGGGCTTGCCGGGGTCGTCCAGCCAGAAGGGGACGGGCTGGGCGTCCATGAGTGATGGTGCGACGGTACGCATGGCGGCTGCGGCCATGGTTTCCCACTCCTTCAGGAACTCAACGGACGGTGTCGCGCTTCCGGCGGCCGGCCGCGACCTGCCCGGCGACGACCACCAGGACCGCGATGACGAACATCGCCGTGCCGATGACGTTGATCTGTACGGGGGTGCCGCGCTGCGCCGAGCCCCACACGAACATGGGGAAGGTGACGGTGGAGCCCGCGTTGAAGTTGGTGATGATGAAGTCGTCGAACGACAGGGCGAAGGCGAGCAGCGCGCCGGCCGCGATACCGGGCGCGGCGATCGGCAGGGTGACCCGCAGGAAGGTCTGCGCCGGTCCCGCGTACAGGTCGCGCGCGGCCTCCTCCAGGCGCGGGTCCATGGACATCACGCGCGCCTTGACGGCCACGACCACGAAACTCAGGCAGAACATGATGTGCGCGATGAGCACGGTCCAGAAGCCCAGCTCGGCGCCCATGTTGAGGAAGAGCGTGAGCAGGGAGGCGGCCATGACGACCTCCGGCATGGACATCGGCAGGAAGATCAGCGAGTTGACCGCGCCGCGCGCCCGGAAGCGGTAGCGGACCAGCGCGAAGGCGATCATCGTGCCGAGGACGGTGGCTCCGAGCGTCGCCCAGGCGGCGATCTGGAGCGACAGCGTGAGCGAGCCGCACAGGTCGGCGACGCCGCAGGGGTCGCGCCAGGCGTCGGTGGAGAACTCCCGCCAGGTGTAGTTGAAACGCCCCGCCGGCTTGTTGAACGAGAACACCATCACGATGACGTTCGGCAGGACCAGGTACGCGAGGGTCAGCAGCCCCGCGAGGACGACCAGATTGCGCCGTATCCAACGAACCATCAGACGAGGTCCTCCGTTCCGGCCCGGCGGATGTAGACGGTGACCATGATCAGCACGATCGCCATCAGGATGAAGGACAGCGCGGCCGCCGTCGGATAGTCCAGCACCCGCAGGAACTGCGACTGGATGACGTTGCCGACCATCTTGGTGTCGGTCGAGCCGAGCAGCTCGGCGTTGACGTAGTCACCGCTCGCCGGGATGAAGGTGAGCAGCGTGCCGGAGACGACGCCCGGCATGGACAGCGGGAAGGTCACCTTGCGGAAGGTGGTGGCGGGGGAGGCGTACAGGTCCTTGGCGGCCTCGTGCAGCCGGCCGTCGATCCGCTCCAGGGAGGTGTAGAGGGGCAGGATCATGAACGGCAGGAAGTTGTACGTGAGGCCGCACACGACGGCCAGGGGCGTGGCGAGCAGGCGGTCGCCCTGGGTCCAGCCGAGCGCGGTCGTGACGTCGAGCACGCGCAGCGCGTCGAGGGCGCCGACGACCGCGCCGCCGTCCGCGAGGATCGTCTTCCACGCCAGCGTACGGATGAGGAAGCTGGTGAAGAACGGCGCGATGACGAGGACGAGCAGCAGGTTGCGCCAGCGGCCCGCCTTGAAGGCGATGAGGTAGGCGAGCGGGTAGCCGAGGATCAGGCACAGCACGGTGGCGGTGCCGGCGTACAGCAGGGACCGGACGAACTGCGGCCAGTAGTCGGCCAGGGCCTCCCAGTAGGTCGAGAAGTGCCAGGTGACCTCGAATCCCCGCTCCAGGGAACCGGTCTGTACGGAGGTCGAGGCCTGGTAGACCATCGGCAGCGCGAAGAAGACGAGCAGCCAGAGGACGCCGGGCAGGAGCAGCCAGTACGGGACGAGCCGCTTGCGGGTCGCTGTCGTGCGGACGACGGGCTCTGCGGCGGTCTTTTCGGCGGCCGTCAGGGTCGCGGTCATGTGGCGTCCTCCACCGTCTCCACGCCCGCCTGGATGTCCTGGGCGGCGTCGAGCCCGAAGGTGTGCGCCGGGTTCCAGTGCAGGACGACCTCGGCGCCGGGGGCGAGGCGGGAGTCGCGCTCGATGTTCTGCTCGTACACCTGGAGGCCGGAGCCGGCGGGGCTGTCGATGACGTACTGCGTGGAGACGCCGAAGAAGGAGGTGTCGACGATCCGGCCGGTGACCTGGTTGCGTCCGGCGGCGATCGCGCCCGCGTCGTCGGCGTGGACGAGCGAGATCTTCTCCGGGCGGACGCCGACCAGCAGTTTGCCGCCGGTGGTGGTGGGGGCGCCGCACCGGTCGGCGGGCAGCCGCAGCGTGCCGCCGCCGGCCGTCACGACGATGTCGGACGCCGCCCCGCGCCCCTCGGCCACCGCTGCCTCGATGAGGTTCGACGTCCCGAGGAAGTTGGCGACGAAGGTGGTGCGCGGGTTCTCGTAGAGCTCGGCGGGTGCGCCCAGTTGCTCGACCCGGCCGCCGTTCATCACCGCGACCGTGTCGGCCATGGTCATGGCCTCCTCCTGGTCATGGGTGACGTGGATGAAGGTGATGCCGACCTCGGTCTGGATGCGCTTGAGCTCCAGCTGCATCTGGCGGCGCAGTTTGAGGTCGAGGGCGCCGAGCGGTTCGTCGAGCAGCAGCACCTGGGGGTGGTTGATGAGCGCGCGGGCGACGGCGACGCGCTGCTGCTGGCCGCCGGAGAGCTGGTGCGGCTTGCGCCTGGCGTAGTCGCCGAGCTGGACGAGGTCCAGCATCTCGCCGACCTGCTTCTCCACGGACCTGACGCCGCGCCGGCGCAGGCCGAAGGCGACGTTCTCGTGGATGTCGAGGTGCGGGAAGAGGGCGTAGGACTGGAAGACCGTGTTGACGGGCCGCTTGTACGGGGGGAGGTCGGTGACGTCCTTGTCGCCGAGGAAGACGGTGCCCGTGGTGGGTTCCTCGAGCCCGGCGATCATCCGCAGGGTGGTGGTCTTGCCGCAGCCGGAGGCGCCGAGGAGGGCGAAGAAGGAGCCCTGCGGGACGGTCAGGTCGAGGGGGTGGACGGCGGTGAAGGAGCCGTACGTCTTGCTGATCCCGGTGAGACGGACGTCGCCGCCGGTGTTCGTGTCAGTCATGGGTTGCGATCCCAGGTTCTCGGGGGGTGTGGACGGCGGCTCAGGCACCGATGAGCTTGGCGAACTTCTCCTCGTACGCGGTCTCTTCCTCGCTGCTGAGGGAGCGGAAGGCGCGCGACTTCGCGGCCATCGCCTTGTCCGGGAGGATCAGGGTGTTGGAGGCCAGCGCCGGGTCGATCCTGGCGAGTTCCTCGCGTACGCCCTCGACCGGGCAGACGTAGTTGATGTACGCGGCGAGCCGGGCGGCGACCGGGAGCTCGTAGTAGTAGTCGATGAGCTTTTCGGCGTTGGTCTTGTGCCGGGCCTTGGCGGGGACGAGGAGGTTGTCGCTGGAGGTGATGTAGCCGGCCGCCGGGATCGCGAACTGGATGTCGGGGTTGTCGGCCTGGAGCTGGATGACGTCACCGGCCCAGGCGAGGCAGGCGGCCAGGTCGCCCTTGTTGAGGTCGCCGGTGTAGTCGTTGCCGGTGAAGCGGCGGATCTGCTGGGTGGCGACACCCTTCTGGAGGCGGCCGACCGCCGCGTCGAAGTCGGCGTCGGTGAACGTCCCGGGGTCCTTGCCCATGTCCAGGAGGGTCATGCCGACCGAGTCGCGCATCTCCGACAGGAACGCGACCCGGCCCTTGAGCTTGGGGTCGTCGAGCAGCTGCGTGACGGAGTCGACCTTGCGGCCGCCGGTGGCCTTGGTGTTGTACGCGATGACCGTGGAGATGCCGGTCCAGGGGTACGAGTGGGCCCGGCCCGGGTCCCAGTCGGGGCGGCGGAACTGGGCGGAGAGGTTGGCGTAGGCGTGGGGGAGGTTGGCCGGGTCGAGCTTCTGGGCCCAGCCGAGCCGGATGATGCGGGCGGCGAGCCAGTCGGTGACGCAGATCAGGTCGCGTCCGGTGTCCTGGCCCGCGGCGAGCTGAGGCTTGATCTTGCCGAAGAACTCGACGTTGTCGTTGATGTCCTCGGTGTACTTGACCTGGATGCCGGTGCGCTTGGTGAACGCCTCCAGGGTGGGGCGGTGCTTCTCGTCGTCGCTGATGTCGATGTACTGCGTCCAGTTGGAGAAGTTGAGCTGCTTCTCCCTGGCCGAGTAGTCGGTGGAGGCGGGCCCCTCGCCCTCCCGCTTGGCGGGCGGGATGCCGCAGGCGCTCAAGGAGGCGAGCCCGCCGACCGTGAGCGCGCCGACGCCCGAGGCGCGCAGGAGGGAGCGGCGGGTGAGGGCTCCCCTGCCGTTCGTCAGGCTGCGCCGCATCGCGGCGAGCTGTGCCGCGGAGAGGCTGTCGGGCTCGTACTGCTCCATGCGCTGTGCCTTTCGGTGCGGGCGGGTGCGGGGCCGGCTGTTTTCGGCGGCGGCGGGTCGGGGCTGTCGGTCGCGGGTCAGCGGTCGCGGGTCAGCGGTCGCGGGTCAGCGGTCGCCGAAGACGGTGCGGTGCCAGTCCTTCCTGGCGACCGCCGTGTTGTCGTACATCACATGCTTGACCTGCGTGTACTCCTCGAAGGAGTACGTCGACATGTCCTTTCCGAAGCCGGACGCCTTGTAGCCGCCGTGTGGCATCTCGCTGATGATCGGGATGTGGTCGTTGACCCAGACGCAGCCCGCCTTGATCTCCCGGGTGGCGCGGCCGGCGCGGTAGACGTCACGGGTCCAGGCGGAGGCGGCGAGGCCGTAGGGCGTGTCGTTGGCCAGGGCCAGGCCCTCCTCGTCGCTGTCGAAGGGCAGTACGACGAGGACGGGGCCGAAGATCTCTGCTTGCACGATCTCGCTGTCCTGGGCGGCGCCCGTGATGAGGGTGGGCCGGTAGTAGGCGCCGTCGTTGTGGGGTGCGACGCCGCCGGTGACGACGGTGGCGTACGAACGGGCCCGGTCCACGAAGCCGGCGACGCGGTCACGCTGGGCGTGGCTGATGAGCGGGCCCAGGTCGGTGCTCTCGTCGAAGGGGTCGCCGAGGCGGACGGTCGCCATCAGGTCGGCGACGGCGGTGACGAACGCGTCGTACAGCGGCCGTTGGACGTACGCGCGCGTGGCGGCGGTGCAGTCCTGGCCGGTGTTGATCAGGGCACCGGCCACCGCGCCGTGGGCGGCGGCCTCCAGGTCGGCGTCGTCGAAGACGACGAAGGGGGCCTTGCCGCCCAGTTCGAGGTGGAGGCGCTTGACGGTCGCGGTGGCGATCTCGGCGACCCGCTTGCCGACGGCGGTGGAGCCGGTGAACGACGTCATGGCGACGGCCGGGTGCCCGACGAGGTGCTCCCCCGCCTCCTTCCCCGCCCCGGTGACGATGTTGACGACGCCGTCCGGGATGCCGGCTTCGGTGGCCGCCTGGGCGAACAACAGCGAGGTGAGCGGGGTGAGTTCGGCGGGCTTGAGAACGATGGTGTTGCCGGCGGCGATGGCCGGGAGGACCTTCCAGGCGGCCATCTGGAGGGGATAGTTCCAGGGCGCGATGGAACCGACGACGCCGATGGGTTCGCGGCGGATGTACGAGGTGTGGTCGCCGCTGTACTCGCCGGCCGACTGGCCCTGGAGGTGGCGCGCGGCCCCGGCGAAGAAGGCGGTGTTGTCGACCGTGCCGGGCACGTCGAACTCGCGCGTCAGCTTGATGGGCTTACCGCACTGGAGGGACTCCGCCTGCGCGAACTCCTCCGCGCGCTCCGCCAGTCGGGCGGCGAACCGGTGCATCGCCTCCGACCGCTCGGCGGGCGTCGCACCCGCCCAGCCGGGGAACGCGTCACGGGCGGCGGCGACGGCCGCGTCCACGTCGGCGCTGCCGGCGAGTGCGTACGTGAGGACGTCGTCGCCGGTCGCGGGGTCGACGACGGTATGGCCGCGCCCCGATGTACCGGGCCGCAGCCGCCCGCCGATGTACTGCGCCCCGGCCGCGAAGCGGTCCAGTCCCTGGAAGCGGTTGCCCATGACGCTCTCCGTTGTCCCAGCTCGAATTGAGTGCCGATCCTGACAGAGCCAGCCAGGAGCAACAAGTGATTCCGTTGTTGCCTTTTGGTTACGCGACGGAATCGGTCGACCATGTGTCGGGTGGGCGCCGGTATCTCCGTACGGAGTGTCAGTGGTGACCGCCAGACTGGCGTGCATGGGGAGCATTGACGAGTTGATCGAGCAGGTCAGCAGGGGCGAGCGCGTGAAGTTCCTGCACTTCTGGGGCCACACACCGAAGCGGGACGGCACGGTCGGTGCCAGCTGCCTGAGCCAGTGGTGGCCGTCGCCGTTCACGGTCGGCGGCGTGGAGTACGCGACGGCGGAGCACTGGATGATGGCGTCCAAGGCGCGGCTCTTCGGCGACGCGGACGCCGAGCGGCAGGCCGTCGAGGCGCCGAACCCGGCGCTCGCCAAGAAGGCGGGGCGGCTGGTGCGCAGCTTCGACGAGGCGATATGGGAGCGCGAGCGGTTCGGCATCGTGGTGGCGGGCAGCGAGCACAAGTTCGCCGCGCATCCGCAGCTGCGGGCGTTCCTGCTGTCGACGGGTGACCGGGTGCTGGTCGAGGCGAGCCCGGTGGACCGCGTCTGGGGCATCGGCCTGGCCGCCGACGACGCCCGCGCGCACGACCCGTCCCAGTGGCGGGGCCTGAACCTGCTGGGCTTCGCCCTGATGGAAGCCCGCACGCGCCTGCGGGTCACCGCCTGAGGGCCCCGCCCGCGCGCGGCGCCCCACCGGCTTCACCGGACAGGGCGCCGTGCAGCGGCTCAGCGGTGGGTGGTGACCACCAGGGAGGTGTTGTACGGGTCCGAGTTGTGGTCGTCCTCGTACGTGTCCCGGTAGTCCTCGTTGGTGACCGCCCAGACCAGGAAGCTCAGGAACGCGGCGCTGACCGCGATGCCCACCGAGCCCAGGATGATGCCCGCCAGCGCCATGCCGCTGTTGTCGGCCTCCCCGCGCTGGGCCTTCTTGCGACCGATGATGCCGAAGATCAGCGCCATGATGCCGGGGATGATGCCCAGGCCCCACAGGCAGAACAGGACGAGGGAGACGATGCCGAGCACCATCGCGGTGATGCCCATGCCGTTGGACGGGGCCTGCTGCCAGCCGCCCTGACCGTAGGAGCTGTATCCGGTCTGGTAACCGGTGCCGTAGCCGGGGTAGCCCGGGTAGCCGTAGGCCCCGGTGGGCTGCGTCGGCGCCGGGTAGCCGTAGGTGCCCGGCGTGGGCTGTGCGGGGCCGCCCGGGGCGATCGGGGGCGGCGGGACCTCACCGCCGGGTCCGCCGCCCGGCATCGACGTCATGGTCGGCTGGTCGTGCACACCCGGCCGGGGCGGCTGCGTCGGGTAGGGCTCAGTCGGGTAGGGCTGCGGCGGGACCCGGTCCTGGGGCGGCCTGCTCTCCGGCGGAGCCCACGGATCGTTCGGATCACTCTTCTCTGGCATGAGCCTCCCCCATCGTGTCCGTTCATGCTAACGGCCGCCCTACGATGATCCCTGACCAGCCCGGCCGCGCATATACGGAGGACACCGATGACCGATCTGCACCCCTTCGTCGCCGGGCTGCCCAAGGCGGAACTGCATGTCCACCACGTGGGCTCCGCCTCTCCCCGGATCGTCGCCGAACTGGCGGCCCGCCACCCCGACTCGAAGGTCCCCACCGACCCCGAGGCGCTGGTCGACTACTTCACCTTCACCGACTTCGCCCACTTCATCGAGGTCTACCTCTCCGTCGTGGACCTGATCCGCACCCCGGAGGACGTGCGGCTGCTGACGTACGAGGTCGCCCGCGACATGGCCCGGCAGAACATCCGGTACGCGGAGCTGACCGTCACGCCGTTCAGCTCGACCCGGCGCGGTATCGAGGAGAAGGCGTTCATGGCGGCCATCGAGGACGCCCGCCTCGCGGCCGAGACCGAGCTGGGCGTGATCCTGCGCTGGTGCTTCGACATTCCCGGCGAGGCCGGTCTGGAGGCCGCCGAGGAGACGGCGCGGCTCGCGGTGGACCTGCGGCCCGAGGGCCTGGTGTCGTTCGGTCTCGGCGGCCCCGAGATCGGTGTGCCCCGCCCGCAGTTCAAGCCATACTTCGACCGGGCCATCGCGGCCGGGCTGCACTCCGTCCCGCACGCCGGGGAGACCACCGGCCCGCAGACCGTCTGGGACGCCCTGACCGAGCTGCGCGCCGAGCGCATCGGCCACGGCACCAGCGCCACGCGGGACCCGGAGCTGCTGGCGCACCTGGCCGAGCACCGCATCGCGCTGGAGGTGTGTCCGACCTCCAACATCGCCACCCGCGCCGTGGCGCGCCTCGACGAGCACCCCATAAGGGAGATGGTGGACGCCGGCGTGCTGGTCACCATCAACTCCGACGACCCGCCGATGTTCGGCACCGACCTCAACCACGAGTACGAGATCGCCGCCCGCCTCCTCGGCCTGGACGAGCGGGGCGTCGCCGCCCTCGCCAAGAACGCCGTCGAGGCGTCGTTCCTCGACCCGGCGGGCAAGGCCAGGATCACCGCCGAGATCGACAGCTACACCACCGAGTGGCTGAGGCGCTGATGTCCGCCGTCACCGTCGTGGGACACCGGGGGGACCCCTACCGCGTCCGGGAGAACACACTCGCCTCGATCCGCTCGGCGTACGGGCGCGGCGCGGACGCGGTCGAGATCGACGTACGCCTCACCCGCGACGGCGTCCCGGTCCTCCTGCACGACGACACCCTCAAGCGGCTGTGGGGCGTGGACCGGCCGCTCGCGCACCTCACCCTGGCGGAGGTGCGGGAGCTGACCGGCGCGGAGGGCGTGCCGACGCTGCAGGACGCGCTGCTGGCCGCCGGCGAGCGCCGGGTGATGATCGACCTGCCGGGCGCCACCGGGGAGTCGGTGCGCACCATCGTCGGCACCGTCCACGACTGCGGCGCCCGCGACCGCGTGTACTACTGCTCCAGTGGCGCCGCCATGCTGCTGGTGCGTGCCGCGGACCCGGGCGCCGAGATCGCGCTCACCTGGACGACGCTCGCGCCGCCCCGTCCCGCCCTGCTCGACGCGGTCGCCCCGCGCTGGCTCAACTACCGCTTCGGGCTGGTGAGTCGGGCGCTGACCGACCGGGTCCACCAGGACGGGCTACTGGTCTCGGCCTGGACCGCCGACACCCGCAGGACCATGCGTAGGCTGATCGCGAGCGGGGTGGACGCGATCACCACCAATCGCGTGGACACGCTGAGCGACGTACTGAAGGGGACACGCACGTGACGGCAGGCAGCACCGGCAGTATCCGCACCGACATCGCGCACAACGCCCGCGTCTGGAACTACTGGCTCGGCGGCAAGGACAACTACCCGGTCGACCGCGCGGTCGGCGACCAGGTCGTCAGCATGTACCCGAGCATCGGCGAAGTGGCCCGCGCCGACCGGGCGTTCCTCGGCCGGGCCGTGACGTACCTGGCGGGCGAGGCGGGCGTACGGCAGTTCCTGGACATCGGCACGGGCCTGCCCACCGCCGACAACACCCATGAGGTCGCCCAGCGCATCGCGCCCGGCTCCCGGGTCGTGTATGTCGACAACGACCCGATCGTCCTCGCCCACGCCCGCGCGCTGCTCACCGGTTCCGCCGAGGGCGTGACCGAGTACATCGACGCGGACGCGCACCACCCGGACCGGATCCTCGCGGCCATCGAGCCGACCCTCGACCTGAGCCGGCCGGTCGCCGTGATGATGCTCGGCATCCTCAACTTCGTCCTCGACACTGACGAGGCCCGGTCGATCGTACGGACGCTGATGGCCGCGATGCCGTCCGGCAGCCACCTCGTCCTGACCCACCCGACCCTGGAGCTGGGTGGTGAGGGCAACGCGGAGGCGATGGAGTTCTGGAACAAGAACGCCACGCCGCCCATCACCGCCCGCAGCCGCGAGGAGATCGCGTCGTTCCTGGACGGCCTGGAGATCCTGGAGCCGGGCATCGTGTCATGCGCGAGCTGGCGGTCGCCGGCGCCGAGGGAGCTCGCGCAGTTCGGCGCGGTCGCCCGCAAGCCGTAAGCCCAACGCGCGCGCAGGACCCCACAAGCCCGCAGGCCCGCAGGCCCGCAGGCCCGCAGGACCACAAACCCGCACGCCCGCAGGCCGCCGGCCGTCATATGCGGCACGTCAGGAGGCAGCACATGCGGGCGACCATGGTCACCGGTGCGCCGCAGTAGGGCGCTGGTCTCGCGCATGTCCGCAGCGTGCGCAGGGGTTTACGACCCTTTACCGCGCCCCCGCGCCCCCGCGCCTCGGATGGGCGCGGCTACTGGCCGTGGGCGTCGTTCTCGTCGGCCTCCACGCCCTTGAGCGGTTCACCGCCCTGCGTTCCCTCGTCGGGGCGGAAGCCCTCCGCGGCACTCGCCGTGCCGGGGACGGTGCGGCGGCCGGCCTGGCGCTCGGCGCCCGAGTGGGCTCCGGGCTCCTCCTCGGCCCGCTTGCGGGCGCGGTCCTGCGGGGTCTGCTGGGACTGTGGCGTCTGTGGGGTCTTGTCGTTCATGTCACCTCCCGGGTCGGCGTCCGGGTACCCGCGCCCCGCCTGCCCATACGCCCCGGGAGTAGCGCGCGACAAAGGGGCGGGCCGGGAAAACCCGGCCCGCCCGTGGGTGGTGCGACGGTGATCAGCCCAGCGAGGTCATCACGTGCTTGATGCGCGTGTAGTCCTCGAAGCCGTACGCCGAGAGGTCCTTGCCGTAACCGGACTTCTTGAAGCCGCCGTGCGGCATCTCCGCGACCAGCGGGATGTGGGTGTTGATCCAGACGCAGCCGAAGTCCAGCTTCTTGGACATGCGCATCGCGCGGGCGTGGTCCTTGGTCCAGACGGAGGAGGCCAGCGCGTACTCGACTCCGTTGGCGTACGCGACGGCCTGGTCCTCGTCCGTGAAGGACTGGACGGTGATGACCGGGCCGAAGACCTCGTTCTGGACGATCTCGTCGTCCTGCTTGAGGCCGGAGACGACGGTCGGGGCGTAGAAGTAGCCCTTCTCGCCGACCCGGTGGCCGCCCGCCTCGACCTTGGCGTGGGCGGGGAGGCGGTCGATGAAGCCGCTGACCTGCTTCAGCTGGTTGGCGTTGTTGAGCGGGCCGTACAGCACGTCCGCGTCGTCCGGCCGGCCGGTCTTGGTATCGGCTGCGGCCTTGGCGAGGGCGCTGACGAACTCGTCGTGGATCGACTCGTGGACGAGGACGCGGGTTGCGGCGGTGCAGTCCTGGCCGGCGTTGAAGAAGCCCGCGACCGAGATGTCCTCGACGGCCTTGGCGATGTCGGTGTCCTCGAAGACGACGACCGGCGCCTTGCCGCCCAGCTCCAGGTGGACGCGCTTGACGTCCTTGGCGGCGGACTCGGCGACCTGCATGCCGGCGCGTACGGAGCCGGTGATGGAGGCCATCGCGGGGACCGGGTGCTCGACCATGGCGCGGCCGGTCTCGCGGTCGCCGCACAGGACGTTGAAGACGCCCTTGGGCACGATCGAGCCGATGATCTCAGCGATCAGCACGGTGGAGGCGGGGGTGGTGTCCGAGGGCTTGAGGACGACGGTGTTGCCCGCGGCGAGGGCCGGGGCGAACTTCCACACGGCCATCATCATCGGGTAGTTCCACGGCGCGACCTGGGCGCAGACACCGACCGGCTCACGGCGGACGATCGAGGTCATCCCCTCCATGTACTCGCCGGCGGACTTGCCCTCCAGCAGCCGGGCGGCGCCCGCGAAGAACCGGATCTGGTCCACCATGGGCGGGATCTCTTCGCTGCGGGTGAGCTCGATCGGCTTGCCGGTGTTCTCGCACTCGGCGGCGATGAGGTCCTCGGCGCGCTCCTCGAAGGCGTCGGCGATCTTCAGCAGGACCTTCTGGCGCTCGGCCGGCGTCGTGTCGCGCCAGGCCGGGAAGGCGGCCGCGGCGGCCTCCATGGCGGCGTCGACGTCCGCCTGCCCGGAGAGCGGAGAAGTGGCGTACACCTCGCCGGTGGCCGGGTTGACCACGTCGATGGTCCGTCCGTCGGCGGCGTCCCGGAACTCCCCGTTGATGTAGTTGCGCAGACGACGCAGCTCGGTGGTCACTTGCCACCCCTCCTGTCGATCTCGGTGTGTCTCGGTGTCCCAGTCGGTGAGACACCCCAACCCTAATCGCTGAGGCGACGATTCCGACAGGCCCGACGCTCCACAACTTCGGATTCAGTGGGATTCGATCTCCGTAACAACGGATTTCCTCGATCTGGGGTTGCGCGACTGACGAGACTCGGTGCACAGTGAAGACGTGGCCAGTCGAAGCGCAGAGTCCAGACCAGGGAACGGATCGTCCCCGACGATCGATGCCGTCTCCCTGGCGATCATCGAACAGCTCCAGGAGGACGGACGCCGTCCGTACGCCGCGATCGGCAAGGCCGTGGGCCTGTCGGAGGCGGCCGTGCGCCAGCGCGTCCAGAAGCTCCTCGATCAGGGCGTCATGCAGATTGTCGCCGTCACCGACCCGCTCACCGTGGGATTCCGGCGGCAGGCGATGGTCGGCATCAACGTCGAGGGCGACGTGGAGCAGGTGGCGGACGCTGTGACGGCCATGGCCGAGTGCGAGTACGTGGTGATGACCGCGGGCTCCTTCGACCTGATGGTGGAGATCGTCTGCGAGGACGACGACCACCTCCTGGATGTGATCAACAAGCGCATCCGCACTCTCCCCGGCGTGCGCTCCACCGAGAGCTTCGTCTACCTCAAGCTCAAGAAGCAGACCTATATGTGGGGAACCCGATAGCCGTGAGCAAGGACCTCTCCAAGACCGCCTACGACCACCTGTGGATGCACTTCACCCGCATGTCGTCGTACGAGAACAGCCCCGTCCCGACCATCGTCCGCGGCGAGGGCACCTACATCTACGACGACAAGGGCAAGCGCTACCTCGACGGCCTCGCCGGCCTGTTCGTGGTCCAGGCGGGCCACGGCCGTACCGAACTCGCCGAGACCGCCTACAAGCAGGCCCAGGAGCTCGCCTTCTTCCCGGTGTGGTCCTACGCCCACCCGAAGGCCGTCGAGCTGGCCGAGCGCCTGGCCCACCACGCGCCGGGCGACCTGAACAAGGTCTTCTTCACCACCGGTGGCGGCGAGGCGGTCGAGACCGCCTGGAAGCTGGCCAAGCAGTACTTCAAGCTGGTCGGCAAGCCCACCAAGTACAAGGTCATCTCGCGCGCGGTCGCCTACCACGGCACCCCGCAGGGCGCGCTGTCCATCACCGGCCTGCCGGGCCTGAAGGCCCCGTTCGAGCCGCTGGTCCCGGGCGCGCACAAGGTGCCGAACACCAACATCTACCGCGCCCCGCTCTTCGGCGACGACCCGGAGGCCTACGGCCGCTGGTGCGCCGACCAGATCGAGCAGCAGATCCTCATGGAGGGCCCGGAGACCGTCGCCGCGGTCTTCCTGGAGCCCGTGCAGAACGCCGGTGGCTGCTTCCCGCCGCCGCCCGGGTACTTCCAGCGCGTGCGCGAGATCTGCGACCAGTACGACGTGCTGCTCGTCTCCGACGAGGTCATCTGCGCCTTCGGCCGCCTCGGCACCATGTTCGCGTGTGACAAGTTCGACTACGTACCGGACATGATCACCTGCGCCAAGGGCATGACCTCGGGCTACTCCCCGATCGGCGCGTGCATCATCTCCGACCGCCTGGCGGAGCCGTTCTACAAGGGTGACAACACCTTCCTGCACGGCTACACCTTCGGCGGCCACCCGGTCTCCGCGGCCGTGGGCCTGGCCAACCTCGACATCTTCGAGCGCGAGAACCTCAACCAGCACGTGCTGGACAACGAGGGCAACTTCCGCGCCACGCTGGAGAAGCTGCTCGACCTGCCGATCGTCGGCGACGTGCGCGGCAACGGGTACTTCTACGGCATCGAGCTCGTCAAGGACAAGGCGACCAAGGAGTCGTTCAACGACGACGAGACCGAGCGCGTCCTGTACGGCTTCCTCTCCAAGGCGCTGTTCGACAACGGCCTGTACTGCCGCGCCGACGACCGCGGCGACCCGGTCGTCCAGCTGGCGCCGCCGCTGGTGTCCGACCAGTCCACGTTCGACGAGATCGAGCAGATCCTCCGGGCCACCCTCACCGAGGCCTGGACGAAGCTGTAACCTCGGCGTGATCGTCCGATCGTAGGCTGAACGCGGCCCGGGTCCTGCCCCATCCGAGTGAGATGGGCGGGCCCGGGCCGTGTGCTGTCCGGACACCCCGCTTCCCAATCCCTACGGTTCGAGTGACCGATCGGCCCCGCCTTCGTTCGCCCATCCGGGGGACAACGTACGGGGAACGTACGGGGAAGGTACGGGGGGACGACACATCAGAACCGATACCGAGGTGTACGCCATGGTGGCCCCGCCGGACAACGACGTGCTCTGGGCTCGCGCCCTGCACCACTCCCACAACGGCTCCCCCGCGCTCAGCGGTGTCTCCCTCGGGGTACGCGAGGGAGAGATCCTCGCCGTGAGCGGGCCGCGCGGCTGCGGCAAAACGACACTGCTGCGCTGCCTGTCCGGCCAGCTCGTCCCCCGCGAGGGCGAGGTCTGGTACAACAGCGCCCCCATCCACACCATGACCCCGCTCCAGCGCGAACGGCTGCGCCGGGACCGGTTCGGCTGGATCGGCCCGCGCCCCGACCTCGTCCCCGAGCTGACCGCCTGGGAGAACACCGCGCTGCCCCTGCTGCTGCGCGGCTCCTCCCGCCGCGCCGCCAAGTCGGCGGCCCTGGACTGGCTGGAGCGGCTCGACATCGGCGACTGCGCGCGCAAGCGGCCCCGCGACCTCCTCCAGGCCCAGCGCCAGCGCATCGCCATCGCCCGCTCCCTGGTGACCATGCCCTCGCTGCTGTTCGCCGACGAGCCCACCGCGACGCTGCACCGCGCCGAGGGCACCCAGGTGCTGCGGACCCTCACCGCGGCCGCCCGCTCGCACCGCATCACCGTCCTGATCGCCACGCACGACCCGGACGTGGCGGCACTCGCCGACCGCACGGTGCAGCTGCTCGACGGGCGGCGCGTCAACTCCGTACACCTCGATGGAGCGGAGGGCCGCGACGCGTGCTCGCTCTCCGTCTAGCCCGCGGCGCCCACCCCCTGGTGCTGCTGCGCCGGCTGCTCGTCGCGGCCGCGTCGGCCGGGGTCGGCTTCCTGCTGCTGTGCACCCTGGGGTACGCCATCGGGCACCCCGGCGAGTCACGGACGTCCCTGCTGCGCCTGGCGTGGTGCGCGCTGCCGCTCGCGGCGACCGTGCACTTCGCGGTCGCCGTCGCCCGTACCGATCCGGCCACGCGGCCGCGCCCCGGCCTGTCGGCGATCGGCCTGGGCCCGGCCCGGCTGGCCGCGATCGCGGCAGCGTCGACCGCCGTGTCGTGCACACTCGGCTCGATGGTCGCCCTGCTGGTCTTCCTGCACCTGCGCGGCGACCTCACGGGCCTGCCGTTCGACGGGGCGGCCGCCGAGCTGCTGGCGGCGGGCCGGCCGCTGCCGCTGGCCGGCGCGCTCACCCTGCTCGCCATCACGCCGGCCGTCGCGTCCGGGGCGGCCGCCCTGGCGCTGCGGCCGCGCCGCAAGCCGGTCCTGGACGACGACCCGGACGCCGCCGAGCCCGCCGCGGCCACCGCCCCGACCGGGCTGCCGTGGGGCGTGGCGCTGCTGGCGCTGGGCCTGGCCGTCGAGACGTACACGAGCGCACGCCCCACGGGCGCGACCGGCGCGGCGGCCCTGACGCTGCCGGGCGGCCTCGGCGGCACCCCGGCGGGCGTCCTGGTGGGCTGGGCGCTCACCGCGCTCGGCCTCGCCGTCGCCGGGCCGGGGCTCACGCACCTGTGCGGGCGGCTGCTCCAGACGTTCCGGCCCGGTGTGGTGCGGCTGCTGGCGGGGCGCGCGCTGATGGACGAGGCGCGGCGCATCGGCCGGCCGCTGGGCGTGGCGTGCGCGGTGGCGTCGGCGACGATCGCGGCGACGAGGCTGTACGAGCAGGGGGGCGCCCGTCCCCTCGGTCCGCTGACCGGGCTCGGGGCGGCGCTGGTCATGGCGTGCGCCGCCGCGACGCTGCTGACCTCGGCGCTGGAGTCGCGGCAGACCCGCGTCACCACGAAGGACGCCCTGCTGCGGCTGGGCGCCTCGGCCGGGCTGCTGCGGATGGCCGTGGCGCTGCGAGCCCTGTCGCTGCTGGCCATGTTCGTGCCCCTGACGTGGGCGGTGGCTGAGCTGGCGGCCCTGCCGCTGCGGCGCTGACGCGCGGCCTGCGGACAGGGATTGGGCGGAACGTTTCCGCCATGGGCGCCGCCATGGGGCGCCGCCACAGGGTCCCGCCACGAGGTCCCGCGACGGGGTGCCGCCACGAGGCGGCACCACGGGCGGCACCCGTGACCGCCGTCCCGGGCACCGCCTGTGCCCGGCACCCCGGGGGCGGCGGCCGGGGCGGGACGTGGTGGATATCGTGGCCGCATGGCGCACTCCCCCCGGCACGGCCACGACCGCGAGATCGAGACGCTCCAGGAGTTCGACGCGGCCGTCGCGCGCGGCAGTCTGGTCGGCCATCGCGTCCAGTCCGTCGACCTGACCGGCCGTACGCCGGCGCTGGTCTCCGTGCCGACGACGGGCGCCGTCTTCCTCGGCTGCCCGATGCGGCCCGACGCGGCCGCCAAGGTGCGGGCCGATGGGGCGCTCGTCTTCCCGCCCGTACCGGATCTGCCGTTCGACCCGTACCGGGGGCGGCTCTACTGCCCCGACGAGCTGTTCGCGGGCCTCGCCGAGCAGGGGTACGAGCGGACTCCGGACGCGCTCACCTACGCCTGGTTCCAGCGGACCAAGGCGGACGGTGACGTCTTCGCGTCGATGCTGCGGGCCGTGCACGACGACGCCGTCTCGGACGCGCTGGACGAGCACCTCCACCGGGCGCGCGTGGTGGGCGTGATGGGCGGGCACGCCATGGCACGCGGCACGGACGCGTACGCCGGTGCCGCCCGCCTCGGCCGGAGCCTCGCCCGCGCCGGGCTGACCGTGGCGACGGGCGGCGGGCCCGGCGCCATGGAGGCGGCCAACCTGGGCGCGTACGCCGCACCGCACGACGACGCGATGCTGGACGACGCGCTGCGGCTGCTCGGCAAGGAGCCCTCGTTCGTCCCCTCGGTGGGCGACTGGGCGCGGGCGGCCTTCGAGGTGCGCTCCCGCTGGCCGCGGGGCGGCGACTCGGTGGGCATCCCGACCTGGTTCTACGGGCACGAGCCGCCGAACGCGTTCGCGGCGCACATAGCCAAGTACTTCGCCAACGCCACCCGCGAGGACGGCCTGCTGGCCCGCTGCAACGCGGGCGTGATCTTCCTGCCGGGCGCGGCCGGCACCGTCCAGGAGATCTTCGACAACGCGACCCCCAACTACTACGAATCGCGCGGCGAACCCACCCCGATGGTGCTGGTGAACCGCACCCACTGGACGGAACACCTGCCCGCCTGGCCCCTCCTCCAGGCCCTCGCCGCACGCCGCTCCATGGAGCCGCGCATCGCCCTGGTCGACAGCGTGGAGGAGGCCCCCGAGGCGCTGCGACGGCTGGCCGCCCAGTAGGCGGGTCCGCGTACCCACGGCTGAGAGGCAACGTCCGGGCCCGAAGTCACGTCTGGCAGGTGTAAACAGCACCCCACCGAACGGAGCCGGACGTGCTCATAGGACTGCTGACGGCCGTCGCGGCCTCGATCTGCTACGGAACGGGCTCGGTCCTGCAGGCCGTCGGCTCCCGCAAGTCGGCCCGGCGCGAGGCGGCCGCCGGGCTCACCACCCAGCACGGCGGGCCGTCGCTGTCCTCCACTGCGAAGGCGGCGATGACCTGGGAGTTCATCGTCGGTACGGTCCTCGACTTCGTCGGCTTCGGGCTCGGCGCGCTGGCCGCGCGGATGCTGCCGCTGTTCCTGTCCCAGACGGTGATCAGCGCGAACCTGGTGGTCACCGCCGTACTGAGTGTCAAGCTCCTCGGCATCCGGCTGACCCGCGCCGAGTGGACGTCGATCGGCGTCGTCTGCTCGGCGCTGGTGCTGCTGGCCACGGCGGCGGGCCCGGAGGGCAGCGGGCACACGCCGATCGCCACGCACTGGTGGCTGCTGGCCGTGTCGCTGCTGCTGATGGTGGGTGGCACGGTCGTGGTGCGGCTGCTGGGGGCGAGGGCGGCGATCCTGGCCGGCCTGCTGTCGGGCCTCGGTTTCGGAGCGCTGGGCGTCGGTGTCCGCGTACTGAACGGCATCGACCCGTTCGACCCGGGCGCGCTGCTCGGGGATCCGGCTCTGTACGCGATCCTCGTCGCCGGCGTCGGCGGGATGTACCTGCACACGGTCGCGCTGCAGATCGGCTCCGTGAACGGGGCGACGGCGGCGCTGGTGGTCGGCGAGACCGTGCTGCCCGGCATGATCGGCGTGCTGTGGCTGGGGGACGCGTCGCGGCCGGGGTTCGCGTGGCTGGCGGTGGTGGGGTTCGTGCTGGCGGTGGCGGGCGCGGTCGCGGTGGCGTGGTTCGGCGCGCCGGAGGGGGAGCCGGACCCGGAGCGCGAAGAGCCGCGCGAACTCGCCCGCATCGGCTGAATGGCCCCCTCGTACACTCCCGGCAGGGAGATGAGACATGGGGCTACGGCTCAAGATAGGCGCCACGATCGCCGCGACCGCGGCGCTCGCCGCGCTGGTGACGGGTGTGCAGGTACCGCGGCTGCTGGAGGACCGGAGCCGCGACCAGGCCATGGAACGGCTGCTGGCCGCGGAGCGGATCTACGTGGAGGACGGGCAGGCGCGCTTCGGGCTCAGGGTCGATCCCCCCAATGTGCCCGATGAGCTGCGGCACACGGTTCTTCAGGGGCGGCGCGCCACCTATGTGCAGGTGAACGGTGAACGCCGGCAGATCTGGGCCGCCACGTACGCGGGCGGCCGTGTTCTGGCGCTCAAGCAGTTCGAGGACCCGCTGTCGGACGAGCTTCAGACGGGCATGCTCCGGGCGGGCCTGGTGGGTACGGCGGTGGCCACGCTCATCGGGCTGCTGCTCGCCACCCGGCTCGGCCGCCGGCTGCGCCTGTCCGCCCGGCGGGCGGAGCAGATCACGGGCGGCGACCTCGACGCCCGGCTCCCCCAGGCGGGGCGCGACGAGATCGCGACCCTCACCCGGGCCGTGAACACCATGGCGGACGCGCTGGCGGGGCGGCTGCGCGCGGAGCGCGAGGTGACGGCGAACATCGCGCACGAGCTGCGCACGCCCGTCGCCGGGCTGGTCGCCGCGGCCGGGCTCCTGCCGGACGGCAAGGCGGAGTCGATGGTCAAGGAACGGGCCGCGCGGATGCGGGACCTGATGGAGGACGTCCTGGAGGTGGCCCGCCTCGACAACGGCGGTGAGGAGGCCGACGTCCGGCTGGTGGAGCTGGGCACGCTCGCCCGCCGGGCGGTACGCGCGGTGGAGGACTCCGGGGTACGCCTTGACCTCGTTGCCGACGCGTTCGTGGAGACCGACGCGCGGCGCGTCGAGCGGGTCCTGACCAACCTGGTCAGCAACGCCCTGCGGCACGGCGCCCCGCCGGTGGTCGTCGAGGTCGAGGGCGGTGTCGTGCGCGTCCGCGACGAGGGGGACGGCTTCCCCGCGCACCTACTGGCGCACGGGCCGCAGCGCTTCCACACCAGCGCGGTCGGTACGGGCCTGGGGCTCGGCCTGACGATCGCGGCCGGCCAGGCACGGGTACTGGGCGCCCGTCTGACGTTCACGAACCCGGAGGACGGCGGCGCCTGCGCGGTCCTGGACCTGTCCCCCTCGGTACGCCCGTCCCCGGCGGACCAGACCGGCCCGTAGGCCCCGCACCGACCGGCTCGGCCCGCCCCGGCGGCCCCGGCGCACCCGCGGGGCCCGACCCGCTCCGCCCGGCCCCGGCCGACCCATAGGCCCCGGCCCGCTCAGCTCAGCACCACGACCTCGTCCGAGGTGAAGGTCACGCCGACCACCGCGCCCTCGTCGGGTGCGTCGCGCAGTGCGCACTCGGCCTCCAGGGGTGGGCCCGCGTCGGGGCGGAGCCGTACCGCCACGTGGTGGCCCCGGAACGTCCGCGCCTCGACCGTGCACCGCAGCCCGTCCGCCGGGTCGCCGAGCCGGACCCCGGCGGGCCGCACCAGCACCTGGCGCCCGCCCTGGGGGGACCCCGCCGGCACCGGGACCTTGCCCCACACCGTGTCGGCGGCCTCCCCGCTGACGGTCGCCTCGACCACGTTGTCGAAGCCCAGGAAACGGGCGACGAACTCGGAGGCGGGGCGCCGCCACACCTCCAGCGGCGTACCGCTCTGCGCGATGCGCCCGTCGCGCATGACCACGACCCGGTCGGCGAGCGCGAACGCCTCGCCCTGGTCGTGCGTCACGGCGAGCACCGTCGTACCGAGCCGCCCGAACAGGTGCCGCAGCTCGACCACGAGCCGCTCGCGCAAACCCCGGTCCAGCTGGCCGAGCGGCTCGTCCAGCATCAGCAGCCGGGGGCTGGGTGCCAGCGCCCGGGCGAGCGCCACGCGCTGCTGCTCGCCGCCGGACAGCGCGGCCACCGCCCGCCGCTCGGCGCCCGGCAGCCCGACGAGGTCCAGCAACTCCGCCACCCGCGCGGCCTGCTCCTTCCGGGACACGCCCCGCATCCGCAACCCGAAGGCGACGTTGCCGCCCACGTCCCGCTGCGGGAACAGCTGGTGGTCCTGGAACATCAGCCCGAGCCCGCGCCGGTGCACCGGCACGCCCGCCTGGTCGGCGCCGTCCAGCAGCACCCGCCCGGCATCCACCGGCTGGAGCCCGGCGACGGCCCGCAGCAGCGTCGACTTGCCGCTGCCGCTCGGCCCGAGCACGCACACGATCTCGTGGTCGGCGACGTCCAGCGACACCGCGTCCACCGCCACGCGGGCCCCGAAGCGTACGGTCACGCCGTCAAGACGCAGCATGGTCAGAGCTCCCCGGAGCGGTCGGTGCGGATGCGTTCGAGCAGCAGCAGCGCCACCGCGCACACCGCCATGAGGATCGTCGAAAGGGCCATGGCCTGGCCGTAGTTGAGTTCGCCCGGCCGTCCGAGGAGCCGCGCCACGGCCACCGGCAGGGTGGGGTTGTCGGGCCGGGCGATGAACACCGTCGCCCCGAACTCGCCCAGCGACACGGCGAACGCGAACCCGGCCGCCACCAGCACCGCTCGCCGCACCAGCGGCAGGTCCACCTCGCGCCACACCCGCCACGGCGACGCCCCGAGCACCGCCGCCGCCTCGCGCAGCCGGGCGTCCACCGCCCGCAGGACGGGCAGCATGGTCCGTATGACGAAGGGGACGCCGACCAGGGCCTGGGCGAGCGGCACCAGGATCCACGACGAGCGCAGGTCGAGCGGCGGCTCATCCAGCGCGATCAGGAAACCGAAGCCGACGGTCACGGCGGACACGCCGAGCGGCAGCATCAGCAGCGCGTCGAAGCCGCGTACGAGCCGCCCGGCGCGCCGGGTGAGCGCGGTGGCGGCGAGCCCGCCGATCAGCAGGGCGATCCCGGTCGCGGCGAGCGCGTACTGAAGGGAGTTCCCGATCGCCTCGACCGGCGGCACCAGGAACGTCCCGCCGCCCGCGCCCGCGTCCTGGAGCGCCCGGTAGTACGCCAGGCCGTCCGCTCCGCCGAAGGACCGGGCGACCAGCACACCCAGCGGCAGCAGGAGCAGCAGGACGACCGTGAGCAGTACGGCGCCGAGCAGCGCCCACTGCCCGGCCCCGCGCGGCCGCCGGGCGGTCTGCGCCGCGTCGACCAGTTTCAGCGCGGTCTCCCGCCTGCGTACCGTCCGGGCGTGGACGGCGAGGATGGCGGCCACGGCCACGAACTGCACCAGCGTCAGCACGGCAGCCGTCGGCAGGTCGAGCAGCTGCGCGGTCTGCCGGTAGATCTCCGCCTCCAGCGTCGTGTACGCCGGGCCGCCGAGGATCTGGACGACACCGAAGGAGGTGTACGTGAAGAGGAACACCATCAGCGCGGCCGCCGCCACGGCGGGGGCGAGCGCGGGCAGCGTCACCCGCCGCCACGCCTCGAACCGCGAGGCTCCCAGTACCCGCGCCGCCTCCTCCTGGCGCGGGTCGAGCTGTGACCACAGGCCGCCCACGGTGCGTATGACGACCGCGTAGTTGAAGAAGACGTGCGCCAGGAGGATCGCCCACACGGTGGTGTCCAGGCGCAGTCCCCACAGCTCGTCGGTGAGCCCGCCCCGCCCGACCAGCGCGAGGAAGGCCGTGCCGACGACGACGGTCGGCAGCACGAACGGCACGGTGACGACGGCCCGCAGCACCTGCTTGCCGGGGAAGTCGAAGCGGGCGAAGACATACGCGCCGGGCAGCGCGATCAGCAGGGTGAGCGCGGTCGAGGCGAGCGCCTGCCAGGTGGTGAACCACAGCACGTCCAGGATGTCCGGGCGGCTCAGCACCTCGCCGAGGCGCCCGAACTGCCAGATGCCGTCGCTCTTCAGGCCGCGCCCGACGATCGCGGCGACGGGGTAGGCGAAGAAGACGGCGAAGAACGCCACGGGCAGGACCATCAGCCCCACCCGCAGCGCGCCGCACGTTACCTCAGGACGAGCGAGGACCACGACTGGATCCACTGATCACGGTTCTTGGCGATCTTCTCGGGGGCGAGGGTGTACGGCTTGTCGACCTTCGCGCCGTGCTTGGTGAACAGCTCCGGCAGCTCGGCGTCCTCGGCGACCGGGTTCACGAACATCTGCAGCGGCATGTCTTCCTGGAACTTCTTGCTGATCAGGAAGTCGATGAGGGCCTTGCCGCCGTCCTTGTTCCGCGCCCCGGTCAGCAGGCCCGCGAACTCGGTCTGCTGGAAGCACGTCCCGGTGGCGACCCCGGTCGGCGCCTCCTTCGGCTGCGGCTGGGCGTACAGCACCTCGACGGGCGGGCTGGAGGCGTACGAGACGACCAGCGGCCGGTCGCCCTTGGCCTTCTTGCCGCCGGCGGAGCCGGAGAACTCCTGGTTGTAGGCCAGCTCCCAGCTGTCGACCACCTTGACGCCGTTGGCCTTCAGCTTCTTCCAGTAGTCCTGCCAGCCGTCGTCCCCGTACCTCGCGGCCGTCCCGAGCAGGAAGCCGAGGCCGGGCGAGGACCGCTCGGGGTTCTCGACGACGAGGAGGTTCTTGTACGCCGGCTTGGCGAGGTCGTCGAAGGTCTGCGGCGGCGCCAGCTTCCTGTCGGCGAAGAACTTCTTGTCGTAGTTGACGCAGATCTCGCCGGTGTCGATGGGCGTGACGCGGTGCTCGCCCTTGTCGAGCTCCACGGAGTCAGGAACCCGGTCCAGGCCCTTGGCCTCGTACGGCTCGAAGAGCCCGTTGTCGAGCGCCCGGGAGAGGAGGGTGTTGTCGACGCCGAAGAAGACGTCGCCCTGGGGGGCGCCCTTGGTGAGGATCGCCTTGTTGACGGCCTCACCGGCGTCGCCGCTCTTGAGGACCTTGACGGTGTAGCCGGTCTGCCGGGTGAACTCCTTCAGGACGGCCGGGGAGGCGTTGAAGGAGTCGTGGCTGACGAGGGTCACGGTCTTCGACTCCGTACCGCCGCCCTCGGACGACTTGTCCGCTCCGCCGCCGCAGGCGGTGAGCGTCGTGACGCCCAGCGCGGCGGCGAGGGCGCCGACCGTGATCTTCTTGGTGGTGCTCACTGAGATTCCTCCTGGGTATGACCAGGAAGAGACGCGGCCCTGCCCGCCGCGTTCGCACGGCGGGCAGGGCGCAACAGCTTGAGTAACGACCGAACTTCCTACCCAGAATGACCTGGGCGAGGTTCAGAGGGTCTGCGGCCTGACGGTTGCCGCACTCTCAGCGCTGTGGCGCTCCCCTGTCGGAATATGCAGGTGTGTTCGAGCCCAGACTACAAGGTCAGCGCTCCGCCGCCGCGAGCTGTCCACAGGCACCGTCGATCTCCTGCCCGCGCGTGTCACGCACCGTGACCGGCACACCGTGGGCGGCGATCGCCTCGACGAACGCCTTCTCGTCCTCGGGGCGGGAAGCGGTCCACTTCGAGCCGGGGGTGGGGTTGAGCGGGATCAGGTTGACGTGCACCCGCTTGCCCTTCAGCAGCCTGCCGAGCAGGTCGCCACGCCAGGCCTGGTCGTTGATGTCCCGGATCAGCGCGTACTCGATCGAGACCCGGCGCCCGGACTTCTCCGCGTACTCCCAGGCGGCGTCCAGGACCTCCCGGACCTTCCAGCGCGTATTGACGGGTACGAGGGTGTCGCGCAGCTCGTCGTCGGGGGCGTGCAGCGAGACGGCGAGGCGGCACTTGAAGCCCTCGTCCGCGAAGCGGAGCATCGCGGGGACGAGGCCCACGGTGGAGACGGTGATGCCGCGCTGCGACAGCCCGAGCCCGTCCGGCTCGGGGTCGGTCAGCCGCCTGATGGCCCCCACGACGCGCTTGTAGTTGGCGAGCGGCTCGCCCATGCCCATGAAGACGATGTTGGAAAGCCGCGCGGGACCTCCCGGCACCTCGCCGTCCCTCAGCGCCCGCATGCCGTCCACGATCTGGTGCACGATCTCGGCGGTCGACAGGTTCCGGTCGAGCCCGGCCTGTCCGGTGGCGCAGAACGGGCAGTTCATGCCGCAGCCGGCCTGCGACGAGATGCACATCGTCACGCGGTCCGGGTAGCGCATCAGCACGGACTCGACGAGCGTTCCGTCGTGCAGTCGCCACAGGGTCTTACGGGTGGTGTCGTCGTCGCACGAGATGTGCCGTACGACCTTCATCAGGTCGGGCAGCAGCTCGGCGGCCAGCTTGTCGCGGGACGCGGCGGGGATGTCGGTCCACTGGGCCGGGTCGTGGGCGTACCGCGCGAAGTAGTGCTGGGACAGCTGCTTGGCGCGGAACGGCTTCTCACCGATCGCGGCGACGGCTTCCTTGCGCTCGGCGGGCGTGAGGTCGGCGAGGTGCCGTGGCGGTTTCGTGGCTCCGCGAGGCGCGACGAATGTCAGTTCTCCCGGGGCGGGGCGTGCCATGACCTGGTTCTCCTCAGTAAAGACGAGGCCGCGGTACCTGAGCCGGGAGACCTCACCGGATGATCCCCGCGGGACGCGGGACCGAAAGGGCTCACCGCGACGGCGCGACGAGCCTTTCCAGGGTAACCGGATCGGGCCTCAGCCTGTTCCGACGAAGACCACGAGCAGCAGCCACACCACCGGCGCCGTCGGCAACAGCGAGTCCAAGCGGTCCATGATGCCGCCGTGACCCGGGAGCAGGGTGCCCATGTCCTTGATGCCCAGGTCGCGCTTGATCATCGACTCGCCGAGGTCGCCGAGCGTGGCGCTGGCGGCGACCGCGAGGCCCAGCAGGAGGCCCTGCCACCAGGTGCCGTCGTCGATGGCGAACTCCATGCACAGCGCGCCCGCCGCCATCGCGAACGCCACCGCGCCCCCCAGGCCCTCCCTCGTCTTGCCGGGGCTGATGCGCGGCGCGAGCTTGTGCTTGCCGAAGCGCCAGCCGACCGCGTACGCGCCGGTGTCGCTGACCACGGTGAGCACGAGAAAGGTGAGCACCCGCCACGGGCCGTCGTCGGCGGTGAGCATCAGCGCCACGAACGTCGCCAGGAACGGCACGTAGAACGCGGCGAACACGCCGGCCGTGACGTCCTTGAGGTAACCCTCGGGCGGTTCGGTCATCCGCCAGACGAGCACCGCGAGCGCGGTGAGCGCCATGGCGACCCAGGCGCCCTCCGCGCCGCGTACGTACCCCGCCACGATCATGGCCGTGCCACCGACCGCGAGCGGCACGAGCGGGGCCTTGATGGACTTGCGCTCCTCCAGGCGGGAGGTCAGCTCCCACAGCCCGACCACGACCGCGACCGCTATCACGCCGACGAACACGGCCTTGACGATGAAGAGGGACGCGGCGATCACCCCGCCGAGGCCGATGCCGACCCCTATGGCGGCCCGCAGGTCCCGGCCCGCCCGCTTCTTCTGCGGGGCCGACGCGGGCTGCGCGGCCGGCTGGTCCGGAGGCTGCGGCGCTCCCGAGTGCGGCGGGCTGGGCATGGGCTCCTGCGGCTCCTGCGGCGTCTGGTCACGGAACGGGGGACCGCTCTGCGGAGCGGTCCCCCGGTCGCGGCCGTCCTGGTCTCCACCGTTGTCTCCACCGGTGGGAACGTCGGGCACGATGGGCATGGGCCGAGTCTGCTGTGCCTCATGCCCGTCGTAGGCGGGACCCGCCGGGGCGGCCGGAGCGAGCCCCGGGTCGAATCCCTGGTCGGGCGGACCCCAGTAACCGCCTCTCGGCGGGGCCCCCCAGGAAGAGTCGTTCATCAGACCTCGAGCAGCTCGGCTTCCTTGTGCTTGAGCAGCTCGTCCACCTGCGTGACGTACTTCGCGGTGGTGTCGTCGAGCTCCTTCTCCGCACGGCGGCCCTCGTCCTCGCCGACGTCGCCGTCCTTGATGAACTTGTCGATGGCCTCCTTGGCCTTGCGGCGCACGGAGCGGATCGAGATCTTGGCGTCCTCGCCCTTGGTCTTGGCGACCTTGATGTACTCGCGGCGGCGCTCCTCGGTCAGTTCGGGGAACACCACCCGGATGATGTTGCCGTCGTTGCTCGGGTTGACGCCGAGGTCCGAGTCGCGGATGGCCTGCTCGATGTTGCGCAGCGCGCTCTTGTCGAACGGGGTCACCACGGCCATGCGCGGCTCCGGCACGGAGAACGACGCCAGCTGGTTGATCGGCGTGATGGCGCCGTAGTAATCGGCCACGATCTTGTTGAACATGGCCGGGTGCGCACGTCCGGTACGGATCGCGGCGAAGTCCTCCTTGGCGACCAGGACGGCCTTCTCCATCTTCTCCTCGGCTTCGAGGAGGGTCTCTTCGATCACCACTTGCTCCTGCGTGTCTATGAGTAGGCCCGGCGTACAAAGGGCTGCGGAACCTGCGTCGCGTCTGTTTCCTGCACGTTCCTGCACGGTGTCCGACCGGCAGGACTTTGTCCATCCCCTCGCGGGGGCACCCGGCTCAGGCGCGGGTGCCCTGGGCGCTCACGAGAGTGCCGATCTTCTCACCCCGTACCGCTCGCGCGATATTGCCCTCCGCGAGCAGCTCGAAGACGAGGATCGGCAGGTTGTTGTCGCGGCAGAGGGTGATGGCGGTGGCGTCGGCGACCTTGAGGTCGCGGGCGAGCACCTCCCCGTACTCCAGCGCGTCGAACTTCACCGCGTCCGGGTTGGCCTTGGGGTCGGAGTCGTAGACACCGTCCACGCCGTTCTTGCCCATGAGGAGCGCTTCCGCGTCGATCTCCAGGGCACGCTGGGCGGCGGTGGTGTCGGTGGAGAAGTAGGGCATGCCCATGCCCGCGCCGAAGATGACGACGCGGCCCTTCTCCAGGTGGCGCACGGCGCGCAGCGGGATGTACGGCTCCGCGACCTGGCCCATGGTGATGGCGGTCTGGACGCGTGAGTCGATGCCTTCCTTCTCCAGGAAGTCCTGGAGGGCGAGGCAGTTCATGACCGTACCGAGCATGCCCATGTAGTCGGAGCGCGCCCGGTCCATGCCGCGTACCTGAAGCTCGGCGCCCCGGAAGAAGTTTCCGCCGCCGATCACGACCGCGATCTCCGCGCCGTCGCGGACGACCGCGGCGATCTCGCGTGCGATGGCGTGTACGACGTCGGGGTCGACGCCGAGGCCACCACCGCCGGCGAACGCCTCGCCGGACAGCTTCAGCATGAAGCGGCCGGCCTTTTTACCGGTGTGATGGTCTTTACCGGTGTTGTCGTCGCCCTGTGCGGCGCCCTTGTTCATGGAGATCTCCTCGTGCACATACGAAGAAGGCCATTGCCGGTGGGTGCTGGTGTCCCTGCGGCAATGGCCTCCTCGTCAGATCTGCGGCTGTCCGGCGCGTGCGCGCTCGACGTCCGCTGGGAAAACCCTATCGGGCTCCCGCGTCGATCGCGTACCGGCTCAGATGCCGACCTTGATGCGCGCGAAGCGCTTCAGGGTGACACCGGCCTCGTCCAGGATCTGCTGGACGGACTTCTTGTTGTCGAGCGCGTACGGCTGGCCGAGGAGGGTGGCCTCCTTGAAGAAGCCGTTGACGCGACCCTCGACGATCTTCGGGAGGGCGGCCTCGGGCTTGCCCTCCGCGCGCGTGGTCTCCTCGGCGACGCGGCGCTCGGCCTCGACGACCTCGGCCGGGACGTCCTCGCGGGAGAGGTACTTCGGGGCGAAGGCGGCGATGTGCTGCGCGACACCCTTGGCGACCTCGGCGTTCTCCTTGTCGAGCTCGACGAGGACACCGATCTGCGGGGGGAGGTCGGGCATGGTGCGGTGCATGTACGCCGTGACGTAACCGCCGGAGAACTGCGCGAAGCGGTCCAGGACGATCTTCTCACCGAGGTTGGCGTTGGCCTCGTCGACGAACGCCTGCACGGTCTTGCCGGGCTCGATCTCGGAGGAGAGCAGCGCGTCGATGTCGGCCGGGGAGGTCTTGGCGACGTGCTCGGCCAGGGCCTTGGCGACGCTCTGGAACTTCTCGCCCTTGGCGACGAAGTCCGTCTCGCACTTCAGCTCGACGAGGACACCGGAGGTGTGGTCGTCGGCGATCAGGGAGACGACGGCGCCGTTCTCGGCGGAGCGGCCCTCGCGCTTGGCGACGCCCTTCTGGCCCTTGATGCGCAGGGCCTCGACGGCCTTGTCGACGTTGCCGTCGGACTCGTCCAGCGCCTTCTTGCAGTCCATCATGCCGGCGCCGGTGAGCTCGCGGAGCTTCTTGACGTCAGCGGCGGTGTAGTTCGCCATGATCTGTGAATCTCTCTCGAAGTCTGGAAGATCTACGAAGATCTACGGGTGGACGGCGGGGGCAACGCGCGCCCCCGCCGTCATCCGAACCGTGAAAGGTCAGGCCTGCTCGGCGTCCGCGGCCGGAGCCTCGGCGGCCGGGGCCTCCTCGGCGGGGGCCTCGGCGGCGGGGGCCTCAGCGGCCTCGGCGGCCGGAGCGTCGGCGGCGGCCTCGGCCGGCTTCTCCGCCTCGTCGGCCTTCTTCTCGCCCTCGAGCAGGTCGCGCTCCCACTCGGCGAGCGGCTCACCGGCGGCCTTGTCGCCCGGCTTCTGGTCGCCGGTGGCGGCGCCGGAGCGGGCGATGAGGCCCTCGGCGACGGCGTCGGCGATCACGCGGGTGAGCAGGGTGACGGAGCGGATCGCGTCGTCGTTGCCCGGGATCTTGTAGTCGACCTCGTCGGGGTCGCAGTTGGTGTCGAGGATCGCGACGACCGGGATGTGGAGCTTGCGCGCCTCACCGACGGCGATGTGCTCCTTCTTGGTGTCGACGATCCAGACGGCGCTGGGCACCTTCTGCATCTCGCGGATACCACCGAGGGTCTTCTCCAGCTTGGCCTTCTCGCGCGAGAGGACCAGGAGCTCCTTCTTGGTGAGACCCGAGGCCGCGACGTCCTCGAAGTCGATCTGCTCGAGCTCCTTGAGGCGCTGCAGGCGCTTGTAGACGGTCGAGAAGTTGGTGAGCATGCCGCCCAGCCAGCGCTGGTTGACGTACGGCATGCCGACGCGGGTCGCCTGCTCGGCGATGGCCTCCTGCGCCTGCTTCTTCGTGCCGACGAACATGATGGAGCCGCCGTGCGCGACGGTCTCCTTGACGAACTCGTAGGCGCGGTCGATGTACGACAGCGACTGGAGCAGGTCGATGATGTAGATGCCGTTGCGCTCGGTGAAGATGAAGCGCTTCATCTTCGGGTTCCAGCGACGGGTCTGGTGACCGAAGTGGACGCCGCTCTCCAGCAGCTCCCGCATCGTGACGACGGCCATGGCCGTATCTCCTTGGTTCTCGGTTATGTCCTGACGCCCCGACGCGCTGTGCCACAGGGGACCGAAAAGCGCTGCCACGACCTTTGAGGGTGGTGGCGGGGCGTGCGAAGTCGACCCGGTGACCCGGATCGCCAGAAGAAGTGTACGGGACCTTGGCAGCGGTGGGTGACGGCGCTGTCCACAACCGTCCGGTAGTCCACAGATCCGGCTCATGATCAGCGCGGTTGGGCCCGCCTGCGTCACATTCCGCGCATGCACTTTCCCGTTCTCGCGCTGATGACGCTGACTCTTCTCACCGCCGCCGCCTGGCCGGTGGGCCCGCCGCGCCCGGCGATCGTCCGGGGCTGGGAGCCCCCGGTCTCGGTGTACGGTCCCGGCCACCGGGGCGTGGACCTGGCCGCCCCGCCGGGCACCCCGGTCCGCGCGGCGGCGGCCGGCCGGGTGTCGTTCGCGGGCCCCGTGGCGGGCCGGGGTGTCCTGTCGATCACCCACCCGGCCACGGGCAGCCCGCCGCTGCGCACCACCTACGAACCGGTCCGCGCCCTGGTCCCTGCGGGCACCGAGGTCACGGCGGGACAGGTGGTGGCGGAAGTGACGGGCGCCGGGTCGCACTGCGACGTGCCGACGTGTCTGCACTGGGGCCTGCGCCGGGGCGACACCTACCTCAACCCGCTGTCGCTGCTCCCCCCGCGCCTCCTGGACCGCCCCCCGTCCCGCCTCCTGCCGCTCCCGGACGGCCAAGCCGTGCGGCATGCCCCACCCGGTGCGGTGGGCGCACCGTGACCATCAGCGCGCAGCACGCCCCACCCGGTGCGGGCAGTCGTTCCGCAGGGCGGGGCAGGTGGGCGCACCGGGACCATGAGCGTGCAGCCGTACGCCGGGCCCCGCGCGGCAACGCCCGCACCGGCGAGGGCACCCCCGAGGGCCGGCCCGCGAGAGCTACGCGCCGCGGACGCCGTGCAGGGCCATGGACACCGCCGTGTCCGCGATGGCCGACGGGTCCTCCGCCGCGCCCAGCTCGATCCGCCGCACCGCCGCGTCGACCACGCCCTGGAGGAACATCGCGGCCAGCCGCGGCTGCTCCTGACCCAGCTCCGCCAGCGCCTCGACGATCATGGCGACGAGCCCGCCGTGTGCCGCGCGGATCTTCTCGCGCGCTCCGTCGTCCAGCTCGCTCGCGGAGATGGCGACGACCGCCCGGTGGCGCCGGTCGCCGACGAGTTCCAGCTGCTGCCGCACGTACGCCTCGACCTTGCCCTCGGGCGTGTCCGCCCGCTGCATCGCCGCCTCGACCTCCGCCGCCCACACGGGGAAGTCGACCGCGCACAGTTCCTCGACCACGGCGGCGCGGGAGCGGAAGTACTCGTACACGGACGACCGGGCCAGGCCGGTGCGCTCCGCGAGGGCGGGGAAGGTCAGCGCCTCGGTGCCGCCTTCCGACAGCAGGGAACGCGCGGCGTCCAGCAGGGCGCCGCGCTGCATGGTCCGGTGCTCGGCCACGGAGGCCGCTCGAATCCTGGGCACGGCTCCACTTTACGACCGCCTGTGCGACGTCAGCGTCCTACATCGGCCAGCTTGGCCCGCAGCTGGAGCACCGACTTGGTGTGGATCTGGCTGACCCGGCTCTCGGTGACTCCCAGCACGTTGCCGATTTCGGCCAGGGTCAGGCCCTCGTAGTAGTAGAGCGTGACGACGGTCTTCTCCCGCTCGGGCAGTGTGTTGATGGCGCGGGCGAGCAGCCGCCGCAGCTCGCGGCCCTCGGCGACCTCGACCGGGTCGTCCGCCGCGGTGTCCTCCAGGGTGTCCATGAGGCTGAGCCGGTCGCCGCCGTCGCCGCCGACGTGCAGCAACTCCTCCAGGGCCACCACGTTCGCCAGCGACAACTGGCTGAAAACCGCGTGCAGTTCCTCCAGGGCGATGCCCATCTCCGTGGCAACCTCGCCTTCCGAGGGGGTGCGTCTCAGCTGGGCCTCCAGCGTGGCGTACGCGCGCTCCACGGCCCGCGCCTTCTGCCGTACCGAGCGCGGGATCCAGTCGAGGGCGCGCAGTTCGTCGATCATCGCGCCACGGATCCGGGTGATGGCGTACGTCTCGAACTTGATCGACCGCTCGATGTCGAACTTCTCGATCGCGTCGATGAGTCCGAAGACCCCGGACGACACGAAATCCGCCTGCTCCACATTGGACGGCAGACCGACGCTCACCCGGCCCGCGACGTACTTCACCAGCGGCGAATAGTGCAGGATCAGCTGTTCCCGCAGCCGCTCGTCGCCCGTGTCCTTGTACGACCGCCACAACTCGTCGAGCGACGAAGGTGCGGCCGGGCGCATGGTGCCCCGGGCAGCGGGGGGCACCGCTGCCCGGTCGGACCCGGAGGTGTGCTGGGGCATGCGTCGTCTTGAGCCGTTCTGCTGGGGTGTGAGGGGGACGGGGGATGGGGTCGGAGGGTGGGTTCGGGTATGCGGAGGGGGTAATTCTGGTGAGCGTAGCGTGACTGAGGAGTTGCAGTGAGCGAAGGCCGCTGGATCGTGACTCCTCGCGGGCGTGCCATCGGCCGCATCTTCGAATGGGGCCCAAGGGGCCGACTGCTCACACGTCGGCCCCTCGGATGCCGCCGGAAGAGCTGCCAAGTCATCGGGCATCACCTTTTCACCCGAATGCTCCAGGTCAAGTACCGCCTCGCCGGGCGTTCGGGCGGCGTATGGCGCCGGTCGTCAACTGCCAGTCCTCGCCGTGGCGTTCGACGAACCCGAGGGAGTGGAGTTCGTACAGCCTGCCGAGGGCTTCGTCAACGGTGACACCGGCGTCTCGCGCGATGTCGCTACCCGTGGCTGACCTGCCGCGCGCCGGCAGGGCTTCGAGCACACGTGCGCTGGCCGGGTCGAGCAGGTCCCGGGGCAGGACGGGGCCGCGCCGTGGCGGGGCGAGGTCGCCGATGTCACCGACCAGCTCGGCGACTTCCGCCGCGTCCGTGACCAGCACCGCCTCGCCGCGCAGCAGTTCGTGCACGCCCGCGGAGAGCCCGCTGGTGGCCGGGCCGGGCACGCCCATGGTGAACCGGCCGAGCTGCTGGGCGGCACGGGCGGTCACCAGGGAGCCGCTGCGGTACTCGGCCTCGACGACGACCGTGCCCCGGGTCAGCGCGGCGATCACGCGGTTGCGGAGGATGAACCGGCTCGGTGTGGGGTGCGCGCCCGGCGGCAACTCGCCGATCACCAGCCCCTGTTGAGCGACGCGTTCGAGGAGCTCGGCATGGCCGCGCGGATAGGCGACGTCGACCCCGCAGGCGAGCACCGCGACCGTGGCCCCGCCGACGGCCAGCGTGCCCCGGTGCGCCGCGCCGTCGACGCCGAACGCCGCGCCGGAGACGACGACCCAGCCGCGCTCGGCGAGCCCCGAGGCGAGCGTGGCCGCCATGTGCGCCCCGTACGGTGTGCAGGCCCGCGCCCCCACCACGGCGACCGAGCGCAGCGCCCAGCGGCGCAGGTCGGGCCGCCCCCGCACCCAGAGGCCAACGGGTCGGCCGTCGCCGAGGTCGTCGAGCTGGGTGGGCCACTCGGGGTCACCCGGCACCACGAACCGCCCGCCGACCGCCTCCACGGCCGCGAGGTCCCGTTCCGGCTCGGCCTTGACGGCCCGTATCCGGAAGCCCTGGATCCGCTGCTCACTCGCCCCGGTGAGTGCCCCTTCCTCACACGGCACGGACGTCAGCCGCCGCAGCACCTCCACGGCCCCCAGCTCCCGCAGCCAGCGCCCGCCATGCTCGTCACCCGGTTCGATGACCCGTGTCAGCGCCGCCCGCGCCAACCGCTCCCGGCCCGTCACACCCTCACCCACGCCGCCTCCCCGTCATCCGCACGCCTGCCCCTCCAGGGGGCCTCCCGACTTCGCCTGCCACTCGCCCCGCCAAGGCCCCCGTCGTCCGGTCGGCACCGGCCCCGCCAAGCGGGCCGCCACCGTCCTCCGCCGCTCGCCCCGCCAAGGGGCCGCCTCCCTTCCGCGCGCCCCTTCCGCCCGCGCAGCCGCGGGGGCGCACCGCCGTGTGAGGCCACGGACCGTCGGGGTCGCCGGGTGGGGCCGGCTCACAGGGGCTCCCCGACCGTCAGGGGTACGCCGCGGGCGATGCCGGTTCGCAGTTCCAGTGCCAGGTGGACGTCGCCGGGGCCGGGGCGGTCGCGGCCCGCGAGGTCGGCGAGTGTCCAGGCGACGCGCAGCACCCGGTCGAGCCCCCGCGCGGTGAGCAGGCCGCGCTCGATGTCCCGCTCGGCGGCCGCGAGGGAGCCCGGGGCGACCTGCCAGCGGGTGCGCAGCTCGTGCCCGGGCACCTCGCAGTTGACGTTCCAGGGCGTGCCGTCGAGCCGGGCCGCGGCACGCGCCCTGGCCTCCCGTACACGAACGGCGACCGTCTCGGTGGACTCCCCGCGACCGCCCTGGCCGAGCAGGTCGGCGCGGGTGACCGGCTCCACCTCGACGCGCAGGTCGACCCGGTCGAGCAACGGCCCCGACAGCCGGGCCTGGTAGCGGCGGATCACCGAGGCCGGGCACTCGCAGCCCGCCCCGTGCAATGTGTGCCGCCCGCACGGGCACGGGTTGGCGGCCAGCACCATCAGGAACCTCGCGGGCAGCCGCACCACGCCCGCGCTCCGCGCCACGACCACATGGCCGCCCTCCAGCGGCTGCCGCAGCGCGTCCAGCGCTTTGCCGGAGAACTCCGGAGCCTCGTCGAGGAAGAGCACGCCGCGGTGCGCCAAGGAGACGGCGCCCGGTCTCGGCAGGCCGTTCCCGCCGCCGACCAGCGACTGCATCGTCGCGGAGTGGTGCGGCGCGCAGTACGGCGGCCTGCGCACGAGCGGCTCGCCCGGCGGGAGGATGCCCGCCACCGAGTGCACCGCGGTGACCTCCAGCGCGTCCTGCCGGGTCAGCGGCGGCAGGACGCCCGGCAACCGCTCGGCCAGCATCGTCTTGCCCGCGCCCGGCGGGCCGGACAGCAGCAGGTGATGACCGCCCGCCGCCGCCACCTCCAGGGCGACGCGCGCCGCCCGTTGCCCCGCCACGTCCGCCAGGTCGGGTCCGTCCAAGGGGTCGGCGGCCAGTCCGGTACCGACGCCGGCGCCCGGGACCAGCAGCCCGGCCAGCATGGCGTCGGGCCGCCCCGGTTCGTCCGGTTCCTCCTCAGGCACCGGCTCGTCCGCCAGTACGGCGATCAGCTGCCGCAGCGTGCGGACCCCGAGGACGGAGACGCCCGGCACGAGGGCGGCCTCCGCGGCCGTCCGCTCCGGGACGACGACCTGCTGGTAGCCCGCCTCCGCCGCGGCGAGCACCGCCGGCAGCACGCCCCGCACGGGTCTGACCCGGCCGTCGAGGCCGAGCTCGCCGATGAGTACGAGATCGGCGATGGTGCGCGGGTCGATCCGCTCGGCCGCGCCCAGCACAGCGCACGCAACGGCCAGATCGAAGCCCGAGCCCCCTTTGGGCACGGAGGCCGGGCTGAGCCCCACCGTGAGTTTCTTCTGCGGCCACTCGGCACCCGAGTTCACCACCGCCGCCCGCACCCGGTCACGGCTCTCCGAGAGGCTCTTGTCGGGCAGCCCGACCAGCGCGAAGGCCGCCACCCCCGGTTCCAGGTCCGCCTGGACCTCGACGACCACGCCCTCGACGCCCACCAGCGCGACCGAACACGTCCGCGCGAACCCCATCAGGCCACCCCCCGCACGTGCTCCACCACCGGCGCGCCCCGCCGGGGCACCAGCACCCCGACCAGGTCGATGCGCACCCCGCCCGGCGGTGACCCGCCGTGCCGCTCCAGCCAGCACTGGGCCAGCCGCCTGAGCCGCTCCGCCTTGGCAGGCGTGACCCCCGCCATGGGGTGCTCGAAGCCACCCTCTCTTCGGGTCTTGACCTCGCAGACGACGACCGTGTCGCCGTCCCGGGCGACGATGTCGATCTCACCGGCCCGCCCGCACCGCCAGTTCCGGGCGAGCGTCGCCATTCCGGCCTCGCCGAGCCGGCGTACCGCCAGCTCTTCGCCGTACCGCCCCAGTGCCCCCGTCGCGTTCATTCAGGCACCACCTCCGGCACCGACTGTGACGCGTCGGCGCCGAGCTAGTGGATCTTGGTGGACAACCGACCGGTTGTGGACAACCACGTCGCCCACACCGGTGAACGCACCGCCGCGGCATGCTTGCGAAACGCCTGCTCAGCTCCCGCTGGGCCCAGCCCCGGCCACCCCGAAGCTCCAGGCCGAGCGGCCGGAAACGTCGGACCCTAGCGGCCAGCGCTCCCGGAAGCCTCAGACCCCAGCGGCCAGCGCTCCCGAAGCCGCAGGCCCAGCCGCCCCGAAGCTCCAGGCCCGGCGGCGCCCGGAAGCCTCGGGCACAGCGGCCCGGCGCTCCCCCGGCTCAGCTGCCGGGAAGCTCCAGGTCGGACTTGTTGAGCTCCTCGATGTTCACGTCCTTGAAGGTCAGTACGCGAACCTGCTTGACGAACCTCGCCGGCCGGTACATGTCCCAGACCCATGCGTCCGCCATGGACACTTCAAAGAAAACCTCACCCTGCACCGAGTGGACCTGCATCTCGTAGTCATTGGTGAGGTAGAAACGACGCTCGGTCTCGATCACGTATTTGAACAGACCGACGACATCGCGGTACTCCCGGTAGAGCTTCAGCTCCATCTCGGTCTCGTACTTCTCGAGGTCCTCGGCGCTCATGGCATGTTCCCCTTCAGCCGTGCGTCCCCCTATTGTGCTCCAGTCTCCTGCGCCCCTAGACGATTTCAGGGGCCAGGACCACCGGCGTACTGGGGGGTCCCTCGTCGAGCAGCGTGCGCAGCAGCTCGGCGAGTCGTGTCGGGTACACCGTCTCACGGGCCGCCGACAGTTCGGCGGAGGTCCACCACCTCAGCCCCGCGACACTGCGCGTCTCCAGCTCGGTGAGGTCACCCAGAGCGACCGTCGTCCGCTCCGTACGGGCCAGGTAGTACCACTCGTCCTGGTCCCAGCGCCGCCCGGCGAACGGGAACGAGCAGACCCGCCGCCACACCACCGGCCCGAGCTCCACATCCGTGAGCCCGGTCTCCTCGGCGAGCTCGCGCAGCGCCGCCTCCTCGCGCGTCTCGTCGCCCTCGACACCACCTCCGGGTGTGAACCACCAGGTGTGGGAGGGATCGTCCGGCTCGTACCCGTGCAGCAGCAGGATCCGGTCCGCGGGGTCGAGCAACACCACACGGGCCACCCTGCGCAGCCCGCCCGGGGGCAGTTCCTCAGGCATCGGCACGCCCCTCTCCAGCGGCACGCGCCCCACCCCCGGCCCCAGCGCGCCTCGGCCCACCCCCGGCACCAGCCCCCCGGGCCCGCGACAGCGCCCTCGCGACCGGCCCGTACGCCGCGCCGCCCAGGATCAGCACCGCTCCGACCGCCACCGAGCCGACCACCAGCTTCAGCGGACCGGGCCGCGACACACCGCCCGGCAGCGCCGCGAAGCTCCGGGGCCGGTCCACCATCGCGCCCAGCGGCCATGCCACGGCATCCACCCGCGCGCTCACCGCACTGCGCGGCACCGAGCCGTGCCCAGGGTCCTGGAGGTGGACGCGGGAGTCCTGGGAGCCCATGCGCTCGTCACCGAGCAGAAACAGCTGCCCCTCGGGCACCGCTGCCGTGAAGGCCATCGAGGACGCCGGCCCATTACCCCGCAGATACGGTTCTTCCACCGCCCTGCCGTTGATCGTCAGCCGCCCCGCGCCGTCGCAGCAGGCGACCTTGTCGCCGCCCACGCCGACCACGCGCTTGACCATCGGCAGATCTCCCCACGTCGAGTCCTTGAAGACCACGACGTCACCGCGCCGCACCTCGGCGCCGTCGATGCGCTGCGCCAGCACCCGCTCCCCCGCGTCCACGGTCGGGGACATCGAGTCGGTGGGGACCGTATAGGGCTGGTACTGGACGGCTCCCCAGACGAACCCGCCGAGGAAGAGCACACAGCCGACGGCCACGGCCAGTCCCGACAGCGCGCTGCCGAGACGGCCGCGGCCGTCACCCGTTGTTACGCTTCCGCTCATCCCAGCGCTCCCCACTTTCGGAGATCGACGACCTGGGACGGCACCCTACCCGCGGTGCCCTACCGGGCGGTACGGCCGCCGGACAGGGCCCTATCACCGGCGTCGGCCGCCGACCGCTTGCGCCGCCACAGCACCACCGGCAGCGCACCCACGAGCCCCAGCGCCCCCGGACCGGCCATCGAAGCCGTCGCCGAAGCCGTGGCCGATACCGCCGCCGTCGCAGCGGCCGCCGCGCTCAGTCCCGGCTGGTCGAAGGTGTCCGGCACCGGCAGGGTGGACCAGCGGGTCAGCGGCCAGGCCACCACGACCGCGCGCCCGACGACCTGGTCGTTGGCGACCGTGCCGCTGCCCGGAAGCTCCTGGTGGTAGCGGGAGTCCAGCGAGTTCTGGCGGTTGTCGCCCATCACCCAGATACGGCCCTCGGGCACCTTGATCGGTCCGAACGGCTCGTCGTCGCACGGCGTGGAGCCGGGGTGGATGTACGAGGTCTCGTCCAGCGGCTTGCCGTTGACGATGACCTTGCCGCCCTTCTTGCAGCTCACCGTGTCGCCACCGACCGCGATGACCCGCTTGATGAGGTCCTTCTCCTCCGCGGACGGCATCAGGCCGATGAAGCTCAGGAACTTCTGCACCACGTTCGGCTCGGGGGTGGGCTCGCCCTCCAGCCAGCCGCCCGGGTCGTGGAAGACGACGACCTCGCCGCGATCCGGCTCCGAGCCGAACCACGGGGTCAGCTTGTCGACCAGCACCCGGTCACCACGCTGCAGGGTGTTCATCATCGAGTCGGAGGGGATCGAGAACGCCTGCACCAGGAAGGTCTTGATCAGCAGCGCGAGCAGCAGCGCGATGCCGATCAGCAGCGGCAGTTCCTTCCAGAAGGAACGCGGCTTCTTCGGCGCCCGGGGACCGTCGTCCTCGGCGGTGTCGCCGTCAGCCGGACCGGTCGCGGACGGGGGCTCCCCGCCGGACCCCGAACCGGAGCCGGGGCCGGTGCCGAACCCCGAACCGGAGCCGGGGCCGAGGCCCGAACCGGAGCCGGGGCCGGTGCCGGGGCCCGAACCGGACCCGGAGCCCGAACCGGAGCCGGAAGAGGGAGCCTCGCCGTACTCCTCCGGCCTCTCCTCGGGCCCGTCGTGTCCGGATCGCGCGCCCACCGCCACATCCCCCACATCCACTCCTCACTCCGTGCAACCGCCTGCCCCACAGCAGGGGCAGGCCCACCACTCCCATAACGAGCGGGAGTTCCGCAGGGGTCGGGAGCCCGGTCAATCCGTTCACATTCCGAGAGGACACACTATGCGACGCGCCGAGGGCCGTCGCAGTCCGTGCCGGGGAGTCCGGCACGGAGGCGAAGGTGTCGGGTTCCTCCAGCCTGCGCCAGTGGTCGAACGGCCAGGCGATGAAGACCGCCTGCCCGACCACCTCCTCCTCCGACACCGTGCCCTGAAACCGCTCGTTCAGGTGGAACCGCGAATCGGCCGAGTCGGAGCGGTGGTCGCCCAGCACGAAGATCCGCCCCTCGGGAACCTTCACGTCGAACTTGATGACGGAGGGAACGTCCCCGGGATGCACGTACGGTTCGGTGAGCGGTACGCCGTTGACGGTGACCCGGCCCTCCGTGTCGCAGCACATGACCGTGTCCCCGCCGACCGCGACGACCCGTTTGATCAGGTCCTGTTCGTCGTCGGAGGGCAGCAGGCCGATGAAGGTCAGTACCTGCTTGACCTGCTTGACGCCCACCGGGTCGTCCTTCTTGGGCGTCTGCTCCTGCCGCAGCCAGCCGCCGGGGTCCTTGAAGACGACGACGTCGCCGCGCTGCGGCTTCGAACCGAACCAGGGCGTGAGCTTGTCCACCAGTACCCGGTCGTCAATCCTGATCGTCTGCTCCATGGAGCCGGACGGGATCACGAAGGCCTGCACCAGGAAGGTCTTCAGTACGAGCGCGATGAGCAGCGCCACGGTGATGAGGAGGGGAATCTCCTTGATGGCCGAACGGCGCCGGCGGCGCTTCACCTTGCGGGCCAGCTTGCGCCGTTCCGCGCGCCCCGGCAGCGGCCGGGCGCCGTCGGTCGGCCGTGATCCGGTGGGCAGCCGCGTATCGGCCCGGTGGCTGCCCTGCTTGCCGCGGTTACCCATGGCCCGCGCCCGGGGTCCCCGCTCGCGGTACGTCGCGGAAGGCGTCCGTCGGCCGCACCGTGGACCAGCGCCCGAACGGCCAGCCGATCCAGTCGGCCCGCCCGATCACCATCTCCACGGGCACCACGCCGCCGCCCGGGTCGCCCAGGTGGTCGCGGGAGTCGCGGGAGTGGCTGCGGTGGTCACCCATGACCCAGAGGGTGCCGTGCGGCACGACGATGTCGAAGGGCACCTGCGAGGGCGCGTCGCCGAGGTACAGGTAGTCCTCGTCCACGGGTACGCCGTTCACCTCGACCTGTCCCCCCTTGTCGCAGCACGTCACGCGGTCGCCTCCCACCCCCACCACACGCTTGACGAAGTCGGTGTCGGCGGGCTCGGCGAGGCCGAGGGCCGCGGCCGCCCCGTGCAGCAGCCCGGCGACCGGGTTCTGCTCCGGCGCCTCGCGGACGAAGGAGCCGGTGCCGTCGAAGACGACCACGTCCCCGCGCGCGGGGACGGAACCGAAACGGTACGCCACCTTGTTCACCAGGACGCGGTCCCCGATACGGAGAGTGGGTTCCATGGAGCCGCTGGGGATCTGGAAGGGCTGGACCACGAAGTGGCTGAGGAGCAGCAGGAAGACGGCACAGGCCAGCCCGATCAGCCCCGGCCTGCGCCACACGCCCCCGGAGGGCCGGGAGAACGCGGAGAACCGGGAGGGGAACGGAGAGGGCCGGGAGAACGCGGACAGCCGGGAGAACGCGGAGAGCCGGGACAGGGGGGAGAGCCGCCAGAGGGGGGAGAACCGGTCGCCGGTCCCGGAACGCACGGAGCGCGACCGTTCCTCCGTGTCGGAGGAGCGGTCGCGCTCTGTGTGCTGTGCTTCGGTGTCCATCGCAGCCAGATGGTATCCGGCCGCCCCAGGGACCTCCGCGCGACGGAGGGTGAGCCGAGGCTCAGTTGTCGCGCTTCTCCTTGATCTTGGCAGCCTTGCCGCGCAGCTCGCGCAGGTAGTACAGCTTGGCGCGACGGACGTCACCGCGGGTCACGAGCTCGATCTTCTCGAAGATCGGGCTGTGCACCGGGAAGGTGCGCTCGACGCCGACGGAGAAGGAGACCTTGCGGACCGTGAAGGTCTCGCGGACGCCGGCGCCCTGGCGGCGGATGACGACGCCCTTGAACTGCTGGATACGGGAGCGGTTGCCCTCGATGACGCGAACGTGGACGTTCACGGTGTCGCCGGGGCGGAACGCGGGGACGTCCGTACGCAGCGACGCGGCGTCGACGGAGTCGAGCAGGTGCGACATATGTGTCTGCTTCCTCGCTGATGCCACAGGTCATCAGCGGAATATCGTGATGAGAAAAGGGGTGCTGATCGCGTCGGGCGGGCGTCGTGTCCCCCTGTGGCAGGGGCGCACGCCGGACGTACAGCAGCGGCCTATTCTTCCATGGCCTGGGGCCTGCGCCAAAATCGGCCACCGGGCTCCGGTGCCCAGCCGAGCAGGGAGAGCGTTTCACGGTCCTTCTTGTCGAAGGCCGAGGGCTCGCAACGCTCGATCAGGTCGGGCCGGTTGAGCGCGGTTCTGCGCAGCGCCTCGTCCCGCCGCCAGCGTGCGATCTTCCCGTGGTGCCCGCTGAGCAGGACATCGGGGATGCCGCGGCCGCGCCACTCGGGGGGCTTGGTGTAGACGGGGCCTTCCAGCAGGTTGGCCATCGCGCCGGGGGCGAAGGAGTCGTCCCGGTGGGATTCGGCGTTGCCGAGGACGCCGGGCAGCAGCCGCGCCACGGCTTCGGTGATGACCAGTACGGCGGCCTCGCCACCCGCCAGCACATAGTCGCCGATGGACACCTCGTACACGGGTATCCGGGTGGCGTACTCGTCCATGACACGGCGGTCGATGCCCTCGTACCGCGCCGGGGTGAAGATCAGCCAGGGGCGCTGGGACAGCTCGACGGCGAGTTCCTGGGTGAAGGGCCGCCCGCTGGGGGTGGGGACCACCAGGACGGGTCCGTGCGCGCCGGTCTCGTACCCGCCGGCCAGCACGTCGTCCAGGGCGTCGCCCCAGGGCTCGGTTTTCATGACCATGCCGGGGCCGCCGCCGTAGGGGGTGTCGTCCACCGTGTTGTGCCGGTCGTAGGTCCAGTTCCGGAGGTCGTGGACGTGGACGTCGAGCCGGCCACGCGCGCGTGCCTTGCCGACGAGCGAGACGTTCAGCGGCTCCAGGTACTCGGGGAAGATGGTGACGACGTCGAGCCGCATCAGGACTCGTCCTTGCCCTCGTCACGGGCGGAGGCGATCTCGGCGCGGTCGTCGATGAGCCCCGGCGGCGGGGTGATGACGGCCCTCTGCTGCTCCAGGTCGATGTCGCGGACGATTTCCTCGACGAAGGGGATCATGACCTCACTGCCGTCGGGCCGCTCGACCACGAACAGGTCCTGGGAGGGCAGGTGGGAGATCTCGGTGATCCGCCCGACCTCGGTGCCGTCCGCGAGGACGACGTCCAGGTCCATCAGCTGGTGGTCGTAGAACTCGTCGGGCTCTTCCGGGCGCTCGTCCGGGTCCACGTCGGCGATCAGCAGGGTGTTGCGCAGCGCCTCGGCGGCATTGCGGTCCCGTACGCCCTCGAAACGCAGCAGCAGCCGACCGCTGTGTACGCGGCCGGTCTCGATGGTCAGCGGTCCGGCGGACGCCGGGTCCGTGGCCAGGACGGCGCCCGGCGCCAGCCGCAGCTCGGGCTCGTCCGTGCGCACCTCGACGGTGACCTCGCCCTTGATGCCATGTGCGCGGCCGATCCGTGCGACTACCAGCTGCACGTCTTCAACTCTCCTGTCGTGTGCCTACGGCATTACTTCGCAGACGACTACGGGCCGGGGCGGGCCGTAGCCCTCCCCGGCCCGTGCCGGTGTTCAACTCTCAGCGGACCTGGTCCACGTCGACGAGGTCGACCCGGATGCCACGGCCGCCGATGGCGCCCACGACGGTGCGCAGAGCGCGCGCGGTGCGGCCGTTGCGGCCGATCACCTTGCCGAGGTCGTCGGGGTGGACCCGGACCTCAAGCACACGCCCTCGGCGCAGGTTGCGCGAGGCCACCTGCACATCGTCGGGGTTGTCGACGATGCCCTTCACGAGGTGCTCGAGAGCCTCCTCGAGCATGCTCAGGCCTCGGTCGACTCGGTGGACGCGGCTTCCGCCTCGTCCGCCTTCTTGTCGGCCTTCTTCGCCTTCGGGGTGATGGCCTCACCCTTGGCCTCGTCGCCCTCGAGCGCCTTGGCGAAGGCGTCGAAGGAGGCGCGCTTGTCTTCCTTGGTCGCCGGGGCGAGCAGCGGCTTCTCCGGGGCCGGCAGGCCCTTGACCTTCTGCCAGTCGCCGGTGAGCTTCAGGATCGCGAGGACCGGCTCGGTCGGCTGGGCGCCGACGGACAGCCAGTACTGCGCACGCTCCGAGTCGACCTCGATGCGCGAGGGGTTCTGCACCGGGTGGTACAGGCCGATCTCCTCGATGGCCCGGCCGTCACGGCGGGTACGGGAGTCGGCGACGACGATGCGGTAGTGAGGCGAACGGATCTTGCCCAGACGCTTCAGCTTGATCTTGACTGCCACGGGTGTGGTGTCTCCTGGTCTTGACGTGGTTGGGCACGACGAGATGCCGCGTGGGGTTGCGGTACTCGAGTGCCCGATGGACGCGTCAGCCGGAGGAGAGAGGGGTCCTGTTCGACTGTCGAGTACAGCTAGCCATTGTGCCACACCACGCCGGGTCAGCTCGCCGCGCCCACGGTCTCCGGAATGCGGAACGGCTTCCCGCAGCCGCCGCACACGATGGGCGCCTGCGCGAGGACCGAGGGCACGACCCGTACGTTGCGACCGCAGTCGCACACGGCCTTGACCCGCACGCCACCACCGGACGAGCCGTGCCGGGCGGCCGGCCCCCGGAAGGAGCGCTTGGTGTCGCCGGCCGTGGCGGCCGTGTGCGCCTTGAGGGCGCGCTGCAGCCGCTCGATGGTCGGGCGGTACCGGCGCTTGGCCTCGGGGCTGAGCGTGACCAGGGAGAAACCGCTGCTGGGGTGCGGCTCCTCGGGGTGGTTCAGGCCCATCTCCTCGGCGATCGCCAGGAATCTGCGGTTGTGATAGCGACCGGCGCGTGAGGTGTCGCGGACCCCTCGCGCGGCGGCGATGCCGTGGACTGCCTCATGGAGCAGTCGCTCGAAGGAGAGCTCGGCGCCACATGCGGACGACGACTCTCCGATCAGGGATTCGGGCGCGGCAAGATCGGGCAGCTCGGGGTGGTGCCGCTGAATGTCGGCCCACGCCTGTGCCAGCTCTGCGGCGAGAACAGGTGGTGTCGTGCTCACGTCGTGACAACGAGCCGGAGTGCCCGCGGGTTCCATTCCGGGGCATCCCAAATAATTTGCACGTACCAGTCAGTTGGCATTGTTGCGTCCTGACGAGGGCCAGTGCGCTGATCTGCGGAGAAGCCACAACAAGCTGGTACGTACCGGCGCGTACGCCCCGGCGCGAACGCATCCTGTGCGCGCCCCGCGTCAAGCGGGCCGCAGCGGCGGCGGTGGGCCGGTCCCTGGGGGCGCCCGCAAGAGTCCATGCCCCGCAGCCGCCCAGGAGACCGACAGTACCCGGGCCGTCCCCGGCGCACGGCACCGGCCCGGGGGCCCGGCCACGGCGGCCGGGCCGCCGGGCGGGAAAGCGCGGCGGGACCTGGGACGTTGCCCTGCCATGGCGGGATTCGCGGTGCGGCTCCACTATGGGAGGTGGTTCGCGCCGCTCTCGGGGGCGCACAACCGGGGCACGCAAGCATTGCTCCCCGACCCCTGGACTTGGGGCCGGATGCGGAGTTCCCTGGCTACGGGGAGTGCGAGCGCACGTACACGGGGGCTGTCAATCAGGGCACAGACGCACAGATGGACCTCTCGGCGGATTGGGGCGCTTTCGATGACACCTATGCTCGTCCAGCACCACCCCCACCCGGCCTCGGCCCCTCCGGCTACGGATGCGCCCGGCCGTGCCCGCGACTGGGCGGAGATCCAGGAACGGATGCTGGTTCCGCTCTACGAAGCGGTGTACGAGCATCTGGAGGTCGGCAGCGGGACGCGGCTGCTGGGACTCGGTTGCGGCTCAGGGCTCGCCCTGCTGATGGCCGCCGCGCGCGGCGCGCAGGTGACGGGCGTCGACACGGACCACGCGCGCGTGGACCTGGCCAGGAAACGGCTGCTGCCCGATGCGGGCGGGCACGACCCGGCCGGGCACGCGCCCCAGCGCTGCGGCGAGACGAGGCTGCTGTACGGCGGTCCCGCCGACGCGGCGGATCCCACCCGTCCGGCCTACAACCTGATCACGGCCTTCCAGCCGATCGGCTGCACCGCGGGCGACTCCGACGGGCTGGCACCCGCCCTCTCGGCGGCCGTACGGATGGCCGAGCGGGGCAGCGCGGTGGTGCTGGCGGGCTGGGGACCGCCCGAGCGGTGCGCCACGTCGGCGGTACTGCGGGTGGCGGGCCGGCTGACCGAGCGGCTGCGCACGGCCGCGACCTGGCGCCCGGCGCTCCGGGACGACCTGGAGGACGTGGCCGCGCGGGCGGGGCTGAGGCCGGACGGTTCGGGACGGGTGGCGTGCCCGTTCGGGTACGCGGACACGGACAGCGCCGTACGGGGACTGTTCTCGACCGGCCTGTTCGACGCGGCGGTGGCCGCCTCGGACCAGGCGACGGTGGAGAAGGAGGTCACCGAGGCCCTCCACCCGCACGTGCGCCCCGACGGGACGGTGTGGATGCCCAACGTGTTCCGCTACCTCGTCGCCAGGACGCCCTGACCCCGTCGCCCCCGTGGGGCCCGTTGGACCCGTCTTCCGGGCCCGTCGCCCCCGTGGGGCCCGTTGGATGTGCCCAGGACGCCCGGGGAGCCCCCACCAGGACTCTCCCGGCCCCTGGGCACCACGGCGCCACGGCGCCCGGGCGAGCTTGGAAGCGTCGCGGGGGCTACGACGGCTCGTGCTTGGCGAGGCGGGGGATGCCGGCGGCCCGGTAGGCCGCCTCCTCGTCCAGGGTCTCGTTCTCCAGCAGCGCCGCCGCCAGAGCGTCCAGCCTGGGGCGGTGCTCCTGGAGCAGCCGGCAGGCACTCTCGTAGCACTCGTCGACGATGCGGCGCGTCTCCTCGGCGACCGCGTCCAGCGTCGCGGGCGCCGCCGACAACCCGTACGCCTGCTGCACGTCGTCGGGGATCGCGCTGAGCCTGCCCACCCGCTCGCTCATCCCCCAGCGGCCCGCCATGCCGCGCGCGATCCTGGTGACCTGCTCCAGGTCGTTCTCCGAACCCGTCGTGATGACGCCGAAGACGATCTGCTCGGCCGCCATGCCCCCCAGGGCCCCGATGATCCGGCCGCGCAGATAGTCCTCCGTGTACGCGTACTTGTCGGCGTCGGGCGTCGACAGGGTCACGCCCAGCGCCCGCCCGCGCGGGACGATGGTGACCTTGCGGACCGGGTCGGCGCCGGGCTGGAGCATGCCGAGCAGCGCGTGCCCGCTCTCGTGGTACGCGGTACGGCGCCGCTCCTCGGCCGGCATGACCAGGGAGCGTTCCGCGCCCAGTTGGACCTTCTCCAGCGCGTCCGACAGGTCCGCCGGGGTCACCTCGGTCCGCCGGCGCTTGACCGCGAGCAGGGCGGCCTCGTTGGCGAGGTTGGCGAGCTCCGCGCCGGTCATTCCCGGGGTCGTACGGGCGACCTGGGCGAGGTCGACGTCCTCGGAGAGCGGGATCTCGCGGGTGTGGATCTTGAGGATGGCCTCCCGGCCGCCACGGTCGGGCGGGCTGACGTTGACGATCCGGTCGAAGCGGCCGGGCCGGGTCAGAGCCGGATCCAGCACATCGGCGCGGTTGGTGGCCGCGATGACGATGACGCCCTCGGAACCGGAGAAGCCGTCCATCTCGGTGAGGATCTGGTTGAGCGTCTGCTCGCGCTCGTCGTGTCCGCCCATGGCGGCGCCGCCGCCCCGGGCCCGGCCGATGGTGTCGATCTCGTCGATGAAGATGATCGCGGGCGCCACCTTGCGGGCCTCGTTGAACAGTTCGCGTACGCGCGAGGCGCCGACGCCCACGATCATCTCGATGAACTCGGAGGCGGAGGCGGAGAAGAACGGCACCCCCGCCTCGCCCGCCACGGCCCGTGCCAGCAGCGTCTTGCCCGTGCCGGGCGGGCCGGAGAGCAGCACGCCGCGCGGCATCTTGGCGCCCATCCTGCGGTACGCCTGGGGGCTCTTCAGGAAGTCGACGACGTCGTTGAGCTCTTCCTCCACCTCGTCGATCCCCGCGACGTCGGCGAAGGTGGTGCGCGCTCCCGGTTCCAGCTCGACCGGCTTGGGCGGCGCCTTGCGGCCGAGCATGCCGCCGGCTCCGAGCCCGGCGCGCATCCGCCGGGCGAGGAACACCCACAGCACGACGAGCAGCAGGATCGGCGCCAGCGAGAACAGCAGATTGGCGAGGAGGCTCGGCCTCTCGACGACCGGCTCGGCGGTCACCGTGACCTTGTGCTTCGTCAGCTCCGACCAGAGGTTGTCGTCCGCGAACGCCGGCCGCTGGGTGGTGAAGCGCTCCTTGTTCTTCAGCTCCCCCTCGATGGCGTCGCCCTTGGAGTAGATCTTGGTGACATTGCCGTCGGCGACCTGCCGGCTGAATTCGGTGTACGAGACGGTGCGCTCGTCGCCGTCGCCGAAGAAGGACAGGGCCAGGTTGGTGAGAACGAAGATCGCCACCGCGGCGATGAGCAGCCCGGCCCAGCCGCCCGGCATCTTGCGGCGGGGCGGGGGCGGCGGAGGTGCGCCCTCCGAGCGCCAGGGCTGGTCGGTGCGGTCGCGCGGGGGTACGGGACTGGCCACGCTGCTCTCTCCTCATGCCGGGTCATGCCGAGGACCGGCGACACGGCAATTATTGAAGAGGCGCACGAATGCGGCATTACGGGCTTATGTGCCATCGCGAACGTGAAGTAAGGGACGCCCACCCATGGTGGACGCCCCTTACCCGACTCGTCATGCTCAGCCCATGAACTTCTTGAACTCGTCCGGCAGCTCGAAGTCCTGGCCCGGCTGACCGTCAGGGAGCCCGAACGCGCCACCCTGCTGCGCCTGTTCGCGCCGTGCCGCGGCGGCCTGCTCCTCGGCCTTGCGCTTCATCGGGTTGCCGCTCTTGCGCTTGCCCTTGGCCTGCTTCTGCTGCTTCTTCTGCCGGCCGGGGCCACCGCCCATGCCCGGGATGCCCGGCATCCCCGGCATGCCGCCGCCCTGCGCCATGCGCGACATCATCTTGCGGGCCTCGAAGAACCGCTCGACCAGCGACTTGACCGCGCTGACGTCGACGCCGGAACCCTTGGCGATACGGGCCCGGCGGGAGCCGTTGATGATCGTCGGGTCCTGGCGCTCGCCCGGGGTCATCGACTTGATGATCGCGGCCGTACGGTCCACGTCACGCTCGTCGATGCTGTTGATCTGCTCCTTCATCTGTGCCATGCCCGGCAGCATCCCGAGCAGCTTGGAGATGGAGCCCATCTTCCTGACCTGCTCCATCTGGGCCAGGAAGTCGTCGAGCGTGAAGTCCTTGCCCTTGGACGAAGCCAGCTTGGAGGCCATCTTGGCGGCCTCTTCCTGGCTGAAGGTCTGCTCGGCCTTCTCGATCAGCGAGAGCATGTCGCCCATGCCGAGGATGCGGGACGCCATGCGGTCCGGGTGGAACGCGTCGAAGTCGTCCAGCTTCTCGCCGTTGGAGGCGAACATGATCTGGCGGCCGGTGACGTGCGCGATCGACAGGGCGGCGCCACCGCGGGCGTCGCCGTCGAGCTTGGACAGCACGACGCCGTCGAAGCCGACGCCGTCCCGGAAGGCCTCGGCCGTGTTGACCGCGTCCTGGCCGATCATCGCGTCCACGACGAACAGGACCTCGTCGGGGCTGACGGCGTCGCGGATGTCCGCGGCCTGCCGCATCAGCTCCTGGTCGATACCGAGACGGCCGGCGGTGTCGACGATGACGACGTCGTACTGCTTGCTCTTGGCGTAGTCGATGGAGTCCTTGGCGACCTGCACCGGGTCACCGACGCCGTTGCCGGGCTCCGGCGCGTAGACGCCGACACCGGCGCGCTCGGCGACGACGGCGAGCTGGTTGACGGCGTTGGGGCGCTGCAGGTCGCAGGCGACGAGGAGCGGGGCGTGCCCCTGCCCCTTCAGCCAGAGGCCGAGCTTTCCGGCGAGGGTGGTCTTACCGGCACCCTGGAGACCCGCGAGCATGATGACGGTCGGCGGGTTCTTGGCGAACCGCAGACGGCGGGTCTCGCCGCCGAGGATGCCGATGAGCTCCTCGTTGACGATCTTGATGACCTGCTGGGCGGGGTTCAGCGCCTGCGAGACCTCGGCCCCGAGCGCCCGCTCCTTGACCTGCTTGATGAACGCGCGGACGACGGGCAGCGCGACGTCGGCTTCCAGCAGCGCGATTCGGATCTCGCGGGCGGTGGCGTCGATGTCCGCCTCGGACAGGCGCCCCTTGCCCCGGAGGTTCTTGAATGTCGCTGCAAGGCGGTCGGAGAGGGTATCGAACACGGTGGTCGCGGATCCTCGGGTCTCGGTGGGGGTACCCCCTGCTCGTAAGAGCTCGGGGGAGGGCGGGCAGTCGCCCCCCAGGGTATCCGGCCGACGCGGTTACGCATCAGCCCTGTCCGGATCAGCCCTCGTGGGCGCCCTCGTGGGGACTTCAGGTGCGCAGCGCCGTTTCCAGGGTGCGGGCCACCACTACCGCCTCTTCCGCCGGGAGCGGGTTGCCCTTCGCGTCCGTGACGTAGAAGGCGTCCACCGCGTTGGCGCCCAGCGTCGAGACGTGCGCGCTGCGCACGCGGACCGCGGCCGTCTCCAGGGCGCGGCCGATGCGGTGCAGCAGGCCCGGGGCGTCGTGGGCGCGGACCTCGATGACGGTCGCCCGGGCGGAGCCGGCCGCCGCGACGGTGACGCGCGGCGGCGGGGCCTTCATGCCGCGACGCCGCGGGTAGGCGGCCTCCCGCTCGGCGAGGCGGGCCCGGATGTCCAGCGAGCCGTCCAGGGCCCGCAGGAGGTCGGCGCGCAGCCGGGTGGCCTGCGGCAGGGAGCCGTACTCGGCGGCGACGCGCCAGTTGAGGACGAGCACGGCACCGTCGCCCAGGTCCCGCAGGTCGATCGCGCGCAGGTCGGCGGAGCGGACGGTGAGCCGGTGCAGGGCGAGGACCCCGGCGAGGGCGGGCAGGACGCCCGGCTGGTCGGGCAGGGCGATGAGCAGTTCGACGCCGACCGGTTCCGGTTCGTCGCCGTCGGGCGGGGTGTCGGCGTGCAGGGTCAGCATGGGCTCCCCGGTGCGCAGGGCCTCGATGGCGAGCCGTTCCTCCTCGGCGCTGGGCGCGGTGGGCTCGGCGGCCGGCGGGGCGTCACCCGCGAGGACGCCCGCGACCCGTTCGACCAGGTCGGCGACGAGCGAGCCGCGCCAGGACGACCAGGCCGCGGGCCCGGTGGCGAGCGCGTCCGCCTCGGTGAGGGCGTGCAGGAGTTCCAGCGTGGACGGCGTCTCCACGGCCTCGGCCACGGACTGGATGGCGGCCGGGTCGTCCAGGTCCCGGCGGGTCGCCGTCTCGATGAGCAGGAGGTGGTGGCGTACGAGGGCGGCGATGACGGCGATGTCGTGCCGGTCGAAGCCGATGCGGGCGGCGACGTCGCGGGCGATGGTCTCGCCGGCCACCGAGTGGTCACCGGGCCAGCCCTTGCCGATGTCGTGCAGCAGCGCGGCGACGAGAAGCAGGTCGGGGCGGCCGACGCGGCGGGCCAGGGCGGAGGCGCGGACCGTGGCCTCGACCAGGTGGCGGTCGACGGTCCAGGTGTGCACGGGGTTGCGCTGCGGGCGGCAGCGGACGCGCTCCCAGTCGGGCAGCAGGCGCGTGATGAGGCCTTCGGCTTCGAGGGCCTCCCACACGGGGACGGTGGGCTCGCCCGCGCCGAGGAGGGTGACCAGTTCCTCACGGGCCTCGGCCGGCCACGGCACGGGCAGCGGCTTGGCCGTGGCGGCCAGGCGGCGTACGGCGTGCAGGGAGATCGGCAGGCCGTTCTGGGCGGCCGCGGCGGCGGCGCGCAGGGGAAGGACCGGGTCGCGTTCCGGGCGGGCGGTGCGGGCGAGGACCACCTCGCCGTCCATCTCGACCACGCCCTCGGCCAGCGGCGTGCGCTCGGGCTGGGGCCGGCCGCCGCCGAGCATGGCGCGCAGCCTGGGGCGTACGGAGCGGGCCCGCAGAACGCGGTTGACCTCGCGCCAGGTGACGTCACCGGCGTACGAGATGGTGCGCGCGGCCTCGTACACCCGGCGCAGCAGGGTGTCGGCGTCGAGCAGGCCGAGCGCGGCGGTGACCTGGTCCTGTTCCTGGAGGGCGAGCCGGTCGCCGGCCCGCCCGGTGACGAGGTGGAGCGCGTCGCGGGTGTCGAGGAGGACGCGGCGCGCCTCGGCGAGCCCTTCGCGGGGCGCGTCGGCGAGCCAGGAGGCGGCGACGGCGCGCAGGGCGGTGGCGTCGCGCAGCCCGCCCCTGGCCTCCTTGAGGTCGGGCTCCAGCAGGAACTGCAGCTCGCCCTGCCTCTCGGCCCGCTCCCGGCACAGCTCGTCCAGCTCGGGGAGGCGCCTGGGGGCCTGGTTGCGCCAGTCGGCGAGGACGGCGGTGCGCAGGGCGGTGACGATGGCGAGGTCGCCCGCGATGTGGCGGGCGTCGAGCAGGCCGAGCTGGACCTTGAGGTCCTCGGCGGCGGTCTTGCGCGCTTCGGCGGGGGTGCGCACCGAGTGGTCGAGGTCGAGGCCGAGGTCCCAGACGGGGTACCAGACGCGGTCGGCGAGCGCCGCGATGGTGGCGGGGTCGGCGGTGCCGTCGTGGAGGAGGAGCAGGTCGAGGTCGCTGCGGGGCGACAGCTCGCCGCGTCCGTACCCGCCGACGGCGACGAGGGCGGTGCCCCGCGGCGGCGCGGCGGCCGTGTGGAGGGCGGCCAGCCAGTCGTCGGTCAGCCGGGCGAGGGCGGCACGGCGCGGCGGCCCGGACCGCGTCTCCTCCTGGAGGAGGCGCAGCCGGGCCGCCGCGTAACCGCTGGGTCCCGAGTCTTCCGCTCGCGTACTCACATCGACACTCGACACCCAGCAGCTCCTTTACAGTGCGTCCGGTCCGCGTTCGCCGGTGCGGACGCGTACGGCGGTCTCGACGGGGACGCTCCACACCTTGCCGTCACCGATCTTGCCGGTGCGGGCCGCCTTCACGACGACCTCGATGAGCTGTTCGGCGTCCTCGTCCTCGACCAGCACCTCGATGCGGATCTTGGGGACCAGGTCGACGGTGTACTCGGCGCCACGGTAGACCTCGGTGTGGCCGCGCTGGCGTCCGTAGCCGCTGGCCTCGGTGACGGTCAGGCCCTGGACTCCGAAGGCCTGGAGGGCCTCCTTGATCTCGTCCAGCCGGTGCGGCTTGACCACCGCGGTGATGAGCTTCATGCGTCCACCTTCTTGTTCTCCGCTGCGGGAAGGGCCTCGGTGAGGGTCTTGCGCGATCCGCCGCCGCCGGCGCCGCTGAAGTCGTACGCCGTCTCGGCGTGCTCGACCTGGTCGATGCCGAGGACCTCGTCGTCCTCGCTGACCCGCATGCCCATCACCTTGTCGACGATGAAGGCGAGCAGCGCGGAGACGATCAGGGAGTAGGCGAGGACCGCGAAGACACCGGTGGCCTGCTTGCCGAGCTGTTCCAGGCCGCCGCCGTAGAACAGGCCCTTGGCCTCGGACTGGACACCGCCGGTGGCGAAGAACCCGACCAGCAGGGAGCCGACCACGCCGCCGACGAGGTGGACGCCGACGACATCGAGGGAGTCGTCGTAGCCGAACGTGTACTTCAGGCCGACGGCCATGGCGCAGAGCAGGCCGGCGACGGCGCCGATGGCGATCGCGCCGAGCGGCGAGCAGGATCCGCCGGCCGGGGTGATGGCGACGAGGCCGGCGACCGCGCCGGAGGCGGCACCGAGGGTGGTGAACGCGCCGTGGCGGATCTTCTCGTACGCGAGCCAGGCGCACATCGCGGCGGCGGTGGCGACCTGGGTGTTGAGGAACATCACCGCGCCGACGCCGTCGTCGTTGCCGAGCCACGAGCCGGCGTTGAAGCCGAACCAGCCGAACCACAGCAGACCGGCGCCGAGCATGACCAGCGGGAGGCTGTGCGGCCGCATCGGGTCCTTCTTGAAGCCGACGCGCTTGCCGATCACCAGGATGACGCCGAGGGCCGCGGCGCCCGCGTTGATGTGGACGGCGGTACCGCCGGCGAAGTCGATGACGCCCATCTCGAAGAGCCAGCCTCCGGTGCCCCAGACCCAGTGCGCGACCGGGAAGTAGACGACGGTCACCCACAGGGCGATGAACAGGGCCCAGGCGGTGAACTTCACCCGGTCCGCGAGGGCGCCGCTGATCAGGGCGGGCGTGATGATCGCGAACATCAGCTGGAAGACGGCGAAGACGTACACCGGGATGGTGTAGCCGTCCCAGAGCTGGGTGATCCCGATGCCGCTGAGGCCTACGTAGTCGGAGGACCATCCGATGATGGAGCCCGAGTCGGTGCCGAAGGCGAGGCTGAAGCCGTAGAGCACCCACAGGATCGTGACGATCCCCAGGCTGATGAAGCTCATCATCAGCATGTTGAGGGTGGACTTCACGCGGACCATGCCTCCGTAGAAGAAGGCGAGGGCCGGCGTCATCAGCATCACCAGGGCGGAACAGATGAGCATGAACCCGGTGTTGGCGGCGGACAGCGTGGGCGTGTCTGCGGCAAGCGTCGTGATGCCTGGGGGCATCGGCGTCTCCTCGTCGTCGTCATGCGGCCTGTGCGGGGCGGAGCCGGTGCTGCCCGGCTATGAGGGGTGGCCGGTTATGAGCCCCGAGGTTTACGCAGCACGGTTTCGGTCGATGCCGCACGATGTTTCGCGTCAGTGACGAAGAGGACCGCCGTGTTACGGCACCGTGAACCACTGGGTCACGGACATGTAACGGGACTACCCTCCGCGGACGTCAAGAGGACCGGCCGCGACGGTCACCCTGTTGACCTGGCGATGGGGGAGCCGAGTCGGGCTGTACGGGTGACGGTCGCGGCCGGGGTCTGGTGACGGAATGTCTCAGACCGCTTCGGCGGTCTCGGGCAGCTGGGCTGTGAGGATGTCGGTGAGCCGGGCGACCTCGGGTACGTCGCCGAAGTCCCTGGCCGCGGTGTCGACGGTCTTGCGCAGCCGGGTGTTGACCCGCTCGGAGCGGACCCGCTTGGCGACCCCGAGGGCGCGCTCGGCCAGCTGGGTGGCCTGCTCGGGTTCCCGCTTGAGCAGGTGCACGGTGGCCATGCCGACCAGGTTGAGCGCGTACGACCGCTGGTGGTCCTCGTCCTTGGCGAAGAGCCGCACCGCGCGCTCCATCACGGGCTCGGCGAGCGAGGCGTACGTGGGGCTGCGGCCGGCCACATAGGCGAGGTCGCGGTAGGAGTGGGCGTTCTCGCCGTTGAGCTCGGCCTCGGAGAAGAAGCGGATCCAGTCCGGCTCGGGCTCACCGTCGAGACCGACGTCGGCGAAGGTGTCCTCGGCCATGCGCACGGCCCGCTTGCACTTGCTGGGCTGGCCCATGTTGGCGTACGCGCGGGCCTCCATCGCATACAGCATGGCCTGGGTGCGCGAGGTGGCGCAGTCGCGGCTTCCGTACTGGGCGAGGTGGATGAGTTCGAGCGCGTCGTCGGGCCGCCCGAGGTGGATCATCTGGCGGCTCATGGAGGACAGGATGTACGAGCCGAGCGGCTTGTCGCCGGCTTCCTTGGCGGCGTGCAGGGCGAGCACGAAATACTTCTGGGCGGTGGGCTGGAGGCCCACGTCGTAGCTCATCCAGCCGGCCAGTTCGGCCAGTTCGGCCGCGCACTTGAAGAGCCGTTTCGCCGTGGCGGCGGGCTGCGGTTCCTGGAGCAGGTCGGTGACCTCGTGGAGCTGGCCGACGACCGCCTTGCGGCGCAGTCCGCCACCGCACTGGGCGTCCCACTGGCGGAACATGACGGTGGTGGTCTCCAGCAGGTCCAGCTCCGCGCGGGAGAGCCGGGTGGGGCGGCGCAGGGCGGCCGGGTCGGTGCGGGGCGGTTCGGAGGCCGGGGTGGGTACGAGCCAGCGCTGCATGGGCTCGATGAGGGCGGGGCCGGCGGCGAGGGCGAGCGAGGTGCCGAGGAAGCCGCGCCGGGCCAGCATCAGGTCGCTGCGGGAGAAGTCGCTGAGCAGTGCGACGGTCTGGGGCCCGGCCCACGGGAGGTCGACGCCGGACACCGAGGGTGACTGGTGGGCCGTGCGCAGACCGAGGTCCTCGATCGCGACGACGCTGCCGAACCGCTCGGAGAACAGCTCCGAGAGGATGCGCGGAATGGGCTCGCGCGGCTGCTCACCGTCCAGCCAGCGCCGTACGCGCGAGGTGTCGGTGCTGATGTGGTGTGCGCCCATCTGGCGCGCCCGGCGGTTCACTTGACGCGCGAGCTCGCCCTTGGACCAGCCGCTGCGCACGAACCACGAGCTCAGTTGCTCGTTCGGGCGCTTCCCGGCATTCGTACCGTCTGCGCCACTGCCGCCCACTGGAACGCCCCCATCCGCTGAATCGCTGTTGCGCGAACCCGTATCAGAATGCCGTCAGTTGCAGTCGTCCGTCCGGTGGTTGCACCCTTCGAACAGGGAACCGGCTTGCCTCCGGCATACCCATCAGCGCGGCGGCTACCCGGGGTTCGTGCACTCAAAGTAATCCTACGATCACCCGTCCGGCGAGGTCGTTTCCATAAACGCCACCATTCGCCACCCCTTCGGATGAACTCAGCCGCCGCCAGGCGCGATTGACTTGACACGACGACGATCGGGAGTCGGCGGACTGTCGCACGGAGAGGAGCGCGCGGCCGGACGCACCACCCTCCGTGCCACCGTGCGCCACCCATGTGGGAGCGGTCGCGACGGAGCGTCACGGACATACTCCGGGTCGTAACCACCGGCGAGTTCCACCCGTTGGAGGGGGCATGGGCTTCACGATCGGCGGCACCCGCATCCTGTCCGGCGCGCGGCGGCGCGTCGGCCGCGTCGCCACGGAGTGCACCGTGGTGGCGGAGTACACCGGCCTGTGGGGCTGGGACGTGGTCCCGGGCGCGCGGGCCTCCTCGGGCCGCTGCTCCTGCGGCGACTCCGCCTGCACGGCTCCGGGGGCGCACCCCCTCGGCTTCGCGCCCGAGGTGCCGGCGGGCTCGACGCTCGACACGGCCGCCGAGGCGTGGTCCCGGTTCCCGGGCGCCGCGCTGATGCTGCCCGTGGGCCGCGAGTTCGACGTCCTGGAGGTCGCGGAGGAGGCCGGGCGCCGGGCGCTGGTCCGGCTGGAACGGATGGGCCTGCCGCTCGGCCCGGTGTGCGCCACGCCGACGGGCCGGGCCCAGTTCTTCGTGGCGCCCGGCGCGGCGGCCGAACTGCCGCAGCTGCTGTACCGCATGGGCTGGGACGACGCGGACCTGGACCTGCGGTGCCTGGGCCCCGGCGCGTACATCACGGCGCCGCCCTCGGACCACGGCGGCCTGGGCCCCTCCCGCTGGCTGCGGCCACCCACCCTCGACGCCGGGCCGCCGCCCCAGGCCCGCCTGCTGCTCGGCACGCTGGCCTACATCTCCCACCGCTCGGCGGCGTAGCGAGGCCGGTCGGCCACCCCGGCAGTGGGACGCCGCAAGCCGGGGTGGGCGCCCCGGCATGGGACGCCGCAAGCCGGGGTGGGCGCCCCGGCATGGGACGCCGCAAGCCGGGGTGGGCGCCCCTGCGGAGGGGCGCCCACCCGGCGCGGGGGTCAGTCGCCGATCAGGGCGTCGACGAACGCCTCCGGCTCGAAGGGCGCCAGGTCGTCCGGGCCCTCGCCCAGGCCGATGAGCTTCACCGGGACGCCCAGCTCGCGCTGGACCGCGACGACGATGCCGCCCTTGGCCGTGCCGTCCAGCTTGGTGAGCACGATGCCGGTGATGTCCACGACCTCGCGGAACACCCGCGCCTGGACCAGGCCGTTCTGGCCGGTGGTGGCGTCCAGGACGAGCAGGACCTCGTTCACCGGGCCGTGCTTCTCCACGACCCGCTTGACCTTGCCGAGCTCGTCCATCAGGCCGGTCTTGGTGTGCAGCCGGCCCGCCGTGTCGATCAGGACGACATCCGCGCCCTCCGCGATGCCCTCCTTGACCGCGTCGTACGCGACCGAGGCCGGGTCGCCGTTCTCGGGCCCCCGGATCGTCCGGGCGCCGACCCGGTCGCCCCAGGTCTGGAGCTGGTCGGTGGCCGCCGCGCGGAACGTGTCCGCCGCGCCGAGCACGACCGACCGCCCGTCCGCCACGAGCACCCGCGCCAGCTTGCCGGTGGTCGTGGTCTTGCCGGTGCCGTTGACGCCGACGACCATCACCACGGCGGGCGTGTCGAGGCCGCTGTCGGTCTTGACCGAGCGGTCGAAGTCCGTGCCGATGAGGGCGAGCAGCTCATCGCGCAGCAGGGTGCGCAGCTCATCGGGTGTGCGGGTGCCCAGGACGCGTACGCGCTCACGGAGCCGCTCGACCAGCTCCTGGGTCGGCGCGACGCCGACGTCCGCGGTGAGGAGGGTGTCCTCGATCTCCTCCCAGGTCTCCTCGTCGAGGTGTTCCCGCGACAGCAGGGTGAGCAGCCCCTTGCCGAGGGTGTTCTGTGAGCGGGCGAGCCGGGCGCGCAGCCGGACCAGCCGGCCGGCGGTCGGTTCGGGGACCTCGATCTCGGGCTCGGGCGGCGCCGCGACGAGCGGGTCCTCGACGGCGGCCGGGGCTTCGAGGGCCTCTTCGGCCGTCGGGAGCTCGACCTCCTCGATGGTGCGGCGCGGTTCCTCCCGCGGGGTCTCCGCCTCCTCGCCGACGTGCGGCTCGGCGGGCGGAGCGGTGATGGTCGGCGTGCTCGACGGCGCCTTGGCCGGAGGCAGCTGCTTCTTCTTCTTGCGGCTGCTGACCACGAGGCCGCTGATCGCGCCGACCGCGACCAGAGCGATGACTACAGCAAGGATGACGATTTCCATAACCCGTCCAGTATCGGTCACGACCGGCGGGCGATCGCGGGAAGCGCGGACCCGTCAGCTCGCGCGCCGGGAGGTGCCGGCTGCCGGGAAGGACCGTTTGGACCTCTTTGCGGAGGAACGTACGATGCTTGGAGTCCCCCTCCTCCCGCACGGAGCTGATCCATGCCCCACGCCTCCGAGTCCGAAGGCGCGATAGAGACCCGTGGTCTCGAACCCGTCCCCGATATCGAGCGCACTGGTCACATCCGGGAGCTGTTTCCCACCTGGGTGGCGGCGAACATCAGTGTGCTGCTGCTCACCATGGGTGCCGGTCTGATCGTCTTCAACGGCCTGAACTTCTGGCAGGTGCTGATCGTCGCGATCGCCGCGCCCGTCCTCTCGTACGGCATCGTCGGTCTGATCTCGATCGCCGGCAAGCGCGGCGGTTCGCCGGGCATGGCGCTGTCGCGAGCGGTTTTCGGACAGCGCGGCAATCTCTTCCCCGGAACGCTCATCTGGGTGGCCCGCTGGGGCTGGGAGACGATCAACGCGGTCACGGGTGCGTACGCCGTGCTCACGGTGCTCGACCTGCTCTTCGGGATCAAGAGCAGTACGCCTCTGATCATCGTCACCCTGCTGCTCTTCGTCGCGGCGACCTTCCTGGTGTCGGGTCTCGGCATCAACGCGCTGCGCGTGTGCAGCAAGTGGTCGACGTACCTCTTCGGCGCCTTCTCCGTCCTCGTGCTGGTCCACCTGGTCGCGAACACGCAGTGGAGTGCCGTCTTCGCCAAGCCGGCCGGTTCGACGGCGATGCTGATCGCGGGCATCGGCACGATCGCGGCGGGCGGTATCAGCTGGGTACCCTCCGGCCCGGACTTCACCCGCTATCTGCCGCGTACGGCGTCCTCCAAGGCCATGGTCGGCTCGACGGTCGGCGGCGCCGGGATCGTCGTCCTGCCGATGGTGCTGATGGGCGCGGTCATGGCGGTGTCGACGCCGGACCTGGCGTCCGCGCAGGACCCGGTGTCGTTCATCGGTCAGCTGCTGCCGGCGTGGATCTCGGTGCCGTACCTGCTGATCGCGCTGATCGGCATGCTGCTGATCAACTCGATGTCGATGTACTCGGCCGGGTTCACCGCGCAGACGCTCGGCATCAACGTCCCACGTACCTGGGCGGTCAGTGTGAACGCCGTGATCTCCCTGGTCTTCGGCTTCCTGCTGATGGTCGTGGCGAGCAGCTTCATCGGTTCGTTCATCTCCTTCCTGACGCTGCTGGCGGTGGCGTTCTCGGCGTGGATCGGCGTCTTCGGCGTGGACATGCTGCGCCGGAGGTCGTACGACGGTGAGGCGCTGATGGACACCACCCGTACGAGCGCGTACTGGTACCGGCGCGGTTTCGCGCCGCAGGCCATGGCCGCGTGGGCGGTGGCCCTGGTGGTGGGGCTGCTGTTCACCAAGGTCGACTGGTTCGCCGGGCCGCTGGCCGGGTCCTGGATCGGCACCAACGGCCTGGGCTGGCTGGTGACGATCGTGGTCGCGGCGGCGCTGTACGCTCTGCTGCCGCGTACGCCGAAGCCGGAGCACGGGCTGGAGCAGGAGCTGGAGCAGGAGCTCGCTCAGGGCTCGGAGCGCGCCCCGGCCGAAGAGCCCGAGACGCCCGGGACGCCCGGGACCAAGGCCGCGGCCGTCTCCCTCTGACCTCCGTCAGCCACCGTCCCCCTTCGCCGGTTCACCGTCCGGCGGAGGGGGATTTCTCATGGCCGTCCCGTGGACGGACCAACGGCGGTGCGGTCGCGGCCCAACACGCACTGCCCCGGCTCGGGAAGCGAGCCGGGGCAGTTCCGTGGTCGAGGAGAGGGGCAGCGGGGATTAGCCCATCTCCTCCAACGCCTTGCCCTTGGTCTCCTTCACGTACTTCAGCACGAAGGGGATGGAGAGCACGGCGAAGATCGTGTAAATGACGTACGTGCCGGAAAGGTTCCAGTCCGCCAGGGACGGGAAGCTCGCGGTGATGGCCCAGTTGGCGATCCACTGCGCGGAGGCGGCGACGCCGAGGGCGGCGGCGCGGATCCGGTTGGGGAACATCTCGCCGAGGAAGACCCAGACCACCACGCCCCACGAGAGGGCGAAGAACAGCACGAACAGGTGGGCGGCGACCAGGGCGACGATGCCCTGCGTGGTGGGCAGCTTGCCGCCCACCAGGTCGGCGGAGAAGGCCCAGGCCTCGAAGGCGAGGGCGAGCGCCATACCGGCGGAGCCGACGAGGGCGAGCGGCTTGCGGCCGACCCGGTCCACCAGGACCATCGCGATCACGGTGCCGACGATGTTGATGATCGACGTGGTGAACGAGTAGAAGAAGGAGCTCTCCGGGTTGACGCCGACGGACTGCCACAGCGTCGAGGAGTAGTAGAACGCGACGTTGATGCCGACGAGCTGCTGGAAGACCGACAGGCCGATGCCGACCCAGACGATCGGCAGGAAGCCGAAGCGGCTGCCGAGCAGGTCCCGGAAGGTGGACTTGTGCTCGCGGTGCATGGCGGTCTCGATCTCGGCCACGCGCGCGTCGAGGTCGACGTTGTGTCCCTCGACCTCGGAGAGGACCTGCCGGGCCTTGTCATGGCGGCCGACGGAGATCAGGAAGCGGGGCGACTCGGGGATCGCGAAGGAGAGCAGCCCGTACAGCATGGCCGGGACGACCATGACGCCGAGCATCCACTGCCAGGCCTCCAGGCCGGCGATCTCACCGCGCTGGTCGCCGTCCGCCATGTTGAGGATGGCCCAGTTGACCAGCTGCGAGACGGCGATACCGACGACGATGGCGGCCTGCTGGAAGGAGCCCAGCCGGCCCCGGTAGGCGGCGGGGGCGACCTCGGCGATGTACGCCGGGCCGATCACCGAGGCCATGCCGATGGCGAAGCCGCCGACCACGCGCCACAGCGCGAGGTCCCACAGGGAGAACGGGAGCGCGGACCCGATGGCGCTGATCGTGAACAGCACGGCGGCGATCTGCATACAGCGGATGCGGCCGATGCGGTCGGCGATCCGGCCGGCGGTCGCGGCGCCGATGGCGCAGCCGATCAGGGCGACGGCGATGACCTGGGCGAGGGTGCCGGAGCCGATCTCGTACCGGTGCCTGATCGCCTCGACGGCGCCGTTGATCACTGAGCTGTCGTAGCCGAAGAGGAAACCACCCATCGCGGCGGCGGCCGTGATGAAGATGACATGCCCGAGGTGATCGGGGTGGGCCTCTCGGGCCCCCGACGCCGGTGGCTGCGCTGTGCTGGTCACGTGAACTCCTGGTACCCGGCGCCGTCGCCGGGCTGGGGGGCGAGCCCTTCAAGTGGCGCACAACTTCGCGTCACCCACCACTTGAAGGTAAAAGCAACGTTGCAGAGACTATGCCTTCAAGTTTCGAAGTCAAGAGTCTGGGAGTGATGATTCTTGACACCCGGTGTGTCGACTTGCGTTCACGAAATGAAGACAGCTGGGAACGAAGGCTCAGCCAAGCCGCCGATGGCGCTCAGCGCAGGCGCTGGCTGATCACCTTGGACACCCCGTCGCCCTGCATGGACACGCCATAGAGCGCGTCCGCGACCTCCATGGTCCGCTTCTGGTGGGTGATCACGATCAGCTGGGAGCTCTCCTGGAGCTCCTGCATGATCCGGATCAGCCGCTGGAGGTTGGTGTCGTCCAGCGCCGCCTCGACCTCGTCCATCACATAGAAGGGGCTCGGCCGCGCCTTGAAGATCGACACCAGCATCGCGACGGCCGTCAGCGACCGCTCCCCGCCGGACAGCAGCGACAGCCGCTTGACCTTCTTGCCGGGCGGGCGGGCCTCGACGTCCACGCCCGTGGTGAGCATGTTGTCGGGATCGGTCAGGACGAGCCGCCCCTCGCCGCCGGGGAAGAGCCGCGAGAAGACACCCTCGAACTCCCGGGCCGTGTCCCGGTACGCCTCCGTGAACACCTGCTCGACGCGTTCGTCCACCTCCTTCACCACCTGAAGGAGGTCGGCCCGCGTCTTCTTCAGGTCTTCGAGCTGCTCGGAGAGGAACTGGTGGCGCTCCTCCAGCGCCGCGAACTCCTCCAGCGCGAGGGGATTGACCTTTCCGAGCTGTTGGTAGGCCCGTTCCGCCGACTTCAGTCGTTTTTCCTGCTCCGCCCGGACGAAACGTCTCGGCTGGTTGCGCGGGTGCTCAGGGTCCTCCGGCAGGTCTTCGCCCTCGGCGGGCAGGGACGGCGGGACGAGCTGGTCGGGCCCGTACTCGGCCACCAGGCCGGCCGGCTCCACGCCCAGTTCCTCCAGCGCCTTGGTCTCCAGCTGCTCGATCCGCAGCCGCTTCTCCGCGCCGAGCACCTCGCCCCGGTGGACCGAGTCCGTGAGCTTGTCCAGCTCGGCCTTCAGCTCCCGGCCCCGCACGCGGGCGGCGGCCAGGTCCCGTTCGCGCGCCGCCTTGGCGGCCTCGGCGGCGGCCCGCTCCCGCTCGGCCCGTACGAGGGACACCTCCACGTGCGCCAGCAGCTGCCGCGCGCCCGACGCCACCGCCGCGGCGACCTCCGCCTCATGGCGCAGCCGGGCGCGGCGCCGCTCCGCACGCGCGCGTGCCTCCCGTTCCGCGCGGGCGCCGCGGTCCAGGGCGTCGGCCCGCCCCGCCAGGCCCTTGACCCGCTCCTCGTGCGTACGCACCTGGAGGCGGGCCTCCATCTCGGTCTGGCGGGCGTTGGCCCCATCGGCGGCGAGCCGGTCGCGCACGGAGGTGTCGGGCTCCTCCTCGGCCGGCGCCTCCTCGGCGACCGCCAGCCGCTCGGCCAGCTCCTCGGCCTCTTCGGTGGCCCTCTCCAGGGCCTCCTGGGCGCGGGCCGCGGCCGCGGCCGTACGCTCGGCCTCGCCCGCCGCGCCACGGGCCTGCCCGGCGAGCCGGCCGAGCTGCTGGGCGACCTGCGACTTCTCGCGGTCGGCGGCCCGGCGCCGCTCCCCCAGCTCCTCGACGCGCGCGGCGCACTCGCCCCGCCGCTCGGTCGCCTCCCGCTGCCGTACGGCCAGTTCCTCGCACCGTACGGCCAGCTCCGCCAGCTCGGCGGCCGCCTCGTCGACGGACGCCTGCACCTCCAGCAGGCTGGGCGCCCCGGCGGACCCGCCCTGCGCGAAGTGCGCCCCGAGTACGTCGCCCTCGGCGGTGACCGCGATCGCCTCCGGGTGCGCGGCGACCAGGTCCTCGGCGTCCTCCAGCGTCCCGACGACGACCATGCCCCGCACGAGCCGCCGCACGGCCGCGACCAGCCCCTCGGGCCCCTGCACGAGCTCGGCCACCGGGGGTGCGACGGTCGCGGCACCGCGAGTGGCCGTCGCCCGCCCGGCGGACGCGGCACCGCCGGCGCCCGGGTCTCGCACCGCCTCGGCGGCCGAGGCACCGCCAGCACCCAGCCCTCCCGCCTGCCCGGAGCCCTCGGCGCCCCCAGCACCCGCGCCCCCCACCGCCTCGGCGGACGAGGGACCGCCCGTGCCCGCGCCGCCCACCGGCACGGCGGCCGGGGCACCGCCCGTGCCCGCGCCGCCCACCGGCACGCCGGCCACCGCCGAACCCCGGTCGGGGGACGCGACACCACCGGCCCGGGTGGCGGCAGGCGCCGCCTGGTTGGGCACCAGAGGGGGCTGCCCGCCCGCAGGGGCACCGCCCTGCGGAGGGGCCACCAGCAGGGCGGCGCGGCCCGCGTCCTGCTTGCGCAGCAGCCGGATCGCCTCGGCGGCCGTGGCCGGGTCCCGGACCGCGATCGCGTCGGCGGCCGCGCCCAGTGCGGCGGCGACCGGCACCTCGTAGCCGGGGGTCACGGTGAGGAGTTCGGCGGCCGGGCCCAGCAGGCCGGCGAGCCGGTCCTCGGCCGCCAGCAGCGCGCCCGTGCCGTCCTTGCGGCGCAGCCCGAGCGCCAGGGCATCGTGCCGTGCGGCCACAGCGGCCCGCTTCCGTTCCGCCGTGGTGACAGCCTCCCGCGCGGCCGTGAGCGCGGCCTCCGCGTCGGCGAGTTCCCGCTTGGCGGCCTCGTGCCGGCCGGCCAGTTCGGCGTCGCCCTCGTCCAGCCCGTCGACCTCGGCCTTGAGCGCCTCGTACTCCTCCTGAGCGGCGACCGCGCGCTCCTGTGCCTCGTCGCGGGCGGCTGCCAGCCGGTCGATCTCGGCCTGCGCGGAGGCGGCGCGCGAGCGGGCCGCGCCCACCTGCCCGGACAGCCGGGCCAGGCCCTCGCGGCGGTCGGCGATCGCCCGGGCCGCGTCCTTCAGCCGCCGCTCCTCCACCGCGAGCGCGCGCTCCAGTTCGGCGCGGTGGGCGACGGTGTCCTCCAGCGCACGTTCGGCCGCCTCCAGCGCGGCCTCCAGCTCCGCTTCCTGCTCGCGGATGCGGGCGGCCTCCCGCTCCATGTCCTCGGGGTCGCGCCCGCGCCGCTCCTCCACCGGCGGCGCGGTGGCGCTCTTGACCCGCGCGTCGGCCAGCGAGATCGTGCCGCGCACCCGCTCGGCGAGCTGCGACAGCTCGTACCAGGTCTGCTGGGCGCGCTGGAGGCGCGGCGCGAGGCGCCGTACCTCGTCCTCAAGGTCGGCCTCCCGCGCGAGCGCCGCCTTCAGCTCGGCCTCCGCCCGCTCCTTGCGCTCCTTGAGCGCCGCCTCGTCGGCGATCTCCGCCTTCAGCGCCTCCTGGAGGCGTACGAGATCGTCGGCGAGGAGCCGCAGCCGGGCGTCGCGCAGGTCTGCCTGGATGACGGCGGCCCGCCGCGCCACCGCGGCCTGCCGCCCCAGCGGCTTGAGCTGCCGCCGCAGCTCGTCGGTGAGGTCCTGTACGCGGGCGAGGTTGGCCCGCATCGCGTCCAACTTCCGCAGCGCCTTCTCCTTGCGCTTGCGGTGCTTGAGGACGCCCGCGGCCTCCTCGATGAACGCCCGGCGGCCCATCGGGTCGGCGTGCAGTACGGAGTCCAGCTGGCCCTGCCCGACGATCACATGCATTTCGCGGCCGATACCGGAATCGCTGAGAAGATCTTGGATATCGAGCAGCCGGCACGTATCGCCGTTGATCTGATATTCGCTGCCGCCATTGCGGAACATGATCCGTGTGATGGTGACTTCGGCGTAGTCGATGGGCAGCGCGCCGTCGGAGTTGTCGATGGTGAGCGAGACCTCGGCGCGGCCCAGCGGCGGCCGGCCGGTCGTCCCGGCGAAGATGACGTCCTCCATCTTGCCGCCGCGCAGCGACTTCGCGCCCTGCTCCCCCATGACCCAGGAGAGGGCGTCCACCACATTGGACTTGCCCGAGCCGTTCGGCCCCACGACGCAGGTGATTCCCGGCTCGAACCGGAGTGTCGTGGCGGAGGCGAACGATTTGAACCCGCGCAGGGTCAGGGCCTTGAGGTGCACGCCCCCGGACTCTACCTGTCGAGTCTCGTTTGACTCACGAATGCGCAGGGCACATCAGACGTTAAGGCGCGGGGGCGGAGGGGTGGAACGGCGGTGAACACAGGGGGCGAAAAGAAGAAGGGACGCCGAAGCGTCCCTTGCATATCTCGCGAGAGTGTTTCTCACCCTGCCCGTTACCGTCAGATGCCGATACGGGCCTTGCCGGCGGGGGCTGGGATCAGGTGAGCGCAGGCTCCGCCTTGGGTACGTCGATGTCGATGCCGTCGAGCAGCGACTCGCTGTGTGCGGCGGCGTTGAGCGCGTCGTTCTCGGACTGGATCCGTACCAGCTCGGACTCAAGGTCCTGAACGCGCTGCTGAAGCCGTCGCATCTCGGCGAGAAGTCGCGGGTCGGAACCGCCGACATAACCGAGAAGCGCCTTTGCCATGACTTTTGGTCCTCCACACTGAGTGACCGACCGAAGCGGTGTGGGTCGTGAGGGTTCGCACCCGCGGTGTCCAGCAGTGCTTGGTGCTGCTGCGTTCTCACTGCCAAACAGCTAAGGTGCGCGGGGCTTCCAGAGTCTCACCAAAAAGTTTGACGGTCAACACGATCACGCACGGCATCGGGGGCAACCGGGGGGCCTGCGGCCGCGGATGATGCGGCGGCGCCTCTCGCGCGGTGTCCCAGGGGCGTAGAAGGATCCTGTGGATCATCCTTACCCGCGCAGCCTGGCATGACAAGCGATTCTTGGCAACCACCAGGTCATTTCTGCCGTACGCACATGCCGGGCGCACTTTGCGGGCTGCCGGCGCGCGGGACGGACCCGGCACCGGCCTCAAGATCATCAGCGGATGTCAAAGCCGTCGTACCCTCCGCGCGGGGCATCCCAGATCTCGGTGACTCCGTCGACGCGCCCGGGTGTGTCGCCGGAGCGGAGCCATTCCAGCAAACGGTGGCAATTCTCACTCGGGCCCTCGGCCACCACCTGCACCCTGCCGTCCTCAAGGTTGGAGGCGAAACCGGTGAGGCCGCCGATCTCCAGAGCGTTTGCCCTGGTGAACCAGCGGAAGCCCACTCCCTGTACCCGGCCGCGCACCCAGGCGGTGAGCCGTGCGTCGTCGTTCATGGCTGCACGCTAACCGGCCAATCCCCCACGGAGCACTTCCGCCCCAGGCGTCATGGCGTACAGTCCCGACGCAATGACCCCTCACTCGTTCGGGTGAGTCACCTTGACGTCCTGACCAGACGTTGAACCAGGAAGGGCAGAGCAGATGGGACGCCACCGGAAAAAGCGGGCCGTGGTGCCCGTACGGACCGGGCTGCTCGGCGCCTCCGCCGCGATGGCGGTCGGCGCCGTCGCCGTGGCCTCCGGCCTGCTGCCCGGCGGCGACACCTTCACCGTCGGCGGCGGCACCTCCGGCGAGCGGGTACACGCCGGGCGCTCCCCCGACCTGAACGCGCAGGGCGGTTCCGGCGTCACCGCGAGCGACCGTCCGTCCGCCTCCGCGAGCCGGAGCGCCGAGCGGGCCCCCACGCCGTCCAAGACGCCGTCCCCGACCCCGTCCAAGCCCTCCGCGCCGAAGACGAAGCAGGCCGAGCAGCCGAAGCGGACCAAGGCGCCGGCGCCGAAGAAGACGGCCGTCGAGAGCGCGGCCCCCCTGCGTACCGCCACGCCCGAGAAGACCACGGAGCGCCCCAAGGCCCCCTCCGGCCCCGCCGCCGTGACCGGCCGCCAGGCGGCCGCCGAGGCCGCGGTGCTGAACCTGGTCAACGCCGAGCGGGCCACGGTGGGCTGCGCCCCGGTACGCGCCTCCGCCCCGCTGGCATCGCTGGCCAGGGCGTTCAGCCAGGACATGGCCGAGCGCGGTTTCTTCTCGCACACCGACCCGGACGGGGCCACGCCCTGGGACCGCGCCGCCAAGGCGGGCGTCGAGGGCCTGGGCGCCGAGAACATAGCCCGCGGCCAGGCGGACGCCGAGGCCGTGATGGAGTCCTGGATGAACAGCGACGGTCACCGCGCCAACATCCTCAACTGCGACTACACGACACTGGGCGTCGGCGTGCACTTCGGCGAGGGCGGCCCCTGGTGGACGCAGAGCTTCGGCTTCTGAGGCCTCGGACCTGTTGAACCCCCGCAGTACGCTGGCGGACATGGATGAGGGCCTGGCGTTCGACGTGTTCTCCCGGCAGTGCCCCTCACGCGGCACGCTGGAGCATGTGACGGGGCGGTGGGGCGCGCTGACCCTGACCGCGCTGTCCGAGAGCGGCTTCCGCTTCAACGAGCTGCGGCGCCGCGTGGACGGGGTGAGCGAGAAGATGCTCTCCCAGACGCTGCACGCCCTGGAGCGGGACGGTCTGGTCCACCGGGAGGCCCAGCCGACGAACCCGCCGCGCGTCGACTACGAGCTGACGCCCCTCGGGCGGGCCGTCGCCGAGCGCCTCCTCGGGCTGATCGAGCTGGTCGAGGCCCGGATGCCCGAGGTCATCGCCGCCCGCGAGCGTTATGACGCGGCGCGCGGCGGGCGCTGACAACGGGGGCAGTAGTAGCTGGAGCGGTTCATCCAGGGGCGGCGGCGTATGGGGGTGCCGCACCGCCGGCAGGGCTCGCCTTCGCGGCCGTACGCGTCCAGGGACCGGTCGAAGTATCCGGACTCGCCGTTGACGTTGACGTACAGGCTGTCGAAGCTGGTGCCGCCGACCGCGAGGGCGGCGGTCATCACCTCCCGTACGTGGCCGAGGAGTTCCACGGACCGCGGGCGGGTGAGGGCCGTGGTGGGGCGGTCGTAGTGGAGGCGGGAGCGCCACAGCGCCTCGTCCGCGTAGATATTGCCGACACCGCTGATCAAGGACTGGTCGAGCAGGGCGCGTTTGACCGTCGTACGCCGCAGGCGCAGCGCGACATGGAAGGCGGTGTCGTCGAAGTCGGGGTCGAGCGGGTCGCGGGCGATGTGCGCGATGGGCAGCGGCAGCCCCTCGGGGGTGTTCTCGTGGAGCGAGAGCCCGCCGAAGGTCCGCTGGTCGACGAAGCGCAGCTCGGTGCCGAGGGCGTCCTCGAAGCGCACCCGGATACGGAGGTGCTTCTCGTCCGGGGCGTCCGAGGGCTGGACGAGCAGCTGCCCGCTCATGCCCAGGTGCCCCAGCACGGACGCGTCGGTGTCCGCCAGCGGCAGCCACAGGTACTTGCCGCGCCGCCGGGCGACGCCGAAGCGGTGCCCCTTCAGCCGGGCCGCGAAGTCCTCGCCGCCGGCGAGGTGCCGCCGTACGGCACGGGGGTGCAGGACCTGGACGTCCGCGACGGTCCGGCCACTGACCCAGCGCTCCAGGCCGCGCCGTACGACTTCGACCTCGGGCAGCTCGGGCACGGCGGTCCTCCGGAGGGTGGAAGAAGAGGGGGGTGGAAGGGGAAAACCCCGCCGCACCGGGGTGCGACGGGGGCTCGGGAAGCGAACGCGGTCAGGCCGTGGCCGAGTCCGCGGGGGTGTGGGGAGATTCCGGGCCCGAAGAGGTGTCGGCGGCCTCTCCTGGTGCACGGCCAGAGCCGGCTACGGCTTCGGCTCCCGGGACCGATTCGGCTTCGGCCGCAGGGCCGGAGCCGTCGCCGGATCCGGCTTCGACGCCGGAGCCGTCGCCGGCCGCGGCTGTGGCCGCGGCCTTTGCCCTGGCCGCCGTCTCCCGTTCGTCCGCGGCGGCCCGGATGGCCCGCCAGGCGGACTCCGCGGCCTGCTGCTCCGCTTCCTTCTTGCTGCGGCCGGTGCCGGTGCCGTACGAGACACCACCGACGCGGGCAGCAGCAGTGAAGGTCTTCTCGTGGTCCGGTCCGGTCTCGGTGACCAGGTACTCCGGAACGCCGAGGCCTTCGGCGGCGGTGAGTTCCTGGAGGCTGGTCTTCCAGTCCAGGCCCGCGCCGAGGTTCGAGGACTTCTCGATCAGCGGGTCGAAGAGCCGGTGCACCAGCTCGGACGCCGCGTCGAGGCCCTGGTCGAGATAGACCGCGCCGATCACCGCTTCAAGGGTGTCGGCGAGGATGGATGCCTTGTCCCGGCCTCCGGTGCCTTCCTCGCCCCGGCCGAGCCGGATGAAGGAGCCCAGGTCGAGGCCGCGGCCGACCTCCGCCAGCGCACGCGAGTTGACCACCGCGGCCCGCAACTTGGCCAGCTGGCCTTCGGGCAGGTCGGGGTGGGTGCGGTACAGCGTGTCCGTGACCACCAGGCCGAGCACGGAGTCCCCGAGGAACTCCAGGCGCTCATTGGTGGGCAGGCCGCCGTTCTCGTATGCGTACGAACGGTGGGTCAGCGCACGCACCAGAAGGGCGGACTCGAGCTTGTACCCGAGCCGCCCTTCCAGAAGCGTGTGGGACGAGGCCGTGTTCTCCGCCTGCTTCTTGGCGTCATCCGCCGTTTTCTGGCTAGACACGGTGCCTCTCACCAGCCCGCTCAGACCGAGAGGACCTGGCGCTTGTTGTACGTGCCGCAGCTGGGGCACGCGATGTGCTGCTGCTTCGGCTCCTGGCAACGCTCACACGAAACCAGGGTGGGGACCGCAGCCTTCCACTGCGACCGGCGGTGGCGCGTGTTGCTGCGCGACATCTTCCGCTTCGGAACAGCCACGGCTACTTCTCCTGCTTCTCGTCGACGCCCGGTTCGGCGCCGCTCATGTTGTCCTTCTCGCCGGTCCCGAGTGAATCGGCGAGTCCCTGCAGTGCCGCCCAACGGATGTCGACGGCGTCATGGTGGTGGTCCGGGTCGTCGTTCAGGCTGGCCCCGCACTCGGGGCACAGGCCGGCACAGTCCTCCCGGCACACCGGCTGCATCGGCAGTGCGAGCACCACCGCATCACGCAGCACGGGCTCGAGGTCGAACATGCCGTCCTCGAGGGGAATGATGTCCTCGTCGTCCTCGGCATCGTCGTCCGCGGCCGCGTAACGGCCCCGGTCATCGGTGTCGGGGTACGAGAACATCTCCTGGAAATCCGCCGCGACATCCTGGCGCAGCGGCTCCAGACACCTTACGCACTCCCCCTCGGCCGACGCACGGGCGGTGCCTGTGACGAGCACCCCTTCCATGACCGACTCGAGGCGGATCTCCAGCACGACTTCCGAGCCCTGCGGCACGCCGATGACCGCGGCGATGCCGAGGTTCTCGGGGGCCTGGACCGAGCGGGACAACCGCTGGAGGGCACCAGGACGCCGCCCCAGCTCGTGCGTGTCGAACACGAGGGGGTTGCGGTGGTCGAGGCGCGTACTCAGGGTTCTTCCTGCTTTCGGATCGTGTGGGGGGCGGCCCAGCGTCAGAATGGACGCCGACGCGGGCACGCGAGATCGCGGACGTACTCGCGACCGAAGAGCCAGGATACTGGACGCTTCGCCCACAGCCCAATCCGGGCCGGTCAGTGCCCCTGTTCGTAACGGCGCAGCTGCTCCAGGTCGATCATGCTGGTGTCGAAGAAGCTGGTCTCGTCCAGCGCGGCGGTCCGGGGCTGCGGCTGCTGTTCGTACGCGTAGGGCTGCTGGCCGTAGCCCTGGTCCTGCTGCCCGCCATGGTGCCCGCTCTGCTGCCCGCTCTGATCGTAGCCCTGGTAGGCGTACGGGTCGGGCTGGTAGGCGTAGGCGTCCTGGGGCTGGTGGGGCGGCTGGTAGGCGTACGGGTCGGGCTGCTGGGCCGGGATGTGCGGCTGGTGGACCGGCCGCGCGGCGGGCTCGGGGTCGGCCAGCTCGGCCAGGCCCGCGAGGTAGTCGGCGTCGGAGGTGTGCTGCTGGGGCGCGCCCGCCGCGTCCTGGGCGGCCATGTGGGCGCCGAGGTCGTCGGTGGCGATCCGGCCGTGGAGCTTCTGGCGGCCGCGGCCGACCGCCTCCAGGGTCTTGGACAGCACCGCTTCGAAGGCGCCCAGCTTGGCGTCGACGTAGTCGTCCGCGCGCCGGATCAGGGTCTGCGGGTCCGCGCTGTACTCGGGGGCGTCCTCGTCGGCGTACCCCTGGTCGTCCAGGCCCGGGCCGCGGCCGAGGAGCTTCTCGCGGCCGCGGTCCACCGAGCCGATGGTCTTGGTGAGGACGACCTCGAAGTTGGCGAGCTTGGAGTCGACGTAGTCGTCGGCCTCGGCGCGGATCTCCTCGGCCTCGCGGCGGGCCTCGGCGAGGATGCGGTCGGCCTCTTCCTGCGACTGGCGGGCGATCTGGGTGTCGGAGATCAGCGCGCCGCGCTCGGCGTGGGCCGCCTCGATGATCCGCTGGGCCTCGGCGCGGGCCTGCTCGACCAGCTGCTCGCGGCCGCCGATCAGCTCCTGGGCCTGGGCGAGGGAGCCGGGCAGGGCCTCGCGCAGCTCATCGAGCAGCGCGAGAAGTTGGGCGCGGTTGACCACGCACGAGGCCGACATGGGCATGGAACGGGCGTTTTCGACCGTCTCGACGATCTCGTCGAGCTTCTTCTGCACGTCCACCGTGTGCTCGCCACTCTCTACAGCCGGATTGGAGACGGACGGCACGACTGTAAGGCCAGTCGGCGGGGGCCCGACACCGAGTGGCGGACTGTCAGTTGCTCACTTCTCGCCGAGGCGCTTGACCAGGGCCTCGTGGACGACCGGCGGCAGGAGGTGCGAGACGTCACCGCCCCAGGCGGCGACCTCCTTGACCAGGGAGGAGGAGAGGAAGCTGTAGGTGGGGTTGGTCGGCACGAAGAGGGTCTCGACGCCGGAGAGGCCGTTGTTCATCTGGGCCATCTGGAGCTCGTAGTCGAAGTCGCTGACGGCCCGGAGCCCCTTGACGATGGCGGGGATGTCTCGCTCCTTGCAGAAGTCGACCAGCAGACCGTGGTGGGACTCCACCTGGACGTTGCCGTACTCACTGGTGACCTGGCGGATGAGCTCCATCCGCTCCTCCACCGTGAACAGGCCCTTCTTGGACTGGTTGATCATCACCGCGACGTGGACCACGTCGTACAGCTTGGAGGCGCGGGCGATGATGTCGAGGTGTCCGTTGGTGATGGGGTCGAACGACCCCGGACAGACTGCTCGGCGCAACTGAAGTCCCTCGCTCTCCGGTCCGGTCATCGTGCGTCTTCGCACGTAGAGGCGGCGCGACCGTACCAAAACGTTCCCTCGCCGTAGCGACGGGCCCGCAGCGGCTCGAACCCGGCCGGCCAGGCGAATTCCCCGCCTCTGGTGCTGCGCTCCACGGTGACGAGCGCACCGTCCGCGAGCCAGCCTTTGGTGCGGAGTGTGAGCAGGATCTCGCCAAGATCGCCGTCCGGGACCGCGTACGGCGGGTCGAGGAAGACGATGTCGTACGGGTCGGAAGGCGCCGGTCCCGTCACGATCTGTTCGGCTTTGCCGGTGCGGACCTCGGCGCCGGCCAGGCCGAGCCCCCGGACGTTCTCGCGGACGGTACGGACGGCGCGGCTGTCGGCCTCGACGAGCAGGGCGTGGGACGCGCCACGGGACAGGGCTTCCAGGCCCACGGCGCCGGACCCGGCGTACAGATCGGCGATCCGGACGCCGTCGAGCCTCCCGAGAAGCGCCTCCCAGGTGGAGAAGAGCCCCTCGCGCGCCCGGTCGGAGGTGGGGCGGGTGCCGTTGCCCGGCGGTACGGCCAGGCGGCGTCCGCCGGCCGCACCGGCGATCACGCGGGTCATCTCAGTCCTCGTCGTCCTCGGGTTGGTGGTGACTCCACGATATGGGTTCGCGTGCCGAATGCACCGGTCAGCCCTTCTCCAGATACTGCTCCCGCTCCTTGTCGAGCAGGGCGTGCAGGGCCGTGCGCAACTCGGGGAGGTGTTCCAGCTCCGGGTCGGCGCTGACGACGGCCGCCGCCTCCTCGCGGGCGGCCGCGATGACGTCCTCGTCCTCGATGACCGCCAGCATCCGGAGGCTGGAGCGCACGCCGGACTGGGCCTGGCCGAGCACGTCGCCCTCGCGGCGCTGTTCGAGGTCGATACGGGACAGCTCGAAGCCGTCCAGGGTGGAGGCGACGGCGGCGAGCCGCCGACGGGCGGGGCTCGCCTCCGGCATGTCGGTGACCAGCAGGCAGAGCCCGGGCGCGGAACCCCGCCCCACGCGGCCGCGCAGCTGGTGCAGCTGGGAGACGCCGAACCGGTCGGCGTCCATGATCACCATGGCCGTGGCGTTGGGGACGTTGACGCCGACCTCGATGACGGTCGTGGCGACCAGGACGTCGGCCTCGCCGGCGGCGAAGCGGCGCATGACGGCGTCCTTGTCGTCGGGCGCCATCCTGCCGTGCAGCACCTCGACGCGCAGACCGGCGAGCGGCCCCTTGGCGAGCTGGTCGGCGACGTCCAGGACGGCCAGCGGGGGCCGCTTCTCCGCCTCGTCCTCCGGGGACTTCTTCCCCCTCGCCTCGGCCGTCTCGTCGAGGGCGTCGCCGATGCGGGGGCAGACCACATACGCCTGGTGGCCGTTCTCCACCTCCTCGCGGACCCGGTCCCAGGCACGGGCCAGGAAGTGCGGCTTGTCGGCCGCCGGGACGACATGGCTGGCGATCGGGGAGCGGCCGGCCGGCAGCTGGTCGAGGACGGAGGTCTCCAGGTCGCCGAAGACGGTCATGGCGACCGTGCGCGGAATGGGCGTGGCGGTCATCACCAGCAGGTGCGGCGGCTGCTTGCCCTTGCCGCGCAGGGCGTCGCGCTGTTCGACGCCGAAGCGGTGCTGCTCGTCCACGACGACCAGGCCCAGGTCGTGGAACTGGACCTTGTCCTCGATCAGCGCGTGCGTGCCGATCACGATGCCCGCCTCGCCGGTGACCAGGTCGAGCAGTGCCTGGCGGCGGGCGGCGGCGCTCATGGAGCCGGTGAGGAGGACCACCTTGGTGGCCTTCTCGGCGCCGCCCAGCATGCCCCCTTCGGCCAGCTCGCCCATCATCTCGGTGATGGACCGGTGGTGCTGCTGGGCCAGCACCTCGGTGGGGGCCAGCATGGCGGCCTGGCCGCCTGCGTCGACCACGGCGAGCATCGCGCGCAGGGCCACCATGGTCTTGCCCGAGCCCACCTCTCCTTGGAGGAGGCGGTGCATCGGGTGCTCGGTGGCGAGGTCGTCGAAGATCTCCCTGGAGACCTTCTCCTGGCCCTCGGTGAGCGTGAACGGCAGCTTGGCGTCGAACGCGGCGAGGATGCCGTCCGGGGCGGGTTTCCGCGCCACGGCGGGCAGTTGCGTGTCGGCGTACCGGCGGCGGGCTAGGGCGACCTGGAGGACGAACGCCTCGTCCCACTTGAGCCGGTCGCGGGCGTCGGCGATGTCCGCCTTGGTGCGCGGGCGGTGGATCTTGCGCAGGGCCTCGGGCAGGCCGATGAGCCCGCGCCCCTCGCGCAGTGCGGGCGGCAGCGGATCGACGGCGTCCGCCGCGCTGGGGAGCACCGCGTCGACCGCCTTGGCGATCTTCCAGGACTCCAGCTTGGTGGTGGCCGGGTAGATCGGGATGAGCGCCCCGGCCCACGAGTCCACGGCGCCGTCACCCTCCTCGCCGCGCAGCAGCTCGTACGCGGGGTGGGCGAGCTGCGTCTTGCGGTTGAAGACGGACACCTTGCCGGCGAACATCGCGCGGGTGCCGGGCAGCAGGTCCTTGTGCGGCTTGTGGACGCCCTTGCCGAAGAAGACCAGTTGCAGCCGTCCGCTGCCGTCGGTGATCGTCACCTCCAGCCGCTGGCCGCGCCCCTTGGCGCTGTTGAACGTCAGCACGCGCGCGTCCGCGACGCGCGCGACCACGGTGACGTGCTCGTCCAGCGGCAGGTCGGCGAGCGTGGTGAGCTCACCTCGCTCCGCGTACCGCCGCGGGTAGTGGTGGAGCAGGTCGCCGACGGTGTGCAGGTCGAGGTGCTCGGCCATCACCTTGGCGGTGGCGGGGCCGAGCAGCTTCTTCAGTGGTTCGTCGAACGCGGGCACGGGATCCATTGCACACCACGCCACTGACAAGCGCGTACACCTGTGGACGGCGCGGCCCGCGGGGGGCGGGTCATTCGACGCCGATGAGGAGCAGGGGGGCCTGCGGGCCGCCGTGGTAGGTGTGGGTGTCGACGGCCAGGTGCGTTTCGCGGACGTGGGTTTCCAGGCGGTCGGCGAGGGATTCCGGGGCGTCGTCGGCGATGACCAGGGTGACCAGTTCGCCGCCCGCCGAGAGCATCCGGTCCAGGACGGTCTCGGCGGTCGCCGCCACGTCGTGGCCGATCACCGCCACATCGCCGTCGATGAGGCCCAGGACGTCGCCGGCCTGGCAGACGCCCGCCGAGGTGAACGACTGGCGCTCGGCGACGGCGAGTTCGCCGTACCGGGTGGTGCCCGCCGCGGCCGTCATGGCGACCACGTCCTCGTCGAAGCGGCGGTCCGGTTCGTGGACGGCGAGCGCGGCGATGCCCTGGACGGCGGCCCGGGTCGGGATGAGCGCGACCCGGATGCCCTCCGCGCGGGCCTGCTCCGCGGCGGCCGCGGCGGTGTGCCGCAGGGCGGCGTCGTTCGGCAGCAGGACGACCTCGCGCGCGTGGGCCCGCCTGATGGCCTCGACGAGTTCGCCGCTGGCCGGGGGCTCGCCGGGGCGGGCCAGCACCGTGGTGGCGCCGGCCTCGGCGCACAGGCCCGCGAGCCCCTCGCCCGGCAGGACCGCCACCACGGCACGCCCCGTGCGTTCCTCGGGCGCCGCGTCCATGCCGAAATGGGTGATCCGAATCCGGTACGGGCGTCCCGCCTCGACGCCGGCCTCCACGGCCGCCCCCGGGTCGTCAACGTGCACGTGGACGTTCCAGAGCCCGTCGCCGCCCACTACGACCAGGGAGTCGCCGAGCGTGTCGAGCCGGCCGCGCAGCCGCGCCACGGCCGCGTCGTCCGCCTCCAGCAGGTAGATGACCTCGAACGCGGGGCCACCGTCCGCGCACGGCTCGACCGGGGCCGCGACGGCCGCCCTGGGGCCGCGCACCGGTCGCGCGGGCGCCTCCCCCGACACCGCCTCGACCAGCGCGCCCAGCACCGTGACCAGCCCGCGCCCGCCCGCGTCCACGACGCCCGCCCGCTCCAGGACGGCGAGCTGGGTGGGCGTGGCCTCCAGGGCCGTACGGGCACCGGCGTACGCGGCGCGCGCCACGCGGACCACGTCGGCACCGTCGGGCGCGGCCGACGCCGCCGCGGCCGACGCCACGCTCAGGATGGTGCCCTCGACCGGGTGCGCGACCGCCTGCCGGGCCGACGTGGCCGCCCTGCGGAGGGCCCGCGCCAGGTGGTCGCCGTCGTGGCCCTCGGCCAGGACCTCGGCCATGCCCCGCAGCAGCTGCGCCAGGATCGTCCCGGAGTTGCCCCGCGCGCCGATGAGCGCGCCGTGCGCCATGGCCCGCACCGCGTCGCCGAAGTCGGGCGCCGTGATGGCCGCGAACACGGCCTCCACCGCCTGGTGGGCGGATTCGACCGTCAAGTACAGATTGGTGCCGGTGTCCCCGTCCGCGACCGGGTAGACGTTGATCGCGTCGATCTCCTCGCGCTCCCGGCCCAGCGCCTCCAGAGCGAGTGAGCACCAGGTACGGACCACGGTGGAGTCGATCTGCGGCACCTGGTGATCCTCCTTGGGCTGCGGGCTGCACCGCAGGGTAGACCCGCATGAGGCCAGGGCCCCCCGCGGGGGCCGGGCGAGCCGTGGTAGTTTCGTTGTACCGAAGCGGTCGTTGTATGCTGCTCCGGTTGCCCGATGAAAGTCGGGCCATTCCCCCGGCAACGCCACTTCAGTCACCAGACCTGATTCCGGCTCGCCGGATTTCACTGTAAGTGCACCTGAAGTCTTTGGAGTGACCCGTGGCTGCCAACTGCGACGTCTGCGGCAAGGGGCCGGGCTTCGGCAACAACATCTCGCACTCGCACCGCCGTACGTCTCGTCGCTGGAACCCGAACATCCAGCGCGTGCGTGCCGTGGTCAGTGGGACGCCGAAGCGGCTCAACGCTTGCACCTCGTGCATCAAGGCCGGCAAGGTCTCGCGCTAACGCGACGGCGTTTCGTCGTAGCGCAGCCTCTGCGGTTGCCTTGAAAAGCCGGTCCACCTCGGTGGACCGGCTTTTTGCCGTACCCGGCGCGGCGCCGTAGACCCCCGTCGTCGTAGCCCGGCCCCCGCTACCGGAACCGCCAGCCGTGGTCCACCGGGCCGATCCCGCCGCCCAGCGCGAACCCCGCCGCGATCGCCCCCGTGACGTACGCCTTGGCCTCCCGTACCGCGTCCGGCACCGTCATGCCCTTGCCCAGCCCCGCGGCCACCGCCGAGGCGAGCGTGCAGCCCGTGCCGTGCGTGTGCCGGTTGTCGTGCCGGGGCGCCCGCAGCCAGTGCTCCTCGGCGCCGTCGGTCAGCAGGTCCACCGCGTCACCGGCCAGGTGCCCGCCCTTGATCAGCGCCCAGCGCGGCCCGTACGCCAGCACCGCGGCCGCCGCCCGCCGCAGATCGGCTTCCTCCGCCACCCGTACGCCGGTGAGCTGGGCCACCTCGTCCAGGTTGGGCGTCGCCACCGTCGCGACGGGCAGCAGCTTCGTCCGTACGGAATCGAGCGCGGAGGCCGCCAGCAGCGGGTCCCCGTGCTTGGAGACCCCGACCGGGTCGACCACGACGGGCGCGGCCGTCCCCGCGAGCAGCTCCGCGACCGTCTCGACCAGCGGGGCGGACGCCAGCATGCCGGTCTTCACGGCCTGCACGCCGATGTCGTCGACGACGCTGCGGTACTGGGCGCGGACCGCCTCCACCGGCAGTTCCCAGGCGCCCTGGACGCCCAGCGAGTTCTGCGCGGTGACGGCGGTGATCACGCTCATGCCGTGCACGCCGAGCGCCAGCATGGTCTTCAGGTCGGCCTGGATGCCGGCGCCGCCACCGGAGTCGGACCCGGCGACCGTCAGGACGCGGGGTATCACTGGTCCTCCCCGAAGTGGTCCCAGCCGCCCGTGGTGTGCCAGGGCGCGCCGTCCACGGTCACCTGGGGCAGCGCGGAGGGGTTGAGGACCTCGCCGATCACCTTCCAGCGGGCCGGGAGCTTCACGTCCGGCGGGAAGGTGGCGACGATGGCGTGGTCCTCTCCCCCGGTCAGGACCCACTGCATGGGGTCGACGCCGACGGCCTGCCCGATGTCGTTCATCTGGGTCGGGATGTCGATGAGGCCCGAGCGCAGGTCGATGCGGACCTTGCTGGCCTCGGCGATGTGCCCGAGGTCGGCGATCAGGCCGTCGCTGACGTCGCACATGGCGGTCGCCCCGAGCCCGGCGGCCGCCGGGCCCGCGTGGTAGGGCGGCTCGGGGCGCCGGTGCGCCTCGACGAAGGCGCGCGGCGAGCGGAAGCCGCGCGAGAGGACCGCATACCCGGCCGCCGACCAGCCCAGCCAGCCGGTGTACGCGACGACGTCGCCGGGCTGCGCGCCGGCCCGGGTGACAGGTTCGTGGTTACGCAGGTCGCCGAGGGCGGTGATGGCCACGGTGATCGTGTCACCGCGTACGACGTCGCCGCCGACCACGGCCGCGCCGGCGACCTGGCACTCGTCGCGCAGGCCGTCCATCAGCTCGGTGGGCCAGGTGACCGGGAGTTCGGCCGGGACGACCAGGCCGAGCAGCAGGGCGGTGGGTACGGCGCCCATGGCGGCGATGTCCGCGAGGTTCTGCGCGGCGGCCTTGCGGCCCACGTCGTAGGCGGTGGACCAGTCGCGGCGGAAGTGCCGTCCCTCCAGCAGGATGTCCGTGCTGGCCACCACGCGCCGGTCGGGTGCGGCGACGACCGCGGCGTCGTCGCCCGGCCCGACCCGTACCGCCGGGGTGGAGGTGAGCCGGGAGGTGAGCTCCCTGATGAGCCCGAACTCGCCCAGCTCGCCCACAGTGCCCTTCACCGAGGTTCACCTCTCCATGTCATCGTGGCCCCGCGCGACTCGTGGTCGCGCGTCGTCACTGCTCTGGGTACCGTCAAGTAGACCGCCAACTCCGTGTGGCGTGCGCCGACCTCCCGCGCCATGGGCCGCGCGGGTCTCCCCGCGGCCCGCGGCGACGCGGTACCGTGGCGTCCCTTTGTTCCCCACAAGATCCTCGTGGCCGCCCTGGAGGTTCCGTGGTACAGGCGTACATCCTCATTCAGACCGAGGTGGGTAAGGCGTCGACGGTCGCCGAGACCATCTCCAAGATCCCGGGGGTGATCCAGGCCGAGGACGTGACAGGTCCGTACGACGTGATTGTGCGCGCTGAGGCCGACACGGTGGACGAACTCGGTCGCATGGTGGTCGCCAGGGTCCAGCAAGTGGACGGGATCACGCGCACCCTGACCTGCCCGGTCGTACACCTCTAGCCCCCGTCTACCCTGAGCCGGTGATGTCTTCGCACCGGCTTCGCCGTCTGCCCGCCCTGCCCGCCGTCGCCGCTGCCGCCGCTGTCCTGCTGGCGGCCGCGGGCTGTTCCGCCACGGACGCACAGGCGTCGATCACGGTTCCCAGCCCGCCGCCGGAGGAAGCCGCCGTGTGCAGCGCGCTGCACGAGGAGCTGCCGGAGAAGGTCTCGGGACTCGACCGGAGTGATCCGGAGCCGGATTCCGAGCTGACCGCCGGTTGGGGGGACGGGGCGATCGTACTGCGCTGCGGTGTCGCGCGGCCCGCCGGTATGAGCGATCCCGGGGCGGACGCCGTCGAGGTGGACGGGGTCGACTGGCTGCTGGAGCAGCGGGAGGGCGGCGGGACCCGCTTCACCACGACGTACCGCACGGCGTACGTCGAGGTGACGCTGGACGAGCGGTTCACCGAGATGACGCCGCTGCTGGATCTCGCCGCCCCGGTCAGGAAGACGGTTCCGAAGAGCCTCTAAGCGCTCAAGCGCCCGTGGAGGCCCGGGGCCGCAAGGGTCTTGGTGGCCGCTCAGCGCAGCCCGGTCGGGCGGCGCAGCGCGGCCTGGATGAGCCGGTCGACCAGCTCGGGGTAGCTCACGCCGCTCTCCTGCCACATGCGCGGGTACATGGAGATGGGTGTGAAGCCCGGCATGGTGTTGATCTCGTTGATGACGAACTCGCCGTCGTCGGTGAGGAAGAAGTCCGCGCGGACCAGGCCCTCACAGGACGCCGCCTCGAACGCGGCGATCGCGAGCCGCTGCACCTCGGCGGTCTGCTCGGGGGTGATCGGGGCGGGGACGACACCGGAGGCCGAGTCGATGTACTTGGCCTCGAAGTCGTAGAAGTCGTGGTCGGTGACCGGCGGGATCCAGGCGGGCACGGACGCGCGCGGGCCGTCCTCGAACTCCAGGACGCCGCACTCGATCTCGCGGCCGGTCAGCAGCGACTCCACGATGATCTTGGGGTCGTGGCGCCGGGCCTCCTCGATCGCCGCGTCGAGTCCGGAGAGGTCGTCCACCTTGGTGATGCCCATCGAGGAGCCGCCCCTGGCGGGCTTCACGAACAGCGGCCAGCCGTGCTCACCGGCGAAGTCGGCGATCTTCTTCCGGGCGGCGGAAGGATCCTGCGCCCACTCCCGGGGGCGGATCACCTCGTACGGGCAGACGGGCAGCCCGAAGGAGCGGAAGACCCGCTTCATGTACTCCTTGTCCTGGCCGACGGCCGAGGAGAGCACCCCGGCGCCGACGTAGGGCACACCGGCGAGCTCCAGCAGCCCCTGGAGGGTGCCGTCCTCGCCGTACGGGCCGTGCAGCATCGGGAAGACGACGTCGACGTCACCGAGGGCCTTGGGCACCGCGCCGGGCTCGCTGTAGACGACCTCGCGGTTGGCGGGGTCGACGGACAGGACGACGCTGCCCTCGTCGGACTCGGCGAGGTCGGCGACGCTCGGCAGCGTGCGGCCGGCGATGGCCATCCGCTCCGGTTCGTCGGCGGTCAGCGCCCAGCGGCCGTCGGTGGTGATGCCGATGGGCAGCACGTCGTACTTGGTCCGGTCGATGGCGCGCAGGACGGCACCCGCCGTGACGACGGAGATGGCGTGCTCGGAGCTGCGTCCGCCGAAGACTACGGCCACGCGCGGCTTGCGCCCAGTGCTGGTGGGGAGGTTCTCGCTGCTCATATCGCGTTGAGCGTACCCGGTCATCGGGGTCACGTCAGCGACCGCGTGGCCGCCTGTCCGCGTCAGCGCCGCTCGGGCTTGGCGGCGCGTGACATCAGCTCCTTGAGGGCCACCATCGGCGGCTTCCCCCCGTGGACGATGTCGACGACGGTCTCCGTGATGGGCATGTCGACGCCGTGCCTGCGGGCCAGATCGAGTACGGATTCACAGGACTTGACGCCCTCGGCGGTCTGTTTGGTGACCCCGATGGCCTCCTGGAGGGTCATGCCCCTGCCGAGGTTGGTGCCGAAGGTGTGGTTGCGCGAGAGCGGCGAGGAGCAGGTGGCCACGAGGTCGCCGAGGCCGGCGAGGCCGGAGAAGGTGAGCGGGTCGGCGCCCATCGCCAGTCCGAGGCGGGTGGTTTCGGCCAGGCCCCGGGTGATGAGCGAGCCCTTGGCGTTGTCGCCGAGGCCCATGCCGTCCGCGATGCCCACGGCGAGCCCGATGACGTTCTTCACCGCGCCGCCGAGCTCGCAGCCGACGACGTCGGTGTTGGTGTACGGACGGAAGTACGGCGTGTGGCAGGCGGCCTGGAGCCGCTGGGCGACCGCCTCGTCCTCGCAGGCGACGACGGCCGCGGCGGGCATGCGGGCGACGATCTCCTTGGCGAGGTTGGGGCCGGTGACCACGGCGACGCGGTCGGCCGGCACGTCGGCGACCTCCCGGATCACCTCGCTCATCCGCTTGGCGGTGCCCAGCTCGATGCCCTTCATCAGGGAGACGAGGACGGTGCCGGGGGCCAGCTTCGGCGCCCACTGGGCGAGGTTGCCGCGCAGCGTCTGGGAGGGGATGGCCAGCACGGTGAAGTCGGCACCGTGCGCCGCCTCGGCGGGGTCGGTGGTGGCGCGTACCGACTCGGGCAGTTCGGTGCCCGGGAAGTAGTCCGGGTTGGTACGGGTGGTGTTGATGGCGTCGGCGATCTCCTGGCGGCGGCCCCAGAGGGTCACCTGGCAGCCCGCGTCGGCGAGCACCATGCCGAAGGCCGTGCCCCAGGATCCGGTTCCGAAGACGGCTGCCTTGACCGGGCGGCCCGCCTTGTCGGGGTGTGTCACTTCGCTTCCTCCCCTGCGGCCTTGCGCCGCAGTTCCAGGCGGGCCTTGCGGTGATCGTAGAGCTCGGCGGGGGCCTTCTCGCCCCGTACGTCCTCCAGCAGGGCGGTGATCGCGGCCATGATGGCCTCGGTCGCCTCGCGCAGTACCTCGGGGGTCGGTTCCTTGTCGTAGAACCGGGTGAGGTCGACGGGCGGACCGGCCTGCACGATCAGTGTCTTGCGCGGGAAGAGGCGGAGCTTGTTCTCGTTGGCGTACGGCGGCATCGCCAAGTTGGCGCCCCACTGGGCGACCGGGATGACGGGCACCTTGGTCAGCAGCGCGACCCGCGCGGCGCCGGTCTTGCCGGCCATCGGCCACATGTCGGGGTCGCGGGTGAGGGTGCCCTCGGGGTAGAACGCGACGCACTCGCCCCGCTCGATGGCGGCGACGGCGGCGCGGAAGGCGTCCAGGGCGTTGGTGGTCTCGCGGTAGACGGGGATCTGGCCCGTACCGCGCAGCATCATCCCGACGAACGAACCCTTGAACAGGGCCGCTTTCGCCAGAAAGCGCGGAACCCGTCCGGTGTTGTACTGGAAGTGCGCGTACGACAGGGGGTCCAGATACGAGTTGTGGTTGACCGCGGTGATGAATCCGCCCTCGGCCGGAATGTGCTCCATTCCCCGCCAGTCCCGCTTGAACAGAACCACCAGCGGCGGTTTTGCGATGACCGCCGCAAGGCGGTACCAGAAGCCGATTCTGCGGCGGGACACTCGGACACCTTCCTCTGGACTGGCTTGCCGGGGGGTCAAGTGTCGCCCCAGGCCCCTGGTCTGTCGAGAACACCGTACGCCCCGCCTCGGACACCGTGGCTCCGGGTCGTGCCGGGGCCCGCGCCACAATGGGCCGCGACGCTCAGCGCGACGGCACGGCCGTCCCACGCCCACGGCACGGCCGTCCCACACCCACGGCACGGCCGCCGCACGACCACGGCACGGAAGGAGAGCCCGCCACGAACGCCGACCCGACCGGCTCCTGGTCCCTGGTCGTTCCCCTGAAGCCCCTTGCCCGGGCCAAGAGCCGGCTCGCCGGCGCCGCCGGCCCCCTGGCGCGGCAGCGGCTGGCGCTGGCCTTCGCGCAGGACACGGTCGCGGCGGCGCTGGCCTGCCCCTCGGTACGGGATGTGTCCGTCGTCACGGACGACGCGGCGGCCGCGCCGGTGCTGCTCGCCCTCGGGGCGCGGGTGGTGCCGGACCGCCCGGGCGCCGGACTGAACGCCGCGCTGGCGTACGGGGCGGAGGTGATCCGCGCGCGGCGGCCCGGCGCGCCGGTCGCGACCCTCAACGCCGACCTGCCGGCGCTGCGGCCCGCGGAACTGTCACGGGTGCTCGCCGTCGCCGCGCAATTCCCGCGCGCTTTTCTCGCGGACGCCGCCGGAATAGGGACGACATTGCTGTCGGCGGCGCCGGGAGTGGAATTGCGCCCGGCTTTCGGCGGGGCGTCGCGGCGCCGCCATTTGTTGTCCGGGGCGGTGGAAATGCTGCCGGCCGACGTCGCCTCCGTACGACAGGACGTGGACACCGGGGACGATCTGCGGGCCGCCCTGGAGCTGGGCGTCGGGCCGCGCACGGCCGAGCGGTGGGCGGTGGAGGTCAGCACGGCGGGCGAGAGCGCCGGATAAGCTGCCGTACATGCAGGCGACCGCGTACACGTACGACCCACAATCCCGCAGCGGGAGTGTGCTGCTCGACGACGGCACCCCGGTGGAGTTCTCCGCCGCGGCCTTCGACGCGGGCGGGCTGCGGCTGCTGCGGCCGGGGCAGCGGGTCCGTATCGAGACGGAGGGCGAGGGCGAGGCCCTGCGCATCACGCTGGTGACGCTGCAGACCTTCTGAGCGCCGCTGCCCTTCCGAGCGCTGCCGACCTTCCGAACCCTGCTGCCCTTCCGCGGAGCCGCTGAGGACGCAGCGCTGCCGAAGGGGCAGCGCTGCGTGGCACACACCGCGGGCCGGCCTCCCGGTGAGGGAGCCCGGCCCGGCGTGTGAGTGGCCCTGTGACCCTGTGCCGCTTACTTGTTCCGCGCGGTGGTGGTCTTCTTGGCGGTGGTCTTGCGCGCCGTCGTCTTCTTGGCCGGCGCCTTCTTGGCCGTGGCCTTCTTCGCCGGCGCGGTCTTCTTGGCGGTGGTCTTCTTGGCGGCGCCCGCGGTCTTCTTCGCCGTGGTCGCCTTCTTGGCGGTCGTCGTCTTCTTGGCGGCGCCCGTCGTCTTCTTCGCGGTGGTCTTCTTGGCCACGGCGGTGGTCTTCTTCGCCGGCGTGGCCTTCTTGGCGGCGGTCTTCTTGGCGGCCGCGGTGGTCTTCTTGGCGGCGGCCTTCTTGCCGGCGGCCTTGGCGATGGTGGGCGGCGGACCGGAAAGGCTGCCCTTGGGCGCCTTCTTGACGGCTACCTCTCCGCCCTTGGGGAGCTTCTTCGAACCGCTGACCAGGTCCTTGAAGCCCTGACCAGCACGGAAGCGGGGAACGGAGGTCTTCTTGACCCGCACCCGCTCACCCGTCTGCGGGTTGCGGGCGTAACGGGCCGGACGGTCGACCTTCTCGAACGAACCGAAGCCGGTGACCGAGACCCGGTCACCGGCGACCACGGCACGGACGATCGCGTCGAGTACCGCGTCGACAGCATCGGCGGCCTGCTGGCGGCCACCCATCTTGTCGGCAATCGCTTCTACGAGCTGCGCCTTGTTCACGTCTTCCCCTTCGGAGACATTGCCGGAACGAAAGTGTTCAAGCTTTTTCGCACGTTAGGCAGATATATACCGCAAATCAAACACGAAACGGGCTAATCACCCTAGTGCCGCAACGAAGTCGGCCGCCGCGGAGTTTCGAGTCTCAGTCCCCTTCGGGGAATCGGCCCTCGTCCAGGTCCTTCATCAACCGGTCCAGCCGCCTTGCCGCGCCTGCGAGATCGTGCTTCGCCGCAGCCGTGATGGCCAGCAGCTTCCGGGACAGCGTCATCCTTACGCCCTCCGGGACTTGCAGTTCGCGCACTCGGGCGTGCGCTTCTTTCAGTCGGGCTGCGACGGCCTGATAGAGCTCGAGTTGGCTGTCGCGTTCCATGCACCGATTGTGCCATCTGGGGCGAGTTGTCGCCTCCGTAGGGGGTAACTAGCCTGCTGCGGCGGCCATTCGGCGCCTACGGGATGCCCCGCGCGCCAGTCCCCGCGTACCCAGCAACTCGCTTCTGGACCACGGCACTTGGGCCGGTGGACGGGGCGCTTCGGGGCCGCCCGGTGGGGTGGGCTTCCGTGTGGCAACCGTGTCAGCCGGATGGCCCCTCACCCGCTCTGGCGCCGCCCTGCAAGGTCACTTTCAGCCATCGTCTCCACGGCCCTCGCGGCGGAGTTGACCACCCTTCGGCCGCACACACGACGGTGCCCCCGGCCGTTGATCGGCCGGGGGCACCGGGTGGGGACGCGCAGGGTGCGCGCGGGGGGTCAGACCTGTACGGTGCGCGGCTTGTACGAGGGGCGCTCGGCCTCGTACGCGGCGATGTCCGCCTCGTTCCGCAGCGTGATGCTGATGTCGTCCAGGCCGTTCAGCAGCCGCCAGCGGGCGTTCTCGTCGAGTTCGAAGTCGGCCGTGATGCCCTGGGCCCGCACCTGGCGGTCCTCCAGGTCGACGGTGATCTCCGCCTGCGGGTCCGTCTCGGTCAGCTCCCACAGCGCGTCCACGACCTTCTGGTCGAGTACGACGGTGAGCAGGCCGTTCTTCAGCGAGTTGCCGCGGAAGATGTCGGCGAACCGGGAGGAGATGACGGTCTTGAACCCGTAGTTCTGCAGCGCCCAGACGGCGTGCTCGCGCGACGAGCCGGTGCCGAAGTCCGGTCCGGCGACCAGGACCGTGGCGCCCTGCCGCTCGGGGCGGTTGAGGATGAACTCGGGGTCCTTGCGCCAGGCCTCGAACAGCCCGTCCTCGAAGCCGTCGCGGGTGACCTTCTTCAGCCAGTGCGCCGGGATGATCTGGTCGGTGTCGACGTTGCTGCGGCGCAGCGGGACGGCCCGGCCGGTGTGCGTGGTGAAAGCTTCCATGGTTGCTCAGACTCCGGCGGTCGCGGGGGCTTCGGACAGGTCGGCGGGCGAGGCCAGGTGGCCCAGCACCGCGGTGGCGGCGGCGACCTGCGGCGACACCAGGTGGGTGCGGCCGCCCTTGCCCTGCCTGCCCTCGAAGTTGCGGTTGGAGGTGGACGCGGAACGCTCACCGGGCGCCAGTTGGTCGGGGTTCATGCCCAGGCACATGGAGCAGCCGGCGTGCCGCCATTCGGCCCCGGCCTCCTTGAAGACCTTGTCCAGGCCCTCCTCGACGGCCTGGAGGGCGACCCGGACCGAGCCGGGGACGACCAGCATCCGTACGCCGTCGGCGACTTTGCGGCCGTCCAGGATGGCGGCGGCGTTGCGCAGATCCTCGATGCGGCCATTGGTGCAGGAGCCTACGAAGACGGTGTCGACCCTGATGTCGCGCAGCGGCTGTCCGGCGGTCAACCCCATGTACTTCAGGGCGTTTTCGGCGGCGAGGCGCTCCGAAGCGTCTTCGTACGAAGCCGGGTCGGGGACGGACGCGGAAAGCGGTGCTCCCTGGCCGGGGTTGGTGCCCCAGGTGACGAAGGGGGCCAGCTCGGAGGCGTCGATGAGGACCTCGGCGTCGAAGACGGCGTCGTCGTCCGTCCTGAGCGTCTTCCAGTACGCGACCGCCGCGTCCCAGTCCTCGCCCTGGGGGGCGTGGTCGCGGCCCTTGAGGTAGGCGAAGGTGGTCTCGTCCGGGGCGATCATGCCCGCGCGGGCGCCGGCCTCGATCGACATGTTGCAGATGGTCATCCGGGCCTCCATCGAGAGCTTCTCGATGGCGGGGCCGCGGTATTCCAGGACGTATCCCTGGCCGCCGCCGGTGCCGATCTTGGCGATGATCGCCAGGATCAGGTCCTTGGCGGTGACATCCTCGGGCAGCTCGCCCTCGACGGTGATGGCCATGGTCTTGGGGCGGGCCATGGGCAGCGTCTGGGTGGCCAGGACGTGCTCGACCTGGGAGGTGCCGATGCCGAAGGCGAGCGCGCCGAACGCGCCGTGCGTGGAGGTGTGGGAGTCGCCGCAGACCACGGTGGTGCCCGGCTGGGTCAGTCCCAGCTGCGGTCCCACGACGTGGACGACGCCCTGCTCGACGTCGCCCAGCGGGTGCAGGCGCACGCCGAACTCCGCGCAGTTCTTGCGCAGCGTCTCCAGCTGGGCCCGGGAGACCGGGTCGGCGATGGGCTTGTCGATGTCGAGGGTGGGGGTGTTGTGGTCCTCGGTCGCGATGGTGAGGTCGAGGCGCCGCACCTGCCGGCCGCTCTTACGGAGGCCGTCGAAGGCCTGGGGGCTGGTCACCTCGTGCAGCAGGTGCAGATCGATGTAGAGGAGGTCGGGCTCGCCTTCGGCGCGCCGGACGACATGGTCGTCCCAGACCTTCTCCGCGAGAGTCCTACCCATCGCTTTCCCTCCGGCCGGCGTGTTGTGCCGGCACCTCTAGAGATCTGTGGGCCCACGCCCGTACCCCACGTTCCACGTGCCGGACGTCGGCATCGCACCCGTTGGTCCGCGGGCCGTACGTACAGGGTGGCAAGTTCCCGGGAAATTTGAACTTGCGTTTCACAGAGTGAGACGTGAATATCGTTGCATGGACAACTCTAGCGGCGTCGGCGTTCTCGACAAGGCAGCTCTGGTATTGAGCGCCCTGGAGTCCGGTCCGGCCACCCTCGCCGGGCTGGTCGCGGCGACAGGGCTCGCACGACCCACGGCACATCGCCTTGCCGTGGCACTGGAACACCACCGGATGGTGGCGAGGGATATGCAGGGCCGGTTCATCCTCGGTCCGCGGCTGGCGGAGCTCGCCGCCGCGGCCGGTGAGGACCGCCTGCTGGCCACGGCCGGACCGGTACTGACTCATCTGCGTGACGTGACCGGGGAGAGCGCGCAGCTCTACCGGCGCCAGGGCGACATGCGTATCTGTGTCGCCGCGGCGGAGCGGCTGTCCGGACTGCGGGACACCGTGCCGGTCGGCTCCACGCTCACCATGAAGGCCGGCTCCTCGGCCCAGATCCTGATGGCCTGGGAGGAGCCCGAGCGGCTGCACCGGGGCCTCCAGGGCGCGCGCTTCACGGCGACGGCCCTGTCGGGCGTACGGCGCCGCGGCTGGGCCCAGTCGATCGGTGAGCGCGAGCCGGGCGTAGCGTCCGTCTCCGCGCCCGTGCGGGGCCCGTCGAACCGCGTCGTGGCCGCCGTGTCGGTCTCCGGGCCGATCGAGCGCTTGACGCGCCACCCGGGGCGGATGCACGCCCAGGCGGTGATCGACGCGGCGGCCCGCCTGTCGGAGGCGCTGCGCCGCTCGGGCTGATCCCCCGTCCCTGCCGCCGGCTTCCCGGTTCACCGCTTCAACGCCGCAGCGGTGGGCCGGAGTTGGCTTCCTCGCTTCCGTACGGCCGTACGCCCGCGCCCTGACCACGTACAACGAAGAAGCCCTCCCCTGCTGGGGAGGGCTTCTCTCGTCAACGTACCCCCGACCGGATTCGAACCGGCGCTACCGCCTTGAGAGGGCGGCGTGCTAGGCCGCTACACAACGGGGGCCCTAGCGATCCTGCATCGAGATCATGGGTGCGACCCAGACGATCTCGCGGGAAGGATCTGTACCCCCGACCGGATTCGAACCGGCGCTACTGCCTTGAGAGGGCAGCGTGCTAGGCCGCTACACAACGGGGGCTTTGCAGATGAGCTCTGCGAGCTGGCCTACCAGGACTCGAACCTAGACTAACTGAACCAGAATCAGTCGTGCTGCCAATTACACCATAGGCCACCAAAACGCAACCCCCGGTGAGGGATTTTGTTCGGGTTACGCTTCCGGGTTCCGGGCTTTCGGCCCGCTCCCCTCGGCGCAGAAAGAACATTACCCGAAGGAGTCCGGGGCTCCAAAACGGGTATCGCCGCGCAGCAGGCCCGGTAGCTGGGCGAGACTGGTGATCCTTCTGAGCTCGGGACGGCCGCCGAGCCCCGTGCGGTCCAGCCAGATCCCGGTGAGCCCGGCCTCGACGGCGCCCCGGGCGTCGATGTCGGGCTGGTCACCGACGTACGCGACGTCCGCGGGCGGCAGCGCGAGTGCGTCGCAGGCGGCGTGGAAGGCGGCCGGGGCGGGCTTGGCCACGCCCAGCTCGGCGGCGCACAGCAGCGCCTCGAAGCGGTCACGGACGCCCAGGACGCGCAGCTTGCGCTCCTGGTTGTGGACGGAGGAGTTGGACAGCACGGCGTGCCGGTAGTCAGCCGCCAGGAGCTCCAGCACGGGCAGGGCGTCCGGGAAGAGCGCCCAGGCGGCCTCGTAGTGGCTCATGTACCGCTCGAACCAGGCGTCCGCCTCCTGATCGCTCAGCGGCTCTCCCAGGAAGTCCCGCACCCGGTCACGGCGCTGCTCCTCGAACCCGACGCCGCCGGCCTCGAAGCGCCGCCAGTGGAGGCTGGTGAGCTCCTTCCAGCGCGCGAGGGCCTGGTCGACGGAGTCGTACCCGTCGACCAGGCCCTCGGCCCGAAGATGGTCCAGCATTCCGGCGCGGTCGGCACTCGCGTAGTCGAAGATCGTGTCATCGATGTCCCACAGGACCGCGCGGATCGGCATGGGCAAACGGTACCGCCGGGCACCGACTCAGCTGGGGGTTCGGGGGTTATCCCCCGAATGGCACAGTATCGATGTCCCACAGGACCGCGCGGATCGGCATGGGCAAACGGTACCGCCGGGCACCGACTCAGCTGGGGGTCCGGGGGTTATCCCCCGAATGGCACAGTATCGATGTCCCACAGGACCGCGCGGATCGGCATGGGCAAACGGTACCGCCGGGCACCGACCCTGCTGGGGGTTCGGGGGTTATCCCCCGAAACAGCACAGTGGTTACGCGGTCAGCTTCGCCAGGGCCGCGTCGATGCGGGCCAGCGTGCGGTCCTTGCCCAGGATCTCCAGGGACTCGAACAGCGGCAGGCCGACCGTGCGGCCGGTGACCGCGACGCGGACCGGGGCCTGGGCCTTGCCGAGCTTCAGGCCGTGCTCCTCGCCGGCGGCCAGCACCGCGTTCTTCAGCGACTCGGCGCTGGTCCAGTCCGCGGCCTCCAGCTTGGCGCGGGCCGTGCGGAGCAGGGCGTCGGAGCCCTCCTTCATGGCCTTCTGCCAGGACGCCTCGTCCTCGACCGGCTCCTTGCGGAACAGGAAGTCGACATTGGCCGTGATGTCGGACAGGACGGTCAGGCGGGTCTGGGCGTACGGGGCGATCGCCTCCCAGGCCGCCTGGTCGAAGTCCTCGGGCTCCCAGTTGGCGTGCGGGGCCTTCAGCCAGGGCTCGCAGGCGGCGGTGAACGCCTTCACGTCGAGCATGCGGATGTGGTCGGCGTTGATCGCCTCGGCCTTCTTCAGGTCGAAGCGGGCCGGGTTGGCGTTGACGTCCGCGATGTCGAACTTCTCGACCATCTCGGCGACGGTGAAGACGTCCCGGTCGGCGGAGAAGGACCAGCCGAGCAGGGACAGGTAGTTGAGCAGGCCCTCGGGCAGGAAGCCGCGCTCCCGGTAGAGGTTGAGGGAGGACTGCGGGTCGCGCTTGGAGAGCTTCTTGTTGCCCTCGCCCATCACGTACGGGAGGTGGCCGAAGGCGGGGATGGACTTGGCGATGCCGAGTTCGATCAGCGCCTTGTAGAGGGCGATCTGGCGCGGGGTGGAGGACAGCAGGTCCTCGCCGCGCAGCACGTGGGTGATCTCCATCAGCGCGTCGTCGACGGGGTTGACGAGCGTGTAGAGCGGGGCGCCGTTGGCGCGGACGATGCCGTAGTCCGGGACGTTGTCCGGGGTGAAGGTCAGCTCGCCGCGGACGAGGTCGGTGAAGGTGATCGGCTCGTCGGGCATCCGGAAGCGGACGATGGCCTCGCGGCCCTCCTCCTCGTACGCGGCCCGCTGCTCGGCGGTCAGGTCGCGGCACGTGCCGTCGTAACCGGACGGACGTCCGGCGGCGCGGGCGGCCTCGCGGCGCTCGTCCAGCTCGGTGGCGGTGCAGTAGCAGCGGTACGCGTAACCGCCCGCGAGCAGCTTGTCGGCGACGTCCCGGTAGATGTCCATGCGCTGCGACTGGCGGTAGGGGGCGTGGGGGCCGCCCACCTCCGGGCCCTCGTCCCAGTCGAGGCCGAGCCAGCGCAGCGAGTCGAGGAGCTGCCGGTAGGACTCCTCCGAGTCGCGGGCCGCGTCGGTGTCCTCGATGCGGAAGACCATGGTGCCCTGGTGGTGGCGGGCGAAGGCCCAGTTGAACAGGGCGGTGCGGACCAGACCCACGTGGGGGTTGCCGGTCGGCGAGGGACAGAAACGTACGCGGACGTCTGCGTTAGCCACGCTTGATCACCTTGTTGGTGAGAGTGCCGATGCCTTCGATGGTGACGGCGACCTCGTCGCCGACGTTGAGCGGTCCGACTCCGGCCGGGGTGCCGGTGAGGATGACGTCGCCCGGGAGCAGTGTCATGGCCTCGGTGATGTGGACGACCAGGTCCTCGATGGAGCGCACCATGTCGCTCGTACGGCCGAGCTGGCGCTGTTCGCCGTTGACGGTGCACTGGATCGTGACGTCGGTGGGGTCGAGCTCGGTCTCCACCCAGGGGCCGAGCGGGCAGGAGGTGTCGAAGCCCTTGGCGCGGGCCCACTGCTTCTCGCGCTGCTGTACGTCACGGGCGGTGACGTCATTGGCGCAGGTGTAGCCGAAGACGACGTCCTTGACGCGCTCGCGCGGGACCTCGCGGCACATGCGGCCGATGACGACGGCGAGCTCCGCCTCGTGGTGCAGCTCGTTCGAGAAGGAGGGGTACTCGATGGCGTCGCCGGAGCCGATCACCGAGGTGGTGGGCTTGAAGAAGGCGACCGGGACCTCGGGGACCTCGTTGCCGAGCTCCGCCGCGTGCTCCGCGTAGTTGCGGCCGATGGCCACGACCTTGTTGGGGAGGACGGGCGGCAGGAGCCGGACCTTGCTCAGCGGGACCTTGGTCCCGCTGAGTTCGAAGTCGGTGTACGGAATACCCTTGATGATGTCGAGGACGAGACTGTCGGGGTCTTGGCCCTCGACCGCGCCGAAGGCGACATTGCCGTCGATGGAGAACCTGGCGATGCGCACGGGATGCCGTGCCCCTTACTTCCGCTGACTGGAGTCTGACGCTCCAGGCTAACGCGGCAGCCGCACGCCACCTGCCCCGATTACCGTGCGGCGGTGACCGGGGCGTCCATCAGGGTGGTGCGGCGCGGGTTGGCCGTGCTGGCGGGGAGGTCCACCGAGTGCTCCGGCTGCTCGCCCCGGTCCAGCTCGCCGGCGTCGGCCAGGTGCAGCAGGGTGGTGCGGCGGGGGTTGGCGATGCTGCGGAACGTCATCGTCGTCTTCATCGGTGGTTTCAGACCTCGGTGTACGGGCGCCGGTGAGGCGCCGGTGGACAGGTGCGCCGTCTATGTAAAGCGTCAGGCTAAACATGGGATTCCCCGTGAATGCCGGTAGATGGCAACGATCTCTGTGTGAGTTTGCTCACCTCGTTGGTGATAATTCCGGCATAGCGGGCGGGCGGCAGGGGCGGGGGAAACGGACATTGCATAGCTGAACGCTGCATTCCGCTGCTGATCATGGCGACTGGGACACCCCCCACCCCTAAGCGACTCGTACGCGAACGTCCGTTTCCTCCCTGATCGGCTTCTACGAGTGGTGACCGTGTACGCACAGCACGTGACGGGGCTGGGGGTGCGGTCCGTCGGCCTTGTTGGAGATCCGGCACTGTGCTGGAATTCCACGCACCGCCGCGGTTTCCGGACCGGCGCGCTGGGCGCAACGCAGCGCCGAGCGGCGGCGGGAAAGGGGGATCTGCGCCGGTCACTCACGACCACCACTGGGGTGCGATCGCGCCCCACGACGCCGACACCGTCCTGTCCGTTCGCGCGGAGGGACGCCTGGTCCAGAGGTTGCGACGCTAGTGCAGGGACGTTTCAAGAGGGATGGCAGCGCTGCGGCGGAGCAGGAGCCGCGCGGCGGGACCGACCGCGGCTCCTCGCCCCAGCACACCCAGAACCCGGGACCGGCGGCCGCCGGCGACGGTGGTGACCGTGCGGGACGTTCGGGTGCCGCGCCGGGCGGCGCCGAGCCGTCGGCCACGCCGAAGGCCAAGTCCAAAGCCAAGTCCAAGGCCAAGGGACCCACGGACACCGGTTCCCGAATAGCCCTGCGCAACTGGCGCATCAGCACCCGTCTGGTCTCGCTGCTCGCCCTGCCCGTGGTCGCCGCGACCACGCTGGGCGGCCTGCGCATCAACGAGTCCATGAACGACATGGAGCAGCTGGACCACATCCAGCTGCTGACCCAGCTGACCCAGGAAGCGACGAAGCTGGCCCAGGCGCTCCAGAACGAGCGCGACATGACGGCCGGTCCGCTCTCCAACGGCGACCCCGCCAGCAGCTACAAGGTCACCGAGCCGCGCAAGACGGCCGACCGGGCGCAGAAGACCTTCCTCGACGCGGCCGAGGGCCTGGAGGGCGCCGAGGGCGACGAGGCGCTGCAGAGCATCCGCGCCAACGTGAAGCAGATCGCCGGCCAGGTCGTCACGCTCGGCAGCCTCCGCCAGGACGCGTACAACCAGAAGTCCCAGGACTTCCAGACGGTCGAGCGCTACAACCGTCTGATCAACTCGCTGCTCAGCCTCTCCCAGGACATGGCGCAGGCGACCAGCAACCCGGAGATGATCAAGCGGACCCGCGCGCTCGCCGCGTTCTCGTCCGCCAAGGAGTACGCCTCCATCCAGCGCGCGATCATCGCGGCCGGTCTGAAGAAGACCAACCGGGAGAAGGGCGAGCTGGACCCGAACGACCGTGAGTACGGCGCGGCCGCCCTCGACAACGAGAACCACGCCCTCGACTCGTTCCGGACCATCTACAGCTCCGCCGGCGGGGACGCCGAGGAGCTGCTCGCGTCCCTCGGTCCGAACAACCCCTCCATCGTGGACGCCAACGAGTACGCCGAGAGCGTGCTGCGCAATCCCAATGGCATGAAGCTGGAGGAGGCGCGCGGCTGGCTGGACTGGACCGACGCCGACGAGCCCAAGATGAAGGCCATGAACACCATCGAGGCCACGCTGCTGGGCGAGATGGAGAGCACGGCCCGCGAGCTGCGCCAGGAGGAGCAGCGCGACGCGATCATCAACGGTGCGCTGATCCTCCTCGTCCTCGGTGTCTCCCTGGTCGGCGCCTTCGTGGTGGCCCGGTCCATGATCCGCTCGCTGCGCCGGCTCCAGGACACGGCGACCAAGGTCGCCCAGGAGCGCCTGCCCGAGCTGGTCAAGCAGCTGTCCGAGGCGGACCCGCAGGACGTGGACACCTCCGTGGAGTCGGTCGGTGTGCACTCGCGCGACGAGATCGGCAAGGTGGCCGCGGCCTTCGACGACGTGCACCGCGAGGCGGTCCGCCTCGCCGCCGAGCAGGCCCTGCTGCGGGGCAACGTCAACGCGATGTTCACCAACCTGTCGAGGCGTTCGCAGGGTCTCATCCAGCGCCAGCTGTCGCTGATCTCCGAGCTGGAGTCCCGCGAGGCCGACCCCGACCAGCTGTCGTCGCTGTTCAAGCTCGACCACCTCGCCACGCGTATGCGCCGTAACGGCGAGAACCTGCTCGTTCTCGCGGGTGAGGAGCCGGGCCGCCGGTGGACCCGGCCCGTGCCGCTGGTCGACGTCCTGCGTGCCGCCGCCTCCGAGGTGGAACAGTACGAGCGCATCGAACTCGCCGCCGTACCGGCGACCGAGGTCGCCGGGCGCGTGGTCAACGACCTCGTGCACCTGCTCGCCGAGCTGCTGGAGAACGCGACGTCGTTCTCCTCCCCGCAGACCAAGGTCCGCGTCACCGGTCACGCGCTGCCCGACGGGCGGGTGCTGGTCGAGATCCACGACACCGGTATCGGCCTGTCCCCCGAGGACCTCGCCGCCATCAACGAGCGGCTCGCTTCGCCGCCCACCGTGGACGTGTCGGTCTCCCGGCGCATGGGTCTGTTCGTGGTCGGCCGCCTGTCCCTGCGACACGGCATCCGTATCCAGCTGCGGCCGTCCGACTCGGGCGGTACGACCGCGCTCGTCATGCTCCCCGTGGACGTCGCCCAGGGCGGCAAGGTGCCCGGCAAGCCGGGTGGCCCCGGTGGGCAGGGCGCCATGCCGCAGGGCCCGGCGGGCTCCGGCGGCCGGCTGACCGGCGGGCCGGGTGCGGCCGGTGGCGGCCGCCCGGGTCTGCCCGGCGGTCCCGGTGGCGCGGGCGGCGCGGGTGGCTCCGGTGCGCCCGCGGGGCGGCACAGCGCGGGTGGCGGTATGGGCGCCGGCGCGGGTGGCGGCCGTGGTCAGGTCGGTGCGGGAGCCGGCTCCCGGGCCGCGCTGCCTGGCCGGGACGACGCGGGACGCCCGGGCGGGCCGCAGGGCGGCTCTACCGGCCGGCCGGGCCAGGCACAGACGCCCGAGCCGCAGTCGCAGCGTCAGGGCACCGGTCTCGCGGGCGCCTTCGGTGCCTCGTCGGGCGGCGGCCAGGGCGGCGGCCGGGGTACGAAGAACAGCGGCATCCCCACGCGCTCGGACGTCTGGCAGAGCGGCCCCGCCGAGCAGCAGGGCACCCGGAACAACGCGGGAGCCCCGCGCCCCGAGCTCCCCGGCGGCGGCGCTCAGCGGCAGCGCCCGCAGCGCCCGCAGACCCCCAGCTGGGGCGCCGAGGCCACCCCCGTACCGCCGCAGCAGCGCACCCCGCTGGACGCGCCGCGCGGCCACGAGGAGCCCGAGACCACCGGGCACTACGCCCGCCCGCCGGCCGACCGCCAGGGACCGGGCGCCACCGCCGAGTTCGCGCGCCCCGACCTGGGTGCCCAGGCCCGGCCCGGCGCGCAGGACCCCGCGGCCACGGCCCAGTTCGCCCAGCCCGACCACAACGCGCCGCGGCCGCCGGCCCCGAGCCTGCCCGCGCAGCAGCAGCCCGAGGCGCTGCCGCCCGCGCCCCACGCCGGGGACGGCCGTACGCCGCTGTACGACACGCTGGAGACCAACTGGTTCCACGGCCAGGACGGCCGCCCGGCCGGCCAGCCCCAGCAGACCCAGCAGCCGCAGCAGACCGGCCGGCCCCACCAGGCGCCGCAGCAGCCCCAGCAGCCCCAGCGCGGCGGTCAGCAGTCCCCCGGCCGTGGCCGGCCCCAGGGCGCCCAGCCGCAGGGCCAGGGCCAGGGGCAGGGCGGCGGCGGTCAGTTCACCGGCAACGACCAGACGATGCCCACGCCGGTCGTCTCCCCTCGGCAGCAGCGTCCCGGTCAGGGCTCCGACGCGGCGTCCACGACCGCTTCGTGGCGCACCTCCCCCAACGACGAGCTGGTGCGCCAGGCCGAGCGGGTGCGCAAGCCCGCCGCGGGCGGCGTCACCACCTCGGGCCTGCCCCGCCGGGTGCCGCGCGCCAACCTGGTGCCCGGAACCGCGCAGGAGCAGACGCACCAGTCCGGTCCGCAGGTTTCCCGTGCGCCCGATGACGTGCGCGGCCGTCTCACCAACCTCCGCCGGGGCATCCAGCAGGGACGCCAGGCGGGCAGCTCCACCACAGGCAGCTTCAACAGCGGCCACACCCACCAGCAGGAGCGATAGTTGAGATCAATGAGCCAGGCGGCGCAGAACCTGAACTGGTTGATCACGAACTTCGTGGACAACACCCCCGGGGTGTCCCACACGGTCGTGGTCTCCGCCGACGGACTCCTGCTGGCCATGTCCGAAGGATTCCCCCGCGACCGCGCCGACCAGCTCGCGGCCGTGGCGTCCGGACTCACCTCGCTGACCGCGGGGGCGTCCCGGATCTTCGAGGGAGGAACGGTCAGCCAGACCGTGGTGGAGATGGAGCGCGGCTTCCTCTTCCTCATGTCCGTCTCCGACGGTTCCTCACTGGCCGTGCTCGCGCACCCGGACTGCGACATCGGCCTCGTCGGCTACGAGATGACGCTGCTGGTCGACCGGGCCGGCAGTGTCCTCACCCCGGACCTCCGCGCGGAGCTCCAGGGGAGCCTGCTCCGCTGAGCCGGTACGCCCCGATCCGTACCCTCCCCCTTGCCTTGTTCACCACAGGCCGCCCCCTCCGGCCCCCCACCGGCCCAGTCAGACGACAGGCAGACCACCTGCTGTCACTGGAGGTTCAATGACCCCGCCCCCCGCCTCTCACGACCCGTACGGTGTCTCCATGGACACCGGATACGGGCATGAAGGCGACCAGCCGCTGGTCCGTCCGTACGCCATGACCGGCGGCCGGACCAGGCCGCGGTACCAGCTCGCCATCGAAGCGCTGGTCAGCACCACGGCCGACCCGGCCCTCCTCGCCGGGCTGCTCCCCGAGCACCAGCGGATCTGCCACCTGTGCCGTGAGGTGAAGTCGGTGGCGGAGGTGTCGGCGCTGCTGTCGATGCCGCTGGGTGTTGCCCGGATCCTCGTCGCCGACCTCGCGGAGGCCGGGATGGTGGCGATCCACCAGCCGGGCAATGGAGAGGCCGGCGGTACGCCGGATGTGACGCTGCTGGAAAGGGTGCTCAGTGGACTTCGCAAGCTCTAGCGGCGGTGCGGCCGCCGGAGGACGTTCGACCACCAGCGCGAAGATCGTGGTGGCGGGCGGATTCGGCGTGGGCAAGACCACGTTCGTCGGCGCCGTCTCGGAGATCAACCCGCTGCGTACCGAAGCCGTCATGACCTCTGCCTCCGCGGGCATCGACGACCTCACCCACACCGGCGACAAGACCACCACCACGGTCGCCATGGACTTCGGCCGCATCACCCTCGACCAGGACCTCATCCTGTACCTGTTCGGCACCCCCGGACAGGACCGCTTCTGGTTCATGTGGGACGACCTCGTACGCGGCGCCATCGGCGCCGTCGTCCTGGTCGACACCCGCCGCCTCGCCGACTGCTTCCCCGCCGTCGACTACTTCGAAAACAGCGGCCTGCCCTTCGTCATCGCCCTCAACGGCTTCGACGGACACCAGCCCTACACCCCCGACGAAGTCCGCGAGGCCCTCCAGATCGGCCCCGACACCCCCATCATCACCACCGACGCCCGCCACCGCGCCGACGCCAAGAGCGCCCTCATCACCCTCGTCGAACACGCCCTCATGGCCCGCCTCAAGTAGACGGATCCATACGGCAGTTGCCGTAGCGACGGGCAGGGGCGGGGTGTGTCCTGTGACACGGTCCCGCCCCGGCGTTCATAACGTTTCGAAAGAGAATTGCGGGGCGTCGGACACGAGACGCATCCGCGTGGTGCCGCTGCGCTCACATGAGCCCCGCCTTTTGGCGGGGCTCGCTCTTTATGCCCGTTTTATCGGAGGCTCGCGCCAGTGATCATGACTCGAACGGGGGGTTTGGAACGCGGCCGCTTTACGTGCTGCAATGCGACGAACTCCCGAGTAGTACGGCCCTGAACAGAAAAACGGCACAACGTAGGTGCCGGCGCCGAGAGGTTGTTGGTCGAGTGAGGCGAAGCACGAAAAGCGCCGCAGAGCAGCAGGCGCGGGGCAACTTCACCCCGCCCGCGCGCACAGCGGTGCCGCCTGCCGATACGCCCGGAACAGCACCGGCCGCCTCCGGCGGCAGCTCCAGCAAGCTGGCGCCGCGCAACTGGCGCGTGGCCACGCGGCTGAACGCGATCCTCCTCATACCCGTGCTCGTCGGGCTCGTCATGGGCGGCTTCCAGGTCAAGACGTCCATCGACACCTGGCAGGAGGCGCAGGACGCCGAGAAGACGGCGCGGATCGTGCGCGCCGCCTCCGAGTACGGCCAGGCCCTGCTCAACGAGCGCGACATCACCGCCGTGCCGCTGCTGACCGCCAAGAGCGACGAGGACCGCAAGGCCGACGACGTCACCGAGGCGTACGCCAAGACCGACGCCGCCAAGAAGAAGTTCGACCTGGCCATCCAGGACATGCCCTCGGGGCAGGGCCTGGAGCGCCGTCTGGACCTCTTCCGGGAAGCCGAGCCGGAACTCCAGGGTCTGCGCGAGACCGCCTACACCAAGGCCATGGACCCCACGAAGACCGAGGAGGGCTACGTCGCGGTCCAGCACTCCCTGATGGAGTTCGCCAACGAACTGGGCCTCGGCACCGGCAACATCACCAGCTACGGCCGCATGGTGTACGCCATCCAGCTCGCCCAGGCCGCCGAGTCCCTGCAGCGCTCCATCGGTCTGCACCTGCTGGTGCGCCCCAGCAAGGACGACGCGACGTTCGCCGCGCAGAGCAAGGCGTTCAACTCGTACGTCTACCTGGAGCAGATCGCCCTCGCCGAGTTCCAGTCCGGTGGCACGGAAGAGGACGTGGAGAACCTCACGGCGGTCATGAAGCGCCGGGCGGACGAGGGCGCCCGGCGGCTCAAGGCCGCGGGCATCAGCCTTCCGGCGGACGAGAGGGGCTCGGTCCTCGCTCCGATGGCCCAGGCGATCGGCAACGCCGAGGACGCCGACGCGGTCAAGGAGCTTGCCTCCCAGGGCATCGTGCCCGAGATCTGGATGGGCGCCGCCACGTCCAAGTTCGACGGGTACGGCGAGGTGAGCACCGATCTCGTGAACAAGGCCGTGGACGAGGCCGCCGAGATCTCTTCCGACGCCAAGACCGACGCGATCGTCAACGGCGCCATCGTCGTGGTCGCCCTGCTCACCGCGTTCATCCTGGCCGGGATGATGGCCCGGCAGATGAGCACGTCGATGAGCCGGCTGCGCACCGCCGCCTTCAGCATCGCCGAGCAGCGCCTGCCGATGCTGGTCGACCAGCTCTCCCGTACCGACCCGGGCCGGGTGGACACCCGCGTACAGCCGATCCCGATCGACTCCCAGGACGAGATCGGCGAGGTCGCCCGCGCCTTCGACCAGGTGCACCGCGAGGCCGTCCGGCTCGCCGCCGAGCAGGCCCTGCTGCGGGGCAACGTCAACGCGATCTTCACCAACCTGTCGCAGCGCAACCAGTCGCTGATCGAGGGCCAGTTGACCCTGATCACCGAGCTGGAGAACAACGAGGCCGACCCGGACCAGCTGGAGAACCTCTTCAAGCTGGACCACCTGGCGACCCGTATGCGCCGCAACGGCGAGAACCTCCTCATCCTCGCCGGCGAGGAGCCCGGCCGCCGCTGGAACCAGCCCGTTCCGCTGGTGGACGTGTTGCGTGCCGCCACCTCGGAGGTGGAGTCGTACGAGCGCATCGAGCTCACCGGCGTACCGGAGTCGGAGATTCACGGCCAGGCCGTGACCGACCTCGTGCACCTGCTGGCCGAGCTGCTGGAGAACGCCACGACGTTCTCCTCGCCGCAGACGAAGGTGCGGGTCACCGCGACCAGGCTGCCCGACGGCCGCGTCATGATCGAGATCCACGACAAGGGCATCGGCCTGACCGCCGAGGACTTCGCCGACATCAACCACAAGCTGGCGAATCCGCCGACCGTGGACGCCGCGATCTCGCAGCGCATGGGCCTGTTCGTGGTCGGCCGCCTCGCCGACCGGCACGGCATCCGGGTCCAGTTGCGCCCCTCGGGCGAGCAGGCCGGTACGACCTCGCTGGTCATGCTTCCGGACGCGATCACCCACGGTGGTGGTGGCGACCCGGCCATGGAGGACGACTTCACCGTCTCGCAGATCATCCCGGAGCAGCAGGCGTTCCAGGCCGCCCCGGTGCGCACGGCGGCGGAGCTGGGCTTCGACGACTCGCGGTACGAGCAGCAGCAGACCGGTGACACCACGCTGGACCCGGTGGGCCGCTCCCGGATGCGTGAGGAGCGCCGTGCCGCGCTCGGCGCGCAGCTCCAGGGCGCGGGCGGCACGGACCGGCCCATGTTCCGCGACGAGGTGGCTCAGGATCAGCCACAGGCGGCGTACGAACAGCAGGGCCGGCAGGGCCAGTACGGCTACGAGCAGCCGCAGCCGCAGCAGGAGCAGTACGGGCAGCAGGAGCCGTACGGACAGTACGAGCAGTACGAGCAGCCGTCCTCGTACACCCAGGACGGCGGCTACGAGCAGTACGGCGGTGGCGACTACGCGCCGGACCAGTACCCTGAAGCGTCCTATGCGGAAGCTGCTTTTCCGGACCGCGAGACTCAGCAGCCCCAGTACGACAGCCAGTTCGACGCCCAGTCCCACCAGGGCGAGTGGCCGGATCAGGGCACGTACGAGGGCGGTTACGAGTCCGGGTACGGAGCGGAATCGGAATCTGCCCAGGGCGCTCCCGCGAACGGCCGGGAACGCGTAGGCTTCTCCTCGGGCCCCACCCCGAGCAACGGTCACGAGCTGACCGACGCCGGTCTGCCGCGCCGCGGCGGCGGCAGCGGTAACGGCAGTGGAAACGGCAGTGGCAGCCAGCAGCAGGCTCCGGCCCAGCAGCAGGTTCCGCAGCCGCTTCCGCAGCAGGAGCAGACGCAGCCGGTGCAGCAGGTCTCGCAGAGCAGCAGCGAGGACAATGGTTCCGACAGCTGGCGTTCGACCAACGACGAGCGCTGGCAGCGGGCCGAGAAGCTCCGCGAGCCGAAGGCCGGCGGGGTCACCCCGTCCGGACTGCCGCGGCGGGTTCCCAAGGCCAATCTGGTCGAGGGCACGGCGGAGCAGACCCCGCAGGGCGGCCCACAGGTCTCCCGCGCCCCGGAGGACGTGCGTGGCAGGTTGAGCAACCTGCGGCGCGGTGTCCAGCAGGGACGCAACGCGGGGGGAACGGACACGAACGGATCGGGCCTCGGCCCGGGTAGTACCTACAACCAGGAGCGTTAGTGTGAGCCCGATGAGCCAGGCGGCGCAGAATCTGAACTGGTTGATCACCAACTTCGTGGACAACACCCCTGGGGTGTCCCACACGGTGGTGGTCTCCGCCGACGGACTCCTGCTGGCGATGTCCGAGGGTTTCCCCCGTGACCGTGCGGACCAGCTCGCGGCCGTAGCCTCCGGATTGACGTCGCTGACCGCGGGGGCGTCCCGGATCTTCGAGGGCGGCGCGGTCAACCAGACCGTGGTGGAGATGGAGCGGGGCTTCCTGTTCATCATGTCCATCTCGGACGGTTCCTCGCTGGCCGTCCTCGCCCACCCCGATGCCGACATCGGTCTCGTCGGCTATGAGATGGCTCTGCTGGTGGACCGTGCGGGCAGTGTCCTCACTCCGGACCTCCGCGCCGAACTCCAGGGAAGTCTTCTCAACTAACAGACAGACCGTGCGTTTCTCGCCACCGCACCATAGGGTGCGGTGGCGCGGCTCCACAGGGACATGGAACCGGTGAACGGCAGTCGAGGAGGAAACGTGGCAACACCCCCAGGCGGACACCACCCATATGACGGTGCTCATCAGTCGCCGGGTGACAACGCCCAGAACCGCTTCAACTTTCCTTCCGCACCGAGCGGTCAGGGCGGCGCGCAGCAGCCCTACCAGCAGCCGCAGCCAGGTCCCTCGTACGTCCAGCCGCAGGCGCCGCGCACCCAGCCGGCGCAGCAGCGACGACGTGCCCCGGAGCCGACGCCCACGTCGGGCAACCACAACCCTCTGGTCCGTCCGTACGCCATGACCGGTGGCCGGACCAGGCCGCGGTACCAGCTCGCCATCGAGGCGCTGGTGTCCACCACGGCCGATCCGTCCAGGCTGCAAGGGCAGTTGCCCGAGCACCAGCGGATCTGCCGGCTGTGCTTCGAGATCAAGTCGGTCGCTGAGATCTCGGCACTCCTCTCCATCCCCCTCGGCGTTGCCCGGATCCTCGTCGCCGACCTGGCGGAGGCCGGACTTGTCGCCATCCACCAGCCCGGCGGCGACGAGTCCGCCGGCGGCCAGCCAGACGTGACACTGCTCGAAAGGGTGCTCAGTGGACTTCGCAAGCTCTAGCGGCGGTGCGGCCCGTTCAACCACCAGCGCGAAGATCGTGGTGGCGGGCGGATTCGGCGTGGGCAAGACCACGTTCGTCGGCGCCGTCTCGGAGATCAACCCGCTGCGTACCGAAGCCGTCATGACCTCTGCCTCCGCGGGCATCGACGACCTCACCCACACCGGCGACAAGACCACCACCACGGTCGCCATGGACTTCGGCCGCATCACCCTCGACCAGGACCTCATCCTGTACCTGTTCGGCACCCCCGGACAGGACCGCTTCTGGTTCATGTGGGACGACCTCGTACGCGGCGCCATCGGCGCCGTCGTCCTGGTCGACACCCGCCGCCTCGCCGACTGCTTCCCCGCCGTCGACTACTTCGAAAACAGCGGCCTGCCCTTCGTCATCGCCCTCAACGGCTTCGACGGACACCAGCCCTACACCCCCGACGAAGTCCGCGAGGCCCTCCAGATCGGGCCCGACACCCCCATCATCACCACCGACGCCCGCCACCGCGCCGACGCCAAGAGCGCCCTCATCACCCTCGTCGAACACGCCCTCATGGCCCGCCTGCGGTAGGTCTCCGGCAAAAGGCCCGCACACCTGACGGTGTGCGGGCCTTTTCCATGCCGTGGTCGCGGTGGCGGTCCCCAGCACTCACGGCGCGCGGCGCGACAAGCCGGGGTACGCGGAAGGGCCCCGTGCTCCTGGGGAGTCGGGGCCCTTTCGTGAGGGGACGTCAGCCCTGCCAGCTGTGGGGGGCGCGGAAGCCGGGGGTGCGCTCCAGGCGGCGCCAGCCGGCGGTGGAGCGGCCGCGGCGGGGCTCGGCGGCGGGCCGGGCGTTGGCGCGGGCGAGGAGGACGGCGGTGATGGCGGCCAGTTCCTCGGGGTCGGCGTGGCCCTTTTCGACGCGGAGCAGGTTGGTGTCGGTCACGTGGGGCTCCTGTTACTGGGGCGGGTTGCCGTGCTTGCGGGACGGCAGGTCGGCGTGCTTGGTGCGGAGCATCGCGAGGGAGGCGATGAGGACCTCGCGGGTCTCGGCGGGGTCGATGACGTCATCGACCAGGCCGCGCTCGGCGGCGTAGTACGGGTGCATCAGCTCGGCCTTGTACTCCTTGACCATGCGCGCCCGCATGGCCTCCGGGTCCTCGGCGTCGGCGATCTGGCGGCGGAAGATGACGTTGGCGGCGCCCTCGGCGCCCATCACGGCGATCTCGTTCGTCGGCCAGGCGTAGGTCAGGTCGGCGCCGATGGACTGGGAGTCCATGACGATGTACGCGCCGCCGTACGCCTTGCGCAGGATCAGCGAGATCCGGGGGACCGTCGCGTTGCAGTACGCGTACAGCAGCTTCGCGCCGTGGCGGATGATGCCGCCGTGCTCCTGGTCGACGCCCGGCAGGAAGCCGGGCACGTCCAGCAGCGTCACGATGGGGATGTTGAAAGCATCGCACATCTGGACGAAGCGCGCGGCCTTCTCGGACGCCTCGATGTCCAGCACACCCGCCAGCGTCTGCGGCTGGTTGGCGACGATGCCGACGACCTGGCCGTCGAGCCGCGCCAGCGCGCAGATGATGTTGCGGGCCCAGCGCTCGTGGACCTCCAGGTAGTCGCCGTCGTCGACGAGCTCCTCGATGACCTTGGCCATGTCGTACGGGCGGTTGCCGTCCGCCGGAACCAGGTCCAGCAGGACGTCGGAGCGGCGGTCGGCCGGGTCCTCGCTGGGGTGGGCGGGCGGGTTCTCCCGGTTGTTGGAGGGCAGCATCGACAGGAGGTAGCGCACCTCCGCGATGCAGGTCTCCTCGTCGTCGTACGCGAAGTGCGCCACGCCGCTAATCTCGGCGTGCACATCCGCGCCGCCCAGGCCGTTCTGGCTGATCTCCTCACCCGTGACCGCCTTGACGACGTCCGGGCCGGTGATGAACATCTGCGAGGTCTCACGGACCATGAACACGAAGTCGGTCAGCGCCGGGGAGTAGGCCGCGCCGCCCGCGCACGGGCCGAGCATCACGCTGATCTGCGGGATGACACCCGAGGCGCGCGTGTTGCGCTGGAAGATGCCGCCGTAGCCGGCGAGCGCGCTGACGCCCTCCTGGATACGGGCGCCCGCGCCGTCGTTGAGCGACACCAGCGGCGCACCGGCCGCGATGGCCATGTCCATGATCTTGTGGATCTTGGTGGCGTGGGCCTCGCCCAGCGCGCCGCCGAAGATCCGGAAGTCGTGCGCGTAGAGGAAGACCGTGCGGCCCTCGACCGTGCCCCAGCCGGTGATGACACCGTCGGTGTACGGCTTCTTGTTCTCCAGGCCGAAGCCGGTCGCCCGGTGCCGCCGCAGCTGCTCCACCTCGTGGAAGGAGCCCGGGTCGAGCAGCAGCTCGATGCGCTCCCGGGCCGTCAGCTTGCCCTTGGCGTGCTGCGCCTCGGTCGCTCGGTCACTCGGGCCGCGCAGGGCCTCCTCGCGCAGGGCGTGCAGCTCGGCCACACGCCCACGGGCGTCGGTCGGCTCGCCCTGGGTTTCGTCCACAACGGTCATGCATCGACCCTACGGAGCCGACCAAGGAAATCCCGCCGTTGACTCTGCACAGTCTCGCGCCGTATCTGCTGTGAGCCCTGGACAGAACTGTGTCGCGGTGCAGGCGAAGTGCCAGCCGGGGGCCCCTAGGATTTGTTGGGTTACGACAACGCCCTCAGAGGCTCACCGTGCAGCGGTGGCCCGCGCCCGCCGTGCCCGGCGCGATGCGCAGCCTCAGCGTACGGCCGGTGGCGAGGACCTCGACGGACGGGTCGTGGGCGAGGACGTGGCGGGCCGGGTGGTGCCAGGTGACCTCCAGGGGCTGCCCGGTGCGCGGCGGCTCGCTGACGCAGAGCGTCACCGTACGGCCTTGCCTGCGTACGAGCACGCTCGCCGGCGCGCTCGTGGTGAGCGGCCCCGCCGTACCGGGCTGCCAGAAGTTCGCGGCGGTCAGGCCGAGCGAGGGGACGGCGACGGCTTGGCGGGCGGCGCTGTTGTCGAGGATCTCCAGCCGGCCGGGGTCGTACGCGCGGGCGGCGACGGTCCGGCGCGAGGCGCCCGGCATCACCAGGTAGGCGTAGGACGCGTTCACCGGATCGGAGCCGTGGTCGAGCCAGAGGGTCTGGTAGCGGCGTGTACGGCGTTCGGTGGTGGACGTGGTGTTGATGTCGCGCCAGGCGCCGGTGCGGTCCTCCCGCAGGGTGCGCAGCGCCGTCCCCGTGCCGCCCAGCAGCACCCAGCCGCCGTGGCCTTCGAGGTGCGCCCAGCGCGCGCCGGGTCCGGTGGTGAGCCGCCGCGTGCCCGCCTCCCCCAGGTTCCGGTTGTCGACGACCGTCTCGACGGGCACCCCGTCGGAGCAGGTGATGCCCGCGCCCAGGCAGATCACCGCGTCGTCCGCGCAGAACCAGGACTTGCGGGCCTCCAGGGTGGAGCCGAGGCCCCGCAGATGCTGCCCGATGGCGGCGAACTCACCGTCCGTCACTCCCCCGACCCAGCGCACGTCCGGCTTGGGCACACCCCATTCGCCGCCGGCCCGGTCCGGCAGCCGCTTCGTGGACACGGTGGTGCCGGGCAGCCGGTAGAAGTCGACGGTCGGCCAGAACCAGTCGGTGTACTGGTCGTCCGTGCCGGGGGCCCACCAGTAGAGCATTCCGGCCCCGGTGTGCCAGCCGCGCGGGTTCTCGCCGTTGCCGCACTCGTAGTAGGAGATCCGGTTCGAGGCCATGGAGATGTTGGCGGCCCAGCCGGGGCGCCGGTGCACGGCCCGGTCCATGGACGCGAACAGCTTGTGCGCGACCGGTTCGGGCGCGGCCGGGACGGGTGAGGCGGCGACCGCGTGCAGCCGGGCGAGGTCCGCGACGCCGAACTGGGCGGCGGTGAGGACCGGGGTGACCGTGTCGCGCTCGATCCAGCCCTTCACGCGCGCGTGCCACCGGTCGCGCTCCTCGGCCGAGGCGCCGCCCGCGAGGAGGGCGATGGCGGCGATGATGCCCTGGCCGTGGACGTGGTCGCTGCGCATGGTGCCGCGCGGGTCGTTGCGCAGGATGCCCCGGCTGATGGCCCGGCCGTTGACGCTGTCCATCATCAGGCCGTTGTAGAGCAGTGGCGCGTACGCGTGCTCGACGCTGTCGAGGACGATCTGCCGGTGGGGGTCGGTGACCGCCCACGGGGAACCGGCGAGCAGGGCGAACAGCCGTCCGAGGCCGTCGAGCACGACCTGTCCGTACGTACCGGAGTAGGCCACCCAGGTGTGCTGGACGAACGACCCGTCGGCGTAGAGCCCGTCGCCGGAGGTGACGTACGGGAAGACCGGCGAGAGCGCGTCGCGGGCGAGGGCGAGCTTGGCGGGGCTGCGGCCGAGCACCCCGCGCAGTGCGACGGACCGGCACAGGTCGACGCGGTTGGCGCCGGTCGACGTACCGCTGTAGTCACGGAGCATCGCGTCGGGGATGAAGTGGTCGACGGCGGCGCACGCGGCCTCGATACGGGCGGGGCCCGCCTCCTCGTACAGCGTGGCGGTGATGTCCATCAGGAGGCGGGGGCTGCCGATCTGCCACTCCCACCAGTTGCCGTAGCGGGTGGTGGACGCGTTGTAGACGCGGGCGGAGAGGTGGTCCAGGCCGCGCAGGATGTCGGCGAGGAGGGCGGCGTCGCCGGTGTGGCCGGTGCCCCGCTGGGCGTACGCCTGGGTCATGGTCCACAGGCGGTGGTAGCTGTGGGTGATCCCGGAGGGCGGGGTGAAGGCGTGGCCGGGCCACAGGGAGGCGTCGGTGGGGGCCATGGAGGTGCGGAAGCGGGCGGCGAGGTCGCCCGTCTCGGCGAGGCGGGAGGCGTACGGTTCGGCGGCCGGGTCGTAGCCGGTGCCCAGCTGGAGGCCGAGCCAGCGGAGCCGTAGCGTCTCGAAGTCGTCGGAGGCGGCTGATGCGTGAGCGGGCAGGGCGAGTCCCAGGGCTGCGGTGGAGGTGGCGGCGAGGAAGCGGCGGCGGGACCAGCGGGGCGCGTTCGGTGGCACTGTCACGGAAACCTCCCGGAGGGGGATCGCAGTGGGCATGACACGCGCGGGCTATCCCAGCTGGACCACCGCCTTGTGGACCGCCCCCAGCGTGCCGGGTGCGACCCGCAGGGTGAGCGCCGAACCGGTCGAGATCACCTGTACGGACGGGCCCTTGGACGTCACGGCCGACACCGGACGGCGCCAGGTCACCTCGATGGCGGCGCCGTCCCGCAGCGGGCCGCAGACGCAGACGGAGGCCGTGTCACCGCTCTCGCGGATCATCACGCTCGCGGGCGCGGACGCGGTCACCGCGCCGACCGTGCCGCCGAACCAGAAGTTGACGCCGGTGAAGCCCAGGGACGGAACGCGCACGCCCTGCTGGTCGTTCGTGTTGGCGAGGACGGTGAGCCAGCCGGTGTCGGCGGCGCGGGCGGAGGTCTGCGCGGCCGTCGCGCCCGGCATCAGGACGTACGCGTAGGTGGCCCAGGTCGGGTCCGTGCCGTGGTCGAACCAGAGCGTCAGATAGCGGCGGGTCACCGGGGTGCTCACGGCACCCTTGTTGATGTCCGACCACGCGCCCGTCCGGGCCTGCCGCAGCGCCTTCACCGTGGCGCCGCCGGGGAAGACGTACCCCGCGTGCCCCGCGAGGTGGGCCCACCGCGCACCCGTCAGCGTGGCGCTCCAGCCGAGTGCCGTGGACCGGGCCGAGCCGTCGACGGTGAAGGCGTGCACGCCGTTCGCGCCCAGGTTCCGGTTCTCGACCACCGACTCCACCCCCGTGCCGTCCCGGCCGTGGATGCCCGCCCCGAGACAGACGACCGCGTCGTCCAGGAAGAACCAGGACTTCTTGGCCAGGAGGGTGGAGGACAGACCCTTGAGGTACTGGCCCACGGCCGCGTACGTCCCGTCCGTCGCCCCGCCCACCCACCGCACGTCCGGCCGCGCCGCGCCCCACGCCCCGCCCTCCCCGTCCGTGAGCGGCGTGCGCGAGGCGGTGGTGCCGGGCAGCCGGCCGGGGTCGACGGTGGGCCAGAAGTCGTCGCTGTACTGGCCGTTGGCGAAGGCGGCGCCCCACCAGTAGAGCATTCCCGATCCGCTGTGCCAGGCGCGCAGGTTCTCGCCGTTGCCGTTCTCGTAGTACGTGATCCGGTTCGACGCCATGGACAGGGCGGCCGCCCAGCCGGGGCGGCGGTGGACGGCCCGGTCCATGCCGGGGAAGAGCCGGTGCCCGACGGGCTCGGGCGCCGGTGAGGCCGCGCCGTCCTGGACCGCCTGAAGGCGGGCGAGCTGGGCGACGCCGAGTGCGGGGCTGGTCAGGACGGGCGAGAAGTAGTCGCGGGCGATCCAGCCCTTGACCATCGCTTCCCAGCGGGCCTTCTCGGCGGTTGACGCGCTCCGCCCGAGCAGCGCGATACCGGCCATGATCCCGTGGCCGCGCAGCTGGTCGTCCTGCCGGATGCCGCGCGTGTCCGCCTTCTGTACACCCCGGCTGACGGCCCGCCCCGAGACGCCGTCCATGGCGAGGCCGTTGAAGAGGAAGGGCGCGTACGCCTTCTCGACCGAGTCCAGGACGACCTGGCGGCCGCTGTCCGTGACCTCCCACGCCGACCCCTTCAGCAGGGCGAACAGCAGCGAGAGCCCGCCGAGCATCACGGCGCCGTACGAACCGGCGTACGGGACGTATGTGTGCTGGATGAAACTGCCGTCCGCGTGGAGCCCGTCGCCCTTCGTGACGTACGGGAAGACGGGTGAGAGCGCGTCGCGGGCGAGTTGGAGCTTGGCGGCGGCCTTGCCGATGACGCCGCGCAGGGCGAGGACGCGGCACAGGTCGACGCGGTTGGCGCCGGTGGAGGTGCCGGTGTAGGTGGCGACCGCGCTGTCGGGGACGAAGTGGTCGACGGCGGCGGTGTGTTCGGCGACACGGGCGGCGCCGAGGTGGTCGTACAACAGGACGTCGATGTCGAGGAGGGCCTGCGGGATGCCGATCTGCCAGTGGTACCAGTTGCCGTAGCGGGCCCGGGAGGCGTTGTACGCCTGGTCGTGGAGGTGGTCGAGGCCGGTGAGCACGTCGGCGCGCAGGGCGGTGTCCCCGGTCAGTCCGGTGCCGGGCTGGGCGTACGCCTCGGTCATCCTGCGGAGGCGGTCGAAGCTGGTGCCGAGGTTGCCGGAGTACGTGTACGACTCGGCGTCCGTGTCGGGTTCGGGGTCAGCGTAGGGCAGGTCCGGCCACAGGGAGCCGCTGGTGGGGGCCATGGTGGCGCGCAGGTCCCTGGCGCTGGCGCCGAGGGCGGCGAGCTTGCTGGCGTACGGCTCGGCGGTGGGGGTGAAGCCGGTGCCGAGGATGAGGTCGCGCCAGGTCAGGCGGAGGGTGTCGTACGCGTCGTACGCGTCGGCCGCGTGAGCGGGGGCAGCGGACAGGGCGAGGGGGGCGGTGGCGGCGGCGAGGAGGACCGTGCGGCGGGAGGGGGAAGGAGGCATGGCGGAGGGACCTCCGAGGGGAAGGGCGCGCGGCTGGAAGCGGAACCCCACATGGGTGACCGGTTTCTCTCACACGAACGCACAAGCGTCAATGAATCGCGCATTGGGAAGGGGATGTGATCGTTCGATCACATCCCCTTCCTCCTCGATCGCGCCGACAACGCCCCTCGCTCAATCCAAGCGCCAGTCCTGCCGGGTCCGCCGGGCCGGTTCGGTGCCGGTTCGGTGCCGGTTCGGTGCCGGTTCAGTCGGTGCCGGTTCAGTCGGTGCCGGTTCAGTCGGTGTCGGTGGCGGCCAGGACCGCGATCTCCTGGCCACCGGGGCGCAGGGCCACGACCGCGAAGTCCCAGGCGACCTCGTGGAACCAGTCGGAGGCGGGGGCGGCGCGGAACCAGTGGGCCCGCTCGACGCGTTCCGCCGTGTCCGTGAGCGGGGCGTCCGCCGGGGCGCCCACCAGGGCGCCCAGGGAGCGCCAGGCGGCGAGCCTTCCGTACGCTCCGTACAGCCCCGAGCCGTACGCGGGGCTGAGCGCCGCCGCCGTCAGCAGGACCCGCAGCACTGTGTCGGAGGCCGACGCGTACAGCCGGGCGGGGGCGTCCTCGGCCCGCCAGGGGATCAGCGGAAGGCGCTCGAAGACGGCCGGGAAGTCATCGGGCGCGACCGGGTCCGGCGACCAGAACTCCTGTGCCGCGACCTTTCCGTTGGACTGCGCGCACCAGTGCCGTACCGCGGCGCCCATGGCCTCGGCCGAGGCCGCGTCGGTGATCTCGGTCATGTCGACGTGCGCCGTGCGCTGCCGCATCTGCGGTGAGGCGTGGAGTTCGGGTCCCTCGAAGGTGACCATGGGGGACGGGGGCAGGGCCCAGGTCCAGTCGGCCGCGTGCGGCGGCCTGCGCAGGCCGCGCTCGGCGGGGAGCAGGGTCAGGGGCAGTACGGCGAGGGGGTGGCCCTCGGCGACGAGAGCGCCGGCGAAGGACGACAGGCCCGCGTGCTCCTCGACCGGGGCGCCCTTGAGCACCAGTTCGTGGAGCAGGCAGGCTTTGAATTCGTGGGAGAGGGGGTACCGGCCGGATTCCTCGCCGAACACCACCGGGTCGACGTCGTCGGCACGGTGGCCGCCGGCGACGAGTGCGGCCAGACGGCGTTCGGCACTGGTCCGCTGCGGGTCCTCCTGTCGCAGGGAAAGCGGCAGGCGCACCAGGGTGCGCAGGCTTTCCCGGCCCGGATGGGCGGCGAGGGCACGCTGAACGCGGTCGAAGACCACGTCGTAGTACCACTGGCTGTCTTTCACGCCGGCAGCCCGCGAGGCGATCTCCGCTCCGAGATCGCCGATCCACGCGAATTCACCGGCGGCGGCCCGTCCGTCGATTTCCTGACCGAGCGCGGTCACTTCCGTGGCGTCCGTGGACAGGCTTTCCACTCTGCGGGCCATGTCACGTGTCATCGCGGACGGATCCTCTTTCGGCTGAGCTGGTGGGCTGGTTGGTTGGCTGGCCGGCCGGCCGGCCGGCGCAAAAAGCGACGTGGCCGGCACCTTTTCCCGGTGCCGGCCAAGTCTAACTGCGGAATTCCTACGGTTTCTTGGCCGGATAGGCGCTGAGGATCAGGTTGGTGTTGGGATCGACCGCCACCAGCATGTGGTCCTCACCCTTCGTCCCGATGGTCCTTCCCATGGGGATGATGAACTTGAAGGTGTCATTGGGGTCCCTGATGGCCTGACCCTTCCTGGTCCACGCCTCGTCCACCAGATCCAGCACCTTGTTCGGGTTCTTCTCGACGAACACGGTGTGCGTGAGCCTGCTCGCATCCTCCACCGTGTGGGCGAGGATGTGGTCGATCTTGTGACCGTGCTTCCTGTCCGGACCGTAGACCAGACCGCCCGGCGACACGAAGTGGTCGCCGCCCATGTCGGCGAAGGTGACCGGGCAGGTCGCGTTGTGCACGAGGACCGGCGTCTTGCCCGCGACCACGTAGTACGTGTGGATGTCCCGTACCGTCAGGTTGAACACCTGCTGGTCGCGGCTCTGGTCCCGCCTGGCCACCACGGTCGCCGTGGTGCCGTCCGGAGTGCGGACCCGGTCACCGGGGACGACGCGTTCCGCGCTGACCCAGTCCTTGCGGTTGGCCAGCCAGACGGGGTGACCGGCGGTGGCCGTGAAGGTGCCCACCGCGTTTCCGGCGGCACCGTCCTCGTCGACCGTGATGCTCACGAGGTGCTTTTGGCCCCCGCTGGTCATGACCCGGTCGACCGGACGTGACGCGGTCCGCTCCGTCACCGGGTCGGTGGCGAGAACGCGGTCACCGATCCTGATGTCCTTGATGGGCTTGGTGCGGCCGTCGCCCATCAGGACGGGCGTCTGCGGCGTGAAGCTGTTGCACTTCTTGAACGCCTTGCTGCCCTTGCCGAAGAGCGACTTGAAGAAGCCGGACGCCTTGTCGCCCCACTTGCCGAACTTGACGGCGCTGGCTCCGTACCCGACTCCGGGTATGGCGGCGCCGCAGGACAGTGCCGCGTCACCGAGGGCGTCCTTCTTGCCGGACGCGGCCTCGCCTCCGTACCAGGCGCAGTTGGCGCCGTCGGCGGCCTCACCGAAGCCGGGGATCAGTCCGAGGACGTCGAGCGCGAAGTGACCGCCCTCGGAGAGGACCGCTCCCCAGTCGATGTCGTCGCTCTCGCGCAGCCAGTCGTTGAACGCCTTGACTTCCTGGCGGAACTGCCGGGCTTCCTCGTCCTTGAGCTTGGCGGCCTCCTCGGCCTGCTTCTTCTCCACCGCCGCGATCAGGGCGTCCTTGGCCGCCTTCTGGGCGGCCGCGGAGTCCTTGCCCGCGGCCTCGGCCGAGGCGCGCGCGGCGTTGGCCGCCGCCCAGGCGTCGCTCGCGGAGGCGGCCGCGGACGCGGCGGAGGCCTCGGCCTGGGCCGCGGAGTTGGTCGCCCGGCGGGCGGCGTTGTGGGCGTCGGCCTCGGCCGCGCGGGCGGTCCTGGCGGACTCCGCCGCCTTGGCGGCGGACGCCTCGGCGGCCCGGGCGGACTGGCGGGCCTGTTCGGCGTACTTGCCGGCCTGCTCGGCGGACGCCTTGGCCTGCTCGGCGTACTTGGCCGCTTCGGCGGCGGCCTTGCGGGCGTCGGCGGCGACCTTGGCGGCCAGCGCGGCGTTCTGCTGGGCGGTCGCGGCGACGCTGGCGGCGCCGGCGATCAGCCGCTGGACCCGCGAGACATGGGTCGCGGTCAGCAGGTCCTTGCGCTGCGCCCGGTACTGCCCGACCTCGATGAAGTCGTGCAGCAGCTCCGGCGGGCCCTCCAGCGCGACCTGGGCCGCGGCCTTGAGCTCCGGTGCGCCCGTGTTCATCAGCTGGACCGCGCGGACCCGCTCGTCATTGGTGCGGGCCGTGTAGTAGCCGGTGGAGACGAAGTCGCGCAGCGCCTCGGTCGTACCGGCGTCGAGCGCGGCCTGTCCGTCCTTCCTGACCTCCGGTCCGGCGCCGTTCATCAGCTGGACGACGCGGATGCGGTAGTCGTTGGCCGCCGCCTGGTGCTGGCCGGTGCGCAGGAAGGCGCTGATCGCGGCGGCGTCGCCGCCGAGCGCGCTCTGCGCGGCCGTCTGGACCGCGGGGTACTCGGAGTCCCAGGCCAGGCGGGCGACGCGGTCGGTCTCGTCGTGCTGCTCGGCCAGCTTCAGGCCGGTACGCACGTACTCCACGACGTCGCTGTCGGTACCGGCGAGGGCGACCTCGGCCGCCGTGGCGCTCCAGGGGCCCCGGGTCTTGGCGATGTGCAGGGCGACCTTGCGGGCCTTGGGGGCCGTGGCCGCGACGTCGACGCCGGGCTGGGAGACCTCGACGCGGAGCCGCTCGGCCTCCTCGTCGAGCTGCTTGGCCTGCGTGGCGGCCCGCTGGGCCTCGGCCTTGCGCTCATCGACCGTGATCTTGGCGGCCTTGGCCTCCTCGATCGCGGTGGTGGTGCGGTCGGCCAGCTCAGCCGCCTCGACCTGACGCGCCAGGTCGAAGGTGTTGCGGGCCTTGGTGACCGCGGCGGTCGCGGTGTCGGCGGCGGTCTTGGCCGCCTGGGCGTGCTTGGTCGACTCGGCAGCGGCGGTGGCCGCGTCGCCGGCGTGCTCCGCTGCCGCGTCGGCCGCGGCGGCTGCCTTCTCGGCGTGGTCGGCGGCCGAGTTGGCGGCGTCGCGGGCCTCGTAGGCGGCCTTGGCGGCCTGGGCGGCGAGGGACGTCGCGCGGTTGGCGGCGGCGGTGGCGTTGGCGGCGTGGCGGCGCGCCTCGGCGGCGGCCGCCTTGGCGCGCTGGGCCTGGGCGCTGGAGACACTGGAGTACCCGCTCGCCGACTCCGCGGCGGCCGCGGCGGCGTTGGCGTTGACTCCGGCGCTGGCGGCGGCCTTGGCGGCGTTGCCCGCCTCGGTGGCCGCGGTGCCCGCGTACTCGGCGGCCTGGGCCGCCTTCTTGGCTCCTTGCGCGGCCTTACGGGCGTCCTCGGCGGCCTTGCGGGCGGCGGACGCCTTGGTGGCGTCGGTCGCCGCGTCGGCGGCGGCACTGCGCGCGCGGGATGCCGCCTGGGCCGCGGCAGCGGCGGCGGACGCGGCCTGGGAGGCGGCGTTGGCGGCGATACGGGCGGAGGTGTTGGCGGCCCGCGCGGAGGTGATGGCCTGCTGGGCGGCCTTCGCGGCACCGTTGGCGGCGTCGGCCGCGCGGCCCGCGGCGTTGGACGCCTTGACCGCGTCGCTCCTGGCCGCCTCGGTCTCGGCCGCGGCCGTCTCGGCGGCCTGCTTGGCGAGCTTCGTGGCGGCGATCGCGCGGTCCGACGCCTCCTTGGCGGCCTCGGTCTCTACCTTCGCCTGGCGGCCGGCCTCGGTGGCGAGGGCGGCCAGTTCGGCGACGGTGGCCAGTTCCTGGTCGCGGGCGCGCGCGATGTGCTGGCCGACCTCCAGGAACTCACGGATGTCGTGCATGGAGCCGTTGAGCGCGGCCCCGGCGGCCTCGCGCACGGCGGGCCCGCCGGTGCTCATGATCTGGACGGTCATGACCCGGTCGTCGGAGTCCCGGGCGGTGTACTGGCCCTGCGCGATGAACGCGCGTACGTCCTCGATGGTGCCGTTGAGGGCCTTGGTGCCGGCTGCCTTCACCCCCGGTCCGCCGGCGGAGATGATCTGCGTGGCCCGCACCCGCTGGTCCTGCTCCAGCGGGGCCTTCCAGCCGTCCTTCAGGAAGGCGTCCAGCTGCTCGGGCGTCCCGGCCAGCGCCTGCTCCGCGGCCGCGCGCACGGCCCGCCCGCCCGCGGAGAACACCTGCACGGTGGCCACCCGGTCGTCGCTGAGCTGCGCGATGGCGTTCTCGTGCTCCAGGAACCGCTTCACCTCGGCGTCGGGGCCCGACAGGGCCACTTCGGCGGCCGCCTTGACCCCCGGTCCGCCGGCCTTCCACAGCTGGAGCACCCGGCCGCGGTCGGTGGCCGGAATGTACTCCTGCTCTTCCGTCTGCTCACTGACGGCGGCGGTGCCCGCCGGCTCCACCGCCACGGCGGGAGCGGAGCCGATGAGCCCCACGATGAGGGCCAGGAACAGGCTCAGACACAGCGCCCGTATCGCGGCCAGCCCCCCTGCTCCCCCGCCGGTTCCCCCTATAGCCACTCTCTGGCTGATTTCCCCCGGTCCGTACACGCTCGCGCGTGACGCTCCGAAGTGCTGTCGGTTTCTTGGTCTCAAGGAACGAGCACTCCTCATGCTTGCCGGCAACTTCCCCTGGCCGGCTCGGTCTTTGGCCCGGACAGCATAAGACGCCGGTGAAGTGCGCATCAGTCGGCCATGGCTCATCGTGAGGATGGGGGACCGACACCGCACCAGTCGCGCAATCCGGAATTCTTGATTCCGCCACGGCGCGTGAAGCGCGCCACGGCCACCTCGCGGTCAAATCCTCAGCGGAATTCCCCGACTTCTTCCCATGCACTCGTCGGCGGTGAACATACGAGCCGCCGCGGCGCGAGGGAGAAAAAGGTGAGAGCGCTCTCAGTCAGATGCATTGACCCCTCGCCGCGGGCAGCGCCAGAGTGGGCCGCACCCCCACCGCTCCTCCCCCACACCAGGAGTGCACCCATGGCATCCCCCCTGTCCTCACCCGTGCCCTCACCCCTGCCCCGCCGCGCCTTCCTCTCCGGCGCGGCGGCCGTCGCCACCGCGGCCGCGTTCGGCAGCAGGGCGCAAGCCGCGCCCGCCACCTGTGAACTCGCCCTGGTCAACCGCAGTTTGCCGGGTACCGTCCGCGCCTACGTCACCGGGCGGGAGCAGGGCACCGGCCGCTGGGTGCTGCTGCGCCCGGGCGGCGGCGTCCACCGCCCCGAGTCCCCCGCCGCCCCCATGACCCCGCTCCCCGTCGACTGCGCGATACCGCTCCGCCCGGCGGGCGCGGGACCGGTGATCCTGGCGCTGCCTCAGATGTACGGGGCCGTGTCTACTTCGTCCGCGACAGCACGCTGGACTTCTTCCTCAACCCCGGCCCCGCCCTGGTCGAGCCCGCCTTCGCGACACCCGCCGACCCGAACTACGGCCGCGTCTGGTCGTTCGCCGAGTTCACGTTCAATCCGCAGCAGCTGTACGCCAACATCAGCTACGTCGACCTGGTGACCGCCCTCCCCATCGGCCTCACCCTCACCGGCGACGCCACCCACACCGTCGCCCCGCTGCCCCCGGGCGCCCTCCAGCGGATCGCCGACGGGCTGGTCGCCCAGGCCGCCCGGGACGGCCAGCCGTGGGACAAGCTGGTCATCCGTGCCTCGAACGGCTCGGTGCTCCGGGTGATCTCGCCGCAGAACCTCATGGCGCCGTACTTCGACCGCCCCGACCAGATGCCCTTCCGCAACGCCTTCACCGGCTACATCGACCGCGTCTGGCAGAAGTACCGCACCACCGACCCGCGCATCGACCTCCAGGGCGGCCGGGGCGTGCGCGTCGGCCGGGTCAGCGGTGACGTCCTGACCTTCAGCGGCGGCCACCGCTTCACCCGGCCCACCTCCAAGGACGTCTTCACCTGCAACCACGGGCCGTTCGCCAACAACCCCGCCGACTCCGACGACCGCAAGGCCCTGCTCGCCCGCCTCGCGGCCGGCTTCAACCGTACGACCCTGCTCACCCACCCCGACCAGCCGAACGGCCCGGCGCCCTCCGACTACTACCGCGACCCCTCGACCAACCACTTCTCCCGCGTGGTCCACGCCAACACGCCCATCGGCTACGCCTTCCCGTACGACGACGTCCGCCCGGACGGCCGGCCCGACGTCTCAGGCGCCGCCCACGACGGCAACCCGCGCCGCTTCACGGTGTCGGTCGGTTCGTAGACGTTGCCGGAGGCGGGCTGCCGCACAGGGCGGGTTCCGACACCTCTCCGAAGTTGTGGAAATCCGAACGGAATGGGGTTACAGTCAGTGTTGTTGAAGATTAAACCAAGTCGAAGGAGCACGTCATCATGGGTCTCTTCAGCCGCACCAGCACCGCCACCGCGCCCGCCGCCACCCCCGTGGACCCGGGCCTGACCGCCCTGACCGGGACGTACACGATCGACCCGTCCCACAGCAGCATCGGCTTCACCGCTCGCCACGCGATGGTCACCAACGTCCGGGGCGCCTTCACCGAGTACGAGGGCACCCTGCACCTGGACGGCGCCAATCCGGCGGCCTCCAGCGCGTCCATCGACGTCAAGATCGCGTCCATCGACACCGGCAACGCCGACCGCGACGGGCACCTCCGCAGCGCCGACTTCTTCGACGCCGAGCAGTTCCCGCTGATGACGTTCCGCTCCACGAGCGTCGAGGCGCTGGGTGGCACGGACTACCGCATCACCGGTGACCTCACCATCAAGGGCGTCACCCGGCCCATCAACATCGACCTCGAATTCAACGGCGCCGCGAAGGACCCCTTCGGCAACGAGCGCGTCGGCTTCGAGGGCAAGGCGGAGCTGCTGCGCTCGGAGTGGGGCCTGACCTGGAACGCGGCGCTGGAGACGGGCGGCGTCCTCGTCAGCGACAAGATCAAGCTCACGTTCGAGATCTCCGCCATCCGCAACGCCGCGTGACGCGCGACGCGCAAGTCTGCGACTAAGGGACCCCCGGCCTCCACACCAGGCCGTGCGATCCCTTAAGGCGTCGTTTCATTTGGTGAGGCGGCGGTGACAGATGAGGGCTGCGGCTATGCCGACGAAGGCGAGGAAGTGCTCGGCCTTGCGTTCGTAACGGCGGTGGAGCCGACGGCAGCCGGCCAGCCAGGA